>NZ_JAKSXX010000235.1 GCF_022829385.1 Methylobacterium sp. J-070 | reverse complement strand
AGAAGAAGCTGTCGTCGCTGCAGGCGATGCTGCCGGTGCTCGAGGCCGTGGTCCAGACCGGCAAGCCGCTGCTGATCATCGCCGAGGACATCGAGGGCGAGGCGCTCGCCACGCTGGTGGTGAACAAGCTGCGCGGCGGCCTGAAGGTCGCGGCCGTGAAGGCGCCGGGCTTCGGCGACCGCCGCAAGGCGATGCTGGAGGACATCGCGATCCTCACGAAGGGCCAGATGATCGCCGAGGATCTCGGGATCAAGCTCGAGAACGTGACGCTCCCCATGCTCGGCCGCGCCAAGCGGGTTCGGATCGAGAAGGAGAACACCACGATCATCGACGGCGTCGGCGAGAAGTCCGACATCGAGGGCCGGATCGCGCAGATCAAGGCGCAAATCGAGGAGACGACCTCGGACTACGATCGGGAGAAGCTCCAGGAGCGCCTGGCCAAGCTCGCGGGCGGCGTCGCGGTGATCCGCGTCGGCGGCGCGACCGAGGTCGAGGTCAAGGAGAAGAAGGACCGGGTCGACGACGCCCTCAACGCCACCCGCGCGGCGGTCGAGGAGGGCATCGTCCCGGGCGGCGGCACCGCGCTGCTGCGCGCCAAGAAGGCGGTCTCCGAGCTGAAGAGCGAAATCCCGGACGTCCAGGCCGGCATCAAGATCGTGCTCAAGGCCCTCGAGGCGCCGCTCCGCCAGATCGCCCAGAACGCGGGCGTCGAAGGCTCGATCGTGGTCGGCAAGATCACCGACAACACCTCTTCGGAGACCTACGGCTTCAACGCCCAGACCGAGGAGTATGTCGACATGATCCAGGCCGGCATCGTCGACCCGGCTAAGGTCGTGCGCACCGCCCTGCAGGATGCGGCTTCGGTCGCCGGCCTACTGGTGACCACCGAGGCGATGGTCGCCGACGCGCCGAAGAAGGACAGCGGCGCCCCCCCGATGCCGGGCGGCGGCGGCATGGGCGGCATGGACTTCTAAGTCCAAGCCAACCTGTAAGACTGGGAGGGGGTCGCCGAGAGGCGGCCCCTTTTCTTATTGCGGCTTGCGGCGGCCATCATCGCGGACGGGTGATCGGTCGCTCCGCCGACCTGTCGAGCGCCGGCAGCATCAGCGTTCTGTTCCAGGGTCGGCAGATCGCCGTCCTGTCGCTGGTCGGATCGACGGAGGCGTTCGAGGCCGTCATCGGCTGCCAGAAGGACGCGACGCGTGCCGCGGCCCAGGAGACCCCCGGGCCGGCGGCGCCGCGCAAGCTCGAGGCCGGCACCATGAGCACCGGCACCGGATTCTACGTCTCGGAGCGCGGGCACGTCCTGACCAACAACCACGTCGTCGCCGGATGCACGGACTACCGGGTCCGGCAGCCCGGCCGCCCGCCGGTGAAGGCCCGGTACATCGCCGGCGATGCGACCAACGACCTGGCGGTCCTGACCACGGATGTGCCGCAGGCGGTGGTGCCGCCGCTGTCGGTCCGGGCGCGGCTCGGCGAGAGCGTCTACGTCTACGGCTACCCGCAGAGCGATGTCCTGGCGTCCACCGGGAACTTTACCATCGGCAACGTGACGGCGACGGCGGGCTCCGGTGACGACACGCGCAAGATCCAGATCTCGGCGCCGGTCCACCAGGGCAACAGCGGCGGTCCCGCGCTGGACCAGTACGGCAACGTGATCGGGGTGATCCAGTCCAAGCAGGTGGCGTTCGCGTCGGGCGACGTTCCGCAGAACGTGAACTTCGCGATCAAGTCGATGATCGCGCTGAACTTCCTCGAAGCGAACGGGGTCCAACCCCCGATCGCCGTGCGGACCAGCGACCCGATGGATGGCGCCGCGATCGCCGAGAAGGCGCGCGAATTCACGGTCCAGGTCGCCTGCTATTGAACGCGGGCCGCGTCGCCCCGGACGCATCCGAGGCGGGGCGTATCGGCCACAAAAAAACGGGACGGCTTTCGCCGTCCCGTCAGGAGCCCTATCGGCCTAAGAAGATCGAAGCCAGTCGCTGGAGCAGGCCCCGCGGTGCGGGCGGAGGCTCGCTCTGCCCAGGACCGTCCCCGATCTAAGCGTTGGCGGCGAAGGGATGCTGCGCGGAGTTGCGCTGCTCGGTGACGGTCGAAGCCTTCGGCTCGCCGTTGACGGCGCGCTGGATCGACAGCTTGGTCGCCTCGTAGTTGTACTTCTGGATCTTGGCGTCGTCGGCCGCCTCCCAGTGGATGAACACGCCGACCAGGATGAACAGGTCGTCGGCCTCGTCCGCCGGGATGATGCCCTCGGCGACCGAGTCCTGCACGGCCTTGGCAACGCCGTGCTGGGCCGGGCCGAACATCTGGACGGCCTGACGGGCGTCGTTGATGGTGACCTTGTTGAACATCAGCGTGTTCGGCTTGCACGGCAGGTTCGGCGCGATGACCGCGAGAAGGCTGGTGAAGCCGTGCTTGTTGTTCACGAGGCCGTTGCAGAACGCGGTCTCGGCGGGCGAACCGCGCGGTCCGATGATGAGGTCGATGTGGGCGACCTCGTTGCCGTCGCCGACGAGTGCTTCGCCGACCTGAACCTTGGTGATCTTCGCCATTCGGTGTCTCTCCCTGGATTCCGAAATAGAGCCGCGCGCCGGGCGGTGCCGCGGCCGGGAAGCCATCCTTGTTATCGGCGCCCGACCATGCCGGCCGAGCCGGATGAGCCGAGCCGGTTGGGCCGGACAGCGCGGCGGACCCTACAGCGGGGCCCAGCGGGTCACAACCCGCGCAAGGCCCTGACACGAAGGAATTTCTATCGGTCCGCCCCTGGGAACTTCCGAACGCCCGCGGGGTTCAGGCCGGCGCGGCGCCGGCCGCCGCGAGGGCGTCCCAGAACAGCGTCGCGACCGTGAAATCCGCGCTCGTCCCCGGGTTCAGGCCGCGCGCCTTCAGGCCGGCGTCGAGGGCGAGGAGCGGTGCCACCGGCCGGGACGCGAGGTCGAGGCCGGCGCACGCCGTCGCGACCTCGCGGCGGAGGGCCTCGGCCGCCGCGGCGCCGTGCCTGCGGACGACGTGGCTGTCGGGGACCGCCGTCAGGTAGGCGAGATGGATCGCCGTGGTGCACCAGGACGGGTCGAGCCCCGCGCTCCGTGCCTCGGCCAGAGCCGGAAGGCCGATCGTCCGCAGGTCGTCGAAGCCGGTGACGTAGGCGCGGGCGATCCGGTCGCGGTCGGCCGCCTCCGCCATGGCGTCCAACAACGAGGCGGGCGGATCGGCCGCGACGTCGTGGCGGCCGGCGCGGCCGAGGCCGCCCGGATTGGCCATGCGGATCGCCGCGAAGACGGCCGCCGAATCGGCCCCGTCGAGACCGTCCAGCACGCTCGCCACCGGCTGTCCCCGTTCGGCGGCGGCCGCGAGAGGGGCGCAGAGCAGCAGGATGCCGAGATTCGTGTTCTGGCCCACCGCCGCGACGGTCGCCGCGACGCCGTCGCGGATCCGCGCGCCGACCCCTGCCCCGGCCTCAGTCAGCGGCGCGGCCGAGGCCTCGGCGCTTCTCACGAAATCCGCCACCACCATGCGGTGGCCGGCCGCGTAGGCGTGGACGTTGCCGGGCTTCAGGGCGTCGAGTTCGGCGAGGCAGGCGGCCCGGTAGAGCGTGGCGATCAGGCCCGCGTCGAGCCGGGTCATGCCACCACGAGCCGGGGACGGCTGGCGCCGCGGACGGCCGCCAGGAAGCCCCGGACCACCGCGGCGGCGATCTCGGTCTCGCACACGGTCTGGAGACCCGACCAGGCGGGCATGGAATTGACCTCCAGGATGGAGAAGCCGCCCTCCCCGTCCTCGACGAGATCCACGCCGGAATAATCGACGCCGACCGCGCCGGCCGCCGCCTCGGCGAGCTCGGCCGCCGCCCGCGGCATCGCCCAGGGCAGCGGCCGGCCGCCCCGGTGGACGTTGGTGATCCAGCCGTCGCCCTCGCGGATCATGCCGGCCAGGGCCCGCCCGTCGCAGACGAACACCCGGTAGTCGCGCCAGAGGCCGTCCCGGCGGGGCACGTAGCGCTGGAGGTAATAGACCCGCGCCACCGCCTCCTCGTCCGGGAGGTCCTCCGGCCGCTCGATCAGGGCGAGACCCTCCCCCTGCGAGCCGAACAGCGGCTTGAGCACGAGCGGCGCGCCCGGCCGCGCCTCGTCCGCCACCAGGGCGGCCGCGGCCTCGCGCTTCGAGAACACCCAGGTCGCGGGGGTCGGCAGGCCGGCCCGGGCGATGAGCAGCGAGGTGGCCGCCTTGTCCACCGAGCGCTCGATCGCGGTCGGCGCGTTCCAGACCGTGACGCCCGCCGCCACCAGGGCATGCAGCACGCCGAGCCGCATCGTGGTGGCCTCGAAGGTGCCGCCCGCGATGGTCCGCATCAGCACCCCGTCGGGCAGCGCGTCCGGGAAGCCCGGGATCCGCAGCGGCTCGCCACCGCCGGTGACGACCGCCACGTCGGCCAGCGAGAACAGCACGGGCTCGACCCCCTGTGCGCGCAGCGCGGACAGCAGGCGGTTCCTGTGCCAGGTGCCGTTCTCGGCCGCGAGCCCGATGCGCATGGGGGTCCTGATCGTCACGGATGGAAGCGCTTCATGGGATGAGGGCGGCGTCCCGCTGGGAGCGGCGCCGCCGGACACGCGGCGTGCGCGGCGGTCCGACGGCGGGTCGGCGCACGGGGCCCCCTCCCGTGCGGGAGAGGGACAGAGGGGAGGACCGGGGCCCCGGTCGGCGGCAATCGACGCCCGCTCCGGCCAGGGGCCCGGCGCGCGCCTCAGGCGAAGGAGGCTTCCACCAGCGTCGGCTCCAGGCGGCCGCCGCGGTAGGTGGCGCCAGTCCGCACCGACGTGACGATCGCCTCGGCCGGCGAGAACAGGGCGCCGTCGATCTTGTAGAAGTCGCCGTTCACCCGGGCGAAGATGTCGGCGAAGGGGGCGCCGTGGTCGCTCGAGGTGGTCGAGGGCAGCTGCTCGGCGAGCTGTCTGGCGTCCGCATCGTCGGCATCGACGAAGAGCTGAACGCGTCCGCCGTAGATGATCGCGTCGTTCGTGCGGCCCATCGCCTTGATGAAGTCCGGATGCGGCGGCGACAGGGGCGCCGAGCCGATCCCGTCGACGATGGCGTGCAGGTCGAAGCCCACCGTGTGGGCCTTGTGCAGGGCCACCTCCAGCACGCGGGCCACCACCTGGGTGGAACCGGCGAGGCTCTGGGTCGGCGCGAAGATGAAGGTCAGGTCATCGGGGCGCAGGCCGGACGCCTCCGCGACCTTGGCGACCACGCTGTCGGGCGGGCCGCCGGCCGCCTCGAGCACCAGCGCGGTCTTGGTGGCGGAATCCCGGTAGCCGAGTTCGCCGTACAGGTCCTCGACGGCGGCCACCGCCCGGCCCGGCCCCGAGCCGAGGGCGAAGAAGCCCGAATCCCCGGTGTCGTCCGCGAGGCTCCAGCCCGCGTACTGGCTTCCCAGGCAGGCCAGCACCGGGTCGGCCGCGTGGACCGTCACCGAGTGCGGCCACGACGCGATCGGCCCGCTCGGCGCGATGGTCACGGTGCCGAGGCCGCCGAGGCAGATCTCGGCGATGCGCCGCCCGGCCTCGATCGAGCCCCGCGCCTGGGCGCCGGCATCGACCATCCGAACGCCGCCGGCCGTTTGCGACACGGCGAGCCGCAGGGTCGCGGCGTCCGCCACGAGCCGCTCGACGAGCGGCGCCGAGAGCGCGTTGACGCTGGGATAGGACTGGCTGGCACTCATGACAGGGGTTCCTCGGGGTGTAACGTTTTTCGCGCGAGACCGGCCCGAAGCCGCGCCGTCCGCGTCTCCAACAAGGCGCAAGCCTCCGTCCGGTCGGCGCCTTCGGCCAGGACCGTGCAGAGGGGTGCATCGCGGCGGACCACCGAGCCGGAACGCGGTCGGTCGCGCACGTAGTCCGGCCATGCGACGTGCGGGACGGGCGCATGCTCCCGATCCGCGTAACAGATCTGCGCGGCCGCCGCATCCGCCGGCGACGGACCGAGGTCCGGCATCGTCCCGAGACAGGCCGCGATATGCGCCGCCAGCAGCGGCGTCGCCCGCCGGTCGAGGACATCGAGCGTCGCGCCGGGCCGGGGGTTGATCTCGGTGAGCCACCAGCCCGATCCGTCGACCAGCACGTCGGCGCTGCCGAGCCCGCGCAGGCCGGTCGCCGCGACGATCCGCTCGGTGCCGTCCGCGATGGCGTCGACGGTCCCCCCCGGCAGCGCCGGGGTCTCGCCGACGCCGCGGACCAGCGCCCCGGCGTAGCGATAGGGCCGGATCGGCGTCGGCGCACACCATTGCTCGGTGATCGCCAGGATCCGGATCGTGCGGCCGTCGGCCACGAAATTCAGCGCGTGCGGTCGTCCCGGCACCCGGGTCTGAAAGTAATGGCCCTCGGGCGCCCGTGAGCGGGTGGCCGACCGGATGTGCGTGCCGCCGCTGCCGCCTCCCCGCTTGAGCAGCCAGCCGGCGGGATCCGCCGGCGGCTCCGTCGCGATCGCGGGATGCGGCACGCCGAGGCGCGCGCAGAGCCTGGCGAAGGCCTGCGGATCCTTCAGCGCCGCGAGGGTGTCGGCCGAGGCGCCGATCAGCCGGTGCCGGCCGGCGAGCCGGGCGACGAGGCCGGGCGCGTCCTCGAAGCCGCTGCCGAGGATCAAGCCGACCGAGGGCCCGGCCATCGCGGCCAGACGGTCGAGCGCCGCCAGGGTCGCGTCCCCGTCCGGCGCGGCGCCGAGACGACCGGGCAGCATCTCGTGCGCTTCCGCCAGCGCGAGCGTGTCGGAATCGCCGAACAGGTCGGCCACGTAGGGGCGAAGCCCGGCGCGGCGCGCCGCCTCGGCCAGGGCGCGGCCGGCCTGCGCGGCGATCAGGACCCCGTCCGCCATCCGGGACCGGTCCGGATCGCCCTAGCCGGCGATCTCCACCGCGAGGGTGTACGCGTCGCGGAAGTCGAGGCAGAGCGGCGTGTCGGAGGCGAGCATCCGGTCGAACAGCTGCCGCTGGGTCTGGTACTTCACGTTGCCGACCGCCAGCGCGCCGATGCCCACGCCCCGGCCGGTGGGCAGCGGCACGTCGACCGCGTTGACGTCGATGCCCGCGATGCCGGCGGGCGGCACGGCGTTGACGTCGGAGGCGACGAGGAGCTTGGGCGCCGCCTCCAGATCCTCCGCCGAGAGGATCGGGATGCCCGCCGGCCCGGCCGAGAGGATCACGTCCGCGTCCCGGATGGCGGCACGGCGGTCCTCGGGCGTGGTGCCGTCGACGGCGCCGACCTCGATGCCGAAGCGCCATTTCATCGTGAAGGCGATCTTCGAGACGCGCTCCTCGCCGTCATGGCCGACCAGCACGGTGGTGGCCCCCTGCAGGGCGCCGATCACCGCCGCCACGTAGGCGACGACGCCGGCGCCGCCGAAGATCACGATGCGCTTGCCGGTGAGATCGGTGTTGAATTTCTGCCGCAGCGCGCGGGAGACCTGCGCCACCATGGCGGCCCCGGTGGTGAAGGAGCCCGCCGGGTCGGCGAAGACGTGGTTCACGAAGGGCGGCACGAACGCCTTCTTGGCGCGGTCGACCATGTCGAGGGCGTCCTCGGCGTTCTTGCCGCCGATGAAGATGCCCGTCCGGGTGCCGTCGGCCGGGGCGCGCGAGAAGATCGAATCCTGGGTCAGCGAGACCACGTCGGCGAGGCTGACCTCGGTGTAGGTCATGACCGTCTCGAAGCCGGCATCCACGGCCATGTTCACGTCGAACGGGCTCATGTGCCGGAGGGGCGTCAGCATATGGAGGATCGAGCGGGCCATGGCATCCTCGTGCGGCGCGCGTCCGGCGCGCCTGCGCACCGTCCAAACCCGGAGCCGTGCCCCGGGTCAAGCCCGCAACGGCCGACTCAGTTCGGTCCGGTTATCGACGCGCCGCTGTTGCGGCCGCGGGCAATGAGGAAGCGGAGCGGGCCGCCCCGGTCGAGGCTCGTCACCAGGGCCCGGGCCTCGGCCTCCGAGGGCACCAGCGCGAAGCCGGTCGGACCCCAGGAGGACTGACCGTAGCCGGGCACACCCTGCGCGGCGGCGGCGGCGAGCGCCTGCGCCACCGCGGGGCTGGCGTAGCGGCCGCCCTGGTGGGGGGCGAAATGATCGCCGATCAGATCCTGGATCCGGGTGATCCCGGATCCGAACCCCCGCGGTTCGGAGAGGGCGACGGCGGGCAGGACCTGCATCAGCGTGATCCGGCAGATCTCCGCGGCCTCGGCCTCGGGGAAGCGCGGCAGGTCGCGGAACGCCTCGACCTCGCGGGTGCCGTGCACGCCGGCCATGCTCGAATCGAGGATGAGGACGATCCGCCAGGCCTCCGGATAGGGCAGCCGCGCGATGACCGGGGGCGGTCCCCCATCCGGGCCGCGGCCGCCGTCGACGATCAGGCCCCCCGTCGTGAAGGCGCACAGGCCGACGCCGGAGCGGTTGCCGCGGTCCAGGGAGTCCGCGAAGGCGTCCGCCGCGAACGGCGAGCGGTTCAGGCGCGCCAGCGCCGCCGCCACCGACAGGGCGAGCTGCGTGCCGGAGCCGAAGCCCGCATGGGCGGGGATCACCCGCTCGACGGTCATCGCCACGTCCGTGCCGCAGCCGAGATGGGCCGCGGCGGCCTGGAGGTAGCCGCGGACGCGATCGGCCTCGGGGCCTTCCACCGTGCCGCGGGCCGAACGGCGCGCGGTCAGCGCGAGCGCGGGTTCATCGATGGCGAGCCCGATGCTGCCGAAGCGACGGCCGAGCCCGCCGTGCAGGTCCAGAAACCCGAAATGAAGCCGCGCCGGCGCCTCGACCCGCACAGCGCCGTCGTCCGTCGCCTCGTTCCGCTCGGGGACCTCGTCCACCGCAATCCCCTCGAATCCCGCCGGCGGGCCGCATGATCGGCGCGCTTGTCCCACGCCGCGCGCTGCCGGAGCAGCGGGATCGTGAGGTCGATCGGCCGGACCCCCTTGCCGCGGTGCGCGGATGAATGCAAACCTAGGGCCCGCGACGGCGTGCCGAGTTTGCCGTCTGCCCGGACCTCGCCGGGCGGGCGCGCCATTCCGACTCTGTGGGGGCCCCGTCAGGGGGCGACCCTACTTCGTCCGGTCTTACGGCCGTCGCCCGCTCCGAGAGCCAAGCAAGAACGTTGCGAGAGGGAGCATGGCAGCCTGGGTGAAGGGTGGCGCGACGGACGCGGACGCCGCCATCGAGGCGGCCGCGTCCCTCCTCGCCAAGGCGCGCGCACCGGTGATCGCCGGGCTCAGCGCCGACGTGGCGGCGATCCGTGGGGCCTTCGACCTCGCGGGGCGCATCGGCGCCTCGGTCGATACCGCCGGCTCGGTGGGGACCTACGCCGAACTCGGCGCGCTGAGCCGGAGCGGCGCCCTGACCACGACGCCGGCGGAGGCCGTGGGCCGCGCCGACGTGGTGCTGGTGGTGGGCGCCGCCGCCTGGCAGGACCCGCTCCTGAAACGTCTGATCGATGCCAATCCCACCCGCGGCCGCGCCGCCGGATCGGAGCGCGCCCTGCTGGCGGTCGGCGCGAATGCCACCGCCTCGCTGTCCTGGGCCGCGGAGGGCGGGCTGCCGGAGGCCGTCGGCCTGCTGAGCGCCCATGCCCGCGGCCATCTCGCCGGCGACGCGCTTCCCGGCCAGATCGCCGCCCGCCTCGCCGCCGCCCGGTACGGCGTCCTGCTGTACGATCCCGCCGAGCTCGGCGAGGCCGGCGTCGAGATGCTTCAGGGCCTGGCCATGGCGCTGTGCGAGACCACGCGCTGCTTCACCCTCGCGGTGAACGGAGCCGGGCAGGACCGGGCCGTGGTCCCGGTCTCGGCCTGGCTGACCGGTCAGGCGCCCCGCAGCGGCTTCGGCCGGCGCGTGCCCGAGCACGATCCCTGGCGCTTCGACGCCGCCCGGCAGGTCGCCGCCGGCGAGGTCGACGCCGTGCTCTGGCTCGCCTCCGTGCCGGTGGCGCGCCCGGACTGGCTGTCCGCGGTGCCGTCCGTGGCGCTGGTTTCGGACGCCGAAGCGCAGAGCGCCGAGGTGGTCGTGGCGGTCGGCCGCCCCGGCCACGACCACGGCGGCGTGTTGTGGAACGAGCAGCGCGCCGCGCTGACCTTCCGGCCGGCCGCGGCGCCATCGGATCTGCCGTCGGCCGCATCGGTGCTGCGCGCGCTCAAGGAGCGCCTGGCCAAGAGCCGGCCCGCGTCGAGGAGTGACTCCGCATGCTGAGCGTGATCCGGGGCGGGCGCGTCGTCGATCCCACCGCGTCCCGCGATTCCGTCGGGGACGTCTGGATCGAGGACGGCCGCGTGGTCGATCCGCCGGGCCGCGAGCCCGACGCGGTGATCGACGCGGCGGGCTGCGTGGTCATGGCCGGCGGCGTCGAGGTGCACTCGCACATCGCCGGCGGCAACGTGATCACCTCGCGGCTGCTCCTGCCCGACCTCTACGTGAGCGAGGCCGCCCCGGACGGCCATCCCTTCGCCCATGCCGGCGGCGCGGCGGCCTGGATCGGCGCGACCTATGCGCGGATGGGCTACACGACGGCGGTCGAGCCGGCGATGCCGCCGACCCACGCCCTGGGGACCCAGCTCGAACTCGCCGACATCCCCCTGCTCGACCGGGGCGCCCTCACCGTGATGGGCAACGACGACCAGCTGCTGCAGCTGCTGCGCGAGCGGCAGGGCGGCGATGCGGTCCGCGACCTCGTCGCCCTCTCGGTCGCCCAGTCCCGCGGGCTCGGGGTGAAGTGCATCAACGCCGGCGGCGCCTCCGCCTTCAAGGACGGGGCGCTGCGCCTCTCCCTCGACGACGAGATCCCCTGCTACGGGCTGTCGACGCGCCAGATCATGGGCTCGCTCCTCGACGCGGTCGAAGAGATCGGCGTCCCGCACCCGCTCCACGTCCACTGCAACAACCTGGGCCTGCCCGGAGCGGACGACAGCTTCATGGCGACCCTCGATGCGGCGGAAGGCCGACGCATCCACTTCGCCCACGCCCAGTTCTACGCCTACGGCGCCGTCGATCCAGCCAATCCCGGCACCGGCGGCTTCCGCTCGGCCGCGGAGCGGATCGCCCAGGCGATCGCCGACAACCCGAACGCGACCCTCGATATCGGGCAGGTGGTGTTCGGCCAGACCGTGACCGTCTCCCTCGACATCCTGCGGCAGTTCGCGGGACGGAAGGGCGCGAAGCCGAAGAAGTGGGTGCTGAACGCCGGCGACGCCGAGGGCGGCGGCGTGGTGCCGTTCTTGTACCGGCCCCGGGGCCCGACCAGCTCGCTGCAATGGGCGATCGGCCTGGAGATCATGCTGCTCTCCACCGATCCCGAGCGGACGATCCTGACCACCGACCACCCGAACGGCGGCCCGTTCACCCAGTACCCGCGGATCATCCACCTGCTGATGGACAAGTCGGAGCGCGACCGCGAGATCGCCACCCTGCCCGGCGTCGTGGGCGAGCGCTCGAGCCTGCCGGGCCTGGAGCGCGAGTACACGCTCTCGGAGATCGCGCAGCTGACCCGCTCCGGGCCGGCCAAGCTCCTCGGCCTTGCCGACCGCGGGCATCTCCGGGCCGGCGCCCGGGCCGACGTCGCGGTCTACCGGGACGACAGCGACCGCACCGCCATGTTCACCGCCGCGAAGCTCGTCCTCAAGGACGGCGTGCCGATCGTCGAGGACGGCGAGGTGGTGGAGTGGCGCACCGGGCGCACGCTGTCGCTCACCGTCGAGGCCGACAAGGCCATGGCGAAGCGCGCCGATACCTACCTCACGGAGCGGTTCGGCGAGGGACTCGACAGCTTCGCGGTGCCCGATGCCGCGTTCGGCGAGGGCGTGTTCGAGGAGGTCGCATGTCGGGCCTGACAATGGCGATGTCCGCCGAATTCAAGGGTAGTCCGGATCTTTCAAGCACCCGCCCTCCCTCCCCCGCAGAGGGGGGAGGGATCTGGCCGTCGCGGAAGTCCCAAAAAAATGTCTGACCTCTCCCTCAACGGTATCCGGGTCATCGACACCTTCGCGGAGGCGTTCGATGTGGCCGGCACCGCCATCGTGGTCACCAACGACACCGCCAAGTGGGCGATGATCGCCGCGACCACGATGACCGGCTTCGCCACCTCGGTGATCGGCTGCGGCGCCGAGGCCGGGATCGATGCCGAGCTGTCGCCGGAGGAGACGCCGGACGGGCGCCCCGGCGTGCGGATCCTGCTCTTCGGCTTCGAGCCGAACGGCCTCAAGGAGCAGCTGATCAAGCGGGTCGGCCAGTGCATCCTCACCTGCCCGGGCACCGCCTGCTACGCGGGGGTGGACGGGCCGAACAAGATCAAGCTCGGCGGCGCGATCCGCTACTTCGGCGACGGCTTCGCGGTGGCCAAGCGCCTGCCCGACGCCTCCGGCAAGGCGCGGCGCTACTGGCGCATCCCGGTGATGGACGGCGAGTTCCTGTGCGAGGACTCGGTCCGGGCCGTCGACGGCGCGGTCGGCGGCGGCAACCTGCTGTTCCTCGGCCGCAACCACGCCGAGACGCTGAAGGTGGCCGAGATCGCCGTGGAGGCCGCCAAGGCGGTGCCGGGGGCGATCCTGCCGTTCCCGGGGGGCATCGTCCGCTCCGGGTCGAAGGTCGGCGGACGGACCAAGGGCATGATGGCGTCGACCAACGACGCCTATTGCCCGACCCTGAAGGGGCGGGCCGGCTCGGCGCTCCCGGCCGAATGCGGCGTGGTGCTGGAGATCGTGATCGATGCCCTGACCTCGCAGGGCGTGTCGGACTCGATGCGCGCCGGCCTGCACGCGGCGACCGAAATCGGCGGGAAGCACGGGCTGATCGCCGTCACGGCCGGCAATTACGGCGGCAATCTCGGCCGCCACCATTATCACCTGCGCGACCTGATCGCGCGCGACGATGCCAAGCCGGAGGGCTGAGCCGTGAGCACCCTCACCCTGCGCGCGGCCCCGCCCGAGCGGCTGGATTTCCGCGCCATCAACCCCCTGGCGCTGAAGGGCTTGTCCCAAGGCGAGGCCGAGCGCCTGGACGTCGGGACCACCCGCACGGGCGTGCGCCTCGGCGACTGCTTCTCCGTGGCCCTCGACGGCTCCGACAGCCTGACCATCGAGGGCGGCCACGAGCGCCTCGACCGGGTCGGCGCCGCCCTGTCGGCCGGGACGATCCGGGTGACCGGCGACGTCGGCCAGCGCCTCGGCGCGGGCATGGCCGGCGGCCGCCTGACGGTGACCGGGACGGCCGGACCCTACGCCGCGTCCGGAGCGACCGGCGGCATCATCACCGTCGAGGGCGACGCCGGGGACTACGCCGGCGGCGCGGTCTACGCCGCCAAGGCGGGGCTCGACGGCGCGACGCTGATCATCCGCGGCACGGCAGGGGCGCATCTCGGCGACCGGATGCGGCGCGGGATGATCCTGGCCGGCCGCGCGGGCGCCTTCGCGGGCTCGCGCATGATCGCCGGCACCCTGGCCGCCCTCGCCGTGGGCGACCATCCCGGTCTCGGCATGCGCCGCGGCACCCTCGTCCTGGGTTCGCACGGCCGGATGGCTGCGACCTTCGTGGAGACCGGGACCCACGACCTCGTGTACCTGCGGCTCCTGGCGCGGTCCCTGCGCGGCCTCAGCGCCGAGCACGCTGATCTCCTCGCCCGGCCGCTGCGCCGCTACTCGGGCGATCTCGCCACCATCGCCAAGGGCGAGATCTGGGTCGCGGCCTGACGCCGCCTGGGCAAGGGCCGTGGACGCGTCCTATGCTCCGCGCCAAGCCGGCCCGTCCGAGGCCGGCAATGCGGGGACGCGCCCATGCTGCTGCTGCTGTCGATCTGCCTCGTCGCCCAGCCCTCGACCTGCCGCGAAGACCGGATCGAGATGTCGTTCGAGAAATCGAGCCCGTTCGTATGCCTGCGCAACTCCCAGAGCGCACTGGCGACCTGGCAGGCCACGCATCCCGAATGGCATGTCGAGCGCTGGCGCTGCGCCGCCAAGGACAGCGTGCCGAAGGATCTGTGAAGTCGGCTTGGTTCTCCGGCCCGGCGGTGACATGCTCGCGTCCGCGACGGGGCCGTGGATCGGCGATCGGCCTCCGCCGACCGGCGTTCGAAGGTCACGGATGTCCCACCCTCAGCCTGATCCCTCGGCGCCGGCGCGCGACCCGGGCCGCTACGGCGCCATTCCGGGATCCCGGGTTCAGCCGCAGGGCCCATTCCGGCCCGCGCCGCAGCCCGCTTGGCAGCATCACTCCCAGCCCCGCGGGATGAGGGTGCGGACGGGACGATCGCAGCCGATCCGGCCGGCTTTCGAGACGGTGTCGCGACCATGCGCTCGCTGAAGGTCCGCTTCGCGCTGCTGCTCGGGGGTACCGCCATCGTGGTGGTGCTCGCCGCCGCCGCGGCGCTGGCGGCGATCGGCGCGGCGGAACGGACCGTGGATCGGACGCTGGAGGCGCAGCGACGGCTGGAACTGCTGGCGGAATTGTCGGGCCGCCTTACGCAGTTCGGTCTCGCGGCCGTCGAGACCGTGGGCAATCCCGATGGACAGCCCGAGGCGATGGCGATCGCCCGCGACAACGCCGACCGCGCGCTGACCACCGTGGACGAGGCCCTCGCGAAGAGCTTCCCCCCGAGCGACGATCCCGCCGACCGGATGCAGTACGCGGCACGCACGCGCCCCATGGCGCAGCTGAGGGCGGCCCGCGCCGTGCTCGACCGGCAGGTGACGCTCATCAGTCGCCAGACCGACCAGGAGCGGCGACAGGACTCTATCAAGGGCGCGCTGAACGGGTTCGGCGCCATGACCGGGCAACCGCTCTCGTTCCTCATCGAGGCCGAGCGGCGCAGCATGGCGCTGGGTTCCGAGCAGGCCCGGGCGCTGTCGGCGCGCCTGCGCGGGGCCGCCGCCTCCGCGGTGGCGGCGGCCCTGGTGCTGCTGGCGATCCTCTATCGCGGCGTCACCCGGCCCACCCTGGCGCGGATCGAGGAGGTTCGCCGGGCGGCGAGCGCCATCGGTCACGGGGCCCTCGACACGCGCCTGTCCGTGGCGACCCGGGACGAGCTCGGCCTCCTCATGACCAACGTCAACCGCATGGCCGCCCGCCTGGCCCGCCGCGAGTCGCGGGTGGTGGCCGACCGGGCCGCCCTGGAGGACACCGTCGCGACGCGCACCGCCGACCTGCGGGCCGCCAATGCCCGCCTCGAAGCCGCCGACCAGTCGCGGCGCCGCTTCTTCGCCGACGTCAGTCACGAGCTGCGCACGCCCCTCACGGTGATCCTCGGCGAGTGCGACCTCGCCCTGCGGGGCGCGACGAGGGGCGCCGATCCGGGGCCGATCTTCGCCACGATCCGGAAGCGGGCGCAGCGGCTGAAGCTGCGGGTGGAGGACCTGCTGCGCGTCGCCCGCTCGGAATCGGGCGAGATCGAATTCGACAAGCGCCCCCTCGGCCTCGCCCTGGTCCTGTCGGAGGCGGTGGACAACATGGGCTCGGAGGCCGCGCGCCGGCGGGTCGCGCTCACCCTCGATCCCGGGACGCGGGACGTCGAGTGCCTCGCCGACCGCGAGTGGATCCGGCAGACCGTCGAGAGCCTCGTGGACAACGCCCTGCGCCACGCCACCGGACTGACGCGCGTCGAGGTTGCCCTGGCGACCGGTCCGGGTCCGGTGGGACGGATCACCATCACCGACGACGGGTCGGGCTTCGGCGCTCCCGAGGCCGAACTGTTCGAACGGTTCCGGCGCGGCACGGGCGCGGGGCCCGACGAGACCGGCTTCGGCATCGGCCTCGCCCTGGCCCGGTGGATCGTCGAGCAGCACGGCGGCACGATCCGGTTGGAGTCCGGGCCGGACGGGCGCGGCGCCCGGGTCAGCCTGGACATCCCGGCCCTCGATCCGGCATGGGATGCCGGAACGGCCGGGGACGCGGCCGGCGCCGGACAGGTGAGGGAGTCGGCCGCATGACGCGGATCCTGATCGTCGAGGACGATATCGACATCCGGGCCCTCCTGGCGCGAGGCCTCGAGGCGGAGGGTTTCGAGGTCGGCACGGCGGCCTGCGTGGACGAGGCGCTCAAGGCCGCGCACGATCCCGCGCCCGGGGCCGTGCTCCTCGACATCAATCTGCCGGACGGGTCCGGCCATGACGTCTGCCGCTCCCTGCGCGAGGGCGGCTTTCCCGGCGCGATCCTGTTCCTCTCCGCCCGGGACGAGATCCGCGACCGGGCCGAGGGGCTGGCGCTCGGAGCCGACGACTACATCGTCAAGCCGTTCGCGTTCGACGAGCTGGTCGCCCGCCTGCGGACCCACCTGATGCGGCGCGCCCAGTCGGAAGCGCCGCGCTCGCGTATTACGGTCGGCAAGCTGATGCTCGACTTCGACACCCGTCAGGCGAGCTGCGGCGAGGCCAGTGCCCGGCTGACCCCCCGCGAGGCCGACCTGCTGGCGATGCTCATGGAGAACATCGGCAAGCCAGTCTCGCGCGCCGATATCTTCGACCGGCTCTGGGCCAGCCAGGGCGGGCTCTCCCTGAACGTGGTCGATGTCTACATCGGCTATCTCCGCTCGAAGATGGCCGATTTCGTCCGCTATGGCGGGCCCGTTCTGGTCACCGTCCGGGGTAAAGGCTTCATGCTGGAGCTTCGCGGTCCCGACTTCCGTCAATGAGCCAGTGTACTTAAGTCGCAGGCGGCCGGTTTTTGCGATGGTGTCCGGATATTTAGGAAGTCTCTCACGAAAAATTTGGGAGGATCCGGCAACTTAGTGCTTGAAGAGCGCGGCTGAATCGTCGATACCTCTCCGGCGCCGGAAATCAGAGCGCCATCAGTGTCTTAGGGTCCTCTTAGGAACCGCGTGACGCTCGGTGAGGATAACGTCTAGGAGAAACACCATGAAGTGGGCTGCCCCCGTCGTGTCCGAGATCTGCGTCGGCATGGAAGTGACGAGCTACGAGTCGGCCGAGATCGACACCTTCAACTGAGCCGTTTCGCAACTGAGATTCCTCGGGCCGGGGATCGCGGGAGCCGCACCATGCGCGTCGTGATCCTCGGTTCCGCGGCCGGCGGCGGCCTTCCGCAATGGAATTGCCGCTGCCCCATCTGCACGCTGGCGCGGTCCGAGCCGGACCGGGTGCGGCCCCGGACCCAGTCGAGCATCGCGGTCTCCGCTGACGGGTCGGACTGGCTGCTGATCAACGCCTCGCCGGACGTCCGGCAACAGCTCTCCGACAACCCCCAGATGCACCCGCGCACGGGACTGCGCGACTCGCCAATCCGCGCCGTGCTCCTGACGAACGGCGACGTGGATCACGTCGCCGGGCTCCTGACCCTGCGCGAGGGCCAGCCCTACACCCTCTACGCCACCGGCGGCATCCTCGATTCCGTGAACGCGAACCGCGTATTCGACGTGATGGCGGACGGCGTTGTCGCCCGCCGGGCCGTCGGCATGGACGAGCGGTTCGAGCCCCTGCCCGGCCTGTCGGTCACGCTCTTCCCGGTCCCCGGCAAGGTGCCGCTCTGGCTGGAGGACGAGACCATGGAGATCGGCGCCGAGACCGAGACGACGGTCGGGGCGCTGATCGAGGCCGGCGGGCGCCGCCTCGCCTACGTGCCCGGCTGCGCTCGGGTCACCGATGGCCTGCGTGAACGGATCGCCGGCGCGGACGCGCTGCTGTTCGACGGCACCGTGCTCCACGACGACGACATGATCCGGGCCGGCGTCGGCACGAAGACCGGCTGGCGCATGGGCCACGTGCCGATGCGCGGCGAGAACGGGTCGATCGACGCGCTGGCCGGCGTCGAGATCGGGCGGCGCATCTTCGTGCATATCAACAACACCAACCCGGTGCTGGTCGAAGGCTCGCCGGAGCGGGCCGCCGTCGAGGCCGCCGGCTGGACGGTGGCGCATGACGGACTGCGCTTGGCGCTCTAGGCCGGCGGATACACGAGAACGCGGATGAACCGGACCGTCCAAACCGTTCCTCGCTCAGTCTGAAGGCCGGCTCGGAACGCGTTCGCGTAACGCGCCTTGCCGGGCGGGCTCTGTGACGCAGGCGTCTCGGGCGCGAACCGGGTGCCGGGCCGGAACCGGGAGTTGGGCCGGTCGGCCACCGGCACTATATCGGCCCTGAGCCCAACTAGTTAACCCGTCGATGCGGGCGGGATCAGGATGACAGGAAACGCGAGCCGAGAACGGACGCCGGAAACGCCATGAACGCACTCTTCCCAACCCCCGATGCCGCCGAGAGCCAGCGCCTCCTGAGCCCCGAGGAGCTGGAAGCGGCGCTGCGCGACATCGGCGCGCGTCGCTACCACAACCTGCACCCGTTCCATCGACTGCTGCACGACGGGAAGCTGTCGAAGGATCAGGTCCGGGCCTGGGCGCTGAACCGCTACTATTACCAGGCGATGATCCCGGTGAAGGACGCCGCCGTCCTCGCCCGCATGACCGACGCGTCGCTGCGGCGGATCTGGCGTCAGCGCATCGTCGATCATGACGGCGATCACGAGGGCGACGGCGGCATCGAGCGCTGGCTGAAACTCGCCGAAGGCGTCGGCTTCGAACGCGACTACGTGCTGTCGACCCGGGGCATCCTCTCGGCCACCAAGTTCTCCGTCGAGGCCTACGTCCATTTCGTCGCCGAGAAGACCCTCCTGGAGGCGATCGCCTCGTCGCTGACCGAGATGTTCTCGCCGACGATCATTTCCGAGCGCGTCGCCGGGATGCTGAAGAACTACGACTTCATCACCAAGGATACGCTCGCGTATTTCGACAAGCGCCTGACGCAGGCCCCGCGGGACGCCGACTTCGCCCTCGACTACGTCAAGCGGCACGCGACCACGCCGGAGCTGCAGCGCCGGGCCATGGCGGCCCTGACCTTCAAGTGCACCGTCCTGTGGACGCAGCTCGACGCCCTGTACTTCGCCTATGTCGCCCCCGGGATGATCCCGCCGGATGCCTGGCGTCCGGGCGAAGGCCTCGTCGCCGAGCCGGCGCCGGGCCAGGCACAGGGCCCGGGCCGCAAGATGGCCGCCGAGGACCGTCCCCGCCTGCCCCGGGGCGTGCGGCTGCGCAACGACGAGACCCGCGGCAAGTACGTCCTCCTCGCCCCCGAGCGCACCTTCGACCTCGACGACAATGCCGTGGCGGTCCTCAAGCTGGTCGACGGCAGCCGCAGCGTTGCCGACATCGCGGATGAACTGGGCCGGACCTACGCGGCCGATCCGCGAGCCATCGAGGCCGACGTCCTGCAGATGCTCGACGGCCTCGCGGAGAAACGGGTTCTCGAGCGATGAACGCCCTGACGCCGAACCGGCCCGAGGTGCCGGCTCCGGTGGGTCTGCTCGCCGAGCTGACCCATCGCTGCCCGCTGCGCTGTCCCTACTGCTCCAACCCGCTGGAACTCGACCGCCGCTCAGGCGAGCTCGATACGGCGACGTGGCAGCGCGTCCTCACCGAGGCCGCGGGCCTCGGCGTGCTCCACGTGCACCTCTCCGGGGGTGAGCCGACGGCGCGCAACGACATCGTCGAGATCACCAAGACCTGCGCGGATCTCGGCCTCTACTCGAACCTGATCACCTCGGGCGTCGGCGGCGCGCTGGCCAAGCTGCAGGCGCTTTACGATGTCGGCCTCGACCACGTACAGCTCTCGGTCCAGGGCGTCGATGCGCAGAACGCCGAACGGATCGGCGGCCTGAAGAATGCGCAGCCCCAGAAATTTGAGTTCGCCGCCCAGGTCGTGGCGCTCGGCCTGCCGCTGACGCTGAATTCGGTGATCCATCGCGGCAACATCCACGAGGTCGCCGGCTTCATCGATCTGGCGGTGACGATGGGTGCCAAGCGCCTCGAGGTGGCGCACACGCAGTATTACGGCTGGGCCTACGTCAACCGCGCCGCGCTGATGCCCGACAAGGCGCAGGTGGACGAGTCGATCCGCATCGTCGAGGCCGCGCGCGAGCGGCTGAAGGGCCAGCTCGTCATCGATCTCGTGGTGCCCGACTACTACGCGAAATACCCGAAAGCCTGCGCCGGCGGCTGGGGGCGCAAGCTGATAAACGTCACGCCTCAGGGGAAGGTCCTGCCCTGTCACGCCGCCGAGACGATCCCGGGGCTGGAATTCTGGAACGTCACCGGGCATTCCCTCGGCGAGATCTGGCGCGACTCGCCGGCCTTCACCGCCTATCGCGGCACCGACTGGATGAAGGAGCCCTGCCGCTCCTGCGACCGCCGCGAGAAGGATTGGGGCGGCTGCCGCTGCCAGGCTTTGGCGCTCGCCGGCGACGCGGCGGCCACCGACCCGGCCTGCTCGCTCTCGCCGCTGCACGCCAAGGTGCGGGCGCTGGCCACCGAGGAGGCGGCCGAGAGCCCGCCGGATTACGTCTATCGGACGATCGGCAGCAACGTCCGGTCGCCGCTCAAGGAGGAATTCCACTCGTGAGACGTCATGTCGTGAGAGGTCTGGCCACGACGGCCGCCGCGCTGGTGCTGGCCGCGCTGCCGGCCTACGCCGAGGATGCGCCGAAGCCCGCCGCCGTCACCCAGGCCAATGCCGCGGCGCCGCCCTCGGCGGCGGACCTGCTGTTCGACCAGCCGCACATGAAGAACACGGCGCCCGGCTCGACCATCACGTACGATTACCTGCGCCGCTCCGGCATCTCCAGCGGGCCGTTCGGGGCGCCCCTGGACGACACGGTGGTGCTCAAGGTGGCGCCCGGGAAGAGCCCCGAGGCGCGCGACATCGTCGTCACGATGTTCTCGGGCCTGAACCGGGTCCCGGCCGGGCCCTTCGAGGACATGCCGGGCAACCCGGTCGTCTCCCTGTTCCTGGAGAACCACCTGCGCGGACTCGCCAAGGCGCTGGAGGCCAATCCGCGCTACCTGAAGCTCGCGATCCGCAAGGGCCTGCGCGAGAAGGCGGTCGTCTCGCCGACGAAGGTGACGTTCGGCGGTCACGAGGTCGACGGCTGGCGCGTGACGACGAAGCCGTTCGAAGGCGACGCCCTGGCGCAGCGGATGCGCGGCATGGACGACCTGACCTACACCTTCGTCACCGCCCCCTCCGTCCCCGGCGAGATCGTCTCGATCGAGGCGGCGTCGAAGACGCGGGACGGCGGCGAGTTGCTTGAGGAGAAGCTGAGCTATGATCAGAAGGCTGGCTGAACGGGGTGCCCTGGCTGCCCTCGCCCTGACCCTGTCGGGTCTGGCCGGCTGGGCCGCCGAGGAGAACGACTATCCCACCGATGCGCGGGTCGATTACGTCTTCGGCTGCATGGCGGCCAACGGCCAGACCCGCGAGAGCCTGCAGAAGTGCTCCTGCTCGCTGGATCAGCTCGCCGCGATCCTGCCGTACGACAAGTACGTCCAGGCGAGCACGATCCTGTCGATGCGTCAGGGCGTCGGCAACCGCGCCAACGAGTTCAAGTCGACCAAGGTCTTCGACGACAAGGTCGCGGAACTCCGTCGTGCGCAAGCCGAGGCCGAGATCCGCTGCTACCGCGGCTGAAAGTGCAGGGGCCGGCCGAGATTGCGCCGGCCTCGCGATTCGCGCACACGCATCCCGTACCGCGCTCGTGAACGGGACCTGCTCCGTGACCGCCTCTTCCGGCCTGTCCGACCTCCTGCCCGCGCTCGGTGGGCGCACGCTGGTCATGGGCATCCTCAACGTCACCCCGGATTCCTTCTCCGACGGCGGCCTGTTCGCCGGCGCGGCCGAGGCCGTGTCGCAGGCGGAACGGCTGGTCGCCGAGGGCGCGGCGATCCTCGATGTCGGCGGTGAGTCGACCCGGCCCGGTCACGTCCCGGTCTCCGCCGAGGAGGAGCAGGCGCGGGTGCTCCCGGTGATCCGTGCGGTTGCGCCCAGGCTGCCGGTGCCGATCTCCATCGACACCTACAAGGCCTCCACGGCGCGCGTCGCGCTCAAGGCCGGGGCCCGGATCGTGAACGACGTCTGGGGTCTGCAGCGCGAGCCCGACATCGCCTCCGTGGCGGCCGCGTACGGAGCGCCGGTCATCATCATGCACAACCGCGAGACGATCGACGCCGACATCGACATCGTCGCCGATATGCTCGGATTCTTCGAGCGGTCCCTGGGCATCGCGCACCGGGCGGGCCTCGCGGACTCCGACATCGTCCTCGATCCGGGGGTCGGCTTCGGCAAGACCTGGGCGCAGCATCTCGAGGCGCTGAGGCGGCTCCCGGAGATCCGCGCCCTCGGGTATCCGGTGCTCGTGGGCGTGTCCCGTAAATCCCTCCTCGGGCGCCTGCACGACCGCGAGACCCGCCCGGCGGACCGGCTCCACGGCTCCCTCGCGGCCCACGCCGTCGCGGCGGCGCTCGGCGCCGACATCGTGCGGGTGCACGACGTGGCGGCCCACATCGATGCGATGCGCGTCGTCGACGCGATCCTGCGGCCGGAGGCGCGGTGAGCATGGGCGACGACCTGATCCGCGTCACCCGGATCGCCGTGTTCGGGCGGCACGGCGTCCTGCCCGAGGAGGCGGTGCTGGGCCAGCGCTTCTACATTTCCCTCGAGGCCCGTCTGGACCTCGGCGCCGCCGGTCGTTCCGACGATGTCGCCGGCACGGTGAGCTACGCCGATCTCACCGAGATCGCGGTCGGGATCGCCACGGAACGGCGGTTCAACCTGATCGAAGCCCTCGCGGAGTCGATCGCCGCCACGATCCTCGCGCGGTTCCCGGCGGTGGACGCCATCGCCGTGCGGGTCGACAAGCCCAGCGCCCCGGTCCCGGCCATCCTCGACGGCGTCAGCGTCGAGATCACCCGCCGTCGGGAGGTCCGCCGATGAAGGCCTATCTCGGGATCGGCAGCAACATCGGCGACATGGCGGCGCTGCTCGACCGGGCGGTCGCGGGTCTCGCCGCGACGCCCGGAATCACCGTGACCGCACGCTCGGCCGACTACCGCACGCCCCCCTGGGGCAAGACCGATCAGCCGTGGTTCCTCAACGGCGCCGTCGCGATCGAGACCGCGCTCGATCCGCACGGACTGCTCGACGCCTGCCTGCGCGTGGAGCACGATCTCGGCCGCGTCCGGGAGGAGCGCTGGGGGCCGCGGGTGATCGATATCGACGTCCTGGCCTACGAGGGGGCCGCCGTGGACGACGCGCGCCTCGTCCTGCCGCACCGATACGTGCGCGAGCGGGCTTTCGTGCTGGTGCCCCTCGCCGAGATCGCGCCGGACCTCGTCATCGGCGGCGAGCGCGTGGTCGACGCGCTGGCAAAGCTCGACCGCACCGGGATCGCGCGGGCCGGAACCCCGGCCTGAACGAAGGCGGCGATCCGGGGACGGTTCCGGAGGGCGACCGCATCCCGATGCGGCCGAAGCGCCGCGGATGCGCCGATCTCGCGGAGGCCGTTTGATCGCCTCGGTCGAAAGTCCCGCGCCGACATCGCGGATGCCGCGATGAGAGCATGCGCGGATTGAATTGGATCACGCGCTTGCCGGTCTGGGCGCGACTCTCCTCCCCGCAAGGGGGAGGAGAGCGCGTCGCGCTTCCTGATCCGCATCAGATAGAAAATATTCTCAGGTAGCGCCGGCGGTGAGCGCGGCACCGCCCGGACCGCTTCGCTCCATCGGGTAGTCAAAGGGACCAAGCCGGGCCTCGAGACGGCGTCGCCGCCCCGGTCGGATCGGTCGCGCACGCGCCCGTCAGCGCTCGCCGGGCTCGGCCAGCCTGTTCTCCTCGGCGTCGAGGAGCGGCACGTCGAATTCGCGCAGGACAGCGTCGATATCGGCCCTGCGCTTGCGCAGGACGGTGTTGAGGGTGCGCTTCCAATCGTTCTCGCCGATCCGGACGCCCATGGCGATGCGGTAGGCCATCGGCGGCCGCTCCGGTTCCTTGAGCAGCGGCACGACGGTCATGGGCGTGCCCGACTGCTTGGCGAGCCAGCCTGCCGCCGGCCCCCACAGGACGGCGGCGTCGATCTCCTTGGCGGCGAGCGCCGCCACGATCTCGGCCGCGACCGTCTGGTACTTGCGGGACGGGTCGAGCTGGTAGGGCGCGTACGCCTTCATCGTCGAGACGAGGCCGAGTTCGCCCATGCGGTTGACCGGCGGCGTCCCGGCGATCACCCCGATGCTCCTGCCCTTGAGGCGGACGTCGTCGAGACCCGTCACGCCATCGAACTCGCCCTTGCGGGTGACCAGCGTGTAGGCAGAGCGGTAATAGGGGTTGGTCGTCTGGACGAGGTCGCTGCCGAAGGCCTGACCCATGATCAAGTCGCACAGGCCGGTGCCGAGGGTGTTGCGCACGAACCCCGGCCCCTGGGTGAGCCAGTAGTAGCGGACCTTGATCTTCAACTCGTCGGCGATGATCGCCGCGATCTTGTTCTCGAAACCGTCGTCCTTGCGCTCGGAGAACGGCATGTTGCCCGGATCGCCGCAGACGCGCAGCACGTCCGTGGTGACCGTGTCGGGGAGGTGCTGGGCGAGCGCCCCCTGCGCGCCCGTCAAAGACAGGGCACAGAGGGCTGCGATCCGGGCGAAGGCCGACATCAGCCGCCCATGCATTCCTTCTCCGCCTTCTTGGCGCCGTCGGGCTTGTCCTCGTGGTCCGAGGGCCGGATCCGTCCGACCGCCCCGGAGGCGCGCGCCTTCAGATAGACGTAGAGGTCGTCCGAGTAGCACATGACGTTCTTGTTGTCGCCGAAGGCCGGCATGACCTTCTGCTCGGAGGCGCTCACGTCCTGCTTGCCGCCGACCAGGATGCCGATGAACTCCTCGTACGAGAGGTGCTTCAGCGAATCCTTCAGCGCGGGCGCGTAGGTGGAACCCATGCCGTCGGGGCCGTGGCAGACGTGGCACTCCGCGTGATACCGGCGGTAGCCCGAGTACGCATACCAGTCGAGCTTCTTGCCGTCCTGGGTGACGTGGAACGTCGGGTGGCCTTCGGCGTCGACGTACTTGCCGTCTTCCACCTTCACGGCAGCGTTGTCCTTGAGCAGCTTCGGATCCTGCTCGGCGGTCTTGTCGTTCGCGTTGAGCGAATTCGCGAGGGCGGGGTCGGCGGGCTTTGCATCCTCAGCATGTACGGCCGCCGCGGAGACGGCAGCTAGGGCGAGGGCGGCGATAACCGGCCGCGTTACGATCGTGCTGAGGTTGAGCAACGCATAAGTCTCCCTGGAGCGAGGCCTTTCGCCTTCCTTCGAGCCGTAGCCTCTTGCGTCTGAGTCTAATCATAAGGATGCCGGCGCGGGAACCCGCGCCGGCATCGTTTTTCACACTTGCACCCTGCGGCCGATTAGTTCGGCAGGGCGAAGACGGTGAGCTGACCGCCGAGGTTGGTGTACTGCGACAGAGCCGCGTAGCCACCCACCGCGCCGAGACCGGCGTTCGGATCGGTCAGGCCGGCCGCGAGGCCGATGCCGGCCCAGCCGCCGACGCCCGACAGGACGCCCACGTACTGCTTGCCCTTGTGCTGGTAGGTCATCACGTTGCCGATGATGCCCGACGGGGTCTTGAACTTGAACAGCTCCTTGCCGGTCTTGTCGTCGACCGCCTTCAGGTAGCCCTCAAGCGTCCCGTAGAACACCACGTCGCCGGCCGTGGCCAGAGCACCGGACCACACCGAGAACTGCTCGGCGTCGGACCACTTGATCTTGCCGGTCGTGCCGTCCCAGGCGATGAAGTTGCCCATGCCGCCGTGCGAGTTCGGAGCCGGGTACATCGACAGGGTCGCACCGACGTAGGGCTGGCCCGGGGTGTAGGTCACCCGGAACGGCTCGTAGTCCATGCAGACGTGGTTGGTGGGCACGTAGAACAGGTTGGTCTTCGGCGAGAAGGCCGCGGGCTGCTGATCCTTCGACCCGAGGGCCGCCGGGCAGATGCCCTTGGAGTTGGTGTCCTCACCGTTCTGCTCGGTCGAGTACTTCGACACGACCAGCGGACGGCCGTAGGTCTTCGAGCCCTTGTCCATGTCGACCTTGGACGCCCAGTTCACGGCCGGGTCGTACTTCTCGGCGACCAGAAGGGCGCCGGTCTCGCGGTTCAGCGTGTAGCCGAAGCCGTTGCGGTCGAAGTGGGTCAGGAGCGGCTGCTCCTTGCCGTCGATCTTCTGATCCGTGAGGATCATCTCGTTGATGCCGTCGTAGTCCCACTCGTCGTGCGGGGTCATCTGATAGACCCACTTGGCCACGCCGGTATCCGGGTTACGCGCCCAGACGGTCATGGACCAACGGTTGTCGCCCGGACGCTGCTTGGGGTTCCAGGTCGAGGGGTTGCCCGAGCCGTAGTACATCAGGTCGAGCTTGGGGTCGTACGAGAACCAGCCCCAGGTGCAGCCGCCGCCGGTCTTCCACTGATCGCCTTCCCAGGTCTTCAGCGAGGAGTCCTTGCCGACCGGCTTGCCGAGGTAGGTGGTCTTCTCCGGGTCGACCAGCATCTGGTCGTCCGGACCCTCGGAGTAGCCGCGCCACACCTTCTTGCCGGTCTTCAGGTCGTAGGCGGTGACGTGGCACTGCACGCCGAACTCGCCGCCCGAGATGCCGACGATGACCTTGTCCTTGACCGGCAGAACCGTCGCGGTGTTGGTCTCGCCCTTCTTCGGGTCGCCGTTCACGACCGACCAGTTGACCTTGCCGGTCTTGGCGTCGAGCGACACGAGGGTGGTGTCGGCCTGGTGCAGGAGGATGGCGCCGTCGGCGTAGGCGAGGCCACGGTTGACCGTGTCACAGCACATCACCGGGATCACGGACGGATCCTGCTTCGGCTCGTACTTCCAGACGATCTTCGCCTCGTGGTCGAGGTCGAGGGCGTACACGATGTTCGGGAACGGCGTGTGCACGTACATCATGTTGCCGACGACGAGGGGCGAGCCCTCGTGGCCGCGCAGGACGCCGGTCGAGAAGGTCCAGGCGACCTGGAGGTTCTTCACGTTCGACGCGTTGATCTGGTCGAGCTTCGAATACCGAGTATTCGCGTAGTCGACCGTCTGAAGGACTTGCTCCGCCGGATTGGCAATGCCCTTCAGGACGCTTTCGTTGGCCAGCGCCGGCGCGGCAACGGCCGCGACGCTCGCGCCAAGCGCAAGGAGATGTACCGCTCTCATGGGTTCCTCCGACAAGTCTTTGAGAGTCGTTAGGGCGCGTTGAGAGAACGCGTCGCTCGGACCCCGACCTGACTGTTTGCGACAGGGATGGACGCCTCGGTAGCGGGCATAGTGGACTTCGAGGAGATCTACGGACCCCCTAGCCAGGAACCGCCATCCCTGAGGCGGTCCCCTCGAAACCGAGGCTTGGACGGACCTTAAGAGATTTTTGAGCGCCGTCAACTCGCTGTTCCGCGCGTTTCGCCGCACGGTGAAAGGTTCTTTGCAGGTAACAAAACATCGCCGTCTGTCATGCACCTGCGAAAAGAAATGTTGCGATGCACCAAACGGGATGCATTCTTTTGGCTTGTTCTCACGGCGACGCGTCGGTCGGCCATGCAGACCTTGCAAGCGTTGAAGCTCTGCTGTGCCTAACTATGCGCGCTCCGCGGTTCACGGCTGGTGCGGTGCTGCTTTTGTGGGCGGACTCCGTCGGCGCCGTGTTCGCAGTGCGGGAGTAAGCGACGACCGGCCGACGAGGGCGCCCCGGCCAACGATCCCGTGCGCTCAGTCGCCGCATGGGCGAGTCGCAGGATTTGGCGGGTCGCCGCGTATTTGCCGGTACTGATTTGCCGAATCATCCCGACGGCTCCAGTCAGCCACGACGCCCGTATGGCGCGAAGCCGGCCGCTCCGTCGCCGCCGGTTTTCCGAACGGCGTCGACCACCGAATCAAAGCGCGCCGACCGGTCCCGTGCTCTCGAACTCCGCCGTATCGCCGATGAGATCGGTGATCGAGATGTTGAGGCGACGCCCGTTCGCGAGGCGGAGCTGCGCGTCGGGCTCGAGCCAGATGGGCCGCAGGCCCGCGTGACTGCCGTTCAGGGTGCCGAAGGCGACGATGCCGCCCTCGCGCCGTTCCACCACCACGCGGTAACGGACGCGGGCGGAGCCGCAGCCCTCCGCCGAGACCAGCCCCCGACCGGTCAGAGTCTTCAAGACTTCGTTCGGCTCAAGCATACGCGCAGCGGAGGGCGGGATTAATCGGCAACGGCATTGCCATTTAGTCCCGACCGTCGGGCGAGTCACGTCTGCGGAAGCGGTTTGTCGTGCTCCGCGCGGGCTTTGTCAGTCGGCGGCGCCGGGCGCCTCGTCGGCGGAGGTCGGGTCGAGCGTGCGCACCACGATGCGGCCAGCCTCCACGGACAGGGCCAGGCGCCCCTGCTTGAGCGCGAGGGCCTTCTCGCCGAACAGCGTCCGACGCCAGCCCTGCAGGGCCGGAACCTCGGCCGCGTCGTCATCGGCGACGGCTTCCAGATCATCGACGGTGGCGATGATCTTCGGCGCGACGCCCTCGGCCTCGCAGACCGCCTTCAGAAGCACCTTCAGGAGCTCCACGATCGCGCCGTTGCCTCCGCTCCGGCGCGCCCGCTCGGGCATGCGGATGTCGCTGGTGTCGCGCAAGAGGCCGCGCTCCACGGCGGCCAGGATCTCTCCGCCGGTTCGTGAGCGTTCGAACCCGGCCGGGATGGTCCGCAGGCGGCCCAGCGCTTCGGCATTCCGCGGGGCGGCGGACGCGATGTCGATGACCGCCTCGTCCTTCAGCACGCGGCCGCGCGGCACGTTGCGGGCCTGCGCCTCGCCCTCGCGCCACGCCGCGACCTCCATCAGCACGGCGATCTCGCGGGGCTTGCGCATCCGGCCGGACAGCCGCCGCCACGCCTGTCCCGGATCGGCCCGATAGGTGTCCGGCGACGTCAGCACCGCCATCTCCTCGTCGAGCCAGGCACCGCGATCGGTGCGCAGGAGCTCGGCGACGAGGACCTCGTAGACCTTCACGAGGTGCGTGACGTCCGAGAGGGCGTAGGTGAGCTGCGCCTCCGAGAGCGGCCGGCGGGACCAGTCGGTGAAGCGGGACGACTTGTCGATCTTGGCCTTGGCGACATCGTTGACGAGCTGCTCATACGAGACGGAGTCGCCGTAGCCGCACACCATGGCGGCGACCTGCGTGTCGAAGAACGGTTGCGGCAGGATCCCGCCCATCAGCCAGACGATCTCGAGATCCTGGCGGGCGGAGTGGAACACTTTCACGGTCCGCTCATCCGCCATCAGGTCGATGAAGGGCTGGAGATCGATGCCGGGCGCCAGGGGATCGACCAGCACCGCGGTGCCGTCCGGAGCCGCCATCTGTACGAGGCAGAGCTTGGGATAATACGTCGTCTCGCGCATGAACTCCGTGTCGACGGTCACGAAGGGCTGCTCGGCGAGACGCGCGCAGATCTCACGCAGCGTGTCGGTTGTGGTGATCAGGTCCATGACCCGGCTATACGCAACCCGCGCCGACATGGGGAGGGACCACCGCGCAGGTCCCCATCTTCCCCGCATTCCCCGTCACGATATCAGCTCTGCCGCTCCCGCGCGGGCTGCCCCGCGGCGCACCCGCGCCTGGCGCCGGATTCGCGTGGCGTGCGCCCGGCGTTGCGCCTCCGCGCGGCCGAGCAGCCGGTCCAGGATCCCGGTCTCGATGCGCTCGCCGGTGGCGCCGTCGACCAGCCGGCGGATCCGATCGACCCGGAAGCCGCGATAGCCGCCGCGCCGGGCATCGATGCCGCCGAGCAGGGTCCGCCCCGGACCGAGCTTCAGCTCGCGCGCCGCCAGGGACCGGTTGCTCCAGGCGCCGGCCGCGTCCTCGTAGACGAGGTCGAAACGGCCATCGAGCGGCAGCGTCCGCCAGGCACCGGACGCCGTGGCGACCGGCGTTTCACGCGGCTCCCGCGTGTGGGAAAAAGCGTTGTGGCTCATGGACATCATATGGGGATCGCGCGGCCGTTCCGGTAGGCGCGGAGGGCGGTCCGGGCCCGGCTTTCGGAGCCGTGGCGCCCGTCCCGCGCTTGACTTGGGGGGCCTCGCGTGAATGGTGCCGGCCTTCCCACGGAAGAAGCCCGTCATGCACCGTTACCGTTCCCACACCTGCGGGGCGATCCGCCCGTCCGACGTCGGCCAGCGCGTCCGCCTCTCCGGCTGGTGCCACCGCATCCGCGACCACGGGGGCGTGCTGTTCATCGACCTGCGGGACCATTACGGCCTGACGCAGTGCGTGGTGGATTCCGACTCGCCGGCCTTCAAGGCCGCCGAAGGGGTGCGCTCGGAATGGGTGGTGCGGATCGACGGCCGAGTCCGCACTCGTCCGGCCGGCACGGAGAACGCCGAGCTGCCGACCGGCGCGGTCGAGGTCTATATCGACGACCTGGAGGTGCTGGGGCCGGCCGGGGAGCTGCCGCTGCCGGTCTTCGGCGACCTGGAATATCCCGAGGAGACGCGGCTCCGGTACCGCTTCCTCGACCTGCGGCGGGAGAAGCTGCACGCCAACATCATGAAGCGCGGCGCGATCATCGATTCGCTGCGGCGCCGGATGCGCGAGGGCGGCTTCTTCGAGTTCCAGACCCCGATCCTGACCGCCTCGTCGCCGGAGGGCGCCCGCGACTATCTGGTGCCCTCCCGGGTCCATCCCGGCAAGTTCTACGCGCTCCCGCAGGCGCCGCAGCAATTCAAGCAGCTGACGATGATCGCGGGCTTCGACCGGTATTTCCAGATCGCCCCCTGTTTCCGCGACGAGGACGCTCGGGCGGATCGCTCGCCGGGCGAGTTCTACCAGCTCGACATCGAGATGAGCTTCGTCACCCAGGAGGACGTGTTCCAGGCGGTCGAGCCGGTCCTGCGGGGCGTCTTCGAGGAGTTCGCCGCGGGCCGGCGCGTGACCCCGGCATTCCCGCGGATCACCTTCGCGGAGTCGATGCTGAAGTATGGCGTCGACAAGCCGGATCTGCGCAACCCGCTGATCATCGCCGACGTCACCGACGCCTTCGCCCGCCCGGACGTGGCCTTCAAGGCCTTCCAGGGGGTGATCGCGGGGGGCGGCGTGGTCCGGGCGATCCCGGCGACCGGGGCGGCCGCGCAGCCGCGGTCGTTCTTCGACAAGCTGAACGACTGGGCCCGGTCCGAGGGCGCGCCGGGACTCGGCTACATCGTCTTCGAGGACGAGAACGGCCGGCTCTCCGGCAAGGGCCCGATCGCCAAGTTCATCCCGGCCGAGGTCCAGGCGCTGATCGCCGAGCGGGCGGGCGTCAAGGCCGGCGACGCGGTGTTCTTCTCCGCCGGGCCCGAGGCGAAGGCGGCCGGCCTCGCCGGCAAGGCCCGTATCCGCATCGGCGACGAACTGGGGCTGTGTGACAAGGATCAGTACGCGTTCTGCTGGATCACCGACTTCCCGATGTACGAGTGGAGCGAGGAGGAGAAGCGGATCGACTTCTCCCACAACCCGTTCTCGATGCCCAACATCGACCGCGACGAGTTTCTCGGCTTGGACCTCGCCGCCCTCGCGGCCGAGGACGAGACCGGCCCGGTCACCAGGAAAGTCCTCGGGATCAAGGCGTTCCAGTACGACATCGTGTGCAACGGCGTCGAACTGTCCTCCGGAGCGATCCGCAACCATCGTCCGGACGTCATGGAGAAGGCCTTCGCGATCGCCGGCTACGGCCAGGAGGTACTGGAGCAGAAGTTCGGCGGCATGCTCAACGCCCTGCGCATGGGCGCCCCGCCGCACGGCGGCATCGCGCCGGGCGTCGACCGCATCGTCATGCTCCTGTGCAACGAACCGAACATCCGCGAAGTGGTGCTGTTCCCGATGAATCAGCGCGCCGAGGACCTGATGATGGGCGCCCCCTCGGAGGCGACCCCCAAGCAGTTGCGGGAGCTGCATATCCGCCTCAACCTGCCCGAGAAGCTTTGAGCCTGGCAGACCCGCCGCGCGGTGGCGGCCCTCGTCGCGATCGTCGTGGCGCATGACAGTGCCGAGATGCTGCCGGCCTGCCTGGCGGCGCTGGCCGCCCAGCACGTGCCGGCGATCGTGGTCGACAACGCCAGCCGCGACGCTTCCGTGGCGGTCGCGGAGGCCGCAGGCGCACGGGTGATCCGCAACACCCGCAACCAGGGCTACGGCCGCGCCAACAACCGGGGCGTCCGGGCCGCGGAGGCGGCGGAGCACGTCCTGATCGTCAACCCGGACGTCGTCCTGCGCCCGGGCGCGGCGACGGCGCTCCTGGACGCGGCCCGGGCCTGGCCGGATGCAGGCCTCCTGGCGCCGCGGCTCGTCGAGGCCGACGGCCGCTTCTTCTACCAGGCGCGCTCGTTGCTGGCGCCCTATCTCACCAATCCCGGCGGCCGCCGCGCGCTGCCGCAGGGCGATGCCTGCGCGCCGTTCCTCTCCGGGGCTTGCCTGATGATCCCGCGCGCGCTCTTCCTGGACCTCGGCGGCTTCGACGAGAACATCTTCCTGTTCTACGAGGACGACGACCTGTGCCGGCGCCTCGCGGAGTCCGGGCGCGCCCTCGTCCATGTCCACGGAGCCGAGGCGCTGCACGGCCGCGGCCGGTCCTCGGCGGCGGAGCCGGGGCGGGTGTTCCGCAGCCGCTGGCACCAGTCCTGGTCGCGAGCCTATGTCAGCCGCAAGTACGGCCTGCCCGACCCGAGCCTCGCCGCCCTGATGAGCAACCTGCCGAAGGCCCTCCTGTCCGCGCTGGTGCTGCGCCGTGCCGGCCTGGAGCGCTACGGCGGCTCGGCGGCCGGCGCCCTGGCTTTCCTGCGCGGCCGGACGGCGCTCGGCCGTGAGGGATTGACGTGACCGTTGCTCCGACCATCGCGGCGGCCCTCGATCGCGGGCGGAACGGTTTTACCGGTCTGCGCCTCGCCCTCGCCCTGGCCGTGGTGATATCGCATGCCTTCAGCGTCGCGACCGGTGCGGCCGGGGACGAGCCGCTGGCGCGGGTGACCGGCTACACGCTCGGCGAGCACGCGGTGAACGGGTTCTTCGCCGTGTCGGGCTTCCTGGTCACCATGAGCGGCGACCGGCGCGGGATCCGCGACTACGTCCTCGCCAGGACCCTGCGGATCCTGCCGGGACTGGTGACCGCGACGCTCGTCGTGTCGCTCGGGCTCGGCGCCGCGCTGACCCGCCTGCCGCTCTCCGAGTACCTGCGCGACCCCGGATTGTGGTCGTTCATCCGCGGGACGCTCACGACCTTCAAGAGCAACGCCGCCCTCCCGGGCGTCTTCGAGGCCAATCCTTACCGGGCCCCCCTCGGCACGGTCTGGACGCTGAAATACGAGGTGCTGTGCTATCTCGGCGTCCTCGCCGCCGCCCTGTGCGGCCTGCTGAGGCGGCGCTGGTCGGCCCTGGTGATCGTCGCGGGGCTCGCGCTGGCGCTCTCCATCGTCACCGGGCTGCGCGGATCGGAGCTCGCCAAGGGCACCGAGACGGCCATGCGCCTGCCGCTGCTCTTCGCGGCCGGGGCGGCCCTGTATCTCTGGCGCGACCGCCTGCGGGTTTCAGCCGTCGCCCTCGCGTGCCTCGCCTTCGGCGCGGTCGTCCTCGCGCGGACGCCGGCCTACCCGGCGCTGCTGTTCCTGGGGGAGGCCTACGGCGCCGTCTGGCTCGCCCTCGGACCCATGGCGTGCGGGCCGTTCGATCCGCCCGCGGACCTGTCCTACGGGATCTATCTCTACGGCTGGCCGGTTCAACAGACCCTGCACGCCCTGTGCCCGCAGATGTCCGGGCCCGCCCTGCTGGCTCCGGCCTTCGCTTTGACACTGCCGGTGGCCGCCCTGTCCTGGTACGGGATCGAGCGACCGGCCCTGGCGCTGAAGGCGCGGGCGCTGGGGCGGCGACGCCTGGGCACGATCGAGCCGGCGGGGCCGTGAGCGATCACGATAGGGCACTCCCGCCCGCCGCAGCCTTGGCGTTGGCGGCGAAGCTGCTGCAAGCGCACGGCTTCATCATCGTCGCACGGAACGAGCGCGGCGACAGCCTCTACCTCGCGCTCCAGGGCCAGGACGCGACTCTTCGCCTGTCCAGCCATGCCCGCCGTCCCCGGCAGCGACGGACCCATCCCGAGGTCGTGACCAGCCTCGTCGTGGCCACGCCGAAGCGGGGCCGTCAGCTTTCAGCGATGATCGCGGCGGCCCAACGGGACTACGCGGCTCGCACAACCAAAGGCCCTGTTCAGGAAGAGCGGCCATTCGCCGAATAGGAAAAAATTGGCATAATACCGGCGATGCAATAGGTTTCTTGTCCAAACGGGGCAAGGCCGATGTCGCGACTCACGAACGATCGTCACGCCCAGGAGATCGCCACCCTTCGCGCCGAGCTCGCTGGCTTCGCTGTCGATGTCAAGCTGATCCAGTTCGAGAACGTTTTGAGCCGCAAGGACCGAGCCGACCAGCCGCGTGCGCCAGCCGGGCAGTCCGATGGCGGCCGCTGGGTTTCGGATGGCACGGACGGCGCCTCCGAGGCTCAATCGCGAACAGTAGACGCTGTGCTCGCAGATGGATCGCGGGTTCTCTCGATCCGGATCCGAGCCAAACCGCATACGGACTGGGACGAGCAGCACACGGTCACCGGACCGGACGGGACACGCACGGTCTTCGAGACCTCAGGTTTCACCCAGACGATCCGCGATGGTGACAGCGGCGAGATCCTGGCTCGCAGCACCCTCACCCGGGATGGGGCCGAACCGGAGGCCTTCGTCCGACTGGCTCGAAGCCGACCGCGGCCCTCCGATGAGCTGGCGCGGCGATTCGCGAGAACGCTCGAAGCCGCGGGATCGCTCTTCTCGGTTTTGTCCGGGCAGAATACCAAAGATCGTAAGGCTATATTTGCTGCACCCAATGACTAACCAACGTCAGTTTAGATCAATATACAACGCTGTGGCTTCGCGTGAGACGCTACTTAAGCAGTTACGTCTTAGATACATTCTGAATACTCCAGTACATCATATAGCATGTGGTGTGTTCATCGAAAGATCTTCCGATCCAGATTGCTTTCGACCTAGACTTGTCGCCTGCTCATTGTTCTATGCAGATTCGATCTCCGATATCCGCATAGGAACATTCTATGAGCCATTGATAAAGCCGGCCAGATCAGAAAATGCTGCGTGGCTATGGTCAGAACCGGACTCATTGACTGATGCGATTGAAGTTATTATCAATTATGCTGTTCCGAAAATGAAATTATTGAGTGAAATCGAGGGTTATTTGACTCTGCTATCTGGTGACAATCGCTTTTATGACGAAGAAGCCGAAGACCGCATGATCGTCTACATCGCGGCCGGAGACCTCGAGGCCGCTCGAAAGATCTGGCACGAGCAACAACCCTTGCACGCCCGCAGGACGTTCCCGCCGGGGTCTCTCCCGCATCGCTGGCAGACGCAACTCACCGCCGTGGCGGACCCGCTCATGGCCGGCGATCGCCCGGCGCTGGCCAGGATCCTGCACGAATGGGAGGCGGCCAACGTCCGGGGAACGGAGCTCGAGCCCTATTGGGAGCCCACGCCCTTCCCGCTGGAGCGATGATCCGGCGCGGATCTCAGCCCACGTCCGCCGCGTCGCGCAGATAAGGCTCCACCGGGCCCTTCAGCTTCACCGTCATCGGGTTGCCGGCGCGGTCGAGGGTCTTGCCAGCCGAGAGGCGCACCCAGCCCTCGCTCACGCAATATTCCTCGACGTTGGTCTTCTCGACGCCCTTGAAGCGGATGCCGATGCCGCGCTCGAGCAGGGCCGCGTCGTAGTAGGGGCTGTTCGGGTTGACCGAGAGGCGGTCTGGCAGCGCGGGGTCGGACATGGTCGGGCTCCGGGTTCGGCAGGCAATCCGGGCAGCGGATTACGCAATCCCCCGGCCTGCGGCAACGTCGCCGGCCGCCGCGACGAGGCGGGCGACGTCGCCGCTCTGCAGCAGCGGCACGAGCCGCGTCACCGCCTCGTGGGGCAGGTCCCACCACGCGGCCGCCATCAGCGCCGCCACGGTGTCCTCGTCGAAGCGGCGCCGCACCACCCGCGCCGGATTGCCGGCGACCACCGCGTAGGGCGGGACGTCGCGGGTCACCACGGCCCTGGCGGCCACCACTGCCCCGTGGCCCACCGTGACCCCCGAGAGGATCATGCAGCCGGATCCGAGCCAGACGTCGTGCCCGATCACCACGTCGCCCCGCGAGGCGTGGAAATCCTCCGGCGCCCGCGCGTCCGGGAACAACCCGCGCATCGCGGCGAACGGGTAGGTCGAGACCCAGTCGAGCCGGTGGTCGCCGCCGAGCAGGATCTCGACCTTGTCGGCGATGGAACAATAGCAACCGATCGTCAGCCGGCGGCCGCTTTCGGGGAAACGCACTTTTGGACGCCCGTACGAATAAGCGCCTATGGAGAAGCCGTAGGCCTTCGCCAGTTTGGCGAGGTGGATCCGGGTCTCGTTGTGCGGGTTGCGCCCCCTACGCAGCCGGTGCAACAGACCGGTCAAGACGCGAGCCCGTGCGATGCGCGATCGCGTCGTCCTCTGCGGAAAAGGTGAGCGGGAGCGTGGGCGATGGCCGATAACATGTCCGAGGACCTCAAGGCCGGGGCGCTCGTCTACCACCGCCTGCCCAAGCCCGGGAAGCTCGAGATCCAGGCGACCAAGCCCCTGGGCAACCAGCGCGACCTCGCGCTGGCCTACTCGCCCGGCGTGGCGGCGGCCTGCATGGCCATCCATGACGATCCGCAACAGGCCGCCGATCTGACGATCCGGCAGAACCTCGTGGCGGTGCTGTCGAACGGCACGGCCGTCCTGGGTCTCGGCGACATCGGACCGCTGGCCTCCAAGCCCGTGATGGAGGGCAAGGCGGTCCTGTTCAAGAAATTCGCCGGCATCGACGTGTTCGACATCGAGGTCGATCAGAAGGACGTCTCCAAGCTCGTCGACGTGGTCTGCGCCCTGGAGCCGACCTTCGGCGGCATCAACCTGGAGGACATCAAGGCGCCGGAGTGCTTCGAGGTCGAGGAGCAGTGCCGGGCCCGGATGAACATCCCGGTCTTCCACGACGACCAGCACGGCACCGCGATCATCGTGGCGGCGGCCGTGCTCAACGGCCTGGAACTCGCCGGCAAGAACCTGTCCGACGTCCGCATCGTCACCTCCGGGGCCGGTGCGGCCGCCCTCGCCTGCCTCAATCTCCTGGTCTCGCTCGGCGCCACCCGCGAGAACATCACGGTCACCGACATCAAGGGCGTGGTCTACAAGGGCCGCCCGGAGCTGATGGACCGGTGGAAGGACATCTACGCGCAGGAGACCAGCAAGCGGACGCTGGCCGAGGTCATCCCGGGGGCGGACGTCTTCATCGGCCTCTCGGCCGGCGGCGTCCTGAAGCCCGAATACCTCAAGGAGATGGCCGAGAAGCCGCTGATCATGGCGCTGGCCAACCCCTACCCGGAGATCATGCCGGACTTGGCGCAGACGGAGCGGCCGGACGCGATGATCTGCACGGGCCGGTCGGACTTCCCGAACCAGGTCAACAACGTCCTGTGCTTCCCCTACATCTTCCGCGGGGCCCTCGATGTCGGCGCCCACAAGATCAACGAGGAGATGAAGAAGGCCGCCGTGAAGGCGATCGCGGGGCTCGCCCACGAGACCACCTCCGACGTGGTCGCCCGGGCCTATGGCGGCGAGGCGCGGCCGTTCGGGCCGAACTCCCTGATCCCGAGCCCGTTCGACCCGCGCCTGATCCTGCGCATCGCCCCGGCGGTGGCCAAGGCCGCGATGGATTCCGGCGTCGCCGGGCGGCCGCTCGCCGATCTCGACGCCTATGTCGAGAGCCTCGACCGGTTCGTGCACCGGTCCGGCCTGATTATGAAGCCGCTGTTCTCGAAGGCGAAGGTCGAGCCCAAGCGGGTGATCTACGCCGAGGGCGAGGACGAGCGGGTGCTGCGCGCCGTGCAGGCGATCGTCGAGGACAAGGTGGCGCGGCCGATCCTGGTCGGCCGCCCGCGGGTGGTCGAGACCCGCCTGAAGCGCTTCGGCCTGTCGATCGAGCACGGCCGCGACTTCGAGTTGATCGACCCCGAGGACGATCCGCGCTACCGCGCCTACGTGCAGACCTACCTCGAGGTCGCCGGCCGGCGTGGCATCACGCCCGACGCGGCGCGCACGCTGGTGCGGACCAACAACACCGTGATCGGTGCCATCGCGGTGCGCCGCGGCGAGGCCGATGCCCTGATCTGCGGCCTGGAGGGCCGGTTCGAGACACGGCTGCGCATCATCCGCGACGTGATCGGGCTCGCCCCCGGCGCGGAGCAATGCGCGGCGATGAGTCTCGTGGTGACCCATAACGGCGCCTACTTCCTGGCCGACACCCATGTCCGCCAGAATCCCACGGCCGAGGAGATCGCCGACGTGGCCCAGGCCTGCGCCAGCCACGTGAGCCGCTTCGGGCTGACGCCGAAGATCGCGCTCCTGAGCCACTCCGATTTCGGGCAGTCGGATTCGCTCTCCGCGATGAAGATGCGGGACGCCCTCGCCCTGCTGCAGAAGCGCGACCCCCATCTGATGGTCGACGGCGAGATGCAGGCGGACTCGGCCCTCAGCGAGATGGTCCGCGACCGCGTGCTGCCGGGATCGCGGTTCAAGGGAGCGGCCAACGTGCTGATCTTCCCGAATCTCGACGCCGCCAACATCGCGTTCCAGTTCGCCAAGGTCCTGGCGGATGCCCTGCCGGTCGGTCCGCTGCTGATCGGTCCGGCCAAGCCCGCCCATATCCTGACGCCGTCGGTGACCGCCCGCGGGATCGTCAACGTCACGGCAGCCGCCGTGGTCGAGGCGCAGTCAGACCATGCGATGCCGGCCGAGCCCGGCGAGGGCGGCGTCGGCATGATCTCGGAGTGAGACGGCGCGACGACGGCCGCAAGCGTGGCCGTCGACTTGCTTTCCCTCTCCCGAGGCTTGGATACCTTGGGAGATGAGCCATGTGTGCGGGTGACGATCCGACTTGCCATGCCTTCGAGGAGCACCGGCGCCGGTTCCGAAAGGATCTGGAGCCGGAGCGACGTGCCTTCCTGAAGAGCAGTTTCGCCGCGACCGGCGCGGCGGCCGCGGCTTTCGCGGCCGGCGGCCCGTCGCTCGTGAGTCCGGCGCTCGCCCAGGCGAGCGCCGCCCGGATCGCCACGACCGCGCATTATCATCTGCCGGCGCATGCCGAGACCGTCCACTGGGGCTTCTTCAGCCGGAGCCTCAAGCCGCAGGTCGAGATCGGCTCGGGCGACTTCGTGACCATCGAGACGCTCACCCATCAGGCGAGCGACGATGCCGAGCGCATGATCGCGGGCGATCCGGGCGCCGAGAGCGTCTACCTCTGGACCAAGGACAAGATGGGCGTCACCCCCCGCGGCGCGGGGGCGATGGACGCCAAGATCGGCCCCGGCGGTGGGCTCGGGGTGCATATCTGCACCGGCCCGGTGGCGATGCGCGGCGCGGAACCCGGCGACGTCCTGGAGGTGCGCATCCTCGACGTCGCGCCCCGCCCCTGCGCCAACCCGAAGTACAAGGGTCTGGCCTTCGGCAGCAACGCGGCGGCGTGGTGGGGCTACCACTACAACGACCTGATCACCGGCGATAAGCCCCGGGAGGTCGTGACCATCTACGAGGTCGACGCGACCGGGGAGCGCGACTGGGCGCGGGCCGTCTACAGCTTCCGCTGGCCCGGCGTGACCGATCCGTTCGGCGTCTCCCACCCGACCATCGATTATCCCGGCCTGCCGGTGGACCACACGAAGACGCAGAAGACCTTCGAGGTGTTGAAGGGCATCCGGGTGCCGATCCGCCCGCATTTCGGCACGATGGGCGTGGCGCCCGCCGAAGCCGACCGGGTGAACACGATCCCGCCGAGCTACACCGGCGGCAACATCGACAATTGGCGGATCGGCAAGGGCGCGACCCTCTACTATCCGGTCGCGGTGCCGGGCGCCCTGTTCTCGGTGGGGGACCCCCATGCCAGCCAGGGGGATTCGGAACTGTGCGGCACCGCCATCGAGTGTTCGCTGACCGGGACGTTCCAGTTCGTCCTGCACAAGAAGGCCGACCTGCCCGGCACGCCGCTGGAGGGCCTCGATTTCCCGATGATCGAGACCCGCGAGGATTGGGTCCTGTCCGGCTTCAGCTATCCGAACTATCTGCGCGACCTCGGCCCCGATGCGCAGACGGCGATCTTCCAGAAATCCTCCATCGACCTCGCCATGCGCGACGCCTTCCGCAAGATGCGCCAGTTCCTGATGCACGCGAAAGGCCTGACCGAGGACGAGGCGATCTCGCTGATGTCGGTGGCGGTGGATTTCGGGATCACGCAGGTCGTCGACGGCAACTGGGGCGTCCACGCCGTGGTCAAGAAGGCGATCTTCTCCGATCGCGTCGCCTGAACGCCGGCGCCCTCAGCCGATCTCGATCCGTCCGTCCAGGCCGACCACGCGGCCGAGGCCGCGGACGCGGTTCAGCAGGCGGTCGCCGCTCAGGGCTTCCCAATCGCGGGACAGGCGCAGGGTGACGCGCCCGTCCTCGACGGTGAGCGGCGCCCGGCTCAGGGCGCCCCCCATGCCGGCCGAGATCGGGAAGGCGACGCGCAACAGGCCGCCGAGCAGGCGCGCCCGCTCGAACAGGCGCGTCCCGGCCACCCCGCGCAGGATCGGATTGGCCTTCTCCGGCGCGAGGCCGGTGTGCCGCAGGGAGACCGCCAGGGCGAGATAGGCCCGGCCCGGATGGTCGACGCCCACGAAGGCGGCATTCTGGATCACCGCGATGCTCTGTTCGTCGCGGTAATCGGGATGGGCCCGCCAGCCCACATCCGAGAGCAGGCAGCCCGCGTGGCGCAGGCGTCGCTCATCCGCCGTCTCATGCCCGTCGAGGGTCGCCACGAACCGGTCGGTCCAGGCGATCAGCTCCTCGCCGTGCGCCGGCGCGCGGGCGCGCAGGGTGTTGAATTCGGCCGCCGAGGCGAGCAGCGGGTCGATCAGACGCGTGTCGCGGTCGAGCTGCTCGAACAGCAGCCCCTCCCGGACCCCGGAGGCCGAGATCGCCACCTCCCGCGGCCGGCCGACCCGGATGATCTCCTCCAGCACCGCCGCACCGTAGGCGAGGAGCGGACGCCGCGCCTCGGAGATCAGGTCCACGTCCTGCAGGAGGGCGACATCGGTCTGCTCGACCACCTGGAGGAAGCTCAACTCGTCGGTCGGCTCCACGGTGTAGCCGTGCATCACGTGCACCGGATAGCCGCGGGCGGCCTGATGGAGCCGTGCCAGCGCGCGCCAGGTGCCGCCGACCGCGTAGAAGGTCCGCCCGCGCAGGGTCTCGAGCTGGGGGGCCGCCCTGCGCATGTGCTCGCGGACGATCTTGGCGGCCTTCTTCACCGATCCGCCGGACAGGTCCTGCAGGGCGAGGCCGCCGAGGGGCATGGTCACGCCCTGCCCGACCACGGTGCCGCGGACATCGACGAGTTCGAGCGACCCGCCGCCCATGTCGCCGACCACGCCATCGGGGGCGTGAAAGCCCGAGATCACGCCGAGCGCCGAGAGTTCCGCCTCACGCCGGCCGGACAGAAGCTGGATCTCCTGGCCGCAGGCCGCTTCGGCGGCGCGCAGGAAGTCGGGCCCGTTCTCCGCGTCCCGCGCCGCCGCCGTGGCCAGGACGAGCACCTGGCCGACCTGCATCGTCTGGCAGAGCACGCGGAACCGGCCCAGGGCGGTGAGCGCCCGGGCGACGGCCTCGTCGTTGAGCCGCCCGGTGGTCAGCACGTTGCGGCCCAGGCCGCACAGCACTTTCTCGTTGTAGAGCGGTGTCGGCGCCCGGCTCAGGCCGTCATAGGCGACCAGCCGGACCGAGTTGGAGCCGATATCGATGATCGCCACCGGGGTCTGGGCAGCGCCCCCGGTCAGGTCCGCGGAATGCGCGAGGATGAGGTTGGCGCGAGAACTGCCCAAACGTTCGTGTCCTTGTTCGAGCGCGGCGGAGGTGTCTGGCGCACCACCGGTCCAGTTTAGAGCCGCGGCCGATCGCGTTGCAATCGACCTCGGCTCCAGATCCGTAACGTCGGCCGGCGCCGACCGAACGGGAAGCCGTGGCGGCCGGGAAACCATGCGGACCGGCGTCGAAAGTCGATCCCGTCGTTTGCGCAGATCTTGAAGCGTGCGCAAGTTCTTCACGCAAAACCGCAGGGCGGTTCTGCGAAACCTGTCGAGCCTGCTGCGCACGGGCCGGGACACTCAGGCGCGTTGCGCCCGCCGGCTCAGCGCACGGGGGCTCGACTTCTTCGACGCCTTGCCCCGGCCCGAAAGGCTCGGGTTGGTCATGAAGTACTTGTGCGCGTTGAACGGCTCCTCGCCCTCCGCGGGTTGGATGCGTTCGCAGCCGCCCGACGCCAGCAACCGCCAGCTCTGGCGGTTGTCGAGGAGGTTGGCCAACATGATCTGGTCGAGCACCTGCTGATGCACCGTGGGATTGGTGATCGGCAGCAGAGCCTCGACGCGCCGGTCGAGGTTCCGGCTCATCAGGTCGGCCGAGGAGATGTACACCGTGGCCTTCGGGTGCGGCAGCCCGACGCCGTTGCCGAAGGCGTAGATGCGCCCGTGCTCCAGGAAGCGCCCGACGATCGACTTAACCCGGATCGTCTCGGACAGGCCGGGGATACCCGGCCGCAGGCAGCAGATGCCGCGCACGACGCAGTCGATCTGCACGCCGGCCTCCGAGGCGTCGTAGAGCGCGTCGATGATCTGGCTGTCGACCAGCGAGTTGCACTTGATCCAGATGGCGGCCGGGCGCCCGGCCTTGGCGTGGGCCACCTCCGCCTCGATGTGCTCCAGGAGCCGGATCTTCGCCGTCAGCGGCGAGACCGCCATCCGCTCCAGCTCCGCCGGCTCGGCATAGCCGGTGATGAAGTTGAAGATCCGCGACACGTCCCGGGCGATCGCCGGATCCGCCGTGAAGAAGGACAGGTCGGTGTAGATCCGCGCGGTGATCGGGTGGTAGTTGCCGGTGCCGACGTGGCAGTAGGTGACGAGCCTGTCGCCCTCGCGCCGGACCACCAGCGACAGCTTGGCGTGGGTCTTCAGCTCGACGAAGCCGAACACCACCTGCGCGCCGGCCTTCTCCAGGTTGCGCGCCCAGCGGATGTTGGCCTCCTCGTCGAACCGCGCCTTCAACTCCACCAGGGCGGTGACCGACTTGCCCAGCTCGGCGGCCTCAGCCAGCGCGGCCACGATCGGTGAGTTCGACGAGGTGCGGTAGAGCGTCTGCTTGATCGCCACGACGTTCGGGTCCCGGGCCGCCTGCGCCAGGAACTGCACCACGGAGTCGAAGGACTCGTAGGGGTGGTGGACGATGAAGTCCTTCTGCCGGATCGCCGCGAAGACGTCGCCGCCGCTCTCGCGGATGCGCTCGGGGAAGCGCGGATTGTAGGGCTTGAACTTCAGGTCCGGGCGGTCGATCCCGACGACCTGGGACAGCTCGTTCAGCGCGAGCATCCCCTCCACCAGGAAGATCGCGTCCGGGGCGATCTCCAGCTCGTCCGCCACGAAACTGCGCAGGTCCTCCGACATCCCCGCCTCGACCTCGAGGCGGATCACGACGCCGCGGCGCCGCTGCTTCAGAGCCGTCTCGAAGTGGAGGACGAGATCCTCCGCCTCCTCCTCGATCTCGAGGTCGGAATCGCGCACGACCCGAAACGCGCCGCTGCTCCGGACGAGGTAGCCGGGAAACAGCCGGCCGGTGAACATCCCGATCACCTGCTCGATCGGGATCAGCCGCGCGGACGTTTCGCTGTCGCTCACCGGCAGGCGCACGTACCGGTCGATGACGCCCGGCAGGCGGATCAGAGCGCGCAGCACCCGGCCATCCTTCGGCCGCACCAGCATCAGCGCGATGGTGGTGCCGAGATTCGGGATGAACGGGAACGGATGGGCCGGATCGATCGCCAGGGGGGTCAGGACCGGGAAGACGTGGTTGAGGAAGTACTCCTCCAGCCAGGCCGCCTGGTCGGCCGTGAGCGCGGCGGGCTCGACGATGTCGATGTCGGCCGCGTGCAGTTCCCCGCGCAGCTCGCGCCAGCGGGCCTGCTGATCGGCCGCGAGGCGTACGACCTCGGCGCCGATCCGCACCAGCTGCTCGGACGGCGACAGGCCGTCCTGGGACGGGACCGTCAGGCCCGCGCGGACCTGATCGATCAGGCCGGCGACGCGGACCATGAAGAACTCGTCGAGATTGTTCGCCGAGATCGACAGGAAGCGGACCCGCTCCAGCAGCGGATGGTTGGGGTTCGCCGACTCCTCCAGCACCCGCCGATTGAACTGAAGCCAGGACAATTCGCGATTCACGTAGCGCTCCGGCGAGTGGCGCAGCGAGCGCCCGGCCTCCAGCACCGATTCCCGCGCCGCGCCCGGCGCCGGCGGCTCCGCCGGTGATGCCGCCGCCGGCCATTCGTCATTGGCATCCGCGACCGGGCCGACGGCCGTCGGCGCGGCTGTGCCGCGCGGTGGCTCGGCCTGGGCGCGCTTGACCGCGGGGGCGCGCCGCGGAGCCGGATCGGCCGGGGCCCTCGGCGGGGGATCGTTGGGAACCGCCTCGCCCACGCCGACCTCGGCCGGTGTGCGCCGCGCCATCGGGGTCCGGCGCGGCGTCGGGGTGACCGCCGCGCGCCGCCGGGGCTCGGCCGCCTCGTCGTCGGCGTCGCGGTCCACGGGCTTCTGCGTCGATTCCATCCCGATCCCTGTCCCTGTCAGCGGCTCCTCGCGGTGGCGGAGCGTGTAGCATCCCTGCCGGCTGGCCTTCACGACGGTTTCGTGACGGCCACCGGATTCCCCCTTCAGCCGGCCGCGTCGGCCTCGTCGTCGAGGCCCATCCGGCGCAGCACCGCGAGGGCGAGGGGCCGGCTGATGCGACGCCCGCGCCCGAGGGCGTCGCGATCCAGCTCGGCGACCACGTCCCGGGCACGGCCGAGGGAGCGGTCGATCCGCAGGGCCAGCGAATCGATCACCCCGAGATCCACCACCAGCTGCCGGTCCACGAACAGCTTGACCAGCACGGCACGCAGGAGCGCATCGTCCGGCGTCTCGATGGCGATCCGGGGCGCGAGGCGCAGCCGTGAACGCAGATCCGGCGTGGCCAGGCCGAGGGCGTCGATCCCGGCGGCGCTGGTCAGCAGCACCGGGCAGGCCCGCTCCCGCGCCCGGTTGAGCAGATGGAACAGCGCAGCCTCATCCCGCTGCTCCGCCCGGTCGATATCCTCGATCACCAGGGCGCCGTTCGACACCAGGTGCTGGATCGCGTCCGCCCCGAGGTCGGCGGCCGGGGTGGTCCAGGCATGGGCGCGCTCCGCCCAGATCGCCGCCAGATGGCTCTTGCCGCTGCCCGAGGGACCGGTGAGCACCAGCACGCTGTCGGGCCAGTCGGGCCACGCCTCGATCAGCGTGTAGGCCGCCTCGTTGGCCGGCCCCACGAGGAAATCCTCGCGGCCGTAGCGGGGGTCGAGCGGCAGGTCGAAGGCCAGTTGCCGCGGTGGTGCGTTCTCGCGCATGCGTCGTCCAGGATCACCCCGCGCCCGCGGCGGTCAAGGCCGAACCGACGGCGGCGGCCGGCCCGATCATAGCCCGCGTGCGCACGATGATGCTCTCCCGGCAACCCGACGCGCCAGTGGCAGAGTGGGGATGCGGCCCGAGCCGATCAAGGCTCCGGCCAGCCGTGCGAGGGCCGGGAGACAAATGACCCGATCGCCGCGGCGGCGAGGCGGAATCTTCGCCCGGCCGGCCGACTCGCACAACGCCGGGTTAGCCGTTAGAGCGGTGCCGATCGTAGAACGAGGTGGCGCGGGCATGACGGCCAAGGACGGCACGGAGCCGAATACGGGGCTGACCTACGCGGCGGCCGGCGTCGACATCGACGCCGGGAACGCCATGGTCGAGACGATCAAGCCGCTGGTGCGCGCGACCCGGCGCCCCGGCGCCGATGCCGAGATCGGCGGGTTCGGCGGATTGTTCGACCTCAAGGCCGCGGGCTTCCGCGACCCGATCCTGGTGGCGGCCAACGACGGGGTCGGCACCAAGGTCAAGATCGCCATCGAGACCGGCCGCCACGACACGATCGGCGTCGACCTCGTGGCGATGTGCGTGAACGACATCATCGTCCAGGGCGCGGAACCGCTGTTCTTCCTCGACTACTACGCCACCGGCAAGCTCGTCCCGGGCGTCGGCGCCGACATCGTGCGGGGGATCGCCGAGGGCTGCCGGCAGGCGGGCTGCGCCCTCATCGGCGGCGAGACCGCCGAGATGCCCGGCCTCTACGACGGCTCCGACTACGACCTCGCGGGCTTCGCGGTCGGCGCCGCCGAGCGCGGCACGCTGCTGCCCCGGCCCGGCATCCGGCCGGGCGACGTCGTCCTCGGGCTGCCGTCCTCGGGCGTGCATTCCAACGGCTACTCCCTGGTCCGCCGGATCGTCGCCGGGAGCGGGCTCGGCTGGGATGCGCCGGCCCCGTTCGCGCCCGGCCGGAGCCTCGGCGAGGCCCTGCTGGAGCCCACCCGGATCTACGTGAAGCCGCTGCTCGCCGCCCTCGGCGCCACGGACGGCATCCGGGCGCTGGCGCACATCACCGGCGGCGGCTTCCCCGACAACCTGCCCCGGGTCCTGCCGGACGATGTCGGCATCGCCATCGATCTCGACGCGGTGACCCCGCCGCCGGTGTTCGGCTGGCTCGCCGGCGCGGGCGGCGTTTCGCAGGCCGAGATGCTGCGCACCTTCAATTGCGGGATCGGCATGGTGGTGATCGCCGCCGCCGACGCGGTGGACGACGTCGACGAGGCCCTGACCCGGGCCGGCGAGATGCCGGTGCGCCTCGGGCGGATCACGCCGCGCGGGTCCGAGCCCGTGTCCTTCGGCGGACGCCTCGCCCTCTGATGGCGGGGGCCCGCAAGACCCGCGTGGCGATCCTGATCTCGGGGCGCGGCTCGAACATGGCGGCGCTGATGGAGGCGGCGCGGGACCCCGCCTACCCGGCCGAGATCGTGCTGGTCGTGTCGAACCGCCCGGGGGCCGCGGGCCTCGAACGGGCGGCCGCAGCCGGCATCCCGACGCGGGCGATCGACCACACGGCGTTCGCCGACCGCGCCGGCTTCGACGCCGCCCTCGACGCCACGCTGCGGGCGGCCGACATCGACCTCGTGTGCCTCGCGGGCTTCATGCGGATCCTGACCCCGGATTTCGTCGCCGCCTGGGCGGGCCGGATGCTCAACATCCACCCGTCGCTCCTGCCCCTGTTCAAGGGCACCCACACGCACCGGCAGGCCCTCGACGCCGGCGTGCGCCTGCACGGCTGCACGGTGCATTTCGTGGTGCCGGAACTCGATGCCGGCCCGATCGTCGCCCAGGCGGCGATCCCCGTCCGCCAGGACGACGATCCCGAAAGCCTCGCGGACCGGGTGATCGTGCAGGAGCGCCGCCTCTACCCGGCCGTGCTCGCCCTGGTGGCGGGCGGGCGCGCCCGCCTGGAGGGCACGCGCGTCGTCATCGCCGAGGCGGCGCCGGACGGCGCGCTGTTCAGCCTGTAGCGCGCGGCACCGACGCCGGAGCCGGCGCGCCGAGGCGGTGTCAGACCGGGCGCTGCAGCTTGCAGCTGTCCAGGGCCGAGAGCGCCTTCGCGCGGGCGGACTCGTTGAAATAGCCCGTGGCGCGATAGGCCTCGATCTCGGACGCGTCGAGATTGCGCAGGGTCTGGCGGGCGTAGCAGCCGCAGGGGCGCTCGAGGGCCGCCTCGGTCGCGCTGGTCATGCGGGCCTGGACGACCGTGCAGGCGTGCCGCACGCGACCTTCGAGATTGGCCTTGGTGGCGGTCTTGAGGGCCGGATCCGGCTCGTATTGCTGGAACGGGGCGGAGGACCCGCCCGCAAGGGCGGCAGTCGCGCCGAGGGCGAACAGGCCGGTCGCGATCAGCAGGGGAAGGCGGCGCATCGTCATGGTCGTGGCGGTCCGGGAGCTGCGTTGGCTAAGCTCAGCCGTTGGACTCCCCCGGGCTCCATCCCGTCAATGGCGGCCCGGACACACAGGTCGGCATTCGCCGCGTGCCCGGGTGCGATGCGGGACGATCGGCGGCCGGTGTGCCCGGACCGCCACCGTCCCGGGGATCAGCCGACGATGTCGGAGTCCTGGAAGAACTGCGCGATCTCGATCTTGGCGTTCTCGGCGCTGTCCGAGCCGTGGACGGTGTTCTCGCCGACGGACTCGGCGAACTTCTTCCGGATCGTGCCGTCGGCGGCCTGGGCCGGGTTGGTCGCGCCCATCACCTCGCGGTACTTGGCGACGGCGTTCTCGCCTTCGAGGACCTGCACCACCACCGGGCCCGAGGTCATGAAGCTGACCAGTTCGCCGAAGAACGGACGCTCCTTGTGGACCTCGTAGAAGGTTTCGGCCTGCGTCTTGGACATGCGGATGCGGCGCTGGCCGACGATGCGCAGACCCGCCTCCTCGATCACCGCGTTCACCGCGCCGGTCAGGTTCCGCCGCGTCGCGTCGGGCTTCAGGATCGAGAAGGTGCGCTCGGTGGCCATGGTGCGTCCGGTCTGTGTGTGGAAGAGGCGGGCGGCGGCCCGGCATTCCGGACGCGCCTGTGCAGCGACGAGTTCGCTTCGGCGCCGGGCTTATAGCGGTCGCCCTACGGAGCCTCAAGCCGCGGGGCGGCGCGGGGCCCACTTTGGCGGCCGAGCCGGATCGGGCCGGTGCCCGGGCGCGCGACGGCACCGGACACGGCACGACCTGTCGCGGCAAACGCGGCCGCCCACAACGACGCGTTGCAATCGGACCCTTACCTATTCGCCGGCGGCCGATCGGACTGCGCCCTCGGCCGGCCCGATCGGATCGCGCTTGCGCCAAGCGTGGCCGTGGCTCTGCCGCAACACCGCCGAAAAATCGCCTGATTGCGACGGCTCATTCGCGCCTCGACCGACTTCGTTCATCCCTCGGGCGTCCGCGCCCCATTCCCGGAGACGAACCATGCGACTCGCTCTCAGCGCCGCCCTGCTTCTCGCCGGCCTCTCCGCGGCTGCCGCCGATACCGGCAAGGACCCGTCCGGCACCTGGCTCACCGGCGACGGCCGCGCCAAGATCCGCATCGACCGGTGCGGCCCGGGCCAGAAGCTCGTCTGCGGCAAGGTCGTCTGGCTCAAGGCGCCGACCACCGAGACCGGCGCGCCCCGCACCGACCTCCGGAACCCCGACCCGAAGAAGCGCGCCCGCCCGGTGATCGGGCTCCAGCTCATCGAGGGGCTCAAGCCCGACGAGGAGAAGTTCACCGGCGAACTCTACAATATCGAGGAGGGCAAGATCTACACGGTCAGCCTCGAGCGCGAGAGCGAGGCCGAGCTCAGCGTCTCCGGATGCATGCTGAAGGTGCTGTGCGGCTCCCAGACCTGGACCCGGGTGCCGGACGTGAACCAGCAGGCGGCCAACAAGAACTGATGCCGCTTCGTGCCGGGAGCCGGCCTCCGGCTTTCGGATGAAGTCGAGGCGCCCGGCGGTTCAGATCGCCGCGAGACCGCGCTGCACCGCCGGGCGCGCCAGGACGGCCTCGAGCCACCGGGCCACGTTCGGCAGGGCGCCGATGTCGACGCCCTGCTTGAAATTGAGCTTCGCCCAGGTGACCGTGGCGATGTCGGCGATCGAGTAGTCATCGGCCAGGTAGGGCCGGCCTTCGAGGCGGCGCTCCAGAACGCCGTACAGGCGTTTGGCTTCCGCGGTGAACCGGTCGATCGCGTAGGGCACCTTCTCCGGCGCGTAGATCTTGAAGTGATGGGTCTGCCCGAGCATCGGCCCGAAACCCGCGACCTGCCAGAACAGCCACTCGTCCACGGCGACCCGGGCACGCTCGTCGGACGGGTAGAACAGCCCGGTCTTCCGGCCGAGATACTGGAGGATCGCCCCCGACTCGAAGACGGAGATCGATCGTCCCCCCGGTCCATCCGGATCGACGATCGCCGGAATCTTGTTGTTCGGCGAGAGCGCGAGAAAGTCCGGGGCGAACTGCTCGTTCTTGGCGATATCGACGGGCACGACCCGGTAGGGGAGCCCGCACTCCTCCAGCATGATCGGGATCTTCCAACCGTTCGGCGTACTCCAGGTATGGACGTCGATCGGCCGCCCGGACACCGCTGCCATGCTCTGCCTGCTCCTCGACCGAACCAACGGCGGCGCGGTGATCCTCCGCCGGTCTCGGACAACCCCGTCAGTGAAGACGATTTCCCGGCCGCGCTCAAGGGCGGCGTTCCCGTGCGCCTCACGATTGCGAGATAGGGCCCGGTGGCTGTTGGCAGTGCGCCGCGCAGACTTGCCGCGTCCGCACCGGACCGGCGAGATTGCGCCCGGGGCGTCGCCGCGACGCCGAAGGGGGAAGCTTCGATGTTCGACCGACTCGTCAGGATCGCCGTCCTGTCCTTGCCGCTTCTCGTCACCCAGCCCGGTCTCGCCAAGGACGCGCCCGCGACGGCGCCGGCGGCCACCGAGGCTCCCGCCGCCGCGCCGCCCGCGAAGACTCCGAGCCCTGGACAGACGGCGGCCCGTGAGCGGCAGAAGAAGTGCGGGGCCGAGTGGCGCGGCCTGACCGATGCGCAGAAGACCGCGCAGGGACCGAAATGGCCGCAGTTCTGGAGCAAGTGCAACAAGCGCCTGAAGGGCAACGACAAGGCGTGAGGCGGCCGCGAACCGTTGAGAGTCTCGACCGTTCCCTCTGCCTGGCAGCCGGTCATCGCCGGGCGGCCGGTCATCGGGACGCGTGAGGACATGACGGATCGCCGTTGGGCGCGACCGGCGGTCAGGCGGGTGCCGGGCCGGCCGCATCATGGCTGAGGCTGCCCCCGGCGCCGGCCGGGCCCCGGAGTCGATGCTCGACCGGCTCCTGGCGGTCCTCGACGCCTGGGTGCCGAAGCCCGCGGCCTGGGCTTTCGCGGTGCGCATCTGGATCGCCATGATGCTGGCGCTCGCGGCGGCCTTCTGGCTCCAGCTCGACAGCGCCTCCTCGGCGGCGACCTGCGTGGCGATCCTCGCGCAGCCGAAGCGCGGTCAGGCGATCTCCAAGGCCGTCTACCGTCTGCTCGGCACGCTCATCGGCGCGGTCGTGTCGATCGTCCTGATGGCTCTTTTCGCCCAGGATCGGGTGCTGCTCCTCGTCTCGTTCACGGTCTGGCTCGGGCTCTGCGTCTTCGTCGCCCAGTACCTTCAGGACACCCGCGCCTACGGCGCCATGCTGTCGGGCTACACGGTGGCGATCGTCGCGCTGGGCCAGATCGACGAACCGCAGGGCACCTTCGACGCCGCCGTCTCGCGCGTCGCCGTGATCGTGCTCGGGATCGTGGTCATCACCTTCATCAACGACGCGCTGGCCTCGCCGAGCACCTGGCGGGCGCTGCTGCCGCAGCTCCGGCAGGCCTGGGACCAGACCCGCGCCTACGCCCGGGCGACGCTGGCGGCGGGCGATCTCGGCCCGGTCCGGACCGCCGCGCTGATCCGCACGATCGCGCCGATGCGCGCCGATGCCAGCGCCATCGCGGGCGAGCTCGACGACGGTCCCGCCCGTGCCGCGGGCGCACGCAGCTGCATCGCCGCGCTCTACGTGATGGCGGCGGCGATTCGCGCGGTCGCCGCCGCCACCGCCTGTCTGCGCAACCCGGGTCCGGCTGTCACGGAGGCGCTGGCGATCTGCCGCCGGGTTGCCGACGCCCCCGACGCCGAAGCCCTCGACCGGGACGACGAGCGCCTGCGCGATCTGGTCGACGCGGCGATCCGGGACGGCGACCGACCCCTCGACGAGGTGGTCGTGCTCCAGCGGGCCCTGGATTTCGTCTGCGCGGCGACCTTCGCCCAGGACGGGATCGGCGCGGTCGCGGACGGGCATCGGCCGTTGCGCGACACCCAGCTGCCGACGCATCGGGATTTCCCGGTCGCCCTGCGCGGCGCCCTCCGTGTGGCCGTCGGCTTCGCCGTGACCGCCGCGGCCTTCGTGGCGCTGGGGTCGCCGCAGGCCAGCTTCGCGATGGTCCAGGTCGCGTCCACCGCGGCGCTGTCTTCGTCGACACCCGATCCCAAGAAGTTTGCCAACGGCGTCGTGATCGGGATGTGCCTCGCCGCGACCTTCGCGGGCATCGCCCGCTTCGCGTTCCTCAACGGCGTCCAGGGCTTTCCCATGCTCGCCCTGGCGATGGCCCCGGTGATCTTCTTCGGCTGCTTCCTGTCGCTCAACCCGAAGACCTTCGGGGTCGGCTTCATCCTGATCGTGTTCTTCCCGGTGCTGCTCGGCCCGTCCAATCCGCAGAGCTACGATGCGGAGACGTTTCTGCTGAACGCGTTCCTCGTCGTCGTCGCCGCCACCGTTTTGTCGATCGTGGTGCGGCTCCTGCTGCCGATCACGCCGGAGAAGCAGCGGGTCTACGCCCTCGATTCGGCCCGGCGCGCCCTGGCGGATGCCCTTGTCGGCGAGGGCGGCGACGCCACCACGCGCACGAGCCTGAACGCCGACCGCCTGTTCCAGTTCGCCAACTACAGCTCCGGCAGCAGCGCGGTGCGGCGGGCGAGCCTCTCGCACGCCTTCGCGCTGGCCCGGCTGGAGGCTGCGGCCGCGCGCGCGCACGCCGAACTCCGCCGGCTCTGGCCGATCAAGGGCCTTCGGGGAGCGATCCAGCGGGCCAGGGCCGGCCTGGCCGCGGGCGACGATCGCGCCCTCGAAACCAGCGCCCGTGACCTCATCCGGGCGGCCTCGCACGAGGACCGGTCCGTGCGGCTGACGACAGCTCGCGCGGCCAGCGATCTCGTGTCGGCGTCACGGACCATCGCCCGCCACCGGCGATTTCTGCATCGCCTCGGTATCGCACTATTCTGATGCAGAGGATGCACGAGGCCGGCATGTACCAAGACATCCATATCGGCGGCGTGCTGATCTCCTCGTTCGTCGCCTATGCATTGGCCGCCTTCGTGATCCTCCTGGGTCTGCGCTGGGTCGTCTTCGCCCGCATCCGCTTCAGCCGCTACGTGGCCAACGCCCCGCTCGCCGAGGCCGGTCTCTACGTCTGCGTCCTCGCCCTCCTGATCGCGTTCATCTAGATGCCCGCCACCACCGCCGACGAGGATGATCCCAAGGCCGTCTCCCGGGCGGAGGTGCCGAGCCGGCCCGATGCCCCGGCGCTGCCCCTGCGACGCGGGCTTGCCGCCAAAATCTTCCGGCTGGCCGCGACCGGCGTGATCCTGCTCGTCGCCTTCGTGGCGGCGGCCTACGTCTGGGACTTCTACGTGGTGGCGCCCTGGACCCGGGACGGCAGCGTCCGCGTGCAGGTCGCCAACATCGCCCCGCAGGTCTCGGGGCAGATCGTCGAGCTGCGGGTTCGCGACAACCAGTTCGTCCGCAAGGGCGACCTGCTCTACGTGATCGATCCCATCGACTTCGAGGTCGCGGTGACTTCGGCCGACGCCGAGGTCAAGAACCGCGAGGCCGACCTCCAGGTGAAGAACGCGCAATCCGCCCGGCGGCAGGCCCTCAGCACCGTCTCGACCTCGGTGGAGGAGAAGCAGCAATTTGCCGGGACGGCCAAGATCGCCGAGGCGGCGCTCGAGAGCGCGCAGGCGCAGCTGCGACAGGCCAAGGTCAATCGCGAACGGACCCAGGTGAAGTCCACCGTCAACGGCCGCGTGACCAACCTGCTGATGCGTGTCGGCGACTATGCCCGGACCGGCACCCCGAACATCAGCATCGTCGACACCGACTCCTTCTGGATCGACGGCTATTTCGAGGAGACCAAGATGACCAACATCCGCGTCGGCGACCGCGCCGACGTCAAGCTGATGGGGGTCGATCCGCACCTGACCGGGACGGTGGACAGCATCACGCTCGGCATCTCCACCCCCAACGCCGCCGTGAGCACGCAGGGTCTGCCGAACGTCAACCCGGTCTACACCTGGGTTCGGCTGGCCCAGCGCGTTCCCGTACGGATCCGCATCGATTATGTCCCGCCGAATGTCCCGCTGATCGCCGGGCTGACCGCCACCGTGGTGGTCAACGGCGGCCGCGCGCCGGCGCCGAACTGGTTCATGGATCTCCGGGAGCGGGTTTCGACCCTGGCAAACCCGGTGGTCGGGTCTGCCCTCGAGGCCGATCGGCGCTGAGCGCCTTCGAGGGGCAACCGCGGGCGCGGCGCCTCGGCGGATTCGGCGCGGACAGGCGATCACCGGAACGGTCCGGACCCGTCGAAACGCCGCCTGGACGGTGCCGTCTCGGCAATACTCTTACCGGGAGCGCCGCGGGCAGGCCGCCGGCCGCCAATTCGGCCGCGACGCGGACAGGTCACCCGGCACGCGCTCTTCGGTCGAGAACGATTTGGCGGCCGTCAAATGGGTCGCGGCCGAGGTAATATTTGTGCGCCGCCGCACGATCGATCCAAGGGTTTGATCGGGTTCGCATGCATCGCAGCACGGGAAGTAAAGCGTTCGCAAAAAGCAATTTGCCGGGAAAATGGCTGTTGACCGCTCCCGAGTGTGGGTGCAGTCTCCGGATGTGCTTCGCGGAAGCGGGCATGGACCTGCCGGAAACCTTGACGCGCTCGGGTTTCGCAGTGGCTCAGGTTGTCGGAAGCTGGAGGAGACAGGGATGACTCCACCGCAGCGGAACGCCGCTTAGACGGAGTCGGGACAGGTTCGGCCCGACACCCAGCGGCAGGTCACGAACATCCGGACGGAAGCGGCTCCAGGGGCGCAGAAGCGGCCAGTACGGCACGCCTTCGAATACGCGAAAGGCCCCACCTATAGCCGTTCCGCCACGGTACCCTCGATCGAGGCTCTGCTCGTCTCTCACCTGCCCGGCTTCGCCGCGGCGGGATGTCGTCGTGGCGCGACGCCGGGCAACTTCCGAACCATGCGGGTCCGCACACGCCCTGCAAGCGGCGCGAAGCGTTCCGGTCGCGCGCCCCCGCGCCGATGGCGCGCCGCTCCGGTCCGCTTCGCCGGGCCGGCGGCGACGAGCCTCAATCGATTCCGAGCTTCGCCTTCAGCAGCGCGTTCACCGTCGCCGGGTTCGCCTTGCCGCCCGTGGCTTTCATGGTCTGGCCGACGAACCAGCCGAGCAGGGTCGGCTTCTCCTTGGCCTGGGCGACCTTGTCGGGGTTGGCCGCGATGATCTGATCGATCGCCGCCTCGATGGCGCCGGTGTCGGTCACCTGCTTCATGCCGCGGCTCTCGACGACGGCGCGGGGCTCGCCGCCTTCTGTCCAGACGATCTCGAACAGGTCCTTGGCGATCTTGCCGGAGATCACGCCCTCGCCGATCAGGTCGACGATCGCGCCGAGCTGCGCGGCCGAGACCGGCGTCGCCTCGATCACCAGGCCCTCCTTGTTCAGGCGCCCGAACAGTTCGTTGATCACCCAGTTGGCCGCGGCCTTGCCGTCCCGGCCCTTGGCCACCGCCTCGTAGTAGTCGGCCGAGGCCCGTTCGGCGACCAGCACCCCGGCATCGTAGGGCGACAGGCCGTAATCCTTGACGAACCGTGCCTTCTTGGCGTCCGGCAGCTCCGGCAGGCCCTCCGCGAGGGCGTCCACGTAGGCCTGGTCGAATTTCAGCGGGAGCAGGTCCGGATCCGGGAAGTAGCGGTAGTCGTGCGCCTCCTCCTTGGACCGCATCGAGCGGGTCTCGCCCTTGGCGGGATCGAACAGGCGAGTCTCCTGGTCGATCGTGCCGCCATCCTCCAGGATCGCGATCTGCCGCCGCGCCTCGGTCTCGATGGCCTGACCGATGAAGCGGATCGAGTTGACGTTCTTGATCTCGCAGCGCGTGCCCAGGGGCTCGCCGGGCCGCCGCACCGAGACGTTCACGTCGGCACGCAGGCTGCCCTTCTCCATGTCGCCGTCGCAGGTGCCGAGGTAGCGCAGGATCGTGCGCAGCTTGGTCACGTAGGCCTTCGCTTCCTCGGAGGAGCGCAGGTCCGGCCGGGAGACGATCTCCATCAGCGCCACGCCCGAGCGGTTGAGGTCCACGAAGCTCCGGGTCGGGTCTTGGTCGTGCAGCGACTTGCCGGCGTCCTGTTCGAGGTGCAGGCGCTCGATCCCCACCGTGATCGAGGAGCCGTCGAGCATGTCGACCAGGACCTCGCCCTCGCCGACGATCGGGTCCTTGTACTGCGAGATCTGGTAGCCCTGCGGCAGGTCCGGATAGAAGTAGTTCTTCCGGTCGAAGACGGAGCGCAGGTTGATCCGCGCCTTCAGGCCGAGGCCGGTGCGCACGGCCTGGGCGACGCATTCCGCGTTGATCACCGGCAGCATGCCGGGCATCGCGGCGTCGACCAGCGAGACGTGGTCGTTCGGCTCGCCGCCGAATTCGGTCGCGGCGCCGGAGAACAGCTTCGCCCGGCTCGACACCTGGGCGTGGATCTCCATGCCGACGATCACCTCCCAGTCGTGGAGGCCGCCCTTGATCAGCTTCTTGGGGTCGACGGGTGCGTTCATGGTCGTCCGGGCCTGGCTGTGAGGCGAATTCCGCGCGATCCGACCGGCAACCGCATCCCGAGGTGCTGCGTCGCAGCCTCGAAGGAGGGCGCCAGGGATCGCGACGCTTGCCGCTGTCCTACGCGCACTGCACTTACGGGTCGCGCCGCGAAAGAATCAAGCGCGGCGTCCCACGGCCCGGCGGGCGCCGTAGCCGAGGATCGCCCAGAGCAGGGCCGCCACGGCCCGGACCGGGAAGAAGGTCGGCCCGTCATGGGTGACCGGAGCCGGCCAGGGGATGCCGGCCGCGCTCACCGCCCAGGAGAACAGCACCGAGAAGCCCAGGGCCGCGATGGCCGCGATGAACACCTTTCCGAACTGGCTGGCGGTCCAGCCGAGATAGACCGCCACCACGATCAGCGCCGGATCGAAGCCGGCCCAGATCCAGACCGTCCAGGGGTAGAACGGGACGGTCATGCCCACCAGGGCTCTGGCAGGGCGGTGCGGCCGGCGGCATCCTCGATGACCTGGGCGACCGAGAACAGCGTCTCCTCGTCGAAGGGCCGGCCGATGAGCTGGAGCCCGAGCGGCAGCCCCTGCCCGTCGAGGCCCGCCGGCACGGCGATGCCGGGAAGCCCGGCCATGTTCACCGTCACGGTGAACACGTCGTTGAGGTACATCTCCACCGGGTCGGCCGAGGCCTTCTCGCCGATGCCGAAGGCGGCCGACGGGGTCGCGGGGGTGAGGATCGCGTCGACGCCGTCCGCGTACGCGGCCTCGAAGTCGCGCTTGATCAGCGTGCGGATCTTCTGCGCCCGGACGTAGTAGGCGTCGTAATAGCCCGCCGACAGCACGTAGGTGCCGATCATGATCCGGCGCTTCACCTCGCGGCCGAAGCCGGCCGCCCGGGTGTTCTCGTACATCCCGGCGATGTCCTTGCCGGGCACGCGCAGGCCGTAGCGGACGCCGTCGTAGCGCGCGAGGTTCGAGGAGGCCTCGGCCGGGGCCACGATGTAGTAGGCCGGCAGCGCGTACGCGGTGTGCGGCAGCGAGATGTCCCTGAGGGTCGCGCCCGCCGCCTTCAGCCAAGCGGCGCCCTCCTCCCACAACTTCTGGATCTCGGCCGGCATGCCGTCGACGCGGTATTCCTTCGGGATGCCGATGGTCAGGCCCTTCACGCCGCGGGAGACCGCCGCCTCGAAGTCGGGCACGGGCAGGTCCGCGCAGGTGGTGTCGCGGGCATCGGCCCCGGCCATCGAGCCGAGGAGGATCGCGCAGTCGCGCACCGTCCGGGCGATCGGACCGGCCTGGTCGAGGGACGAGGCGAATGCCACCGTGCCCCAGCGCGAACAGCGCCCGTAGGTCGGCTTGATCCCCACCGTGCCGGTGAAGGCGGCCGGCTGGCGGATGGATCCGCCGGTATCGGTGGCGGTGGCGCCGAGGCAGAGCCGTGCGGCCACCGCCGCGGCGGACCCACCGGAGGAGCCGCCCGGCACGAGCGGCACGTCGGATCCCATGCGCCGCCAGGGCGAGATGACGTTGCCGTAGGCGCTGGTCTCGTTGGACGAGCCCATGGCGAATTCGTCGAGGTTCAGCTTGCCGAGCATGACGGCGCCGTCGCGCCACAGGTTGGCCGAGACCGCCGACTCGTAGTGCGGCTCGAAAGTCTCCAGGATCTTGGATCCGGCGGTGGTGGTCACGCCCTGGGTGCAGAACAGGTCCTTGATCCCGACCGGGATCCCCTCGAGCGGCCGGCCTTCCCCGGAGGCGATCTTCCGGTCCGAGACCTCGGCCATCTCCAGGGCGCGATCCGGGGTCTCCCGGACGAAGGCATTCAGGGCGCGCGCCTTGGCGATCGCGTCGAGATGCGCCTGCGTCAGCTCGCGCGCCGAGATCCGCTTCGCCTTCAGGGCGTCGCGCGCCTCGGCCAATGTCATGTCGTTCGGATTCACGCTGTTCACGTCCCCGCGCGCCGCGGCGCGCCCGTCAGAAACCCGGTCCGCAGAGTCGAGGGCGGTGCCGCCCTACTCGATCACCTTCGGAACCAGGAAATAATTGTCCTCGGTCTCCGGAGCGTTGGCCACCACGTCGGCGGCTCGGCCGCCGTCGGTGACCACGTCCTCCCGCTTCTTCATCGCCATCGGGGTGACCGAGGTCATGGGTTCGACGCCGGAAACATCGACGGCGCCGAGCTGCTCGACGAAGGCCAGGATGGCGTTCAACTCGCCCTGTAGCGGACCGACCTCGTCGTCGGTGACCGCGATCCGCGCCAGATGGGCGATGCGCCGAACCGTCTTCTCGTCGACCGACATGCCGTCCCGTTCGTCCCTGTCCGGGAGGTGCCTCCCGTGGTCGGTCGGGCTATAGCACCGGCGTTCGCAGCGCCGCAACGCGGACGGCGGCGCGGCGGGAGCCTGCGCGGCTACCGGGGGATCTTCACGTCGGACGCCGCCTCACGTCACGACGTGGTTCGGGGTTACCGACATCTCGATGGTGATCCCGGCCTGACGCACGGGCTGGAACATCGACTGGGCGAAGCCCAGAACGAGGATCTCGAAGGCGAGCAGCAGCATCCAACAATGCTTGCGGGTCAGCGCGGGCGCGGGGCGAGACGGGGCGGAACGGTGGAGCGGGGCGGTCGTCGACAAGGCGGGCACCCAAGGCGTGGTTTAACGAAGTCTTAACCTATCTATTCGCGAACGGCTCCGGGCGCACGCGGGTGATTTGCGGAGGTGGTTAAGGCTGTGGATGGTGGAGTGGGGTCGATGTGGGAGCGGGTGTTCGGCACCCTGTCGCCGGGGCTGACGGCGGATGACGCGGCCCTGGACCGCGCGGCCGAGGCGCTGGGATTCCCGCTCCCGGCCTCCTATCGGGATTTCTGCCGCACCTGCGGCGTCGGCTTGGCGGGCGGCCAGTTCCGGGTCGCCGTCCCGGCACCCTTCGAGCCGGTGGATCTGGTCGCCCAGGCGGCGGTCATCGCCCACAGCGTCGGCGCCGCGGTGCGGATGCTGGAGGACGGGGCGGAACCCCACCGGTTCGACGTCGAGGGCGGCGATCCGCACGTCATCGAGCGCGCCTGTTTCTTCGGGACGGGCGAGGACGGCAGCTTCCTGTTCTGGGACGTCTCCGGTGACGGCGAATACGACATCTGGCTGCTGGCCCCCGATCTGGTGATGATCCGGTTCGGCGGCGAGAGCCTCGCCGACCTCTTCACCCGGGCCACCGGTCCGGCGGTCGCCCTGATCCTCGGGGCGGGCGCCGAGCCCCTCCCCGCCCGGTTCGAGGGCATCTCCGAGGCGACGCTCGCCCGAACCGCGGCGGCGGCCCCATGAACCACGACGCGATCCGCGCCTTCGTGGCCGCCTCGCAGGGCGGCGCACGCCTCATCGGGATCGACCTCGGCACCAAGACGATCGGCCTCGCCCTGTCGGATCTCGGACGGCAGATCGCGACGCCGCTGGAGACGATCCGCCGGGTGAAGTTCACGCCGGACGCCCAGCGGCTGGCCGCCCTGTGTCGGCAGCACGCGGTGGGCGGACTGGTGGTCGGCCTGCCGCTCAACATGGACGGCAGCGAAGGCCCGCGGGTACAGTCGACCCGCGCCTTCGTGCGCAACCTCGCGCCGATCCTGCCCCTGCCGCACGTGTTCTTCGACGAGCGTCTGTCGACCGCCGTGGTGACCCGGGCCCTGATCGAGGCCGACGCCTCCCGGGCGCGACGCGGCGCACTCGTCGACAAGCTCGCCGCCGCCTACATCCTCCAGGGCTGCCTCGACGTCATGCGGCACCTCGCCGATTCGGACGCCGACGCGGATCCGCTCAGCGGCTGACCAGCGAGACGGCACCGCTCCCGTGGCGCTCGATCCGGCCGTCCAGTTCGAGCTCCAGCAGCACGGTCTGCACCACCCGGGCGCCGACGCCCGCGCAGCGCGCCAGCTCGTCCGTGCCGACCGGGCTCGGTCCCAGCAGGGCGACGATCCGCGCCCGGTCGTCGGCGGGCTCCGGCGACTCGTCGGGATCATCGGATGATTCGGGCCAGGGTCCCTCGGCGACGACCGGGGGGCCCGTCGCCTCGCGGGTGAGCGCGTCCAGGTCGATCTCGTCCCAGAAATCGGGCTGCTCGGCGAGATCCGGCCGGGGCCGGGCCGGGGCGGCATCGGCGTCCGCACCGCCCTCGATGATCGCACCGACGACGTCGAGGACGTGGGTCACGTCCGACACGAGGGTCGCACCCTGGCGGATGAGGTCGTTGGTGCCCTCGGCGCGCGGATCCAGCGGCGAACCCGGGACCGCGAAGACCTCGCGGTTCTGCTCCAGCGCGAAGCGCGCGGTGATCAGCGAGCCGGAGCGGCGCGCCGCCTCGACCACGACGGTACCGTAGGAGAGGCCGGAGATGATCCGGTTGCGCCGGGGGAAGTCGCGCCCGCGCGGCTCCCATCCCAGCGGCATCTCGGCCAGGACGGCGCCCCCCTGCCCCAGGATCGTCTCGACGAGGGCCGCGTGGCTCGCGGGATAGATCCGGTCCTGACCGCCGGCCATCACCGCGACCGTGCCGGTCGGGAGGCTGGCCCGGTGCGCCTGCACGTCGATGCCGCGGGCGAGACCCGAGACGACGACCAGACCGGCCTCTCCGAGGCCGCGGCTCAGCCGCTCTGTGAAGGCGAGCCCGGCCGTCGAGGCATTGCGCGAGCCCACCACCGCCACGGCCGGCCGGTTCAGGATGGCCGCCCCCCGCACCGCCAGCAGCGGCGGCGCGGCCTCGGTCTGGTGGAGGAGCCGGGGATACTCCGTCTCCCCGGCGGCGATGAGACGGCCGCCGAGGCGGTGCAGGGCGGCGACCTCGTCCTCGGCCTGCGCCCGGGTCACCGGTTCGATTCGCCGGCCCTGGCGCCGTGTCAGGTCCGGCAGCGCCTCGAGGGCGCCGGCCGCGCCGCCGAACCGATTGATCAGGGTGCGGAAGGTGCGCGGGCCGACGCCCTCGGTGCGGATCAGCCGCAGCCAATCAAGCCGCTGGGCATCGGTGAGCTGCATGCACCACCCCCAAGGTCCGCGCATCGCGCGCGTGCGCTCAGCCCTTCTGGCCGATGCGCCCCTCGGTGCCGGACGCGAGCCGGCGGATGTTGGGCGCGTGCTTCCACCATAGCAGCGCCGCCATGATCAGGAACAGCCAAGCTTGGGCCGGCGCGCCGAGGGCCCACAGGGTGAGCGGCGTTGCGATCGAGGCGGCGAGCGCCGCGAGGGACGAGTATTTGAGCGCGAATGCGAGCCCGAGCCAGATCGCCGCGAAGACGCCGAGCGCCGGCGGGCTGAAGGCGAGCAGCACGCCGATGAAGGTCGCGACGCCCTTGCCGCCCTTGAACCGGAGCCAGACCGGGAAGAGGTGACCCAGGAACGCCCCGAGGCCTGCGGCGAGCGCCGGCCCCTCCCCCAGGTTCCGGGCGATCAGCACCGCCGCCGTGCCCTTCAGGGCGTCGCCCAGCAGGGTCGCGGCGGCGAGCCCCTTGCGGCCGGTTCGCAGCACGTTGGTGGCGCCGATGTTGCCCGAGCCGATCGACCGCACGTCGCCGAGGCCGGCAAACCGCGTCAGGATCAGCCCGAACGGGATCGAGCCCAGGAGATAGCCCAGCGCGAGGCCGCCGAGCGCGGCCGGGGTCACGAGATCCGGGGACATCACGCGGCCGTCGCGAGATCGTCGGCCGCGTGCACGATGGTGCCCCCGACCAGCGTCAGCACGGCGGCGCCCTGGAGGCGCGCCTCGTCGAAGGGCGAGTTCTTCGAGCGCGATTTCAGCCGGCGCTTGTCGAGGACGTAAGGCAGATCGGGGTCGAGCAGCATCAGGTCGGCGGGGGCGCCGACCGTCAAGCGTCCGGCCGCGCGGCCGAGGATCCGGGCCGGGTTGATGGTGAGCGCGGCGATGAGCTTCGGCAGCGCCAGGTCGCCGGTATGCACGAGACGCAGCGAGGCGCCGAGCAGCGTCTCGACGCCGAGCGCGCCGTTCGCCGCCTCGGCGAAGGGCAGGCGCTTGGTCTCGACGTCCTGGGGATTGTGGTCGGAGACGACCACGTCGATCACGCCCTCGTCGAGGGCGCGCACCACCGCGTGCCGGTCGGCCTCGTCGCGCAGGGGCGGCGAGAGGCGGCAGAAGGTGCGGTAATGGCCGATATCGTTCTCGTTGAGCACGAGGTTGTTCACCGAGACGCCGCAGGTCACCGGCAGGCCGTCCTGCTTGGCCCGGCGGACGATCTCCACCGAATCCGCACACGAGATCATCGCCGCGTGATAGCGGGCGCCGGTCAGCCGCGCGAGGCGGATGTCCCGCTCCAGCAACACGGTCTCGGCCTCGCGGGGGATGCCCATCAGGCCGAGGCGCGAGGCGAACTCGCCCTCGTTCATCACCCCCTCGGCGACGAGGTCGGCCTCCTCGACGTGCTGCATCAGCAGGGCGTCGAAGTCCCGGGCGTAGGTGAGCGCCCGCCGCATCACCTGGGCGTTCGCCACGGCGCGCAGCCCGTCCGTGAAGGCGACGGCACCCGCTTCCTTGAGCAGGCCGAACTCGGTCATCTCCCGGCCGGCCAGGCCCTTGGTGATGGCGGCGGCGGGCAGCACGTTGACGCTCGCCGTGTCGCGGGCGCGGCGGAGCACGAAGTCGACGATGGCGGGCTCGTCGATCACCGGGTTGGTGTCGGGCATGCAGACCAGGGTCGTGACGCCGCCTGCGGCGGCGGCGGCGCTCGCGGAGGCCAGGGTCTCGCGGTGCTCGGCCCCCGGTTCGCCCACGAAGGCGCGCATGTCGATCAAGCCCGGCGTCAGCACGCGGCCGGCGCAGTCGATCCGGGCCGCGTCGGCGGGCGCGCCGGGCGCGGCTCCGGACGCGATGTCGGCGATGCGGCCGTCCCGCACGTAGAGTGCGCCTGGGGTGCTGCGGCCCGTCGCGGGATCGAGGAGATCGGCGTTGACGAGAAGGTAGCTGCTCACCGGGACACCCTCGCGGAAGTGGCCGGGCGGTCGAGGCGCACGGCGAGGCCGGCCGCCGCCATGTGCGCCTTGGCCTCGGCGACGCTTGCCTGTCCGAAATGGAAGATCGAGGCCGCCAGCACGGCGCTCGCGCCGCCCTCGGCCACCCCGGCCACGAGGTCGTCGAGGCCGCCGACGCCGCCGGACGCGATCACCGGGACGGTCACGGCGTCGCTGATCGCCCGCGTCAGGGCGAGGTCGTAGCCGGAGCGGGTGCCGTCCTTGTCCATGGAGGTGACCAGCAACTCCCCCGCGCCCTTCCCGGCGACCAGCCGGGCGAAGGCGACCGCGTCGATGCCCGTGGGATCGCGGCCGCCATGGGTGAAGATCTCCCAGGCCGCCGGTGCCCCCGGCGGCGAGACGCGTTTGGCGTCGATCGCCACCACGATGCACTGGGCGCCGAACTTCTCCGCCGCCCGGGCGACGAGGTCCGGATCCCTGACCGCCGCGGTGTTGATGGCGACCTTGTCGGCGCCGGCGAGCAGCAGGGCGCGCACGTCCTCGACGGTGCGGACGCCGCCGCCGACGGTGAGCGGCATGAAGCAGGCCTCGGCGGTTCGACTCACGATGTCGAGCAGCGTGCCGCGGGCCTCCCGGCTGGCGGTGATGTCGAGGAAACAGAGCTCGTCGGCGCCGGCCGCGTCGTAGACCTTGGCGGCCTCAACCGGATCGCCGGCATCGCGCAGGCCCTCGAAGCGCACGCCCTTCACGACGCGCCCGTCCTTCACGTCGAGGCAGGGGATGATGCGGGTTTTGAGCACGGCGTCTCGGCAATCGGTTCAGGCTTCGGAGTCGATCGCGAAGTGGCGATCCATGATGTCCTGATACGTATAGGGGCACGTCTCTGGAAAGCGGCTGACCGCGAGCCTGGTCACTTTCGCGGCTTCAAGGCGCGCGATTCGATAGGCCTTGGTGATGGCTTCGACGACACGGCGCTTCAGTCCGGGGCTCTCGCTCAATTCCTCGGCGACCTGAATGCGATGTGTTGCGATCGAGATCATCCAGCACCGCGTGCGCTTGCCGGGCTGATGGTCGAATTTGAGCATGTGCAGCAGCACCACGCGCAGCGCGCTCACCAAACTGGCGAACTGGCTCTTGCCCCAGCTCTCGATCTCCTCGGCCAGGTTCTCGCGGTCGAGACCCGACAGGTCTCCGGACCGCAGCCGCGCACCCTGCTCCTGCGTCCAGGTGTAGAAGTCGTCCGCGTAGGCCGTCCCGGCCGAGGCCGGCCGGGCCTTCACCGCCGTCATCGATGCCTCCCGCGTCGGCGCCTCACCGGAACGATCTAGCACGAAGCCGGGCCGCGCGCCGCAGCGATCGCCGCCAGGGCCGCCTCCGGATCGATCCGGCCGTCGTAGAGCGCCCGCCCGGTGATGGCCCCGGCGATCAGCGCGCAGTCCGGCTGGAGCAGGCGGTGCACGTCGTCGATCGAGGCGAGGCCACCCGACGCGATCACCGGGATCCGCACGGCCTGCGCCAGCGCCAGGGTCATCTCGACGTTGAGACCCTTCAGGATCCCGTCCCGGGCGATGTCGGTGTAGATGATCGCCGCGACGCCCGCGTCCTCGAACCGGCGCCCCAGCTCCTCCGCGGTCATGCTGGAGGTCTGCGCCCAGCCCTCGACGGCGACGCGGCCGTCCTTGGCGTCGATGCCGACCGCGATCCGGCCGGGATGCTTGCGGGCGGCCTCGCGGACGAATTCGGGATCGCGCACCGCCGCCGTGCCGATGATCACCCGGGCGACGCCCTTGGCGAGCCAGCCCTCCAGGGTCTTCATCTCGCGGATGCCGCCCCCGAGCTGCACCGGTATCGTCACCCGGCCCAGGATCGCCTCGACCGCCGCGGCGTTGCGCGGAGCGCCCGCAAAGGCGCCGTCGAGATCGACCACGTGGAGCCAGGAAAAGCCCTGCTCGGCGAAGATCGCGGCCTGCGCTGCCGGATCGTCGCCGAAGATCTTGGCCTGCGCCATGTCCCCCTGGATGAGGCGGACGCAGCGTCCCTCCTTGAGGTCGATCGCCGGGTACAGGATCACGGGCGTTTCAGTCCTTCTTGCCGGGGCGACACCGCCCTCAGGGCCGCCAGTTCAGGAAATTCGCGATGAGCGCGAGGCCCAGCCGCTGGCTCTTCTCGGGGTGGAACTGCGTGCCGGCGACGTTGTCGCGCGCCACCAGGGCGGTGACCGGTCCGCCGTACTCGGCCCGCGCCACCACGTCCTCGGGACGCGCGGGGGCGAGCGCGTAGCTGTGGACGAAATAGGCGTGCAGCCCGTCCTCGCCCGTCGGGATGCCGGCGAGCAGCGGGTGGCCGCGCTCCGCCCGCAGGGTGTTCCAGCCCATATGGGGGACCTTGAGCGCCGGGTCCGAGGGCCGGATCGGTCCGACATCGCCCGGGATCCAGTCGAGCCCCGGCGTGACGGTGTATTCCAGCCCGCGGGTCGCCAGGAGCTGCATGCCCACGCAGATCCCCAGGAAGGGCCGTCCGGCCCCTTGGGCGGCCTGCGTCATCGCCTCGACCATGCCGGGCACGGCATCGAGCCCGCGGCGGCAATCCGCGTAGGCGCCGACGCCCGGCAGGACGACGCGGTCCGCAGCGGCGACAACGTCCGGATCCGAGGTCAGGCAGATCCGCGCGTCACGCCCGGTCTCGCGGGCGGCGCGCTCGAAGGCCTTGGCGGCGGAATGGAGGTTGCCCGACCCGTAATCGATGATCGCGACGGTCTCGGCGCTCATGCTCGTCTCGCCCGGACACTCACCGGGCGCCTTCCTGGGCGGGGAACAGACCGATGACGGGCTCGGCGCGGCGGCTGGGGCCGCTCGGGAACGGCGCGCGCGGCGCGGTCGGGCTCGCCGCCAGCCAGCGGTTCAGCGCCCGCGACTCCGCCTCGGCCGCACTGCCGGCCATGACGGCGTCGCGCACCGGCCAGCCGCGCCGGGCCAGGGTCCAGCGCCGGAGACTCGACGCTTCGAGCCCGATCAGACATCCGGCCAGCAGCGTGGCGATCAGGCCGGCGCCGACGGGCAGGCCCAGCGCGACGCCCGCGCCGGCGAGGGCAGCGAGCCCGACGAGCACGATCAGCGCGGCGATCCAGAGGCGGTGATACAGGAACCACAGCACGGAGAACGCGAAGGCCGTCCACGAGAAACCGTCCGGCACCACCACCGCCCGGTCGAGCCCGAGCGATTCACCCGGCCGCGCCTCCTGGGGCAGGTGGAGCGTGTAGCTGCGCATCCGCATCGCGATACTCCGAGAACGGCGCTGCCGGATGGCCGGAGGGCCGACCGGACCGCGCGACGAGGACAGGTCTACAGGGAGCCCTTGGTGGAGGGAACGCGTCCCTCCTCACGCGGATCGATGGCCACCGCCTTCCGCAAGGCCCGGGCCAGGCCCTTGAAGCAGCTTTCCGCGATGTGGTGGGCGTTGTCCCCGTAGAGCGTCTCCACGTGGAGGGTCAGCCCGGCGTTCATCGCGAAGGCCTGGAACCACTCCCGCACCAGCTCGGTGTCGAATGTCCCGATCTTCTCAACGCGGAAGGCGGTGCGAAAGACCAGGAACGGCCGGCCGGAAATATCGACACAGACGCGGGTCAGTGCCTCGTCCATCGGAAGATGGATGTCGGCGTAGCGCGTCACCCCGCGCTTGTCTCCGAGCGCCTCGGCGAAGGCCCGGCCCAGGGCGATGCCGCAATCCTCGGCCGAGTGGTGCTGGTCGATGTGCAGGTCGCCGTCGACCTTCACGTCGAGGTCGAACAGCGCATGCCGGGCCAGCAGGTCCAGCATGTGGTCGAGGAACCCGATCCCGGTGGCGATGTTCGATCGTCCGGTCCCGTCGAGAGCCACGGTGACCGCGATGTCGGTCTCGGCGGTCTTCCGGGTGATGGTGGCGCTGCGCATTTCTCTGGGACTTTGCGTCGAGGACGGCCCGGGCCGCGAGCGCCTTCTAGTGGGAGTCTCGCCCGATTGGAAAGGGTGGCTGCCTAATCGGTCAGGACCCGCCCCGCGACGGCGTCGAGCTTGGCGAGCAGCGCGGGATCGCGAACGGCCGGTGCGGTCATGATCGCCCCGTCGAGAGCCCGGTGCGAACCCGCCGGGCAGGGTTCGCGCTCGGCCGGGAAGTCGCGCGCCAGACGTGCCACGAGCCGCGCGGCCTTGTCGGCGTTGGCCCGGGCGACCGCCACCACGGCGGCGACATCCACGGCGTCGTGACCGGGATGCCAGCAATCGTAGTCGGTCACCATCGCGATGGTCGCGTAGGTGATCTCCGCCTCGCGGGCGAGCTTGGCCTCGGGCATGTTGGTCATGCCGATGACGTCGAAGCCCTGCGCCTTGTAGGCGCGCGACTCGGCCAGCGAGGAGAATTGCGGTCCGTCCATGCAGACGTAGGTGCCGCCGCGATGCACCGCGATCGCCTCGGCCTTCGCCGCCGCCGCGATGCGGGCCTGGAGGCCGGGCCCGATCGGGTGGGCGAGCGAGACGTGCGCGACGCAGCCATCGCCGAAGAACGAGGCGGCGCGGCCCTGGGTCCGGTCGACGAACTGGTCGACGAGCACGAACAGGCCGGGTGCCAGATCCTCGCGGAACGAGCCGCACGCCGAGAGCGAGACCAGGTCGGTCACGCCGGCCCGCTTCATCGCGTCGATGTTGGCCCGGTAGTTGATCCCCGATGGTGAAAACCGGTGGCCCCGCCCGTGGCGCGCCAGGAAGACGATCGGGGTGTCGCCGATCCGCCCGATGCGCAGGGCATCCGAAGGTTCGCCCCAGGGCGAAGCGACGCGTTCCTCGCGGACGTCCTCCAGCCCCGGCAGGTCGTAGACCCCGGAGCCGCCCATCACCCCGAGCACCGCTGCGGTCATTCCGTTGTCCTGCGTGCGATCATTCCATCCGCCACCTCATCCCGAGGTGCCGGAGCGAAGCGGAGGCCTCGAACGAGCCCTCCGGTCCCCGCGGAGATCCCTGAACCCCTCCCCTCGGGACCTCCCGGCGCGGGCGCCTGAGGGTGCGGTGGTGAGAGGGATCGGCGTCGGCCGATATCGCCCCGCGGGATCCCCGCAGCGGTAGCACGGGGAGCCCGCGCAAAAAAGATGGGCCTCCCGAAGGAGGCCCAGCCGGCTCGTCCCTCCGGGGAGCCCGTTCAGAACGTGTTGTGCAGCTCCGGCTGGAGGCCGTGGACCTCGCCGCCGACATCCGACCAGACCTTCTTCTTCACGTAGTAGAGCAGCCCCGACATCACGATCAGGAACAGGATCACCCGGAAGCCCAGGGCCTTGCGGTCCATCATGTGCGGCTCGGCCGCCCACATCAGGAAGGCCGCGACGTCCTTGCCGTACTGGTCGACGGTCTCCGGGACGACCGGCTGGCCCTGATCGTTCTTCGGGTAGGTGACCTGCCCGTCGCTGATCGGCGGCGGCATCGCGATGATGTGGCCCGGATAGTACTTGTTGTAATGGCCGCCGTCCGGGACGCTGAAATCCTTCGGCGGGTCCTCGTAGCCGTTGATCAGCGCGTGGATGTAGTCGGGGCCCTGCTCCGAGTAGCCGACGAACGGCAGCCAGTCGGTCAGGAAGTACAGCGAGCCGCGGGAGAAGGTCCGCGCCTTGGCGATGACGGAGAAATCCGGGGGGGCCTTGCCGCCATTGGCGGCAGCCGCCGCCTGATCGTTCGGGAAGGGCGGCGGGAAGGTGTCGGCGGGCCGGCCCGGCCGGTCGAACATCTCGCCGGAATCGTTGGGCCCGTCCTTGACCTGATAGGTCGCCGCCAGGGCCTTGACCTGTCCGACGCTGAAGTCCGGGCCGCCCTCCTGCGCGAGGGTGCGGAACGCCACCAGCTTCATCGAGTGGCAGGCCGAGCAGACCTCCTTGTAGACCTGGAAGCCGCGCTGCAGCTGCGCGGTGTCGAACCGGCCGAAGGTGCCGGCGAAGCTCCAGTTCACGCGGGCCGGGATCGGCCCGCCATGCCCTTCCTGGGCGGAGACCGGCACGGCGCCGATCAGCAGGGCCGCGACGGCGGCCGCCGCGGTCGTCGAGAGGACGCGGGTCATCATCATGGTCCTGTCGTCAGCCCGTCAGCCTTTGATGGTCGGAGCGGCGGCGGCGCCGGCCGGCATGCCGGACCCGCTCACCTGCTTGCCCGGTCCGGTCACGCTCTCGAGGATCGAGCCCGGCAGCGCCTTCGGCGTCTCGAACAGGCCGCAGAGTGGCATGACGAGCAGGAAGTGGGCGAAGTAATAGGCCGTGCAGATCTGCGCCGCCAGCACGTAGCCGCCCTCCGGAGGCTGCGAGCCGAGCCAGCCGAGCAGCAACGTCGCGCCGATGAACACCCAGAAGAACTGGCGGTAGATCGGCCGGTAGTTGCACGAGCGGATCCTAGACGTGTCCAGCCAGGGCGCGAAGGCCAGGATGATCACCGCCGAGAACATCAGGATCACGCCGCCGAGCTTGCTCGGGACCGCGCGCAGGATCGCGTAGAAGGGCAGGAAGTACCATTCCGGGACGATGTGCGCGGGGGTCACCGCCGGGTTCGCCGGGATGTAGTTGTCGGCGTGGCCCAGGTAGTTCGGCTGATAGAACAGGAACCACGAGAACAGGATCATGAACACGCAGACCGCGAACATGTCCTTGATGGTCGCGTAGGGCGTGAACGGCACCGCGTCCTTGCCCGACTTGATCGGGATGCCCACCGGGTTGTTCTGCCCGGTGACGTGCAGCGCCCAGACGTGCAGCACGACCACGCCGGCGATCATCCAAGGCAGCAGGTAGTGCAGCGAGAAGAACCGGTTCACCGTCGGGCTGCCGACCGAGTAGCCGCCCCAGAGCAGAGTCTGGATGGTGTCGCCCACCACCGGGATCGCCGCCAGGATGTTGGTGATGACCGTGGCGCCCCAGAAGCTCATCTGGCCCCAGGGCAGCGTGTAGCCCAGGAAGGCCGTGGCCATCATCAGCAGGTAGATGACGACGCCCAGAATGTAGAGCACCTCGCGCGGAGCCTTGTAGGACCCGTAATAGAGGTTGCGGAACATGTGCAGGTACACGGCCACGAAGAACATCGACGCGCCGTTGGCGTGCGCGTAGCGCAGCAGCCAGCCGTAGTTCACGTCGCGCATGATCTTCTCGACGGAGGTGAACGCGCCCGCCGCCGACGGCTCGTAGTGCATCGCCAGCCAGACGCCGGTGACGATCTGGATGCCCAGGAACGCGATCAGGATCGCCCCGAAGGTCCAGAAGTAGTTGAGGTTGCGGGGAACCGGGAAGGCCACGAACGAGGAGTGCACCAGCCCGACGATGGGCAGGCGCGCCTCGAACCATTTGGCCACGCGGCTCTTGGGGACGTAGGTGCTGGCCGTCGCGCTCATGCTTCCGTCCTCCTCACGCCGCTTCCTTGCCGCCTTCGCCGATCCGGATCTTGGTATCGGTCTGGAAGGCGTAAGGGGGGATCGGCAGGTTGATGGGCGCCGGCCCGTGGCGCACGCGGCCCACCGCGTCGAATTGCGAACCGTGGCAGGGACAGGCCCAGCCCTCGAAATTGCCCTGATGGCCGATCGGCACGCAACCGAGATGCGTGCAATTGCCGTAGACCACGAGCCACTGGTCGTGGCCGTTCTTGACCCGCGTGGTGAACGCCGCCGGGTCGATCATGGCCGACAGGGGGACCGCCTTCATGTCGGTCAGTTCCTTGTCGGTCAGCTTGCGCACGAAGATCAGCTTGCCCCGCCAGAAGACGTTGACGATCTGACCGTCCTGGATCGGGGTCAGGTCGACCTCGATGGGCGCGCCGGCCGCGATCGTCTCGGCGTCGGGGGCCATCGACGAGACGAGCGGCCACGCCGCGGCCGCGGCCCCGACGGCCAAGCCGGCACCCGTGGCCAGGAACATGAAATCGCGACGGCTGCCCTCAGGCCCGGAGGCGGCGGGAGCGGCGGCAGAGGTATTCGCCAAGATTCGGAACTCCATGCGTCGGCGTCAGGGCCGCAGGCGCCCTGCTTCGATTTCCCGGCTCGGGAAGCATCAAAGCATTATGGTTCTAAGGCGCGCAATGAGACCGTCTGCCGCCCCGGAGTCAAGCGCCCGCGTGCAGCGCAGCGATAGGGTTCGGTCGGGTTCATCGTGATATGTTGCCGGCTGCCGTTACCCCCGCGCGTCCCGGTCGCTCGGCCATGCCGGAGACAGCGGCGACGCTCCAAGAATCCGCTGATGCCTGCCGCGCCGGCGTGCATGTCGGACGCCCGCGGTCTCACGCCACGGCGGCGTCGAACTGGTTCGCGCCGTCGCCCAGGAAGCCGCCCGACTGGCGCGACCAGAGGCCCGCATAGACGCCGCCGCGAGCCACGAGTTCGGCATGGGTGCCCTGCTCGATGATCCGGCCGCGATCGATGACGACGAGCCGGTCGAGGGCCGCGATCGTCGACAGGCGGTGGGCGATGGCCAGCACGGTCTTGCCGGCCATCAGCGCATCGAGCGATTCCTGGATCGCAGCCTCGACCTGGCTGTCGAGGGCCGAGGTCGCCTCGTCCAGGATGAGGACCGGCGCATCCTTGAGCATGACCCGCGCGATGGCGATGCGCTGCCGCTGGCCGCCGGACAGCTTGACCCCGCGCTCGCCGACCTGCGCGTCGTAACCCCGCCGTCCCTTGTGGTCGATCAGGTCGGCGATGAACGCGTCCGCGTGCGCGAGGCGGGCGGCCCGCTCGATCTCCGCCTGCGTGGCGCCGGAGCGGCCGTACGCGATGTTGTCCCGGATCGAACGGTGCAGGAGCGACGTGTCCTGGCTCACCATCGCGATGGCCTCACGCAGGGATTGCTGCGTCACCGTGGCGATATCCTGACCGTCCACCAGGATGCGGCCGCTCTCCACGTCGTAGAGGCGCAGGAGCAGGCTCGCGAGGGTCGATTTTCCCGCCCCGCTCACGCCGACGAGGCCGACCTTCTCGCCGGGACGGATCGTCAGTGAGAAATCCTCGATGATGGTGGCGTCACCGCGGCCGTAATGGAAGCCGACATCCTCGAACCGGATCTCGCCGCCGGACACGACGAGGTCCCGCGCATCCGGGGCATCGACCAGCCCGTGCGGCCGCGCCATGGTCTGCATGCTTTCCTGCACGACGCCGACATTCTCGAACACGCCGCGCACCGTCTGCATGACCCAGCCCGACATGGCGATGAGCCGCAGGACCAGGGCGAGCCCCGCGGAGGCCTCCCCGGTGGTCATCCCGCCGTCGCGCCAGAGCACGAGGCAGGCCGCACCGGTGGCGACCAGCAGGGCGCTGTTGAGGATGCCGAGCAGGCTGGTGGTCAGGGTGACCAGCCGGAACTGGTGCAGGTAGGCCGCGGTATGGACGTCCACCGCGTCGCGGACCGCCGCCCGCTCCTCGCGGTCGCGGGCGAAGAGCTTCACGGTGAGGATGTTGGTGTAGCTGTCCACGATGCGGCCGATGAGCGTCGAGCGCGTGTCGGCGGTGCGGTGGGAGCGCGCCCGCGCCCGGGGCACGAACCATGTGGTCAGGCCCGCGTAGGCGGCGATCCACAGGAGGACCGGGAGCACGAGCCACGGCGAGATCGAGCTGAACAGCCCGACGGCGGTGACCGCGTAGATCGCCACGTAGAGCAGGGTGTCGATGAACACGACGGCGAGTTCGCGGACCGCCGGGCCGACCTGCACGACCCGGTTGGCCAGCCGCCCGGAGAAGTCGCCCTGGAAGTACGAGAGGGCGTGGCCGAGGGTGTAGAGGTGCGCCCGCCACCGGATCTGACTGGTGGATTGCGGAACGACGAGCTGATTCGACAGGACCTCATGGGCCCAGATCGAGAGCGGCCGGACGAGCGCGATCAGCAGGACGGCCAGCGTCAACCCGGTCGCGTGGTCCGACAGCACCGTCGCCCGGTCGGCCGAGCCGAGCAGATCGATGAACCAGCGCATGACGAGATAGAGCGACGCCTCGACCGTCCCGGCCACCACCGCGATGACGAACAGCAGCGCCAGCGCGCCGCGGATCGGGTGCAGGTAGAACCAAGCGAACCCGATGATCGACCGCGGCGGCATGCGCGCTTCATCGAAGGGCGCGAACGGGTCGACGCGGCGCTCGAGCCAATCGAGGAACATGCTACCGGGGGCGTGATGCTGCGGGAGCCCTTCATGTAAGCGCGGGGCGCCTCGAACCAACCGTGCGGAGTGGTCGCGGCGGCGATTCCACCGCGCCCGGATCGTGCGCCGGACCGGGCCGGTTCCGCCTCAGCGGTTGAGCGCCAGCGCGGCCCCCGACTTGGTCAGGGCGCCGTCCAAGCCGCCGCCGCCCTGCCGCAGCCGAGCGGCCACCGAACCGCCCGCCTGGTAGAGGTAGACCTCCCCGTCGCGGAAGTCCCAGGCCGAGACCCGGGCCAGATCCTTGTTGGGGCAGCCCGCCGCCGAGGCCTTGTACAGGTCGAGGGCCGGCGCGCTCGACAGGGTCACCTTGCAATTGGCGCCCGTCGCGTCCCGGGCGTCCCAGGTTCCGACGACGGAGGCCCGTCCGCTCGCCACGACCGGCGGGGGCGGCGCGGGCGGGGCGACGGGTTCGGCGATCACGGTCGGGGCCGAAGGGGAGAGGGCCGCCTGAGCGCCGGGCGCCGTGGGGGCGTCGGGGCTCGCCGCCACGCCGGGGGGCGGCGCCAGCGGCGCCGCCGTGACGGTCCCGGACGGGACCGCGGTGACCGCGTCGAGGTAGCCCTGCTGCGACGGCCCGCGTGTGCGCGGCCCGTCCAGCCGGCTCGACGCGCAGGCGCCGAGGCTGGCGCCCAGGCAGAGGACGGCAAACGTCGTCAGGTACGGGCGCGGCATCGGTTCACTTCGGGTCAGGCTTGAGAGCGGAGCGTCCCGCCTGACTCGGATTCAAATGCGCTGTCCGCAAGGCGCCGGCCCGGCTCGCGGGCCGCCCCGGCGCGAGGAGCCGGCCTTTTCCCCCCGGTGTGACCGGGAGGCCTCACCCCAGTGCGATCAGAGGGTGCGCTCCACCATCATCTTCTTGATCTCGGCGATGGCCTTGGCCGGGTTCAGGTTCTTCGGGCAGGTGTTGGCGCAGTTCATGATCGTGTGGCAGCGATAGAGCCGGAAGGGGTCGTGCAGGGCATCGAGCCGGTCGCCGGTGTTCTCGTCTCGCGAATCGATCAGCCAGCGATAGGCCTGAAGCAATGCCGCCGGGCCGAGGAACTTGTCGCCGTTCCACCAGTAGCTCGGGCACGAGGTGCTGCAGCAGGCGCACAGGATGCATTCGTAGAGACCGTCGAGCCGGGAGCGGTCCTCGGGCGTCTGGCGCCACTCCTTCTCGGGGGCGGGCGTTTCGGTCTGCAGCCAGGGTTCGATGGCGGCGTGCTGGGCGTAGAAATTCGTCAGATCCGGCACGAGGTCCTTCAGGACCGGCATATGGGGCAGCGGGTAGATCCGGATCGCCCCGTCCTTGTCCTTGCGGGTCAGGACCGGCAGGGCGTTGTCCGGGCTCTTGCACTCGTCGATGCCCATCGTGCAGGCGAGCGCGTTCTGCCCCTCGATGTTCATCGCGCAGGAGCCACAGATGCCCTCGCGGCAGGAGCGGCGGAACACCAGGGTCGAGTCGACCTTGTTCTTGATCCACAGCAGCGCGTCGAGCACCATCGGGCCGCAATCGTCGCGGTCGACCTGATAGGTGTCGATCCGCGGATTGGCTCCGTCATCCGGGTTCCACCGGTAGATCTTGAAGGTCTGCACACTCCTGGCGCCGGGAGGGGCCGGCCAGGACTTCCCCTGCGTGATCTGCGAGTTTTTCGGAAGGTTGAACTGAGCCATTGTCTTTGTGTCCGGCAGTATCGGTCAGAACCTGAAACCGGCCTCGAAGGATGCGCGCGCCGGTCGCCGGCGCGTGCATCGGCAATCATGCGCTCAGTACACCCGCGCCTTCGGCTCGATGTACTGGATCTCGTTCGACATCGTGTAGGTGTGCACCGGCCGATAATCGATGTTGACCTGGTGCCGACCCTCGTCGAGCCACGACAGCGTGTGCTTCATCCAGTCCTTGTCGTCGCGGTCCGGGAAATCCTCGCGGGCGTGAGCGCCGCGGGATTCCTTGCGGTTGGCGGCGGATTCCATCGTCACCACCGCCTGGCCGATCAGGTTGTCGAATTCCAGGGTCTCCAGCAGGTCGGTGTTCCAGATCAGCGACCGGTCGGTGATCTTCACGTCGGCGGCGGCGTTCCAGACCTTGTGGATCAGGCCCTTGCCCTCTTCCAGGACTTCGCCGGTGCGGAACACCGCGCAGTTGTTCTGCATGGTCTTCTGCATCTCGGCGCGCAGTTCGGCGGTCGGGGTCGAACCGTTGGCATGGCGGAAGCGGTCGAGGCGCTCGAGCGCCTTGTCGGTGGCACCCTTCGGAAGCTCCATCGCCCGGCCGTTCGGCTCGACGATCTCGGCGCAGCGCTTGCCGGCGGCGCGGCCGAAGACCACGAGGTCGATCAGCGAGTTCGAGCCCAGGCGGTTGGCGCCGTGCACCGAGACGCAGGCCGCCTCGCCGATCGCCATGAGGCCGGGCACCACCGTGTCGGGGTTGCCGTCGCGCAGGGTCAGCACCTCGCCGTGATAGTTCGTGGGGATGCCGCCCATGTTGTAGTGCACGGTCGGAAGGACCGGGATCGGCTCCTTGGTCACGTCGACGCCCGCGAAGATCTTGGCGGATTCCGAGATGCCCGGCAGGCGCTCGTGCAGGATCTTCGGGTCGAGATGGTCGAGATGCAGGTAGATGTGATCCTTGTCCTTGCCGACGCCGCGGCCGTCGCGGATCTCCATGGTCATGGAGCGCGAGACCACGTCGCGGGAGGCGAGGTCCTTGGCGGACGGTGCGTAGCGCTCCATGAAGCGCTCGCCCTCCGAATTGGTCAGGTAGCCGCCCTCGCCGCGGGAGCCCTCGGTGATCAGGCAGCCAGCGCCGTAGATCCCGGTCGGGTGGAACTGCACGAACTCCATGTCCTGGAGCGGGAGCCCGGCGCGCAGCACCATGGCGTTGCCGTCGCCGGTGCAGGTATGGGCGGAGGTCGCCGAGAAGTAGGCGCGGCCATAGCCGCCGGTCGCCAGGATGGTCGTCTGGGCGCGGAAGCGGTGGATCTCCCCGGTGGCCTGGTCGAGGGCGATGACGCCTCGGCAGCGCCCCTCCTCGTCCATGATCAGGTCGAGGGCGAAGTACTCGATGAAGAAGTCGGTCTGGTTCTTCACCGCCTGCCCGTAGAGGGTGTGGAGCATGGCGTGGCCGGTGCGGTCGGCCGCCGCGCAGGTGCGCTGGGCGGTGCCCTTGCCGTAATCGGTGGTCATGCCGCCGAACGGGCGCTGATAGATCTTGCCCTCCTCGGTCCTGGAGAAGGGCACGCCCCAATGCTCCAGCTCGTAGACCGCCGCGGGCGCGTTGCGGACGAGGTACTCGATCGCGTCCTGGTCGCCGAGCCAGTCCGACCCCTTCACGGTGTCGTACATGTGCCAGCGCCAATCGTCCGGGCCCATGTTGCCCAGCGAGGCCGAGATGCCGCCCTGCGCCGCCACGGTGTGGGAGCGGGTCGGGAACACCTTGGTGATGCAGGCGGTGCGCAGGCCGGCCTCCGAGCAGCCCACCGTGGCGCGCAGGCCGGCGCCGCCCGCGCCGACGATCACGACGTCGAAGGCGTGATCGTGGATGGTGTAGGCAGGCCCGCTGCCGTTTGTGCCGTTGACGGCCATGGTCGGCTCCTCGAGATTCGTGATGGCGGGGTTCAGGCCGGCTGTCCGAAGCCGATGCGCAGGACCGCGTAGACGCAGGCGACGGCCACCAGGACCGCGTAGACATTGTTGGCGAACACGGCGACGATCTTGGTCGCCTGCGCGTGCACGTAATCCTCAATCACCACCTGCATCCCGATGCGCATGTGGAGGGTCACCGACAGAAAGGCCAGGATGAGGATGATGGAGACGAAAGGGTTCGCGATCACGTGGACTGCGTCCGCGTAGCCCCGGCCGGCCATCCTGGCGATGATGACCACGAAAGACAGCATCAGGACGGTATTGGTCACTGCGGTGATTCGCTGCAGCCACCAGTGGCCGACGCCGTGATGGGCGACGCCCAGTCCGGCGACGCGGGCGCGCGGGGTCCGGATCGAGACGTGGGTGTCCTGGCGGACCTGTTCCTTGGCCATGCCGACCTCCTCAGCGGACCAGAAGGGCGACCGCCCAGATGACGAGGGTGAGCACAGGCGAGCCGATCAGGGTCATGCGGGACATGGCGAGCCGCTTCTCCCGGTCGAAGCCGATCCCGAAATCCCAGGCGAGATGGCGCAGACCGCCGAGCATGTGGTGCATCAGGATCCAGGTATAGACGAACAGGATCAGGCGCCCGATCAGCGAGCCGAAGAAGCCCGCCACGTAAGAGTAGGCCACCGGCCCCGAAGCCAATGCGACCAGCCAGATCGCCACGAGCGCAGTCCCGCCGTAGAGCGCCGTGCCGGTGATGCGGTGGAACACCGACATCGCCATGGTCCAGGTCCAGCGATAGATCTGGAGATGCGGCGACATGGGCTGTGCCACTGTCGGGCGTGCGGTGGGTGCCATCGGGTTGAAGCCTCGCAGCTGCGAACTGGACCGTCTCTAATCTGGTAGCGCTAGTGGCTGAGGGAGCAAGCCGCAATGCGTCATGCTGCAACGCAATGTGGCGCCCGGGGCGACACCTGCGGGAATCTGTCACTTCAATTGTCCGAGGACGCGCCACCACGCGTAATCGAGGGGGGCCGCCAGCAGCAGCGACACCAGACCGAAGGCGAGGGTCAGCCGCGTCGCGTCCCGGAGGCGGACGCCCCCCAGTTCGCTGGCGAACACGATCGGGGGCGCCTGATACGGGAAGAACAGCGTGGAGTAGCCGATCACCTGCAGCGACACGACCGCCAGGGGCGACAGGCCGCTTCCGGCCGTCATCTCGCTGGCCAACCCGGTGTAGAGCGCGGGCGCGCCGTTGGCGGTCACGAGCAGCGTCAGGACCGTGCTCAGGCCGGTCAGGACGGCGAAGTTCTTCGCCTCCGCCCCCGGCTCCAGCGGCGCCACCGCCAGCATCAGACGGCCGAGGCGTTCGCCGAGTCCAGTCTCGTTCACGAGCGCCACGAGGCCGAGGAGCGCCGCGATATAGAAGCAGGTGCGCAGATTGACCTGCTGGAAGGCCTCGGGTCGCAGCACCCCGATCTTCGGCATCAGGCAGATCACCGCGGCCGCGAGTCCGACCCAGGCGGGCGCGAGCCCGTGCAGGCTGTCGGTCATCCATAGCGCCAGCGTGCAAACGAGGATGGTCGCGAGGCGCCGCTCGGCGCCGGAGGGCGGCGGGAGGGTCGGCAGGCTCTCGGGCGTCCCGGCGATGCGATCGGGGAACAGCCGCACGATCAGGGCCACCAGCATCAGACCCTTCACCAGCGCGAGGACCGGCGCGTGCAGCACGAAGTAGGACAGGTACGAGAGGTGCAGGCCGAGCAGGCGCTCCGCGGAGCCGGCCATCACGAGGTTCGGCACGTTGGCCGGCAGGATCGCCGCCGACAGGATCGGCGTAGCGACGCCCACGGCCAGCACGGCTCCGGTCCGCCCCGGCCGGCCGGCCGCCAGCCCGAAAGCATCGCAGAGCGCCAGCGTGATCGGTAACATCAGGGCGATCCGACCGAGGTTCGACGGCATCACGAAGGCGATGAGGAAGCTCAGCATCACCAGCCCGGCGATGAAGCGACCGTAGGAGGCCGAGAGTCGCAGGGCGAGGGCCCGCGCCATGCGGTCGCCCAACCCCGTGCGGGTCATGCCCTGGCCGACGATCATGCCGGACAGGACCAGCCAGAAGGCGGAGGCCGAGAAGCCGGAGAAGACCGTCCCGGCGCTGCCGAGCCTCAGCAGCATCGCCAGACCGAAGAAGGCCAGAGCCGTGACGACTTCCGGCAACAGCGCCGTGGCCCAGAGGCCCATGCACAGCACGAGCAGGATCGCCGTCGCCGGAACAACCGCCTCCCCGCTCACCAGGACCTCGCAACCACTCGTGGAACGTCGAAGCGCCGCATCCTGACCGCGTTGGAACGGTTCGCAATTCGGGGTTGGTTGACGGAGCCTTCGTCAACGGCGAAGGCTGGGCAGGTCGGAGCCGGCCGTTGCGAGAGCGATGGTCGGGGCGATCCTGTCCCTACGCGAAGGCCCGGCCGGGTGAGGGCCGAGCCTGTCGGGCATCGGGTCGAGCGCGAACGAAGCGTATTCAGTAGCCGTAAGCGGCGCACGCGGCCGGGTCGTAGGCGCCGTACCCATCGTCGTCGGCACATCGATCGTAGCCGTAGCCTCCCAGTCCGTAGCCCACGCCGAGGCCCAGTCCGACACCGGCGAGGCCGTAACCCACGCCGCGCCCGTATCCCCGGCCGGACCCGCGCCCGGCGAAGCCGTGGCCGGCCACACCGCGGTTGCCGATCACGCCCGGCCGCCCGGCGAAACCGCGGCCGGCCGCAGCGAAACCTCCGGTCCGGAGACCGCCGGCGCCGATGCCGGTGGTGCCGAGGCCGGCACCGCGAAAGCCGCCCGCTCCGCCGACGGATCCGCCGACCCGTGCGCCGCCGCCGAAGCCGGCGGACCCGTGGAATCCGCCACCGCCTCCGAACCCACCCCCGTGAAATCCACCCCCGCCGAAGCCGCGGGCATCAGCGCCGCTCGGCAGGAACGCCGCCGCAGCCAGCAGGGCGGTCGAGGCAATCGCGAGACGCTTCATGGGACAGTCCGATTCGACACGAGGGATCTGACTGTCCAATCCTTCGGGGCGCCGGCGTATCCACCCGTGAGCGAAAGGTCGCGGCGCGCCCATCGGTCCCCGCGACGGGCGTCCGGCGAGACGTCGCCGATCGTCCTCGCTGGCTGCGCGTCCAGCCGCTACCGGAACGGCGGCTCGTCGAAGCTCCGCAGCTTGCGCGAGTGCAGCCCGTGCCGGTCGGCGCGGAGCACGTCGAGGGCAGCGAGTCCGACCCGCAGATGCTCGGAGACGGCCCGGTCGTAGAAGGCGTTCGCCGCGCCGGGGAGCTTGATCTCGCCATGGAGCGGCTTGTCCGACACGCAGAGCAGCGCTCCGTAGGGCACGCGCAGGCGGAACCCCTGCGCCGCGACGGTGCCGCTTTCCATGTCGACCGCCACGGCGCGCGATTGGTTGATCCGCCGCCGCTCCTGGCTGAACCGCAATTCCCAATTGCGATCGTCGTAGGTGACCACCGTCCCGGTGCGCAGGCGCCGCTTGAGGGCGTCGGCCTGCTCGCCCGTCACGGACGCGGCGGCGCTCTGCAGCGCGAGCTGCACCTCGGCGAGGGCCGGGACCGGCACGTCCGGGGGCACCAGCTCGTCGAGGATCCGGTCGCGGCGGAAATAGGCGTGCGCCAGCACGTAGTCGCCGATGGTCTGCGACTGCCGGAGGCCGCCGCAATGCCCGACCATCAACCAGCAATCCGGGCGCAGCACCGCCAGATGGTCGGTGATGGTCTTCGCGTTCGAGGGGCCGACCCCGATATTGACGAGCGACGTGCCCTGCAGGGTCCCGTCGGGGCCGCGGGCGACGAGGTGGTAGGCCGGCATCTGGTGGCGATGCCACGGCGAGGCGGCGATCACCGCGGCCGGATCGGCGGTCGCGGCCTCGGCCCGGCTCACCGAGATCCCGCCCGGCAGGACCATGCGCTCGAACCCCTCGGCCCCGGAGGACAGCCGCTCCAGGCCGTGGCGCACGAACTGGTCGACGTAGCGATGATAATTGGTGAGCAGGATCCAGGGCTGGACGTCGCGCCAGTCGCAGCCCGTGTAATGGACCAGCCGCCGCAGCGAGTAGTCGACCCGCACGGCGTCGAACAGCGCGAGCGGCAGGGGCTCGCCGGCGGCGCGGTCGAAGGTCCCGTCGGCGATCTCGTCGCCCACGAGCGACAGGAGCGGCACCGGGAAATAGGTGGCGAGCTCGGCGCCATCGACCGCACGGCCCCGCGCGTCGAGCCCCGCTTCCAGGACATAGGGATAGGGAATCTCCTGTGCGCTCAAGCCCACCTCGAGGGCGATCCCGTAATCGGCGATGAGCGGTTCCAATTGCCGGGTCAGGTAATCCCGGAAGAAGGCCGGATGCGTGATCGTCGTCGCGTAGGTGCCGGCGGCCTGGAGCTTGGCGGTGGCGCGCCGCACCCGCGGCAGAGGTCCGTCGGGCCGGTAGGTGATGCGCAATTCCGGGTAGCGGAAGGCCAGGCGTTCCGTCGAGTCCGGCGGGGGGCCGCCCGCGAGGTAGCGCTCCAGGGCGAGACGCAGGGCCCCGGCCGCGCCCTCGTAGAGGTCCACCAGCCGGTCGATAGCGGTCCCGGCATCCGCCACCGCCTGCATCGGCCGCAATTCCCGCTCGATCATAGTCCCTCCGCACGACGCGGCGGTCCCGGTCGCTTGGCCGACGGGACCGCCCCTAACGCCTTGATCTGACGCGCTCTCCTTCGCCGGATCGGGATCCGGCCGGCGGCGCGTGGTCTCATGTCGGCTCTACACCGCCCGCCGCACTGGGGCGAGATGCGGGCTTGCGGCCGGCCGGCGCATGCCCGAGAACCCGGCCCGGGCGTGGCGAGGACGCATGAGCACGGACGAGTTCGGGACCCGTCCCGGTGAGGAAACAGCGATCCTCCCCACGACCTTCGACGCCGGCCTGTACTTCATCGGCCGGCTGCGCACGCCTTGGACGGCCCGATCCGATTGCCCGAAGAACGGGCTGCAGTCCGACGCGCTCTGCACCGTCGAGGTCGATCCGGCCTTCGCGCCCGGCCTGCGCAACGTCACCGGCTGCACGCACCTGATCCTGCTCTACTGGATGGACCGGGCGACCCGCGGCCTCCTGGTGCAGCGGCCGCGCCACGCGGACGGTCCGCGCGGCACCTTCTCGTTGCGCTCGCCGGCGCGGCCCAATCCGATCGCGCTGGCGGTGGTCGCGCTGATCGGCCGGGAGGACAATAGCCTGCGGGTGCGGGGCCTCGACTGTCTCGACGGCACGCCGCTCCTCGACATCAAGCCCTATTACGCCTCCACGGATGCCCGGCCCGGAGCGCAGGTCGACCGCGCCGGGGCCGAGCCGTGAGGCGCGTCGCGGTCCTGGTCGCCGCCGGGCTCGTGGTGCTGGCGATCGGCGGCCTGGCCGGCTGGCGCCTGCGCCGGCCGGGGGTCGACGCCCGTGCCTACGCGGAGATGCGCCTCGTCGCCGTGCAGGTCAGTCTGGACGAGGCGCCCGCCGACTACGTCTTCTGGGGCGGCGACTCGCAGGTGGAACTGCAGCCCGGGAGTCAGCGGCCGTGCGGCCTCGATCTCGTCAATGGCGGCGTCAGCGGCGCGACGGCCGCCAGCTATGCGCAATACCTCGCGGGCCTGACCTTCAAGGTTCACCCGCGGATCGCCGCGCTGACGATCGGGACCAACGACATCCTGGTCAAGAACAACCCGCAATTGACGAAGCCGACGGAGCAGTTCGAGGCGGCCGCGGAGGAGATCATCAAGCGGTTTCAGTCCCTCAGCCCGCGGGTCGTCGTGACCGCCCTCCCGCCCGTCGGGCGCCAGATCGGCAAGTTCGTCGATGCGCGCGCGGTGACGGAGTATTCCGAGCGGTTGCGGGCCCTGTGCGGGCGCCTCGGTTGCACGTTCGCCGACCCGTTCGCGGCGCTTCGCGACGGCGATAGCGGCTTCGCCAAGCCGGGTGCGTTGCGCGACGGTCTGCATCTGGCGGCGTTCCGGCCGGCACTCCGGGCGCTGGAGCCGGCGCTGTGCCGACAGGAGCCCTCCAGGGAGGCCGTCCCTTAGACCGCGCCGGCAGCGACGCGATGCCTGTGGCGCGACGCGGTCCGAGATAGACGGCGGCTCCGGGGCGCAGGAAAGCCTCGCCTCAGCAGACGGGCCGCCGAGGCCCCTGGATCGTCCGCCCCTCCGTGAAGATCGCGAACGGGTGCGTCCGCCTGCCTCGACCGTCGCATGCGATGCCCACGGCCGAACTCGGCGCTGGCGCGAGGCGATCGTCGCGCGCCTCATGTTGCCGGAGATCGTACGGGTCGGCGAGGGCTGACCGCATCGCCAATCGAGGCGGCGCAGGTGGGAGCGCCGTTCGGGGATCGCCTCGGCGCGACCGGACGCCGGGCGAACTGGACCATCCCGGCGCCCCGCGCCAGATCGGCGATGCGGCCTCGGTGGCCCGGCGGGGCCCATGACCGTCAGCAAGATCGAATTGCGTGCTGTCTCGATCGTGCCAGTCTCTATTCCCACTCGATCGTGCCCGGCGGCTTCGAGGTGATGTCGTAGGTGACCCGGTTGATGCCCTTCACTTCGTTGATGATGCGCGTGGCGACCCGGCCCAGGAAACCCATGTCGAACGGGTAGAAATCGGCGGTCATGCCGTCGACCGAGGTGACCGCGCGGAGCGCGCAGACGTGGTCGTAGGTGCGGCCGTCGCCCATCACCCCCACGGTCTTCACCGGCAAAATCACCGCGAAGGCCTGCCAGATCGTGTCGTAGAGGCCGGCCTGCCGGATCTCATCGAGATAGATCGCGTCGGCCTTGCGCAGGGCTTCGAGCTTCTCGGCGGTGATCGTCCCGGGGCAGCGGATCGCCAGGCCGGGCCCGGGGAACGGATGGCGCCCGACGAAGGCTTCCGGCAGACCGAGTTCCTTGCCCAGCGCCCGGACCTCGTCCTTGAACAGCTCGCGCAGCGGCTCGACGAGCTTCATGTTCATCCGCTCGGGCAGGCCGCCGACATTGTGGTGGCTCTTGATCGTCACCGAGGGACCGCCGGTGAACGACACGCTCTCGATCACGTCCGGATAGAGCGTGCCCTGTGCGAGGAACGCGGCGCCGCCGATCTTGCGCGACTCGGCCTCGAACACGTCGATGAACAGGCGGCCGATGGTCTTTCTTTTGACCTCCGGATCCGAGACGCCCTCGAGCGCCGAGAGGAACATGCCCGACGCTTCGACGTGGACCAGCGGGATGTTGTAATGGTCCCGGAACAGGGCAACCACCTGCTCGGCCTCCCCGAGGCGCAGGAGGCCATGGTCGACGAACACGCAGGTGAGCTGGTCGCCGATCGCCTCGTGGATCAGGACGGCCGCCACCGCGGAATCGACGCCGCCCGACAGACCGCAGATCACCTTCTCGGAGCCGACCTGCGCGCGGATCTTGGCGATGGCCTCCTCCCGGTAGGCGCCCATGGTCCAATCGCCCGTGCAGCCGGCGACATCGCGCACGAAGTTGCGGATCAGCAGGGCGCCGTGGGGCGTGTGCGCCACCTCCGGATGGAACTGCACCGCGTAGTAGTTGCGCGTCGCGTCGGCCACCGCGGCGAACGGGGCGTTCTTCGAGATCGCCACGGTGGTGAAGCCGTCGGGCAGCTTGGTGACCCGGTCCCCGTGGCTCATCCAGACCGGATACGTCTCGCCCTTGTGCCAGACGCCGTTGAACAGCGGGCAATCGGCCAGGATCTCCACCTCGGCCCGGCCGAACTCGGCGTGGTGGCCGCCCTCGACGGCGCCCCCGAGCTGGGCCGCCATGGTCTGCTGACCGTAGCAGATGCCGAAGACCGGAACGCCCGAATCGAACACCACCTGCGGGGCCCGGGGCGAGGCCTCGACGGTCACCGATTCGGGGCCGCCCGAGAGGATCACGCCCTTCGGCTGCTGCTCGCGGAACGCGGCCTCGGCCTTGGTGAAGGGGACGATCTCGCAGTAGACGCCCTCCTCCCGGACGCGCCGGGCGATGAGCTGGGTCACCTGAGAGCCGAAATCGACGATCAGGATCTTGTCGTGGTCGGTGTTCATCGCGGGCGATTATCCGATGACCGGCGCGCGCGCAACGCGCGGCTCCAGGCGGACTGGGGATCGCCGCGCGAGCTATGCGCCGGGATCGTCCGCGCCGCGAACCGCGCCCCCTCGTTTGGCGGGGAAACACGGCGCGGAGCCCTGCAGGCGGCCCGGCCGCACGCGCCGAGCCGGTCCTCGCCTCGGCGCGCGCGGGCGCTCAGTCGAAGTTGCGGACCTTGGCCGAACCGCCGAGGCTGATCGCGGGCTTCGGAGCCGCGCCGGCGAGGCTGACCTTCTTCTGGCCGGGCGGTGTCTTCGCGCGCAGCTGCGGAGCGGCCTCCGGCACCGGCCGCGACGGCTTCAGATGCGCCTGCCCGTGGATCACCGAGCCGATCTCGCCCGCGGCCCGGACGAGGTCGTCGCGCTCGCACGAGCGGGCGACCTTCAAGCCGAGCTTGTGCATATGGCTCTTGCCGTACAGGTAGGCGGCGAGCTGGGCGCGCTTCAAAGGCGGGATCTGCTCCAGGATCAGGGGCAGGTCGAAATCGTCGGCCCGATAGACGGAGCCCAGGACCTCGAGGCTCACCGGGCAATCGACTTCGGGCTCGGCGCCGCTGGTCGGATGCGCTTGGGTCATGGATGCCTCACGGGATTCGATGGATCGGTCACGGTGTCGGATGCCCCGGACTGCGGATCGGGTTCAACCCCGATCGGAACCGCGAGGTTCGCGAGGCGGTCCTGGTCGGCACCGTCGGCCGGGACAGTCTCCGACTTCCAGGCCCCGAGGCAACCCGTGCAGACGGATTCGATGACGGCACGGGCATGGGCCTGCCGTCGCGTGAAGAGCGCCTCCCGGGCGGCGCGGGCGGCCTCCGCATCCGGCAGGGGACGGATATGGAGAATGAGCGGCTCCTGTGCGGTCGCCGGGGCCGCAGCCAGGGCGATCGACCCCAGAACCGCAAGGACGCGCGGGTCGTGACCGCTCGATCGTCTCCGTGCCGACGGCGCAGAGCCCGTCATGCCGTCCTCCCGCTGCCACGCACCGGATATCGCGCGCGGCATGGTAAACCGCAGCTTAACGGAGGCGTCCGCCCGGTTCAGGCAGAGGGAGCCGCCCGGCCGAGGGGCAGCGTCTGCCCCGACGGTTCGGCCTCGCCGGATTCCTGCGCGGTCCGGCGCCGCTCCTGCGCGTGGCCGAGCCAGAGGCTGTTCACCAGCCAAGCGACCGAGAGCGGGATCGCGGCCCCGGCGATCCCGGTGCTTCCGAGGCCCGCGCCCTGGATGCCGGTGAACGACCATGCGCCGACCTGATCGCCGAGCCGGTACACCACTGTGTCGATGAAGCTCTTCGCCTTGTAGCGGTCCTCGCGCGGGACCACGGTGAACAGCACCTCCCGGACCGGGCGCGCGATGGCGAAGTTGCCCGCCCGGCGCAGGACCTGGAAGGCCACGATCACCCCGATCGTCGGCGCGACCGCGAGCGCCGCGAAGCCGATGATGCTGAAGGCCGGCAGCAGCGCCAGCGTCAGCGCGACGCCGAGCCGGTTCACGATCCGGCCGGTGAGGAACAGCTGGACGCCCAGCGTCAGCACGTTCACCGCGAGGTCCACGCTCGCGAAGAAGGCGGTCTGGGCGCCGCGGTCCGGGAAGCTGCGCTTGGCGATGCCCGCCTGCTCGAAATACAGGAAGGTCGAGGTCACCGAGAATAGCAGCAGGAACAGGGAGATGTTGAGGAGATAGGGCGACGCCATGGTGCGGGTCACGCCCGCCAGCACGCTGCCGCCGATGGTACCGTCCTGCCCGGTCGCCTCGGTGGCGCCCGGCACCTCATGCAGCCGGCTCGACAGGGCCGCCAAGCCGCGCATGCAGTAGACCGCGACCTCGAGCAGCACCACCGCGCACAGCATCAGGCCCCAGGTCGGGACGTTCTTGGCGAGGATCGCCGTGGTGGCCGACCCCGCGATGGCGCCCAGCGTCGCCCCCGCGGCGATGAAGCCGAACAGCCGCTTCCCCTGCGCGTTCGAGAACACGTCGACGATGGTCGCCCAGAAGATCGAGACCACGAACAGGTTGAAGATCGACAGCCAGACGAAGAAGACCCGGCCGATCCACACGGACCATTCCGGCGGCGCGAGGTAGAGCGTCAGCGCGAAGGCGAGGATGTTGGCCGCGAAGAACCGGTAGGTGATCGGCACGAACCGCGCCCGCGGCATCCGCTTCACCAGGTAGGCGAACGGCAGGTTGAGGCTCAGCATGCCGACCAGCGTGGCGGTGAACAGCCAGGGCAGGTTCTCGATGCCGCCGGCGACGCCCATCTGGTCGCGGATCGGCCGCAGCACGTAGTAGGCGGCCAGGATCGAGAAGATGTAGGCCCACGACCACGCGAGCGCCCTGCCCTCCCCGGGCTGGACGTCGATCAGGCGGGCCAAGGTGCCGCGGTCCGGGGCGGACTCAGGCATGGTGGGACCTCGCGGTCATGAGCATGGTTCCGCGTCCGCCTGAGCGGCGTGAGGGAGGCGCAGCCTCGGGGACCCGCCGCAGGTCGCGTCTCCAATGCCGCTCCGGATGCTGCCTTCCCCCGCCCCCGGGCGAGGGATGGCGCGCGCAGCCCGTCGCGTCCCGCGGCGGATGGACCGGCGTGCGCCGCCGAGCCCGGACGGGCGAGGGAGCCCGTCCTGCCCCTGCCCTCACTTGGCCATCCCGAGCTTCGCGCTGAGTTCCGGTGCGGTGACGTCGTGGCCGTAGCCCGGTGAACCCATGGCGAACTTGTCGGCGTCCTTGAGCGGGCCGACCACCACCGGATCGAAGCCGGCGTCGCGGACCAGGCCCGCCGCCACCTTCACCGCATCCGGATCGTCGCCCGCGATCGGGATCGCCATCCGGCCGCCGGCGCGGTCCTTGCCGCCGTCGGCGCCTTCCTTGGCGAAGACCTTGTAGTTGGCCGCGTTGAAGGCCCGCACCAGCTTGGCACCCGGGAAATACTTGGCCGACGTGGTGCCGATCCCGTTCGCCTGGACCTCGTCGTAGAGCGCGCCGTCCCGCTTCTGCGTGGCGTTGCCGGCATCGATCACGATCCGGCCCGAAAGGGCCGGCCCGATCTCCTTGGCGAGATCCGGGTAGGCCTTGTAGGGCACCGCGATGAACACGGCATCGCCGAACTTGATCGCCTCCTCGGGCGTCCCGGCCTTCGCCTTCGGACCGAGCTCCGAGACCATCGCGGCGAGGGCCTCCGGGTGACGCGAGGCGAACATCACCTCGTGGCCGTCCTTCACCCAGAGGGTCCCGATCGTGCCGCCGATATTGCCGGCCCCGATCACGCCGATCCGGATCTTCTTCGCCCCGTCCTGTGCCAGGGCCGGAGCGATTGCCGCCAGGGAGAGCCCGGCCGCCAGAGCGAGCGCCGCGCGGCGCGTGGTGAGATCAGACCGCATCGATAAAGGCCTCCATCTGCTTGCGCTGGGCCGGATCCGGGAGCTTGCCCCGGGCGGCGGCGAGGTTGTCCTCGACGTAGGCGACCTTCGCCATGCCGGGTATCGGGCAGGTCACGGCCGGGTTGCCCAGGACGTATTTGAGGAAGAACTGCGGCCAGCTCGTGCAGCCGAGATCCTGCGCCACAGCGGGCAGCGCCTTCCCCTGGACGGCCTTGAACAGGCGGTCGCGGCCGAAGGGCACGTTGGTCATAACCGCCACGCCCCGGTCGGCCGCGAGCGGGATCACCCGCTCGGCGGCGGCCCGGTTGTCGATGGCGTAGTTGACCTGGATGAAATCGAGGGCCTCGCGCCGCATCACGGCTTCCAGCGCGTCGAGCTGGGTGTCGCGCCACACGGTGACGCCGACGTAGCGGATGCGCTTGCGGCCCTTCAGATCGCGCAGCACCGCCAGATTGGCATCCACGTCGATGAGGTTGTGGACCGCCACGAGGTCGAGCGTCTCCACCTTCATGCGGCTCAGCGACCGCTCGAACTCCGCGAGCGTGGCGTCGCGGCCGGTGGTGTCGACCTTGCTGGCGAGGAAGATCTTTTGGCGCAGGTCCGGCTCCGCCAGGATGAGGCCGAGCACGTCCTCGGCGGTGCCGTAGCTCGGCGCGGTGTCGATCACCGAGCCCCCGAGGCTCAGAAACGTCTGCACCGCCTCCTTGAGCGGCGCCACCGTTTCGGCCGTCGGCGCGACCTCGTAGCGACGCGACGTGCCGATCCCGATCGCCGGGAGCATCTCGCCGGTCGAGGGGATCGGCCGGCGGATCAGCGGCGCGGCGGCCCGCGCGAGGCGCGGGACGAGGGGGGCGAGGGCCGCTGCGGCGACGACGGTGCGACGGGATACGGACATGGCCGGCCTCCGAAAGACTCTGGACGCCGATGCGAGATAGGGCGCCGCCGGCGCTTCGTGCATTCTTTATTCTCACGCCTGCGCGAGCGGCCCGCGGGCGCCGGGGCGGCGCCCGGCCTAATCCTCCTCGGGCGGGTCCTCGAATTCCGCCCCTTCGGTATCGGGGGCGATGCGGAACCGGTACTCGTCGATGGCCAGGAAGGCACGGTGCGCCGCCTGCGGATCGATGCCGTCGCGTACCACCAGCGTCTGGAAATCGATGAACAGCCGCGCGATCCGGGCCTCCTCCGCCAGCGCGGCGAGCGCCGAGGAGCTGGCGCCCGAGCGCATCGCGAAGCGCTTCGCCACTCCGTCGGCGTCGGGCGTCGCCACCACGACGACCTGCCCGGCCGTCTCCGGTCGGAGTTCCGCCCAGCGGACAGGCGTCCAGGCGATGATGGCCTCGGTCTGCTTCATCGGTACCTCCGGTAGGCGGACGCCATCCGCCTACCCGGGCCCTGGGCGCGCGTCGAGGTTCCGCGGGCGGGCGGTCAGCGGCCCCGCTCGACCTGGCCGCGGATCTCGCCCTTGGGGTTCGCGGCGGTGTGAATGTTGAAGTAGAGCCGGCCGGCTTCGAGGTCGGCGGCCTTGGCGTCGTCCAGTGCCGCCTCGCCGGAGAACGGGCTACTCGCGGCGGTGACGGGGACGAGCACCCCGGCGTTCTCCCCCGCCTTGGCCGGTCCGTGGAAATGCGCCGCCGTCACCGGGCCGGTGAGCCCGCTGTACGTCCCGGTCCAACTGAGCCGCTTGGTGGCGGGATCGAAGGTGGCGGTGACCTCCCCTGTGCCCGGCGACTGCGTCGCCGGCACTTCGCTGGCACCGTTAAGGGTCGCCCGATAGGTGGTGCCCGCCGCCAGGGCCGGCAGGGTGGCGGACGGCGACGCCGCCGCGAGGGCGAGCAGGATGGCAAGGCGGGTGCTGGCGCGACGGGTCATCGAACGCTCCGGAATGTCCGGTCCCAAGGCGGGACCATCCGCGCAACATAGCGGCCGGTGCCGGGCTGAACATGCCCGGGACGGCGCCGTCGCCCTATGTCGCTTGACGGCCGGGCGGCTCCTTCGCTCCGTCGCGGCAGGAATCTGCGCAGGGCCGGTCACCGACCGTTGACACCCCGCACCCCGCCTCCCTATACCCCCGCGACGTGTCGCCCTCCGGGGCGGTTGCGGCTTGGGGCGGGGTAGCTCAGCTGGTTAGAGCAGAGGAATCATAATCCTTGTGTCGGGGGTTCAAATCCCTCCCTCGCTACCAACATTGCCATTGACCGAGATCGACGCAGCCCTGGCGATGGCCGGGGCTTTTTTATGCCCGGGTCGAAGCCCGTAGACCCCGCAGAGCACCGCCCCACGCAATCGGGAGGCGCTCCGCCACGCTGCCGCCGTCTTGATGCGTCGGTCCCGTCGAGAAGCGGTTCGCGGCTGTCCTGCTGCCTTTCGCGGGGCCACCATCCCTCCGCCACGCGTTCGTGACGAGTTCGAAACCCGTCCGAGGCATTCTGCCGGGGACGACCCCCCGAGTTCAGACGCCTCTCCGCCCATGCTCACGCGACGCGCGCTGCTCTCCCGCCCGGCTCTGACCGGAGCCCTGATCGCCGGAGGCGGACTTCTGAGCGCCAGATACGCCACCGCGTTCGAGCCGCATCGCGTGCAGGTCACCGCCTATCGTCTCTCGCCGTCCCGTTGGCCGCGCGGCCTGAGTCTGCGTATCGCGGTCCTGAGCGACTTCCACGCGCACCCGCGCTGCATGGGCGAAGCCGAGATCGCCGCGGTGGTGGCGCGCACCAACGCCCTCGGGCCCGACCTCACCGTGCTCCTCGGGGATTACGGCTCGCAGAGCGCCGGTCCTGTGCCCTTCGAGACGGTCGCGCGCCTCCTGGGCGATCTGCGCGCGCCGAAGGGCGTCTATGCGGTCCAGGGCAATCACGACTGGGGGGACGACCACGAGGCCCGGCAACGCGGCCGCGGCCCCACCCGGGTGGAGCGCGCGCTCCGGGCGGCCGGAATCGGGTTCATCGAGAATGCGGCCACCCGCCTCGACCTGCCGGCGCCCCTGTGGCTCGCCGGGATCGAGAGCGAGGAGACGCCGAGCGTACCGCGCAGACCGCAGCCGCTCGCGCGACACCGCCTCGCCGCGCTGGATCGGACGTTACGGCCGGTGCAGCCGGACGAGCCCGTGATCCTGCTGGCGCACGAACCCGACATCTTCGCCCTGGACCTCGACCCGCGGGTCGTCCTGACGCTGTCGGGCCACACCCATGGCGGGCAGATCCGCATCCTGGGCTGGTCGCCCTGGATCCCGTCGCGGTACGGGTTGCGCTACGCCTATGGTCACATCGTCGAAGGGGGGCGCGACCTGATCGTCTCGGCCGGCCTCGGCTCCCACTTCGTGGCGGGCCGGCCGGTGCGGATCGGCATCCCGCCGGAGATCGTCATCGTCGACATCGGCGCGGAAGACGCCAGGACGTCCTAGGACGTCGAGAGCGGGTCCTCCGCCGTCCAGTGAAGCGTTGCGCTCCGCGCGCGACGATGGCGGCGCGGGTTGGGATGTCCGGCGGCCGGATGAGAGCCGATCTGCAGGTGCAAGTGCCGTGAACGCCGAAAGAGCCAGTCCGTCCGGGGAGCGCACCGTATCGGTGCCGGCGGGATCGCGCATCGACATCCGCGGCTCGCTGCCGCGGGCCGCCCTCGTCGCGGCGGTGACGATCTTCGTCCTGACTGCCGCGGAGCTGCTCTTCGGCCTGCGGCCCGGCATAGAGACCCTGCTGTTCCTCAACGATGTGCAGAGCCTTCTCGTCATCGTGGCCGTCCTGCTCGCGGTGGCGTTCTGGCGCATTCCGGCGGTCCTGTCGGGTTCGGCATGGCGCGTGCCGCCCCCGCGCCTGACCGCGCCCCTCCTCGCGCTCCTCGCGGGCATGGCCTGCCTGGCCGGTACGTATCTGGTCTTCGGACGCTACGCTCTGTCCTACGACGAAGTCATGGCCGTCTTCGACGCGGAGATCTTTCGTTCGGGCCTCAGGATCGCGCCGCTGCCATCCGAGTGGCGCGGCTTCCGGCACGCCTTGGCCCCGTCCTTCCTGCTGCCCGTCCCGGGCGAAGTCGCCTGGGTCTCGGCTTACCTGCCGGTGAACGCGGCGCTGCGGGCGCTGGTCGGCAGCGCCGCGGATCCGGCCTGGACCGGTCCGATCCTCCTGATCGTCGCCGTCCTCGCGCTGAACGGCATCGCGCGGCAGCTGTGGCCGGACCGGCCGGACGCCGCTTTCGTGGCGACGCTCCTGCTGGTGACCGCACCGCAGGTGCTGGCGACCGCCATGACGCCCTACGCGATGACGGCGCATCTGGCCTTCAACCTGGTCTGGCTCCGGCTGTTCCTGCGCGGCGGTCTCCTGGGACACGCGGGCGCGGCGGCGACCGGCGTCCTCGCCTGCGGGCTGCACCAACTGGTGTTTCATCCGCTGTTCGCGGCCCCCTTCCTCGTCTTCCTGATCGTCGACCGGCGCTGGCGGCTGGCGGTGTTCTACGGCACCGTCTACGCGGCGGCCGGCCTCGTCTGGATCCTCTATTGGCAGGTCCTGCTCGCCGCGCAGCCCGACGCCGGCAACGCCGCCGCGGCCGTCGGCGCGGACTGGTTTCTCCGACGCTTCACGACCCTGCTCGCCGCCTTCGACCCGGGCAGCTTCGATCTCATGACCAAGAACCTCCTGCGCTTCGCTGCGTGGCAGAACCCCCTGCTTCTCCCCCTCGTCGGCCTCGCGTGGCCGGCCTTCCGCCGCGGTGAGAGGCCTGCGTGGTCCCTGGGGGCCGGGATCGGACTGACGCTGCTGGTGGTGGCCGTCCTCCTGCCCTTCCAAGGTCACGGATGGGGCTACCGATATCTGCACGGCCTGATCGGATCCGCCTGCCTGCTTGCCGCCCGCGGCTGGATCGCCCTGACCGAACGGGCCACGGCCTCGCAGGCGGCCGCGGCCCGCGGCGCCCTCACGGTGTCATGCCTGGCGGCTCTGCTGGTCCTGATCCCGGTCCGGGCCCACGACGTTCGCGACGCCGTCGCCCCCTACGCCGCCGCGTCCCGCGCGATCGGATCCGCCGATGCCGACATCGTGGCCCTGCGGGCGGGCGGGGCCCTCTACGGGCGCGACCTGGTCCGGAACGATCCGTTCCTGCGAAACCGTCCGATCATCGTGCTGCTCGACGATCTCGACGCCGCGCACCGGGCCGCGCTGTGTTCCCGCGGACGGATCGTCGAGTTCGGGCCTCAGGAGGCGCGGCGCTTCGGCATCGTCGGCGACTACCGCGAGGAGTCGCCGGCCTCATCCCGGAACGTGCTGCCCTGCACGACCGGGCGGGTGACGGTTCCGGAGCGGTACTGAGCCGAGCCTGCGCTCGGGCTCACGCGCGGGGGCGCGACACCGTCAGGTAGACGCAGGCGTTGTCCCGGCGGATGCCCTCCGGCGTGACGGCGTCCTCCAGCCAGGCGCGCAGGTTCATCGCGACGGCGAGGCCGCCGGCGAGGATCGGTCCGAGGATCGGGACGCGGCGAAGGACATAGGAGGCGCCGGTGGAGCGCAGGATCGTCGTCCACGCGAGGGGCCCCACGATCGGCACGCATTCGACCACGTCGAAACCGCGGATCGCGAGATCGTGCGTCAGGCCCTCGCGCGTCCACCGCCGATGATCCTCGGGATGCGGATGGTAGAGCCAGGTCCCGTGGGTCGAGAGGACCATGAGGCCGTCGCGGCGCAGGACCCTGCGCGCTTCGCCGAGATACGTGTCCAGGTCGCGGACGTGCTCGAGGACCTGGAACGAGAGGACCAGATCGACGCTCGCGTCGGCGACCGGCAGTCGCCCGTCACCGCCGATCGCGATCTCGGCCGCCGTTCCGAAATCCGCGCCCCGATAGGTGATGCCGGCCCGGCGGAAGAGCGGCTCGTAGGGCCTTGAGGCGCAGCCGAAATCGAGCGCCGTCGCACCGCGGCGGTCGAGCCGGCCGACGAGGCCCGCGATGTGCGCGAGCATGCCGCGCAGGAGCAGCCAGTCCGTACACCAGATTGGGGGTCGCGACCGGCGCCGCTGCTCGCGGTCACGCTGGCGCGCCGAGGCCCCATGCGGCGCGGCATCTGCCGCTGCGGTCTGTGCCGTTGCCATGGCGAGTCGCGCTTTCACGTGGAGATCCGGCCCAGGCGCATGGTGACTTCGAGACGGTTGGGAAAGAGCCGCGCGAAGATGCCGGACCGGTAGGCGCCGCCGATCTCGGCCTCGACCCGCAACCCTGCCGCGGCCGTCAGACCGGCCCAGTCGCCGCGCGTCAGGTAGCGGGCCCTGACCATGCCGGAGAACGGGACGTTGCCGATCACGTCGAGGGCGCCCAGCCGCAGCGCGTCGAGGCGCGACGCCCGGAGGTGATCCTTCACGTAAATCGGCCCGCGCGAGACCCGCGCGCATTCCGCGAGCAGCGCTGCCCGGGACGGGCCGTCAACATGGTGCAGCACGTTGTTGAGCACGACGGCATCGAAGCGTGCGTCGCCGAACGGCAGGTGCGTTCCGTCGAACCGATCGGTCTCGATGCCGAGGTCCGGCAGGAAGCGATCCGCGACATCGACCGACACCACGCGCCGGAGGTTGAACACCTGGCGCATCGCCTCCGCGATCAGGCCCGTCCCGCCGCCGACGTCGAGGACGTCCCGGTGCGCGGGATCCCACAGGGCCGCCAGATCCGACAGGAGCTGTGTCTGATAGGTCGGCTTGACGCGACGATAGAGCGCCCCGTGTTGGCCGAGGATCGCGGAGACGGCCTGAAGGCTCGGAGCGGCCATGCCGTGGGTCATGGGGCGAACCTCCGCGTGGTGTCCGTAAGGCCGGGACGACCGGGGATCCGGGGGGGTGACGCTGGCAGCAGATCCGCGATCAGGGCGAGATGCGCCGCCGCCGACGTCCGCCACGCGTAGCGGGCCGCGCAGGCGGCGGCCCGGGCGGCCCCGTCGCCGGGATCCGCCAGCTGCGTCGCCAGGGCGACCGCGAAGGCTGCGGCCGCGGCATCCGGATCGGCCGGGTCGAGGGGCAGCCCGGTCACCCAGTCCGCGAGGCCCTCGTCCGCGCCCGCGGTCTCGCGTCCGCAGAGCACCGGGAGCCCGGAGGCCAGGGCTTCCTGGATGACCAGCGGCAGTCCCTCCCCGGTGCTGGGCAGCACCAGGCAGTCGGACGCCCGGTACAGGTCGGCGAGGCCCGCATGCGCCATCCCGCGCAGCACCCGCACGTTGGGAAGCGCCCAGGATGCCGGATCGAGGGGCCCCCATCCCGCGAACACGAAGGTGACGTGCGGCATGCGGCGCGCGAGGCGCTCGAGGATCGGCAGGCCCTTCTTGTCGACGAAACGCCCGACGAAGAGCGCGACCGGCCCCTCGACCGGCAGGCCGAGACGTCCGCGCAGGGCCGCCACGGACGTTGCGGCGGCGCGCGGATGGAAGAGCGTCGCGTCGACGCCGTTCGGTATCATGAGGGGCGCCCGGCGGAACCGGACGGTCGCGAAGAACGCCGCGCTCGTGCGGCTTATGAAGACGACCCGGTCGGCGGCCCTGAGCATCGGGCGGGCCACCAGGGCGTTCCCGGCCGCCATCAGGTGCCGCAGCCATCGGTTCGCGTACGGTACCTCGCCGATGTGCTGGACGATGACCACCGGCTTGCGGAGCAGACGCGCGGCGATCAGGATTGCCACGTTGCTGGGGTAGAGGCTGTCGTGCAGCTGCAGCCCGTCGGCGCGGCGGACCTCCCGCCAGATCCGAGCCATCGCCCGCAGACCGGGGAGCGGAAGCGGAAGCCCGAACCGGCGCTCGATGCCGTTCCAGGCCGGCAGCGGGACGGCGCGTCCGCAGGCCGGACCGGGCGGGGGGCTGGCGTCGCACGCGAGCCACGTGACCGAAGCGCCGAGCGCGCCGAACTGGCGCGCGAGCTGCCCGGCGACGATCTCGATGCCGCCCCGGTGGCTCTCGAAGTAGTGCGTGCCGAGCAGGACGCGCATCGCGGTCACGCGGCCATCGAATCGTGGGCCGGCGGCTTCGTCTCGGGGGGCTTGGTCTCCGACTGTGCGCCGCGCGTGCCCCGGGGCTGCAGGAAGGCCGCCTCGTTGCCGCCGATCACCGAGAGCAGGAAGCCGCCGAGGGCGGTCTGGGTCCCGATCGCGATGAGCGATGTCCCGGCGACCGCCGGCAGGACGCTGCCGAGCGGGCCGAACCGGTGCAGCGACCAGTAGCCCAGAACGGACAGGAGCAGGCCGGTCCCCGCCAGGATCGCCACGGCGCCGAGCGCCAGCATCGTCTCGAGGGATACGAAGCGCGCCATGCGGGCGTGCCGTCGTCCCGGGAGGCGATAGCCTTCCCGCACGCCGTACAGGTGGGCGGCGGCGGCCAGGAGCGCGGCGTTGTGCGCGACGCCCAGAAGGGCGCCGGCCAAGATGATCCAGTAATTGCCGACATAGCCGCCGGCCGCCGACGGCGCGAGCGCCGAGATCGCCGCCAGCGTCAGGACCGAGAGCCCGATCGCGGCCAGGAGCACGGCCGGCAGCGCGAACAGCCAGGCCGGGCTCAGCATCAGCAGGAACCGTAGGTGCCGCCAGCCGTCCCGCCAGGGGCGCAGGTGCGGCGGCCGTCCGCGCTGATCCGGGAGGAGCGTGGCGGGGACCTCGGCGACGCGCTCGCCCTTCAGGGTCGCCTTGATGATCATCTCGCTGGCGAACTCCATGCCGGAGCCGCGCAGGTTCAGCCGCTTGAGGCACCCCTTGGTCAGGGCCCGCAGGCCGCAATGCGCGTCGCCGATCCGCGCGCCGAACAGGACGTTCAGAAGGCCGGTCAGGACCGGGTTGCCGAGGTACCGGTTCTTCCAGGGCATCGCCCCGGGCGCGATCCCGCCGCGGAAGCGCGACCCGATGCACAGGTCTGCCCCGCCCTGCAGGGCCTCGATCATCGCGACCGCGTCGCGGAAATCGTAGGACCCGTCCGCATCCCCCATGACCAGGTAGCGGCCGTTCGCCGCCCTGAACCCGCCCATCAGGGCCGCGCCGTAGCCCTTCTCGGCGACCGTCGCCACCCGCGCGCCCAGAAGCGCCGCGACCTCCCGGCTCCCGTCGAGGCTGCCGTTATCGGCGACGACGATCTCGCCCGCGAGGCCGAGACGGGAGTCGAGCAGCGCGAGAGCCGCCCTTGCGCTCGCGAGGGCGGCCGGCAGCGCCCGCGCCTCGTCGAGGCACGGCATCACGATCGACACGTCGATGGAACGGTCTGAGCCCGTCGGGGAAGGCATCGGAAACTCTTCGCTCGCCGGTTCCGGTCGATCCTGCGCCCGCGGGAGCGTGGTCGGACTGACTTGCGAAGTGGTTAACGATCGGCCCGGGGCTCGACGGACAGGGCCCCGACGTCGCGTTCCGATGGGCTCAGGCAACGAATCGGAGTCGGACGGCCGCGCCGCTGCAACCGCCCGACGGCCTCAAGCGGCCTGCGCGTCGCGCAGCACGGTCTGGACCTGTCCGGCTGCCCGGGCGAGCGCCGTTTCCTTCTCGGTGCCGTCGACCTCATCGGTCGCGAGAGCGCCGAGCCGGTAGGCGATCCGGTGTTCGACGGCCTGCAGCAACTCGCGCGCCGGATCCGCGTCGATACGCAGTAGCGTCTGCGCGAGATCAAGATACGCGCTCCGCAGGAGGCTGAAAGCAAAGCGGGTCGCGGTGTCTTCCGCGATCGGACTCATGACGGTCATGGCGTGTACCCTACTGAACACGCTCCCCAGACCATCGGCCCTATAGACCATCCGATGACAATTGTAAAACGAGCTATTCCAGAGGCCAGATCGGCGCTTGCCGAGGCCCGTTGCTGGCGAAAACTAACATGAGCCAAAGAGCACTGTTCAAACGGATCGCGAGACGCGGCTTTCCACGGCGTGGCGCGAATCGGCATTGCGTCGAGGGTACGGGTACGCCCGCGCGAAGGACTTGCGGCGCGGCAGCGCCGCGCGGGGGCGAGCGGGCGGCAGCCGACAATTTTTCTGACCGTGCACCGAAGAGTTTTTCAGGAGCAAAAGGCACGGCTTTCGGAGTAATGTGGCCGACAACCCTGTGCCTTCGTGCGATGCCGCAAATATTGATGCGGTGCAATAAGAGAAACCGACACGACTCTGCTGAGCGCCTGACTGCATCCGACCGGACTGCGCCCGGCCGACCATCGACGATACAAAGGACGGCAGGCTTCGCGGCCGGGCGTCGTTCCGTCACCCGAGGGGGATCACGCGGTCCATGAGAAAGAACAAGGTCATCTCGGCGGACGAGGCGATCGCGCTGATCCGCGAGAACGACGTCGTGACCACCACAGGGTTCGTCCAGAGCTGCATTCCCGAGGCGCTGCACGCGGCGCTGGAAAGGCGCTTCGTCGAGACCGGCTCTCCGCGCGGTCTGACCCTGATCATGACCGCGGGCGCCGGCGACAGCAAAGGCCTCGGCACCGGCCGCCTGCACCATCACGGCCTGCTCTCGCGGGTGATCGCCGCCAATTTCGGCCGCATGCCGAAGGTCGCGCAGGCCGCGCAGGACAACCTGATCCGCGGCTACAATCTGCCCCAGGGCGTGATCTCCCAGCTCTACCGGGCCTGTGCGGCCGGCCAGCCGGGACTGTTCTCCAAGGTCGGCCTGCAGACCTACGTCGATCCCCGCCATGGCGGTGGCAAGGTCAACGAACTGACCCGCGAGGACATCGTCAAGCTGGTCGAGGTCGATGGCGAGGAATGGCTGTTCTACACCGCCACCAAGATCGACGTGGCCTTCATCCGCGCCACCTCGGCCGACCCGTCGGGGAACCTCTCCTACGAGAAGGAGGCGCTCACCCTCGACTGCCTGGCCCAGGCCATGGCCGCCCGCAACAACGGCGGCATCGTGGTCGCCCAGGTCGAGCGCATCGTCGACGACGGATACCTGCTGCCGAAGGACGTGCGGGTGCCCGGCATCCTGGTGGATTGCGTCGTGGTCGCCGAGCCCGAGATGCATCGGATGAACTACGGCGTGATGCACGATGCGGCTCTGGCCGGCGAGATCCGCGTGCCCGTCACCGGCATCAAGCGGATGGCGCTCAACGAGCGGAAGATCATCGCCCGGCGTGCGGCCTTCGAGCTGCCGCCGAACGGCGTGGTGAATCTCGGCGTCGGCGCCCCAGAGGGCATCGCGTCGGTGGCCAACGAGGAGAAGATCACGCCCTACATCACCCTCACCACCGAGGCCGGCGCCGTCGGCGGCGTGCTGGCCTCCGGGTCGAGCTTCGGTGCGGCCACCAACGCCGACTGCATCATCGACCAGAACCAGATGTTCGACTTCTACGATGGCGGCGGCCTCGACATGACCTGCCTGGGGATGGCCGAATGCGACGGGGCCGGAAACGTCAACACGTCGAAGTTCGGGGGCAAGCTCAACGGCTGCGGCGGCTTCATCAACATCTCGCAGAACGCCCGCACCGTGGTGTTCGCCGGCACCTTCACGGCGGGGGGGCTGGAGATCGCCGTGCATGACGGCCAGGTCCGGATCGTGAGCGAGGGCAAGGCGCGAAAATTCGTGACTCAGGTCCAGCAGATCACCTTCTCGGGCCCCTACGCGGTCGAGCGCGCGCAGCCGGTCCTCTACGTGACCGAACGCTGCGTCTTCCAGTTGACGCCGGAGGGGCTGGAACTGATCGAGGTTGCGCCCGGCATCGATATCGAGCGCGACATCCTCGCCCACATGGCGTTCGCGCCCGTGGTGCGGAACCCGGTGCCCATGGACCCGCGGATCTTCCGCGAGGAGCCGATGGAGCTGATCTCCGATCTGCTCAACCTCGATCTGAAGTCGCGCGTCAGCTACGACCGGGAACGCAACATCCTCTTCATCAACCTCGAGGGCTGGTACTGCCGGGTGAAGGGCGACATGGACGAACTGCGCATGACCATCGTCGAGGCCTGCCGCGCGGCCGGCCAGCGGGTCAACGCGGTGATCAACCACGACGGCTTCCGGCTCAACGAGAACCTGTTCGACGATTATGCCGGGATGGTCCAGTATCTCCAGGCGAACTACTACGCGACGACGACCCGCTACGCGACCAGCGCCTTCCTGCGCCTGAAGATGGAGGAGGCGCTCAACAAGCGCGGCGTCGCCCCCCACGTCTTCGAGCGGAAGGAGGACGCGCAGGCCTTCGTCAGCAGCACCGAGGACCGGAAGGCGCGCAAGCGGATCCCCCCCGCGGTCGCTTCGGCGGCCTGAGGGCGCCGCATCTGGTATAGGCGGCTCACCGGCCCTCCCCCGAGCCTCGCGGCGAGGACCGCGCGGAGCCTCGAGCCCTGGATCAGGACCATCGACTTCCCCCGGCGCCCGCCGAGGGCCCCCGCGGTTCCGGCGCCCCCTGGGCCGAGCGCGTGGCCGCCCTCGCCCATGACGCGCTGATCGACGAGCTGGAAACCTGGCCGAAGCCCGGGCTCGTCAGCCCGGTGGATTCCGGCAGCCATGACGACATGGACGCCGACACCCTGCGCCGCAGCGCGGCGGCGATCCGGCCGTTCTTCGCCGACCTGGTGGCGGCCGGATCCCGGGGGGCTGCCCTGACGGACCTCCGCGCGATCGGCTTGGCGGCCGAGGCGGCCATGATGGCGGCGACCGGCGGTGTCAACGCGCACCGCGGCGCCATCTTCTCGCTGGGCCTGATCTGCGCGGCGGCCGGATCGGTCGGCGCGAAGTCCTGCTCGGCCGAAGCCCACGCGGAGGCGGTCGCCCGGCTCTGGGGCGACGCGATCGCGCGCGCGCCGGCCTCGCCGACGAGCCACGGCGGCCGGGCCGCGCGCCGCTACGGTGTCGGCGGCGCCAGCGCCGAGGCGGCGGCCGGATTTCCCACGATCCGCGCCACCGGGTTGCCCGCCCTGCGCCTGGGCCGGGCGCACGCGCCCGAGGACCCCGAGGCCGCCCGCGTGCAGTGCTTCTTCGCGCTCCTGGCCGTGGTCGACGACACGAACCTGCTCCATCGCGGCGGCTCCTCTGGGCTGACCGCCGCGCGCGCAGCCGCAGCGGCTTTCCTGACGGCCGGCGGGATCGCGGCCCCCGGATGGCGCCAGCGCGCGGCGGATGTGCACCGGGTCTTCGTGGCCGCGCGCCTGAGCCCCGGCGGCTGTGCCGATCTCCTCGCGACCACGCTGTTCCTCGACGCCCTGGGAGGTCCGGCCTGACGCGAACCCGACCCCACCGGTGACGGCCGGACCGTTCGGCCGCATTCACCCGGCGGTGTCCGATCCCCATCTCCCGGAAACCCCCTCTCTTCCCGGTTCCCCCGTGACTCCTATCCGGATCGCGCTCCTCGCGCTCGCTGCCGTGTTCCTCGTGCCCGTCGCCGTCTCCGCCACGCTCTACTGGCTGCGGGCGAGCGGCGACTGGCGGCTCGCCGACCGGTCCAGCGCGGGCCTGCTCCCCTCGGCCGATGCCCATGAGGGCGCGGTGGTGCGGATCTTCTCGGCGCGGACAGTGAGCTGGCGCGGCATCGTCGCCACCCACAGTTGGATCGTCATCAAGGATCGCGGGCAGCGCGCCTACCGCCGATTCGACTACACCGCCTGGGGTCAGCCGATCTGGATCGACCGCTTCGTCCCCGACGGACGCTGGTTCGGAAACGCGCCCGCCGTGGTGTTCGCCGCGGACGGGATCGAGGCCGAGGCCATGCTGCCCCGGATCCGCAAGGCCGTGACCGAATACCGGTATGCACGCCCCGGCGACTATGTGGTCTGGCCGGGGCCGAACTCGAACACCTTCGTCGCCGCGATCATGGCGGCCGTGCCGGAGATCCGGGCAAGCCTGCCGACCACGGCGATCGGCAAGGACTTTCCCTACGACGGCCGGTGGATCGGCCGGACGCCGTCGGGCACCGGCATCCGCGTCAATCTCGGCGGTTATGCCGGTCTGACGCTGGGCTGGGTCGAGGGTCTGGAGCTGAACCTGCTCGGCGGCGTCGCCGGGATCGACCTGCGCCGGCCGGCCATCAAGCTGCCGGCCCTGGGTCGGATCGGGCTGTAGAAACCGCGATGCCGCAGGCGGTAGAATCGGCGCTTGAACCAGCGTCCCGACGCCGTCCGGAACAGGCATCACATTCCGCGGACACTGCACGACGGCTGGGTGCTGTCTATCCGAGCGTACACCTGCTCAAATATGCGGACAGGACCATCGCCAGGTAGAAAGATCCAAGATTTCGATCTTCAGTCCTTTGAATTATTTCTTTGATCGATCGATAAGAAACTATCTTTCTGTGATAATGCAACAAAAAAGTGAGTCTTAAGGAATTGCATGTCGATGGTCTGACGGTTAGGTACGCGCGAGCCGGGGACGTCTTGGCGATCGATCTGGAAGACCTCGATGCGTGTTACCATCAAAGCCCGGCTCGTCGGGTTGCTCGCGTTGCTCGGCATTCTTCTTGTCGTATCCACGGCACTCGGCAATTACGCTCTCTACGCCAGTCGTCAGAGTCTTCAGACGATCTTTGCCGATCGGGTCGTGCCCTTGCGTCAGTTCTGCGAGATCCGGGATGCCTACGAGGCCATCCTCAGGGACCTGCGCGACGCTGCCGGCGAGGCGACCGGACAACGGGACGTCGGTAAGATCATGGCGGAGCACTTGGCGCATTCGCAGCAGAGCTGGGCGGCCTACATGACGACCTATCTGACACCGGAGGAGGAGATCCTCGCCGCCGATGTCGGGACGCAGCTGAAGCGGGACGAGTCGATCGTCGAGGATCTGATCCGGCGTCTGGACGGCCGCGGGCCGATCGACCTCGCGCAGGCGCGGACCAACCTGCTGAGCGAGATGGAACCGACCAGCGCCGGCCTCACGAAGCTGACGAACCTCCAGGTCCGGGAGGCCGGCAGCGAATTCGACCGTGCACGCGCGTTGGCCGACTGGCTGCGCGGCCTGCTTCTCGCCGCGCTCGTGCTCGCGGCCATCGCGGTGGCCTACGGGTTCGTCGTCATCCTGACCCAGGTGATGCGACCCATCGGCGCGACGACCGCGACGATGTCCCGACTCGCCGCGGGCGACCTCGACGCACCGGTGGCCGGCGTGGACCGGCGCGACGAGATCGGTGCCATGGCCCGGGCCATCCAGGCGTTCAAGGAAGCCCTGCTCGCCAAGCGCGCGGCGGATGCGGCGGCCGCCGCCGAGCAGGTCGTCAAGGCCCGCAGGGCGGAGACGCTGGACCACGCCACCCGGGCGTTTCGCGGCCAGATCGAGCGCATGACGCACACGCTGGCAAGTGCCGCGGGCGAGCTGGAGGCGGCCGCCAAGCTCATGAGCCGCAACGCCGAAGAGACCGCCGCCCAATCGTCCAACGTGTCGCTGGCCGCCGAGCAGACCTCGGCCAACGTGCAGACCGTGGCGGCGGCCAGCGAGGAGCTGGCGGCCTCGATCGGCACGATCAATGTGCAGATCGCCCGTTCGTCCGACATCGCCGAGCGGGCCGCCGACGACGCCAACCAGACCAACACGCTGGTCCTGGGGCTGGCCGACGGCGCGGAACGGATCGGGGCGGTGATCAGCCTGATCTCGGGGATCGCCGCGCAGACCAATCTCCTGGCGCTGAACGCGACCATCGAGGCGGCCCGGGCCGGTGAGGCGGGCCGCGGCTTCGCCGTGGTGGCGGCCGAGGTGAAGGAACTGGCCGATCAGACCGCCAAGGCGACGCAGACGATTTCCGGCCAGGTCGCCGCCATCCAGGGCGAGACGGACCGCGCGGTGGATGCCATCCAGGCCATTGCCGCCACCGTCCTGGACCTGCGCGGCATCGCGGTCAGCGTCGCGGCCTCGATGGAGGAGCAAGGGGCGGTGACGCAGGAGATCGTGCGGAACGTCAGCCAGGCGGCGGACGGGACGCAGGCGGTGACGATCAATATCGGCGCGGTCACGCAGGCGGCCGGCGAGACCGGCAGCGCCGCGGCCCAGGTGCTGACTGCCGCGACGGAGCTGTCGCACCAGTCCGATGCCCTGAGCGCCGCGGTCGCCGAGTTTTTGGAGACCGTGCAGGCGGCCTGAGCCCGGAAGGCCGTCAGGGCGACGCGGGCTCCCGAGCGTCCGGCAGGCGCATCAGGGGTTCGCCCATGCGCAGGCGCGCCCCCTCGCGCAGGCTCGGCCACAGGTCGAAGCCGGCGGGCGCGAGGACCACGATGGTCGAGCCGTGCTCGAACCAGCCCATCTCCGCGCCCTTGGCGAGCCGCGCCGCGCAGCGGAGGGTATGGCCGCCGGTGTCCCGGAGGGCGACGCTCGCGGGCAGGACGCCGAGGCGCAGGCCGGCCACCAGGATCGCCGCCACCGGCACCAGCGTCACGGCGTGGCCGGTCCCGGCGAGCTGCAGACGCAGGACGGCGCGTTCGTTGCGGCAGAACAGGGCCTCGACGCGCTTCAGCGCGATCGGATTGACGTTCCAGGTGTCCCCCCAGATGTGCCGGACGGACTCGACCCGCAGGTCGTGGGGCGCGTGGAAGCGGTGATACATACCGGCGGTCAGGCGCAGGGTCGCGTAGGCGCCGCCCTCGTGCGCCTGGGCCAGTGCGGCATCGCCGCCGAGGAGGTCTTCGAGGCGGTAGGACAGCCCCTTGATCTGGTACAGGCGCCCCGCCTCGATCCGGCCATGCGCACCCAGGATCGCGTCGCTGGGACTCGTGAGGATCGCGGGATCCGCGGCCACTGGCCGGGCCCCGGGGCGCAGGGCGCGCACGAAGGCGGCGTGCAGGCTGGGGAACCGCGCTTCCCGCGCGTCGCTGAGATCGACGTCGCAGAACAGGCGCCAGGTCGCGATCGACAGGTCGCGCACGAGGGGCTGCTCGATGCGGCTGAACCAGCCCATGAACCGCGTGGCGAGGCGGCGCGGGAGCCGGTTGGTGAGGAGGAAGTTCAGATCCTCCTGGGCGCCGACCCGCGCCAGGGCGGCGCGCAGCCGGGATCCGGAAACCGTCATCATGCCGTGAACCATCTCCGATAGGGCCCGGTGCGATGTCCGCACTCCTCGCCACCCTCTCCGCCACCACCGCCGTCGCGCTCCTCGCCCTGCCGCGGGCGGCGCAGCGCCTGCAGCTGTCCCGGGCGAAGCATCCCTCGCTCACCGGCCACGCGCGGATGGCCCGGCGGGTCGCCGGCCTGATCCCGCACTACGCCTATTCCGAGCGCGGCTTCTTCCGCTCCGACGATCCGGACGAGGCCGTGGCGCGGCGGCGCGAGGCCGGCTTCGCGCGGCTCTCGGAGCAGTTCCGGACACGGTTCGCCCGCACGCGTGCCGAGACCCAGCGGGTGCGTGACGGCCTGTCGGACCTGCAGTTCACCGGGCTCTACCGGGTGCCGTTCCAGTACGCGGGCCACGTGCGCGCGCATCTGGGCACCGGTGCCTTCGCGGCGGCCTCGGAGGGCGTGACCGTCACGGATCTCGACGGCAACGTCGCATACGATCTCGCGGGCTCCTACGGGGTGAACCTGTTCGGCGTCGATTTCTACCGGGCCTGCCTGGACGAGGGGGCCGCCCGGGTCGCGGCCCTGGGCCCGATGCTCGGCCCGCTCCACCCGGTGGTGACCGGGAACGTGGCACGCCTGAAGGCGCTCTCCGGCCTCGACGAGGTCTCGTTCCACATGTCGGGGACCGAGGCGGTGATGCAGGCGGTGCGCCTGGCCCGCTACCACACCGGCCGGCGACGGATCGTGCGATTGTGCGGCGCCTATCACGGCTGGTGGGGCGAGGTGCAGCCGGGCATCGGCAATCCGGTCCCGACCCGCGACACGCTCACCCTGGCGGACCTGTCGGAGCGGACGCTGCGGGTCCTGTCGAGCCGCAGGGACGTCGCCTGCGTGCTGGTCAATCCGCTCCAGGCCATGCATCCCAATGCCGGGGCGTCGGCCGATTCCGCCCTCGTGGACAGCGGCCGCAAGGCCGCCTTCGACCGCGCGGCCTACACCCGCTGGCTCCACGAGCTGCGGGCAGTGTGCAGCGCCCGGGGCATCGTGCTGATCCTCGACGAGGTCTTCCTCGGCTTCCGCCTCGCGCGCGGGGGCGCCCAGGAATATTTCGGGCTGCGGGCCGACATGGTCACCTACGGCAAGACGCTCGGCGGCGGCCTGCCGGTGGGCGTGCTGTGCGGGCGCGCCGACCTGATGCGGCGGTACCGGGACGACCGGCCGGTCGACATCTGCTTCGCGCGCGGCACCTTCAACGCCCATCCCTACGTGATGGGCGCCATGAGCGCGTTCCTCGACCGGCTGGACACGCCCGAGGTCGGGGCCCTGTACCGGGATCTCGACGCCACCTGGGACGGGCGGGCTGCGCGACTTAACGCTATGCTGGCGGAAGCCGGCCTGCCGGTGCGGGTCGCCGCCATGTCCACGGTCTGGACGGTCCTGTACACCAAGCCGTCGCGCTACAACTGGATGCTGCAATTCTACCTGCGTGCCGAGGGGCTGGCCCTGTCGTGGGTCGGGACCGGCCGCCTGATCTTCAGCCTCGCCTACGACGACGCGGCCTTCGAGGCCGTCGCCGCCCGGTTCGTCGCGGCGGCGCTGGCGATGCGGGCGGATGGCTGGTGGGAGGCCGGCGCGGCGAGCGACAAGGCGATCCGCCGGGCGATCCTGCGCGAGGTCGCGGCGATCCGCCTGGGCGCGCTCGGGCTCGGCGGGCTCGCCGCCCGCGTCGGGCTGCGGGTGCCGGACCGGGCCTGATCGACCGCGGGCCGCATCACCGCGGTCGCGACCGGCCGTTTTTCCGATCCTGGTCTGCCGCGTCGCTTCGCTTCGGCGGCGCGGGCTGCTTCGGACCCGACCGGGCTGCCCGAGGCGCAAGCCCGTGTCGACCGGGCCCGCCATCGGCAAATCGGACCGGGCGTTCAGGCGCAGGTCCGAGATCCGGCCACCAGTCTCCGCGTGCCCCACGGCGAGAGGCCGGGCCGGACGCTGCCCGGCCCGGTGGGCTGCCCTCAGGCGCCGCGCTCGTGCGGCTCGTGCTCCTCGACGAGTTCGCCGTGCAGCAGCGCCAGGGGCGCCTTGTGGTAGAGCTTGATGTCGTGGAACGGGTCGGTGAGGATCTTCGTCCCCCAGACGAGGCCGGTCTGCACGTCGCGCTGGATGAACAGCTGCACCATCCGGAACACGAGGCCCGCGAGGGCCAGCCACAGCCAGATCCAGCCGACGTTGCGGATCAGGTCCGCGGTGGTCTGGTGCGGCGAGATCAGCCCGAACAGGCTCGGATCGAAATAGAGCGGCAGCGGCGAGAGCGCCCAGATCGCCAGCAGCACGACCTTGCGCTGCAGGTTGTAGCCGACCTTGATCTCTTCCTTGTGCTCGTGCGTGGCCTCGTTGACGTGGTCGTAGCCCTTGGGCTCGAAGAACAGGTGGCCGGCCTGCCGGGAGGTCATCGCCACGAGCCAGCCGATCAGCGCCGCCGTCGCCGGATCCTTGAACGCCAGGGCGTAGGCCAGCAGGAAGCTGACCGCGCTCACCACGTGCAGGCTCTGGTTGACGCGGTTGTGGTGATAGTAGCGGTGGTCGTCCCAGCGCTGCACGCGCAACGCCTCCATGAAGCTCGCCATGATGTGCTTCCCCGATCGGATGGTTGTGGGCTGGTCCAGAAGCTCGCGGGCCGTCAGGCGTCGCGCTTGCGCAGGCGGACGAGGGAGAAATGGCCCAGCGGCGGAAACGCCCGGCGCTCGACGATCTCGACCGGGGCGTCCGCCGCCCAGGCGGCGTAGCGGTTCCAGGCAAATTCGGTCCGCCAGCCGAGGCGGCTCGTGACCGGCGCCAGCGCGTGCTCGACGGCGCGCCGCAGCCCGCCCTCGGCGCCGATCCGTGTCGTGATCACGATCTCGCCACCGGGGCGCAGCACCCGGGCGAACTCGTCGAGGGCGGCCTCCGGGTTCGGAACCGCCGTCACCACGTACTGCGCCACCACCACGTCGAAGGCGGCATCGGGGAAGTCGAGATGCTCGGCATCCATGACGGCGAGCCGCTCGACGTTGCGCAGGCCGAGCCGCGCGACGCGCTGGCGCGCCTTCTCGAGCATGGGGCCGGAGATGTCGATGCCCACGATGCTGCGGGCGCGCCGGTAGGCCGGGAGCGACAGCCCCGTGCCGACGCCGACTTCCAGGATGCGGCCGCCGATCCGTTCCGCCGCCGCCGCCGCGAGGGTGCGCCCCTGCGCGAAGACCGGGCCGAACACCAAGTCGTAGACGGGCGCCCAGCGGCCATACGCCTTGGCGACGCCGTCGCGGTCGAGGTTTGGGCCGAGCGCGCCTGCGCGCGACGGGTCAGTGCCTTGCATTCCGATGGCCATGGAGGTCCTGTCTCACTTCTTGCCAAGTCGGGGCCGCTGCGGCCGTCCGCGATCTCTAGGGGTCGGGCTGAGGGTGCATCCCGGATCAGGGGCGCGACCGGGAGGGGGTAGACCGTCGTCCACGGTGACGCGGCGCGGTCGCTCGTGACAGGGCGGTCATGGCGAAACGCCGGGGTCCGGTCAGGACAGACGGGGCAGCGGCCGACGCCGAACCGCTCTGAACCTCGTGGACACCACGGCGCCTCTCCGCACAATCTTTTCCGCCGGCAAAGCTATGATTGTCGTTTGACAGGGTTGTGACAGTAAAAGCCAAGCACAAAACCTGCATTCACTTCGCTGGCAAAGCAATCGCGGCGTCCTGTGCGCGCGCAAGCGCGGCGCCTCCGCGGTCGTCGCCTGACAGGTCTGGCGGGACCGCTCGCTGATGCGGCGCCACCCGGCGGCGGGACCGTCGGCGACCTCCGGGCCCCGCTGGTCCACCGTGTCCTCTCCGGGCCCGGCCGTCAGCACCGCGGTGAAGCCGGGCCGGCGCAAAGTTTTGATGATCGAATGTCTGAAGGTCGTGCCTTCGACATCATCTCGCCCAGATATCGACGAGATGTAACCCGGTATCGCCAGAAGGACGAGGCGCGACGACGCGCCGGAGGAGTATTACGCGTGATGGACTATATGCGGCGTCAGACCTTCGCGGTGGTGGCACTCGCCGGGCTCGCCTTCGGCGCCGGGCAGGCCCAGGCCGCGCAGTGCGGCAACAATGCTGCGGGATTCGAGAGCTGGAAGCGGCAGTTTTCCGAAGAGGCGCGCGGCCGGGCCAGCGCAGCGAGCCTGGCGGCGCTGCAGAACACGACCTATTCGGCGCCCACCATCTCGGCCGACCGGGGACAGCACAGCTTCAAGCTGTCGCTGGAGCAATTCCTCGCCAAGCGCGGCGGAACCACGATCGTCTCGCGCGGGCGGGCGCTCAAGCGGCAGAACGCTGCCCTCTTCGAGTCGATCGAGCAGCGCTACGGCGTCCCCCCGGGGCCGCTCCTGGCGATCTGGGGCATGGAGACCGGCTTCGGTGCGGTGCGCGGCAACGTCAACACCCTGTCGGCGGTGGCGACGCTCGCCTACGATTGCCGGCGCTCGGAATACTTCACGGACCAGCTCTACGCGGCTCTGACGCTCGTCGACCGCGGCCTCCTGACGTCGAACACGCGCGGTGCGGCGCACGGCGAGGTCGGCCACACGCAGTTCCTGCCGAAGAACGTCCTCGCCTACGGCACCGGCGATCTCAACAATGTCGGCGCTGCCCTGTCGTCCACCGCCAACTTCCTAAAGGCGCATGGCTGGCGCGCGGGCGCGGGCTACCAGCCCGGCGAGCCGAACTTCGCCGCGATCCAGGGCTGGAACGCCGCCTCGGTGTATGAGCGCGCGATCGCGCTGCTCGGGCGTCAGATCGACAACGATTAAAGATCTGCCGCGACCAATTGTGGCGTAAAAAGCCGTCGTCGACAGCAACACGCCCGAAAATGGTCCCGATCGATCAAAGATCGACCATGGCGCCGCCCCAGAAAAGCCGACCCGCCCCGCTGATTGGATCGGGGCGGGGCCGGTCCGTCCGTCGTGATTCCCCTGCAAGGCTCGCGGAGGTCTCGGCGGACGAGCGATGGCCCCTCCCGCCACGAGGAGCATGGGCCCGCGCAATGACCACCGATTCCGCGCCGCTGGACGGCCTCGGCACCCGGAATGCGCGGCGCTCCTGCGCGGCGCCCCTGACGATCCTGACCGGCGCGGTCCTGATGGCCGTCGTCGGAAGCGGTTTCCCGAGCCGCAACGCCCGACCCGTCGCCATCGACCCGTCGCAATCCCGAATCGCCGCCGCCGAGGCGCCGGCCGCGGAGTCCGGCGACACGACTGCCGCCGTCGAGGCGCCCGCGCTCGAGACGCCCGGTTTCGGGCCGACCGCCGTCGAGACGCCGATCCTCGAGAGTTGGCCCGCGGCCACCGGCGGACCCCTGTCCCGCTGGGCCTGGACCGAGATGGCGCCGCCGACATTGGCGCCCGATGCGAGTCCCGGCTCCGATGCCGAGGCGCAGGTCGCCGCGCCGCCGCCGGCCGCGATCGTCGTCCCGCTGCCGATGCCGCGTCCCCCGGAATTCCGGGTCCCCGGACCGGGCGGACTCGCCCGCCGGGCCGAGCGTCGGATGGCGCGACGCGCGCCGCCGCCGGCCCAGCCGGCCGCCCCGGCGGACGAGCCCTCCTTCCTGGAAAAGCTCTTCGGCATCGAGCGCGCCCCGGCCCTGGCTTATGCGGCCCTGGAGAGCAAGCCCGTGGACGTCGCCCCGCAGCGGCGCATCTCCCCGCCCTTGCCCCTGGCGCGCGAGCCGGGCGCGACGGCCGGCATCGCCGTCTACAACATCGCCGCCCGGACCGTGACGCTGCCGAATGGCGAGCGCCTGGAGGCGCATTCCGGGCTCGGCGAGGGCCTGGACGATCCGCGGGTCGTCAACGTCCGGATGCGCGGGCCGACGCCCCCCGGCACCTACGATCTGACCGAGCGCGAGCAGCTGTTCCACGGCGTGCGCGCCATCCGGCTCACCCCGGTCGGCGGCAGCGATGCGGTTTACGGCCGGGTCGGATTGCTAGCCCACACCTACATGCTGGGCCCGCGCGGCGATTCGAACGGATGCGTGTCGTTCCGCGACTACGACCGGTTCCTCCAGGCCTTCCTCCGCGGCGAGGTCCAGCGCCTCGTGGTGGTGAGCGGGACGCCGGATCCGCTGCCGACGGTCGCCGACAGCGGCGGGCGCACCCGGATGGCCCGCAACGGCACCTGAAGCCGGCACGGTCGGGGAGCGGCATAGACGCGGCCGCCCGTCGTCACGGTGACGTCGACGGCCGGTTCCCGGAAGACGATCGCCGGAGCGCGCCGGTCGATCGAAGCGTGCGTCCGGGCGTCGACGGATCGTTGCACAATGATTGGGATCAGACGTCCAGGTTGGCCACGCTCAGCGCGTTCTCCTGGATGAACTCGCGACGCGGCTCGACCACGTCGCCCATCAGCTTGACGAACAGGTCGTCGGCGTCGGTCGTATCCTTGACCTTCACCTGCAGCAGCGAGCGCACGTCGCGGTCGAGGGTCGTCTCCCAGAGCTGCTGCGCGGTCATCTCGCCCAGGCCCTTGTAGCGCTGGAGCTGGAGGCCCTTGCGGCCGAAGGCCATGACCGCCTCGAACAGGGCCACCGGCCCGTGCAGCACGGTCTCGTCGGCCTTGCGCATCAGCGTCGCCGGCTCGCCGTAGATCTCGCGGAAGGCGTCGGCGCGCTCGGACAGGCGGCGGGCCTCCTGGGAAGCGATCAGGCTCGCATCCAGGGTCGCGACTTGGCGGACACCGCGCAGGGTCCGGCTCAGCCGATATCCGCCCTCGAAGGCCTCGCCGGCCCAGCCCTGCTCGATCTCGTCGGCGATCCCGTCCAGACGGCGGGCGGTCATGTCGGCGAGGACCTCGGCCTCGCCGGGGCGGGAAGCCGCCTCCGCGTCGAAGGCTCCGGCCAGCACGGCCTGCTCCACCACGGAGCGATCGTAGCGCGTGTGCAGGCCCTGCAGCACGTTGCGGAAGCCGCGCGCCTCCTCGACGAGGCTCTTGAGCTGCGGGCCGGTGAACTCCGCCCCCGTCGAGAGCCGCAGGATCGCCCCGTCGGTACCCTGGTCGATCAGGTAGTCCTCGAGGGCGCGCTCGTCCTTGAGGTAGATCGCCTTGCGGCCGCGCTCGGCTTTGTAGAGCGGCGGCTGCGCGATGTAGAGATGGCCGCGGTCGATCAGCTCCGGCATCTGGCGGAAGAAGAAGGTCAACAGCAGCGTCCGGATGTGGGAGCCGTCCACATCCGCGTCGGTCATGATGATGATGCGGTGGTAGCGCAGCTTCTCGGGGTTGAAGCCCTCGCGGTCCGTCGAGGAGCGTCCGATGCCGGCGCCGAGCGCCGTGATCAGCGTGCCGATCTCCGCCGAGGACAGCATGCGGTCGGCGCGCACGCGCTCGACGTTCAGGATCTTGCCCCGCAGCGGCAGCACCGCCTGGAACGCCCGATCGCGGCCCTGCTTGGCCGAACCGCCGGCCGAGTCGCCCTCGACGAGCAGGATCTCGCATTTCGACGGGTCGCGCTCCTGGCAGTCGGCGAGCTTGCCGGGCAGCGAGGCGATGTCGAGCGCGCCCTTGCGGGTCACGGTCTCGCGGGCCTTGCGCGCGGCCTCGCGGGCCGAGGCCGCCAGCACGACCTTGCCCATCACCGAGCGCGCCTGCTGGGGGTTCTCCTCCAGCCAGGTCGACAGGCCCTCGTTGAGGACGTTCTCCACGGCCGGGCGCACCTCGGACGAAACCAGCTTGTCCTTGGTCTGCGACGAGAATTTCGGGTCGGGCACCTGCACCGAGACGACCGCCGTGAGGCCCTCGCGGCAATCCTCGCCGGTGAGCGAGACCTTCTCGCGCTTGGAGACGCCCGACGAATCGGCATAGCCGGTGATCTGGCGGGTCAGCGCGGCGCGGAAACCCGCCATGTGGGTGCCGCCGTCGCGCTGCGGGATGTTGTTGGTGAACGGCAGCACCGTCTCGTTGAACGAGTCGTTCCACCAGAACGCGACCTCTACGCGGATACCATCGCGCTCGGCGCGCACCACCACCGGGTTGGTGATCCCGTCGATCGGCTTGCGCGAGCGGTCGAGGTAGCGGACGAAGGCCTCGATGCCGCCCTCGTAGTAGAGTTCCTCGCGCTTGTGCTCCGCGTGGCGCGCGTCGGTGAGGACGATGCGGACGCCCGAATTGAGGAAGGCGAGTTCGCGCAGGCGCTTCTCGAGCGTGCCGTAATCGAACTCGATCATCGTGAAGGTGTCGGTCGACGGCAGGAAGGTCACCTCCGTGCCGCGCCGGCCGTTGCCGGGGCCGACGATCTTCAGCGGCGCCACGGCATCGCCATGGCGGAATTCCATCGCGTGCTCCTGGTCGTTGCGCCAGATCCGCAGGCGCAGCCAGGACGACAGGGCGTTCACCACGGAGACGCCGACGCCGTGCAGGCCGCCGGAGACCTTGTAGGAGTTCTGGTCGAACTTACCGCCCGCGTGCAGCTGGGTCATGATGACCTCGGCCGCCGAGACCCCCTCCTCCCTGTGGATGTCGGTGGGGATGCCGCGGCCGTTGTCGGAGACGGTGACCGATCCGTCGGCGTTGAGCTGGACGGTGACGAGGTCGGCGTGTCCGGCCAAGGCCTCGTCGATGGCGTTGTCCACCACCTCGTAGACCATGTGGTGCAGGCCCGAACCGTCGTCGGTGTCGCCGATATACATGCCGGGGCGCTTGCGCACCGCGTCGAGACCCTTCAGCACGCGGATCGATTCCGCGCCGTATTCGGCGGGCTCGGTTTGTGGGGTGTCGGCCATAGGGTTCCTCGGGCGGGCGGGCCATTACGCGACGGAGGGACTCGCGCCGTCGGGCGTCCACGCCTGCGCTCTTGCTTGGTCCACCCGATATAGGGATTCCGCGTTGAGATTGCACGATTTTACGGGTTCGCGGCGGGACCGAACCCCCGTCTTTCTGACGCCGGCGGATTAACGCGGCGTTAGCCCTGGATGCCGCCCGCGCTGGCGGCGTCCAGACGGGCGATCGCGTCCGCCGGGAGGCTGAGGCGGGCGCCCCCGAGGAGCTCATCGAGCTGCGTCACCGAGGTCGCGCTGGCGATCGGCGCGGTCACGCCGGGGCGGGCGATGATCCAGGCAAGGGCCACCTGCGCGGGGCGCGCCCCGTGTTCCCGGGCGACCGCGTCCAGGACGTCGAGGAGTGCGAGGCCGCGCGGCGTCAGGTATTTGGCGACCCGGTTCTCCCGCGCGCGGCCCGCGGCGTCCCCGGCGGATCGGTACTTGCCGGTGAGGAACCCGGCCGCCAGCGAGAAGTAGCCGATCACCCCGATCTGCTCGGCCCGGCACAGCGGCTCCAGCGCCTCCTCGTAGCCGCGCTCGGCGAGGCTGTAATCCGGCTGCAGGCACTCGTAACGCGGCAGCCCCGCCGACGCCGAGACCCTGAGCGCTTCGGCGAGCCGCGGCGCGCCGTAATTCGAGGCCCCGATGACCCGCACCTTCCCGGCCGCGATCAGCCGCTCGTAGGCGCGCAGCGTCTCCTCCAGCGGAACCTCCGTATCGTCGACATGCGACTGATAGAGATCGATCCGGTCGGTCCGGAGCCGCCGGAGCGAGGCCTCGCAGGCGCGCTCGATATGCTGCGCCGACAGGCCCTTGCCGGCCTCGCCCAGATCCATGCCGACCTTGGTGGCGAGCACCAGCGTCTCCCGGGCGCCGGGACGCGCGGCGAGCCAGCGCCCGATCACCGACTCGGATTCGCCGCCCACATGACCCGGCGCCCAGCGCGAGTAGACGTCGGCGGTGTCGACGAAGTCGAAACCGCTCTCCACGAAGCGGTCGAGGATCGCGAAGGAGGTCGCCTCGTCGGCGGTCCAGCCGAAGACGTTGCCGCCCAGACAGAAGGGCGCGACGGTGAGGTCGGAGCGGCCGATGCGGCGCTTGTCCATGGCGTCAGTCCTGGAGGAACGGGTTCGAGACACGCTCCTCGCCGAGCGTGCTGGTCGGGCCGTGGCCCGGGATGAAGGCGATGTCGTCGCCGAGCGGGAGGACCTTCTCCTTGATGGCCCGGATCAGCTGGTCGTGGTTGCCGCCGGGCAGGTCGGTGCGGCCCACCGAGCCCTTGAATACCACGTCGCCGACCAGAGCGAAGCGCGCGTCCCGGCTCACGAACACCACGCTGCCCGGCGAGTGGCCGGGGCAGTGGAGGATGTCGAAGCCCAGGCCGCCGACCGTCACGCCGTCGCCCTCGTCGAGCCAGCGGTCGGGGGTGACGGCCCGGGCCTCGCCGAGCCCGTAATTGGCGGCGGTCTCGGGCAGCGAGTCGAGCAGGAACTGGTCGGCGCGGTGCGGGCCCTCGATCGGGACGCCGAGGCGCTCGCGCAACTCGTCGGCGCCGGCGGCGTGGTCGACGTGGCCGTGGGTCAGCAGGATCTTCTCCACCTGAACGCCCTGCTCGCGGATCGCCGCCTCGATCCGGTCGAGGTCGCCCCCCGGGTCGACCACGGCGCCGACCTTGGTGGCGTCGTCCCAGATGAGGGTGCAATTCTGCTGGAAGGGCGTGACCGGGATGATCCCGGCGCGGGGCGTTCCTGGCATGTCGTTCCGCGGGTTGACTGCGCCGCCTCCGGCGCTCCGGCGCGGTTCTAGCGCAGTTGGCGGCGCGCGGCACCCCGCCGGACGCGGTCAGGCGGCATCGCCCCTCGGCCGGCGCAGGCCGTCCTGGACCTTCAGCATCTCGGCCATGCCGAGGCACCGGCTGCTCCAGCGGGTCTCGGCGGTGTTGACCTGTGTGAACCGGTCGTGGGACCGGCCGCCATAGGCGCCAAAGAGCGCTCTCCCGGCCTCGACGGCTCCCCCGTCCGTGGTCGCCGACGGGTCGGGCCGGTCGATCCGATAGGACGGCGCGGCCGCCTTGCCGGTGACCCCGATCCGGACCCAGGCATCGCCGTAGTGCTTCTGGCAGATCCGCATCGTGATCAGCACCTGGCGGATATACGCCTCGGCGTCGGCGAGGTCGGGCAGGATGTCGGCGATCGTCGCGTCCGGGGGATAGTGCTTCGTCCGGGCCATGGCACTCCTCGCTCCGCGACGCCTCGCTGTCGCGTCTCCCTAGCGTGCCGTCCGGACGAGGGCGAGCCGCGGACCCGCCGGGCTCACTCCGGTGTCCGTTTCAGCAGAGCGTCGAGGCCGCCGACCCGGAACCAGTGGTAGCCATAGCCTTCCACGAACAGGCAGTGGCGGCCGTCGGCGCCGACCTCGCTGCGCGCGCCGGTGAGCAGGTCGATCAGGATGTCGTGCTCCGGCTCTTCCAGGCCGGACTCGAGGCCGATCTCCACGGGCTCGGCGGCGAGGTTGTGGACGCACAGGATCGCGTTGCCGCGCCAGGCGTAGCGCAGGGCCAGCACCGAGGGCTTCCCCGTCGGCACCGCAGTCACGTCGCCCCAGCCGATCTCAGGTGCCTCCTTGCGCTGCCGGATCATGCTCTGCATCCAGTTGAGCAGCGACCCGCGGTCGTGGCGCTGGTCGGCGACGTTGACGTGGGCGTAGCCGTACGGCCCGTGGTCGATCAGCGGCATCACGGTCCGGTCGGCCTTCGAGAAGCCGCCCTGGGACTCGCCGGTCCACTGCATGGGCGTGCGGGCGCAGTCGCGCTCCTTCAGCGAGAGGTCGTCGCCCATGCCGATCTCGTCGCCGTAGCGCAGCACCGGGGTCCCGGGCAGCGAGAACATCAGCGAGTAGGCGAGCCGGATCCGACGCGGGTCGCCGGACAGCATCGGGGCGAAGCGGCGCCGGATGCCCCGGTCGTAGAGCTGCATCCCCTTTTCGGGGCCGAACTCCGCGAACACCGTCTGGCGCTGCGTCTCGGTGAGACGGCCGAGATCCAGCTCGTCGTGATTGCGCAGGAAGATGCCCCATTGGCACGAGAGTGGGCGCGGCTTGGTCCGCTCGATCGCCTTCACGAGGGGGCGCGCATCCTGCGCCGCCAGGGCGTAGAAGGTCGCCTGATTGACCTGGAAGTTGAACATCATGTGCATGCGGTCGGCGTCGTCGCCGAAATAGTCGAAATCCTGCTTGGGCAGGATGTTGGCCTCCGCCAGGATGATGGCGTCGCCCTTCCGCCATTGCAGGAACTCGCGGAAGTCGCGCAGCATGTCGAATTGCTCGCGCGGCTTGCCGTCGACATCGGCGCCCTTCTCGGCGATCACGAACGGCGCGGCGTCCATGCGGAAGCCCGACACGCCGAGCTGGATCCAGAAGCCCATGATCTTCAGGATCTCGGCCAGGACCTCGGGATGGGCGGTGTTGAGGTCCGGCTGGAAGTCGAAGAACCGGTGGAAGTACCAGGCGCGTGCCTTGGAATCGTAGGTCCAGGTCGTCTTCTGCACGCCGGGGAACACCATCCCCTCCTCGGCGGTCTTCGGCCGCTCCTGCGACCAGACATACCAGTCCCGGTGGGGCGAATCCGGGCTCGAGCGGGCCGACTGGAACCAGGGATGCTGGTCCGAGGTGTGATTGACCACGAGGTCGATCAGCACCCGCAGGCCGCGCTGCTTGGCGGCGTGCGTGAAGGCCACGAAGTCGCCGAGGGAACCGTAATCGGGATCGACGCCGTAATAGTCGGCGATGTCGTAGCCGCCGTCCTTCTTGGGCGAGGGCTGGAACGGCATCAGCCAGATCGCCGTCGCGCCGAGACCCTGGATGTAGTCGAGCCGCCGCTCCAGGCCGGCGAAGTCGCCGATGCCGTCGCCATTGGCGTCCATGAAGGTGCCGACCGACAGGCAATAGATGACGGCGTTCTTGTACCACAGGTCGGTGATCATGCTCCCCCCGGGGCAATGTCGCGCCTGACGAACGTCGGGACCGGCAAAAGCGTTGCCGTTCGGCGCTTCCTTAAAACAGCCGCGTTGTGCACGCCCTGTTCAGGCCCGCGCCCGGAAGGTCCGTGGCCGCCCCGTCGCGTCGCTGAACCCGGCCCGTATGAACGCCATCCTGATCAAGCTGTTCGCGACCGCCCTCACCCTGAGCCAGGTCACGACCAAGCCGGACGCGGTCCGGACGCGGTTCGATCCCGCCACGGACGGGCCGGAGGTGGTGCGCCTGCTGCGCGACGGCTGCGCCCACATGCGCAAGTCGTTCGACATCGAGGACATCAACCTCGACGAGCTGATCTCGACCGCCATGGAGGATCCGTCGTCCGTCGCGGGGCCGGCCGCGCCGAAGATCCTGCACGGGCTCGACATCAACGAGCTGAACACGAGCTACAAACAGTTCTGCAAGGGCGAGAACCCGCCGAACTCTCCCTTCGACGCGCGGGCGGTGATCGAGTTCTACGACAACGCCACCAAGGATCTGCCGAGCGCCGAGGCGCTGCGCGACAAGGCGCTGCCCGGCCTGACCCGGATCCTCGACGGCGCGGGCAAGCCCTTCGCCGAGGCCGCCGAGCCGAACGGCCGTCGCCTCGTGGTGCCGATCACCGCGGTGCCGACGCTCGTGCAGAAGGCCTTCATCGCCGCCGAGGACAAGCGCTTCGAGAGCCACCACGGCATCGACGAGCGCGGGGTGATCCGGGCCTTCATCGGCAATCTGGCGTCCCCGGGGCGGCCCGCGGGCGGTTCGACCATCACCCAGCAGGTGGTCAAGAACCTCTCGGTCGGCGACGACGTCACCTACGAGCGCAAGATCCGCGAGATGATCGTCGCGTCGCGGCTGGAGCGGATCCTGACCAAGCCGCAGATCCTCGGGCTCTACCTCAACGGCATCTACCTCGGTCGCGGAGCCTACGGCATCGAGATGGCGGCGGAGAGCTACTTCGGGAAGCCCGTGGGACAGCTCACCCTGCCCGAGGCGGCCCTGCTCGCCGGGATGCCCAAGGGCCCGAATTTCTACAGCCCCGACAAGTACCCCGACCGGGCGCGGGAGCGGCGTGCCTACGTGCTGGCCCGTCTCAAGGAAGACGGCACCATCACGGACGCCGAGATGAGTGCCGCCATCAAGGCCGATCTCGGGCTGAAGCCCGTCGAAACGTCGCGACGGGATTCCGGCTTCTACGTGGTCGATTTCCTCAACCGGGAGGCGCGCACCTTCGCGGGCGTGGAGTCCCTGACGGCGGGCTCGCTGACGGTCCGGTCGACGATCAACGCCGGTCTGCAGCGGGCGGTGGAGGAGGCGCTTCAGGACGGCCTTGCCAACTACGAGCGTTCCACGGGGCGCCAGACCTTCGCGGGTCCCGAACTCAACCTCGCCGACAGCGTCCGCCGCATCCAGGCCGCGACCCCGGCGCCCGAGGGCTCCGCGCAGGCGGCCCCGGGCGTCACCGGCGCGCGGGCGGACGCGATCAAGCCGGACGCCAAGACCCTCAAGGCCGAGAAGGCCGCGGCGACGCCGGCCCGGCAGCCGGCCTGGCTTCTGGCGCTGCAGAGCGCGCGGCCCGTCCTGTACGATGTCCGCTGGCCCATGGCGGTGGTGCTGGAGACCGGCCGAGGCGGGGTGAAGGTCGGGCTCGCGGATGGCCGTACGGCGAGCCTCGATCCCGGCATCGCCCGGGCGAAGCTCCAGCCCTACGACGTGGTGCGGGTGAAGCTCGGCTCCGGCAAGGGCGGCCTGCGGGCCCAGATCCGGGTCCGGCCGGCGGTCCAGGGCGCGGCCCTGGTGATGGACAACCGGACCGGCGGCATCCTGGCGATGGCGGGCGGGTTCTCCTACCCGCTGAGCCAGCTGAACCGGGTCACCCAGACCGTGCGGCAGCCCGGCTCCACGCTGAAGCCGCTCACGTACCTCGCCGCCCTGAATGCGGGACTCCAGCCCAATACTCTGGTGATGGACGCGCCGGTCACGCTGCCGCCGATCGGCGGCAGCGGCGCGTCGTGGTCGCCGAAGAACTACGAGGGCGGCGGCTCGGGCCCGACGACGCTGCGGCGCGGCCTCGAATTCTCCAAGAACCTCGTCACGGCCCGGCTGCTTCAGGGCGGCATCGCCCCGAAGGCGCCCGCGAGCCTCAAGCGGGTCTGCGACATCGCCCTGGAGGCGCAGATCTACGCCGAGTGCGAACCCTACTACCCGTTCGTGCTCGGCGCCCAGCCGGTGCGGATGCTCGACCTCGCGGGGTTCTACGCCGCGGTGGCCAACGAGGGCGCGCGGCCCGCGCCCTACGCCCTCGAATCCGTGGAGCGGGACGGCAAGCCGCTCTACACCCACGCCGCCCGCGAGCCCGCCCGGATCGGATCGGCCGATCGGATCGCGTTCTACCAGCTGAAGACCATGCTCCAGGGCGTGACCCAGCACGGGACCGCGGCCGCTTTGTCGAAGGTCTCGGCCTACGTGGCCGGCAAGACAGGGACGTCGGAGAACGAGAACGACGCCTGGTTCGCCGGACTCACCAACGAGATCACCGTGGTGGTGTGGGTCGGCTACGACAACGCCGACGGCAGCCGCAAGACCCTCGGCCGCGGACAGACCGGCGGCCACGTCTCCGTCCCCATCGCCGCCGCGATCCTGCAGGCGGCCTGGGCGAACGGCGTGCCGAAGACGCCGCTGCGGGGCCCCTCCCCCGAGGCGCGCCCGTTCATCGCCGACCTGGCCGTCGACCCGCGCAGCGGCGTGCGGGTCGCGGGCGGCGGCATCCTGGAGCATTTCCGCACCAGCGGCGACGGGCGCATGGCCGACACGCAATACCGCCTGGTACCGCGCGAGACGCTGTACGCCATGCGCCCCGACGCCGAGGACGGCGATCTCTCCGGGGCGGAGGACGGCGCCAGCGTCGCGGGCGACTACGACGGCAACATGACCGGCGAGCGCCCGCGGCCCGACCTGCTCGATCCCTTCGCCGAACGTCCGCCGCCGCGCAGCCGCCGTGCGCAGGGGGATCTGGCTCCGGACGGCCAGGATGCCTACAGAGCTTGGCCGGGCCAGGACGCGCGCTCGCCGTTCGGGGATGACGGCGTCCGCCGACCGCGCCGCCGCGATCCGGACTACCTGTTCGGCGAGGATCCGGGTTTCTGACCGCCGTTTCCGGGCGCTCCTCCCGAGAGCCCCGCCCGAGAGCCTCACCCGAAGACCTTGCCCGAGAGATGAGACGCCCGTTGCGCCAGCAGTTTCCTGCCGCCTTCGCCCTCGCCCTGACGGCCGTCACGCCGCTCTGCGCACAGACGCCGGCGGCGATGCCGGCGCCATCGCCGGATGTGGAGCGGATCAAGGAGGTTCCGGCGATCTCGGCCGTCGATCCGGCGACGATCAAGGCCGGCCAGATCCTGTTCACGGATCACCGCGACAAGCCGTCGGCGCCGGAGAACGGCCTGATCCCGTATCTCGATTGGCAGAAGGCGCGGCCGGCCGAGGCGGCGGCGCTCGCGCCCTACCCGGGCTACAAGGAGCCGGACTACACGGTGACGGTGAACGGCGTCACCAAGCCCCGGCACGAGACCCTGAAGATCTACGTGGCCGAGGGCCGGTTCGTCGTGCCCCGGCCCCCGGAGGCGATCGACCCGGCGTCCTTCGCCAACCTCGCCTTCGTCCAGAAGATGGATCCGGCGATCAAGCACCGAGCCGTCTCGGTCGCCGACGTGACCCCCAACAAGGATCCGGCCGCTGCCTTCGCCAAGCGGCCCGACCGCCCCTGGTGCGAGGGTGCGGGCGCCTGCATCGAGTCGCGCTACGATCTGGAGGGCAAGCTGCCGCTTGGCGTGAAGCTCGCCAACAAGCTGGAGGAAGGCTCGGCCAAGAAGATCGCCGAGTACGTCTCGTTCCAGAGCGAGCTGCGGGTGCTCGGTCCGGATCAGAATGGGCCGCTGCGGGCGCTGACCCGGATCGATACGCCGGTCACCGGCGGCCTCGAGCAGACGATCTTCTGGGTCAACCAGATCCTGCGCTTCGGCAAGTTCCTGGCGGTGTTCCAGCCCCTGCCGAACGACCCGACCAAGACCGTGGTCACCGCCTACATGGCGCTGGCGATCAAGGGCGACGTCCTCGACCGCAAGGCCGAGTATGCGCGGGTCCCGGTGCTGAAGAACCTCCTGCCCGCGCAGGTGCTGATGGGCAATTCCAGCTTCAACACCGGCAGCTCGATCAGCGCCGGCCTGCCCGTCTACGCCCGGAACCGGATCACCGCCTTCGCTGACGCGATCGCGAAGCGCTGATCCGACCCCAGACGCCGGCTCACATCCCGCGGTTGCCGATCGTCGGAAGGGTCGGCTGGGTGTAGGCGCGGTTCACGTCCCGGCGGCTCTGCGTGCCGTTCGTGTTGCTGGAGGCCCGATAGTTGTCGAGGTTGAAGCTGTCGGCGAGCCCGCTGCGCGAGTCCGGGCCGTCGGTGGCGCAGGCGCACAGACCGCCGATCGTCAGCGCGGACAGGGCGAGGAGGGTTAATCGCATGTCGAATCCTGGCGGCTGCCGAATCGGCTGGTGAACTGGTATCGACCGGCCCGATGTCGAACGAAGGGACTATCGCGGCATGGTCAGCCCCGGGAAGGATCCGTCAAGGCCGGGGGTGGCCGGTAAACCCGTTCCGCCGCCTCCGATGCGCGGCGGCCACGGAAAATCCACCACGCCTCCGCTTTGCCCGGGATACCGGCCGCCATTCGTGTTGAGCGGCGCCCGCGCCCCCTGGCGGATCCCGGGCCTTTCGGGCGACACTCCCCTCCGATGACCAACGTCTTGCCCTTCCGGCCGCGCCCACCCGTCACACGCCTCGCCCGGTGCGAAGTCGTGACCGTGGCCGGCGATCTCCTCGCCCTGCTGGAGCAGCTCGAGGATGTGAGTGGCCGCGCCGCCGCGATGGGTCGCCCCGCGCTCGAGGTGGAGCGCACGGTGCAACACCTCCTGGATGCGGTCGGTGCCGTGGAACGGGCCCTCGATTGCATCGGCGAGGGCGAGCAATCGGCTCCGGGCTGAGCCGCGCGGACGGCTGAGTTGCCGCTGTCTGGCTTCAGCCGTTATCCTTGGGCTGATCTGTCCAAAAGCCTCTTCTTTTTCTGTTGATCCCGAGTTTCGCTGTCGAGCGAGGCTTGGCCGGAACCGAACGCACGACCTGCAGTTGAAGGACGGGTGCTCGTGACGGGCGTCGGTTCCGGAGGACGAGATGAAATTTCGCACGGGCGGAACGCTGGCGCTCATCGCCGGCGTGCTTGTGGCCGGAACTGCCGTCTCCGCTCAGGCGGCCGAGTTGGGATTCCTCGAGATGCTGTTCGGCGCCCGGCCGGCCGTGCAGCAGGCCGCCCCGGCCGCGGCGCCCGCCGGCGAGACCCGCGGCTATGACCGCCGCTCGACCGCGCGCCTCGGATTTGCGCGCCGACGCTTCCAGACCCGCTACGCCGCGCTTCCGATCAAGATCCACGCGAAGGAGCCTGAGGTCAGCGCGCGTCAGGTCTCGATCGACATGAAGGCGGGGGCATCCGCGGCGCTGCTGAAGGATGAGACGCTGCGACCGGGCGACATCGTCGTGCTGAACTCCGGGGCCAAGGTGTTCACCGGCGATCCCGAGAAGCGCCATGCGCTCCGGGACTTCGAGCCGGTCCAGACGTCGCGCTTCGTGAGCAAGGGCACCCGCAAGGTCCTCGCCGGTCTGTTCACGCCGGTGGGCATGGCGCCCACCCACGAGGCGCGTCGGATGCTGGCGCGCGCCGGCACGGCTGCCCCGCCGGTGGCGACGCCGATCCCCACGGAGAAGACCGCGATGCGGGTGATCAACCCGTGGCAGGGCGGGCAGTGATCGCAGGTCGTTCGACGCGATCCGCCAGGCGCGGCTGACCGGGACTGCATAGGTGTGGTGATCCGTAGGTGACTGCGTGCAGTCCGGAGCCGGCCGCGTGGCGCCGTTGCGCAGTCAGCGGTTCCGCGGTCAGGCTCCCGAACACCGCTCAGGTCGCTCGGTCACGATCGTGGCACTCTTCGCGCAGCTCAGACTGATCTGAGCAAAGTGCAAAGTTCAGTCTTGGGCCACGGCCGAACGGCGTGTTTCAACAGATCGATAAGAACGAGCTGGGATGCTCGATGCAGGCGTGCAGTCATGTCGGGACTGAGCCGACCGCCTCGTGAGGCGACGTGCCGCCGGGATCCCGCGATACGCCGACCGGCTCTCAGAAGAACCTCTCCTTGACGACGATCGTGTCGCCCGGACGGACCGCGTAGGTCATCGGCACGATCCCCGACACCATGTTGCCCCCGGTGTCCCGGGTCAGGATGGCGTAGTCGCGGGCGGCGCGGGGTCCGAAGCCGGCCGCGATCGCCACCGCCGTCTCGACCGTCATGCCGTTCACGAACGGATATTGGCCCGAGGTGGTCACCTCCCCGAGGATGTAGAAGGGCCGGTAGGCGTCGACCTCCACGGTCACGTGCGGCTCGCGCACGAAGCCGGAGGCGAGCTTGGCTTCGACCGACCGGGCCGCCTGGCCCGTGGTCTGGCCGCCGACCTGGACGGTGCCGATCAACGGCATCGCGATCCGGCCGGCCCCATCGACCGCATAAATATTCGACAGGTTGTCCTGGCCGAAGACGATCACCCGCAGCTTGTCGCCCGCCGCGAGCGTGTAGCGCGCGGCGATCGACCCCGTGCCGGTGGCGTCGAGCTCATCGGTCCGGAAGGTCGGGCGGAGGCAGCCGCCCAGAGCGAGGGTGGAGCCGAGTGTGAGGAGAAGAGCGCGCCGGTTCATCACCATCGCCATCATGGATGCGGTAGCGGCAGGGATTAGGGCGTTAAGGTTAACGAACCTTGATCACGGCCGCCGCTGGAGCGGGTTTTGTTCGCCGTCAGCGGCTTTAACTGTTGAGCAACCTTAACATCCACTAATGGCGTCGCGGCAGCATTCACGGCTGCCGGGTCTGACTTCGCCGCTAGAGCGTCCGCATGTCCCGAATCCATCAACGCTCGACCCACGACGAACCCGGGCTGCAGCCCGCCGCACAGGACGGCCTCGGCCTCGCCCAGGTCCCGCGCGTCCTGCGCCGCTCGCTCGGCTGGATCGTCGGCCCGACCCTGGTGGTCGCCCTGGGGGCGAGCGTCTTCGTCAACGTGGTGAGCCCGCGCTACACCGGCGAGTCGAAGCTGATCCTCGAGAGCCGCGACGCGGCCTTCGCGCGGACCGCACAAGAGCGCACCGATCAGCTGACGCCGATCGACGAGCAGGCGGTGGCGAGCCAGGTCCAGGTGGTGATGTCGCGCGACCTCGCCCGGGAGGCGATCCGCCGGCTCAAGCTCGTCGGCAACGCGGAGTTCGATCCCGGCGCCGGCAGCATCGGGCCGGTGCAGCGCGTCCTGATGATGCTCGGCCTCGGCGCCAATCCCCTCGACCGCCCGGCCGAGGACCGGGTGCTCGACGCCTATTTCGAACACCTGCTGGTCTATCCGGCGGGCAAGTCGCGGATCCTGACCATCGAATTCCGCGCGAAGGACCCGGTGCTCGCCGCCGAGGCCGCCAACACCATCGCGCAACTCTACATTGCCTCGCTTGAGGCCGACAAGGTCGACACGGCGCGCTACGCCTCGACGTGGCTCGGCAGCAATATCGACAGCCTGCGCAAGCGCGTCGCCGAGGCTGAGGCGAAGGTCGAGGCGTTCCGCGCCAAGAACGGCCTCGTGGGCAGCTCCGGCGCGAACGGCCGGCCGATCACCGCCCAGCAGCTCGGCGAATTGTCGACGCAGCTGTCCTCGGCCCGGATCCTGAAGGCGGATCTCACCGGCAAGGTGAAGGCCATCAAGGACCTGATCAAGGACGGGCGCGCCTTCGAGATCCCCGACGTCGCCAACAACGAGGTCATCCGGCGCATCGTCGAGAACCGGATCGCCGTGCGGGCCCAGCTCGCCTTGGAATCCCGCACGCTGCTGTCGGCCCATCCGCGGATCAAGGAGCTGAACGCGCAGCTCGAGGACCTCGACGCGCAGATCAAGGCCTCGGCCGAGCGCGTCGTCCGCACCATGGACAACGATGCCAAGATCGCCGCCGCCCGCGTCGAGAGCCTCCAGGCCGCTGTCGACGGCCAGCAGGACGTGGTCGTGAAGGGCAATGCCAGCGAGGTTCAGCTCCGGGCTCTGGAGCGTGAGGCGAAGGTTCAGCGCGAGCAGCTCGAATCCTACCTCTCCCGCTATCGCGAGGCATCCGCCCGCGACGGCGAGAGCGCGACCCCGGCCGATGCCCGCGTCGTCTCCCGCGCGGTCACCCCCGAGGTGCCCTCCTTCCCGAAGAAGCTGCCGATCGTCACCTTCGCGACCCTGCTGACGCTGCTGCTCACGGCCGGCGCGGTCATCGCCCGCGCCCTGCTGGCCGAGGGCGCCCGCACCGGGGGCCAGCGGTCCGGCGGCTTCGACCCCGCGGAGGATCGTCAGCGCCGGGAGCCGATCGTCGAGCGGCCGGTCTTCGCCTTCCCGGAGGCGATGCCGCCGGGACGCTGGTCCGACGCCTCCGAGGCGACTGCCGCTGAGGCGGCGTCGACCGCCGCGGCGGAGGTCGCCGAGGCGTTCGACCTCGCGCCGCTGGTTGCGCGGATCACCTCCGCACCCCGGGCCGAGGATGCGCCCTCGGGCCGCCGCGTCCTGATCGTCGAGACCCAGGATACGCCCGGCGCGCCGGCTTTCCCGGAAGCGCTCACCCGTGCGCTCGGCGTCGCCGGCAGCCTCGTCGTGGTCGAGCTCAACGCCCCGGCCGACCAGATCCAGGACCTCGGCTTCACGGACCTAGTGGCCGGGAAGGCCGCCTTCCTCGACGCGATCCAGCCGCTCGGCGACAGCAGCCTGCACCGCATCGCCGCCGGGCAGCACGCCGCTACGGTGCTGTTCGACGAGCCGGACGCTCTGGCGCTGACCTTCGAGGCCATGGCCGAGGCCTACGACTGGGTCGTCTGCCGGATCCACGCGGTTCCCGGCGCCATCGCGCTGCTTGAACTCACCGCCGGCTACATGGACAGCGTCGTCATCGTCTCCAACGCCGCGGCGGAGGATCCGGCGCTCACCGACCTCTACGCCACCGCCGACGAGGCCGGGGCCGGCCAGATCCTGGTGGCTCAGGACCGTCCGGCGGCGGCGGCCGAGGCGGTCGCCGACTCCGCCGGCGCCTTGCGCCTGAACGCCGCCTGAGAGGTCAGGAGCGCCGCAGCTTCCTCAGCCGCTGCAGGGCAGCGAACAGCCGCGGGTCCCGCTTGATCCGCCGCTTGGTGCGGGTGAGGCCCTGCCGCAGCGCGCCATAGGTCCTGCCCCGGAGGCTCACGGGCACCAGGGTCTCGACGAGGCCGATGGTCTCGTCGCAGATGCTGGCCTTGTAGCGCGCCTCGCCGACGCCGAGATCGAAGCCCCGGCGTCCCCGCGCCGTCTGATCGTGGACGAGGTGCTGCAGCAGCAGGTCGCCCGGGCTGAACCGGGAAATCTCGGGGTCGGCATCGAAGGCGGTCATCATCCCGCTGAAGCGGCTCTCGCTCACGGCCCCGCAGAAGGTCGCCAGCACGCGGCCGCTCTCGGCGAGGCAGAGGGCGTAGATCTCGAGAGCGGGGTTCGGTCCCGAGGCCGAGGCCGTCAGGAAGGCGCGGATCGACGGGTCGGCGTAGGGATCGGCGATCCCCATCCCGGCGAAGCGCGCCGCCTTCTGCGCGTAGAACGCGGCGAGGAACGCCGCCACCTCCTCGGGGGTCCCGGCGCGGCGATACGCGACAGCGCCCTTCGCCTCGATCAGGCGCTTCTCCTTCGAGCGCAGCTTCTTGCGCGCGTCGGCGCTGAAGACCCGCCGCACCGTCGAGTCCGGATCCGGACCGAGCATCAGCCCGTAGCCGTCGCTCGCCTCGGGCTCGCCGGTCGCCGCCAGGGGATTGGCCGCACCCTCCCACATCCGGGGCTGGTGCTGCAGCGCGTAGAGGTCGATGCCGGCCGCTCGTCCGGCCTGGACCAGGGCCGCCACGATGTCGCCGGGCGGGATCGCCGCCGCGTCGCGGGTGGCGAACAGCGGCATGTGGTAGTTCGCGTGCGTATCGCCCACCGTCCGGGCGACGCGCAGCCCGTACGCGCGCTGCACCGTGAGCGGCAGGAGCAGGCGCACCCGCCCCTCGGCGTCCCGCAGCACCGCGACCCGCGCGGCGTCGAGCTGACCGGTCGAACGGAGATAGGCGGCGATCCAGTCGAAGCGCTGGTAGGGCGTCTGGAGGACTGCCGGATCGGCTTCGAGCCGCCGCCACAGCGCCTCGGCGGCCTGCAGGTCGGAGATCAACTCCGCCACCACCACGCCGCCCGCCCGCGCCTCGAGCATGCCTGTTCCCGCTACGTGGACACCGAGCGCCATGACGCCGAACTCTCCCCTGGACCGCGCGAGATCCGCTGTCGAGCATCCAGCCTGGGTCTTGCCGACTGAATGGCCCGTCACTTTGTCAGGCGAAAACGCCCGTCGACTGCGGTAAGTCCCGGCAAATCGCTGCCTTGGCTAATGCATCCTTCCGAAACGACCGCATTGCGACCGGACATTCGCGGTTTGTTTACCGCACGGCGACCAGGCTTTGTGCCTCCGGGCCGGGCGCCCCGATCGGTTCAGGACTATGCTGTCGTCGCGCACCAAGCACCGGGTCTTCGCGTCCGGATTCCGCGCGATCCAGGCCGTCGGCGCCGACCGGTGGCTGGCCCCGGCGGCGCGGGGCCTCGGCGTGATCCTGACCTTCCACCATGTCAGCCCCGGCCCGGTCGCGGCCTTCGCGCCGAACCGGCTGCTCGGCATCACCCCGGACTTCCTCGACCTGACCCTGCGCGAGCTCGATGCCCGCGGCTTCGAGGTGATCGGCCTCGACGCGGTGCCGGAGCGCCTCGCCAAGCCGGATTACGGGCCGCCCTTCGCGGTCCTGACCTTCGACGACGGCTACCGCGACAACGTCGAGCATGCGCGGCCGGTGCTGGCCCGCCACGGCGCGCCCTGGACGCTGTTCGTGACCAGCGCCTTCGCGGATCAGCGCGGCCGGCTCTGGTGGATCGAGCTCGAACGCGCCATCGCGCGGCTCGACCGGGTTCGGATCGCCATCGGGTCCCGCAGCCTCGACCTGCCGGCCCGCAGCCCGCAGGAGAAGGCGCTCGCGTTCGAGGCGGTCTACCGCGACCTGCGCGGCGGCGGCGAGGCGGACCTCCTGGACCGGATCGCCGACCTCTGCCGTCAGGCCGGCATCGAACCCGGGGAAGTCGCCTCCGAGCTGTGCCTGTCCTGGGCCGAACTGCGCGATCTCGCCGGCGATCCCGCGATCACCCTGGGCGCCCACACGGTGAGCCATCCGATGCTCGCCAAGCACCACGCTGCGGTGGCCGCGCGCGAGATCGCCGACGGCCGGGCGCGGATCGAGGCTGAACTCGGTCGGCAGGTGCGCCACCTGTCGTATCCGGTGGGCGATCCCGGCTCTGCGGGGCCACGGGAATTCGCTCTGGCGCGGGACATGAACTTCGCCACCGCGGTGACGACGCGGCCCGGTCACCTCTTCGCCGAGCATGGCGCGCATCTGCACGCGCTGCCGCGGGTCTCGGTGAACGGATGCCACCAGTCGCGCGCGGCTTTGGCGGGCCTGCTCTCTGGGGTGCCGTTCCTGGCCTGGAACCGCGGCCGGCGCCTCAACGTCGCCTGAGCCGCTCCCGCCCTAAGCGGGTTTCGCAAATCCGGCCGCCGGTTTCAGGGCGGTAGCCTGCGGGCTCACATGCACCGAAGCCGATTAAGCGTTGGCCCGCCGACGCGTATCGGCTCAGCGGCGGCGCCGGTGCCGGTAGCCGGTGGAGAAGGACGCGTATTGCCGGCCGCGGCCGGAGCGGTAGCGCCGCCGATGGCTCGGGCCGGCCTCGGCGGTCTCCTCGACCTGCGGGATCGGCTCCGCCATGGCGGCCGGAGGCATCGCGGCGATGTCAGCCGACGCGTAGCCGCCCGCCACGTTCTTGGCCGCGGGGCCGAACATCGCGAGGCACTGATTGTACGCGAGGTCGTTCTTCAACCGCTCGCACTCGCCGATGGACCGCGGCGTCCCCTGCGCCAGGGCCGGCAGCGGGGCCAGCAGCACGAGGGCGGGGAGGAGCGTCAGGCGCATGAACGAAGGATACACGGAGGCTCGGTCTCGGCGGCGGGCCCGCAGGCTTGTGGCGCCCGAGTGCGGCGAAATCGAGGGTCTGCCTCAGGGATCGGGCCGTTCCATCCAGCGAATCACCGGCATCAGCGGGAAGATCCAGACGATCCCGAGGATCGAGTAGAGCACGGCCTGCACGGCCGCGGGCGTTTCGGAGATGCGGCTGTCGGCCAGCGTCATGGCGAGCGGCCCGTAGACGCACACGAAAGCCAGGATCGCGAGGGTGCCGATCAAGGTGCGGGTGCGTCGGCGCATGACAGTCCCGAGGCTCCGCGACCGGCGCGGCCGTGCTGACGGCGGAGGGCTAGCGTCCCGGGGCACGGTTGGCAACGCGCGGTCTGCCGCGGGCTGCGGCGCCGCCGACGTTGCTGGCGCGGCCGGCTTCCCCTAACCCGGGCGCAGTCGCCGGGGAACCCGGCCTCGACGGAAGGGATCGGCATGGTGGCGGGCGACCGGCGGTCGGGGGTGCGGACGTGGCTCTACGTGGTCGCGGCGCTGGTGGTCGCCATGGTGGCGGTCGGCGGTGCCACGCGGCTCACCGGGTCCGGCCTGTCGATCACCGAGTGGCGTCCGGTCACCGGCGCCCTGCCCCCGCTCTCGGACGCCGACTGGGCGGCCGAGTTCGCCAAGTACAAGGACACGCCGCAATACGCCATCCTGAACCAGGGCATGGGCCTCTCCGCCTTCAAGGTCCTGTACGGCTGGGAATGGGGACACCGCCTCCTCGGCCGGCTCATCGGCCTCGTGTTCTTCGTGCCGCTCCTCGTGTTCTGGTGGCAGGGGCGGATCAGCCGCCGCCTGGGCCTCGGCCTCCTCGGGCTCGGCGCCCTCGGCGGACTCCAGGGCGCCATCGGCTGGATCATGGTGGCGTCCGGCCTCCAGCCCGGCATGACCGCCGTGGCGCCGATCAAGCTCGCTCTGCACCTGACCACCGCGAGCCTGATCCTGGCCGGCCTCATCTGGCTGGCGGCAGGCGAGCGCGGCGACGTCTCGGCGCCAGCACCGGGGCGGCTGCGGGCCACCGCGGCACTCCTGCCCCTCGCGATCCTCGCGCAGATCTTCCTCGGCGGTCTCGTGGCCGGCTCGCATGCCGGCCTCGTCTACAACACGTGGCCGACCATGGACGGCGCCCTCGTGCCGTCGGCCGACACGCTCTTCGCCATTCGCCCGTGGATCGAGAACTTCGCGGACAATCATGCCCTCGTCCAGTTCAACCACCGGATGATCGCCTATCTGGTCATCGCACTTGCGCTCCTGCACGCAGTCGATGCGCGGTTATCCGGATCGCCCGCCGCGGCGGGACGGGCAGCCGGTATCGCCGGGCTGGCCCTCCTCCAGGCCTCGCTCGGCATCGCGACGCTGCTGCTCGGCGTGCCCCTCTGGGCCGCCCTGGCCCATCAGGTGCTGGCGATGGCTTTGCTGACGATGGCCACCGTAAACGCCCGTCTCAGCCGCGGCACCGGACGCGTACGGCCCATCGCCGCGGCAGTTCCGCTTGGCTTCGAAGGACTGGCCGGCCGGGGCGTCTACGCTTTCCCGCGCCGCACCGTGATGGCTGCAGCGCGAGACACTGTCCACAGGCCTCCAGAAACTTCGGGATAACTCGGCTCAGCATTCAGCGCGGGGAACGATCAAGACCTCTCAAGCTTTAAGCTGCACGGGTTGCAGGAGGCTTCAAGATGTCTCTCGCTGAGGATGGTCGACCGCTTACCCTGACCTGGCACTACACGCCCCGGGAGATCGTCGCGGACGGCGTCGTCCACGGCCTTGGGGTCGTCCTCGGCTTCGCCGGCGCGGTGGCACTGGTGGCTACGGCGGCGACGGCGCATCTCGGCTTCGGCGAGCGGACCGCCATCGTGGTCTACGCCACGGCCCTGGTCCTGATGCTGGGCGTCTCCGCCCTCTACAATTTGCATCCGGTGAGCCCGCGCAAATGGCTCCTGCGCCGGGCCGACCACGCCCTGATCTATCTGATGATCGCCGGCACCTACACGCCGCTCGTCGCCCTCGTCGGTTCCGGGAGCCGGGCCTATGCCCTGCTGGCGGTGATCTGGATCGTCGCGCTGGTGGGGATCGCCGTGAAGCTGTTCCTGCCCGGCCGCTTCGACCGCCTCTCGATCGCCCTGTACCTCATGCTCGGGTGGAGCGGGCTCTTCGCCTACGAGTCGGTGATCGCGATCCTTCAGCCGACGGCGCTCTGGCTCCTGGCGATCGGCGGCGCGCTCTACTCGGTCGGTGTGGTGTTCCACGTCTGGCGGTCGCTGCCGTTCCAGAACGCGATCTGGCACGGTTTCGTGCTGGTCGCGACCGCCTGCCATTACGGGACGATCTGGGCCAGCCTCAACGGTCTGTCGGCGACGTGAATTGATGATGCGGTCGTAGAGGTCCGGTTACCCTCTTGAACAAAAGCCCGGGTCGGCCCGGCTGGAATTAAGTTCCCAAAGACGATCGCAACGCCAAAACCTCCGGGATTGATTTTCCCGGGAGGGATACCGTGATTGCGAAGTCGAGCGAAGCAGGCAGCGTTCAGCGTTACCGGATCCTGCACGTCTTTCGCGCCCCCGTGGGTGGGTTGTTCCGGCACGTGGTGGATCTGGCGCGTCTCCAGGCGACAGCGGGACATGCCGTCGGCATCGTCTGCGATTCCACCACCGGCGGCGAGCGCGGCGAGCGGGCGCTGACCGAACTGATGCCCTGCCTCGAACTCGGCCTCGTCCGCATCCCGATGCGGCGCAACCCGCATCCCTCCGACTGGACGTGCCTGCGCGCCGTCGGCAAGCGCGCCGAGATGGTCGGCGCGCAGGTCCTCCACGGGCACGGCGCAAAGGGCGGCGCCTACGCGCGGCTCAGCGCCGCGGCTTCCGCCATCCGCGCCTACACGCCGCACGGCGGCAGTTACAACTACCGGCCCGGCACGCCGCTCCATCGCCTCTACATGGGCGCCGAGGCCGTTCTCGCCCGCCGGACCGACGCGTTCCTCTTCGAGAGCGAGTACGTCGCCGGCCGCCACCGGGCGTTCGTGGGCGGCCCGGAGCGGGTGACGCGCATCGTCCATAACGGGATCGCGGAGGCGGAATTCGCCCCGGTGGAGCGCGTCGAGGATCCCTTCGACCTCCTGTATGTCGGCGAGTTGCGGGAGGCGAAGGGCCTGCCCTACCTGCTCGACGCCCTGGTCCGGCTGCGCGCCGAGGGTCGGGCGCTGCGCCTGCTGATGGTCGGCTCGGGACCGGACGCGGAGATCCTGCGCCAGACCGTGGAACGCCTGGGGCTCACACACGCGGTGGCGTTCGAGCCGCCGCAGGCGATCCGGGCGGTCCTCGCGCGCGGCCGGATCCTGGTGGTGCCGTCCCTTGCCGAGTCCCTCCCCTACGTCGTGCTGGAGGCTGCGGCTGCGGCGCAACCGCTCGTCGCCACGCGGGTCGGGGGCATCCCAGAGATCTTCGGCCAGGCCGCGGGCGACCTCGTCCCGGCCCGGGATTCCGAGGCCCTGGCTGCGGGTATCCGGCGGGTGCTCGACGATGCGCCGGAGGTCTGCGCGACCCGGGTGCGCGCCCTCAGCGACTCGATCCGGCAGCGCTTCTCGTTGGAGCGCATGGGGAGCGAAGTGATCGCCGGCTACACCGCGGCCTTCCAGGCCAGGAACGCCCGGCGCAACGCAGCCCCGCACACCATCGCCGGGGCGCGGACGGCCTGAGCGCCGTCGCGTGACCGTGGGGAGGGGCAGGCCGCTGCGGCGACGAAATTCGTCGCGGGGTGCTCGCCCTTAAGTCTTCCGACAACGCCCCGTGCGACGCTGCGGTTGAGGAAGCCGCCGACAGGGGGTGGGAGGGGCCGATCGATGAGCGCGTTCGATATCCGCGATCTCCTGGAGGCGGCGGGGCCGTCCGAAGCCCGGCTGGCCGCCGTCCGGCCGGATTCGGTGCCCCTCGCCGAGACGGCGGTGGCCAGGCCGGCGGCGATCTCCCCGGTGGTGGTGGCCGGACTGGTGCGGGCGCTGGAATGCGCCCTGATCTTCAGCCTGGGCTCCCTCCTCCACGTGTTGATGCTGCGCGGGCGTGTGCCCTTCGGGCTGACCTATGCGGGCGCCATCGCGCTGATCACCCTCACCACGGTGGCGCTCATCCAGGCCGCCGGCGGGTACCGGATCGGCGCGTTCCGCGCCTTCTTCAAGACGGCGCTCCGGCTGATCGCCGCGTGGTCGATGACCTTCCTCATGGTCGCCGCCGGGCTGGTCCTCGCCAAGGTCGCCGACCACTACTCCCGCCTGTGGCTCGCCACCTTCTTCGGGACTGGTCTCGCCGTGCTCCTGGCCGGGCGCTTCGCCCTCTTCCAGGTCATCGACGTGCAGACCCGGGCCGGCCGCTTCGACCGGCGCACGGCCATCGTGGGGGGCGGTAAGCCCGCCGAGGACCTCATCGCCGCCCTGGAGACGCAGAGCGAGAGCGGCATCCGCATCGTCGGCGTGTTCGACGACCGCAACACTGACCGCTCCTCCGACGTGGTGGCGGGCCACCCGAAGCTCGGCAACGTCGAGGACCTCGTGGCCTATGCCCGGCACGCCCGGCTGGACCTGATCGTCTTCACGATCCCGATCACCGCCGAGGCACGCATCCTTCAGATGCTGGCCAAGCTGTGGGTGCTGCCGATCGACATCCGGCTCTCCGCCCATGCCGCCAAGCTGCGGCTGCGCCCGCGCAGCTACTCCTATCTCGGCTCGGTGCCGGTGCTCGACGTCTTCGACAAGCCGATCGCCGACTGGGACGTGGTGGTGAAGGCGCTGTTCGACCGCTGCGTCGGTCTGACGATGCTGGTCACCCTCTCGCCGCTCATGGTGGCCATCGCCCTGGCGGTGCGCCTCACGTCGCGGGGGCCGATCCTGTTCCGGCAGAAGCGCCACGGCTTCAACAACGAGCTGATCGAGGTCTACAAGTTCCGGTCGATGTACGTCGACCAGTGCGATGCCGGGGCCGCCAGGATGGTCACCCGCGGCGATCCGCGGGTGACGCCGGTGGGCCGCTTCATCCGCAAGACCTCGCTCGACGAGCTGCCGCAGCTGTTCAACGTGTTGAAGGGCGATCTCTCGCTCGTCGGTCCGCGCCCCCACGCACTCCAGGCCAAGGCCGCCAACACGCTGTACGACCAGGTGGTGGACGGCTACTTCGCCCGCCACAAGGTCAAGCCGGGCATCACCGGCTGGGCGCAGGTGAACGGATGGCGCGGCGAGACCGACACCTCGGAGAAGCTCCAGCGCCGAGTCGAGCACGATCTGTACTACATCGAGAACTGGTCGGTGCTGTTGGACCTGCAGATCCTGCTGACCACGCCCTTCGCGCTGCTGAAGACCGAGAACGCCTACTGACGGTCTGCCGGTCCCCCAACGACCGACGGGACAGGGCTCGAGGGCTACGCCGGGGAGCCGATACGGCGGCGACCCGGAGGAACGTGCGCCGGCGCAGGGGCGGGACCGCACGCGGCCGAGGCGCAACGGCAGACCGTGGTGCCCTCCCGCTCCCGCGGACGCTGCGCCGGTCACGCGTCCCGGACCGGCGCCACGCCTCCGGGGAGGAGCGGCGTGCAACCGTCAGCCCGCGCCGGGCGGCGACTGGCCCTCCCTACGGCAGCGCGCCCGCTTTCTCCTTGGCCTTCATGATGGTGTCGCGGCAACCCTGGGCGTCGCCGGACTTGTCCTGCTCGCGTGCCTGGGCCACCAGCTTCTTGGCCTCGTTCACACCGGCCGCGGTCGGCTTCACGTCGGCATCCGACTTGGTCAGCGCCGGAGGCTTGTCCAGGGCCTTGGGCGAGTTCGACGAGGTCGGGCCGCCGGGGGGCGTCGAGCCGGTGACCGATGCGGCGCCGGCGCTGTCGAGGCGCCGCTGCAACGTATCGACCTCGTCGGAGCAGGGTGTCGCCAGGGCCGGCGTGGCTGCGGCGAGCGCCAGGGCTGCGACGGCGAGTCGGATCATCATCGGGGCGGGTCTCCACATCATGGCGTTCGAGGCGGCGCCGTCCGGGTGGCCCGGATCGCGGCGGCTACCGTGCAGACGCCGGGCACCCGGGCCCGTTCCCGAGACAGGAGGCCGCACTGCGGCGCTCCGGACACGCGACGGGCGCCCCGCGCGGCCTGGTGGCCGGGGGAGGCGCCCGTCGATCGATGCGGCCGAGGTCAGTACTTGCGGATGATCGGCTCGGGCGACATCGGCACGGGATCGGCGCCGAAGGCGTAGCGGATGCCCGCGTAGATCGAGAGGGGCTGCGCCAGGGTTGTGGTTCGCGGATCGCTGATCCGCAGGTTGCCCGCCACGGTGCCGGGCTCCGCGAAGGTCCCGAAGGTGGCGTAGCGGTTGTTGGTCAGGTTGTTGATCAGGCCGAAGATTTCGAGGTTCTTGGTCACCTGATACTTCGTCTGGAGGTTCAGCACGTAATAGGGCGGCAGCTTGCGGTTCAGGTTCGACTCGTCGCCTCGGTAGTAGGACGACGAGAACGCCTGGACGTAGAGGCCCACCTGCCAGTCGGGGGTGATGAAATAGTCGAACCCGGCCTTGATCTGGTGGGTCGGCACCAGCGGCACGACGTTGCCCTTGCGGACCTGGATCGCTCCGTCATCGGCGAGGGGGTTGTTGGGCGACGACAGGGTGCCGTTGAACTGGAAGGTCGCGTCGACCAGGGCGTAGTTGGCGTAGACCCGCAGGTAATCGGCCGTGTACTCGCTGCCGACCTCGATGCCCTGCCGCTGCGTCGAGGGCACGTTCACGAAATACGCGCGAGCCGTGTTGCCGGGGGTCGCCAGCGACAGGATGTCGTTGGTCAGGTCGGTGCGGAAGGCGCCGATCTTGTAGGTGATGACGCCGCCGTCATACGTGTTGGGCAGCTGGCCGCGGAAGCCGACCTCGTAGGTCCGCCCCGTCACCTGTTTCAGCGGCGGGTCCGCCACCAGCGAGTTCGGCAGGAGGCACGGCCGGTCCGGGTTGGCGCAGGCCAGCTCCAGCGGGGTCGGCGCGCGGTTCGACTCCGAGTAGCTGCCGTAGAGGTTCAGCGCGTCGAAGAACCGGTAGGTCAGGCCCGCCACCGGATTGATCTTGTTGTAATAATGAGAACCGGTCACGTCCGGCGAGAAGCCCGTCAGATCCGCGCTCTCGATCCGCGCGAAGTTGAGCCGTGCCCCCGCCGTGAGCGACAGACGGTCGGTCACGTCCAGCGTGTCGAGGGTGTAGAGGCCCATGTAGACGTTGGAGCCGTTGACCGAGCTCGGCGCGATGCCGAGCGCTCCGGCAGACCGCAGCTGCGTCGTTCCGAGGCCCGGGACGGTGCCGTAAAACGGGTTGTTCGGATCGGTGGTGATCGACAGGTTCGGGTTGATCGCCCCGAGGGTGCTGGACGACTTGAACGAGTAATTCGCCGTATCGATGCTGCCGCCGACCACGAAGGTGTTCGGCAGGTCGAAGACCCGGTCGTGGTTGGAGGCCTGCAGCGAGCCGCCAAAGCCCGTCGCCTCGGTCTTGGTGGTGTCGAGGGTGCCGTACGGGACGTTGGCCCGGAACGGGATGCGCTGATTCTGCTGCCCGAGGATCAGGAACTGGTTGCGGAAGGCGTTCTGCGACTGGCCGGCCGAAGGGCTGAACCCGTCATCCTGGTAGCAGAGGAAGCCGCGGAAGCTCGACCGCGAGCTGCAATTCTCGAAGTTTCCGTCGTTGCCGTCGACGTAGGTCTGGCTGAAGCGGCGGAAATAGGCGTTTCCGGCGAGGTCCCAGGTCGGCGAGATGTCGACCCGCCCGGTGAGCTGCAGGGTGCCGACGTCGGTGCTGGTGGTCTGCGGGTAGGTGAAGATCGCCCGCGGGTCGCGGTGCGTGAAGTCCACCGGGGTCGCGGCGGCGGCACCGTAGAAGCTGCGGGCGGCCATCCCGATCAGGTGGAACTCCGAATCCTGCGAGCGGTAGCCGACATCGCCGTAGAGCCGGCCGATCGTGCTGGGGCTCTCGTAGCGCCAGCCGCGGTCGTTGAGGCCGTCGCCCGTGAAATAGACGCTCCACGGCCCCGACACCTTGCCGTATTGCAGGTAGCCGGCGGTGCGCGCGTCCGAACCGCCCCAGGCGGCGATCTCGGTGCCCTGCCAGGTGAAGCCGTTCTTCATCTGGATGTTGACCGCGCCGCCCAGCGCGTTGAGGCCGAAGACCGGATTGCCGGTGACGACGTCGATCCGCTGGATCGCCTGCGACGGGATCAGGTCGAAGTTGACGACGTCGCCGAACGCCTCGTTGATGCGCACGCCGTTCTGGTAGACGGCGAGCCCCTGGGGCACCCCCTGGACCGGCGACGCGGTGAAGCCGCGATAGGTCACGTCGACCCGGTTGTTGTTGCCCTGCGAGTCCGAGAGGTTGATGCCCGGCGTCCGGCGGGCCAGCGTGGCGACGAGATTGTTGTTGGCGCGATCGATGGTGAGATCGCTCGCCGTGACCGATTCCACCGTGCTGGGAATCTTGTACAGGGGCTGCTCGCTGCCGCGTAGGCGCGTGCCGGCGCTCGGGCCGACCGAGCCGCCTGGCGGGACCGGCCCGGGTCCGTTGAAGATCTGCGCCTGGCTCGAGTTGCCGCCGCCCGATCCCACCGGCGTCGTCGAGACCACGCTGATCTCATCCAGCGTCACCGCTTGCTGCGCCTGCACGGTTCCCGGGAGGACAGATCCCGCCAGAACCGATGCAGACGCGATCAGGCTGCTCCGAAGCGCCCGAAGTGACATTCCAACCCCCATTGCGCGAAACCCGTGCCCGGCCTCTGCCGAGCTTGAGATCACTCTTGGTGAGTTGCGGCACAGTGCACAATGAGCCCGGGCCTGCGCGAACCGGGTTTTCGCTGTCTTTCCCGCATCGAGCGGCCGATGCCGCCGCAACGTTGTGAAACAGTCACAGTTTCGGCAGCAATTTCAGGGACTTAGGGAGTAATCGGCAAGCCGCTCGGGATGATTTGGCAAGCGGCCGCCGATGATCCGTCAGAGCCTGGCCTGGATGAGGCGCGCGATGTCGCCGAGCCGCTGCTCCAGGAGTTGCGGCACCTCGCAGACATAGGTCAGCGACTGGCTGCGCTCCTGGAAGATGCGCCGGTCCCAGGCGAATTTCGTCTCGAGATCGGACTGGTCCTTGGGCAGCTCGGTCGCGTCGGAAGCGCTCGGTGCATCCTTGACCTGACTGATCTTGTCGGCTTCGTCGCGGATCCGCTCCGCCATCCGGCGCTGACCTTGCGCGTAGCGGGCGATGCCGCCCACGATCTTGTCGCGCTCGCCGTTGATCACCTCGAACACGCCCGCGTAGACGCGGGTGAGGCCCTTGTCCTTCGCGTCCTTGTCGGTCCCGAGCTTGCCGGCGTACGCGTCGAGGAGGGGCCCGACCTCCGACAGGTCGGTGCGGCGGGAGGCGATCTTCTGGGCCAGTACGGCGGCGTCGTTGTCGCTGCCCCAGTCGCCGGCGGCGGCGACGTCGGGCCCGGTCCAGAACTGGCCGGGGCTCAGGGTCGCGACCTTGCGCTGGACGCAGGGCCAGTCCGGATCCTGTCGGAGTTGCGCCAGGGCCGGCCCGGCAAGGGACGCGAGGCCGAAGGTGAGGCCGAGGATACGGAGTGCGGGACGGTTCATCGGAGGGGCTCCATCAGGGGGTCTCGCCGGCCGGGCCGCCCCGCCGGGCCATGATGCCGCGACCGGGATCGTAGGCGACGACCGCCATGCCGAAGAAGGCGAGCGTCACGCCCACCACCACGGCGCAGGCGACCGGCTCGAACTGGACATAGAGGGCGAAGCGGACGAGCTGCACCGCGTGGCTGAACGGGTTCAGCTCGCAGATCCAGTACAGCGTCTCGGAGGATTCTCGGATCCGCCACAGCGGGTAGAGCGCCGAGGACGCGAAGAACATCGGGAAGATCACGAAGTTCATGACGCTGGCGAAGTTCTCCAGTTGCCGCACCAGCGAGGACAGGAACAGGCCGATCGCCCCGAGCATCAGGCCCGACGCCAGGAAGGCGGGCAGCGCCGTCAGGTAGCCGAGCGGCGGGATGTCGGTCTCCCAGAAATAGGCCACGGCCAGGAACGCGTAGGCCTGCACGACCGACACCACGACCCCGGCGATCAGCTTGGCGAGCAGCAGCAGCCAGCGCGGATAGGGTGAGGTCAGCAGCACCTTCATCGAGCCGACCTCGCGGTCGTAGACCATCGACAGCGAGGATTGCATGCCGTTGAACAGCTGGATCATCACGGCCAGCCCCGGCACCACGTAGACCTCGTAGAGGACGTAGGTCTGGTAGGGCGGTTCGATGGAGACGCCCAGCGTGTTGCGGAAGCCCGCCGCGAAGATGAACAGCCACACGAGCGGCCGGACCAGGGCCGAGAAGAACCGCTCCTTCTGGTTGAAGAAGCGCAGCAGCTCCCGGCGGACGATGCCGCCGAGGCAGATCAGGTAGCCGACCGCATCGAGGCGGCCGACGCGGACGTGCGGCATCGTTCCGGGCCTCATGCCGCTGCCCGCCCGGGCTCGGCCACGATGCGCCGGAACGCGTCGGCCAGGGCTTCGCCGGGGGCGCCGATGTCGCCGGCCCGGCCGCGGGCGACGATGCGGCCGCGATGCAGCACCACCGCCTCGTCCTCCGGGGCGATCTCCTCGAAGATGTGGGTCGCCCAGAGCACCGACAGTCCCTCCTCGCGCACGAGCGCGCGCACGATCGCCACGATATCGGCCCGCGATTCCAGGTCGAGGCCCACCGTCGGCTCGTCCAGAAGCAGCAAGTCCGGCCGGTGGATCAGGGACCGGGCGATCTCGATGCGGCGCGCCTGGCCGCCGGAGAGCGTGCGCACCTTGTCGTGGCGGCGGTCCGCCAGCCCGACCCTGTCGAGCAGCACGCCGACGCGGGCCTTCCCGGCGCCGCGGGCGATGCCGTGGAGGCTCGCGTGGTACAGGAGGTTCTGCTCGACGGTCAGGTCGGTGTCGAGGGTGCGCGCCTGGAACACCACGCCGAGGCGGGCGAGCGCCCGGGACGGTTCCCGGTCCAGCGCGTGGCCGAAGATCGAGACCCGTCCGGTCTGGTTGGTGTAGAGCCGGGTGATCACCGAGAACAACGTGGTCTTGCCGGCGCCGTTCGGCCCGAGCAAAGCGGCGAAGCGCCCGCAACCGACGGTGAGCGACACATCGTCGAGCGCCGCGCGGGCGCCGAAGCGATGGCCGACACGCTCGACCAGGAGCGCCGGCGCCTCACCGCCGCTCATCGGCCGAGGACCTTCCGGGCATCGGCGACCGCGTCGAGGCACTCGTCGAACTCGCCCTCCTTCTGCTCGCGCTCGGCCGCGCGCAGGGCCTTCCTGAGCTTGGGGACCGACGGGTCCGGCGGGTTCAGCGCGAGGGCGTCGCGGATCATCGCGATGCCCTCGGCGCAGGCGGATGCATCGTCGGCGGCGCATGACGGGGTCGCCAGGAGCAGGCCCGCGACCACCACGACGGCAGCTTTCCCCGCTCTGCGGGAAAGGGGGCGGACGCGTCCGAATGCCGAATGGACGTCCATCACTTCACCGTCAGCGTGCCGGTCATGCCCTTCGCCTCCAGGCCGCGGGCCGCCCAGGTGTAGCTGCCGGGCTTGATCGCCACGAACTCCACGGCGATCTCGCCCGGATCGTCGAACTCGAGGTGATCCGGCGGCCCCCCGCCGTGGATCTCCTTGTGCTCGATCACGATCTGATTGAGCCAGATGTAGCGGAAGAACTCCGGCGCGTAGAATTTGTATTCTTGGTGCCCCTTGGCGACGATGCGCAGCCGGTAGGCCTTGCCCGACTCCAGGGTGATGTCCTTGTTCTCGACGACGAAATCGTTGCCCTGATCGTCGCCGAGGACGAGGTCAGGCAGGTTCTCGCGCTTCTTGGTCAGGTCGAGCGCCGCCGCCGGGCCGGCCGCGACCAGCCCCGCGCACGCCAGGGCCGCAATCCGAATCATCCGCATCCGCCGTTTCCCAAATCCTGTGCCGGAATCCCGCGATTCGGGCCGTGACCGATCAGTTCGGCGAGATCGCCACGCCCCACGGCAGCAGGCCGACCGGGATGCTCTTGACGACCTTCTCGGCGGCCACGTCGATCACCGAGACGTCGTTAGACGTTCCGTTCGTGGTGAACAGCGTCTTCTGGTCCGGCGTGAAGGCGAGCTGCCAGACGCGCTGACCCACGGGCAGGTACTTCCCGACCTCGTAGGTCTTGGCGTCGACCACCGCGACGCGGTTCGCCGGTCCCAGCGCCACGAAGGCCTTGCTGCCGTCCTTGGTGATCCGGATGCCCACCGGCTGGATCGCCTCGTCGTTCACGCTCGGGATCTTGAAGGTGATCTTCTTGATCACCCGGCGCTGGGCGACGTCGATCACGCTCACGGTGCCGCCGACCTCCGCGGAGACCCACAGGAACCTGCCGTCGGCGCTGAACTCGGCAAAGCGCGGCCGGGCGTCGACCAGCACGTTGTCGATCACCTGAAAGGTCTTGGTGTCGATGAAATGGGCCATGTTGGTGGTCTCGGAGGTGTTGACCAGGACCTTGCCGTCCGGCGACAGCCCCATCCCCTCCGGCTCGACGCCCACCGGAACCTCGGCGAGCACCTTGTTCTTCTCGATGTCGATGATCGTGACCTGACTGTCGTCCTCATTGGCCACGTAGAGCGGGTTGCCCGAGGCATCGAGGATGAACTGCTCCGGATCGGGCCCCGACCGCAGCGAGCGCACGACCTTGCCGGTCCCCGTGTCGAGCACGTCGATCCGGTCGTCGTCGCTGGCGCAGACGAACAGCTCCTTGCCGTCCTTGGACACCGTGACCCCGCGGGGGCGCCGTCCCACCTTCCAGGTGGCGGTGACCGCCATGGTCCCGGTGTCGATGACGCTGACCGAGTTGCCCTTCTCGTTGGTGATGTACGCGGTGTAGGCGGCGGCCTGTCCGCAGAGGGCGAACCACGCGCCGAGGACGCACACACCCAGACCTGCCTCGACCCGGCGGTTCATGCCATTCCCTTCCCTTGCGGCTTCCCGACGTCCTCGCGGGACGTTCTCATCGGCCGATTGTAGTGCGATTTCCACGCGTTGCGAGGGCGGGACGCGCTCGTCAACGCCGCAGCCGGTGCGCTCACTTGAACTTGCAGGTTGTCTCCGGGAGATCCACCCCCAGCGTGTCGAGGGGCGTGCGCTGGTGGAGGAAGCCCTGCTCGGGTGCCACCGAGACCAGCGCCTTCGGCTGGACCACGATGATCGCCTGACGCAGCTGGTGGTCCCAGGGGCGGAAGCTCAGCGGCACGCCCTTGTAGGCCGGCAAGGTAAAGTCGGGGGTCGGGAGATAGGCGCCGATCACGGCCGGATCGTTGCTTTTCTTGGCAGTCACGGCTTCCCCCACCGTCCGCACCGCCGCCCAGACCTGATAGTCGAGCGGCCGCATCAGCCTGGACGCCGAGCGCCGGAAGCGGTTCTGGGCCTGCGCGGCGCCCCAGGTTTCCAAGACCGGCGACCATGTGGTCGGCGTCAGCGCCTGCGTCCCGCCGACGGGCCGCGGATCGACCGTGCGGTAGGAGACGTAATCGCCCCAATCGCCCGCCTCGTCGGCGACGACGGCCATGTCGTAGTCGAGCCCCCGGGTGAAGACCATCGCCTCGGCCCGGGTCGGCGTGTCGCCGCGGGCCTTGGCCAGGGGGCCGAAGGTCCAGGGTTTCTCCGCGGTGATCTTGAGCGCGAATTTCCGCGCCGAATTGCGGACCGCGTCGGCGTAGGCCTTGTCGGCCTCTCCCGGGCCGACGATCAGGAAGATCTTCCGCCAGCGCATGACGGTCAGGTACTGCGCCAGGGCGTCGGTCAGCATCGCCCGGGACGGCAGGATGTGGAACACGTTGGCCCGGCAATCGGCGCCGCGGAGCCGGTCGTCGGGAGCGCCGGCGTTGAGGATCACGGCGCCGGTGTCCTTCACCGCGTCCGCCACCGCCAGCACGGCGTCGGCGGGCAGCGCCAGGACGAGGTAGCGGGCGCCCCCGGCGATCAGGTCCCTGGCGGCCGCCACCGCATCCGGCTTGTCGTCCGTCAGCGCCACGTCGTGGAGCGTGTAGGTCTGATTGGTGAAGCGGCCGGTGGTGTTGTTGTCGGCGATGCCCATCTTGGCGCCGGCCAAGCCCTCGTCCTCCGGGGCCGCCTCGGCGTCGTAGGAGGACGGCGCCGCCTGCGGCCGGTAGATCAGGCCGATCTGCGTCTCGATGGCTTCCGGCTGCTGAGCCTGCGCGGCGATCGGCACGAGCGTGGAGAGACCGAGGCAGACCCGCAGCGCCAGTCCAATCGGTGTTCCGTTCAGCCGCGCGAGCCATCGCCGGTTCGCGTCAGGGAACAGTCGGCTCCCTCTGCCGAACCCACCCAGCAGTACCGGGGCCGCGCGCAGACGGCTCGGACGCGTCGGCAACGGGGATCGGGTTTCGGGAGCAGGATCGTGCATGGGCGCGGCCTCTACCAGCTTCCGTTCCGGCCGCTCAACCGCGACTGGTCGTCCCGACGTTCACGTTCGCGTCGTGCTTCACATGGGCGGCGAAGTACATTGCCAAATTGTCCTGCCGCCCGACCTATGCGTCACCGGTCCCGCCGAGGCGAAAGGCCGGACCGTCGAGAGTAAGGCCCGCCCATGCGTCACCCGACCCTCCAAGCGGCGACCGCGGCCGTCCTGTGCTGCGCCGTCCTGCCCGGCGCCGCGCGCGCCGCCGAGAAGGCGGCGGTGTTCCCCGTGGAGCTGTTCGAGCCCGGCGCGGCCTACGGCGCCCGGGCGCGGCCGGCCGACACCAGGAAGCTGGCGCTCGTCACCGACGAGCTGCGCAAGGCGCTCCAGGAGAAGGCCGGGCTGGAGATGGTCGACACGGCGCCCAAGGCCGAGACCGTGGCCAAGGAGGGACCGCTCTACAAATGCAACGGCTGCGCGGCCGACATCGGCAAGAGCCTGGGTGCGGACCTCGTCGTGACGGGTTATGTGGAGAAGGGGTCTGGTCAGATCTTCAATCTGAACGTTGCCATCGCCGAGGCCGGGACCGGCAAGACGGTGCGCGGCGGCCAGGTGACGATCCGCGCCGACACCGACGATACCTGGGCCCACGCAATGCGCTGGGTGGTGAAGAACCGCCTCCTCGCCGAGCCGCTGCCCGGGAAGTCGTGAGATCCTCCGTTCAATCCTGAGCCGTCCGTGTCCGCGTCCCTCGTTCAAGACCCCGCCGAGCCCCGTCTTCTCGTCAGCGTCCGCGATCCCGCCGAGGCCGAGGCTGCGCGGCTTGCCGGTGCCGACCTGATCGACGCCAAGGACCCCGACCGCGGGGCGCTGGGCGCCCTCGATCCGGCCATCGTCCGGGAGATCGTGGTCCGCGTGGCCGGCGCCGCCGAGACCAGCGCGGTGGCCGATCCGGCCGCATCGGCCGTGGCCGCCATGGCGGCGACCGGCGTCGACTGGGTGAAGGCCGGTCTCGACGCGACCTGCAGGCGGGACCTCGCCGCGTTCGGCGATCTGGCCGCTGCCGCGCCGGGACGCTTGATCGCGGTGCTGTTCGCCGAGGACGGCCCCGCGGCTGCGCTGGTTCCGGCGCTCGCGGCGGCGGGTTTCGCCGGCGCCATGATCGACACGGCGGGGAAGCGCGGCGCCCGCCTGCCCGACCTCGTCGGTCCCGAGGATCTGGCAACCTTCACCGCCGCCTGCCGCCGGCATGGCCTGATGAGCGGCCTCGCGGGATCGCTTCGGGTCATCGACATCGCGGTGTTGCGGGCGCACCGACCGGATTACCTCGGCTTCCGGGGCGGTCTGTGTCGCGAATTCGACCGGCGCAACGGTATCGACCCCCTCCGCGTCGCCGAGGCCTTGCGGGTCCTGCGCCCGGACCGGCGGGACGCCGCGTGATCGCGATCGTCAAAATCGGCGGCAGCCTGGAGGCGGATCCCCGCCGCCGCCAGGCGTTGCTGGAAGCCCTCGCCGATGGCGCGCACGGGCGGTGTATCGTCGTGCCGGGGGGCGGTGCCCGCGCCGACGCGGTGCGGTCCGCCCAGAGACGCGACGGCTTCGGCGAGTCCGAGGCCCATCGCCGGTCCCTCGATGCCATGAGCCACGCGGCCGGCGATTTTCGTGGGATCGAGCCGCGGCTGGTGGACACCGTCGAGCCCTGGGCCGGGACCGCATCGGCGACCGCGCACGTGTGGAACCCCCGCCTCCTGCGCGCCGGCCATCGGGACATCCCCGAGACCTGGGACGTCACGTCGGACAGCCTGGCGTTGTGGCTCGCCGCCCGGATGGCGGCGGAACGCTGCGTGCTGGTGAAATCCGCGGACGCACCGGCCGGGCGGGACGCCGTCGCGCTCGCGCGGAGCGGGCTCGTGGATGCGGCCTTCCCGGCCTTCGCGGCGCGCTACGGCGGCCGGATCGAGATCTGGGGGCCGACCGGCGCGGTCTCTGTCGCCGCGCGGGTCGCCGCGTGAGCCCCCCCGAGCACATCGTGTTCGTCACCGGTCGCCTCGCCCGGGCGCGGCTGGAGAAGGTCGCGGCCGGCCTGCCGGCGACCATGCGGTGGAGCATCGCGGATGCCGGCGTGAAGGTCGCCGCGCTGATGACCGAAGAGATCATCCGCCGCCGCGTCGAAATGCCCGCCGGCGCCACGCGGGTGATCCTGCCCGGCCGCTGCCGGGCCGATCCCGAGCGCCTCGCCGCGCATTTCGGCCTGCCGGTCGAGCGGGGGCCCGACGAGGTCGTCGACCTGCCGGCCTGGCTGGGCCTCTCGGCCCGGAAGGTCGACCTCTCGCGGCACGATCTGCGGATCTTCTCAGAGATCGTCGACGCCTCGAAGATGAGCGTCTCCGAGATCCTGGCCAAGGGCCTCGACCTCACCCGGCGGGGCGCCGACGTCATCGACCTCGGCGGCCTGCCCGACACGCCGTTCCCGCATCTCGAGGAGTCGGTGCGGGCCCTGAAGGGCGCCGGCCTAACGGTCAGCGTCGATTCCTTCTCCCGGGAAGAACTTGCCCGGGGCGCCGGCGCGGGCGCCGACTACCTGCTGAGCCTGAACGAGGAGACCCTCGATCTCGCCTTCGAGACCGATGCGGTGCCGGTGCTCGTGCCGACACGGCCGGACGATCTGCCCTCCCTCGACCGCGCCATCGCGCGGATGCGCGAGGCCGGCCGGCCGTTCCTCGCCGATCCGATCCTGGAGCCGATCCACCACGGCTTCGTCGATTCGATCGCGCGCTACCGCGAGACCCGAGCCCGCTGGCCCGACATCGCCATGATGATGGGCACCGGCAATCTCACCGAGCTGACCGAGGCGGATTCGCTGGGCGTGACCGCGCTGCTCGTCGGCATGTGCTCGGAGCTGGCGATCCAGAACGTGCTGATCGTGCAGGTCTCGAACCACACCCGCCGCACCGTCGAGGAGCACGACGCGGCGCGCCGGGTGATGTACGCGGCCAAGGCGGATTCGGCGCTGCCCAAGGGTTACGGCCGGGCCCTGCTCGCCCTGCACGACAAGCGCCCCTATGTGCAGACGCCCGAGGAGGTCGCCCAGGCGGCCGCCGAGGTGCGCGACCCGAACTACCGGATCGCCGTCGCGGAGGACGGCATCCATGTCTACAACCGCGACATCCACAGGGTCGGCACCGACGCGATGGCCTTCTTCCCCGACCTCGACGTGGCGAGCGACGGCGCCCACGCCTTCTACCTCGGGGCGGAACTCGCCAAGGCCGAGACGGCGTGGCGGCTCGGCAAGCGCTACGTGCAGGACGAGGCCCTCGACTGGGGCTGCGCCGCCGACGCCGAGGTGGAGGACGCGACCGCCTTCAAGAAGGCCGGCCACACCCGCCATTCCGGGCCAAACGCGCCGCCGCCGGGCACCCGGGACGCGCGCCTGCCGCCACCCGAGGCGGATGCCCTCGCACCGGAAACGGTCTCGGATGCCGAGACGGTCCCGGAGGGTCGGCGGGAGCCCGGTACCATGCTGGTCTGCGGCCGGCTCGTTCCGGCCGACAGGACGTGAGCGGATGCCGCTGATCCTGGAGACCATCGTGACGACGCTCTCGCCCGCGGGCGAGTTGCACCTCGTGCCGTTCGGCCTGATTGCCGAGGCGGAGGGCTACGTGTTGGCCCCGTTCAGACCGTCGCCCACGATCGCCAACCTGGAATCGAATCCGTGTTTCGCCGCCTCCAGTCCCCGGGACATCCGGGTCATCGCCGGTGCGGTGACCGGCCGGCGCGAGTGGCCGACCGAGGCCTGCCAAGCCATCCCGGGCCGCCGTCTCGCCGACAGCTTCGGCCACGCCGAGTTCGAGGTCGCCGCCGTGGAGGAGCACGAGATCCGGCCGCGCTTCCGCGGCCGCATGGTCCACAGCGCCGGGCACGCGCCGTTCATCGGCTACAACCGTGCGCAGGCCGCCGTCCTGGAGGCCGCCATCCTTTCGACCCGGCTCCACATGCTGGAGCCCGACAAGGTGTTGACGGAGATGGCCTACCTCGCCATCGCCATCAGCAAGACCGCCGGTCCCCGCGAGCGCGAGGCCTGGGGCTGGATCGAGGACAAGGTCGCGGCGGCTCTCGGCCCCGAGGCCCGGATTGTCGGTCGCGACGACCGCTGAGTGCGGGAGGAGAGAGACAAGATGAAGAAAATCACCCTGGCCCTGGCGGCCACCGCGGCGCTCGTCGCCGCGACCGCGCAGGCCCACGGCCCGACCCGGCGCAAGATCACCGAGTCGATCGAGATCAATGCCCCCGCCGACAAGGTCTGGGCGGTGGTCGGCGACGTGAAGAACGCCGACTGGGTCCAGAACGTCACCAAGACCGAGCTCAGCGGCGACCCGGCCGGCAAGTTCAAACGCGTCCTGACGCTGAAGAACGGCGATCAGATCTCCGAGACCAGCAACAAGTACAAGGCCGACGACAAGCTGTTCTCCTACTACATCGACAAGGTCGACGTGAAGGACCTGCCGGCCAACGACTACTCGGCGACGATCACGGTCGAGCCGGCCGGCGACGCGAAGTCGAAGGTCGAGTGGAAGGCTGCCTTCTACCGCGGCTACATGAACAACGATCCGCCGCCCGAGCTGAACGACGAGGCGTCCGAGAAGGGCGTCGGCGACTGGATCAAGGCGAGCCTCGCGAACCTGAAGGCCAAGGTCGAGAAGGGCTCGTGAGCCTCGGCCGGGGCTGCGCGGCGCTCGCCGCCGGCCTCTCGCTCGCCGCCTCGGCCGCCGGCGCCGAGCCGGCGCGCGAAGCCATCGTCACGGTTCAGCTCGGCGCGGCGGTCGAGATCGTCGATCTCGCAGCCGGCACGGTCGTGCGCCGGATCCCGATCGACGGCGCGCCGGCGGGGATCGCGCTGTCGCCCGACCACAGGCGCGCCTACGTCACGCGGCCGGAGGGCCATGGGCTGGCGGTCGTCGATCTCGACGCGGGCCGCATCCTGTCCGAGGTGCCGTTGCCCGGCGGCTCCCTCGGGGTCGCGGCCGATCCGCGGGGTGGCCGGGTCTACGTGGCCGATTGGTACGGACAGCGCCTGTCCGTCCTGGTGGAGCGGGACGGCACGCTCACGCCGGACGGCGAGATCGCGGTCGGCGCCTCGCCCTCCGGCATCGCCGTCAGTCCGGATGGAGCCACGCTCTACGTGGCCAACCGCGAGGCCGATACGGTCTCCGTGGTGGATGCGGCAAGCCGCCGGGAGACCCGCGTCATCCCGGTCGGGCAGCATCCGTTCGGCATCACCCTCGACGCGGCCGCGGGGCGTGCCTACACGGCCAACGTCACCGGCGACGACGTCTCGGTGATCGACGTCGCCGCGGGGCGCGAGATCGGCCGGATCCCGACCGGCCGGCGCCCCTACGTGATCGCCCTTTCGGGCGGCCGCGGTTTCGTCACCGACCAATATGCCGGCAGCGTCACGGCCTTCGACCTCGCGACCCTCAAGCCGGTCGGCGAGGTCGACGTCGGAGACCACCCCGAGGGCATCGCCGCCGATGACGACGGTCGGCTCTACGTGGCCAACTGGGGCGACAACACCCTGAGCGTCCTCGACGCGCGCACCCTCAAGGTGCTGAAGACCATCCCCACGGGAAACGGGCCGCGCTCCTTCGGGACGTTCCTCCGCTGAAGGCGGGCCCGGCGGGGATGAGGCCGAAGGGATAGCCGCCCGCAGGCTCGGGGCCCGCCGGACCTCAGGATTGGCTGCGGTGCGGCGCTCGGCGATAGGCCACCCGGGCGACTGCCAGCGCTCCGCCGATCTGCAGGAAGCCGGTCTCGCCCAGATCGGGCGGCCCGAGATGCGCCTGGATCAGCAGGCGCGTCAGCGCATCGAGCGCCAGCAGGGTCAGGCAGAAGGCCGCTGCGGCGAGCAGGCTGGCGACGAACTCGGGCATGGGCGGACCCCGTCTCGAACGGGATCAGCTTTGCAAGCTCCGCGCCAAGGCCAAGCCGGGTGGCGGTACCGTCAACGCTTGCGCGGAGCCGGAGCCGCAGCCGGCGTCGTGGCCTGGGCGGCGGGCGTCGGCCGCGGGGTCTCGACGGCGAGCCGCTTCACCGGCCAGCCGTCGCTCCAGCGCTCCATATCGGCCAGCCGGGGATTGTTCTTCAGCGCGACGGCGTCCGATCCGCCGAAGGCCGCGGTCGCGGCGAGGTCGAAGGTCTTCCAGAAGCCGAGGTAATCCAGGGCGTCGACCCGGGCGAGGTTGATCTGCGAGACCAGGGTCTGCTGCTCGCCAGTGAGGGCCATGTCGGCCGACCAGCGGAACGGCGGCGGCTTCGGGGCGTCCTTCCCGGCATCCTTGGGCTCGGGCCCCGGCTTGATCGCGCCGCCGTCATAGGCCGTGTCGAGCCCGGCGGGCGCCGCCAGCGTCGCGGTCAGAGCGGGAAAGCCGTGATCGTCCGAGAGCGCCCGCACGAACAGCTTGCGCTCCAGCGGAACCGCGCTGGCCTCGCGCAGCAGGCGCTTGGCGGCGAGGTCGGCCGCCCGCGTGTCCTTGTCGCCGACCATCGTGACGATCAGCGTCGAGGCGTCGATCGCCGACAGGTCGCCGAGCGCGATGCCGCGCGACTTCGGCCCGCTGGCGATGCCGCCGGGCGTCACCGCGAAGATCAGCTTCGGGACCGGCAGACCGCGCGCCTTGGCGTCGGCGGCGAGGTCCATGGCGAGCGGCGCACCCGCCAGATGGCCGATCATCGCGACTCGGCCTAGATCGGGCTTGGCCGCAGGGTCGGAGGCGAGCTCGCCGAGCGCCGCCTTCACCAGGGTCGCGGCGATGCCCGGCGCGTCGGCCGGGCGGGTCCGGTTCACATCCTGGAAGCGCGGGACGACCACGAGCCATCCCTGGCGCGCCAGATGGTCGATCCAGCCGCCGTAGCTCTGCGGGTTCACCACGCCCCAGCCGTGCAGCAGGATCGCCACCGGACGGCCGGCCTCGGGCGCGTCGCCGGCCGCATAGAACGCGAAGGTGGTGGCGGTCCCGCGCCCCAGTTGACGCTTGGTCACCGCGACCTTGCGGTCGCCAGCGCCCCCCGGCCCGTCGGCCGGCTGTGGCGGCGGAGCCGCGGCCTGTGCGCCGGCGAGGCCGGCCAGGGTCAGGATCACGGCCGCGATGAACGGCCCGCGAAGGACAGGGAGACGCATGAAGGGCTCGACTGAGAGACGCGATGCGTCGCAAGATCAGAGGCCGCTGAATAGCAGATTCTCTTGCCTTGGCGACTCGCCGCAGCGCGCCCCGGACCGTCGGCGCTAAACCCGGTCAGGCCGGGCGCTGGTAGCTCGGGACGACGTGGTCGAGGCGCTGCGCCAATGCGGCCAGCTCCACCGGCAGAGCGTCATCCGCCGCACCGTAGAAGCCGCGAAGCTCCGCCCGCACGGTATCGAGCACGGCTGTATCGGCCGCGTCCGGCGCGTCGGGGCAGCGCAGGGAATCGGCGTGGTTGGCGGCGACGATCTTCATGATGGCATTCGGGATCGCGTGAACTGCGAAGCGCCCGGTGCGGCGCGCCGGGAGTGGCGTACAACGACGCCGCCGCGTCAGGTTTCCAAGCCCGGCGTGATTAATTTTCCGCCTGGCCCGATCACCGCCGGTCCGGTGGCGGTTGCGGGGCGGCCCGCAGCCTGCTCCACCCACGCGAGGATGTCCTCGGCGCGCCAGGGCTTCGGGATGAAGGTCGCCGACACGCGCAGGTCGCTCGGCTGGTCGCCCGCGTCCCCGGAGGTCAGGAGTACCCGCACCCGCGGCCAGGTCACGCCGATAATGCGCGCGAGTTCGAAGCCGCCGATGGGGCCGGGCGTGCGGACATCCGAGAAGACGACGCTCACCTCGTCGCCCCGGTCGTTGAGGATGGCGAGGGCCCGGTCGGCGGTCTCGGCCTCGATCACCGTGAAGCCCGTATCCTCCAGCAACGTGGCCGCAAGGAAGCGCTCGTCGGGCTGGTCCTCCACGACGAGGATGACGGGCTTCTGGCCAGGCTGTATCGAATCGCTCATGGGCCCGGACACTCTACAGGGGCTGAACGGCCGCCGCTGCGATCGGTTCACGTGATCAATCGCCGCTTCGTGCCGGACCCGCGCAGGCACAGATCCTCCCTGAGTCCTCGCATAATCGAGAAGTTGTCGCCGTGTCCCGGGCAACACAGCCTTCAAGGAACGTCCGGATTCAGCCGACGCCGTGCGCCTTCAAGAAGGAAAGCGCGCGTCTCCAACCGTCCTCTGCGGCCTCGCGGCGGTAGCTCGGCCGGTAATCCGCGTGGAAACCGTGCGGCGCGTCGGGATAGACCACCAGTTCGACACTCTTGCCCGCGGCCTTCGCGCGGTCGCGCGCTTCCTCCACCGCGGCGACCGGGATCCCCGTGTCGGCGCCGCCGTAGAGGCCGAGCAGCGGCGCGTTGATCTCGGCCGCCACGTCGGCCGCCTTCCGCGGCTGGATGTCGCTGCGCTCGCCGCCGACGGGGCCGTACCAGGCCACCGCTGCCTTGAGGTCGCGGCGATGCGCCGCGTAGAGCCACACGTCCCGTCCGCCCCGGCACCAGCCCATCACCGCGAGCCGGTTCAGGTCTCCCTTCGCGGCGGTCGCGGCCCAGGCCGCGGTGGCGTCGAGGTCGCCGATCCACTGCGCGTCCGGAGTCTTCGCGATGACGTCCCGGATAATCAGCTTGGGGTCGGTCATCGTGGAGAGGTCGCCCTGCCGGGCGTAGAGTTCCGGGGCGACCGCGCAGTAGCCCGCCTTGGCGAGCCGGCGGCAGATGTCCTTGATGTAGTCGTGGACCCCGAAGATCTCCTCGATCACCAGCACGGTCGGGAACGGCCCCGGTCCCTCCGGAACCGCCCGGTAGGCCGGCATCGGACCGTCCGCCGCGGGGATCTTCACCTCGCCGGCCTCGATGCCGGCGGCGTCGGTGTGGATCACCTGCGCTTCGACCCGCGTGGTCGCCAGGGTCAGGCCGCTCATCAGGCTCGTCATCACGAAGCCGCGCCGCGAGAAAGGCGGCGTGATCAGCCCGTCGAGCCCCGCCTGATCCTGATCGGCCATGTATTCTCTCCCCGGGTCGCGATGCGCAGGGCTATCCGGCCGAACCGGGCACGGTCAAATCACGGAACCGGTCGCCCGTCGGCGGGCTCACGCACCGGCGGCGACGAGCGTGCGGCCCGGCTGCCGGGAAGCGGCCCGGACCGTCTCCGGCGCCTGCCGGGGCTGCAGCACGTCGGCGAGGGTCACGAAGGCCTCGGCGGCGGGAGCGACCACCGCCCGGATCCCGTAGCCCAGGGCGAACGAACGGATCAGGTCGGCGTCGCGTCCGATCCCGAACCGGTCGAGCGCGGCGAGGAACGCCTCACGGAACAGGCTGGGCCGGCACCAGCGCTTCTCGGCCATCTGCAGCGGCCAGTCCCACAGGCCCTCGGCCCGCCGGGCCGCCAGTACCTCCCGTGCGATGAAGTAGCCGGTGGCCCTATGCTCGATCCCGTCGGCCTGCACGGACCACTCGTCGTTACCGAACAGCTCGGCCTCGGCCATGTCGCTCATCGGGGTCTCCGCGCTGTACCAGCATTCCGGCGCACCGGAACATTGCCGGAACACTGGCGCGGATCGGATCGCCGGTCAAGATCGTTGTTCCCGGTGCGTTCGCCGGTCGCGCGGGGTTTGTCAGCGCGCCTTGAACATCGGATGCTCGATCCGGTCGCCGGGCTGGATCCCGAGCTTGGCGGCGACTCCGGCGTTGAGCTCCAGCACCGCCAGGACCGGGCTTCCCGATGGGATGATCGCGGTCGACAGCGGCTCGGTGTCGGCGGCGATCCGGGTGATGGTGCCGTCGCGCCGGATGAAGACCATGTCGAGCGGCAGATAGGTGTTCTTCATCCACATCGTGACGGGTTCGTCGCGCTCGAAATCGAACAGCATCCCGTGGTCTGGCGCCATGTGGCGGCGGAACATCAGCCCGCGGGAGCGCCCGGCATCGTCGCGCATCACCTCGACGTCGAAGCGCTTCGGACCCTTCGCCGTGACGATCGTCAGGGGCTCGGCCTGGGCAGTGGCGGCGTGGGCCGGTGCCTGGGCACGGGCGCCCGGTATCGGATCGGAAACGGCCAGGGCGAGGCAGGCCAGGGCGGCCGCGACCGGAACGCGGGACAGGACTCTCACAGGCTCGGGCCTCTCGTCGGATGATGCGCGGTCATAGACCAGGATCCGCGCGGTGGGAATCCGGGCTTGAAAACCGCAAGCACGGCAAGAGGTTGGCGCGGGACGGGGCCGGGTCGTGCGACCTCAGTGCGAGGCCGGAAGCGCGCCGTCGACCAGCCGGACCTCGGCGGCCATCACGCCCTTCGAGCCGTCGCCGTACCGCACCAGCACCGCCTCGCCGGGTTTCAGCTCGGCGATCCCGTAACGGCGCAGGGTCTCCATGTGCACGAAGATGTCGGGCGTCCCGTCGCCGCGGGTCAGGAAGCCGAAGCCGCGCAGCCGGTTGAACCATTTCACCACGGCGGTTTCCAGCCCGCTGGTCGGCGTCACGGAGACGTGGGTGCGCGGCATCGGCATCTCGGAGGGATGCAAGGCCGTCGCCTGATCCAGCGAGATCACCCGGAAGGCCTGCCAGCCCCGCGGCCGCTCCACCGCCTCGACGACGATGCGCGCGCCCTCGCTGGCGGCCTGGAAGCCGTCCCGCCGCAGGCAGGTCACGTGGAGCAGGATGTCCGCCGCGCCGTCGTCGGGCACGATGAAACCGAATCCCTTGGAGACGTCGAACCATTTGATGCGGCCCGCCACCTCGACGAGGTCGAGAGCTTCGTCCTCGTGGTGGCTCGTTTCGCCGGTTCGAGACCCTGCGATCCGGTCGGGGTTCTCGGGCCCGCCTTCGCGTTCGTCAGACATCGCCGAGCAACCTACACCGAATCACGCCGCGCGCTCTGGAGACAAGATTAACGAAGTCCTGATTCCCGGGAAGCCCATTTGGCCGGCAGAAGAGCCCGGCCGAGATGCAATCTTGGGCTTGGGAGGCGCCGCAGCAACAGTCGATCCGCCCCGGCTTCCCGCCGAAGCGTGATTTAAGCCGCGATGCTGCCGGGTAGATTTGGCGGCGGCGAGCCTGCGCCTGGGCGACCGCCGGCGGGGGGCCGCAAGGTTCACGTTTGCGAGAGTCTGCGAGCCGCTACGGCGTCGGTCAGCAGTGTCGCAGCGCGCGCCGATGGCCTACGCAGTCCGGGCATGGTTTGGGATCGCCTCATGGACGCGGACGTGGCCGCCGACCCTCGCACCGAAGCGGTGCCCGCCCCGCGCGAACGCCGTCGCCTCCCGGCCGTCGACGCGGCGCGGGCGGCGGCGCTGGCCGCGATGGCGACCTACCATACGCTCTGGGATCTCGGGTACCTGCGGCTGACCGCGGAGAATTACGCGCTGACCGCGGCCGGCCGGCTCGCCGCGGAGGCGATCGCCGGCAGCTTCCTGGTGCTCGTCGGCGTCGGTCTCGTGCTGATGAACGGTCGGGGCGTCCGGCGCGGGCCGACGCTGATGCGGCTCGCGCGGATCGGCGGCGCCGCGCTCCTGGTGACCCTCGGCACCTGGATCGCCTTTCCGGACGCGTTCGTGTTCTTCGGCGTCCTGCACTGCATCGCGGTCTCGAGCGTGCTCGGCCTGCCGTTCCTGTTCCTGCCGGTCCCGGTCACCGCCCTGGCGGCCGCTGCGGTGATCGCCGCGCCCCACGTCGTTCACGCGCCGATCCTCGACGCCTCGGCGCTCCTCTTCCTCGGGCTCGGAACGATCCCGCCGCACACGAACGACTACGTGCCGCTCTTCCCGTGGTTCGGGCTTGTCCTGACGGGGATCGTCCTCGGCCGGACGAGCCTGCCGAGGCTGATCGGCTCTCGAGTCGGGGCCTGGGCGCCGAGCTCGGCACCCGCCCGCGCCGCCGCCTTCGCGGGCCGCCACAGCCTCGCGATCTACCTCATCCATCAACCCGTGCTGCTGGCGCTGCTCACCGGGCTGGTCGCCGTGACGGGTCCGAACCCGCGGGCGGGCCTGCGGGCCTTCCGGGCCGATTACGCCACGATCTGCGCCCGTACCGGCGGCGAGCCGCCCCTGTGCCGGATCGCCGCCCGCTGTACCTCGGACGCTCTGCTGAAGGAGGATCTGTTCCGGGAGGACGGCCGACCGTTCAGCGGGCCGGAGCGCCTGCGCGCGCAGGCGATCTCGCAGGGCTGCTACGCGGCGATCGAGAATGCCGATCGCGGACGGCGCTGACGGGGCTCGACGAAGCGGGCCCCGCGCCGATCTCAGTCCTTGGCGCGCTCGACGTAGGCACCGTCGGCCGTCATGACGACGACGCGGGTCCCGGCGGCGATGTGCGGCGGCACCGTGGTGCGCACGCCGTTCGAGAGCGTGGCGGGCTTGTAGGACGAGGAGGCCGTCTGGCCCTTCAGCACCGGCTCGGTCTCGGTGACCTCCAGCGTCACGCGCTGCGGCAGCTCGACGGTGAGGGGCACGCCGTTGTGGACCGAGAGCATCACGGCCATGCCTTCCTGGAGATACGGCGCCGCGTCGCCGACCACGTCGGCGGGGACCGCGATCTGCTCGTAGTTCTCCGGGTTCATGAAGTGGAACCCCTCGCCGTCGCTGTACAGGAAGGTGTGCTCGCGATCCTCCACGAAGGCGCGCTCGACCTGCTCGGTGGTCCGGTAGCGCTCCGACACCTTCACGCCGTCCGTGATGCGGCGCATGTCGAGCTGGGTCACCGGCGTGCCCTTGCCGGGGTGGATGTTCTCGGCGAACAGGATCACGTAGAGCTTGCCGTCCTTGTCGACGACATTGCCCTTGCGGAGCGTTGAGGCGATCACCTTCACGGAATAACGTCCTGCATTGACAAGGGGAACGGCACGCGCCAAGCGCGGGCGCTGCATCTCGGATCCCCGCCACTATCGCATCTGTGGCCCGGTTGCCAGCGTGCGGGTGCGGCGGCCGGGGCCGCGAGGGCGGGTTAAGGCATTGCAACGCTTCCGGGCATGGGTGAGGTTGGCGACGACCGCGCCGTCGCTCCGGATTGCCGCGGATGAAAGCGGAACCGAAGCGACACGCCACGGGCGTCCGATCCGGAGCCTGGAGGGCTTTGCCGCGAGGATCCGGATTCCGGAAGCCGTTGCCCGTTCCGGGAGGGACGTGATCGTGCATCCGGCCGGGATTTCCCGATGACTTCACCCTGGTGGACACCGGATCGCCACGCCGACCGACGCCCGGCCCTGATCCTGCGCAACCGGATCCTGGCTGCGTTCCGCACGTGGTTCGCCGCGCAAGACTTCGTCGAGGCGGAGACCGCCTGCCTCCAGGTCTCGCCGGGCAACGAGGCGCATGTCTCGGCCTTCGCTACCGAGGCGGTCGGCGCCAGCGGCGCGCGCACGGTGCTCTACCTGCACACCTCGCCCGAGTTCGCCTGCAAGAAGCTGCTGGCGGCCGGCGAAGAGCGGCTGTTCAGCATCGCGCGGGTGTTCCGCAACCGGGAGCGCGGGCCGCTGCACCACCCCGAATTCACCATGCTGGAATGGTATCGGGCCCATGCGCCCTATGGGGACCTGATGGCCGATTGCGCCGCCCTGCTCCGGCTCGCGGCAGAGAAAGCCGGCCGGCACCGCTTCGTCTTCCGCGGCCGGGAGACGGACCCGCATGCGGAGCCGGAGCGGCTCACGCTGGCCGAAGCCTTCGACCGCTTCGCCGGCATCGATCTGCTGTCGAGCGTCTCGCGGCAGGGCGAGACCGACCGCGATGCCCTGGCCTCCGCGGTCGCCGGCTCCGGCCTGCGGGTGGCCGCCGACGACAGCTGGTCGGACCTGTTCTCGCGCGTGCTGGTGGCGCGGATCGAGCCGCATCTCGGGATCGGGCGCCCGACGATCCTGTGCGAATACCCGGTCAGCGAGGCGGCCCTGGCCCGGCCGGCGGCGCACGATCCCCGGGTGGCCGAGCGGTTCGAACTCTACGCCTGCGGCGTCGAGCTCGCCAACGCCTTCGGCGAATTGACCGATCCGGTCGAGCAGCGCCGCCGCTTCGAGGCCGAGATGGCCGAGAAACGCCGCGTCTACGGCGAGACCTACCCGATCGACGAGGCGTTCCTCGCCGCCCTGGCGCGCATGCCGGAGGCCTCCGGGATCGCCCTCGGCTTCGACCGGCTCGCGATGCTGGCCTGTGGCGCGGCCCGCATCGACGACGTGATCTGGACGCCGGTCGTGGAGACGCTGCCGTGAACCGTATGCTGCGCAGCGCCGAGGACCTCGTCGCCGCCGGGCTGATCGCCGGCACCGAGGCCGACGCCCTGGCCACCGTGCTCGCCCGTTACGCCGTCTCGGTGACGCCCGACATGGCCGAGCTGATCGAGCCCGACGCACCGGACGACCCGATCGCCCGCCAGTTCATCCCCACCGTCCAGGAATCTCTGACGAAGCCCGAGGAGCGCGCCGACCCGATCGGCGACGCGGCCCATGCGCCGGTGGCCGGGATCGTCCACCGCTACCCCGACCGCGTCCTGCTCAAGCCGCTGCATGTCTGCCCGGTGTATTGCCGCTTCTGCTTCCGCCGGGAGATGGTCGGACCGAACGGGCTCGGGACGCTGACCGATGCCGAGCTGGAGGCCGCCTTCGCGTACATCGCGGGCGATCCGCGGATCTGGGAGGTGGTGTTGACCGGCGGCGACCCGTTCGCGCTCTCGACACGGCGGCTCGGCGTCATCGCCGAACGCCTGGCGGGCATCGATCACGTGCGGGTCATGCGGGTCCATACCCGGGTCCCCGTGGTCAAGCCGGACCTCGTCTCTGCCGGGCTCGTGGAGGCGTTGCGACGGTTCGGGGGCGCGGTGTTCGTGGCCCTGCACGCCAACCATCCGCGGGAATTCACCCCGGCGGCCCGGGCCGCCTGCGCGCGCCTGGTCGAGGCGGGGATCCCGATGGTGAGCCAGTCGGTGCTGCTGCGGGGCGTCAACGACGATGCCGCCACGCTCGAAGCCCTGATGCGCGCCTTCGTGGAGAACCGGATCAAGCCCTATTACCTGCACCAGGGCGACCTCGCGCCCGGCACCGGCCATCTGCGCACGGGCCTGGCGGAGGGCCAGGACCTGATGCGGAGGCTGCGCGGCCGGCTCTCGGGCCTCGCCCAGCCGACCTACGTGCTCGACATACCCGGCGGCCATGGCAAGGTCCCGGTCGGACCGGGCTATCTGCGCGAGACCCAGGATGGCACGCGCGTGACCGACCCGAACGGGTGCGAGCACCCCTATCCGCCGCGGCAAGACGGAGAATCGTGAGACGATGCGCAGGCTCTGGGGACGGCTGACCTCGGTCAACGTGCAGAAGGCGGTCTGGGGCCTGGACGAGGCTGGCCTCGCCTACGAGCGGATCGAGGCCGGTGGCGCCCACGGCGTGGTCGACGATCCCGCCTACCGGGCCCGCAATCCGAACGGCCTGGTCCCGACCCTGGAGGAGGACGGCTTCGTCCTCTGGGAGTCGAACGCCATCCTGCGCTACCTCGCGGCGACCGCCCAGGCCCTGGCGCTGCCGGACGATCCGCAGGAGCGGGCCCGTATCGAGCAATGGCTTGACTGGCAGGCGACGAGTTTCACGCCCGCCATGCGCGACGCCTTCTGGCAGCTTCTGCGGTCAACCGATCCGGACCGCGCGCTGATCGCAACCTCGCTGAAGAAGAGCGAGGCGATGGCGGCGATCCTCGAAGGCCATCTGGCCGACCGGGATTACGTCGCCGGCGCGCGCTTCAGCATCGCCGACATCGCCCTCGGCTGCGCCGCCCATCGCTGGCTCAACCTTCCGGCGGAGCGCGTCGACCGGCCGGCCCTGCGGCGCTGGTATGCGCGCATCGCCGCCCGTCCCGCCGCCGCGCGGGCCCTGGGCGAGCCGATCGCCTGAGAGCGCCCGCGGGCTTGCCGGCGCGGCCCGACCTTCCACCTTGGCAGAATCCACCCCGGCCCGGCGCGACCCGGACCGGGGCCGCCCCATAGGAGCCCCCGATGGCGATCGATCCGACCCTGCGCGACGCGCTCTCCGCCGTGACGCCGGCGAGCCTCGCCCGCGCCCTGACCCGGGCCGGCGTCAGAGCCTTCAGCCCGCGCGGCCTGTCCGGCCGCGGCGGCGTCGCGATCGGCGAGGCCTATACGCTGCGGATGATCCCGGCCCGCGACGACGCCGTGGGCGATCTCGCCGCCGCGATCGACGCGGTCCCTGAGGGCGCGGTGGTGGTGATCGATGCCGCCGGCTCGGGGCTCGCCCTCCCCTTCGGACCGATCCTGTCGGCGCGGCTCGCCCGCCGCGGCGCGGTCGGACTGGTCACCGATGCCGCCCTGCCGCAGGAGATCGGCGTGCCGCTCTGGTGCGCCCCGGAGGCGGCGGGCGGCACCCTGGCCCTCGTGGCGAGCCAGCAGCCCGTCGCGTGCGGCGGCGCCGCGTTCCATCCGGGCGACATCGTCGTCTGCGGGGACGGAGGCCTCGTCACGCTGCCGGCGGCGCTGGCCGAGCGGATCGCCCTGGAGACCGTGGAGCAGCAGCGCCTCGATCTGTGGATCCAGCGCGAGGTCGAGCGCGGCGAGAGCCTTGCGCGCCTCCTGCCGCCGGATGCCGCGGCGCTCGCGCGGTTCGAGGCCGACACGAAGCCGGCCTGAACGCCGTGTTCTTCCCGCTCTCGAAGGTGGTCTACTTCCTGATCACCCCCTCGAACCTGTTCATCTTCACCGGTCTCGCCGGCCTGCTGATGGCGGCGGCGACGCCGCTGCGCCGGACCGGCATCGGGCTGGCGGCGTTCGGCGCCCTCGGCCTCGCCGCTGGGGGATTGTCGCCGGTCTCCGAGGCGCTGCTTCTGCCGCTGGAGCAGCGCTTCGCCGCCGATCCGGGCGACGGCCCCGCCCCGGCGGGGATCATCGTCCTGGGCGGCGGCATCGAGGCCGGCCTGTCCGAGGCGCGCGCGCAGGTCATCGTCAACGATGCCGGGGAGCGCCCGATCTACTTCGCCGATCTCGCCCGACGCTACCCCGGCGCGCGCCTCGTGTTCTCCGGCGGGAGCGGATTCATCGGCGGCGGCATCGCCGAGGCCGACATCGTCAGCCGTCAGGCCGACGTCATCGGGGTCCCGCGCACGCGCCTGATCCTGGAGAACCGCTCGCGCAACACGCACGAGAACGCCGCGTTCACGGCGGCGCTGGTCCAGCCGAAACCCGGGGAACGCTGGCTCCTCGTGACCTCGGCGTGGCACATGCCCCGGGCCATCGGCTGCTTCCGCCAGGCCGGTTTCACGGTCGATGCCTATCCGGTGGATTACCGGACCCGCGGCTGGGGGGATGCGGCCCGCTTCAACGGCTTCGCCTCGGAGGGTCTGCTCCAGCTCGACCTCGTCGTGAAGGAGTGGATCGGCCTCGCGGTCTACCGATGGTCCGGCTACACGCCCGAGCTGCTGCCGGGTCCCCAGGCGCCCGGCGGCCAGCCGAGCCGGTAGATCCCGCGGAAATCGTCGGGGTCGACGGGCTTCCCCTTGCGCAGGATCGCGATCCGGCCCGCATGGGCGAGGCGGACCGCGACCCGGCGGACGGGCTGCATCAGCGGACCCCAGCCGTCCGGATGCGGGCCGCCGAGCGCGCGGGCCACCTCCGACGGGCAGACGGTCTTGTCCGCGCCGCGCTCCGCCACGAGGCCGAGCATCGTCGTCTCGATCGCCGCGTCGTCGGGTCTCTCGTCGGTCATATCAGGGTTCCTCGTCCGCATCCGGGAACGGGCCCTCGTGAGGCCCCTCGCCCGCCTCGAGCAGCGCCTTGCGGATCTCGGAGGCGAATTGCCGCCGCCACATGATGATCACGACCGCCGTCGTCGAGACGACGAGGACGTAGGGGCTCACGAACCAGCCGAGATAGGCCAGCGCGAAGAAGAAGGCCCGCTGTCCGCGGGCGAAATGCCGCCCGGCACTCACGTTCATGGCCGCCAGACGGCGGACCGCCCGCATCATCTCGGTCTCGCTCGCCCCGGACCCCTTCGGAGGCACGGCTCCGAGCAGGATGGCCGCGTAGTTGAACAGCCGATAGGCCCAGGCGAACTTGAAGAAGGCGTACACGAAGACAACCGCCAGTCCGGCGACCTTCAGTTCCCAGGTGAGCCGGTTCGCCACCGTGCCGAAGGGCAGCGTCGCGAAGAGGTTGAGCACATCGTCGCCGGAGCGCGACAGGGTGAGTACCGAGCCGAGGGCGATGAGGGAGGTCGAGGCGAAGAAGGCGGTGCCGTTCTGGAGGGACGCGTTGATCTGGGTGTCCACCACCCGGTTCTCGCGTCCGATGATCTGCCGCGTCCAGTTGTACCGGTGGCCGTTCATGATCTGGCTGAGCGACACCATGCGTCCGCGCAGCCGGCCCACCGAGAGCCCGTAAGCCATCCAGGCGAGGATGAAGTAGAGGAGCGCCCCGAGATCCAGAGGCGAGAAGGCGGTGTTGCTGACGGACAGGTCGTTCATGATCTCCGGACGGCGGGTTCACTTTGGGCTGCCGTGCCATACCAGCCCGCGCGCCGGTTCAGAACCCGCGTGGCTCGTGCGCCCCGGCCTCGCCCGGCGCTAACCCCGGAGGATGTCGAACCCGTCCGGCGCCGCGATGTCGTGGCGCTCGCGCACCTCGACGTCGGTGACGCGGGCGCCGGGCGGACCCGAACGGCACAGCGTCGTCATCGCGGCAACGGCGTCCGGCGAGCCGCTGAACATCCCCTCGACCGAGCCGTCATCACGGTTGCGCACGAAGCCGCGGAGCCCGCGAGCGCGGGCTTCGGCCTGGGTCCAGGCGCGATACGATACGCCCTGGACACGGCCCCTGATGATGACGGAGACGGTCCGCGTCACGCCCATCCTGGAGTCACTCCCGACCGGCTCGTGCCACGGTGCAGGATGGCGTCTTGCGACAGGACGTCCGGGCGATCAAGCCCGACCGTCGGGCCTGCGCCGATGTCCCTGCGGTCCCGGTTGCAGGACGGTCTGCGCGGCGGTTCGGCGGAACGGGCAGTCGAGGTCCGACGCCTGCCGCTGCGGCGAGGGGCGGACGCCGGGAGGTGTCCGTCCCGTCAGCGCCGCGACGCGGCCCGCGCGGAGGCGCGGGCCCTCTGTCGTTACTCGGCCGCCATCGGACGACGGACGCCCGACTCGATCGACGCCGTGCGGGTCACGCCGGTCCGAACATGGGTGGCGTAGAGCATCAGGCCGGTGAAGGCGAGGCCGCCGACGATGTTGCCGATCAGGGTCGGGATCTCGTTCCAGATCAGGTAATCCATGATGGTCAGGTGGCCGCCCATGAGGATCGCCGACGGGAACAGGAACATGTTCACCACCGAGTGCTCGAACGTCATGAAGAAGAAGACCGTGATCGGCATCCACATGGCGATCACCTTGCCGGGCACCGAGGTCGACAGCATCGCGCCGATGACGCCGGTGGAGACCATCCAGTTGCACATCATGGCGCGGACGAAGAGCGTCAGCATGCCCGAGGCGCCGTACTTCTCGTAGCCGAGGGTCCGGGCCTCGCCGATCCCGGCGATGACCTTGCCGACGGCGTTCGGCTCCGTGGCGAAGCCGAAGGTGAAGACGATCGCCATCATGAAGGCGGTGGTCAGCGCGCCCGCGAAGTTGCCGAAGAACACCAGCACCCAGTTGCGGGCGACACCCGCCACCGTCACGCCCGGCCGCTTGTCGATCAGCGCGAGCGGCGTGAGCACGCAGACGCCGGTGAACAGGTCGTAGCCCAGCAGGTACAGCATCGAGAAGCCGACCGGGAACAGCAGCGCGCCCACGAGCGGCTGGCCGGTGGTCTGGTTGATGGTGACCGCGAAGGCGGCGGCCAGTGCCAGGATCGCGCCGGCCATGTAGGCCCGGATGAAAGTGTCTTTGGTGGCCATGAAGACCTTCGCCTCTCCAGAGTCGACGGCCTTCTTCACGAAATCGGCGGGCGCCAGATACGACATGCGGAACTCTCCCTCGCGGACGCACGCCGATCGTCGTTGACCGACGGGCGCCCTGCGCAATCATGGATAGCTGGCCGGGCGCGGTGCAGGACTTCGCCCGCCAGCTCGATCGTGGGCAAGCATGTCGCGTACCAGTTGCGCAGCCCTCAGGCCGGCCGGCCCCGCGCCCAAGCGCTGAGTTCCCTGATGTAGGACGGTGGCAGTTGCGCGGCGCGCGCCGCCGCCAGGACCGAATCGAGGTAGCCCGGCCGTGGTCGGCCTGGCGCCGTGGAGCCTCCGAGATAGATCAGCGCGCGCCGGACGCCGTCCCGGGTCCTGACCGGCAGGGTCGCCTTGGTGTAGAGCCCGCCCGCGACGCCCTCATATCGGTCGAGGGCCGGGATGTCGGCACTATCGAGTTCCCACAGCACGCCCCAGACGGTGCGTCGGGCATCGCGGATCACCGAGGCGTAGCCCTCGCGCATCACGATGAAACGGTGTCGCGGCAGATGCCCGCCACCGATCAGCCGCGAGACCGGGCATCGCTGGGCCATCGCGGCGGCATCCATGTTGGCGCCGTAGGCGAAATAGAGGGGCATATCCGCGACAGGGATGGAGGAGAGACTCTGCGCCGCATGCGCCGCGCCGCGCGCGCGTCGAGGAGTACGGCAACGCAGGCGACGGCCAGGACGACCGCCGGAATGACGACAGTCACGAAGTTCTCACCCGATCTCATGGCCTGAGACCCCGGTAAGCACGCCGTGCCGGAGACGGTAAACCGATGCCGGCGGAAAGCCATATCGACGCGAACGGCGCCGTGCCGCCCTTCATCGGTGGCGCATTCGGGATCTCGAGGCTGATGGCGGTCACCGGCGTGACCACGCCGATGACGACGGGCGCCGCCGCAATGCTGTTCGGCGCGGTGGCGATCAGCTTCGTCTGCTCGTCGTGAACCGAACGCACGCCGAACGCCCCTCGGCGTTCAGGCGAATTCCAGGATCACCGCGTCGACCGCGAGGCTGTCGCCCTCCTTGGCGTGGATCTTCGCCACCTTCGCGTCGCGCTCGGCCCGGAGCATGTTCTCCATCTTCATCGCCTCGACGATCGCGATCGGCTCGCCGGTCTTCACCTCCTGCCCTTCGGAGACCAGGATCTGCTTCACGAGGCCCGGCATCGGGCAGAGCACCTGCTTGCCGGAGCCCGCCTGCTCCTTGACGGGCATGAGCGCGGCCAGCTCCGCCTCCCGCCGGGTGTAGACGCGGGCCTCGGCCGCGGCGCCGGCATGCTGCAGGGCGACGCCGTTGAGCAGGCTGCGCACCTGGATCGCGACCCGCTCGGATCCGATCGTGCCGATCCAGACCGGCTCGCCCGGGCGCCACGCGCTCGCCACCGTCAGCGCCGTGCCGTCCTCCTGGGTCACCTGCAGGTCTTCGCCCTCGGGCTCCACGGTGACCGGGTAGGACTGGCCGGCCAGGATCACCACGCGGTCGCGCTCGAAGGCGAACAGCCCCGGGGCGCGCATCTGGCCCGAGATGCCGCGTTTGCGCTGATTGAGCTTGTGGTCGATGGCCGCCGCCGCGGCCATCATGCGGATCGCAACCTGCCCGGCGGGCTCCGGCGCGGTGAAGCCCTCCGGAAATTCCTCGGCGATGAAGCCCGTGGACAGGTTCCCCTCCTGCCAGCGCGGATGCGCCATCAGCGCCGACAGGAATGGGATGTTGTGGCGGATGCCGTCGATGGCGAACGCGTCCAGCGCCTCGGCCTGCGCGCTGATCGCCTCGGGCCGGGTCGGTGCCCAGGTGACCAGCTTGGCGATCATCGGATCGTAGTGGATCGCGATCTCGCCGCCCTCCTCCACGCCGGTATCGTTGCGCACGATCGCCTTGCCGTTCCGACCCTCCTCGGGGGGGCGGTAGGTCGTCAGGCGCCCGATCGAGGGCAGGAAGTTGCGGGTCGGATCCTCGGCGTAGACGCGGCTCTCCACCGCCCAGCCGTTGAGCTTCACGTCGTCCTGGGTGATCGGCAGCTTCTCGCCGGCCGCGACCCGGATCATCAGCTCGACGAGGTCGACGCCGGTGATCATCTCGGTGACCGGATGCTCCACCTGGAGCCGGGTGTTCATCTCCAGGAAGTAGAACGACTTGTCCTGACCGGCGACGAACTCGACGGTGCCGGCGGAATCGTACTTCACCGCCTTGGCGAGGGCGACGGCCTGCTCACCCATCTTCCGGCGGGTCTTCTTGTCGAGGAGCGGCGACGGCGCCTCCTCGATCACTTTCTGATTGCGCCGCTGGATCGAGCACTCCCGCTCGCCGAGATACACGACGTTGCCGTGCTTATCGCCGATCAGCTGGATCTCGATGTGGCGCGGATCGGTGATGAATTTCTCGATGAAGACCCGGTCGTCGCCGAAGGACGACGCCGCCTCGGACCGCGCGCGGGCGAAGCCTTCCGCCACCTCGTCGGCCGAGAAGGCGATGCGCATGCCCTTGCCGCCGCCGCCCGCAGAGGCCTTGATCATGACCGGGTAGCCGATCTCGTCGGCGATCGTCTTGGCCTGCTCGGGCGATTCGATCACGCCGAGGAAGCCCGGCACGGTGGAGACGTCGGCCAAGGCCGCCGCCTTCTTCGACTCGATCTTGTCGCCCATCGCGGCGATGGCGGCGGGGTTGGGCCCGATGAACACGATGCCGGCGGCTTCGAGCGCCTTCGGAAAAGCCTCGCGCTCGGACAGGAATCCGTAGCCGGGGTGCACGGCCTGCGCGCCCGTCTTCCTGCAGGCCTCGACGATCTTATCGATGACGAGATACGATTCCGACGCTGCGGCGGGGCCGATATGGACCGCCTCGTCGGCCATCGCGACGTGCACGGCGTCGCGGTCGGCATCCGAGTAGACCGCCACGGTCCTGATGCCCATCTTCCGTGCGGTCTTGATCACCCGGCAGGCGATTTCGCCCCGGTTGGCAATCAGGATCTTGTCGAACATCGCTGTCGCACTGCTTTCGAGATCGCCGGATTGCGACCGGCTTGACAGTCCCGATAGATCAGTTGTGCGACGGACGGAAGCTGCGCCTTTGTCGAACCCTCAGGCGGCGAGGGCGAAGGTCGAGCGCACCGGATGCGCCGCGTCGCGGATCTGGCGGTTGGCCTCCAGGGCGAAGATCATCAGCGATTCGGCGCTGCCCTGCGCCTCGCGGACGATCTCCATGGCGATTCGGGCGGCGACCGCGCTCGGACCGTCGCGGCCGCTGAGCGTGGCGCCGAGCCAGGCCGCCACATCGCGGTCGATGTAGCCCGTCGGCCGGGTGCCCCATACGGCGAAGTCGACGACGGAGGCCACGAGGAAGTCGGCGAAGGCCTCGGATCCGATCACGGCCCGCTCGAGGGCGATCAGCAGGTCCGCCTCCTCGCGGCTCATGAGCCCGTCCGGCAGGACGTCGCGCTTCAGGACCTGCAGGTCCTCGTCGCTGATGGCGCCGGCCGAGACCGCATGGTTGCAGAACTGTTGAACGGAAATCATGGTCATGGTTGCCTGCCTCCCCGACCTTTGCTGCGGCCGGTGCTTGTCCCTGTGTGTCTTCAACTTACGGGACGGCTTCCCTGCCAGAGGTTAATGGCCAGATCTGAACGGGAGTTCAGGTAAACACCTCACGAGCAAGCAGGCTTATTGGGACGTTGACCGGTTGCGTTACCGGACGATGACCGTGGCACCGACGGGGACGCGATTGAAGAGATCGACCACGTCGATGTTGCGCATGCGGATGCAGCCCGACGAGACCGCCTGCCCGATCTTCTCCGGCTCGTTGGTGCCGTGGATCCGGTAGAGCGTGTCCTTGCCGTGGTCCGACAGGTAGAGGGCCCGGGCGCCGAGCGGGTTCATCGGGCCGCCCTGCATGGCGTGGACGTGCGGCCAGCGCTTGATCATCTCGGCCGGCGGGTTCCAAGCCGGCCACTCGGCCTTGCGGTCGACCGTGGCGGTGCCGGTCCAGCCATAGGCCTCGTCGCCCACCGAGACGCCGTAGCGGATCGCCTTGCCGTCCGGCAGGACGAGGTAGAGTTGGCGCTCCCGCGTCTCCACCACGATGGTGCCGGGCGGCTGCTGCGTCGGGTCGCTCACCTGGTACCGGGCGAAATGCGGATCGAACTCCGCATCCGGGACGAGCGCCATGAAGGCGGCGTCCCGAGCCGAGAGGGCCGGATCGGGCACGCCTTTGAAGTTGCAGCCCGCCAGGCACAGCACGCAGGCGATAATCGGGATGATGCGCATCGATCCGCCTTGAAGACCGTTCTGGATATTGGACAGTGCGGGCTCGCGGACCTGTCCAACGGAAGATTCGGTCAATCATAAGAGGCGCGGGCACCGGGCCGTAGTCCGCGCGGCGCGCCCATGGCACATTGCCGGCTCCTGTTGCGGGGGCGCGACAGGTCGGCATCCGGGAGCGATCGTCTTGACAACCCTGTACGTGAGCCATCCCGCCAGTTTCGACCACGAGGTCCCCGAGGGACACCCTGAGCGGCCGGCACGGATGCGCGCCGTCGAGCGCGCGCTGGAGGACGAACGCTTCGTCGGGTTGGTGCGCGCCTCGGCACCCCGGGCCGCGGTCGAGACCGCCGCGCTGGCCCATCCCCGCGCCTACGTCGACGCCCTCGTGGCCGCCGTGCCGGAGCACGGCATGGTGGCGATCGACTCCGACACCATCCTGTCCCCCGGAAGCCTCGAGGCGACCCTCCGTGCCATCGGCGGTGCCACCCACGCCCTCGATGCGGTCATGGCCGGCGAGTGCCGCAACGCCTTCGTGGCGATGCGCCCGCCGGGCCATCACGCCGAGCGGACGCGGTCGATGGGCTTCTGCCTGTTCAACCATGCCGCCATCGCGGCCCGCTACGCCCGGGAGAAGCACGGCGCGGAACGCGTGGCGCTGGTCGACTGGGACGTCCATCACGGCAACGGCAGCCAGGACATCTTCTGGGACGACGCCACGGTGCTCTACTGCTCGACGCACCAGATGCCCCTGTTTCCCGGATCGGGCTCGGCCTCCGAGCGGGGCGAGAAGGACACGATCGTCAACGTTCCGCTCCGACCGAACGACGACGGCGCGGTGTTCCGCGAGGCGTTCGAGGCCGGCATCCTCTCGCGCCTGGAGAGCTTCCGGCCGGACGTGATCGTGATCTCGGCGGGCTTCGACGCCCACCGCCTCGATCCGCTGGCGAATCTCCGCCTGGAGGCCGAGGATTTCGGCTGGGCGACGCGCCGCCTCATGGACCTGGCGGATCGGTGCGCCGGCGGCCGGATTGTCTCGGTCCTGGAGGGCGGCTACAGCCTGGAAGGCCTGGCGAAGTCCGTCGCCGCGCATGTCGACGCCCTGATGGGGCGCTGACGGACGCCTCTCGCGGGCAAAAATCCAGGACCATCGGCTCAAGGCGCCTGATCGCATCGGCTCCGAGGGCCCGGTGTGGCGCGGCATCGGCAGCGGCGTTTCGGTCCGCCGGAGGCCGGTTCGGCATCCGGTTGCGGTCCGCGGCGGGCGCGCGCTAATCGTGACGCTTCCGGAGGCTCGAACCGATGCTGCGGCGAAAACGAAGCTTGCGGGCGATACGGTCGTGGAGCGATGTCGCGTCGTCGCGGTCCATCCGGTCAGACGACCGGGGATGACGGTCGCCGGCCATCTCACCTATGCGCTGGCTCTCGGCGTGGCGGCGGCCGTCCCGGGTCCCGGTGTGGTGGCTCTGGTGGCGCGCGCCCTCGGCTCCGGGTTCCGGGCGGCCATGGCCTTCATGGTCGGGCTGATCCTCGGGGATCTAGCTTTCCTGGCCGCCGCGACCTTCGGGCTCGCCCTCATCGCCGAAACGCTCGGCACCGTGTTCACCGTCGTCCGCGTCTGCGCCGGTCTGTACCTCGCCTACCTGGCGGTCCGGCTCTGGCGTTCGGCCGGCTCCGCCGAGGGGATCGAGACCGGGGCCGCCGACAGCCCGCGCGCCAGCTTCGTCGCCGGACTGACCGTCACGCTGGCCAATCCGAAGACGATCGTCTTCTACCTCGCCGTCCTGCCGACCCTCGTCGATCTCGCGGGCGTGTCGGGCGGCGACTTCGTCCGACTGGTCTCGGTCACCACCCTGGTCCTCGTGACGGTGATGACGCCCTACGCGGCCCTGGCGGCCCGGGCGCGCGACTCCCTGAAGCGGCCGGCCTTCAGGATCCGGCTCAACAGAAGCGCCGCCGCGATCATGGCCGGCGCGGCCTGCTGGACGATCCTGCGGCGCGCCTGACGGCCCCTCAGCCCTCCAGCGGCTCGTCCCCGAGGTGCTCGATGCCGAACCCCGACAACCCGACATAGGACCGGGACGAGGTCGCGAGGTTGCGGAACGAGACCACGCCGAGGTCGCGCAGGATCTGCGCCCCAAGCCCGACCTCGCGCCACTGCCGCGCGCGCTGCGCTTCCGTGCCCTCGTCTGTGGCGCTCTTCATCGGCACGCCCGCGGTGCCGTCCCGGAGATAGACCAGGACGCCGCGCCCGACGGACGCGAACCGCTTCAGCACCGCGTCGATCTGCTTGCCGCCGCCGATCACGTCGGCGGCGACGTTCGAGCGGTGCAGGCGCACCAGCACGTCCCGGCCGTCGCCGATCTCGCCCATTACGAAGGCGAATTGCTGGATCGACTCGAACGGCGTCGAGAACGCGTAGGCGTCCACGTCGCCGTGATTCGACCGGACCTGGAAATGCCCGACCCGCTCCACCAGCCGGTCCCGCGCCTGCCGATAGGCGATGAGATCGGCCACCGAGACCCGCTTCAGCCCGTGCGCGTCGGCGAACGCGTCGATCTGCGGCCCCTTCATCACGGTGCCGTCGTCGTTGGCGAGTTCGCAGATCACCCCGACCGGCGGCAGCTCGGCCAGCTTGCACAGGTCGACCGCGGCCTCGGTATGGCCCGAACGCATCAGGACGCCGCCGTCCCGGGCGATCAGCGGGAAGACGTGGCCGGGCCGTACGAAGTCGCCCGCGCCCATGTTGCCGTTGGCGAGCGCCCGCACGGTGTTGCAGCGCTGTTCCGCCGAGATGCCCGTGGTGAGCCCGTGCTTGACGTCCACCGTGACCGTGAACGCGGTGCCGAGCGGCGCATCGTTCGAGGCCACCATCGGGGCGAGGTGCAGGCGGCGCGCCTCGCTCTGCGTGAGCGGCGCGCAGACGATGCCGCAGGTGTTGCGGATGATGAACGCCATCTTCTCGGGCGTGCACAGCGAGGCCGCGACGACGAGGTCGCCCTCGTTCTCGCGGTCGTCGTCGTCGGTGACGACGACGATCTCGCCCTTGGCGAAGGCCGCGATGGCCTCGGTGACGGTGCAATGGGGCACGGGCATTCTCGGAGCGTTGGGGTCAGGGCCGGGATCAGGGGAGCTGACCGACCTGCCCGCGATGGCGCAGATAGTGATCGGCGAGCACGCAGGCCATCATGGCCTCCGCCACCGGCACGGCGCGGATGCCGACGCAGGGGTCATGGCGGCCCTTTGTGACCAGGTCCACCTCGTCGCCGCCGCGGGTGACCGACCGGCGCGGCGTCAGGATCGAGGAGGTCGGCTTCACGGCGAAGCGCACCACCACCGGCTCGCCGTTGGAGATGCCGCCCAGGATGCCGCCGGCGTGGTTGGCCAGGAAGCGCGGACGCCCGCCGTTGCCGGCCCGCATCTCGTCGGCATTGTCCTCGCCCCGCAGGGCGGCCGCGGCGAAACCGTCGCCGATCTCGACGCCCTTCACGGCGTTGATCGACATCATGGCAGCGGCGAGATCGGCGTCGAGCTTGCCATAGACCGGCGCGCCGAGGCCCGGCGGCACGCCCTCGGCCACGACCTCGATCACGGCACCGACGGAGGAGCCATCCTTGCGGATCCCGTCCAGATAAGTCTCGTAGAAGGCCGCGGTCTCGGCGTCGGGGCAGAAGAACGGGTTGTTGCCGGTCTCCGCCCAGTCCCAGCGCGACCGGTCGATGGCGTGCGGGCCCATCTGGACCAGGGCGGCCCGGATCGTGAAGCCCGGGATGACCTTGCGGGCCACGGCGCCGGCCGCGACCCGCGCCGCGGTCTCCCGGGCGGAGGAGCGGCCGCCGCCGCGATAGTCGCGAATCCCGTACTTGGCGTCGTAGGTGTAGTCGGCGTGGCCCGGCCGGTAGCTGTCGCGGATCTCGGAATAGTCCTTCGAGCGCTGGTCGGTGTTCTCGATCATCAGGGCGATCGGCGTGCCGGTGGTGAGCTGTCGCCCGCCGGTCCGGTCGTCCGAAAACACGCCCGACAGGATCCGCACCTGGTCGGGCTCGCGGCGCTGCGTGGTGAAGCGGGACTGGCCGGGTTTGCGCCGGTCGAGTTCCGCCTGGATCTCTTCGGCCTCGAGGGGCAGGCCGGGGGGGCTGCCGTCGATCACGCACCCGAGCGCGAGCCCGTGGCTCTCGCCGAAGGTCGTGACGCGGAACAGGTGGCCGAAGGTGTTGTGCGACATGGCGCGGCTGCCTTAGCGCGGGAGCGGCGGGGGCACAAACAGCGGCACAGATCCAAGGCACACCGCCGAACCGGATCGGCGCGACCCGATTGCACGCGCTCTGCGCGTTCCTCAGCGCGCGTCCGCCCACCGGGCGTCATGAGCTCCGAAGCCGAGGACGAGGGCGGCTGCTGGAACGCTGAGCAGGACGAGGATATCGAGCCCGCTCATCCGTGTCGCTCCTTCAGAGACCGCCTCGCCGCGTCATGTAAGGTGCCGCCGGTGACCCAGCCGATCTCGGCGATACCGACGATCGCCGGCGCCGGAAGGCCCGGCGGACTGGACGTGTCAAGCACCGCCAAGATCTGGGCGAGACCGCCGACCGTAAAGATCGATCCCGCTATCGCGTAGACGTACGTGGCCGTGAGTTTGGTGCGTTCGTTCGCGATCAGAACGGATCGCGTCGTCGGTTCCGACGGAAAGAGCGAGCTGTCCAAGGGCGCGACTCATGCGTGGCCGCTGGAAGCGTCGTCCATTTTTGCTCGCAGGAGAGACGCGTGACCCGCGCGCAACTGGCGCTCTATCCTTCGTCGACGAGATCCGAGCCGGACCGTCTTTCGTTCCCGAGCCCGCCCCGCGCCGTCAACGCCCGGTAGGCCGCGACGGCCACGGCGAGATCGGCGCGCAGCCGCCGCTCATCCTGCAGGGCGTCGCGTTCGTAGGTGATGCCCAGGATGTGCGCCGCCTCGTAGCCCTCCGGCAATTCGCCGGCCGTGCCGAGACCGATGGTCCGGTTCGGGAGGCGCTCGGCGAAATCGGCGAGGCGCCTCCGGAGCATCGTGCCGCTGGTCCGGAGATGATCGCCCGCGCCGGCGCCGTGCTGGCGGATCGCCGCCACGGTCCCCTGTGCGAGAGACAGGTGCACCGCCTCGCGGTGCGCCGGGAACAGGTAGACGAGGTAGTAGCCCCGGGTCGCGCTGGTGGTGATCGCGGGATCGAAGATCGCGAGCCACGGGACGGCGGCCCAGTTGCTGCCGCGCCCCGGGCTGCCCTTCACGAGGAACGGCCCGTCGATCCCGGCGAGGGCGCCGCGCAGCTCGTCCGGGGCGCCCTTGCGGATGACGGCCGCGAGCGGGTGCCCGGCGGGTGGGTCGAGCCGGGCGAGCGGGTATTCCTCGATGATCCGCCGGAGCGCGTAGCCGAGGCTCACGGCCGCGCCAGCACCCCGCCGGTCATCGGCTCGCGCACCCCGGTGGTCGACGGCAGCGTGATCGGCAGACCCTTGAGCGAGCGCACCGCCAGGTAGGCGAAGGCCTGGGCCTCAAGGTAGGCCGACGACCATCCGATGGCGTCCGCGGTCGTGATCTCGGCGCGCAGATGGTAGTTCAGCAGCCGCACGAGCTCGCCGTTGCGCGCGCCGCCGCCCGCGACGATCCAGCGGGTGGGAATCTCCGGAGCGTGGTCGAGGGCGCGCGCCACCGCCCGCGCGGTGAAGGCGGTGAGCGTCGCAGCCCCGTCCTCGGTGGAGAGCTGGCCCGCCAGCTTGTGCGAGAACCAGTTGCGGTCCAGCGACTTCGGCGGCCGGCGGAAGAAGAACGGATGGGTCAGGAGCCAGGCGAGGAGCTGCTCGTCCGGCCGGCCGCGGGCGGCGGTGCGGCCGCCGTCGTCGAGGTTCTTGCCTTCGCGCTCCTGCATCCACTCGTCGATGAGTGCGTTGCCGGGACCCGTGTCGAACGCGATGACGCCGCCCTTCGAGTCGATCAGCGTGGCGTTGGCGACGCCGCCGATGTTCAGGATCCCGAAGGGACCGTCGAAACCGGAGGCCTCGGCCAGGGCCTTGTGGAACACCGGCACCAGCGGCGCCCCCTGCCCGCCCGCCTCGATGTCGGCCCGGCGCAGGTCCGAGACCACCGGGATCCCGAGCCGGGTCGCGAGCGCCTGCCCGTCGCCGATCTGGATGGAGATCCGCTGGTCCGGCCGGTGGATGACGGTCTGGCCGTGGAAGCCGATCACGTCGACGTCGGACGCCGCGATAGCGTTTTCCGACAGGAAGCGCTCCACCGCCTCGGCATGGGCCTGCGTGACGAACACCTCCGCGTCGGGCAGCCGACCCGGCCGGTCTCCGGGATGGAGCACGGACTCGGCATCCTTGGTCGCGGCGCGCAGCAGCGCCTTCTCGTCGTCCGCGTAGCCGCGATAGCCGGTGGGCCCGAGCGGCTCCAGGAAGTTGTTGTGGCCCTTGACCACGTGGACCCGCTCGCCGTCCGTCTCGATCAGCGCGATGTCGACGCCGTCCAGCGAGGTGCCGCTCATCAATCCGATCGCGCGCATCATCGCCATGCCGCCCTGCCCCGTGCCTTTCGGCCAACGCCCTGCTAAGAGCGCGCCGTATCCTGAACCCAGCGCGAGCTAGCACGCGGAGCCCCGGCCTGTCGCGCGAGGTCCGCGACCCGAGATGACAACCATGACCGCCGAGAGCTTCGCGCCGAAATCCGAATTCCTGCGGATCCTGACCGAGCGCGGCTATATCCACCAGACATCGGACCTTGCCGGGATCGACGCGGCGGCGCTCGAGAACCGCCTGACCACCTATGTCGGCTACGATTGCACGGCGCCCTCGCTCCATGTCGGCCACCTGCTGTCGATCATGATGCTGCACTGGCTCCAGGCCACCGGCGGGAAGCCGATCGCCCTCATGGGCGGCGGCACCACCCGGGTGGGCGACCCGTCCGGCCGCGACGAGACCCGCAAGATCCTCACCGTCGAGCAGATCGACGCCAACAAGACCGAGATCCGGAAGACCTTCGACCGGTTCCTGCACTTCGGTGAGGGCGCGGCGGATGCCGTCATGGTCGACAACGCCGAGTGGCTCACGCAGCTCAACTACATCGAGATGCTGCGCGACGTCGGCCGCCATTTCTCGGTGAACCGGATGCTGTCGATGGACAGCGTCCGCCTGCGCCTGGAGCGCGACCAGGAACTCTCGTTCCTGGAATTCAACTACATGATCCTGCAATCCTACGATTTCGTCGAGCTGAACCGCCGCTACGGCTGCGTGATGCAGATGGGCGGCTCGGACCAGTGGGGCAACATCGTCAACGGCATCGATCTCGGCCGGCGCATGGGTACGCCCCAACTCTACGCCCTGACCTGCCCATTGCTGACCACTTCGTCGGGCGCCAAGATGGGCAAGACCGCCGCCGGGGCGGTGTGGCTCAACCCGGAGATGCTGAAGCCCTACGATTACTGGCAGTTCTGGCGGAACACCGAGGATGCGGACGTCGCCCGGTTCCTGAAGCTGTTCACGCAGCTTCCGATGGCCGAGATCGCCCGGCTGGCGGCGCTCGCCGGCTCCGAGATCAATGCGGCCAAGATGGTTCTGGCCACCGAGGCGACCGCGCTGATGCACGGCCGCGCGGCGGCCGAGACGGCGGCCGAGACCGCGCGCAAGACCTTCGTGGAGGGGACGCTGGCCGCCGACCTGCCGAGCGTCGCCGTCCCGGCGGCGGTTCTGGAAGCCGGGCTGGGCGTGCTGACCGCCTTCGGGCCGGAGGTCGCCAAGCTCGTGCCCTCGACCAGCGAGGCCCGGCGGCAGATCAAGGGCGGGGGCCTGCGCATCAACGATGTCCCGATCAGCGACGAGAAGGCGCTGCTCGGCCTCGGCGATCTGACCCCGGAAGGCGTGATCAAGCTGTCCTTCGGGAAGAAGCGGCATGTCCTGCTGCGGGCGGAATAAACCGGCGCAACGGATCGAGGAGCCTCGCGTGAGCGCGTCAGCCCGCATCCTGGTCATCGATGACGAGCCTCCGATCCGCCGCCTGCTGCGGACCGGTCTCGGCACGCAGGATTACAGCGTCGTCGAGGCCGGCGACGGCGCCGCAGCCCTGGCGCTCCTGGAGGCGGGCGGGGTCGACCTTGCGATCCTCGACCTGGGGCTTCCCGACATGGCCGGACACGCCCTCCTGGCGGCGATCCGGGAGCGCTGGCCGAACCTGCCCATCGTCGTCCTGTCGAGCCGCGACGACGAGCGCGGAAAGGTCGAGGCGCTCGATCTCGGGGCGGACGACTACGTGACCAAGCCGTTCGGCATGAACGAGCTTCTCGCCCGCATCCGCGCCGCGCTCCGGCACCGCCTTGCCATGCAGGGCGAGCGGCCGATCTTCCGGCTCGACGATCTCTCGGTCGACCTCGTCCGCCGCATCGTGCGCGTCGGCGAGCGTGAGGTGAAGCTGTCGCCGCGGGAATACGACTTCCTGCGCGTGCTGGTGCAGCACGCCGGCAAGGTTCTCACGCACGCGCAGCTCATGCGGCACGCACCGGCCTCGTCGGACCCGCAATATCTGCGGGTCTACATGCGCCAGCTCCGCCAGAAGCTGGAGCCGGATCCCGAACGCCCGCGCTATCTCCTGACGGAGACCGGCGTCGGCTACCGCCTGTGCGCCCCGGACTGAATCACGGATCCAGCCCCTCCTCGACGCGCCTGGCCGCGCGCAGCTTCTCGACGCGGGCCACCGAGAACACGGAGGCCTCGTAGAGGAGCAGCATCGGCATCGCCAGCGAGAGCTGGGAGATCACGTCCGGCGGCGTCAGGACGGCGGCGGCGACGAACACCATGACGATGGCGTAACGCCGCTTCTCCCGCAGGAACTTCGCGTCGATGATCCCGACCTGGCCCAGCAGGGTCAGGATCACCGGCAGCTGGAACGCGATGCCGAACGCGAAGATCAGCGTCATGATCAGCGAGAGATATTCGTCGACCTTGGGCAGGAGCTTGATCGTCGGCTCGCCGGCGACACCGACCTGCTGGAGCGAGACCGAGAACTTGATCAGCAGCGGCATCGCCAGGAAGAACACCACCAGGGCGCCGAGGATGAAGAAGATCGGTGTCGCAACCAGATAGGGCAGGAACGCCTTGCGCTCGTTGCGGTAGAGGCCGGGCGCCACGAACGCGTAGATCTGCGTGGCGATGACCGGGAAGGCCAGGAAGGCGGCGCCGAACACGCTGAGCTTGATGTTGGTGAAGACCTGCTCGAGGAAGTGGGTGGCGATCAGCTCGGCGTTCTGCGCGCCGACGACCGAGACGTAGGGATAGACGAGAATATTGTAGATATCCCGCGCGAAGAAGAAGCAGCCAAAAAACATGATGATGAACGCGATCAGCGACTTGATCAGTCGCGCGCGCAATTCGATCAGGTGTTCAAGCAACGGCGCCCGGGACGCCTCGATGTCGGCCTCGTCCGCGTCGGTGATCATCGGACAGCGGCGCCGTTCTTCGGATCCACGACGGGCTCGTGCGCGGCCGGCGGTTCGGGGGGCGGACCGAACGGGTCATCCACCGATCCGGGAAGCGGGAGCGGCGCTTCGGACGCGGCGGCCGGGTGATCCGGGTGGCGGGCCGGATCGCCGGGCTCGGGCTCCGCGGCCGGGACCGGCTCGGCGGTCTGCACCGGCGCCCCGGCGTCCTGCTCGGCCTTCAGCTGCGCCGTCGCGTCGGCGAGGGAGCGCGTTTCCGCCGCGGGCATCTCGGGGCCGAGCTTCTCCAGGCCGACCTTGGCCCGTCCCTCGACGGCGCCCTTCAACTCGTCCCGGATCGTCTGGACAGGATTGAAGCCGGAGCCGGCCGCGCGGACCGTGTTGCGGATCCCGTCGACCTCGCGGCGAACCTCGTCGAGCTCAGCCTCGCGGATCGCCTCGTTGAACTGCATCTGGAACTCGCCGGCCATGCGGCGCAGCTTCGACGTCACCTGCCCGACGGTGCGGAGCGCCTTCGGCAGGTCCTTCGGTCCGATGACGATGAGGGCGACGCCGCCGATCAGCATCACCTCGCCCCAACTCATGTCCAGCATGTCGTCGACGGTCCTGCTGCCCTACGGTCCGGACCTCGGCCCGGACCCCGTCAGGCTCTACACGAGCACGCGTTCCCTGACAGTCCTTAAGTCGGGCCGCCCGGGCCCGGCTCGCCTGTGACCGGCTCGCCCTCAGACCGGCTTCCGCTCGCCGCCGGGCAGGTGGCTGGCCGGGGTGGCCGTGCCGGGGCTCGTCTCGGCTGCGTGCGGGATGGTGCGGACGGGCTCGCTCGGCGGGGCCGGCGTGTGGCTCGCCTGAGGCGTGTCGTCCTCGGCCATGCCCTTCTTGAACGCCTTGATGCCCTTCGCCACGTCGCCCATCAGGTCCGAGACCTTGCCGCGACCGAAGAGCAGCATCACGATGACGGCGACGATAACCCAGTGCCAGATACTCATGCTGCCCATGGCAACCTCCTGCGGGCGCCCCGAAAAAGCGGGAGCGTAACGCCACGTCCGGTTGAGGATTTCGGGGCGAACCTAGGGATCGCGCCGCCCGAACACAAGCAGCCGCAACCGCAGGGGCGGTGGAAGGCCGCGGTGGAAGGCCGCGGATCAGGCGGCGGCGAGCGCGGCGGCGAAACGCGCCCGGGCTTCCGGGAGGTCGAAGTCCTCCGCCGCGGGGTCCAGCCGCGCGAGTGCGGCTGCGGCGCGCTCGGCCGCCCTGCCTTCGAGAGCCGGCGCCGCCTCGGCGACGGCCCGCATCTCGTCCATCGCGCCGTTGCAGTGCAGGCCGATATCGACCCCGGCCGCGAAGGCGCGCTGCGCCCGCTCCCGGAACGAGCCGGTGAGCGCCTGCATCGAAAGGTCGTCGGTCATCAGCAGGTTGTCGAAACCGATCGCCGTGCGGATGACCTCCCGGATGACGGTGGCCGACTGAGTCGCGGGCCGGTCCGGATCGATGGCGGCGAAGACGACATGCGCGCTCATCGCCATCGGCAGATCGGCCAGCGCCCGGAACGGGCCGAAATCCTGCGCCGCCAGGGCTTCGCGGGTCGCATCGACCACCGGCAGCGCGTGATGGCTGTCGCAGGCGGCGCGTCCGTGCCCCGGGATATGCTTCATCACCGGCAGGACGCCGCCGGCCATCAGGCCCTCGGCGATGGCCCGGCCGATCTCCGCCACGGAAGCGGGGTTCGTCCCGTAGGCGCGGTCCCCGATGATGTCGTGGGCACCGGGCGCCGGAACGTCGAGGATGGGTGCGCAATCGACGTTGATGCCGACTTCGGACAGGTCGTGCGCCATCAGCCGCGCGCCCAGCCGGGCGATGGTTGCGGCGCTTCCGTTCAGACGGCCGTAGCGGCCGCCGGCCGGATAGGCCGGCCAGTGCGGCGGTCCCATCCGCTGGACCCGGCCGCCCTCCTGATCGATCAGGATCGGCGCCCTCTCGGAGCCCAGGCAGTCCCGCAGCGAATCCGTGAGGGCGCGCACCTCCTCGGGCAGGCCGATGTTGCGCTTGAACAGGATGAAGCCCCACGGCCGCACGTCGCGGAAGAAGGCCGCCTCCTCGGCGGAGAGCGACTTGCCGGCGCAGCCGAGGATCAGGGCACGGGAGGTCATCGGGACGTCTCGGGGACTCGTCGGTGGCGGCACTGTGCGGGTCTTGGCGAGGGGGAACGGGCCGAATCGGTGACGGCAGAGTCGGGCGGGAAAGCGGAGGCGGCAAGACGAAACCGCGATCCCGGGCGCCCGCGAGGACCGAGGGGCGGCCCGTGTGGCCCGGGGGACTCGCATCCGATGATGCCGTCCCCCGGGGTACGCGGTGTCCCGCCCGCTCCTTAAGGTCGCCCAGGGCGGGGACGGAAACTGACGCTTCGGCCTGACGCCGCCCGGCGGGTCAGCGCATCGGCGTTCAGTTCTTGGCCACGAAGCACTGCCCGCCGGCGCCCTGCAGGGCGCCGCAGAGGCTCGACGCCTCGGTCTTCTCCAGCGGTCCGACGCGGACGCGGAAGATCGTCTTGCCGTTGACCTCCGCCTGCCGGATCAGCTCCGGCTTGCCGGCGAGCTGCGGGTATTTGCTGAGCATCTGCCGGAAGGCGGCCTTCGCGTCGGCGGCGGAGTTGCGGACGCCGAGCTGCACCGAGAAGCCGCTCACCGGCCCGCTCCTGAGGGCTGCGTCGTCGGAGGTCGCGGTGCTGGACGTCGTGTCCGGCGCGGTGGCGGTCGCCGGAGCCGCGGTCGCGACCCGCTGGGCGGCCTTCGGCGGCTTGACCGCGACGGGCTTGGCCGCGGGCTGTTCCGCCTGCGCGGCTGCCGGCGGAGGCGCCACCGGCGCGGGAGCGCTGGTCGCCAGGCTTGCGGCCGCTTGCCGGGACATCTGCGGCTTCGACGGCGCGGGCGGTGCCGGCTCATCGCCGGGCAGCACCATGGTGGGGATCGGCGAAGCGCTGGCATCCGCCTGGGCCTCGCGGGCCGGCGGCACCGGCGGAGCATCGGGCTTCACCGCGACGGTCCGCACGCGCCGCGGCTCGCCGAACGCGTCGAACGCCCCGTTGCCCGGCGTCGTGCCGCCCTGGGCGTTGCCCGCGGGCGCGGGACCCTGGGCCGCACGGGCGGCCTCCGCCACGTCGAGGGGCTGCTCCTCGCGGTTGACGATCTTGATCTGGCCGTCCTTCTTGCCCTTCGGGTCGTAGATCTGCCGGTTCTGATCCGGGATCTCGACGCCGTCGGCGACCTTCGGGGCCACTTTCAGGGGCGTCGTATCGGCCTGCACCACGGGCACGCCGCCGCGCTCGGAGGTGCTCAGTCCCTTGTAGGTGAGCGCGCCGGTGACGGCGACGGCCACGACGGCGATGCCGGCCCCCACCGAGATCAGCCGACGCCGGGGCTGGACGCGCCGGAGGGCGCGACCGTCCTCGAAACCCGCCTCCGCGTCGGCGGGTGCGGCTCCGAGGTCCGCCCCGTAGGGCGCGTCCTCCCGATGCGTGTCGCGCTCCACCGAGGCGAGGTATTGGTCGAAGGCGTCCGCAGGGTTCGCCTTGGCGGTCTCGGGCGCGAAGCTGGGCTCGATCCGCTCGGACCAGCCGGCCTGATTCTGCGAACTCGAGACCGCGCGCATCTCGTCGCGGGCGGCCAGCAGGGCGCGGAACGGGTCGTCCTGGCCGACGATGCGGGCCAGTTCCGCCAGCGGGTCGGCCTTCGATCCGGTCTGGGGCGCCCGCATGCCATCCTGACGCAGATCGCGCGCGAGGGCGTCCAGATCGACCTGAGCGCGCGAAGCGTTCGTCATGGCAAGATCCTCACATCAACGCCGGTCACCAGCCCGATGCAACCGGGCTTATCGCATCTCGTCCGGCGCGGTCACACCGAGCACCGCAAGGCCGGCGGCGAGCGTGCTCCGAAGAGCCTCGACGAGCGCCAGCCGGGCCCACGTCGACTTTCGATCGTTTACATTAACAAACCGTAATTGCGGCAAGTCTTTGCCCTTGTTCCAGAAACTATGAAGCGCGGACGCCAGTTCGTAGAGGTGGAACGCGATCCTGTGCGGCTCATGCGCCGTCGCGGCGGACTCGAGCACGCGCGGATACTGGGCGATCAGACGCATCATCTCGATCTCGCCCGGGTCCGTCAGCAGCGCGAGATCGGCCTCCGCCAGCAGCGCCGGACCGGACATGTCGGCGTCCGGAAAGGCCTCCCGCGCCTGCCGCTGGACCGAGCGGACCCGGGCATGGGCGTACTGCACGTAGAAGACAGGGTTGTCCTTGGACTGCTCCACCACCTTGGCGAGGTCGAAATCCAGGGTCGCGTCGTTCTTCCGGTAGAGCATCATGAAGCGGATCGCGTCGCGCCCGACCTCGTCGATGACGTCGCGCAGCGTCACGAACTCGCCGGCCCGCTTCGACATCTTCACCGGCTCGCCGGCGCGCAGCAGCCGCACGAGCTGGCAGAGCTTGACGTCGAGGGTGGCCCTGCCGTCGCTGACCGCCTTCACGGCCGCCTGCATGCGCTTCACGTATCCACCGTGGTCGGCCCCGAGCACGTCGATCAGCTCGGTGGCGCCCGCGAGGTACTTCGCCCGGTGATAGGCGATGTCCGAGGCGAAGTAGGTGTAGGAACCGTCGGACTTCAGCAGCGGCCGGTCGCTGTCGTCGCCGAACTCCCGGGTGCGGAACAGCGTCTGCTCCCGGTCCTCCCAATCCTCCGGCAACTGGCCCTTCGGCGGCGGCAGGCGGCCCTCGTAGACCAGGCCCCGCTGGCGCAGCTCTTGGAGCAGCGCCTTCACGGCGCCGCTCTCCTGGAGCGTGCGCTCGGAGAAGAACACGTCGTGCCGGATCCCGATCGCCACCAGATCGGCCCGGATCATGTCCATCATCATGGCGAGCGCGGTCTCGCGCACCGTGGGCAGCCACTCCGCCTCCGGTCGGTCGAGAAGCGTCCGGCCGTGGAGGTCCGCCAGCTTCGCGCCGACGGGCTTGAGATAGTCGCCGGGATAGAGGCCCTCCGCGATGGCGAACGGCTCGCCCAGCGCCTCGCGGTAGCGCTGGAAGGCGGAGCGGGCGAGCACGTCGACCTGTGCGCCCGCATCGTTGATGTAATATTCCCGCGTCACCTGCCGCCCGGCCGCGACCAGGAGGTTGCACAGCGCGTCGCCGAACACCGCGCCGCGGCCGTGCCCGACATGCATCGGGCCGGTGGGATTGGCCGAGACGTACTCGACGTTGATCGGGCCGCCGGGCATCCGCGCGCGTCCGAATGCCTCCGGCGCCGAGAGGGCGCTGCGCAGGACCGTGTGGAAGATCTCCGGCACCAGCCGGAGGTTGATGAAGCCGGGCCCGGCGACGCTCGCCTCCGCGATCCGCGGATCTGCCCGGAGGTCCGCCGCCAGGGCCTCGCCGAGCGCCTTCGGGTTCGTCCGCGCCTCCTTGGCGAGGACGAGGGCCGCGTTCGTGGCGAGGTCGCCGTGCGACGAATCCCGAGGCGGCTCGACGACCACGCGACCGAGGTCGAGGCCCTCCGGCAACTGGCCGGCGCGCGTCAGCGTTTCCACGGCCTCGCGCACGCGCGCCTCGAACAGGGCGAAGATGTTCATCGGTCTCGGTCTCACTCGCGCGGGGGGCCCGCCGCCCGGCCCGTCCGGCCTGCGCCAGCCCCGTCTAGCAAGGGGCCGGGGGGGTGTCACGGCACGCGTCGAGCCCGGCGCCCATGCGAGTCCGTGCCGCCCCCGATGCAGCCAGCGGTCCGGCCGCTGCCGCGTTATCCAGCGCGACGAATACCGACCCAACGCATCGTGTCTTGTCTCGGACTCGACACGGCGGTGTCGTCCCCGGCGATCGTGGCATTATCGATCGCGGAGACATCGATGAAGATCCTGACGATTGCGGGCACGGCGCTCTGCGCCCTGATCCTGGCGGCTCCGGCCGCGGAAGCCGGCGGCTTCCGCGGCGGCGGTTTTCATGGCGGCGGCTTCCATGGGGGCGGTTTCCAGGGCGGATATCGCGCCGGCGGCTTCGGTTATCGCGGCGGCTATTACGGACGCGGCTACGGCTATCGCTCCGGTTACGGGCGCGGTCTCGGCTACGGCCTGGCCGGCGCGGGGATCGGATTGGGCCTCGGCCTCGCGGCCGGCGGCCTGTACGGCGGCTACGGCTACGGCGGCTACGGGTACGGATACCCGGCCTCCTACGGCGGGTACCAGTATGGCTACCCGGCTTCCTACGGCGGGTACGGGTACGGCTATCCGACGTCCTATGGCGGGTACGAGTACGGCTACCCGGCCGGATACGGCGGCTGCGGCTGCTGATCGCCGCGCCGCCGCGCCGGTCGGCCCCGATCGGCGCGGCATCCGTCCGTCACGGCTCCGCCAGCGGCAGCCCGCGGCTCGGCAGGTCCCAGTGGAGGTCCGGCGTCGCGTCGTAGAGCTTGCGATGGGCCAGGACCGCGTAGGTGTCGGTCATGCCGGCGATGTAGTCCGCAGCCCTGCGGGCGATGCGGGCCTGCGGAGCGCCGCCGAGCCCGGCGCTCCACTCCTCGGGCATCCGTGACGGGTCGGCCGTGAAGGCCGCGAACAGGTCGTTGACGATCGCCTCGGCCTTCTTGCGCACGGCCACGACCCCCGGATGGCGATACATCCGCGCCCACAGGAAGCGCATGATGTCGGCATCGGCGGCGGCGATCGCCGGCGAGAAGGCGATCACGGGATTGTCCGCGCGCCGGACATCCTCGACGCTGCGGGGAGCCAGCGCCCCGATCCGGCGGCCGCCCTCGCCGATCACGTCCTCGACGAAGCGGGTGATCACACGGCGGGCCAGCTCGTGGATCTTGCGCGATTCCTCAAGGCCCGGATGCAGCCGGTCGATCTCGTCCAGCAGTTCGGCGAGGAACGGCACCGCGCGCAGCTCGGGAATGTCGAACAGGCCGGCGCGCAGGCCGTCGTCGAGATCGTGGGCCGCGTAGGCGATGTCGTCGGCGAGGGCGGCCGCCTGCGCTTCGGGACCGGCCTGGCTCCGCAGGTCGAGCGGGTTCAGGGCATCGTATTCCAGGATCGCCGCCGGGATGCCGCGCGCGGCGTAGCGCGGCGTCGGCTGCCCGTCCGCGGTGAGCAGCGGCCCGTTGTGCTTGACGAGCCCCTCCAGCGTATCCCAGGCGAGGTTGAGACCGTCGAAACCCGCGTAGCGCCGCTCCAGCCGCGTGACGATCCGAAGGGCCTGCGCGTTGTGGTCGAACCCGCCATGGGCCGCCATGCAGGCGTCCAGCGCGTCCTCGCCGGTATGGCCGAAGCAGGTGTGGCCGAGGTCGTGGCTGAGGGCGAGCGCCTCCGCGAGGTCCTCGTCGAGACCGAGGGCCCGGGCGAGCGCCCGGCCGATCTGGCTCACCTCCAGGGTGTGGGTCAGCCGGGTGCGGTAATGGTCGCCCTCGTGATGCACGAAGACCTGTGTCTTGTGCTTCAGCCTCCGGAACGCCGTAGAGTGGATGATCCGGTCGCGGTCGCGCTGGAAATCGCTCCGCGTCGGCGATGCGGCTTCGGCGATCAGGCGTCCGCGCGTCCGGGCCGGATCCGTGGCGTAGGGCGCGCGCCAGCGCTCGCCGCTAGCCCGCACGGCAACCGCCCCCTGTCTCGCGCACCCCGATCATGACACCTCCCTCGACCCGAAGCGTTGCGGCGCGGGCCCAGGCCCCATATCTTGTCGGTCGTGACGCCCAGGACAACGGTCCGGCGGCGCGCTCCACCGAACGAATGCGTGGCCAGGGACAGATGGCTGAAATCACCCTCACCGATCGCGCGGCCAAGCGCATCAACGAGATCATGGGTTCCGAGCCGGCCGGCTCGTCCCTGCGGATCAGCGTCAACGGCGGCGGCTGTTCGGGTTTCTCGTACGCCTTCGACATCGTCCGGAGCCGGGAGGCCCAGGACATCGCGATCGAACGCGACGGCGCCACCGTGGTGGTCGATCCGGTCTCGGTGGAATACATGGACGGCTCGACCATCGATTTCGTGAACGACCTGATCGGCCAGTCCTTCAAGATCGAGAACCCGCTCGCGACAGCCTCCTGCGGCTGCGGCACCTCGTTCTCGCTGTAGGCCATCGCGCGCCGGGCGTTGCAGCCAAACGACACCCGGGCCGGCGCGACGCCGCGGGCGGGTCCCCGCGATTGCCTCGCTCGGGAAAACGCGGCACCCCTAGGGGATTCGCCGAAAAGCTCAGGTCCGGACCCTGCCATGATCCATCCGAAGGCCCGATCCCGCCTCCGGTCGGCGATGGCTGCGGCCGGCGTGGCGGCGCTGCTCGGCTTGGCCGCGTCCCCGGCGCCGCTCGTCGCGCAGGAAGGGGCCGCCGCCGTTCAGGACGTGACGGTGACCGACGTCGTCCTCCCCCTCGGGGGCACCCTGCTGAGGGCCCCCAAGCTGACGGCGAGCGGGACGCGCCTGTCCAAGGGCGATCTGGAGACCATCCTCCGGCCTGACTCCGCAATTCCCTGGAACGAGCGGCTGGCGCGGCTCGATGCCGGAAGCCTGACGGTTCCGGTCCTCACCTCGGAGAATGCCGGGCCGGGCGAGAACCGCCAGACGGTCACCTATCGCGATGTCGTCGCCCGGGACGTCCGGGCCGGCCGCGTCGGCGAGCTGACGGCGGCGGGGGCGACCGTCAGCGTCGTCTCCGGGCCGAACCGCGGCTCGGGCACCTACGGAGCGGTGCGGGCGACGGATCTCGACCTGGCCGCGCTCAGCCGCCTCTACACCGTTCCGGGAGACGGCAAGGGGCCGGTCCAGCGAGTCTACGGCACCGTCCAGGTCTCGGACGTCACCTACGCGGACGCGCGCGGCACCACGGTGAAGATCGCGCGCCTCAACGGCCGCGATCTCGGCGGCCGGCAGGTGCCGGACGGCTGGAACGGCGCCTTCGCCATCGTGGCGACGGGTCTGCAGGGCGGGGCCGACCGCCGGGTCTTCGCGGCGGCGGCGGCCGACCTGATCGAGGCGAGCGCGCTGGGAAGCCTCGACATGCAGGGCCTCAGCGTGAGCGACACCGATCCCAAGGGCCCGCTGCTCTTCGAGATCGGGCGGGCCGCCTACGCATCGGCGGGTCCGGAAGCCGGCACGATCCTGGACAATCTGACGCTGTCGCGGGGTGGTCTGCATACGCATATCGGCCGGCTCGCCCTGGCCGGGACGTCGCTCGCCCCCACGGTGGCGGCCCTCCAGGGGATCGCCGCGGAGCCCGCGGCGGATGCCGGCCTGTCCGATGTCGAGCTGCGCCGCCTTGCGCCGAAGCTCGGCAACCTCACCCTGAGCGACCTGTCGATCGACCTCCCGCCGGAGGACGGCCCCGAGAAGGCGGCGCTCCCGGAGAGTCGGGCCCCGACCCGCGGCCTCGCTCCCATCGGAGGACGGCCGGGCGCCGGCAAGGTGGTGGACGGCAAGGCGGCGGACGCCAGGGGGCCGGACGTCAAGGCCGCCGATCCGCTCGCCGTCACGGTCTCACCGCGACCGACACGCCGGATCACCCTGCGCGAGGCGGCTCTGGCCTTCGGTCCGCCGAGCGACGGCGTTCCGAGCACGACCCGCCTCAGCCTCTCGGGTCTCGCCCTCCCGGCGGATCTGATCGCCGGAGCCCCGATCGTCGGCGTGCTTCCGGCCTACGGCTACCGCGATCTCGACCTCGACGTTCTCGCCGACGCGACCCTGGACGAGCGGGCGCGCGACCTCGCGCTGCGCGAGATCACCGTGACCGGCCGCGACATGGGTACGATCAGGCTGGCGGGCACGCTGGGCGGCATCGGGCCCGAGCTGTTCTCCGGAACGCTGCCGGCGGCGACCATGCTGATGTTCTCGGGCAGCGCCAAGACCCTCGACCTGACGGTGGAGAATGCCGGGCTGTTCGAGCGCTTCCTCGCCGCGCAGTCGAAGGATCTCAGCCTCAAGCCGGACGAGCTGCGCAAGGAGTATGTCACCGCGAGCCTCCTCGGGGTCCCGATCATCCTCGGCAACAGCGCCGCCGCGAAGGGCATCGGGGCGGCCATGGGTCAGTTCGTGATGAAGCCCGGCAAGCTGGTGGTGCGCGCGCGGGCCAAGGAACCGGCCGGCATCGGCTTCATCGATCTCGGTGCGGCACGCTCGCCCGCCGCCGTGCTCGACCGGATGGATGTCGAGGCCAAAGCCAACTGAGCGCCGGGCGCCCTCAGAGCGCGATGATGTCCGGGTGCTGCGCGGCGAGCGCCGCCCGGGTGGCGTCGGCCCAGGTCCGATCCCGCGCCGGCCGCGGGCGATCGAGCGGGACGGCGGCGACCAGGCTGGCGGGGCGCCGGGACACCAGCAGCAGCCGGTCGGCGATCCCGATCGCCTCTCCGACGTTGTGGGTCACCATCAGGACGCTCATGCCGGTGCGATCGACGGTGTCGACCACAAGCCCGCGCAACCCGGCCGCGGCGGCATCGTCGAGGGAGACGAAGGGCTCGTCGAGCACCAGCACCCGCGGCCCGTCGGCGAGCGCCCGCGCCAGCGCCACCCGCCGCTGCATGCCGAGCGAGAGCGCCTTCGGATAGCTGCCCCGCCACGCCGTCAGCCCGAGCTGCGCGAACAGCCCGTCGAGATCACGGCCACGCCGGGCCCGCGGCAACCCGAGGCGGACGTTGTGCTCGACGCTGCGCCAGGGCAGGAGCCGCGGTTCCTGGAACACGATGCTCGCCTGATCCGCCCCGGAGACCTGCCCTTCGAACTCTGCATCGAGCCCAAGGAGGATCCGCAGCGTCGTGGTCTTGCCCGCGCCGGAAGGCCCGATGAGGCAGACGATCTCGCCGGCGCCGACGCCGAAGGCGAGGTTGCGGACCGCCTCGACGGGCTCGGCGCGGCGCGGCCGGTACCATTTCGAGTCGATCCGGACGCGGAGGACGGGTTCAGCGCCAGCGGCGGACATGGGCTTCGAGCCGCTGCAGCAGGAGAACGTCGATTCCGATCATGACCGCCATGAAGACGAGGCTGTAGCCGATGATCGCGGCCACGTCGGTGCTCTGGACGAAGTAGTAGTTGATGGCGAAGCCGACGCCGTCGGGCCGGCCGAGAAGCTCGACCACCAGCACGATCTTCCAGGCGAGCGACAGGCCCGAGCGGGCCGCCGTCACCATGTAGGGCTGGAGCTGGGGGATCAGGACGTCGCGGATCCAGGTGCGCCGGTCGAGTCGGTAGGCCCGCGCCATCTCGTCGAGCTGGGGGTCGAGGTTCCGGGCGCCCTCGCGGACGATCACCGCGACGTTCGGGAGCTTGTTGAGCACCACCGCCAGGATCGCGGCGGCCTCCGTCAGGCCGACCCAGACATAGGCCAGGACCGTGATCACCAGGGCCGGCGTGTTGAGGAGGACGAGCAGCGGGGTATCGAGCGTCAGGTCCGCGGCCTTCGAGCGGCCGAGGGCGACGCCCAGGATCACGCCCAGCACCATGGCGATCGCGAACGCGATCGCGACCCGCAGCAGCGTCGCGCCGACGTTGTGGGCGAGGTCGCCGCGTTCGGCCTCCTGGGCGATGAAGCGCAGCACCGCCATGGGCGCGGGCAGCAGCCGCGACCCGGCCTCCAGCGCGGCGGCCTGCCAGGCGGCGACGAGAACCAGGAGGGACGCGAGGCGGGTCAGCACGCCCGCGCGACCCCGGCATACATGGTCACCGCGGGAGCGCGCCGCGCGGGCGGCTCACCCATTGCGGAGGGCGTCGTAATAGAGGTCGGGCGGCAGGCCGCTGCCCTTTCCGACGAGCCGCGTGCCGCCGAGCCGCGCCATCACGGCGAAGAGCTTCTCGGCGTCGGCGCGCTCCTCCGCCACCAGCCGGCGCGGGATGCCCGACAGGAAGTCCCGCTTCAGCGCCTCGAACGTGGTGTCGTCCTCCGCCGCCATCAGGGGGCGCACGATCTGCCAGGTGCTCGGATCCTGCGCCAGCATGTCCTTGGCCGCCCGCGACGCCCGGGCGAAGCCCGCCACCGCGGCGGGCTTCTCCTTCACGATGGCGTCCTGGAACAGGTAGCCGATCAGCGCCACGTCGCCGGCGACGCCGAGCGCGTGCATGATGTCCTCGGCACTCACGAGGCGGCGGTACTTCTTGGCCTCCAGCCGTGCGCAGTAGGTCCAGTAGGTCAGCGCCGCGTCCAGCGCGCCCTGCTCCAGCTTGAGCGTGATCAGCGGCGGGGCGCCGTACGCAATCTCGGCGGCGTGCTCCAGGTCGATGCCGGCGGCGTCCTTGGCCTGAGCCTTGAGGAGGAGCCAGTTCTTGTCGAGCGGGCCGCCGGCCACGCCGAGACGCTTGCCGTCGAGGTCCTTGAGGGTCTTCACCGGGCTGTCGGCCGGCACCATCACGGCGCCCTCCGAGGTCGAGTACGGCATGAACCGCACCGCCTGGCCGTCATTGCCGAGGCGGGCCGCCCAGAGCAGGTCGCCGATGATCGTGTCGACCTGGCCGCCGATGAAGCCGATCCGCGCGGCGTCGTTCCCCGCGAGCTTGACGGCGTCGAGCTGGAAACCGTTGGCCGCGTCGAGGCCCCGGGCCTTGATCACCGCGGCCTCCCAGGTCGAGGTGCCGAAGGGCAGGCTTCCGAGGCGGATCGTCGGTCCGTCGGCGCGCGCTCCCCGCAGGCCGAGGCCGCCGAGCACGCTTCCGCCGAGCACGCTTCCGGCGAGCATCGCGCGCCGTGACAGCATCACGCCTTCTCCCATGTGTCGCGCAGTCTTCGATGGCGGCAGACCGGCGCGCGCACGAACCCGGATGCCCTTGGAAAATGGTCATAGGGCCCGCATCGGCCTGCGTCCATCGCGTGGAACCGCTTGCGCGCAATCGGCCGCGGCGGCACCCTCGGCGGCGAGGACTTCACCGGAGGAATGGGACATGACCGAACGACGCGAGGCCGCCCTGGACAATGCGACCGTGGAGGCGCGGCTCAAAGCCGAGCTGCCCGCATGGCGACTGGAGGATGGCTGGATCCGCCGCACCTACAAGACCGCAGGCTGGAAAAGCACGCTGATGGTGATCAACACGGTCGGCCACCTCGCCGAGGCCGCCTGGCACCACCCCGACCTGACCGCGTCCTACGCCTGGGTCGAGGTGCGACTGATGAACCACGCCGCCAAGGGCGTCACCGACAAGGATTTCGCCCTCGCCCGGAAGATCGAGGAGGTCGTGTCCTGGCAGCCGGGCCAGGAGGGCCACGGGCTGGACGGCACGCCCACCGATCCCCGCTTCGCCTACATCAAGTACGACAAGTAGGCCCGGCCGACCGGTCACTGCGGCTCCTTCACCCGGCGGCACTCGGTCTTGAGGTAGGCGGTCTTGCCGATCTCGTCGCGCCGTTCGGTCCGGGCGATGATCTCCTGCCAACCGGTGGCGCAGCCGAGTTCGTTGGCGACCCGGATCTTGCGCACTTCCAGCGCCTGGGCGTCCGTGCAGGCGTCCTGGGCGAGGCCGTTGGCGCAGACCAGGACGACGGCGATGAAGGCGTTCATTGGGGGTCGAGCTCCTGGTTCTGGCCCAGCCCTACGCGCCAAACCGTCCCAAGGTTTCCGATCGCCTCTGCCGTGGATCTTTACGGTCGGCCCGCCCTGAGGGGGCGAATGGACGGGCCGACCGTGTCTCGCGGCACCGGGAGGCGCCGCGATCGCGTCCGCCCGACCGTCAGGCGGCGGGGCGACCCGCACCGCCGGTCTCCGGCCGGATGCGGTAGCAGCCGACATAGAGGGCGGGCAGGAACAGCAGCGTCAGGACGGTGGCCGCCAGGATGCCGCCGATCATCGCGAAGGCCATCGGCCCCCAGAAGACCTCGCGGGCGATCGGGATGAGGCCCAGGCTCGCCGCCGCCGCGGTGAGCAGGATCGGGCGCATGCGGTGGTGGGTGGCCTCGAACACGGCGTCCCAGGGAGCCATGCCCTCGTCCCGGAACTCCTCGATCTGGCTCACGAGGATCACCGCGTTGCGGATGATGATGCCGATCAGCGCCAGGACGCCCAGGATGGCGACGAAGCCCATCGGCTTGTCGAACAGCAGCAGCGCCGGCACCACGCCGATCAGGCCGAGCGGTGCGACCGCGAAGACCAGCAGCATCCGCCCGACGCTCTGGAGCTGCATCATCAGCAGGACCGCCATGGCGAGCAGCATGACCGGGACGACTGCGGCGATCGGGCCCTGGCCCTTGGCGGATTCCTCCACGGCGCCGCCCGTCCGCAGCGAGTAGCTCTCCGGCAGCGTCTTGACGAAGGCGTCGATGCCGGGCTGCAGGTCCGCCACGATGGTGGCGGGCTGGGTCGAATCGTGGATCGTCGCCCGCACCGTGACGGTGGGAAGCCGGTCGCGGCGCCAGACGATCGGCTGCTCGAGATCGTAACCAATCCGCGCGAAGGCGAGCAGCGGCACCACGGACCCGTTGGCGAGGCCGACCTGCAACGACTGGAGCGTGTCCAGGGACGACCGCTCCGCCGCCCGGGCCCGGCCGACCACGTTCACCAGGTAGATCGAGTCGCGCACCTGGGTGATCGCCTGGCCGCCCTCGATGCCGTTGAGGATGCCCGCGACATCCTGACTGGTGACCCCGAGCTGGCGCGCCTTGTCCTGGAGGATGTCGACCCGCAGCACCTTGCCGGGCTCGTTCCAATCGAAGGTCGGCACGTCGAGGCGCCGGTCGGTGGCGACGACGTTGGCGAGGTCGAGGGCGAGGCGCCGCACCGTCTCCATGTTCGGACCGCCGAGCCGGTACTGGATCGGCCGGCCGACCGGCGGTCCCAGGCTCAGCGGCTGCAGGAGCACGTCGGTCCCGACGAAATCGCGCAGAGCGATCTCGCGGAGGCGCCCCATGACGGCATCGCGCACCTCCAGCGACTTGGTGACGATCACGATCTGCCCGAAGAACGCGTTGGCGAGCTGCTGGTCGAGGGGCAGGTAGAAGCGCACAGCGCCCTGGCCGACATAGGACGACCAGCCCGTCACGTCGGGATCGTCCTTCAGCTTCGCCTCGAACCGATCCATCTGGGCCCTCGTCTCCGCGATGGTGGCGTTCTGCGGCAGGGTCAGGTCGACCAGCACCTCGGATCGGTCGGAGGACGGAAAGAACTGCTGCTGCACGTGGCCCAGACCGACGATCGCGACGGCCATGGCCGCCAGGCACATGACGACGGTCGTCCAGTGCCACCGCATCGCGATCCGGAGGACCGCGAGGAAGAGGCGGGTGAAGATCCCGCGCTTCTCGGTCAGGTGTTTCAACGTCTTCGGCAGGAGCGTGACGCCGATCAGGGGCGCGAACAAAACCGCCACGACCCACGAGACCAGCAGCGCCGCCGCGATCACCACGAACAGCGAGTACGTGTACTCGCCGGCCCCGGACCCGTTGAAGCCGATCGGCAGGAAGCCCGCCACGGTCACGAGCGTCCCGGTCAGCATCGGGAAGGCCGTGGAGGTGTAGGCGAAGGTGGCGGCCTTGCGGAGCGTGTCGCCCCGCTCCAGGCGCGCCACCATCATCTCGACGGTGATCATGGCGTCGTCGACCAGCAGGCCCAGCGCGATGATCAGGGCGCCGAGCGAGATCCGCTGCAGCGTCACGTCCATGATCTGCATGATCACGAATACGATCGCCAGCACCAGCGGGATCGACACGGAGACGACGAGCCCGGCTCGGATGCCGAGGCTGATGAAGCTCACCGCCAGCACGATGACGACGGCCTCGACCAGCGCTTCGGTGAATCCGCCGACCGCGTGCTCGACCTGCTTGGGCTGGTCCGACACGAGGTGGACGCCGACGCCGACCGGAAGCGTCGCCTCGATCCGCCGCATCCGCGCCTTCAGGGCCTCGCCGAAATGAAGCAGATTGGCGCCCGGCCGCATGGCGATGGCGAGGCCGATGGCCGGCTTGCCGTCGACCCGGAACATCGGCGCCGGCGGATCCTCGTATCCGCGCGTGATCTCGGCGATGTCGGCGAGGCGGAAGAAGCGGTCGTTCACCCGAAGGTTGAAGTCCTGGAGGGAGGCCTCGGAGGCGAAGGAGCCGCTGACCCGCAGCGAGACGCGCTCCGGGCCCGCCTGCACGACCCCGGAGGCCGAGACCGCGTTCTGGGCCTGGAGCGCCTTGATCAGCGCCTGGAAGTCGAGGCCGTAGCCCGCGAGCTTGCGGGTCGAGAAATCGAGGTAGATCGTCTCGGCTTGGGTGCCGATCAGCTGCGTCTTGCCGATATCGGGGACCTGGAGCACCTCCGTGCGGACGGTCTCGACGTAGTCGCGCAGCTGCCGATGCGTCAGACCATCCGCCGTGAAGGCGTAGATGTTTCCGTAGACGTCGCCGAACTCGTCGTTGAAGAACGGCCCCTGCACGCCCTCCGGAAACTGGCCTCTGATGTCGCCGAGCCGCTTGCGCACCTGATAGCACGCCGGCTGGGTCTCTCCCTTCTTCAGCGTGTCGCGGAACTGCACGAAAACCGTGGAGGAGCCGGGCGTGGTGTAGCTGCGGACGAATTCGAGGCTGTTGAGCTGTTGGAGTTCCTTCTCGACCCGGTCGGTGACCTGATCGAGGGTGTCCTTGATGGTCGCGCCCGGCCACGTCGTCTGCACGACCATGGTCTTGATCGTGAACGGCGGATCCTCCTCGCGGCCGAGGCGCCCGTAGGCCATCACGCCGGCGACCAGCGACACCAGCATCAAAAACCAGACGAACGAGCGGTGCTCGAGCGCCCAATCGGAGAGATTGAAACTCTTCACGCGTGAACCCCGTGCGGCCGTTCAGACGGCGCCGTCGGTCAGGCGCACGGCCTGGCCTTCCGTGAGTGCGTGGACACCGGCGATGACGACCCGGTCGCCGGCCCGAAGCCCCTCGATGATCGCGATGCGGCCGGCTTCGGCCTCGGTCCGGTCCGGCGCGACGGTCACGTCGCGGCGCGATACCGACGTCCCGTCCGCCGAGACCACCCAGACGGAGCGGCGGCTGCCCGCACCGAGGAGTGCCGAGGCGGGCAGCAGGATGCGCGACGGGATCGTCCGGGTCAGAACCACGTTCACGGTGGCGCCCAGGCGAAAGGCCGGATCGGGATTCGCCAGAGTGATCCTGATGCGTCTCGACCGCGTCCCGGATTCCGCCAGCGGCGCGACCTCGCGCACCCGCCCGCGCGCGGTGACATCCGGCGCGCTCTGGAGCGCCACGGTGAAGACCCCGTCCGTCGGCATCGCGCCCACGGAGGCTTCCGGGATGTCGACCACGGCCTCGCGCACGTCGGGCCGCGCCACGGAGACGACGCCCTGGCCGGCGCTCAGAACCTGCCCGACCTCGGCGAGACGCTGCGTGACCACGCCGTCGAATTCGGCCTTCAGCTCGGTGTAGCCCATCTGGTCGCGGGCCTTCTGCAGGCTCGCCGTCGCCTGATCGACCCGCGCCCGCGCGGTCTCGCGCTTGGCCACGGCCTGGTCGAGGGTGGCCTGCGCCACGCTGTTGCCGGTCATGAGCCGGCGCGTGCGCGCCTCGGCGGCCTCGGCGTTCTCCGCCTGGGCGCGGGCGTCCGCGAGATCCGCCTCGGCGCGGGTCAGGTCGAAGCGCGTGACGATGATGTCGAGGGCGGCGAGGCGCTGGCCCCGCTTGACGATGTCGCCGACCGTCACGTCCCGGGCCACCATCCGCCCGGGGATCTGGAAGCCGAGCTGCGCCTGATAGCGCGGCTCGATGGTTCCGGCGAAGGGGCCGAAGGTGACCGTATCGGCCGGAGCGGCGACCAGCGTGAGCACGGGACGCACGGGTCCGGAGGCGGCCTCGTGCGGCGCTTCGCCGTGATCGTTGCAGCCGCTCAGCATCGCGGCGAGGACGCCGACGACGAGGAATGTTCGGAGATTCATGGCCGCTGTCCGATCTCGGCGGCCGCGACGACCTGACCGGGCCGCAGGAACTGGATGCCGGCGACGACCACGCGTTCGCCCGGCTCGACACCGCCCTTCAGCACGATGATGTCCGGCCCGAACCGATCGATCTCGACGGCACGGACCGAGACGGCGCGCCGGGCCGGGTCGTAGATCCACACCGAGGGGCGCCCGTCGTAGCGGTACAGCGCGGACCAGGGCAGCTCCACGGCGTCGTGCGGGGCGAAGCGCCCGCGACCGACCACCACGGCCCCGAGCCCCATGGCGGGCGGGGTCGACCGGAGGCTGATCTTGACGCGGACCGTGCCGCTCGCGGCGTCCACCGTCGGGGAGATCTCGCGCACGGACCCGGTGGCGGTGACGGCCGGGTCGGCCTGGAGGGCGACGGCGATCGTCCCCTCGGCCGGCGGCTGCGTCGTCAGCGATTCGTACACGTTGAAGACGGCATCGCGCGGACCGTCCTGAGCGAGCACGAGGATCGTCTGGCCGGACTGGACGACCTGTCCGACCTCGAAACTCCGGCTCGTGACGATCCCGGCGACGCCGGCGCGCAGCTCGGTGTACGAGAACTGTTCCTGGGCGGTGCCCAGGGCGGCCTTGGCGGAATCGACCGCGGCCTGCGTGGTGCGGAGTTCCTGCTCCGCGTTGTCGTAGGTCGAGCGCGTGGTGAAGCCGCCGGCGAGCAGCTGCTTCTGACGCTCGAACGCCATCTTCGCCTGCGTCAGCAGGGCCTCCGCCGAATTCAGCGCCGCCTTGGCGTTGTCGAGGTTGGCCTGCTGGGTCAGGGGCTCCAGCACGGCGAGGACCTGATCTGCCTCGACATGGTCGCCGACCTCGACCCGGCGCTCCGCGACCTTCCCGTTCGTCCGGAAGGCGACATTCACCTGCGCCTGGGCCTGGATATCGCCGGTCAGCACGACCTCGAGCGACTGGGACGTACGCCGGGCCTCCACGACCCGGACCCGCACCACGGACGAATCGACGGCCGCCGTCTCAGCCCGGGCGCACCCGATCCCGCTCAGGACGGTTATGGCTAGGAGACGACATACGGGTCGGAGATCGGGGAAGCGGATCATGCGGGCGTCGATCCCGGCCAGGCTCGTGACATCAGCGTGGCGCGGTCCTACCCGATCCGTTACATACCGTCCAGCCGGTTTTTAATTCAGGTGGGTGATGGCAGCGAAACGCAGGCGGCTGGCGGAACGGCCCGAGATCATCCTCGAAGCGGCGGCCGCGGTCCTGGTGAAGCGCGGCGCCCGGGGGTTGACCATCGACGCGGTGGCCGCCGAGGCGGGGCTGAGCAAGGGCGGGGTGCTGCACCACTACGCGTCGAAGGAGGCGCTGGTCCTGGCCCTGGTCGCCCGCAAGCTCACGCAGCTCCGCGAGGAACTTGCCGCCTGCGCGGCTGAGATCCCGACGGGCCCCTCCCAGCTACCCGTCGCCATGGTCGCCCATGTCCGCGGGCATTACTGCGACGACGACGAGTCCGCGCGGGCGCTGCTGCTGGCCTCGATGGAATCACCGGAGGCCCAGAAGGGTTACAAAGCCTTCGTGGCGGAGCAGCTGGGCCGCCTGGGCGGCATCCAGGGCGCGAGCCCCGGCGAAGGCTCGGTCCTGTTCTTCGCGATCCTGGGCCTCTTCATGGGTCGGGCGCTGGGCTTCCACCAACTCGGCGAGGAGGACCTCACCCCGATGCTCGACGCGTTGGAGCGGATCGCCCGCAGGGTCGAAGCATGAGGCGTCGCGCGTCATCCGGCGCCGCCGGCGTGGCCGCCGGTCTCGCGGCCGGACGGGCTCAGGACTGGAACGCCAGCACCGCGCGCGTGCCGGGGCGCCCCCTCACGTAGGCGAGTTCGGACCGCAGGTTCTGCGCCATGGCCCGCACGATCCGGGATCCGAGGCCGGTGCCGCGGATGGTCCCCTCCCCGGTCCAGCCGATGCCGTCGTCCTCCACGGCGAGCAGGACGGTATCGGCCGCCTCCAGCGCGACCTCGACGCGGATCTCGCCCGACGTGTCGAGCGGATAGGCGTACTTGTAGGCGTTGGTCACGAGTTCGGTCACGACCACGCCCACCGAGACCGCCTTGTCGGTGGACAGGCGGACCGGTGCGGCGCGCAGCCGGATCGCGTGGTCCCGGCCGCTCGCCCGCATCGCGGCCTGCAGCTCTTCGAGGAGGCTGCCGAGATAGGCGTCCAGCTCGACGGACTCGACGTCGTCCGACGTGTAGAGGCGGCGATGGATGCCGGCGATCGCCGAGATCCGCGCCTGCATCTCGTCCAGCGCCGCCTTCGCGGCCGGGTCGGTCACGGCGTTGCGCTGCATGTGCGCCAGCGCCGCCACCAGGGCCAACGAGTTCGCCACGCGGTGGTTGACCTCCCGCAGCAGCAATTCGGCCCGATCGCGGGCCTCCCGCATCTCGGCCTCCGCCCGCTCCTTGTCGCGTCGCAAAGCTTCCTGGCCGAGGGCTGTCGCGACGGCCTCGCCCAGGAGTTCGCGGAACTGGCCCTGCACGTCCTTCCAGACGTAATCGACCGCACCGGCCTTGAGGGCGGCCACGGCGACGCGGCTGTCCTCGGAGCCGGTCACGTAGATGACCGGGGGCGCCTGCGGCAGGGCCCGGATCTCCGGAAGCAGGTCGAGCCCGGTCTGGCCGGGCATGTGATGGTCGAGCGCCACGGCGTCGATCCCGCCCTGTGCCAAGCGCGACAGCCCGTCCGCGCCGCTGGCGCAGAGTTCCACCGTGTAGCCCCGGGCCTCCAGCGCGCGCCGGACCAGCCGGCCGAGGCCGGGGTCGTCGTCGATGTAAAGGATCCGCGCCGCGGGGGCGGCGTCCGCGCCGACGCGCTCGCCCGTCATGGGTTCTGGGGAACCTTCATCACCGAGAGGAACAGGCCGAGCTGGCGGATGGCGGTGGCGAAGCCCTCGTAGTTCACCGGCTTCGTGATGTAGACGTTCGCGCCCAGATCGTAACAGCGCTGGATCTCGCGGCTGTCATCCGTGGTGGTGAGCACCACGACGGGGGAGCGGCGGGTGTGCGGGTTCGCCTTGATCGCCTCGAGGACGTCGAGGCCGGTCATGTCGGGCAGATTCAGGTCGAGAAGGATGAGCAGGTGGCGCCGGGCGCTCGCCTCCCCGGACCCGTCCGGGCCCAGCAGGTACGCGAGGGCGGAGTTTCCGTCCTGGAACGGCACGATCTCGTTGTTCACGCCGGCCCGACGGATGTTGCGCTCGATCAGCCGGGCGTGACCCTCGTCATCCTCGATCATCACGATGCTGACAGGGTGCACGGGTCGCTCCAGGCTCATTCGGCGGCGAGGGGCGCGCGCTCGGCGGGGTCCAGTCCTGCCTTAGCCGCGCGGCACGGCAAGGTCACGTCGAACGTCGTGCCCTCGCCGAGCGTCGACCGCATCTCGATCCGGCCGCCGATGGAGCGCACCAGGGCCTTGACGTGCGCGAGGCCGATGCCTTCGCCCGGCCGGTCCTGCAGGCCCGACCGCCGGAACAATTCGAACACGCGGGCATGATCCCGCGGAGCGATCCCGCGCCCGTTATCGGCGACGGAGAAGCAGATCCCCCGCGGTCCCGCGGAGCGGGCCGTGACGGTGATCCGTCCCGGCCGCGACGGGTCCAGATACTTGACCGCATTGTCCAGCAGGTTGCCGAAGATCTGCTCGACGGCGAGGCGGTCGGCGACGATTCCGGGCAGGTCGTGCGCGATGAGCACCTGCGCGCCCGCCGCTTCCGCCTGATGGCGCTGCGCGTCGGCCAGGGCCTGCAGCACGGCCGCCATGTCCAGGTCTTCCGGCGTGAAATGCCGCCTGCCCTCCCGCGACAGCTTCAGGATGGCGGCGATCAGCGCCTCCATCCGGTTCACCGCCGCCTTGACGAAGCTCAGCGCCTCCCCGAAGTCCGTGTCGAGGCGCTCGGCCTCCGGATGACCCTGCAGGGCCGTCCGCATCTCCGCCCGCGTCGCCTCCAGCTCGCTCGTGAACCCCATCACGTTGACCAGGGGCGAGCGCAGGTCGTGGCTGACGATGTAGGCGTAGCGCTGGATCTCCTCGTTGGATTCCCGCAGATCCGCCTCGGCCATCCGCTGTTCGGTGATGTCGGTGTGGACGCCGACCCATTCGCGGATCGCCCCCCGCGCGTCGAGCACCGGGACGGCGCGGATCGCGTAGTGCCGCCACGTCCCGTCGCGGGACCGGACCCGGTGCTCGTGGACGTAGGTGCGTCGGGCCTTCACCGTCTCGGTCCAGGTCTCGACGGACTCCTTGACGTCGTCGGGATGGACCGCGTCGGCCCAGCCGTAGCCTTGGTACTGCGCCCGCGACTGCCCTGTGATCGCGCTCCAGCCGGGCTGCTCGCCGACCATCCGGCCCGCCGCGTCGTTGGTCCACAGGACGCCGCGCACGGCCTCGATCGCGGCGCGGAAGCGCCCCTCGCTCGCCTGCAGCTCCTGCTGCACGCGCTGCTGGTCGAGCGAGGAGGCCAGCATCGCCAGGAACAGGATGAGGAAGGTGGTGCCGGCGACGTAGACCGCGAGGTTCTGCTGTTCCAGGACGGTCATGCCCGCATGCGAGGCCGTCTCCGTCGCCGTGACGGTGGCCGCCGCCATGCCGCAATAGTGCATGCCGGCCACCGCGAAGCCCATGACGCAGGCGGCGACCAGCTTCTGCCAGACACCGTGCTGGCGGAAGGCGAGCCAGAGCGCGGCCGTCGCCGCCGTCACCGCGATCACGATCGAGACGCCGACGATGGGCAAGCTGTAGGTGAGATGTCCGGGAAGCCGAAGCGCCGCCATGCCGGTGTAGTGCATCCCGGCGATGCCGAGTCCCATCAGCGGACCGGCGATCAGGATGCCCGCGCGATCGCCCCGCCGGCGGACCACCCAGGCGAAGCCCGCCCCGGTGACCGCGATCGCGATCACGAGCGACAGGACGGTGAGGCCGAGATCGTAGGCGGCGTGCAGCGCCATCTCGAAGGCGAGCATGCCGACGAAGTGCATCGACCAGATGCCGCCGCCGAGGGCGAGCGCAGCGCCGGCAACCCATGGCCAGCGCGGACCGCTGGCGGAGTCGCGGACGCGCGCGCCGAGATCCAGGGCGGTGTAGGAGGCGAAGATCGCGAGGCCGATCGACAGAGCGACGAGCGCCGGGTTGAAACCTGTATGGACCATCTGCCGGTATCGACGCGTAACGACCGCAGGTTTCGATGTAACCCGAGTGCGTGGGAAGCGCTATCGAACTTCCGCTTCCCACCGACGTGTTGAATAACGCGGTGGATCCGGTGACTCATCCGGCGGCCGGGCGGCGAATCTGGGTCCAATAGCCTCCGGCTTCCGCGACGCTCGCAACCCCCTCCCCGCTCCGCAGTCGGCTTGCCCATAGCCCGGCGCGCCGACCGCACCGCCGCGGCTCTGCGGGATCGCCGAGGGGCCTGCGCTCGCTACAAATGATGCGGTCCACTTTGCCGGGGCGCGAGACGCGTGATGCGACAGATGTCCCCAGACGCCGCAATCGGTGGGGATCGATGTCGGCGCGAAGAAGATTCAGGTTTGGCGCGACGGCGTGGTCTCTGCCAAGGTGCGCGCACGTTGTAGGCTTCGTCGCTCCCTCATCGCGAATGCAAGTTCATGGACGAACACGACGCGATACCCGCCTCCGACCAGCTGCGCCGGTCCTTGGCGCGCGCTCTGTACGATTGCGAGCGGAGCGAGGACGCGGAGCGCCTGTCCTGGGACGATACGGATCTGGAGGCGGAGGGGTCCAGAATGCGCGAACGCTACCTCCAGCGCGCCGATGCCCTCGTGGCGGGACCGCTCGCGGCGCTGTTGGCGGATCGGGAGGCCGGCGAAGCCGTCGAGGAGGAACTGCGCGTGCTGCGCCGGCAGCGGATGGCGCCCGAGCGCGAGCGCGAGCTTCTCGAGGCCAACAACCGCCTGCTCGCCCGCAGCGAGGCGGCCGAGGCGGCTCGCGTCGTCGCGGAGGACGCGCTGGCCGCGACGCGGCGGGAGCGGGACGTCGCCCGCGAGGCGGAGGCGTTCTGGCAGCAATTCGCCTTCGATGCCGACGATCTCGCGACGCGCCGCCTCGTCGAGCAAACGGATGCCAGGGCGGCGGCCGAGCGCGAGGCGATCCGGGAACGGTGCCGCAGGGAGCGGGCCGAGAGCGCGTTGCGCCTGTTCGCCGACCGGGCCGAAGTCATGCCCAAGGAAGGCTGGGCCTCGGAGCTGGGCAAGGCCAATCGCGATATCCCGCTCTGGTGGTTCCACGCGGCGCGCGTCGCCCTGGAGCCGCCGGACTCCTCCGGCGGTTCCTGACGCCGCGCGGGCGAGCGGAACCGGTCCGAACCTCGACGGCCTTCGCGTCGCCCGGGAGCGGGTGGCCGTGCCCGGGGCGGAGCCGGAGCCGATGCGCCGCTTCAGGCCGCCGCGGATTCCTTGGCGGTTGCGGGCGGATCGCGAAACAGGGCCGTGCAGCCCGAGCCCCGGTGCATGCTCAGGATCGACGCGCGGTCGATCTCGGGATGGGTCTTGAGAACCTTCTGCACGCAGGCCAGTACGCGCTCGTACTGCGCGGCATCGAAATTCGGTTCCAGCGGGCTGACCGCGATATAGGTCTCGACGACGAGCACGCGCTCGGCTCGGTCGTGGTCGACATCGACGGCGATCCAGGACGACTTGATCAGGCTTGTGCTGGCGAGCATGGGCGTTCCTCGTTCACCGTTGCATCGCTCTGCCCGCGGTGCCGGCAGGTGATTTTGACAAAATCATGAACCTCGGGCGGTCGAAAGCCAAGAGCCCCGGTGCAACCCCTTGGGATCTCCACCCGGCGCGCCTGTTGAGCACCGGGGATTGTCAGCCTAAGGTCGCATGCCGGCCCGGGGACCCGCTACCTGGAATGGCGACTCGATTCCGCCGGATGGCATGTGGTATACAAGTCAACGGACTCGTCACGCCGGGTCCGAATGACGGTGTCGCAATACGACGAGACCGCGCGTCAGGAGGGAGTGCAGACATGATCCGTCGGAGGATGGAAAGCGCCGACCCTCGTGGCGCCAGCCGGCTGTCGCGGCCCCCTCAAAACGTTCCGCCGTTCATCCGGGCGGCCTGAGCCGCTGATCCCGACCTCCGCTCCCAGCTCCGAGACCGATCATGACCAAGGCCCTCGAAGGCGTCCGCATCCTGGACTTCACCCACGTTCAATCCGGCCCGACCTGCACGCAGCTCCTGGCGTGGTTCGGCGCGGACGTGATCAAGGTCGAGCGGCCCGGCGTCGGTGACGCCACACGGCAGCAGCTGCAAGATATTCCCGACGTGGACAGCCTTTATTTCACGATGCTGAACCACAACAAGCGCTCGATCACGCTGGATTCGAAGAATCCGAAGGGCAAAGAGGTGCTCTGGCGTCTGATCAAGGAATGCGATGTCCTGGTCGAGAACTTCGCCCCCGGCGCGCTCGCCCGCATGGGCCTGACCTGGGAGAAGATCCACGCGGCCAACCCGCGGATGATCCTGGCGTCCGTGAAGGGCTTCGGCCCCGGCCGCTACGAGGATTGCAAGGTCTACGAGAACGTCGCGCAATGCGCCGGCGGCTCCGCCTCGACCACCGGCTTCCGCGACGGCATCCCGATGGTGACCGGCGCCCAGATCGGCGATTCCGGCACCGGCCTGCACCTGGCGCTCGGGATCGTCACCGCCCTCTATCACCGCACGCAATCCGGCCTCGGGCAGAAGGTCGACTGCGCGATGCAGGACGGCGTGCTCAACCTGTGCCGGGTGAAGCTGCGCGACCAGCAGCGCCTGCAGCACGGGCCGCTCAAGGAGTACAGCCAGTTCGGGGAAGGCATCCCGTTCGGCGAGGCGACCCCGCGTGCGGGCAACGATTCGGGCGGCGGCCAGCCGGGGCGCATCCTGCGCTGCAAGGGCTGGGAGCAGGACCCCAACGCCTACATCTACGTGATCACCCAGGCGGCGGTCTGGGAGCCGATCTGCGACATCATCGGCGAGCCCGACTGGAAGACCGACCCGAACTACGCGACGCCGAAGGGCCGCCTTCCGCATCTGAACGAGATCTTCACGCGGATCGAGGCCTGGACGATGAAGATGTCCAAGTTCGACGCGATGGACACGCTGAACAAGCACGACATCCCCTGCGGCCCGATCCTGTCGATGAAGGAGATCGCCGAGGACGAGGCCTTGCGCCAGACCGGCACCATCGTGGAGGTCGAGCATCCGACCCGCGGCACGTACCTGTCGGTGGGCAACCCGATCAAGCTTTCGGCCAGCCCCAGCGAGGTCAAGCGCTCGCCGCTCCTCGGCGAGCACACCGACGAGATCCTGCGTCAGGTCCTCGGCTACTCGGAGGCGGAGGTCGGGGAGATCGCCCAGTCCGGCGCCATCGGCGCGGTGCAGAAGATCGCCGCCGAGTGAACCGACATCGGCCGGCGCGGGCGAGGGTCCGAGACCCCGCGCCCCCCGCGGCCGGATCCGGACGGCGGCCTAGCGACGCCAGACGAACCGGCGCGCCGGTTCGAGATCTATCGAGACGCCGCGCGATCCGGGTGTCCGGACCCCCCAAACCCTCCCCGGCCGCGCGCGGCGGGGACGACGATCAGGAGATCGCATGCGCATCGCCGTCATCGGACAGCAGGATTTCGGAAAGGCCGTCCTCGAGGCGTTCCTGAAGCGCGGCGACGATGTGGCGGGGGTGTTCTGTGCGCCGGAGAAGCCCGGCGCGAAGCCGGACGTCCTCAAGACGGCGGCCGTGGAGAAAGGCCTGGAGGTCTTTCAGTTTCCGAGCCTGAAGAGCCCCGAGGCGGAGGCGGCGATGCGCGGGCTCGGAGCCGATATCGGCATCATGGCCTACGTTCTGCAGTTCGCTCCGCAGAGCTTCGTCAGCATCCCGACGCACGGCACGATCCAGTATCATCCGAGTCTGCTGCCGCGCTATCGCGGACCCTCCTCGATCAACTGGCCGATCGCCCGGGGCGAATTGCAGACCGGCTTGACGATCTTCCGCCCGACCGACGGTCTCGACGAGGGTCCGGTGATCCTCCAGAAGGTCTGCCCGATCGGGGCCGACGCGACGCTCGGGGACGTCTATTTCGACGCGCTGTTCCCGATGGGGGTCGACGCGATGCTGGAGGCCGCCGACCTCGTCGTGGCGGGCCGGCACGTCGAGATCGATCAGGACGAGGATGCCGCCACGTACGAGGGCTGGTTCCGCGCCGCCGAGGCCGAGATCCACTGGTCCGCCCACGCCGAGCAGATCTACAATCTGATCCGCGCGGCCAACCCCGCTCCCGGCGCCTGGACCACGGTGGACGGCAAGAAGCTCCAGATCTTCGATTCCCGCCTGCACCCGATCCGCCGTCTCGCGGACGTGAAAGGCAAGCCCGGCGAGGTGGTCGCCATCGACGCGGACGGCTTCAGCGTCTGCGCCCAGGGTGGCCAGATCCAGGTCAGCAAGGTCAAGGCGGAAGGCGGCAAGAAGGTCGCGGCGGCCGTTTACGTCGAGGAGACCGGGCTCGCCGTCGGGCAGATGCTGGGCCGCTAAAGAGCGATTCTCCGACGGGAATGCCGGGACGCCCTTAGATCGGGTGGCGGCCCGTCAGGACCTTGTCGGCGTCGCATCCGCGCCCGTAACGTTGAGGCCATAGCCTCTGAAGCGCTTTACCGTGGCGTCGATCTCGTGGTCGGACAGGATGGTCGGCGCGCCGACCTGAAGCGCCACGGCATATTGGTGGCACAGCGTTTCGAGCTCCACCGCGAGCCAGAGCGCCTTGTCCAGGCTCGCCCCGGCGGCGATCATGCCGTGGTTGGCCAAGAGGCAGACGTTCCGGTCGGCCAGGGCCGCCAGGGCCAGCTCCGAGAGTTCCGCCGTCCCGTAGGGCGCGTAGGGCGCGCAGCGCACCGTCGGGCCACCGAACGCCGCGATCATGTAGTGCACCGCCGGGATCTGCCGGCCGCACATCGCGAAGGCGGTGCAGTAGACCGGGTGCGCGTGGACCACGGCGCCGACCTCCGGCCGCGACGCCAGGATGTCCCGATGGAAGCGCCATTCCGACGAGGGCTTCTGATCCGGCGTGTGGGTACCGTCGAGGCCCAGCGGGACGATGTCGTCGTCCCGGATCTGCCCGGACGGGACGCCCGACGGCGTGATCAGGAGCCCGCCGCGGAAGCGCACCGACACGTTGCCCGAGGTGCCCCGGTTCAGCCCCTGCGCGTCCAGCTCCCGCGCCGCCGCTGCGACGCGCCCCCGCGCGCTGCGTTCGTCCGTATCCATGCCCGATCTCCGGAAGGTCCGGCCCGGCGTAGGCAGGAAGCCCGGCGCCGTAAAGACGGCGCCGGGCTGTTCGCGGCGGAGCCGGCGGCCGGGCCGCCGGGCCGGGATTATCGGGCGAGCGCCGGAGCGAGGCTCGCCTCGGGCTTCTTCGTGTAGGCCGCACGCATCGGCTTCAGGACGAAGAGCGCCAGCAGGGCCGCCAAGATGTTGAGGGCAGCCGCCACGAGGAACACCGTGTGCCAGCTCCCCGTCATGGTGGTGAGCACGCTGGTATAGGGCACGATGAGCGCCGCCGTTCCCTTGGCGGTGTAGAGCAGCCCGGCATTGGTGGCGGCGTATTTCGAGCCGAACGTGTCCCCGCAGGTCGCCGGGAACAACGAGTAGATCTCGCCCCAGGCGAAGAACACGAGGCCAGTGAGCAGGACGAAGGCGATGGGGTTCTGCCCGAACTGGCTCAGGGCGTAGATGCCGACCCCTTCGATCGCGAACGACAGGAACATCGTGTTCTCGCGGCCGATATGGTCCGAGACCCAGCCGAAGAACGGGCGCGTCACGCCGTTGAGGACCCGGTCGAGGGTGGCCGCGAAGGTGAGGGCCGGCAGCGTGATCCCGAGGAGCGAGACCGGCACGTCGGCGATCTTGAAGTCCTTGGCGATGGGTCCGAGCTGCGCGGTGGCCATCAGGCCGCCGGCGGCCATCATGACGAACATCGCGTACATCACCCAGAAGATCGGCGTGCGCACCATCTCGGCGGGCTTGTAGTCGCGCTTCGACTGGCTGACCCGGGCGACCTCCGGAACCTGACCCTTGGCGGGCGAGCGCAGGGCCAGGGCGATCAGCATCACGATGACGCCCTGCCCGATGCCGAAGGTGAAGAACGCGGCCTCGTAACCCTGCGACTTGATCATCGCCTGGATCGGCACGACGGTCAGCGCCGAGCCGGCGCCGAAGCCCATGGCGGTGATGCCGGCGGCGAGGCCGCGGCGATCCGGGAACCACTTCAACGAATTGCCGACGCAGGTGCCGTAGACCGCGCCCGCGCCCGTCCCGCCGATCGCGGCCGCGATGTACAGCATGGTCAGCGAGTCGGCGTAGGAATTGATCACCCAGGCGATGGCGCAGAGCAGACCGCCGAACAGGGTGACGATGCGCGGACCGTACTTGTCGACGAACCAGCCCTCGATCGGCACGAGCCAGGTTTCGGTGACGACGAAGAGCGTGAAGGCGACCTGGATCGCCGCCCGGTCCCAGCCGTGACGCTCCTGCATCGGGTTCACGAAGAACGTCCAGCCGTACTGCATGTTGGCGATCATGCACATGCAGACGACACCGAAGGCGAGCTGCAGCCAACGGCCGCGTCCCACCGGCGTGCGGATCTCGGACATACGATTCCCTCCTCGACGTGTTCTTGTGGCCGTCTGTATTTGTTATCCACTATGCCCTGACAATCCCCGTCGGGGCAGGACAAACCGCGCGTTGGATGCGGAAAAATTCTTGGTCCGTAGACAAATAAAGTCGAAGATCCCGGCACGACATCGTCGTCATCCGCCAGGAACGCCCATTGGTCGACGATATGCCAGAAGTATGGTGCTGATGTCCCCTGGCTATGTCAATCGAACCTGCAGAAAAATACAGGAATGATTGTCTGGATTAAGGGAAGTGCTTCGGACGTGCGTCCCAGGCGGCGCTCGGTGGGCTGCTTTCTGCCGCCGCGCATCCGAATGCCGAGCGTCCGACTTCACAGGTCTGTGGGGCCAGCCCGCAATCGACTAGGATCTGGCTAAGGTTTGGGTTAGTCCGCTTGGGAGCGCACGACAAAGAAAGCGTGCGGGAAATCATACGTGTGAGCCGACTGGACGCGGGATGTCGAACTCCGAACCGCTGAGCGTTAAGCCGATCGTCGCCAGCTCCAGTCTTCGGACCCTGGCGTACGAAGCGCTCAAGACCGCCATCACCAACATGGACATCTATGGGCGTCCGGACGAGGTGCGGCTGGACGAGCGGAAGCTGTCGCAGGATCTCGGCGTCAGCCGGACGCCCGTGCGCGAGGCCCTGACGGTTCTGGAGCAGGAAGGCTTCGTCCGTTCGGAAGCGCGGCGCGGCGTGTTCGTCATCAAGAAGAACAAGCGCGAGATCGTCAGCATGATCCACGCCTGGACGGCGCTGGAAAGCATGGCGGCCCGCCTGGCCTGCAGCCGCGCCACGGACATGCAATTGCGATCGCTGCGGGAAGCGTTTCCGGAATTCTATGAAGGCCAGCCGTCCGAGCACATCGACGAATACTCGGACGCGAACATCCGCTTCCATCAGCGGATCATCGCGCTCGGTCACTGCGACGCGATCGCAGACCTCACCAGCAATCTGCTGATGCATGTGCGCGGGATCCGCAGCACGGCGCTCCGGCAGGGCGATCGGGCCGAGCGCTCCATCCGCGAGCACGTGGCCATCATCGCCGCGCTCGAAGCGCGGGACGCCGACCTCGCCGAGAAGCTTGTGCGGGAGCACGGGCTGGGTCTCGCCAACCACGTCGACATGTACGGCGACTATCTCGACTGATCGCGCCGGCGCGCCATGAGCCGGCAGGCGCCGGTCCACGGCTTTCACGCCCCCCGTGACTGAGTTCGCCGTCCAGCCCGTTCGCCGCGCGCGCAACGGCCTGTCGGCCTGCGCGACCGTGCAGCCCCGCGCTCGGCTCGACGCCGCGGTTTGCGTGGCTACCGATCCGGCGCCGTTCGCACTGCAATATCGCAGATCAAGCGTGGTCTAGCCTTTTCGGCAGATGCATCGCGCCTCAATGCATAGCCAGCTGGTTGCAGCCAGTGGAATCCCAGAACGCCCGCCATTCATGCATGGGCCGCATGATCGGTATTCGTTATCCGGCATACCACGCTGCAGAGCGACATGACATTTATGGCGTCGCAACATAACGCGCCTCAGCCCTTCGCGGAGTACCCCGATGATCGCCAGCTTCCTCGTGATTTTCGCCGCTTTCGCGGCCTGCCAGGCGCTGCTGACGGTAAAGTATGCCGACTTCCTGACCCCGGCCTCCGATGCGGGCAAGTCCACGTCCGGGAATGCGCGCCCCGTCGGCGCCGCCAAGATGGCCTGAGGCGCGCTGCGCCCGAGGCGGGGACTGCGTAGGGTTAACGCTTTCCTCAACACTTCGCTCTAAGGTCAACACAGCGTTGACCATGCGGGCCCGGGAGCTGCCGCGATGGCTCCCGGAACCGCACCACGCCTGACGGACGGCCCGTTCGTCCTCCTGATCTCGGATCGGCCCACGGAACGCGCCGCCCTCGAGCGGGCCATCGCCCTCGTGATGGATTGTCGGTCCATGGCGGCCGGCGGCACGATCCCGTCTACGCGTCCGCACCTCGTCGTGCTGGATCTTCCGCCGGCCCGCGCCGCTGACCTCGACGCGGCGCTCAGCTATCCCGGTCCACCCCTACCGCGCCTCCATCTCGTCCGCGGGGATCCTGCGCCGGCCGCTCCGCAACTGCGGCAGCTGCCCGCGGCGGCGCCGCGCCAGGTGGTCCTGGCCACCGTCTTCGCGATGATCGAGGAGGCGAGCCGGACGAGCGCGTTGCGTAAGCGGCGGCTGATGGAGCGTGTGACCGGCGCGACCGCCATCGTCACCGACCTGTTCGACAGCGCCGCCCTCGGTGCCCGTCTCCAGCAGGACGACGTCGAGCGGGGAACCGAACTGGTCCTCGCGGCCGTCTCGGAGGTCGGCATCTCGACGTGGCTCGCGGAAGTCTGGCGTCACGATATCGGGGTCTATCAGCACACGCTCGGCGTCGCAGGCCATGCCGCCACCTTCGGCACGAAAATCGGGTTGAGCCGGACCGATCACCGCCTGCTCGTCCGGTCGGCGCTGCTGCACGACATCGGCAAGTCGCGGATCCCGGTCGAGATCCTGAACAAGCCCGGGCGGCTCACGCCGGAGGAACTGCGGCTGATGCAGCGTCACCCCGATATCGGGGCCGACATGCTGCGAGCCCAGGGGGCGTTCGAGGCCACCGTGATCGACGTGGTGCAGCACCACCACGAGCGCATCGACGGCAAGGGGTATCCGCACGGGCTCGCCGGGTCGGCGATCAACGACCTCGTGCGGATCGTGGCGCTGTGCGACGTGTTCTCGGCCCTCACCGAGCGCCGGACGTACCGGCCCTCCGCCACCGCGGCCGAGGCCCTGGCGATCATGCGCGACAGCGGCGGTCAGCTGGACCAGGACCTCCTGCGGGTTTTTGCGCCCGCCATGCTCGGAAGCGAGGCCCTGACGGCCTGAATCGATGCGGGCGTGGCATGGCGGCCACGCCACGCCGGGTCTGCGGGTGACGGTGCCCGGACGCCGTGGTTTCGCCGCATGCGCGGCTGAGGGAGGCCGGCCCTTCCACACAGTGCGCTGATCGGACCGTGCCGAAGCTTCCCCTCGTCCTCGCCGCCGCCCTCCCCCTGGCCCTCGCCGGCTGCGGCGGCCTCTCCTTCGGACCCGAGCCGACCGTCGAGAACGCGACCCATACCGCGGTGCTCGATGAAGTCGCGGCCGCGGCCGCGATCTCGGCCTACAGGGTCCAGCACGGTTTGAGCCCGGTGGTGGTCGATTCGACCCTGGTGAAGGCCGCCGCCTTCCAGGCCGGGAACAACGCCCGCCACGGGCAGCTCAGTCACGAGATCGGCGGCAGCTTCACGTCGCGGATGAACTCCATCGGCCTGGCCAAATCCTGGGCCGCCGAGAATCTGAGCGCCGGCTCCGAGACCTTCGAGCAGGTGCTGCTCCGCTGGCAGGCGAGCCCGGAGCACAACAAGAACATGCTGCTCCCGCAGATCCGCCGGATCGGCATCGCCCGCGTCGACGCGCCCGGCACGCGCTACAAGCGGTTCTGGGCGCTGGTGATGGCGGGCGCCTGACCGGCGCCCGTCACCCTTCCGAGGGCGCGGCATCCACGATGCGAAGCTGGGCACGTTCGGCGCCGCGCCAGCGGTCGCAGGACAGGGTGCCGGCCACGTGCATCTCGCGGCCGATCCCATTGAGCAGGGCGAGGCCGAGCGGGCGCTCGGCGGCCCGGAAGCAGATGGCCCCGACCGCCTGCCCGTCACGGCTGCGCAGGCGCGCCCGCACGTGGCCCGAGCCGACCACCGCCGCATCAACCAGCCTGTGGCGCCCGAGGGCGAAGACCGGCTCGGGCGCGCCCTGCCCGAAGGGACCGGCGCGCTGCAGCAGGCGGACGGTCTCGGCGGTCGCCCCTCCGGCGCTGAGACCTCCGTCGATCAGAAGGGCATCGGCGGACCGCGCCACGGCCACGCTCGCCCCGAGCAGCATCGAGAGGTGAGACTCGAATCGCGGGATGTCGTCCGCGCGGAGGGTCACGCCGGCCGCCATGGCGTGCCCCCCGCCCTTGCTGGCGAGCCCGGCCTCGACACAGGCGCGCACCGCGAGCCCGAGATCGGCACCCGGGATCGAGCGGCCGGAGCCGGTGGCGCCCCCGTCCGGCCGGATCGCGAAGGCGAAGGCCGGGCGGTTGAAGCGCTCCTTCAGGCGCGCCGCGATGAGGCCGACGACCCCGGGGTGCCAGGCGGTGCTGCCGGTGACCAGAACCGACCGGGCCGGATCGGCGGTCAGGGCGCGGTCCATCTCCGCCTCGGCCTCCATCACGGCCTGCGCCTCGATCGCCTGACGCTCGCGGTTGAGCCGATCGAGTTCGGCGGCGATCCGGGTCGCCTCGGCCGGGTCCGCCGTGGTGAGCAGGCGCGCACCCAGCGCCGAATCGCCGATGCGGCCGCCGGCGTTGATGCGCGGGCCGAGGACGAAGCCGAGATGCCACGCTTCGGGCGGTTCGCTCAGGGCGGCGGCATCGAGGAGCGCCGCCAGCCCGGTGCGGTCGCGATGGCGCATGACCGTCAGGCCCTGCGTGACGAAGGCGCGGTTGAGACCGGTGAGCGGCACCACGTCGGCGATGGTCGCAAGGGCGACGAGGTCGAGGGCATCGGTCAGCGCCGGCTCGGGGCGGTGCGGGCCGAAGTAGCCGTCCAGACGCAGGGCCCGGTTGAGGGCGACCAGCGTCAGGAAGACCACCCCGGCGGCGCAGAGATGTCCGAGGCCCGAGAGGTCGTCCAGCCGGTTCGGGTTCACGACGGCCCGGGCGGGCGGCAGCACCTCGGCGGCGGCGTGGTGGTCGAGCACGATCACGTCGAGGCCCGACTTCTCCGCCTCCTCCAGCGGTCCGTGTCCGCTCGTGCCGCAATCGACGCAGACCAGGAGCGTGGCACCCTCGGCCGCAAGCGCGTTGATCGCCGCGACGTTGGGTCCGTACCCCTCGGTGATCCGGTCCGGAATGTGGATCGGGGACTCGAGGCCGAGGCCGCGGAGGTAGCCCGCCAGCATCGCGGCGCTGGCGGCGCCGTCGACGTCGTAATCTCCGAAGACCGCGACGGTCTCGCCCCGCCGCACCGCCCGGACGAGACGCCGGACCGCCGCATCCATGTCGAGCAGCACGTGCGGATCGGGCATCAGATCCCGCAGACGGGGCGCCAGATAGCGGGCGGCCTGGTCCGGCGCCACGCCGCGGCCGGCCAGAACCCGGGCCAGCAGCTCGGGCAGAGCGTGGGCCTGCACCATCTTGGCGATGTGGGTCTGGACGAGGCTGCCGGCGCAGCGCTCCTGCCACCGCCGGCCCGTCAGGGAAGCGGCGACGCCCAGGAAGGCCGGGACTTCGGCGAGAGACGGAGCGCACGACACGGACGGCACCCTACACCGGGTCGGCGATCAAATCCCGCGCGCGGCCGCAACGGCGCGGCCGAATGCCGACATGCCCTGAAACGAAGACGGGCGGGCATCGCTGCCCGCCCTGTCGAAATGCCGTGCCGGTGAGGGTCAGAGCGACTTCAGGATGGTGTCGACGACCTTCTTGGCGTCGCCGAACAGCATCATGGTGTTGTCGCGGAAGAACACCTCGTTCTCGACCCCCGCGTAGCCCGAGCCCATGCCGCGCTTGATGAACAGCACGGTCTTGGCCCGCTCGACGTCGAGGATCGGCATGCCGTAGATCGGCGACGCCTTGTCGGTCTTGGCTGCCGGGTTGGTGACGTCGTTGGCGCCGATCACGAAGGCCACGTCGGCCTGCGGGAACTCGCCGTTGATGTCCTCGAGCTCGAACACCTCGTCGTAGGGCACGTTGGCCTCGGCGAGCAGCACGTTCATGTGGCCCGGCATGCGGCCCGCCACCGGATGGATGGCGTATTTGACGTCCACGCCCTCCTTCTTGAGCATGTCGCCCATCTCCCGCAGGGAGTGCTGCGCCTGGGCGACGGCCATCCCGTAGCCCGGGACGATGATCACCCGCTCGGCGTTCTTCATGATGTAGGCCGCGTCGTCGGCCGAGCCCTGTTTCACGGGCCGCGTCTCGACCTGGCCGGATCCCCCCGCCGCCGCGGCGTCGCCGCCGAAGCCGCCGAGGATCACCGAGATGAACGACCGGTTCATCGCGTGGCACATGATGTACGACAGGATCGCGCCCGAGGATCCGACCAGCGAGCCGGTGATGATCAGCGCGAGGTTGCCCAGGGTGAAGCCGATGCCGGCCGCCGCCCAGCCCGAGTAGGAGTTCAGCATCGACACGACCACCGGCATGTCGGCGCCGCCGATCGGGATGATGATCAGGCCGCCGAGCACCAGCGCGGCGAGGACGATCAGCCAGAACAGCGCCTTGGATTCGGTGCCGATGAACAGGGCGATCAGCAGGACGAGGCCGCCGGCCAGCAGCGCGTTGATGAGGTGGCGCTGGGGCAGCATGATCGGCTTGCCGGACATGCGCCCGTCGAGCTTGGCGAAGGCGATCACCGACCCGGTAAAGGTGATGGCGCCGATGGCCACACCCAGACCCATCTCGAACAGCGACTGCTTGTGGAAGTGGCCGTTCTCGATGATGCCGAAGGCCTGCGGCGCGTAGAGGGCGCCGGCGGCCACGAACACCGCCGCGAGGCCGACCAGCGAGTGGAAGGCCGCGACGAGCTGGGGCATCGCCGTCATCGGCACGCGCTTGGCGATCACCGCGCCGGCGCCGCCGCCGATGCCGAGACCCAGCAGCACCAGGATCCAGGCGCCGAAGCCGGCCGGCGGGTGGCCGACCAGGGTTGTCAGGATGGCGAGCCCCATGCCGACCATGCCGTACAGGTTGCCCTGCCGGGAGGTGGTCGGGTGCGAGAGCCCCCGCAGCGCCATGATGAACAGGACGCCGGAAACGATATAGAGAAGGGAAGAGACGTTCTCTGACATCTGCTCAGCCCTTCTTCTTGTACATGCCGAGCATGCGCTGCGTGACCAGGAAGCCGCCGAAGATGTTCACGCTGGCGAGCACGATGCCGATGAAGCCGAAGAACCGGGCGAACCCGGTGCCCTTCTCGATGAGCGGGACGCCCACCGCCAGGATCGCGCCGACGATGATCACCGAGGAGATCGCGTTGGTGACCGACATGAGGGGCGTGTGGAGCGCCGGGGTCACCGACCAGACCACGTAGTAGCCGACGAAGATCGCCAGCACGAAGATCGCGAGCCGAAACACCGTCGGGTCGACGGCGCCGCCGGTGGCCGCGCTGAGGCCGTACCCCATGCCGTCGGCGATCACCTGAGCCTGGTCGGCGGCGTTGCGCGCCACCGCGGCCGCCGCGCGGGCGGCCTCGGCCAGCACCCGGGCCTGATCGGCCGCTTGGTCGGGAGGGACGATGACGTTTGCCATTCTGCTACTCCTCTCGGCCGGGCGTCACTGCGCGCCCGCCGGGGCGGGCGTACCGGACGCCTTGTTGGCCTCCGACTTGGCCAGTCCCACGGATGCGGCTTCCGAGGCGGGGCCATCGGTCTTGGGCTGGAAGGACGCGTGGACCACCGAGCCGTCGCGGGTGAGGTTCGTGGCCTTCACCAGCTCGTCGTCCCAATTGATGGCGAGCGCCTTCGACTCCTTGTCGATCAGGGTCTCGACGAACGCGTAGAGGTTGCGCGCGTAGAGGCTCGACGCGGTGGCGGCGAGGCGCCCCGGCACGTTGACGTGGCCGACGATCTTCACGCCGCCGTCCGTGGTGACCACCTCGCCGGCCTTGGCGCCGGCGACGTTGCCGCCCCGCTCCACCGCGAGATCGACCAGCACGGAGCCCGGCTTCATCGACGTCACCATCTCCTCGGAGACGAGCTTCGGCGCCGGGCGACCGGGGATCAGCGCGGTTGTGATGACGATATCCTGCTTGGCGATGTGGCCCTTGACCAGATCCGCCTGCTTCTTCTGATACTCCGCCGACATCTCCTTGGCGTAGCCGCCCTTGGTCTCGGCCTGCTTGAACTCGTCGTCCTCGACGGCGACGAACTTGGCGCCGAGGGACTCGACCTGCTCCTTCGTGGCCGGCCGCACGTCGGTGGCGGTGACGACGGCGCCGAGCCGGCGGGCCGTTGCGATGGCCTGGAGGCCGGCGACGCCGACGCCCATCACGAAGACTCGGGCGGCCGGGACCGTGCCGGCGGCGGTCATCATCATCGGCATGGCGCGACCGTACTCGGCAGCGCCGTCGACCACCGCGCGGTAGCCGGCGAGGTTCGCCTGGGACGACAGCACGTCCATCACCTGCGCACGGGTGATGCGCGGCATCAGCTCCATGGCGAAGCCGGCGACGCCGGCATCGGCCATCGCCTTGAGGGCGTCCTCGTTGCCGTAGGGATCCATGATCGCCACCACGGTGGCGCCGCGCTTCAGCTGCGGAAGCTCGTCGGCGCCCGGACGGCGGACCTTCAACACGAGGTCGGCGTCCCGCGCCGCGTCGGCGGCGCTCCCGGCGATGCTGGCGCCCGCCGCTTCATACTCTCCATCCAGGAAGCCGGCCTTCTTGCCGGCGTCCGACTGGACGATCACCTCGGCGCCGAGGGCCTTGAACTTCTTGACGGTTTCCGGGACCGCGGCCACGCGCGGTTCCGCGGAGTCCGTCTCGGACAGCACAGCAATGCGCATGCGAGGTTTCCCCTGGATAAGCTCGGCCCTTCGAATGCGCGAACGGACGCCGCTTTTCGAGGCGGGGAGCTAGGATGCAATGATGGAACGAAGCCGAATGTAACTTATGCGAAGTCCACGCCGCGCGGGTCCCGGCGACACACCCGCGACCACGCGTCTGGACCGTTCGCGGCCAGGGCGGCCGGTCGGCTGCACCGGCACCGTCAGGCGAAGAACAGGTAGAGCAGCAGCAGGATGCCGACGACCAGCGGCCCGCGCCATCCGACGGCGGGTGCGAGAGCGCCCACGGCGCCGGCCGCGCCCGCCACGATCACGCCGACGATCGCCAGGAGCCACGCCTCGCGGATTCCGCCGATGGCCAGGGCCAGGACCCAGCAGATCACGACCCCGGTGGCGATCTCGACGAAGCGGACGAAGCCGCGATAGGTCTGCTCGTGGGTCTTCGCGTCCATCGCCGGGCTGTAGGTGTGCCCGGCTACCGTCTCACTCTCGGCCATCGTGCGCTCATTCCCCTGGGACGCGACTTCTTTCGGTCTCACTGGGATGTAGCTCAAGCGTTTACCTGCCGCAATCGGACGCACGCAAGTTGATTGCCCTCTCGGGGGATCGCCGGACCGGCTCAGACGGGTTCCGGTAGGCCCGCCTCGGCGAGGGCCCGGCCCTGCCGGGCCGCGAGTTGGTCGAGGGAGAAATGCTCGATCTCGGACTCGAACAACCGGTGGTAGTTGAGTTCCGATCTGAGATGGAGGAACACGGCGCCGAGTCCCACCGCGGCGCGGTCCATGAAGACGAATTCCTGCGGCACGGTCACGGGACCGCGCTCCTTCAGGGCCTGGTGGACCTGGAAGGCCTGCCGGCGTCCGTATTCACCCGGCTTCACGCCGTCCGCCACGGTCCGGGTGCGGTCCTCGAGCAGCGGCCCGTAGATGAAGCGCGCCCAGATGTTCAGGATCTCGATCTTCTCCTTGTCGAGGTTCTTGAAGCCCCAGACCTCGTAGGCGTGGACGATGCGCGCGCCCTCGTTCTCGAGAAGCCCGCGGTAGAGGTCCACCACGCCCCCGACGAAGCGGGGATGGAAGATGCGGACGCAGCCGTAGTCGAGCAGGTTGATGCCGGCGGCCTCCCCGCCTTCCGAGAACACCGTGTAGTTGCCGAGATGCGGATCGCCGTGGATCACCGCGGCCCGGCTGAACGGGTGCCACCACGCCTTGAACATCGCCTGGGCGATGCGGTTGCGGACCTCGACGGGCTCGTCGGCGAAGCCCAAAATCTTGTCGCCGTCGAGCCAGCCCAGCGTGAGCAGCCGCTTGGTCGACAGGTCGGGGTAGACGCGCGGCACGCGCACCACGTCGATGTCCTTGAGGACGGCCCCGTACAGCCCCGCGTGCTTGGCCTCGCGCTCGTAGTCGAGCTCCTCTCGGACCCGCGCGCCGATCTCCTTCGCGATCTCCCGGGTGTCGAGCCAGGAATTCATCCGCCGGTGGAGCGCGAAGGCGACTTCCAGCTGCTTGAGGTCAGCCTCCACGGCCGATTGCATGTCGGGGTACTGGAGCTTGCAGGCGAGGCGGTCGCCCGCCTTCGCGGTGGCCCGGTGGACCTGACCCAGCGAGGCCGCGGCCGCGGGCTTCAGGTCGAAGCTTCCGAATCGCTGCTGCCATCCGGCGCCCAGCTCGGACTGCATACGGCGCCGGACGAAGGCCGCGCCCATGGGGGGCGCATCGGCCTGGAGCTTCTGGAGTTCGGCGGCGTATTCGGGCGGCAGCAGGTCCGGCACGGTGGCAAGCAGCTGCGCCACCTTCATGATCGGGCCCTTCAAGCCGCCCAGCGCCTGCGCCAGGGCGGCGGCATTGGTCGTGCCCTCCTTGCCGAAGAGACGGGACATGGCCATGCGGGCGGCGACACCGCCGACATTGGCGCCCACACTCGCATAGCGCCCGGCGCGGGCACTGAATCGGTTCGCTTCGCGATCGGTCTCGGCCATCTCTCGGTCTGCTTGCCTGCTGTCGGACCGCACATATGCCCCGTCCGGCCCGGCACCAGGGGCGTGGGTCCCTGCGCCGCGGGGTCTCGGACCGGCGCGCCGTCCCGGATCCGGCGGGGCGGACCGGGACGGCGGACGGGGCTACGCCATCCCGGCGAAAGGTCCGGACGCGGCCCGTCAGGCCTGTCCCTCCATCCCCTCCAGCTCGGCGATCATGCCCTCGATCATGCCGAGGCCGATCTGCCAGAAACCCGGATCCTTGGCGTCGAGGCCGAACGGAGCGAGCAGCTCGCCGTAGGGCTTCGAGCCGCCGGCCGCGAGCAGGGCGAAGTAGCGCTCGACGAAGCCCTCCTCCGCCTGGGCATAGACGCCGTAGAGCGAGTTCACGAGACAGTCGCCGAACGCGTAGGCGTAGACGTAGAACGGCGAGTGGATGAAGTGGGGGATGTAGGCCCAGAACGGCTCGTAGCCCGCATCCAGGGTTATCGCCGGCCCGAGCGATTCCGCCTGCACCGACAGCCACAGGGCGTTGATCTGATCGGTGGTCAGCTCGCCCTTGGCACGGGCGAGGTGGACCTTCCGCTCGAACGAGTAGAACGCGATCTGGCGCACCACCGTGTTGATCATGTCCTCGACCTTGGCGGCGAGCATGGCCCGGCGCTGGGTCGTGTCGGTGGTGGCGCCGAGCAGCGCGCGGAAGGTCAGCATCTCGCCGAACACGCTCGCGGTCTCGGCGAGCGTCAGGGGGGTCGGCGCCATCAGCGCGCCGTTCGGACCGGCCAGGACCTGATGGACGCCGTGGCCGAGCTCGTGGGCGAGCGTCATCACGTCCCGCGGCTTGCCCTGGTAGTTGACCAGCACGTAGGGGTGGACGGAGGGCACGGTCGGGTGCGCGAAGGCGCCGGGCGCCTTGCCGGGCCGGGTCGGCGCATCGATCCAGCGATCATCGAAAAAGCGCTTCGCGATCCCCGCCATCTTCGGCGAGAACGCGCCGTAGGCCGACAGGACCGTGTCCCGGGCCTCCGTCCAGGGGATCGTGCGCTGCTCGACCTTCGGCAGCGGCGCGTTGCGGTCCCAGTAGGGCAGCGTGTCCTGCCCGAACCACTTCGCCTTCAGCCTGTAATAGCGGTGCGACAGGCGCGGATAGGCCGCCCGCACGGCATCGACCAGCGCTTCCACCACCTCGGGCTCGACCCGGTTGGCGAGGTGGCGCGCCTCGGCGACGTCCTTGAACCCCCGCCACCGGTCGGAGATCTCCTTGTCCTTCGCCAGGGTGTTGGTGATCAGTGTGAAGACGCGCAGCTGGCTGCGCAAGACGGTGCTGATGGCCCCGGCGGCCTCCTTGCGGATCGCCCCGTCCGGATCCTGCAGCTTGTTGAGGGTCGGCTCCAGGGGCATCTCCTCGCCGTCGACCGTGAAGCGCAGCGACGCGATCGTCTCGTTGAACAGCCGGTCCCAGGCGGCGTTGGCGGTGACGGACTTCTCGAGGAACAGCTTCTCGGTGCGGTCGTCGAGCTGGTGGGGCTTCTCCCGCCGCAGATCCTCGATCCACGGCGCATACCGGGCGAGCGGGCCCTTGGCCATCGCGGCATCCATCACCGCGTCGTCGACCCGGTTGAGTTCCAGCGCGAAGAACAGCAGGTCGGCGGAGGCGTTCGTCAGGCGCTCCCGCGTGTCGCCGTAGAACTTGGCCCGCGCCTCGTCGGTGGTGTCGCCGGAATAGATCAGTCCGGCGAAGGACATCAGCTTGCCCAGCAGGTCCTCGATCGCCTCGTAGGCGCGCACGGCCTCGGCCAGGCGCCCGGACGCCTCCGGACCGGCCGCGATCTCGGCGATGCGGCCGGCATAGGCCTCGGAGAAGCGGCGGCACTCCTCCTCGGCGCGGGTCATGTCGGCGGCGAATTCCGGCGCGTCGAGCCCGGAATAGAGATCCGACAGATCCCATTCGGGAAGGAGGCCGAGGTCGGCGGCCTTCGCGGCGGCGCGCGCGGCGCTGACGCCTTCCGGCAGACGGACGTTCACCGGCGAGGCGGTGTGGCTCGGCATCATGTCGCGCATTCCTCTGAAGGGGCTCGGCCCCCTACCCTGATATCGAATGCGCCGCCATGCGTTCAACGCGGCCGGTTGGCCCGCATGCGCGCGTTGCCTGACGAAGCGCGGCAAACGTCGTTAAGCGGCACTTTACGTCTGTCGGTCACCCTACGGCTCGAAACGAAACACGTGCCGAATCGAACGCAGCGGTCGGGACCCGTCCCGGCACCGCATCCGGTCCTCGCGCGTCGTGCAGGGAGCCCTCATGGCCACCACCGTGCTGATCGTGGACGACGATCCGGTCCAGCGGCGCCTCGCCGAGGCGGCGGTGCGCCGGTTCGGTTTCGAGCCGCGGGTCGCCGAGACGGGGATGGACGCCCTCGCCCTGCTGAGATCCGAGGGCGCGGACGTCGTGCTCCTCGATCTGGTGATGCCGGGGCTCGACGGTCTCGGCGTCCTCGCCGAGATGCGCAAGACCGGCCTCGCGACCCCGGTCATCGTCCAGACCTCCAACGGCTCCATCGACACGGTCGTCACCGCCATGCGCGCCGGGGCCGTCGACTTCGTGGTCAAGCCGGCGGGCGCCGAGCGGCTGCAGGTCTCGATCAAGAACGCCCTGCGGGTCGACACCCTGGAGGAGGAGGTGCGCCGCATGCGGCGCCGGGCGTCGGGTGTCCTCACCTTCAAGGATCTGACGTCCAAGAGCCCCGACATGGAGCGGGTGATCCGCCTCGCCGAGCGGGCGGCGAAATCCAGCATCCCGGTCCTCATCGAGGGTGAGTCCGGCGTCGGCAAGGAGGTCCTGGCGCGGGCGATCCAGGGCTCCGGCGACCGCCGCGGCAAGCCGTTCGTGACGGTGAATTGCGGCGCGATTCCCGACAACCTCGTCGAGTCGACGCTGTTCGGGCACGAGAAGGGTGCGTTCACCGGCGCCACCGAGAAGCACGCGGGCAAGTTCGTCGAGGCTTCGGGCGGCACGCTGTTCCTCGACGAGATCGGCGAGCTGCCCCTGGACGCGCAGGTGAAGCTGCTGCGCGCCCTGCAGGAGGGAGAGGTCGACCCCGTCGGCGGGAAGCGCGCCGTGCGGGTGGACATCCGCCTGGTCTCGGCCACGAACCGTTCGCTGCTCGACCTCGTGAAGCAGGGCAAGTTCCGCGAGGACCTGTATTACCGCCTCAACGTCTTCCCAATGACGCTGCCGCCGCTGCGGGCGCGCCGCGAGGACATCCCGGATCTCGTGCGCTCGTTCTGCGCGCGGTTCTCCGCCGAGGAGGGCAAGCGGGTGCGCGCGATCACCCCGGAGGCGATGGCGCTGCTCAGCCGGTATCCCTGGCCCGGCAACGTCCGGCAGCTGGAGAACGCCGTCTTCCGCGCCGTCGTGCTCGCCGATGCCGACGAGCTGACGGTGGCGGAGTTCCCGCAGATCGCCGCCCAGGTCGAGGGCTTCGACGTCCGCATCCCGGCGGCGCCGACGCAGCAGATCCTCCCGGCCTACGCGCCGGAGCCGGTCCGCGAGATCGTGCGCGTCGAGGTCCGCGACCCGCACGCCATGTCGCTCGTCGCCGAAGAGACCGGCGAGATGAAGCCGATGGATGTGCTGGAGGCGGAGATCATCCGCTATGCGCTGCAATTCTATCGCCAGCGCATGTCCGAAGTCTCGCGTCGTCTCGGCATCGGCCGGTCCACGCTCTATCGCAAGCTGAAGGACCTCGGCCTCGAAAGCGACGAGAAAACCGAGGACGCCGCCTGACCGCGCCGCGTGCGCTACCGCACCGGGCAACGCCCTAAGCCGACGCCTTGCCGAACATTGTCGGCGACTGAGCCCGCCGCGCAATGACCGAGACGGCCTAGGACTGTATAGCATTGAATTCGACGCGATATGCACGAAAGCGCCAAAATACTGGCGAAGACTGCAGTTGCTGAAAGCCACGCTTGCGAGGATAATCCCAATCCGAGCGCGCGTTCCCTCCGCGGCTCTCCGGGAGATCACGATGCGCGTCCCGCGCTCCAGCCTAATGGCGCTGGCCGCCCTGTTGACCGGCACGCTGGCATCGAACGGCGTGTGCGGCGCCGAGATGGCCGCCCTCGACAGGACGCCGTCTGAGGTGCCCGGCCCGGCGACGGCCGATCCGGCGAAATCTTCGGACCCGGTATCGACGTCGCTTCCCGACTATAAGCCTGAGGCGCCCGCCGCCGAGCCGGCTCCGGGCGCTGCTGCGGCGGCCCCGGTGGCGCCGGCGGATCCGCTCGGCGCGGCGGTCTTCGCGCGCTTCGGCGACACCGCCCCGCTGCTGTTGCGCCTGACGACCAAGGACCGGGACGCGATCCGCTCGTTCTACGAGGCGCGCGCCTTCAAACCCCTGTGGGTCGTCGATGGCGCGTGGACGGAAGCCGCCAAGGACGTCGTGGCCCGTCTGGCCGCGGCGGCCGACGACGGGCTCGACGCCCGCGCCTATCCGGTTCCCAGCTTGGCGACGAAGCCGGACGAGAAGGCGGTGGCGGAGGCCGACCTCCGCCTCTCCGCCGCTGCCGTCCTGTACGCTCGGGATGCCCGGGGCGGCCGGGTCAATCTCGCCGCCATCTCGCGGCTGATCACCCCGCGCCTCGACCTTCCCGCCGGCAACGACGTGCTGGGCAAGCTGAGCGAGGCCGGTGCTAAGGCCGGCGACGCGCTTCAGGCCTACAATCCCGCCTCGCCGGGCTACCTGGCGCTGAAGGCGCGTCTCGCCGCCCTGCGCGGGCCTGCGCCCACGGCGGTGAAGCCGTTGCGGCTGCCGCCCGGTCCGGCGCTGCGCATCGGGATGCACGACGCCCGGGTGCCGCTCCTGCGCGCCCATTTCGGTCTCGATGCGCGGCCGGCGGCCACGCTCGACCGCGCTCCCGGTGAGCCGGAGGATTACGATGCCGGCGTCGCCGAGGCGGTGACCCAGTTCCAGCGCGGCCGCGGTCTGCCGGCGACCGGCGTCCTGAACGTCCAGACGGTCCTGGCCCTGGCCGATGTCGGCCGCGCCCAGCGCCCGAACGGTGGCGAGGCCGACCTGATCGTCAACATGGAGCGCTGGCGCTGGCTGCCCGGGGATCTCGGAGCGGACTACATCCTGGTGAACGTGCCGGAATACCGCCTGCGCGCCTATCGCGGCGGCCGGCTGCGCGACGAAGCCCGCGTGATCGTGGGCAAGCCGGAATCGCGCACGCCGCTCTTCTCGGGGCTGATGGAATACGCGGTCGTCAACCCATCCTGGTATGTGCCGCCCTCGATCCTGAAGACCATGGCGCCGAAGCTCGCCGGATATGGCGGCAAGACCTGGGGCGGCTACGAAGTGGTCCGCCACGGCGGTCACATCTCGCTGCGGCAGCCTCCGGGCGAGCGCAACGCCCTGGGCTTCATCAAGTTCATGTTCCCGAACCAGCATGCCGTGTACCTGCACGACACGCCGAACCGTTCGTTGTTCTCAGCTTCAAAGCGCGATTTCAGCCACGGATGCGTGCGCGTCGACGATCCGTTCCGCCTCGCCGACGCGGTCCTCCCGGACTGGTCGGAGGAGCGCCTGAAGAAACTCATCGGCAAGGGTGAGCGCACCATCCGGCTGCCGGAGAAGCTGCCGGTGCATCTCGCCTATTTCACCGCCTACGTGGACGACCACGGTGCCTATCGCACCCTGCCGGACCTGTACGGCTACGACGCGCCGATGCGCGCGGCCCTCGGGTTGCCGGGCGGCGGCGGAGCGGCCATTGCGCGGTTGCCCGACGAGGCGCCACGGCGCAAAGCCGAGCCCGCGGCCGCGCCGGCCAAGCCCCGGATCGTGCAGCGTCGCGCGCCGCACCACCGCTTCGCCGACGAGTGGCCGCCCGGCCGCGACGACGACTTGGAGACGCCCCGCCGGCATCTCCGCCGCGCCGCCCGGGCCGACAGCGCGCCCGAATACGGCGAGCCCGGTCTGTGGACGCCCGCGCCCCAGCAGCCGGCGCCCCGCGGCTGGTGGTAGGCGGCCCGCGCGGCCGCGCGTCGACGGGGCATCGCTGCGCGCAGTCCTGATCTCGACGGGTCGCCGGCCTCCCCGCGAGACCGGCGCCGGCGTCCCCGAGGCCCGTCTCGAGGTCGCAACTTTCACGTGCGCGATCGCACCGCCGGGCACGATTTCGCCACGGTCCAGCCTTAGCCGTATCGGCCGATACCCGGTCGTGTGACTCGCCGGGCGCCGTCGCCGGGAGAGGATCAGGACCATCGTGCCCCATCTCCCGCGCGCGCTCCGCCACCTCACGCTGGCCCTGTCGGGGATCGTCCTCGGACTGGTCGCCGGGACGGCCGAGACCGAGGATGCCGTCGCCAACGGCGACACCCGCTCCCTGACGATCCTCCACACCCACACGCAGGAGAGCGCGACCATCACGTTCAAGCGCGATGGCCGCTACGATCGCGCGGCCCTCGAACAGCTCAACTGGCTCCTGCGCGACTGGCGCATCAACGAGCCGATCAAGATGGATCCGCGCCTGTTCGACACGGTGTGGGAAGCCTACCGGCAGGTCGGTTCGAACCAGGCGATCCACATCGTCTCGGCGTACCGCTCGCCGGGGACCAACGCGATGCTGCGCCGCCGCTCCCGGATGGTGGCCGAGTTCAGTCAGCACATGCTCGGCAAGGCGATGGACTTCTACCTGCCCGACGTGCCGATCGACCGGATCCGCGAGGTCGGGCTCCAGATGCAGCGCGGCGGCGTCGGCTGGTATCCGCATGCGGGCACGCCCTTCATCCATCTCGACGTCGGTTCGGTGCGGATGTGGCCGCGCATGACCCACGATCAGCTCGCGCGCCTGTTCCCGGACGGCAAGACCGTGCACCTGGCGAGCGACAACCGACCGTTCCCGCGCTACGAAGAGGCGAAGGCCGAGATCCTCGCCCGCGGCGGGACCGTGGCCGGGATCACGACCCAGATGGCCGGCGGCGAGGATGAGGACGGTCCCGGCCTCTTCGGCTTCCTGGCGAGTCTCTTCGGCGGCGGTTCGTCCGCGCCGCAGCCGGCAGCGGAACTGCCGCAGCCGACGCCCGCGAAGGCATCCCGGCGCCCGCCGGTGGTCGCGGTCGCGAGCGCCGATCCGCAGGACCCGGTGGGCGCACGCGCGGCCCTGGCCTATGCGGCTCCGGCTGCCGACACGGCGCTGCGCGGCTCACTTTCCGACCGGGCGCGGGCGAAGGGAGCGGACCTCCAGCCGACCGATGCCAGAGCGCTGCTGACGGCCGTCAAGCCGGCTCCCGCGAGCGAGGATGCGATCGCCGCGGTGGAGACGCCGCTGCCGCCCCGCAGGCCGTCGGACCTCGCCGCGGTGACGGCCGCGCTTAGCATGCCGTTGCCGCCGCCGCGGCCGGTGCAGCTCGCCGCCCTGGGCGGGGGCATGGCCAGCCTGACGGCGGTCGCCGAGAGCCACGCCGTGCTCAGAGCCAGCGCGCCCGAGCCGACACGACCGCGTGCTCTGACCGCGCCCGACGCGGATCCCCGGGTTCAATTGCGCGCCCTGTTCGAAGCGGTGTCGGCGGGTTCGGGGACGGTACCGGCCAGCCGGAACGCGCCGGTGCGCGTCGCCGCCACGCGGGTCCGAGACGCTGCACCCGACGCCGCGGTGGCGGCTGCCCCGGATCGGGTCGCGACCCGGTTCAGTGCCCGCAGCCCGGGCGACGATCTCACGGCGGCGCGGTTCACGGGTTCGGCCACGCGGGCGGTGCCGGCCGCGCGCTGAACTCAGGCATTGCGGTCTTCAGGGGGGGCGCGTCGGCCGAGCGGCCCGATTCGGCACGGGGCGGTCGCCGCGTGTCGAGGCGCGCTTTCAGCGCTGCGGTTTCGGCAGGTCGACGGCGAGGGCGGAGACGAGGGTCGCGACATACCCGGCATCCTGCGTCGCGGCGATCCGAGCCGCCTCGCTCCCGCTGTTGGCGGCCACCGCCATGATCAGCATCGTGCCGGTCGTGAGGGCGCCCAGGGCGCCCGCCACGGCGAGATAGGCCCGCACGGCGGCCCGTGGCGCGGCCGCCAGCCGGGTCTCGCCAAAGCTCAGCGACGTCGAACTGCGAGACATGATGATGCGCGAGGCGGAACCCGGAACGGGCCGGATAAGCACATGCCTTATCCGCGGATTCAACCAACCAACGTGCCGCGCCGCGGCCGGTTCGTTACGGGAACGGGATTTTTCAACCCCTCAATGTCCGATTGGTTGACCGTCGGTGAGCGGGCGCCGTCCGGCGCCCGCGTGCGGCCTCAGCCTTCCTTGGCGGAGACCTTGCCCAGGGCGGCCTGGGCGGCGGCCAGGCGGGCGATCGGAACCCGGTAGGGCGAGCACGACACGTAATCGAGCCCGACCTCCTGGCAGAAGCCGATCGACGCCGGATCGCCGCCATGCTCGCCGCAGATGCCGAGCTTGATGTCGGGACGGGTCGCGCGGCCGCGCTCGACGCCGATCCGCACCAGCTCGCCCACGCCCTCCTGGTCGATGGTGATGAACGGATCGGCCGCGAGGATCCCCTTCTGGGTGTAGGGGCCCAGGAAGGTCGCGGCATCGTCGCGGGAGATGCCCAAAGCCGTCTGGGTCAGATCGTTGGTGCCGAACGAGAAGAATTCGGCGGTCTGGGCGATCTCGCCGGCCTTCAGGGCCGCCCGCGGCAGCTCGATCATGGTGCCGACCTGATAATCCAGGGTCGCGCCCTTCTCCTCGGCCACCGCCTTCGCCATGGCGTCGATCCGGGCCTTCACGATGTCGAACTCGGCGCGGGTGAACACCAGTGGCACCATCACCTCGGGTGTGACCGGGCTGCCGGTATCGGAGGCGGCCTGGACGGCGGCCTCGAAGATCGCCCGCGCCTGCATCTCGGCGATCTCCGGGAAGGCGATGGCCAGCCGGCAGCCGCGGAAGCCGAGCATCGGATTGTGCTCCGAGAGCTCGCGCATCCGATGCCGGATCTTCTCCTCCGCGACGCCGGTGGCCTTCACGACCTCGGCGACCTCGGCCTCGGTGTGCGGGAGGAATTCGTGCAGCGGCGGGTCGAGCAGGCGGATCGTGACCGGCAGGCCGGACATGATCGTGAACAGCTCCAGGAAGTCCTGGCGCTGGTAGGGCAGGATCTTCGCGAGCGCCGCGCGGCGGCCCTCGGCGTCGTCGGCCAGGATCATCTCCCGCACCGCGATGATGCGGTCGCCCTCGAAGAACATGTGCTCGGTCCGGCACAGGCCGATCCCTTCGGCGCCGAAATTCCGCGCCGTGCGGGCGTCGGTCGGCGTGTCGGCGTTGGCCCGCACCTTCATCCCGCGGAACTGGTCGGCCCATTCCATCAGGGTCGCGAAATCGCCCGACAGCTCGGGCTCCAGCATCTTCACCTCGCCCTGGATCACCTGGCCGGTCGATCCGTCGATGGTGATGCGGTCCCCGGCCTTCAGCGTGTGGCCGCCGACCGTGAGCGTCTGCGCCTTGTAGTCGATCCGGATCGACCCGACACCCGAGACGCAGGGCTTGCCCATGCCGCGGGCGACCACGGCCGCGTGGCTGGTCATGCCGCCGCGGGTGGTCAGGATGCCCTCGGCGGCGTGCATGCCGTGGATGTCCTCCGGGGAGGTCTCGATGCGCACCAGGATGCACTTGCGCTCGGCCTTCCGATGCGCCTCCGCGTCTTCGGAGTTGAAGACGATCTCCCCGGTGGCCGCACCCGGCGAGGCCGGGAGGCCCGAGGCGATGACCTTGCGGTCGGCCTTGGGGTCGATGGTCGGATGCAGGAGCTGATCCAGCGCCCCGGGCTCGACCCGACCGATGGCCTCCTCGCGGGAGATCACACCCTCACCGGCCAGATCCACGGCGATGCGCAAGGCGGCCTTCGCCGTGCGCTTGCCGTTGCGGGTCTGGAGCATCCAGAGCTTCCCCTTCTCGATGGTGAACTCCATGTCCTGCATGTCGCGGTAGTGGCTCTCCAGGATCCCGTAGATCCGGGTCAGCTCCGCGTAGCTCTCGGGCATGGCCTTCTCCATGGAAGGCTTGTCGCTCTCGGCCTCGAGTCTCGCCTTCTCGGTGATGTTCTGCGGGGTGCGGATGCCCGCCACCACGTCCTCGCCCTGGGCGTTGATCAGGAACTCGCCGTAGAGCGCCTTCTCGCCGGTGGACGGATTCCGGGTGAAGGCGACGCCGGTGGCCGAGGTGTCACCCATGTTGCCGAACACCATGGCCTGCACGTTCACGGCCGTGCCCCAGCTCTCGGGGATGCTGTTCAGCTCCCGGTACTTCTTGGCCCGGGGAATCATCCACGAATCGAACACCGCGCCGATGGCGCCCCAGAGCTGATCGTCCGCCTGCTGGGGGAAATCCGACCCGTGCTCGGTGCGCACGATCGACTTGTAGGTCTGGATCAGTGTCTTCCAGTCCGCGGCGCCGAGTTCGGTGTCGAGCTCGAAGCCCTTGCCGTCCTTGTACTGTTCAAGGGCCTCCTCGAACGAATGATGCTCCACGCCGAGCACCACGTTCGAGTACATGGTGATGAAGCGGCGGTAGGAATCGTAGGCGAAGCGCTCGTCGTCGGCCTCCTTGGCGAGCGCCAGCACGGTCTCGTCGTTGAGCCCGAGGTTGAGGACCGTATCCATCATGCCGGGCATCGACGCCCGCGCGCCCGAGCGCACCGAGACGAGGAGCGGCTTAGTCGCGTCGCCGAACCTGCGGCCGGTGAGCGCGCCGACCTGGGACAGGGCCGCCGCGACCTGATCCTTCAGCTCCGGCGGGAAGGACTTGCCGTGGTCGTAGTAATAGGTGCAGACCTCGGTGGTGATGGTGAAGCCCGGCGGGACCGGCAGGCCGAGGTTCGACATCTCGGCGAGGTTGGCACCCTTGCCGCCGAGCAGATCGCGCATCTGCGACTTGCCCTCCGCCTTGCCGTCGCCGAAGGCGTAGACCCACTTCGCGCTGCCGGTCGCCATGTCGATCCCGTCCGTCTCTGCTGCCCGGCGCGGGCCGGGCTGATGGGCGGGGTTGGACCATCCCGCAGCGCAACGCAAGATGAACGGCCGGTGGCTCCACGCGCGCGCGCCTGACGCCCGCTGCGCTCTGTCAGTAATCGCCGCGGATGCGTTGCCGCACTGCGCCTCAATGCAAAATGCCCAAGCCGATCACGCCGACGACGATGAGGTAGATCGCCACGATGTAGTTGAGGAGCCGTGGAACCACCAGGATCAGGATCCCCGCCAGGATCGCGATGAGGGGCTGAAGATTCGAGATCGTGACGGTCATGGACGCCTCCAATGGCCAAGCTCGGCCGCGGGATGTCGACGTCCTTAGTCGGTGGAGGTTCCCTGAAGCTGACCGTCGGCGCGGCGGCCGGACGTGTCCGGCCGCCGCGCCGTCCGGTGATCAGGGCTTCGGCGTCGGCGTCTGCGTCCCGGGGATCGGATCCTTCGCTTCGCCGGTCGGCAGGCTGGCCGAGATCGTCGGGTGGGACAGCTCCGGATAGGGTCCGATCACGTTGGCGCCGTTGAGCGGCTTGTTGGCGCCCTGGTGACACGTGGCGCAGTTGATCTTCGGAGCATCCCCGAGGGCACCGAGACGGTTCCGCGGGAACGTCGAGGTCAGCGGCGTCATGTAGTCCTGGTTGAGCTCGCGAACCATCCTTATGCCGTACCACGCGTGGACACGGTTCGGCGTGCTGGTGTCCCACTGCGCCACGGACCGCGTGTTGTGGCAGAAGGTGCAGTTCACCCCGAGCGATTGCGACATGCTGATCATGATCGCGAAGGTCTTCTCCGCATCCTGGATCGGCTTGCCCTTCGTTTCGGGCAGGGCCGTCGTGGCGTTGACCCGCACCGCGTCCTCGGACGTGTCCTTGCGCTGGTAGAACGCCTGGTAGACGTCGTAGGGCAGCGAGGTGTTGCCGACCTCCGGCGAGGCGAGGTTCTGGCTGTTATTGCGCGGGATGAACCGCCCGGCGCCCTGAACCGGACGGTCGAACCAGATATTGGCCGGCACCGGGTTGCCGCGGTGGCAGGTGTAGCAAGTCACGCCCGCCTCGTGGACGTGATTCTCCTTCCAGGACGAGTTGATGTTCTGCGTCATCTGCAGCATGCGCCGGGCGACACGCTTCTGGTACAGCTCGTCGGAGGCCATGTTCTCGGTGCTGTGGCAGTAGGTGCAGCCCTGCTGTGGCGCCACCCATTCGGTGATCGACACCATCAGCCGATTGAACTGCTCGGCCGAGAGATCGCCCAGAACCTGCACGTTCTCGTAGACCGCTGAAGCCTTGTCGCCGCCCGCGTCGGCGGGATCCGCCGGCGCGGGCGCCCTGTTGGCGTCGGCGAGCGCCTCGTTGCCGGCCCGGGTCCGGATCAGGTCCATCCCGGTGCCCCGGAAGCCGGTCTGCTTGACCGCCATGGGCGGGTGGGTCCAGCCCGCGCCGCCGAACATCGCGATTGTGAGAAACAGGGCGAGCGCACCGCCGACCACCGCCAGAATCGTCTTCATGACGGCCTCCTCACGGCCTCGGGCCGGGTGCGAGATGGGCGGGATCCACGATCGGGCCGTAGACCTGCGGATAGGAGGGCGCGACGTGGTGCTTGACCGCCCAGAGGTACCAGTTGTCGACCACGGTGCCGGTCAGAAGGATGCCGATGCCGCCGGTCAGGGTGGTGAGCACCGCGAACCACCACGCCCAGCGGTGGATCGACTCCATCGTGGCGTTGAAGCCCATGGTCCAGCGCCAGAACAGGGCGGCCCGCTCGGTGGCCGTGCCGCGGTCGACGATCTGGTCGATCTCGCGCTCCGCCCCGTAGCGCGAGCAGGCCAGGATCGTGCCCCCGTGCATCGCGAACAGCAGCGTCGACCCGTAGAGGAACGTGATCGAGAGCATGTGGAACGGGTTGTAGAACAGGTTGCCGTAGCGGAGCGAGAAGGCTGCGGTCCAATCCAGGTGGGGGAAGAGCCCGAAGGGTACCGCCTCCGACCAGGACCCCATCAGCAGGGGACGGATGAAGCCGAGGACGAGGTAGAGCCAGATCGCCGAGGCGAAGGCCCACGGCACGTGGAGGCCGAGGCCGAGCGCCCGGGCGCGCTTGTAGAGATGCGTCCACCAGAGCAGGATCGAGGCCGTGAGGAAGAAGCCGGCGATCAGCCACCAGCCCCCCTCGTTGAGGGGCGGCAGGACCTTGAGGCCGTATTTCGGCAGCGGCGGCTCCAGGGCGAGCCAGGGCAATTGTCGAACGAACTGCACCGGGTTCCAGTTCACCGACGCCCACATGTTGAGCCCGATGATCTCGAACGCGATCAGCCCGCACGTGATCGAGAGTGCCGCCAGGTAGCCGATGTAGATCGGCCCGACCTGCGAGTTGCCGATGAGGCCGAACAGGTAGCTGTTGAACGGCTTGCCGACCCGGTCGTCGACCGCGACCGGCACGCCCTGGTCCGGCACGAGCGGGCGGACCTGAACCTGCGTGAAGATGTTCTGGTAATAGGCCATGGCCTGCCCTCCCCGGAGTGCCGCGCCGTCGGGCGGCGGCGACCCGTGTTACCCGCGTCGTCTCGTCGGCGTTTCGCCGGTCATCGCCAGACCGGAAGGTTGAGCCACCAGCCCCACCATTGCGGCCAGCCCTGCGTCCAGAACGGCCCGCTGATCACGATGCAGACCGCGCTCCAGAACCCCGCCGACAGCGCCAGGAACAGGCCGAGGCGGTGGATGCCGAGGGTGCCGATCGAGTAGCCGATCGTGTCCCGGAAGAACGTATCCTCGTGCTCGGGCGTCTTTACGGTCTCGCCCTTCGACGGGTTGGTCGCGGCCAGGATCAGGCCGCCGTGCATGGCCAGCGCCAAGGTGGTAGTGAAGAAGAACGACACCGCCAGCATGTGTGCCGGATTGTAGTGGAAGTGTAGATATTGATATCCCGTATTCGAAACCCAATCGAGATGGCTGAGGATGCCGTACGGGAAGCCGTAACCCCAGGCGCCCATCAGGAAGGGCCGGATCACCACCAGGGTAAAATAGGCGAAGATCGCCATGCCGAAGGCCGCCGGCACGTGATAGCCGATCCCGAGCTTCCGGCAGATCTCCACTTCGCGCAGAGCCCACGAGACGAAGGATCCGAGGGCGCAGAACGTGATGATCTGCCAGAGGCCGCCCTCCCTGAGCGGCGCGAGCCTGAGGCCGTAGCTGATGTCGGGCGGCGCGATATTGATCTGCCAGACGTTCCAGGTCGGTCCGATCGCCGCGCCGTAGATCACGAGGGCGGTGCCGAGCACCGTGAAGAACAACCCGACCACGCCGAAGAATCCGACGAAGAACGGCCCGACCCAGAAGTCGAAGAGGTCGCCGCCGAGCAAGGTGCCGCCGCGGACCCTGTATTTGCGCTCGAAGCTCAGCATCGCCATGGCGGCTGCTCCTCAGTCAGGCCGGAGAAGGGAATGGGATGGGGTGACCGCGGCCCTCGCGCGCCGCGGTCCGGACCGGCGGTCAGGCCGGCATCTGCGGCAGCGCGAGCGTGATCGAGTTCTCGGCGGCCTTGTTGTTTCTCGGGCCGTCCAGCCAGTTGAACCGGTCGGTCGAGAGCAGGATGAAGTGGATCAGCAGCGCCAGGATGAAGAGGAAGGTGAACAGAGCCACCAGCGTGCGCCGCGGATCGAAGAGAAGCCAAACCTTATGCATCCGATCCTCCTCAGCCGATCATCGTGACGAGGGCGCGGGCCGCATCGGTGACGCCTTCGAGAGAGGCGTAGCCCTGCGGTCCGGGAAGCCACGGGCGCCACAACCAGACGAGGATGTGGGCGACCACGGCAATCGCCGTGAAGATGAGGAAGCTCGTCAGGAAGATCGCGTGGAACTCCTTGGCCTCCGGTTCCGTCAGCCCGGACAGGCTGCTCGGTCTTTCTGTAGTGACGGGTCCACTCGCCATCGTTCAGACCTCCGTGTGTTGGCCGCGCTCCTCGCGAAGCGCGACGGGTTCAGCCGTGATGCCTTGGACGATCACGGCCCGACTTCCCCCGCGTCACCGGACGGAAGCATCTCGATCAGGGCGTTCAGCCCATGAAGGCGAAGGGGATGGCCTGCACCGCCATGGCGCGGGCCTCGCCGAAGACCGACCGGCGCGCCTGCGTGAGGCCGGGCCGCGACCCGTCCCGGGCGGGCCGGACCCGTCCGAGCGCCGCGGCAGCGAGGAAGAACGGGTAGGTCGCCGCGAGGATCAGCCGGAACTGGAGCTCTTCCTGGTGAAGGCGGGCGTTCGGGACCATCGTTCGCATCGTCAGGTCTCCTTTGGGGGACAGGGAAATCGGGGTCATGCCGGGATCCCCCCGGCAAAATCGGCGCGGGCGCGCTCCACATGGCCGGCCGCGACGGCGTGGGCGTCGGTGGTGCGGGCGGCGCGCTCGGCGGCGTCGCGCAGGCGCTTGGCGGCCGAGATGCGGGCGAGCACCGGCTGGGCCTCGACCAGGGCGTCCAGCGCCTGCCGGGCGGCCTCGTCCCAGGGCAGCTCCGCGTGGCGCCGGGCCGGGGTCGCCTCGACCTTGTCCATGTCGCGGGCGAGCGGCAGAATGTGGAAGAGCGTGTCGAACAGCGCGTTGCAGACTTCCTGGACCAGGTAGGTCGCCCCGGCGTAGCCCATGAACGGCGTTCCGGTGTGCCGCCGGATGATCGCGCCGGGGAACGAGGCCGGGACGTAGGTCGCCCGCGCCCCGCACTCGGCAAGGTACATCCGCTCGTTGAACGAGCCGAACAGCACCAGCGGCGGCGTGGCGGCGATCGCCGCCCGCACGGCGTCGTTGTCGGGCTTCTGACCCGCCGTGCGGCCGAAGGCGAAATGGCAGGGCAGGCCCATCTCGTCCTCGAGGAAATGACGCACGCCCCGGGCGTAGGTCTCGGTGGCGACGATGCCGAAGCTCGCCGTGCCGAAGAAGTCCTGCGTCACCGACCGCCACAGGTCCCAGACCGGCTTGATCGTGGTGTGGCGCTCCCGCTCGATGAACGGCTCCGGATCGAGGCCGAGGATCGCCCCGAGGGAGCGCAGGAACTTGGTGGTGGACAGGATGCCGATCGGCGCCTGGAGGTAGGGACGCTCCAGATCCTCGCAGAGCAGGCGGCCGAACTCGCGGTAGAGGCAGACGTTGGCGTCGGCGTTGACGAGCTTGGGCACGTCCGCGAGGTGCGAGCCCAGCGGGAAGGTCAGGTTCACCTCGGCGCCGATGCCCTCGACCAGCCGCCGGATCTCCGCGAGGTCGGAGGGCATGTTGAAGGTGCCGTAGGCCGGTCCGATGAGGTTCACCCGCGGCTTGTCGCCGGGCTTCTTCTCGGGCCGGGCCGGGATGCCCTTCTTGGCGAACTTCCTGGCCCCGTATTCCTGCCAGAGCCAGCGCATGGCCCGGTCGGCCGCCTGCCACTGGTCCTCGTCGATGGTGCGGGGCAGGAAGCGCTGGAGCCCGGTGCCCTCGGGGGTCACGCCGCCGCCGATCATCTCGGCGATCGAGCCGGTGACCACGACGCTCGGCAGGCCCGGATCGAGGGTGGCGTGGGCGCGCTTCATCGCGCCCTCGGTGCCGTGCCGGCCGAGTTCCTCCTCGGCGAGGCCCGTGACGACGATCGGAAGCTCGTGCGGCGGCAGCGCGTCGGTGTAGTGCAGCACCGAGGTCACCGGCAGGTTCTCGCAGCCCACCGGACCGTCGATGACGACCTGCAGGCCCTTGATCGCCGCGAAGACGTAGACCGCGCCCCAGTATCCGCCGGCCCTGTCATGATCGAGGATCAGCATCACGCCATCTCCCCGATCGGCTTCTTCGGGCCTTCGATCTTCGGGCCCTGCCGCCGCTGCGGCACCTCCTGCCACACGCCGGCGGCGTAGCCGGTGCCGACGCCCTCGAAGAAGTCGCGCATGGCATCGAAGCGCGGCTTGTTGCCGAGCGCGGCGTTGATCACCGTGGCGAGGGAGCCGGCCCCGGCCGCGCCCATCAGCGGGCGCGCCGAGATCAGGTTGGTGAAGTACAGCGCCGGGGTGCCGCGCTCCTTGGCCCGCTGCACCACCGGGGTCGTGCCGATGGCGAGGTCGGGCTTGAGCGACTCGAGGGCGTAGAGGTCGTCCTCCAGGGAGGCGCGGTAGTGGACCTCTGTGCCGCGCGCCTCCAGCCAGTCGCGGTCGGCCTCCGACCAGGGCGTGCGCGGGCAGGCGGTGCCGACATACGGGACCTCGGCGCCGCTCTCGACCAGCAGGCGCGCCACCAGCAACTCCGAGCCCTCGTAGCCCGACAGCGTGATCCGGCCCTTGATCGGCTTGGCGGCGAGCGCGCCGCGGATGCCGGGGAGCAGGCGGTTCTTGGCGGCCTCGACGGTGGCGCGGGGCACGGCGCAGGCCTCGCCGATCCGGTCGAGCCAGTCGGCGGTACCGTCGACGCCCACCGGGGCCGAACCGACGATCGGCCGGCCGGCGGCCTCGAACTCGCGGATCGAGGCCGTGTAGAACGGGTGGATCGCCGCCACCGCGGCGCAATCGAGGGCCGCGTAGAGTTCCCGCCACTCGCGGGTCGGCACCACCGGTCCGGCCGACAGGCCGAGGGGCTCGAGGAGCGATCCGATCACCACAGGGTCGGCGGGGAAGACCTCGCCGAGCAGCGCCACACTCGGGCGCTCCGACCGGCCGCCGCGGGGGGCGGCCACCGGGCCCTGCTCGGCCTCCGCGCGGGCGACCTTGAGCATGGCGCCGGCCAGCACGTCCTTGGCCTCGGCATGGGTCGGGACCCCGAAGCCCGGGACGTCGATGCCGATCACCCGGACGCCGTCGATCTCCTTCGGCAGCAGCCGAAGCGGGACGCCCGAGGCCGTCGGCACGCAGAGGTTGATGACCACGACGGCATCGTAATCCGCCGGCTTCGCGATGGCGTGGACCGCTTCGCGGATGTCCTCGAACAGCTTGCCGGTGACCAGCGTCTCCGAATTGAACGGGACGTAGCCGACGCTGCGCCGGGCGCCGTAGAAATGGGACGTGAAGGTCAGGCCGTAGACGCAGCAGGCGGAGCCGGAGAGGATCGTGGCGGTCCGGCGCATGCGCAGGCCGACCCGGAGCGAGCCGAAGGCCGGGCACATGCTCTGCGGCTGGTCGTGCGGGCCCTGCGGATAATCGCTGCGCAGCTGCGCCAGCGTCTCCGACATCCCGGCGGCCTCGGCGGCCGCCACCATGGCGTCCTTGCCGGCGTGGCAGCCGAGCCCGTCGCCCTGCGCGGCGGCGAGATCGACATTGGCCGGCGCCTTGCGGGCCCGCAGATCGGCGATGTCGAGGGAGACGGCCATGCGCGTCAGACCTCGTCGTACACGACTTCGAGGGACGGCTTGGACACGTGGGCGACGCCGCACATGTCCTCGTGGGTCGCCGGGACCAGCACCACGTCGCGGCCCGTCGTCTCGCTGGAGAACAGGCCGAGGAGGCCGTCCTGGGTCAGCGGGGTCGGCCGGTGCGGCGCGGCCTCGGCGACGTTGGCGGCGAGGTCCGAGAACAGCGAGCCCCAGCGGCCCTCCGGCCGGCCGATGATCTCGTAATTCGCGCTCTTGCGCCGGATGTCGTCGTCCGCCGGGATCGAGGCCAGGACCGGGATGCCGGCGGCCTCCGCGAAGGCCTGGGCCTCGCCGGTGCCGTCGTCCTTGTTGATCACCAGGCCGCCGACGCCGACATTGCCGCCGAGCTTGCGGAAATACTCCACCGCCGAGCAGACGTTGTTGGCGACGTAGAGCGATTGCAGGTCGTTCGAGCCGACGACGATGACCTTCTGGCACATGTCCCGGGCGATCGGCAGGCCGAAGCCGCCGCAGACCACGTCGCCCAGGAAGTCGAGCAGGACGAAGTCGAAGCCCCAGTTGTGGAAGCCCAGCTTCTCCAAAAGCTCGAAGCCGTGGATGATGCCGCGGCCGCCGCAGCCGCGCCCGACCTCTGGACCGCCGAGCTCCATGGCGTAGACGCCGTCGCGCTTGAAGCAGACGTCGCCGATCGCCACCGCCTCGCCGGCGAGCTTCTTCCGGGTCGAGGTCTCGATGATCGTCGGGCAGGCCTTGCCGCCGAATAGCAGCGAGGTCGTGTCGCTCTTCGGGTCGCAGCCGATCAGCAGGACCTTCTTGCCCTGCTGGGCCATCATGTAGCTGAGATTGGCCAGGGTGAACGACTTGCCGATGCCGCCCTTGCCGTAGATCGCGATGATCTGCGTCTCCTTCTTCACCGGTGCGGTCGGCACCGCGTCCGGCTCGATCGCCGCTTCGGCGCGGAGCTGGGTGGCCTGGCTGAGGGCGGCCTTGTTGAGCTGAACGTTCACGCGGCGTCCCTCCAGTCGAGGATCATCTTCAGGCAGGCCGGATCCGCGAACGCGGTCCGGTAGGCGTCCTGTGCCTGCGTCGCCGGGACGCGATGCGTGATCAGCCCGTCGAGGGAGAGCCGGCCGCTGTCGATCAGCCGGGTGACCGCCGCCGTGTCCTCGGCCCGGAACTCCGCGGAGATCCGGATCCGGGCCTCGCGCATGAAGGCGGGCGGGAAGGCGAAGCTGAGGGGCGCCTCGTAGAATCCCGCGAGGACGATCTCGCCGCCGGGTGCCAGCCGGGCGATCAGATCATCGAGTCCGGCGGCATGGCCGCTCACGTCGGTGATCACCGCGTAATCCCGGCGCGGATCGGTCCCCGGTGACAGGACCGGATAGGCATGGTCGCCCGCGGCGCGGACCGGGTCCGTCTCCCAGACGGTCGGTTCTGCACCGGCCGCCAGGGTCAGGCGGGCGAGCAGCCGCCCGAGCACGCCGTGCCCGACGATGAGCGGGGTCGCCCCCGGCTTTAGGCCGCCGAGGGCGCGATGCGCGGTCGCCGCGAGGGCGAGCAGGCAGGCGTCGGCGCCGAGGGCGGGATCCACTGGAACAAGGCGTGCCGCAGGTGCGACCAGATGGGAGGCGGCGCCGCCGAACAGCCCTTTGACGGCACCGAAGCAGCGGGCACCCGGCACGTACACCGTCTGGCCGACCCGAACCGAGCCGCCGGCATCGGCCTCGACGACGGTCCCGACGGACTCGTAGCCCGGGACCAGCGGGTATCCCATGCCGGGAAACGGCGGCATGCGGCCCGACCACAGCAGACGCTCGGTCCCCGTGCTGATCCCGCTCCAGGACACCGCCACGACCGCGTCGGTATCGGCCGCCGGCGTCAGCGGCAGTCGCTGGACCGCCAGCTGCTCCGGGCCTCCGAGGATGACGGCGAGAGCGTCCATAGCTGGGAAATTCCGCCCTGTGCTTGGCGACTCTCGGATGGGGGAGCCGTTAAGTGTCATCCTAGATAGACACACGTCAGCGTCAAGTGACACTTACATTATGGCGCTTGTTTTTTGGCCCGGATCACACGGGTGAGCAGCGGGCGGCGGGTCGGAAGTTCCCGCGACGAGGCAAACCCCGCGGCCCGAAGCATGGCGTGGAGTTCTTCCGCGCGACGCGGGCGGCCGGAGCCCATCGCCAGCAGGTAGAAACCGAAATACGCGTCGCCGACCGGCGCGGCGCCCGGGGTGCCTGCCATCGGCTCCGCGAGGAGCAGGAGGCCGCCCGGCGGCAGCGCGGCGTGGGCGGCCTTCAGCATGGCGAGGGCCGGCCCGTCGTCGTGATCGTGGACGATGCGGACGAGGGAGATCGCGTCGGCGCCGGTGGGCAGTCCGTTGTGGAAATCCCCGCCGCGACAGCTGATCCGGCCTTCGAGACCGACGCGCGCGAGGCGGTCGGCGGCGCGCTCGGCGACCGGCGGAAGGTCGAACAGGGTCAGGCGCGGGCCGGCATGCCGTCGGGCGACGGCCTCGAGAAAGGCCCCCTCGCCACCGCCCACGTCCATCAGGTGCCGGACCCGCGCGAGATCGCAGACGTCGAGCACGTCTTCGGCGATGAGCGCCTGCGAGGCGCCCATCAGGCCGCCGTAGGGCGCGACGGACTGCGCGTCGCCCGTCTGGCCGGCGGCGTAGGGCCAGTAGGTCGAGAGCCGGGTCGGCTGAACGTTGCCGCGCAGGAGCGATACGGGATCGGCCAGATCGGCGTAGAGCAGCGCGTGGTGCTCCACCATCGCGGCGATGCCGGGATTGCCGACCAGGGCGGCGCCGAGATCGGCCAGCCCGAAGCGGTCGCCCGACAGGCCGCGCAGCAACCCGAGCGACTCGGCCGCCCGGAGCAGGCGCCGGGCGTTCTCCGGAGGCAGTTCGAGACGCCGCGCCAGCGCGGCGACCGTCGCCGGGCCCTCGGCCAGGATGGCGAACAGATCCAGCCGGATGCAGGCGGCGAGCACCTGCGCGTAGACGAAGCCCGCGCAGAGATCGAACAGCGCCCGGGTGTTGCGCCGGGCGATCCCGCGGGTCAGCGGGAAACCCGCCGCCCAGCGCTGGAAGCGGGGGCTCGCGACGAGGCGGTTGCGCCATGCGAGCCACCGGTCCGCCCAGGCGGACGGGACCGGCGGCACCGTGCCGGTCCCGGGAAGCGAGCCGGCGCTCAGGCCATCACCGCGCGCAGGCTCGCGGGCAGGAACAGCCGCGCCTGCGCCTCGATCTCGGCGGTGAGTTCGGCCGCGCCGGGGCAGTCCGGGATCGCCGCCACCGCCTCCCGGGTGAGCCGCGACAGGCGCTCCATCGCGCCGCCCATGCCGAGCAGCGCGGCGGCGTTGGGGCGGCCCAGGGTGGCGTCGCGCCCGGCGGGCTTGCCGATCTCTTCCTGGCGGCAGGCCACGTCCCGCAGGTCGTCGGCCACCTGGTAGGCCTCGCCGAGACACTCGCCCAGCCTGCGCCAGGGCTCCGGCTCGGCCCCGGCGGCCGCGGCGCCCGCCACCGTGGCGGCGGCGAACAGCGCCCCGGTCTTGGCCTGCTGGTAGTCGCTCAGGCTGATATGCGCCTCCGATTCCCAGGCTTGCCCGGCTGCAATGCCGGACGGCGAGCCCGCGGCGCGCCCGAGCAGGCCGACGAGGCGGACCAGACGTCCCGGATGCGGCCCGCAGGCCCGGGCCAGGGTCTCGAAGGCCAGCACGATGAGCGCGTCGCCGGTCAGCACGGCGATCGGTTCGCCGAAGGCGACATGGACCGAGGGCTTCTGGCGACGCGTCGGCGCGTCGTCGAAGCACGGCAGATCGTCGTGGACCAGGGACGCGCAGTGGAGGAGTTCGATCGCCGCCGCGGCGGCCTGGGCGCCCGCGGGATCATCGTCGCCGCAGGCTCTGGCCACGGAGAGGCACAGGCGCGGGCGGATCCGATGTCCTCCGGGGAAGACCGCGTAGCGAAGGGCTTCGGCCAGGAGCGGCGGTGCGCCCGGCGCCTCCGCGTAGGCCACGGCGCGATCCAGCGCGCCCTCGATTCGCCGACCGGACTCCATGGGCTGCCCCCGGTGTTGTTTGCGGTTGTCAGCAACAAGTGTCATTTCTTATTGACACTTTGGCGGCCGGAGATCAATCCGGTTTCGCGGGCGGAGCGCGGAGCGAGCGTGGCGCAAGAGCGCGTCGTTGTGATCGGAGCCGGGATCGGCGGCCTTGCAGCCGCCGTTCGGCTGGCGGCCGCCGGACTTGACACCACGGTCGTCGAGAGGGCGCCGCATCCCGGCGGGAAGATGCGCAGCGTCCCGGCGGGCGGGCGCGCCATCGAGGCGGGCCCGACCGTGTTCACCATGCGCTGGGTGTTCGAGGAGCTGTTCGCCGATTGTGGCGCGCGCTTCGGCGAGCGGATCGCGCTGGCTCCGGCGACGCTTCTCGCCCGCCATGCCTGGAGCTCCGACGAGAGGCTCGACCTCTTCGCGGATGTCGAGGCGTCGGCGGCTTCGATCACGGCCTTCGCGGGTGCCCGGGAGGCGGATGGCTACCGGCGCTTCTGCGCCCGGTCGGCCGAGGTCTACAGGACGCTGGAGGGTCCGTTCATCCGCGAGGGGCGGACCAACCCCGCCGGCCTCGCGCGCCGGGTCGGCCTCTCGGGCCTCGGCGACCTCTGGCGGATCCAGCCCTTCGCCACCCTCTGGTCCGCGCTTGGGACGTTCTTCCACGATCCGCGCTTGCAGCAGCTGTTCGGCCGCTATGCCACCTATTGCGGCGCCTCCCCGTTCAGCGCGCCCGCGACGCTGATGCTCGTCGCCCATGTCGAGCAGGCGGGCGTCTGGACGATCGCGGGCGGCCTCAGCAACCTGGCGCGGGCCGTGGCGGACCTCGCCGCCGAGCGGGGGGCGGCGTTCCGCTACGGTCGCTCGGTCGAGCGGATCCTCACCGAGGCGGGCCGCGTCACCGGCGTGGTCCTGGCGGACGGCGAGCGGATCCCGGCCGACCGGGTGGTCTGCAACGCCGATTGTTCCGCGCTGGGCGCCGGCCTGTTCGGGCCGGAGGTCGCGGCGGCGGGCGAGCGGCTCGCCCCGGACGAGCGCTCCCTCTCCGCCGTGACGCTCTGTGCCGTGGCGACCGCGCGGGGCTTTCCCCTGGCGCACCACACCGTCTTCTTCGGGCGGGACTATCGCGCGGAATTCGACGCGATCCTGCGGGCGCGGCGCCTGCCCGCGGATCCGACCGTCTACGTCTGCGCCCAGGATCGGACCGAGGCCGGCCCGGCGCCCGAAGGGCCCGAGCGCCTCTTGATGCTCGTCAACGCCCCGGCGGACGGCCGGGAGCGCCCGCTCACGCCGCCGGAGATCGAGACATGCGCCAGGACCCTGTTCCGCCGGCTGGAGGCCTGCGGGCTGACCCTGGACCTGGCATCGCCGGCAATGACGACGACGCCGCGGGATTTCGAAGCCCTGTTTCCCGGGACGGGGGGCGCCCTCTACGGACGGGCGGCCCGGGGATGGGCGGCGACCTTCAAGCGCGCGGGCGCGCGGACGGCGGTGCCGGGCCTCTACCTGGCGGGGGGCTCGGTCCATCCCGGCCCGGGCGTGCCGATGGCGGCGCAGTCGGGCCGGCTGGCGGCGGCGGCGATCCTGGACGACCTCGCTTCGACGGCGCGGTCGCGCGGGGCGGCTACGCGTGGTGGTACGTCGATGCGGTGAGCGACGACGGAAGTCAGGGCCTCACCGTCATCGCGTTCATCGGCAGCGTGTTCTCGCCCTACTACGGGTGGAGCGCCGACCGGGACCCGTTCGCCCATTGCGCGATGAACGTGGTCCTGTACGGCGCCCGCAGCCGCTTCGCCATGACCGAGCGCGGCGCCTCCAGCGTGTCGCGCAGCGCGGACCACATCGCCATCGGTCCGAGCGCGATGCACTGGGACGGCACCGCTCTGACGATCCGGATCGACGAGCGCGGCGCGCCGGTGCCGCGCCGGCTCCGCGGCACGGTGCGGCTGGAGCCCCGCGGCTTCACGGGCGGCCCGTTCCACCTCGACCGGGCCGGCCGGCACCGGTGGTGGCCGATGGCCCCGGCCTCGCGGGTGGAGGTCGCCTTCGACGAGCCGGGGCTGCGCTGGAGCGGCAGCGGCTACTTCGACACGAACGACGGCGACGAGCCCCTCGGGGCGGCCTTCTCCAGCTGGACCTGGTGCCGGGCCGACCTGCCGGACGGCGCCGCGATCCTGTACGATGTCCGCCACCGCGAGGGGGGCGGCCAAAACCTGTCGCTGCGCTTCTCCGCCGACGGCGGCCGCCGCGAGATCCGCCCGCCCACCGCCGCGTCCCTGCCGAAGACCTCGTTCTGGCGCATGGCCCGCGACACCCGCAGCGACGACGGCCGTGCGCGGGTGCTCGCCACCTACGAGGACACGCCGTTCTACGCCCGGTCGCTGCTGGCTTCGACGCTCTGCGGCGAGCCCGTGCGGGCGATGCACGAGAGCCTGTCGCTGGACCGGTTCCGGAACCCGCTGGTGCAGCTCATGCTGCCCTTCCGGATGCCGCGCCCGCTGAACCGGGCATGAGCGTCGGGTCCGGCGGACGGGCCGACGGTTGGCAGCCCGACGACCGATCCGATCGGCGATCGCGCGCCGCCGCCCTCGGCCGATCCTTCAGGCCGCCGCGTGGCGGCGCCCCGGAACGGACCACGGCGCCACCCGATGCGCGATGCACGCGAGGGTCGCGAGGCTCAGGATCAGCCCGAGGGAGAGCCCGGTGAAGCCCGCAGTCTCCCGGATCACCGCGGCGAGCGGCGCGGCGCAGACGAGGACGCGCTCGTGCGGCCGCAGGCCGCCCGTCCGGTGCGCCACGAGCGCCGACAGCAGCGTCGCCGGCACCAGCGGCGCGAGGTCGTAGACCGGGACGTAGGGCGACAGCAGCGGCCCGGCCGCGAGGAGGGCGGCGGCGCGCAGGTCCGGGTCGGCGGGTCGTAGCCATGTCCGGAGCGCGACCGCCAGGGCCAGGAGCGCCGACGCCGCCTGCAGCGTCCACGCGGCGGCCGTCGAGCCGCCCAGCAGCCGGACGGCGCCGAAGGCGCTGGCGTTCAGTTCCAGGCCGGCCATCGCCTTCTGCAGGATGATGCGGTTGGTCTCGCCGAGGGTGCCCAGGAAGCCGATCCAGGGTGCGGTGCCGAACAGCGCCAGCGAAGCGAGGCAGAGCGTCAGGATCGTCGCGAGGCACGACGCGAGGCAGGCGCGGCGGCTGGTGAGGAGCAGGAGCAGCGGCGCCAGGCTGGCGAATTGCGGCTTGTAGGCCAGGAGGCCGAAGCAGATCCCGGCGAGAACCGGACGCCGGTCGACCAGAACGGCGCCGAGGGTGAGCAGCGACGCGGTGAACAGGCCGTTCTGTCCGTAGGCGAGGTTGCAGAGGACCAGCGGATGGGCGAGCGCGACGCAGGCGGCATCCGACCGGCCGGCTGCGACCCGCATTGCCAGCGCGAAGACCGTGAGGGACAGGATCGTCCAGAGCAGGAAGGCCGGCTGTGGGTCCAGGGTCGCCAAGGCGGCGGCGGGCAGGAGGAAGACCGGCGGGTAGTGCCACGCGAACCGGCATTCGGGCCCGAAGGCGGCCTTCAGGTTCTCCAGATGGACCGGCAGGTCATAGGGTTCGCCACCGCGCCCCTCCAGCGCCGATCGGCCCGCCACCCAGACCTGGCTGAAATCGTTGCCGAGCATGTCGCCGTACCAGTTCCGCCGCGGCTCCGGTCCCGTGCCGTACACGATCACCACCAGGGCGAACCCGAGCGGCACCAGCACGGCGGCGGCGCGCCGGGCGAAGACGAACAACCGGGCATCGCTGCGGAACAGGTCGGCGATGTCGGCCCGGAGAGCCGCCCGGCGCGGGACGGGTCGTTCCGGTGAGAAGCCTCCTGCCGGTGCCGGGGGCGATGAGGGCACAAGCATGGCGGGGCCTTCGGTTTCGATCCGGCGGAATCCTAGGTGCGGACGGTTCCGCCGCGGTTAACAGGAGGGTTTGCCGCACGACGCAGCTTGTGCGAGAGGGCGGCGGCTGCGATCCTCGCGCCGTCAACCAAGGCGGTCATTCTCGATGCGCGTGGACGAGCCGACCCCCGCCTGCCGTGTCCTGATCTACAGCCACGACACCTTCGGGCTCGGCCACCTGCGCCGCTCGCGGGCGATCGCGAACGCGATCGTGTCGCGCAACCGTGGGTCGCGGGCGATGATCGTCTCCGGGTCGCCGGTGATCGACCGGTTCGCCTTCGCGCCGGGCGTGCGGACGGTCCGGCTGCCGCCGGTCACCAAGTTCCCCGACGGCAACTACGCCAGCCTTGACGCGTCGATCCCCCTGGCGATCACCGTCGCGCAGCGCTCGGCGGTGATCGCCCGGGCCTGCGAGGCGTTCCGGCCCGACGTGATCCTCGTCGACAAGGAGCCGTCGGGCTTTCAGGGTGAATTGATGCCGGTCCTGGAAGCCGCCTCCGCCCGCGGGGTCCGGCTGGTCCTCGGCCTGCGCGACGTGCTCGACGATGCCGACCGGCTTGTGCCGGAATGGGAGCGCAAGGGCGCGGTCGAGACGATGGCGCGGTTCTACGACGAGATCTGGGTCTACGGCCTCAGCCGCATCCACGCGCCCCTGGCGGCACTGCCGCTCGACCTCGCGATGGCCGCGCGGATCGACGCCCGGCTGACCTACACCGGCTATCTCCGCCGGGACCTCCCGGAATGCCGCGCCGGCCGCGAGGAGCCCGCCATGGCGGATGGGCCCTTCATCCTCGTGACCCCCGGCGGCGGCGGCGACGGGGCGGCGCTGATCGACTGGGTGATCGCCGCCTACGAAGCCGATCCCGGGATTCCGCTCCCCGCGCTCATCGCGTTCGGGCCGTTCCTCGAAGCCGCCGACCGCGAGGGTTTCGCGGCGCGCATCCGCCCGCTTGCCGGCCGGCTCGCCGCCATCACCTTCGACAGCGAGATCGAGTTCCTGATGCGCAAGGCCGCGGGCGTGGTGGCGATGGGCGGCTACAACACGTTCTGCGAGATCCTCTCCTTCGACCGGCGCGCCATCCTCGTCCCCCGAACGGAGCCTCGCCGGGAGCAGGCGATCCGCGCGCTGGCCGCGGAGCGTCTGGGTCTCGTGCGGGTCCTGATGGAGTCGGACGGGCGGTCCCCGGCGCGGATGGCCGCGGCGCTGCGCGCCCTTCCGGATCAGACCGAGCCGTCGCGGGTCCTGGTGCCGGGCCTGCTCGACGGGCTCGACGCGGTGGCGCGCCGGGTCCGGGCCCTAGCCGGGGCCGGCGCCGACCGGCCGTCGCTGCGGGCCTTCTCGTGAGGGCCGGCCGGATCGCCGTGGTGCTGAAGGGCTACCCGCGGCTGTCCGAGACCTTCATCGCCCAGGAGGTGCTGGCGCTTGAGCGGCGCGGCCTGCCGCTGGAGATCTGGTCGCTGCGCCAGGGCGACCGCGCCCGCCATCCGATGCATCGGCAGATCCGCGCCCCGGTGGCTTACCTGCCGGAATACCTGCACACGGCGCCTGTGCGGGTGTTGCGCGGCCTCGCCGCCGCCCTGCGGCGGCCGTGCCTGCCCGCGCTCCTCGCCCTCTTCGCCCGCGACCTGCGGCGCGACCCCTCGGTGTCGCGCCTGCGCCGCCTCGGGCAGGCCCTGGTGCTCGCCCGCGAGCTGCCGGACGGGGTGAGCCACATCCACGTGCATTTCCTCCACACCCCCGCCAGCGTCGCGCGCTACGCCGCGCTCCTGACCGGGCGCAGCTGGAGCTTCTCGGCCCACGCCAAGGACATCTGGACCACGCCGGACTGGGAACTGGCCGAGAAGCTGCGCGACGCCGCCTGGGGGGTGACCTGCACCCGGGACGGGCTGGCCCGCCTCGAGAGCTTGGCCCCGGGCCGGACGGGGCTCGCCTATCACGGCCTCGATCTCGGCCGCTTCCCCGCACCGCCGGCGCGGCGCGAGCCCCGCGACGGCTCCGATCCGGGGGCGCCGCTCCGGCTGCTCTGCGTCGGCCGCCTCGTCGCCAAGAAGGGGCACGACGACCTGATCGACGCCCTCGCCACCCTCCCCCGCGCCCTGCACTGGCGCCTCGAGCTGATCGGAGGCGGCGAGCGGGCGCGCAGCCTGGAAGCGCGCGTCGGCGCGCAGGGCCTCGCCGGCCGGATCGCGTTCCGGGGGGCGCTGCCGCAGCCCGACGTGGTCGCGGCGATGCGCGAGGCCGACCTGTTCGTCCTGCCGACCAAGGAGGCTCCGGGGGGCGACCGGGACGGGCTTCCGAACGTGCTGATGGAGGCCGCGAGCCAGGCGCTTCCGATCCTGGCGACCGCCTTCGGGGGCACCCCGGAATTCATCACCGCCGGCGTCCACGGCCTGCTGGTTCCGGCGGGGGATCCCGCCGCGCTGGCCGCCGCCCTGGTGCGGCTCGGGCGGGATCCGGAACTGCGGCACAACCTCGGCACCGCCGCGCGGGCCCGGCTGGTGCGCGACTTCTCGGAGGAGGCCGCCGTGGCGCTGATCGCCGACCGGCTGCGGGCGTCCGCGGGTCTGCCGGCTCCGGCACGGGAGGCCGGCTCGGGATTGTCCGCATGCGCGTCCTGATTGCGGTCACGCATCTCCTCGGCGCCGGGCATCTCACCCGGGCCGCGGCGCTGGCCCGAACCTTCGCGGGAGCCGGTCACGAGGCCGTCCTGGTGTCGGGCGGGGTTCCGGCCCCGATGGTGCGCCTCGACGGCGTGCGCCTCGTGCAGCTGCCGCCGCTGCGGATCGCCGGCACGGACTTCGGCACGCTCCTCGGTCCCGACGGCGTCGCCGCCGATCCGGACCTGCTGGCGCGCCGCCGCGCCCTGACGATCGAGACCGTCGCGGCGTTCGCACCGGACGCGGTCCTCACCGAACTGTTTCCCTTCGGGCGGCGGGCGCTCGCAGGGGAGTTCCTGGCCCTGGTCGAGGTTGCCCGCGCCCTCCGACCGCGTCCGCTGGTTCTGGCCTCCGTGCGCGACATCCTGGTCGTCTCCGCGAGGCCGGAGCGGATTGCGCAGGCCCATCACCGGGTGGCGACCCTCTACGATGCCGTGCTGGTGCACGGCGATCCGTCGCTCGCTCCCCTCGACGCTTCCTGGCCGCTCGATCCCGCTACGGCCGCGAAGGTCCGCTACACCGGCTACGTGGACGAAGGCGACCGCGCCGGACCGGCCGTCGCCCGCGCGGGTGTTCTGGTTGCCGCCGGATCGGGACCGGCGGGCCTGACCCTGCTGCGCACGGCGGCGGATGCGGCCCGACGGCGGCCGGACCTCGGCTGGCGGATCCTGGCGGGTCACGGAGTGCCGGAGCCGGCCCTGACCGTGATCGCGCGGGGCCTGCCGGAGGGGACCGTGACGCGGGCGCGGTCCGACTACCGGGCGCTTCTGGCCGGCGCCGCCGTCTCGGTGAGCCAGAGCGGCTACAACACCGTGGTCGATCTCCTGGCGACCGGAACGCCAGCGGTGCTGGTGCCGTTCGAGGCCGGCGGCGAGACCGAGCAGCGGTTGCGCGCGGAACGCGTGGCCGCCCGCGGCCTCGCCCGGCTGCTTCCGGAAGCGGAAGTCTCCGGCGACACGCTCCTCCGCGCCGTGGACGCGCAACGCGCTGCACCCCTGCCCGGCCCGCACGGGATCGACCTCGGGGGCGCCCGCCGCTCGGTGGCGATCGTCGAGGCCCTGCACGCCGGGCGCAGTGCGCCCGGGCGCGCGGGGCGGTCCGGGTTCGACGCGGTGCGAAGGGCGCTCGACGCCGCCGCCGCCCCCGACCGGTCGGTGCCGTTCTTCTGGCGCGACGACGACGCGGTGACCGCGACCCGGGCCCTCGACCGCCTGATCGGCCTCGCCGAAGCGCACGCCGTCCCGCTCCTCCTCGCCGCCATCCCGGCCGGGCTGGAACCCACCCTCGGTCGCCGGATCGAGGGCGCCGGAGGGGTGAGCGTCGCGATCCACGGCCTCGCCCACCGCAACCATGCCCCGGCCGGGGAGAAGCCGGCGGAGTTCGGCGCCCACAGGCCCTTCGAGGCCCTGCGGGCCGACGCCGCGGCGGCCTTCCGGATCGCCCGGGACCGTCTGCCGGCGGCGGTGCTCCTGCCGGTCTTCGTGCCGCCCTGGAACAGGCTGGCGCCGTCGCTCGCGGCCGTCCTGCCGGATCTCGGCTATCGCGGCCTCTCCGCGGTTCCCGGCCCACCGGTCCCGGGCCTCCGGCGGTGGGACGCCACGCTCGACCCGATCGACTGGCGCGGCGGGCGCTCCCTGGCCGATCCGGACGCGCTGCTGCGGGGGCTCGCGGCCGATATCGCGGCTGGGCGGACCGTGGGCCTGCTGACCCATCATCTGGCCCACGACGCGGCCATCTGGCGTTTCGTGGAGGACCTCCTTTCGCTCCTCCTCGGACATCCCGCGGTACAACCCCTCGATTTTCGTCGCCTGTGCGAGCCCGTCGCGGTGGACTCCGGGGCGCCACCGTCTAACTCTCCGGTTTCCGAGATCGCGAGGAGCGCGTGAGCTCGCTGCTGTCCATCCGCGACCTCGCGGTCGCGTTCCGCACCGAGACCGGACCGTTCGAGGCGTTGCACGGCCTGTCCCTCGACGTGCTGCGCGGGCGCACCCTGGCGCTCGTCGGCGAGTCGGGATCGGGCAAGTCGGTGACCGCGCAGGCGATCCTGCGGATCCTGCCGCCATCCGCCACCATCACGAACGGGCGGATTCTCTTCCGGGACGGAACCTCGGAGACCGACATCGCACGACTGCCCGCCGAGGGTCCGGCGATGCGGGCGATCCGCGGGCAGCGCATCGCGATGATCTTCCAGGAGCCGATGACCTGCCTGTCGCCGCTGCACACGATCGGCGACCAGATCGGCGAGGCCCTGCGCATCCACACCGGCGCCGACCGGAGGGAGGCCGATGCGCGGACGCAGGAGGCGCTCGCCCGCGTCGGCTTCCCGGACCCGCGCCGCGCCCTCCGGACCTACCCGTTCGAGCTGTCGGGGGGCCTGCGCCAGCGCGCCATGATCGCCATGGCGCTGATCCTCAAGCCCGCCCTGCTGGTCGCCGACGAGCCGACCACGGCGCTCGACGTCACCACTCAGGCCCAGATCCTCGCCCTGCTGGCCCGGCTCCAGGAGGAGACCGGCATGGCGATCCTGCTGATCACCCACGATCTCGGCGTGGTCGCCAACATCGCCCACGACGTGGCGGTGCTCTATCGCGGTCGCCTCGTCGAGGCCGGGCCGCGCGATACGGTGATGCGCGTCCCCGGCCACGCCTATCTTCAGGCGCTCCTCCGGGCCGTGCCGCGCTTCGACATGGCGCCGGACGAGCGGCTGACCCCGATCCGCCCGGCGCGGGCCGAGATCCCGCCGACGCAGCTGCGCGCGCCCCTCGACGGTCCCCTCCTCCAGGTCGAGGGCGTGACCAAGAGCTTCACCCTGCGGTCGGGTCGGTTCTGGCAGAAGCCGCGGGTCGTGCACGCGGTCTCCGACGTGTCGCTGGTCCTGAAGACCGGCGAGACTCTCGGCCTCGTCGGCGAGTCGGGCTCGGGCAAGACCACGGTCTCGAAGATGATCATGCGCGCGCTTCAGCCGGATTCCGGCCGGATCCTGTTCGACGACGGCGGCGGCCCGCGGGACGTCCACGGCCTCTCCGGCGACGCTCTGTTCGCCTATCGGCGCACGGTCCAGTTCGTGTTCCAGGACCCCTACGCCTCGCTGGATCCGCGCATGACGGTGCGCCAGATCCTGTCCGAGCCGATGGAGATCCACGGGGTCCCGGCGGCGGAGCGTCGGGAGCGCTGCCGCGCCCTGATGGCGATGGTCGGCCTGGAGCCGGGCGGCCTCGGGCGCTACCCGCACGCCTTCTCGGGGGGGCAGCGCCAGCGCATCGGCATCGCCCGGGCGCTGGCGGCGAAGCCGCGCCTGCTCGTGCTCGACGAGCCGGTCTCGGCCCTCGACGTATCGGTGCAGGCGCAGATCCTGAACCTGCTCAAGGACCTCCAGGCGGCTCTAGGGCTGTCCTACCTCATCGTGTCCCACAACTTGGCGGTGATCGACTACATGGCCGACACGATCAGCGTTATGTGCCGGGGCCGGATCGTCGAGGAGGCCCCCCGCGCCGCCCTGTTCCGCCGACCCATGCATCCCTACACCCGGGCGCTGCTCGCCGCGGTGCCGGACCCGAGCCTCGACCACCCCCTCGACTTCGCGGCGGTCGCTGGCGACCGGAACGACCCGTCCCGCTGGGAGGCGCCGTACCGGCTGGCACCCGACGAGGCCGGGACCATGCGGACCATCGAGGCCGGCCACCGGGTGCGATACGGGGCCGCGCAGGCCGCGGAGGCCGCGTGATGCAGCAGCGCCCCCCCGTGATCCTGGAGCGCCTGCGGCGCAGGGTGCTGTCGCCGCTGTTCGACCGCCTCGGCTACGATCTCGTCCCTGCGGCGTCCGACTGGAGCCACCGGCCGACCTCGGAGCGCGAGGTCGCGACGCTGCTCGGATCCGCGGCGGCGATCCTGGAGCGCGACCTCTCCGCCGCCGGCCTGACGCCGGACGGCGACGTTCTCGAACAGGTCCGGACGTTCTGGTCGCTGATCCCGACCGCCCCCGTCCGGCAGCGCCGGGGCGGCAGCGGATTCAACGGCGCCCTTCAGCTCTACGTGGCGATGCGCGCGCTGAGACCGGACTTCGTGATCGAGTCGGGCGTGTTCCGGGGGCTGACTACCTGGGTGATCCGGCAGGCCTGCCCGGGCGCCGCGATCTTCTGCCACGACCCCGACCTGTCGGGACTGCAGTACCGGGACGCCCGAGCGCGCTACAGCTCCGCCGACTGGTCGAGTGCGGATTGGTCCGCGGTGGATCCGAGCCGCACGGTGGCGTTCTTCGACGATCACGTGGCCCAGGGGCGGCGGGTCGTGGAGGCACATGCCCGCGGCCTCACCCGGCTGCTGTTCGACGACGACGCGGCCGCGCACCGGATCCACGCCCATGGCGGCCCGGCCCATCCGACCATCGCGATGATCACCGGACCCGCGGGGAGCCCGGAGCCGATCCGCTGGACGCGGAACGGCCGTGCCTTCGAGCAGCCGGCGGACGATGCCCTCCTGCGCCGGGCGGGCGGGCTGATCGCGCGGTCCCACGCCTTCGACGACCTGCACCGGGCGACGGGCTATTCACCGGCGCGACTAACCTCTGTGACCCTGCGGACCGGGACGCCGGAGGTTCGATCGTGACCGGGGCCGGCACCGGCGCCGTTTCCCCCTTCGTGTCGATCGGCGGGGATGGCGGAGGAGCCGCCGGCAGGCCGCATCCCGAACACCCCCCGCCTCCAGTCCTTGCCGGCACTCGGGAAAACGGCGCGTCGCCGACATTCGGGTGTCGCCCTGCACCCATCGCGGCGTCGGCGGGAAGCGGCATCTCCCGCCGCGCCCTCCTCGCCGGCCTCGGCGTCACGCTTCTCTGGCCCCGCACCGGCCGGGCCGACACCGACGGCCCCGCCCCGCCCGCATCGCCCTTCGTCGTCGACCTGGCCGCCCGCGGCCGCCGGGTCGGCACGGCCGGCGGAACGATCCGCACGCTGATCGCCAAGGCGCGGGATGTCCGCTATCTCTCGGTCTACGGCTATACGCGCCTGGTCGGCTACGATTCCGAACTCAAGCTCCGGCCGGATGTGCTGGAGCGTGTCGATGTCGCGGGCGGGCGCTTCACCTTCACGCTGCGCGAGGGACACCGCTGGTCGGACGGGCATCCGTTCACCGCGGAGGACTTCCGCTATTACTGGGAAGACGTCGTCAACGAGAAGGCGCTGAGCCCGGAAGGGCCGCCGGCCTTCTTCCTCGTGGACGGCAAGCCGCCGCAGGTCGAGTACCCCGACGCCCGGACGGTCCGCTACACCTGGGAGCGGCCGAACCCGATGTTCCTGCCCGCGCTGGCGGCGCCGCGCGATCCCCTGATCTACCGCCCGTCGCACTACCTGAAGCCCTATCACGCCCGCACCATCGGCAAGGAGGCGGCCGACGCCAAGGCGAAGGCGCTGAAGCTGCGCGGCTGGGCGGCCCTGCACAACCGCCTCGACGACAATTACGAGTTGAACAATCCGGATTGCCCGACCCTGCAGGCCTGGGTGCCGCGCACCCGCTCGCCGGCCGCGCGGTTCCGCTTCGAGCGCAACCGCAGCTACCACCGGATCGACACGGCCGGCACGCAGCTGCCCTATGTCGACGCCATCGTGATGGACGTGGCCTCGCAGGGGCTTTTGGTCGCCAAGACCAACGCGGGCGAGGCGGACCTGATGTTCCGCGGCCTGTCGATGCCCGACATCCCGAGCCTCAAGGAGGGCGAGAAGGCGCACCGCTACCGCACCAATCTGTGGCCCGTCGCCCGCGGATCCGAGATCGCGCTCTATCCGAACCTGACCACGCTCGACCTGGTCCTGCGCGCCCTCAACCGCGACGTGCGCTACCGCCGGGCTCTGTCGCTCGCCATCGACCGGCGGACGCTCAACAACACCCTGCTGTTCGGCCTCGGCACCGAGGGCAACGACACGATCGTGGCGGAAAGCCCGCTGTTCTCCCCCGAACTCCGGACGCTCAACGCCACCTACGATCCGGCCCAGGCCGCGCGCCTGCTGGACGAAGCGGGTCTCGACCGACGCGACGGCGCTGGCACCCGCCTGATGCCGGACGGGCGCCCGCTCGAGATCGTGGTGGAGAGCGACGGCGAAGCCGAGATGGTGCTCGACGCGCTCCTGCTCATCACCGAGTTCTGGCGCGAGGTCGGCATACGTCTGATCACCAAGCCGCAGGAGCGGACCAACCTCCACCGGCGCTCCATCGGCGGACTCACCGTGATGGTGGCCGCCCAGGGGCTCGACCTCGCGGTGCCCACCGCCATCATGCCGCCGACGGAGCTGAGTCCCGCGCAGGCCGAGCATTATTCGTGGCCGCTCTGGAGCCTGAACGTCGAGAGCCACGGTCAGAGCGGCCAGGCCTGCGACGTGCCGGAGGTGCGGCAGCTCCTCGACCTCGACCGTCAATGGCGCGACACGGACGACGCCGAGAAGCAGGCGGGGATCTGGCGCGCGATGCTCAGGAACCACGCGGAGAACACCTGGGTGATCGGCACGGTGGCGGGCGCGCTCCAGCCCGTCGTCGGTGCCGACCGCCTGATCAACCTGCCGAAGCGCGCCCTCTATGCCTGGGAGCCCACCGCGATGATCGGCGTGCAGCGCCTCGACGAGATGTTCTGGGACACGGGCGCCGACACGCGCGCGGAGGCCCGGTGATCGGCGTGGTCCTCCGGCGCCTCGTCACCATGGCGCTGACGCTCCTCGCCATCTCGGCGCTGGTGTTCGTCATCATCAAGCTGCCGCCGGGCGACTACCTGACCAACCGGATCATGGAGCTGCGCGCCACCGGGGACGCGAGTTCGGTCGCCAAGGCCGAGCTGCTGATCCGGCAATACGGCCTCGACCGGCCGGTCTGGCAGCAATACCTCATGTGGATCGGCGTCATGCCGGGCGCGGCGGGTTTCTCGGGCCTGCTCCAGGGCGACTGGGGCTGGTCGTTCGAGTACGACAAGCCCGTGGCCGAGGTTGTCGGCGACGCCCTCTGGCTGACGCTCCTGATCAACCTGACGGCGGTTGTCTTCGTCCATCTCGTGGCGATCCCGGCGGCGATCTACTCCGCCACCCACCGGCACACGGTCGGGGACGCGGTGGTGACGCTGCTCGGCTATGTCGGGCTCGCGGTGCCCGGCTTTTTGCTGGCGCTGATCCTGCTGTTCTACGCCAACCGCTGGTTCGGGCTCTCGATCGGCGGCCTCTACGATTCGGCGCTGACCAACCAGCCCTGGACCTGGGAGAAGGTCCGCTCGCTCCTGGCGCATCTGGTCGTGCCGACGCTGGTGATCGGGCTGGGCGGAACCGCGGCGATGATCCGGCGCATGCGCGCCAACCTGCTCGACGAGCTGGCCAAGCCCTACACGGTCACGGCCCGCGCCAAGGGCCTGCCGCCGCTGCAGGCGCTGCTGAAATACCCGTTCCGGATGTCGCTCAACCCGTTCGTGGCCGATATCGGCAACCTGCTGCCGCATCTCGTCTCGGGCTCGGTGCTGGTCTCGCTGGTGCTCAGCCTGCCCACGGTCGGTCCGCTGCTCCTCGACGCGCTGCGCAGCCAGGATCAGTTCATGGCGGCCTTCATCCTGATGTTCGTCGCCAGCCTGACGCTGGTCGGCATGCTGATCTCGGACCTGACCCTCGTCTGGCTCGATCCGCGCATCCGCATGGGGCTGCGATGACCGGGTCCACGATGACCGGATCCGCGATGCGCGACGGGGCCGCCGCCACCGACCACTTCGTCGACCCCACCCCGTTCGAGCCGGAGGCGCGGGGCGAGAACCCGGCGGGCTCGGCCTCCGCGTGGCGGCTGATCCTGCGCAAGTTCCTGCGCCACCGCCCCGCGGTCGCCTCGGCGTTGATCCTGCTCGCACTCTACACGACGGTGCCGTTCGTCGAGCTGCTCGCCCCTTACGGCCAAGCGCGGCGGAACGGCGACTACCTCTACGCGCCGCCCCAGGGCGTGCACCTGTTCCACGACGGGCGGTTCGTCGGTCCGTTCGTCTACCCGTACCGGGCCCATCTCGACCTCGATACGTTCCGCCGGGACTACGTGGTGGACGGCGCCGATCCGCAGCCCCTGCGCTTCCTCTGCCGCGGCGACGGCTACGACTGGCTGGGGCTCATCCACGCCGACGTCCACCTCGTCTGCCCGCCGGAGACCGGCACGCTGTTTTTGTACGGCACCGACAAGCTCGGGCGCGACCTGTTCTCCCGCATGGTCTACGGCGCCCGGATCTCGCTGACGATTGGCCTCGTGGGCGTGGCGATCTCGTTCGCGCTGGGCCTCCTGTTCGGCGGGATCGCGGGGTATTTCGGCGGCCTCGTCGACGCCGCCGTGCAGCGGCTGATCGAGGTGGTGCGCTCGCTGCCCGAGCTGCCGCTGTGGCTCGCCCTGTCGGCGGCACTGCCGCCGAACTGGAGCCCGCTGCTGATCTTCTTCGGCATCACGGTGATCCTCGGCCTGCTCGACTGGCCGGGACTGGCCCGCGCCGTGCGCGGCAAGCTCCTGGCGCTGCGCGAGGAGGATTTCGTCCAGGCCGCCGAGCTGATGGGGGCCTCTCCCGCACGGGTGATCGGCCGGCATCTGATCCCGAACTTCATGAGCCACCTGATCGCTTCGGCGACCCTGTCGATCCCCACGATGATCCTCGGCGAGACCGCGCTCTCGTTCCTGGGCCTGGGCCTGCGGCCCCCGGTGACGAGCTGGGGCGTCCTGCTCAACGAAGCGCAGAATCTGGCGGCGGTGCAGCTCTACCCGTGGCTGCTGCTGCCGGTGCTGCCCGTGCTGGTCACGGTGCTCGCCTTCAACTTCATGGGCGACGGGCTGCGCGACGCCGCCGATCCCTATCACTGAGGCGAGCGACCGGCGGACGCACGCGAACGCGGCGCCGACGCGGCCGGCGGAGCGAAGCGGCGACGGGCTTCCGTCCCCTATCCCGCGAGGGGCAACGGGGCGATCCGCGTCGGTGCGGCGACGCCCTTGCGCTCGATCAGGCCCGGCGGCGGCACCGGCGCGTTGATGGTGCAGACCACACCGGTCGACTCGTAGGACAGGGTCACCTCGCCGGCCAGCTCGCGGGCGAGGCTGCGCTCTATCAGCCGCGAGCCGAACCCGGTGCGGGTCGGTTTCGACACCGGCGGCCCGCCGCTCTCGGCCCAGCGCAGGTGCAGATGCATCTCGGCCTCGCGCCGCACGGTCCAGGCGATCTCGACGCCGCCGCCCTCGGCGGAGAGCGCGCCGTACTTCACCGCGTTGGTGCCGAGTTCGTGCAGCGCCATGGCGATCGAGAGGGCGAGGCGTGGCGGCAGGCGCAGGGCCGGGCCGACGACCCGGAAGCGCGAGGCGCGGCCGTCGGCCGTGTCGAGGGGCCGGATCGCGTCGGCCACCACCGCCGACAGCTCCGCGCCCTCCCAGCTCTCCCTTGTCAGCACGTCGTGGACGCGGGCGAGCGCCAGGAGACGCGCCTCGAAGGCGGCCCGGGCTGCGTCGGCCTCGGCGCCCTCCAGGCCACGAAGCGACTGGGCGGCGATGGATTGCACCGTGGCCAGGGTGTTCTTCACCCGGTGATTCAGCTCGTGGATCAGCAGGAGCAGGTGCTCCTCGGCGTTCTTCGCCTCCGAGATGTCGATGTTGCAGCCGGTGTAGCCGAGGAAGTTCTGGTCGTCGTCGAGGCGCGGCACGCCCTCGCACTGCAGCCAGCGCACCACCCCGGCCTTGTCGATCACCCGGACTTCCAGCCGGAACGGGGCGCGCGCGTCGAACGCCTCACTGAAGGCCTCCCGGAAGGTCTTCAGATCCTCCGGGTGGATGATCCGGTGCCAGCCGTCATCGGCGAATTCGGCCGTCGGCATCCCGAACATGTGCTCGAAATGCAGGTTCGCGAAGCTCACCGCGCCGGTCTCGTCGGTCATCCAGATCAGGGCCGGTGCCGAATCGGCCATGTGGCGGAAGCGCGCCTCGCTCTCGCTCAGCGCCGTGAGGCCGCGCCGCGTGTCGGCGAGCGCCCGGTCCCGCTCAGCCTCGCGGGTGCGCAGGCGCAGGGACGCGTCCGACAGGACCGCCCCGAGCCGCTGGATCTCGTGCACCGGCGACGAGACCCGCGGGATGGCCTCGCCGCGCGCGAGCGCCGGCCCCGAGGCGGCCAGCAGCCGGAGCGGTCGCGAGACCCGCGACCACAGGTTCACCGCCAGCACCGACGAGGTGGCGAGGACCAGAAGGCCGAACCCCGCGAAGGCCCAGATCCAGCGCCGCACGCGGGCGTCGACCAGCGCCTGGGGGATGCTGGTGGCGACCATCCAGCCGGTGAGACGCGAGCGCGCCTCGATCACCACGACGGGCTTGTGCTGGCGATCCTGGCCCTCCCAGACCCCGGGGGTCGCGGTCTGGACCTGCCGAAGGCTCGCGAGCCGCGGACGGCCGACGACGGCGTCCGGATCGGGCAGGCGCGCCAGCACGATCCCGGCGCGATCGCTGATTCCGGTGGTCCAGCCGGGCACGACCTCGCGGGACAGGATCCCCTGAAGGCGGGTGAGCGGAACGGTGAAGCTCAGGATGTAGGCGACCTCGCCGTCCATCATCACGGGGACGCCCACCGCGTAGGTCGCCTCGGCGGGCGTCGGGCCCGGCACGTAGCCGCTGACCATCGCGCGCTGGGTGCCCCGCGCCAGTTCCTGGTCGAAGGGCAGCGCCACGAGCGGCATCGGCGCGCTGCGCGGCACCCCGGTGTTCACGACTTCCTGGCCGTTGGGGCGGCGCAGCAGGACGTCGAGGTCGATCGATTCGCGCACGAGCCGCGCCTGCGCGTCGAAGGCGTCGAAGTCGCTCTGGCGGATCCGCGGCGAGGTCGCCAGCGTCTGCAGAACCGAGACGAGGCCGGCCGTGTCGCGGTCGAGCGACAGGCCGATCCCCCGGACGTTCTCCCGCGCGTCCTGCTCGAACCGGGCGCGCTCGGCCGAGGCGTAGCGCATCAGCAGGATGCTGGTGAACAGCAGGCCCGGACCGATCAGCGCGATCACGAGCGCGATGAGATAGACCTGCGTCGAGAAGCCGTTGCTCCGGAAGCGGTGAAGCCGCCGCGACACCCACGATCCGCGCGCGGGGATCACCGCCGGGACGCCGCCCTCGGTCTGTTGGTCCGGACTCAAGCGGGGCCCGTCCCCGGCGCGCGGCGTCCCGCGAGCCCCTCGCTGTTCCCTCGCGTCATGATCGGTCGATATGGCCGAGATCGCGCCCGGGGTCGAGGTGGTCGCGCACGCGCTGCTTCAGCGCCTTGACGTCGGGGAAGCCGCCGTCGCGCACCCGCTCCCACAGGAGGACGCCGCCGATCTCGATGCGGAAGACGCCGCCCGTCCCCGGGACCAACGCCACCTCGCCGAGATCGTCGCGGAAGGTGGAGAGCAGCTCCTGCGCCATCCAGCCGGACCGCAACAGCCAGTTGCATTGCGTGCAGTAGGTGATCGCGACGCGCGGCCGCTCAGAGCCCGCCGGGCCCTCTGCCGTCACGTCGCTGCCGGGCTCCGCGCCCGTTGGCCCCTCGTGCATGGCCGCACAGCAGACCGTGGCGGCGGCGTTGTCAACCTCGCGGCTCGGCGCGGCGGAACCGGGAACGCGGCCTCCCGCCGCGCACCGTGCTCACCGCGCGTCCCGGCCTCCGAACGTCATGCAGCCGGCTTGACGTCCCGGCCCGCCGCGCCCTAGAAGGCCCGCCACCGGGTCGCCACGCCTGTTCGGGCGCGCGATCACGCGGCGTGCGCTCAGGCGTCGCGCCGGCTCGGACGGTTAGCACAGCGGTAGTGCGTTCCCTTCACACGGGAAAGGTCGCAGGTTCGATCCCTGCACCGTCCACCATTCCCCTCCCCCGAAGATCCGATCGCGGCAGGCGCGGCGTTTGTTTGCCGCCCGGGAGGCGCGTGCTAAGGGCGCACGATCGGCGAACACACAAGCTTGGACCCGGCCCGATCCGGGTCGCAGGCGACCGGCAGGGGAAGGGCGGGAACGGCCATGAAGGATATCCTCGACAAGCTCGAAGAACGCCGGGCGCAGGCCCGCCTCGGCGGCGGTGAGAAGCGGGTCGAGGCCCAGCACAAGCGCGGCAAGCTCACGGCGCGGGAGCGCATCGAACTCCTCCTCGACCACGGGTCGTTCGAGGAGTTCGACATGTTCGTGCAGCACCGCTCCACCGATTTCGGCATGGAGAAGCAGAAGATCCCGGGTGACGGCGTCGTCACCGGATGGGGCACGATCAACGGGCGCACCGTCTTCCTGTTCTCGAAGGACTTCACGGTGTTCGGCGGCTCCCTCTCCGAGGCGCACGCGCAGAAGATCGTGAAGGTCCAGGACATGGCGCTGAAGATGCGCGCCCCGATCATCGGCATCTTCGATGCCGGCGGCGCGCGCATCCAGGAGGGCGTCGCGGCGCTCGGCGGCTACGGCGAGGTGTTCCGCCGCAACGTCATGGCCTCGGGCGTCATCCCGCAGATCTCGGTGATCATGGGGCCCTGCGCGGGCGGCGACGTCTACTCGCCGGCCATGACCGACTTCATCTTCATGGTCCGCGACACCAGCTACATGTTCGTCACCGGCCCCGACGTGGTGAAGACCGTCACCAACGAGGTCGTGACCGCCGAGGAACTCGGCGGCGCCAAGGTCCACACCACCAAGTCGTCGATCGCCGACGGGTCGTTCGAGAACGATGTCGAGGCGATCCTGCAGATCCGACGCCTCCTCGATTTCCTCCCGGCCAACAACATCGACGGGGTGCCGGAGATCGAGAGCTTCGACGACGTCGACCGCCTCGACGCATCCCTCGACACGCTGATCCCCGACAACCCCAACAAGCCCTACGACATGGGCGAGCTGATCCGGCGCGTCGTGGACGAGGGCGACTTCTTCGAGATCCAGGCGGCCTACGCGCGCAACATCATCACCGGCTTCGGCCGGATCGAGGGGCGGACCGTCGGCTTCGTGGCGAACCAGCCGATGGTGCTGGCGGGCGTCCTGGATTCCGACGCATCGCGGAAGGCCGCCCGCTTCGTGCGCTACTGCGACGCCTTCGGCATCCCGATCGTCACCTTCGTGGACGTGCCGGGCTTCCTGCCGGGGACGGCGCAGGAATACGGCGGGCTGATCAAGCACGGCGCCAAGCTGCTCTTCGCCTACTCGCAGGCGACGGTGCCGCTGGTCACGCTCATCACCCGGAAGGCCTTCGGCGGGGCCTACGACGTGATGGCCTCAAAGCATGTCGGCGCGGACGTGAACTACGCGTGGCCGACCGCGCAGATCGCCGTGATGGGCGCCAAGGGCGCGGTGGAGATCATCTTCCGCAGCGAACTCGGGAATCCCGACAAGATCGCGGCCCGCACCGGCGAGTACGAGGAGCGGTTCCTGTCGCCGTTCGTGGCGGCGGAGCGCGGCTACATCGACGAGGTGATCATGCCGCACTCGACCCGCCGCCGGATCGCCCGGGCCCTGGGCATGCTCCGAACCAAGGCGATGGAGCAGCCCTGGAAGAAGCACGACAACATCCCGCTCTGAGCCCGGGCCGACCGTCTCGGTCGGCCTCAGCTCCGGTCGCTGTGCTCGATGACCGCGCACAGGGTCAGCGGCCCCTTGTCGGGCGAGACCATCGCCGAGCAGGTCACCCGGGCGCCGCCGAGATCGACGTTGCTGTGGCGCAGCTTCGTGGCGGTGGCCTGGGCCCGGTGGGCGGCCTCGGTGATGACCGACGCGTCGATGCCGGTGACCGCGTGGCCCGCGCGGCCGAACAGATCGTAATAGCTGTCCGGCGGGCTCGCGCCGCGGAACTGCGCGCCGACCGAAGATAGTTCCGGCTCGCCGCAGGCCAGCGTGAGGGTCATGTCCGGGCCGGCGGTGAAGCTCGCGTAGTCGCTGCGGCGTTCGGCGGCCTGGGCCGCGGTCTCGGCCGTGACCCGGTCGACGAGCGCGTCGCAGGACTGTGACGCGGCGGAGCCGGGGCTGGCCGCCAGGGCGGCGAGGGCAAGCAGAGGGAGGAGCGCGCGCATGCCGGCGAGTTAGCGCGGCGGCGCGCGGATGACGAGCGGCGCGGCGATCCGGCGCGGTCAGGCGGCGGGAGCCGCGGCGTCCGCCTGTCCGAGTTCGAGAAGGACGATCTCCGGCGGTACGCCGAAGCGCACCGGGATCCGGCTCATCCCGAACCCTCCGGATACGATCATGTGGCGGCCGTCCTGGACCACGTGCCCGTAGGAATAATCGTGGCCCTCGACCCGGCGGATCGCCGGCGAGCGGCCGAACAGCCGTACCTGGCCGCCATGGGTGTGCCCGGCGAGCGTCAGCGCGAAGCGGTCGGGCAGCGTCAGGAAGATCTCGGGCTCGTGCGCCATCAGGATCACCGGCGCCGCATCGGTGACCGCCCGCAGCGTCAGCGGCACGTCGGCGAGGCTCACGGAGGTCCAGTCCGCCTCGAAGGGTTGCTGGTCGGCCAGCCCGGCGATCCAGAACGGCCGCCCGTCCTTGACCAGGCGGACGGCCTGGTTCTCCAGGACCGGGATCCCGCGCGCCTCCAGAAGGCCCTTTACCGCCGGCGACCCGCGCTGGGAGGTCTGAACCGCCTCGTCGTCCCACCAATCGTGGTTGCCGAGGATCGCGTGGGTGCCCAGCGGCGCTTTCAAGCCGTCCATCATCCGCGCGAACTCGGTGAGCGGGAGCTTGCGCCACGCGATCTTGCCGGCCGGATAGTCGCCGAGCAGGAGGATGAGGTCGGGCTTCAGCGCGTTGGTGGCGTCGACGATCTCCGCGACCCGATCGAACGGCATGAACGGCTCGCAGATGTGGAAATCCGCCAGCACGGCCACGCGCAACCGCAGCGCCGGATCCCAGCGCGGCAGCGCCGGCGCGTAGGTGGTCACGACCAGCCGATGCATCGGCTCGACGTCGAAGGCGTAGATGCCCGACCCGGCCGCGAGGGCGGCCCCCGCCCCCAGCCCCGTCAGGAACTGCCGCCGATTCGGCAGGATGAGCATCGCGATGCACCTTGGCCTCAGCAAGCCGGCGGTCCTCCGGCCCGAGCCGTTCCCGCCGCGTTGGGATCGAGACGGGCCGTCGGTTTCGTTCGGCGCGCTCTCTTACGCCGAACCCGTAACGACTTCGGCAAAGTGCCCTCTGAACGCCCAGTCCGGCGAAAGCGCGGCGGCCCTCGCCCGGTGACACCGGTCCGATACCGGCAGTCCGAAGCGTGAACCGGACCGTGGCTTGGCGCGACGCCCGGTCTATAAGGCTATTCCCGTCCAGCGAGCCGACCCGGAACCAGATGTTGAACCGTCCCCTGCGCATCGGCACCCGCGGCTCCCCGATGGCGCTCGCGCAGACCGGGATGGTGCGCGACCGGATCGTGGCGGCCAATCCCGGGCTGGAAACGGAACTCGTCGTCGTCACCACGGTGGCCGACAAGATCCTCGACCGGCCCCTCTCCGAGATCGGCGGCAAGGGCCTGTTCACCAAGGAGCTGGAGCAGGCCCTGTTCGCCGGCGAGGTCGACGTCGCCGTGCATTCCATGAAGGACGTGGAGACCTGGCTGCCGGACGGGCTGACGATCGCCTGCATCCTCGAGCGCGACGACCCGCGGGACGCCTTCCTGTCGCCGCACGCGGAGGGGCTGGACGGGCTGCCCGAGGGTGCCCGCGTCGGGACCTCGTCGCTGCGCCGCGGGGCGCAGGTGCTGATGCGCCGACCGGACCTGCGCGTCGTCCCGCTGCGCGGCAACGCCAACACCCGGATGCGCAAGCTCGAAACCGGCGAATGCGACGCGACGCTCCTCGCCCTCGCCGGCCTCCAGCGCCTGGGCCTGGAGGGCATGGCGCGCAGCGTCCTCCCCGTCGAGGAGATGCTCCCCGCGGTGGCGCAGGGCGCCCTCGGGATCGAGTGTCGCGTGGATGACGGCGCGGTCCGCGACCTGCTGGCGCCGATCGCCTGCGCCCGCACCACCACGGCGATCGCGGCCGAGCGGGCGCTCCTGGCGGAGCTCGACGGGTCCTGCCGCACGCCGATCGCCGCCCTGGCGCGGATCGACGGCGAGACCCTGTCGCTCGACGGCCTTCTGTTCCTGCCGGACGGCAGCCGCCACTGGTCGGTGTCCCGTGCGGGACCGGCCGCGGAGGCCGAGCGCATCGGCCGCGAGGCGGGGGCCGCCCTGAAGGCGGCGGCAGGGGAGACCTATGCCCGGCACTTGCAATGAGGTGATGTCGGCCGCGATCCGGCCGACCTGTTCACCCGCCAGGGAGGCGGCGGCGTTCCGAATCGGACCGGGCTCCGCGGACGGGCGGACGACGGAGTGCTTGCTCCAGGGTGACGTGGTGGCCCGTGCGTGATCGGGTCGAACCGGAACTGCGAAGCATGGCGGGCAGCCGTCAGCCGACGTCCCGACCGGGCACGCGGGATGCAGGGCCCACGCCGTCTTCGGACACGAAGCAACGGGCCCCGGAGCTGCGGCGCCCCTAGATTGGCTGAGATCGCGTGACCGGGCGCGTCCAGACTTCGCCAGGCCTCACTCCGGCCCGCCCTCCCGATCCCGGCGGATGCTCCGGCGGACGGCCAGGAGCTGCCAGAGCCCCAGCCCGAACACCACCGCGAAGGCGAGGCCGAGATCGAAGGCCGCGAACAGGGTGTCGCCCATCCCCGAATCTCAGGACGGCGCCGAGCGGCCGAACGCTTCGCGCTCGCGCATCCGCTCGATCAGGTCGAGCACGTGCACCACCCGGCCGCCCACGTCCCACCAGGGCCGCAAGGCCTGACGCGGGACCGCCGAGCCCTGCGGCTGGGACATCACCGCCGCGATCAGGAAGGCGGCCTCCGGCAGCGCCGGCGCCGCGGGATCGGCACCGCCCGCGGTCGCCCGCGTCGCACGGACGATCAGGGCCAGCTTCCGGTCGAAGTCGACCCGCGCGCGGCCGGTGACCGAATCATAGCCCTGCGCGGCGACGACGCGGCCGATCTCGGCGTAGATCAGACGCGCGGCGCGGATCGCCGGGCGGCAGCGGGGCGGCAGGGCCTCGATCCCGGCCTCGGCGCGGGCGTAGAGCCGGTCCGCCTCGGCGAGCAGACGGGCCACGATGCCGGCCAAAGCCGGGCTCGGTCGCGGATCGGCCAGGAAGGTGTCCGGATCGAGCCCCGCCTCCGCCATCCAGTCCAGCGGCAGGTAGAGGCGGCCCATGCGGGCGTCCTCGCCGACGTCCCGGGCGATGTTGGTGAGCTGCATCGCGGCACCGAGGTCGCAGGCGCGGGCGAGGGCCGCCGGCCCGCGGGCGCCCATGATCAGCGCCATCATCGCCCCGACCGAGCCCGCGACCCGCGCCGCGTAGGCGTGCACCGCGCCGAGATCGGCATAGCGGCGTCCCTCCGCGTCCCAGGCGAAGCCTTCGATCAGGGCGCGCGGAAGGGCCTCGGGGATCGCGTAGGCGGCCACCACCTCGGCGAAGGCCCGATCGGCCGGCGTGTCGGCGGGCCGGCCGGCATAGGCCCGGCCGATCCGGTCATCGAGGCGCGCCACGGCGTCACGCCGGGCGGCGGGGTCGGCGGCCTCGTCCACGAGGTCGTCGGAGAGGCGGCAGAACGCGTAGAGGCCGTAGGCAGCCTCGCGCACGTCGCCCGGGAGCAGCCGGCCGGCCGCGAAGAAGCTCCGCGAGCCGGCGCGGATCGCGGCCCGGCAGGCGGTGCGGTCGGCCGCGGCGGCGAATTCAGGCGGTAACGCGGGCATCGGGGACCACGCTGTCGAGGATGCGGGCGGAGGAGAGCACGCCGGGCAGGCCGGCACCCGGATGGGTGCCGGCGCCGACCAGGTAGAGGTTGCGCACGGCGCTCGACCGGTTGTGCGGCCGGAACCACGCGGACTGCGTCAGCACGGGCTCCAGTCCGAAACCGGAGCCGCGGTAGCTCTGGAAATCGTCCTGGAATTCCTGCGGCGTCGTCACCTTCGAGGTGACGATGGCCTCGGACAGGCCCGGCATCACGCTGGTCTCCAGGATCCGGGCGATCCGCCGCCGGTACGGTTCCGCGAGCGCCCGCCAGTCCTGGCCGCCCGCGAGGTTCGGCACCGGCGCCAGCACGTAGAACGCGTCGCATCCCGGCGGCGCGAGACTCGGGTCGGTGGCGGTGGGCCGGTGCAGGTAGAGGCTCGCATCGTCGGCCAGCACCTTCCGGTCGAAGATGTCGGCGAGCAGCCCGCGATAGCGCGGCCCGAGGACGATCGTGTGGTGATCCACCTCCGGAAAGCGGCGCTTGGTGCCGAAGTACCAGACGAACAGGCCCATCGAGGATCGGGCGCGGCGGAACCGGCCCGGGCTCCAGCGCTGCGCCTCCGGCAGGAGCCGCGCGTGCGTCACCGCCGAATCGGCGTTGGAGACCACGAGGTCAGCCGCGACGGTCTCGCCACCCTGCAGCTCGACCCCCGTGGCGGCCCCACCGGCAACGCGGATCCGCGCGACGTCGACGCCGAGGCGCACCCGCCCGCGCTGACCCCGGATCAGCCGCACCAGGCCGTCGACCAGCTGGCCGGTGCCGCCCATGGCGAAATGGACGCCCCAGCGCCTCTCCAGGTCGGCGATCAGGCAGTAGATCGCGCTCGCCCGGAAGGGGTTTCCGCCGATGAGCAGCGGGTGGAAGCTGAACACCGTGCGCAGCCGCTCGTCGCGGATGAAGCGGGCCACCACGTCGTAGACCGGGCGATGTCCGGACAGGCGCAGCAGGTCGGGGGCGATCTTCAGCATCGACCCGACGCTTCCGAACGGGACGTGGCCGAGCTGCTCGAAACCGATGCGGCAGACCGCCCTGCTGTGGGCCATGAAGCGCTCGTAGCCCGCCACGTCGTCGGGGGCGAAGCGGGCCACTTCCGCGCGCATGCGCTCGGTATCGCCGCTGTAGGCGAAGGAAGAGCCGTCGGCGAAGCGGATCCGGTAGAACGGGTCCATCGGGACCAGCGTCACGTCCTCGGAGAGCCGGCGCCCGGCCAGCGTCCACAGCTCTTCGAAGAGCTGCGGGGCCGTGACGATGGTCGGTCCGGCATCGAAGGTGAACCCGTCCTGCCGGTGGACCCGCGCCCGGCCCCCCGGCTGGGTCAGGCGCTCCAGCACGGTGACCCGATAGCCCCGCGCACCGAGCCGCACCGCCGCGGCGAGGCCCCCGAAGCCCGAGCCGACGACCACCGCATGGGGCCGCGGATCCGTCTCGTGCGCAACCCTCTGGTCAACCGCGAGTGTCAACATGACTTGACACTAGCGCGGCGGTTTCCCGTTGCGCAAGATCGAAAAATGCCGTGGCGCGTGGATCCTCGAGGCTTCGGACCGCGCCGGCGGGACCGGACCCCGCGGCCCGCCTCGATATCCCACCGGCGGTGTCAGCACGGTCGGTCGGCAAGGTGTGCGGTCGCCTCGGCGGCGCGCGATTGTGAAGCGCAGGCGCGACACGTCCACGGGCAGACATGCTGATCCGGCCTTTCGCGTGGGGCGAAGCGTTCAGATCCTGTGATCGGACCGATTCGCCTGCAGCGTTGCGGCTCCGCCATGCGCCCCGTAAAAAGGCCTCCCGCGCGGCGGTTGCGCGCCGGAATGGGGTACAGAGCCCCGGCGAACGAACGATACGCGAGGGGCTGAAGGCAGCATGGACGGTCGAACGCAGACCATCTTCGTGGCGGGCCATCGGGGCATGGTGGGTTCGGCCATCGTGCGCCGCCTGCGCGACATGGGCCACGAGCGCATTCTCACCGCGGACCGGAGCGCGCTGGACCTGCTCGACCAAGCGGCGGTCCGTCGCTTCTTCGCCGAGCACCGGATCGACCAGGTCTATCTCGCCGCCGCCAAGGTCGGCGGCATCCACGCCAACAACACCTACCCGGCGGAGTTCATCCACGAGAACCTGCTGATCCAGTCGAACCTCATCCATGCGGCGCATGTCGCCGATGTCGACCGCCTGCTGTTCCTCGGCTCGTCGTGCATCTACCCGAAGCACGCGGCGCAGCCGATGCGCGAGGACGCGCTGCTCACGGGGGTGCTGGAGCCGACCAACGAGCCTTACGCCATCGCCAAGATCGCCGGCATCAAGATGTGCGAGAGCTACAATCGCCAGTACGGGCGGCGCTACCGCAGCGTGATGCCGACCAACCTGTACGGTCCGAACGACAACTTCCATCCCGAGAACGCCCACGTCCTCCCGGCGCTGATGCGCCGCCTGCACGAGGCGAAGGACGAGGGACGCCCGACCGTCACGGTCTGGGGCACCGGCCGCGCCATGCGGGAATTCCTGCACGTGGACGACATGGCCCGCGCCAGCGTGTTCGTGATGGAGATGGCGGACGACGTCTACGCGGCCAACACCCGGCCCGACCTGTCGCACATCAATGTCGGGACTGGCGAGGACTGCACGATCCGCGAACTGGCCGAGGCTTTGGCCCGGGTCATCGGCTACGAAGGCGCGCTGGACTTCGATGCCGCCAAGCCGGACGGCACCCCGCGCAAGCTGATGGACGTGTCGCGCCTGAAAGCCATGGGCTGGCGGCCGGAGATCGGCCTGGAGGAGGGCCTACGTCAGACCTACCGGTGGTTCCTGGACAACCACGCGACGTTCCGGCGCTGATCGGAGCGGCTGCGGGACGAGCCGGCGAGGCCCGTTCATGATCGACCATCCCCCGGAAGGAGCCGGACCATGGCCCAGCGGCCATCTGACGAGAGCGATCACGCCCGCCGGCAGAAGTTCCTGAAGAACTTCCAGAGCTTCGACGCGAACATCCGCTTCCCCGCCCCCTACGTGCAGTTCGCCGGTAAGCCGCTGGCAGCCCCATCGGAGACCGGCTGGCGCTACGATGCGCTGGGCTACCGCAACGACGGACCCGTGGAGGGACGGTCCGCCGCCGAGACGCTGCGGGTGTTCGTGGTCGGCGACAGCACCCTGGTCGAGGGGCAGACCTTCGCCGACACCATCCCGGGCCGCCTCGAATCCGGGCTCAAGCAGGTCCACGGCCCGGGTGCCCGGGTGTACGATTTCGGCGCGGTCTCGGCCTGTCTGAACCAGATGGTCGCCCTGATCACCACGCGGCTCATGGATCTTCAGCCGGACGTGATCCTGATCGTCGGCGGGGCCACCGACATCTTTCAACCCTGGAGCTTCGATCCGCGGGCGGGCTACCCGTACAACCACTTCGCCACCGAGTGCCTCTACGACTTCGTCTTCGATCCCCGGAAGACGGGCGGGGATGCCCCCGAATTGTCCTACGAGCGGCTGCAGGAGATGATCTTCGGGCGGCTGGAGAACCTGCGGGCGCTGACGAACTGGCAGTCGGACATCTGGGAATGGGAGGTGGTGCGGCAGTTCGAGCTGGCGCTGAAGCGCGTGGCGCGGCTGGCACCGGGCATCGGAGCGCCGATCCGGTTCCTGCTCCAGCCCAGCGTCGTCCGGAAAGTCGAGCGCGCGGGCGACGAGGCCGGCGCCGCCTCCGGCGAGTTCCTGGCCTATCTCGACCGGCAATACGCGCGCTTCGCGGGCGTCCTCGACCGGCTCCACGCCGAGGCCGGCACCGAGGCGGCCTTCGCGGTCCGGGATCTCGGCGGCCTGTTCGCCGAGGACACCCGCCCCCTGTTCACCGACATCGTCCACCTCAACGGCGAAGGGCGGCAGAGGATGGCCGACCGGCTGCAGCAGGAGGTGGCCGACACGCTCGGCGCCCCGATCGGGCCGTCGGCGTAAGTGGTGGACGGGCGGATCGTCTTCATCGGGGATTCGATCACGGAACTGTGGGGCTTCCACCGGGCCGCGACCTTCGCGGCCTACGACCTGATCCCCCGGGGCGGCTCCGGCCAGACCGCCCGCTGGATCACCATGCGGTTCCGCCGCGACCTTGAGGAAACCGGTGCCCGGGGCGTCCATCTCCTGTGCGGGGTGAACGACATCGGCCGCAACGAGGGCGTCTTCGTGCCTGCGGAGGAGATTGCCCGGACGCTCGCCGGGATGCTCGACGAGGCGCGGGCCCTAGGTGTGAAGGCCTGGGTCGGCTCGATCATGCCGGCGGCCCGCATCCCGTGGAACCCGGCCGTCAAGGACGCTCCGGCGATGATCGCCGCGGTCAACACGTGGCTGCGCGACCACGCGCACGAGCACGGCGCGACCTTCATCGACTACCATGCCGTGCTGGCGACCGAATCCGGGGCACTCCGGGCGAAGTATGGCACGGACGGCCTGCACCTCAGCCCCGCCGGCTACGCGGCCATCGAGCCCTTGATGCTGTCGGCGCTGGGGCGCGTTCCCCCCGGATCCCGGCCGGCCGTACCTCGGACTCGGCTCGCCGGCCGCCGCTTCATCGCCCTCGCGGCGGCGGCGGCGGTCGTTCTGGCGGTGATCGCCGGCTGGGTGCTGGGCACGCGCTGATCAGGCCCGGCGCACCGCGCCGTGCGCCGCGCTGGTGGTCAGCATCGCATAGGCGCGCAGGGCCGCGCTGACCTTGCGCTTGCGCGGGGTCGCAGGCTGCCAGCCCGCGGCCTCCTGGGAGGCCCGCCGGCGTTCGAGCTCCGCGGGGTCCACGGCCAGGTGGATGCTCCGGGCCGGGATATCGATGGCGATGGTGTCGCCGTCACGCACGAGGCCAATCAGGCCGCCCTCCGCCGCCTCCGGGGAGACGTGGCCGATCGACAGGCCCGAGGAGCCGCCGGAGAACCGCCCGTCGGTGACCAGCGCGCAGGCCTTCCCCAGCCCCTTCGATTTCAGGTAGCTCGTCGGATACAGCATCTCCTGCATGCCGGGGCCGCCTCGGGGGCCCTCGTAGCGGATCAGTACCACCTCGCCGGCCATGACCCTGCCGTTGAGGATGCCGTCCACCGCGGCGTCCTGGCTCTCGAACACCCTGGCCGTTCCGCTGAAGACCAGGAGCGAGGCATCCACGCCTGCGGTCTTCACGATGCAGCCCTGCTCGGCGAGGTTGCCGTAGAGCACGGCGAGGCCGCCATCCTGCGAATAGGCGTGCGCGGCGTCGCGGATCACGCCGGCCTCCCGGTCGAGGTCGAGTTCCTCGAAGCGGGACTCCTGGCTGAACGCCACCTGGGTCGGCACGCCGCCGGGGGCCGCGCGGTAGAAGGTCTTCACCGACGCGCTCGGGGCCGCGCCGACGTCCCACCGTGCCAGGGCGGCACCCAGCGTCCCGGCCGAGACGTTGCCGACGCCCGTGTCGATGAGGCCGGCGCGGTCCAGCTCGCCCAGGATGGCCATGATCCCGCCGGCGCGGTGCACGTCTTCCATGTGGACGTTGGCCACGGCCGGGGCGACCTTGCACAGCACCGGCACCCGCCGGGACAGCCGGTCGATGTCGGCCATGGTGAACGGGACTTCGCCCTCGTGGGCGGCGGCGAGCAGGTGCAGCACCGTGTTGGTCGAACCGCCCATGGCGATGTCCAGCGTCATGGCGTTCTCGAACGCCGCAAAGCTCGCCACGGCCCGCGGCAGCACGCCGGCGTCGTCCTGCTCGTAGTGCCGTCGGGCGAGGTCGACGATCAGGTGGCCGGCCTCCACGAACAGGCGCCTCCGGTCGGCGTGGGTCGCGAGCGCCGAGCCGTTGCCCGGCAGGGCGAGCCCGAGCGCCTCGGTGAGGCAGTTCATCGAATTGGCCGTGAACATGCCCGAGCACGAGCCGCAGGTCGGGCAGGCGGAGCGCTCGATCACCGCCACGTCCGCATCGGAGATCCGGTCGTCGGCCGCGGCGATCATCGCGTCGACGAGGTCGACCTTCCTGGCGATACCCGGCAGCTGGACCTTGCCGGCCTCCATCGGGCCGCCCGAGACGAAAACCGTCGGGATGTTGAGGCGCAGGGTCGCCATCAGCATGCCGGGGGTGATCTTGTCGCAGTTCGAGATGCACACCATCGCGTCGGCGCAGTGCGCGTTGACCATGTACTCGACGGAATCGGCGATGAGCTCCCGGGACGGCAGCGAATACAGCATGCCGTCATGGCCCATGGCGATGCCGTCATCGACCGCGATGGTGTTGAACTCCTTGGCGACGCCGCCCGCGGCCTCGATCTCCCGGGCGACCAATTGGCCGAGGTCCTTGAGGTGCACGTGCCCCGGGACGAACTGCGTGAAGGAGTTGACCACCGCGATGATCGGCTTGCCGAAATCGGCATCCTTCATGCCCGTGGCGCGCCAGAGGCCGCGGGCGCCGGCCATGTTGCGGCCGTGGGTGGTGGTGCGGGAACGATAGGCGGGCATCGCGGACTTCGACCGGTTCACAGGTGCGGCGGTTTCTGCTCCCGCGCGCCGTCGTCCGCAAGCGTCGCGCGGCGGGGCGCGGCCGTGGCATGCTCCTGGCGGATGGCAGAGCCGGATGGCAGAGGCGGAGGACGGCGGCGCAATGACCGGGATGGACTTCTTGCGGCGCGCCATCGCGCAGGGGCAGGGCCTCGCCGAGGCCGACCTCGTGCTCAAGGGCGGCCGGTTCCTCGACCTCGTCACCGGCGACCTGGTCGCCTCCGATATCGCGATCTGCGGCGACCGGATCGTCGGCACCTACGGGGCGTATCGCGGGACCCGGGAGATCGACCTGGCCGGCAAGGTCGTCGTGCCGGGCTTCATCGACACGCATTTCCACGTCGAATCCTCGCTGATGCCGCCGCAGGAATTCGAGCGCTGCGTCCTGCCGCACGGGGTCACCACCGGGATCTGCGACCCGCACGAGATGGCCAACGTCCTCGGCACCGACGCCTTCGCGTGGTTTCTCGCGTCCGCCGAGACGCTGGCGATGGACCTGCGGGTGCAGCTCTCCGCCTGCGTCCCGGCCACCGACCATCTGGAGACCTCGGGCGCCCGGATCGAGGCCGCCGACCTGTTGCCGTTCGCCGACCACCCGAAGGTCATCGGGCTCGCCGAGTTCATGAACTTCCCGGGCGTGCTGGGGGCCGATCCGGGCGCGCTGGAGAAGCTCGCCGCCTTTCAGGGCCGGCACATCGACGGCCACGCGCCGCTGCTGCGCGGCGCCGCCCTGAACGGCTACATCGCGGCCGGCATCCGCACGGAGCACGAGGCGACGACGCCCGAGGAGGCCTTGGAAAAACTCTCCAAGGGCATGACCGTGCTGATCCGGGAGGGCTCGGTATCCAAGGATCTGCACGCCCTCGCGCCGATCCTCACCGAGCGCACGGCGCCGTTCCTCGCCTTCTGCACCGACGACCGGAACCCGCTCGACATTGCCGAGGAGGGCCATCTCGACCACATGATCCGCACCGCGATCGGGCTGGGCGCCCCGGTGCTGGCGGCCTACCGGGCCGCCTCCTGGTCCGCCGCCCGGGCCTTCGGCCTACACGACCGGGGGCTGGTGGCGCCCGGCCAACGGGCCGATCTCGTCGTGCTCGACGACCTGGCGGCCTGCGCCGTGTCGGCGGTGATCAGCGCCGGGCGCCCGGTGGACGACGCGCTCTTCACGGGACGGATTCCCGTGGCCCCGATCGGGCGCGGCAGCGTCCGGGCGCGGCGTGTGGAGGCGTCCGATTTCGCCGCCCCGGGCTCGGGGCCGTCGACGCCGGTGATCGGCGTGGTGCCGGGCAAGATCATCACGCTGCGGCACGACCTCACGCTGCCCTATTCCGAGGGAGAGCGCCGGATCGACCTCGGCCAGGACGTCATCAAGGTGGCGGTCGTCGAGCGCCACGGTCGGACCCCGCCGGGCCGGCGCGGCATCGGGGTCGCCTTCGTGAAGGGCTTCGGGCTGCAGCGCGGCGCCATCGCCTCGTCGGTCGGGCACGACAGCCACAACATCACGGTGGTCGGCGCGGACGAGGCCGACATGGCCGCGGCGGTCAACCGCCTCGGCGCGATCGAGGGCGGCTTCGTGGTGGTCGAGGGCGGGCGGATCCTCGCGGAGATGGCCCTGCCGCTGGCCGGCCTCATGAGCCTGATGCCGTTCGAGACGATCCGGAACGCCCTCGTGACCCTGAGGGCCGCCGCCCGCAGCCTCGGCGTCGTCCTGCCCGAACCGTTCCTGCAGGTGGCGTTCCTGCCGCTGCCCGTGATTCCGCACCTCAAGATCACCGACCGGGGGTTGGTCGACGTGGACCGATTCGCGCTCGTCGATCCTTGAATCTAAATTGTGCGCAATTTAAATGGGGCTAGGCGGATGCCCGCCGGACCCTAGTTGCCGATTTTCTTCCTGACATCGGAGAGAGCCATGTCCGTAGACGTGAAGTACCGCACCACCGCCACCGCCACCGGGGGCCGCGACGGCGCCGCCCGGACCGCTGACGGCAGCTTCGAGGTCAAGCTCTCGACTCCGAAGGAGCTGGGCGGTGCGGGCGGCCCGGGCGCCAATCCCGAGCAGCTCTTCGCCTCGGGCTACTCGGCCTGCTTCCTCGGCGCCATGAAGGCGGTCGCGCCCTCGCTGCAGATGAAGGTCCCGGCCGATACCACAGTCACCGCCGATGTCGGCATCGGACCGCGCTCCGAGGGCGGCTTCGGCATCACCGCCGACCTGACGATCAGCCTCCCCGGCCTCGACCACGCCGACGCTCAGAAGCTCGTCGACGCCGCCCATCAGGTCTGCCCGTACTCGAACGCGACCCGCGGCAACGTCAACGTCGGGCTGAAGCTCGCCTGAGTCGCGCTATGGATCGGTGAGGCGGACCTCGGACGCCTCACCGACATTGGCCGGCCGATTCATCGCTCGCAACGGAAGCGGGCATTCCCGTCGACCTCCCGCAGCCCGCGGTGGCGAGGGACCGTCCCTATCCCTCGCCCCGCGCCCGCATGCAGACACGGCGCGCCGCGTCGAGGGTGACGCCCTCGAAAGCGCCCTCCGCCACCCGGCCGCAGACCTGGAAGGTCTGGTTGGCCGTCATCGGCGACACGCCGCGATACCGGAACCTCGGCGGCACGCGCCCGAGCAGGCTGGCCGCGAGGTTCATCAGCAATGTCGCCTGCATGGGACCGTGGACGACGAGATCCGCGTAACCCTCCACCTGCGTGGCATAGGGCCGGTCGTAGTGGAAGCGGTGGCCGTTGAAGGTCATCGCCGAGTAGCGGAACAGCAGCGTCGGCGTGGCCGAAACCGCCCACACGGCCTGGTAGGCGGCAGGGTCGTCGCGCTCGGGATCCACCGCCGTCCCGGTCTGCGCCGCGGCCGCCTCGCGGTAGACGATGTCCTGCCGCTCGCGGATCGCGACGCCCCGGTCCGTCGCCACCGCGTGGTCGACGGTGACGAAGCACAGCGTCCCGCTCCGCCCCTCCTTGAAGGCCACGTCCCGAACGGTCTCGGTGCGCGTCACGCGCTCGCCTTCGCGCAGGTCGCCGAGGGTCTCGATCGACCCGCCCGCCCACATCCGCCGGGGCAGCGGCACCGGCGGAAGGAAGCCGCCCTTGGCGGCGTGGCCGTCCGGCCCCAGGGCGTCGGCCGGTGGCGACTCCGGGGCGAGGCACCAGTGAAGGGCGGGCCAGGCGATACCCTCCGGAACCGGCGCGAGGTTCGGCGCGAAGGTCGCGCGGAACTCGGCCATCAGGCGCGGCGTGATCAGGTCGGACGAGTCCCGCGTCCGGCCGATCCAGGCGGCGAGGTCGGTCATGCCCGGAATCCGGTCAGGTCAGTAGGAGCGCGGCAGCCCGAGCACGTGCTCGGACAGGTAGGCGAGGATGAGGTTCGTGGAGATCGGCGCCACCTGATAGAGGCGCGTCTCGCGGAACTTCCGCTCGATGTCGTACTCCTCGGCGAAGCCGAAGCCGCCGTGGGTCTGGATGCAGGCATTGGCGGCCTCGAACGAGGCGTCCGCGGCGAGCATCTTGGCCATGTTGGCCTCCGCCCCCGGATTGGCGCCGCCCTCGTAGAGCGTCAGCGCCTCACGCACCATCAGCTCGGCCGCCCGCATGTTCGCGTAGGCCTTGGCGATCGGGAACTGGACGCCCTGGTTGGCGCCGATCGGCCGGCCGAACACGGAGCGCTCGTTGGCGTAGCCTTTCGCCTTGTCGATGAACCACTTGGCGTCGCCGACGCATTCCGCGGCGATCAGGATGCGCTCGGCGTTCATGCCTGAGAGGATGTAGCGGAAGCCCCGCCCCTCCGCGCCGATCAGGTTTTCGACCGGCACCCGAAGGTTGTCGAAGAACACCTCCGTGGTGGCATGGTTCATCATCGTGCGGATCGGCCGGATGGTCAGGCCGCGGCCCACCGCCTCGCGCATGTCGACGAGGAGGACGGAGAGCCCGTCCGTGCGCTTCATGCCCTCGGTGCGGGGGGACGTGCGGGCGAGCAGCAGCATCAGGTCCGAGTGCTCGGCGCGGCTGGTCCAGATCTTCTGGCCGTTGACGACGTAATGGTCGCCCTCGCGGCGCGCCGTGGTCTTGAGGCTGCCGGTATCGGTGCCGGAGGTCGGCTCGGTGACCCCGAACGCCTGGAGCCGCAGGCGTCCCTCGGCGATGGCCGGCAGGTATTCGGCCTTCTGCGCGTCCGACCCGTGCCGCAGCAGCGTGCCCATCGTGTACATCTGCGCGTGGCAGGCGCCGCCGTTGCAGCCCGCCCGCTGGACCTCCTCCAGGATCGCCGCGGCGGCCGAGAGCGGCAGGCCGGAGCCGCCGTACTCTTCCGGGATCAGCACCGACAGGTAGCCGCTCTCGGTGAGCGCGTTCACGAACGCGGTCGGATAGGCCATCTCGCGGTCGAGCGCCCGCCAGTACGGGCCGGGGAAGCCCGCGCAGAGCTTGGCCACGGCTTCGCGGATCTCGGTATGGGGTTCCATGGCGGGCTCCTCAGGCCGTGCGACCACCATCGACCGGAAGGTCGATCCCGGTGATGAAATCCGCCTCGTCGGAGGCGAGGAACAGGGCGGCGGCCGCGATGTCGCGCGCCTGCGACAGGCGCCCGAGGGGAATCGTGGCGATGAACCGCTCCCGGTTCTCCGGCGTGTCGGGCATGCCCATGAAATGCTCCAGAAGGCCGGTGGCGCCCATGACCGGGCAGAGGGCGTTCACCCGGATCCGCCACGGCGCCAGCTCGAGGGCCAGGGACTTCGAGGCAAGGCTCGCCGCCCCCTTCGAGGCGTTGTACCACGTCAGCCCCGGCCGCGGCCGGAGCGCCGCCGTCGAGCTGACGTTCAGGATCACGCCGCCGCCCTGATCGCGCATGAGCGGCGCGACGGCGCGGACATAGTGGAAGATCGACTTCACGTTCACCCGGAACACGCGGTCGAAGTCCTCCTCCGTGACCTCCATGAGCGGCTTGTTCCGGTGCGTCGTGCCGGCGTTGTTGACGAGGATGTGGGGCACCCCGAACCGGTCCCGGGTCGCCGCGACGCTGGCCTCGACTTCGGCGGCGCTGCCGACGTCCGCACCGATCGCGAGCGCCTGCGCGCCGATCCCGGACGCGACGCGCTCGGCCGCCGCCCGGTCGATGTCCACGCAGGCGACCGACGCTCCCTCCGCGGCGAAACGCTGGGCGATCCCCGCACCGAAGCCGCCCCCGGCGCCCGTGACGATCGCGACCTTGCCGTCGAGCCTCATCGTCCCCTCCCTTGTGTCGTCGTGCCCCGATCCCAGGGCTTCAAATCGCGGACGCGAATTCCGAGCGGATGCGCAGCGTGTGTTCGCCGATATCGGGCACCGGGCCGAGCGCCCGGGCACGCCCGTCGATGAGCACCGGGGGCGCCACGATACGGGCCGGGCCGGCCGGCGTATCGACCTCCGCGCGGACGAGCGCCGGATGGATGGCGAGATCGGCCAGCGTGTTGACGAAGCCGTAGGCGGTACCGGCCGCCTTCAGCCGGGATGCGGCCGCATCCCGGGTCAGCCGCACCAGCTCCGCGCCGATGCGCAGATCGACGGCGGCCCGGTTGGCGACCCGGGCGTTGTTGGACGCGAAGCCCTCGGCGGCGGCGAGACCGGGCTCGCCCAGCACGCCGTCGCAGAAGCGCGCCCATTCCCGCTCGTTCTGGATCGAGATCAGCACGAGGCTGCCGTCGGCGGTAGGGAAGGCGCCGTACGGGCAGATCGAGGGATGGGCGAGGCCGACCCGCTGAGGCGCGCGGCCGGTGCCCTCGAAATACAGGAGCGGCACGTTCATCCAGTCCGCCGCACCGCTGAACAGGCTGACCTCCAGGGCGCAGCCGTCACCCGAGATCCCGCGGGCGATCAGCGCCTCCAGCACGGCGGCGTGGGCGTCCATCCCGCAGGCGATGTCGCACACGGAGACGCCGACGCGGCCCGGACCCGCCGGATGGCCGGTGATGCCGGCCAGCCCGCTCTCCGCCTGGACCAGCAGATCGTAGGCCTTCATGTCGTCGTAGGCGTGACCGGCGCCGTAGCCGGAGATGTCCACCGTGATCAGCCGCGGATGGCGGGCGCGCAATGCGGCGGCGCCGAAGCCCGCGCGGGCGGCGGCGCCCGGGGCGAGGTTCTGCACGAAGACGTCCGTCTGCGCGAGGATCGCGTGGAGCAGGCGCGCATCCGCCTTGTCCTTGATGTCGGCGACGAGGCTCTCCTTGCCGCGGTTGAGCCAGACGAAGTAGCTCGACAGACCGTTGACGGCGGCATCGTAGCCGCGGGCGAAATCCCCCTCCGGCCGCTCGATCTTGATGACCCGCGCGCCGGCATCCGCCAGCCGCGACGTGCAGTAGGGTGCGGCAACGGCCTGCTCCAGGGCGAGGACGGTCAGTCCGCGCAGCGGCAGGTTCTGGTTCATCCCCATCGTTCGGCCTTCGCCTGGGCCTTATCGGGCCGGTCCGGGCTCAACTGGAACGCCATGGGTCTACGCCAAGCCGAAAGTGATGACAGGACCGTGCCGGCGTCGGCTGCGATGGTCAGGCACATTCCCCTCCCCGCAAGGTGAGGAGAGCGCGTCGCGCTTCGTGTTCTGCGTCAGATAGACAAGGCTCGAGCGCCGGGCCGATCGGCCCTGCCGGGCTGATTCGCTCCGCTTGCAAGGACGGGTCCGACCGAACAGATCACTCCGCCGCGCGCAGCGCCGGCGGTCCGCGGACTTCCTCCGCCGGCTCCGGTTCACCCAGCGCCGCGTCCACCGCCTCCGGCTTGTCGCGGAACGACAGGCGGTGCGCCAGACGATCAAGGTAGATGTAGATCACCGGCGTGGTGAACAGCGTCAGGATCTGGCTGACCGCGAGGCCACCCACCATAGCGTAGCCCAGCGGCTGGCGGATCTCGGAACCGGTCCCGTGGGCGAACATCAGCGGGATGCCGCCGAGCAGCGCCGCCATGGTGGTCATCAGGATCGGGCGGAAGCGCAGCAAGGCCGCCTTCCGGATCGCCGCCTCGGGTCCGAGACCCTCCTCGCGCTCGGCCACGATGGCGAAGTCCACCAGCATGATGCCGTTCTTCTTCACGATGCCGATGAGCAGGATGATGCCGATCAGCGCGATCAGGCTGAAATCGAAGCCCGCGGCCATCAGCACCGCCAGCGCGCCGACGCCGGCCGACGGCAGGGTCGACAGGATGGTGATCGGGTGGATGAAGCTCTCGTAGAGGATGCCGAGGATCAGGTAGACGACGAAGAGCGCCGCCAGGATCAGGAGCGGCACCGTCGACAGCGACTGCTGGAACGCCTGGGCGGTACCCTGGAAGCCGCTGACCACGGTGGGCGGCACCTGGAGGTCCCGCATCGCCCGGCCGATCGCCTCCGTGGCCTGACCGAGCGCGACGTCGGGCGCGAGGTTGAAGCTGATCGTCACCGCCGGGAACTGGCCCTGGTGGTTGACGGAGAGCGGCGCGACCGGGTCGGTGGTCCAGCGGGCGAAGGCGGCGAGCGGCACCTGCCCGCCGCCGTTGGGCGCCTTGATGTAGATCTTGTCCAGGCTGTCGAGGCTGCCCTGGAGGACCGGAAGCACCTCCAGCACCACGTGGTAGCTGTTGAGCTGCGTGAAGTACTGCGCGATCTGGCGCTGGCCGAACGCGTCGTAGAGCGTGTCGTCGATGAGCTGGGGCGTGATGCCGTAGCGCGAGGCCGCGTCCCGGTCGATCGACATCGTCAGGGTCGTGCCCCGGGTCTGCTGGTCGGTGGCGACGTCGCGCAGCTCGGGAAGCGTCTTCAGCCGGTCGAGGATGCGCGGCGCCCAGGTGTTCAGCTCGGCGAGATCCGGATCCTGAAGCGTGTACTCGAACTGCGTCCGCGAGGTGCGGCCGCCCGTGCGCACGTCCTGCGTGGCCTGGATGAAGGTCCGGATGCCGGCGACGCGCTCCAGTTTGGGCCGCAGCCGCCCGATGATCTGGAAGGCGTTGGCGGCGCGCTCGTCCCGGGGCTTCAGGGTGATGTACATCCGGCCCGAGTTCAGGGCCTGGCCGTTGCCGCCGAGCGACATGCCGACGGTGGCCACGTCGGGATCGGCCTGCACGATGGCGCCGACTTTCTCCTGGAGGTCCTGCATCGCCGAGAACGAGATGTCCTGGCCCGCCTCGGTGACGCCGATCATGAAACCGGTGTCCTGCTGCGGGAAGAACCCCTTCGGGATCGCGACGAAGAGGTAGCCGGTGAGGCCGAGCGTCGCGAAGAAGGTGAGCAGCGTGATGCGGCGGTGGCGCAGGGCAACGTCGAGGGCGCCCTCGTAGGTCGAGAGCAGCCAGTCGAACCCTGCCTCGCTCATCCGGTAGAGCCGGCCGTGGCGCTCGGCGCCGTGCGGCTTCAGCAGACGCGCCGCCATCATCGGGGTCAGCGTCAGCGACACGAAGGCCGAGACTGCGATCGTCATCGACAGCACCACGGCGAATTCGCGGAACAGGCGACCGATGATGCCGCCCATGAGCAGCAGCGGGATCAGCACGGCGATCAGCGACACCGAGATCGACACGATGGTGAAGCCGATCTCGCCCGCGCCCTTGAACGCGGCCTCCATGGGCCGCATCCCCTCTTCGACGTAGCGGCTGATGTTCTCCAGGACGACGATGGCGTCGTCCACCACGAACCCCACCGCGATGGTGAGCGCCATCAACGAGAGATTGTCGAGCGTATAGCCCGCCACCCACATCAGCGCGCAGGCGCCGAGCAGGGCCAGCGGCACCGTCACGCTCGGGATCACGGTCGCCCAGAAGCTGCGCAGGAATACGAAGATCACCGCCACCACCAGCACGATGGTCAGCAGCAGGGTGAACTGCACGTCCTCCACGGAGGCCCGGATCGTCTGCGTGCGGTCGCTCAGGATGTCGATCTTGATCCCGGCCGGCAACGTCGCGGTGAGACGCGGCAGCTGAGCCTTGATGCTGTCGACGGTGTCGATCACGTTGGCGCCGGGCTGCTTGAAGATCACCAGGAAGACGCCCCGGCGGCCGTTGGTCCAGCCGGCCTGCTTGGCATCCTCCGGGCCGGCCACGGCGTGGCCGATGTCGCGCACCCGCAACGGGGCCCCGTCGCGATAGGCCACGATGACCCCATCCCAGTCGCGGGCCGCGATCAGCTGGTCGTTGGCGTAGATCGTGTAGCTGCGGCTGGTCCCGTCGATGCTGCCCTTCGGGTTGTTGACCGTCGTGATGGCGAGCTGGTTGCGTACGTCCTCCAGCGACAGGCCCTTGGCCACGAGCTTGGCCGGATCGACCTGGATCCGCACCGCCGGCTTCTGCTGGCCGCCGATGAACACCTGCGCCACGCCGGAGATCTGGCTGATGCGCTGCGCCAGCTGCACGTCGACGGCGTCGTCCAGCTCGGTCAGCGGCAGGGTGTCGGAGACCGCCGAGAGCAGAAGGATCGGTGAATCCGCCGGGTTGACCTTGCGGTAGGTCGGCGGGCTCGGGAGGTTCTTGGGCAGCTGGCCGCTCGCCGCGTTGATGGCCGCCTGGATGTCGCTGGCGGCGCCGTCGATGTTGCGGTTCAGGTCGAACTGGACCGTGATCGTCGAGATCCCCAGGGAACTCGTCGAGGTCATCTGGGCGACGCCGGGAATCTGCGAGAATTGCCGCTCGAGCGGCTGCGCCACCGACGACGCCATCGTCTCGGGGCTGCCGCCCGGCAGCTGTGCCGTCACCTGGATCGTCGGGAAATCCACCTGCGGTAGCGGCGCGACGCCCAGCAGCGGGTAGGCTACCAATCCGATGAACAGGATGCCGACCATGATCAGCGTGGTCGCCACTGGGAACCGGATGAAGGGCGCGGAGATGCCGCCTTTCATGGGCGGCTCCCGGGGCGCGTCACGGGGCTCCGTGCCGGCACCGACGACGGACCGGACGCGCATTCCCGCCCGTGGAGGGACCCGGTCATGCTCGGTGCGTCGCGCATCAGCGGCTGACCTCGGCTTGCAGGCCGCTCTCCGGTTCGCCCGCCTGCGCCGTGTGCGCCGCATGCGGGTCGGCCACGAGGCTGCCGTCCTGCACCTTGTATTGACCGGTGACGATGACGCGCTCGCCGGGCTTCACGTCGCCGCTCAGGAGCTGCGTTCGGCCGGCATCCGAGCGACCCGCCTTCAGGGCGCGCTGATGCGCACGCCCGGACTCATCCACCACGAAGGCGAACAGGCCCGAAGGCCCGTGCTGCACGGCGTCGTCCGGCACCGTCGTGGCGGTGGCGACGATGCCGACCCGCATCTTGGTGGACACCGAGAGGCCCGGCCAGAGCGCGTGGTTGCGGTTCTCGTACACGGCCTTCAGGCGGATCGTGCCGGTGGCCGTGTCGACCTGGTTGTTGAACAGGGCGAGCTTGCCGTCGGCGAGCTTGGTGATCCCGTCCGAGCTCCAGGCCTCCACCGGCACGTCGCCCTTGCGCAAGGCCGCGGTGATCGCGGGCAGCTGGTCCTCGGGCGCGGTGAACACCACGAAGATCGGTTCCACCTGGGTGATCGTCACGATCGCCGACTGCCCGGACGCGTTGACGATGTTGCCGATGTCGACCTGACGGAAGCCCGTGACGCCGTCGATCGGCGATCGGATCGTCGCGTAGCCGAGCTGCGTCGCCGCGTTGTCGATGGCGGCCTGATCGGAGGCCACCTGCGCGGTCAGCTGGGCGACCAGAGCGGTCTGCGTCTCGGTCTGCTGCCGGGACGCGTAGGCGCCGAGGCCGGTGTAGCGGACGAGATCGGCCTTGGCATTGTTGAGGTTGGCGGTGTCCTGCTCCTTCTTTGACCTCGCCTGATCCAGCGTCGCCTGGTAGGGGCGCGGATCGACCTGGACGAGGACGTCGCCCTTGTGGATCGTCTGGCCTTCGCGGAAGGCGACCTGCTGGATCTCGCCGTCGACGCGCGTGCGAACCTGGACGGTGTTGTAGGCCTGCACCGTACCGAGCCCGTTCGACACGAGCGCGAAGGGCCCCTGGTCCACGGTCCCGAGGGTCACCGGTATGGGGAGCGCGGCGACGGCCTTCGGCTTCGTCTCGGGCTGGCGCAACCGCGTGTAGGCGTAGGCGCCTCCGCCCCCCGCGGCGGCGAGGAGCAGCACGAGGACGAGCCCGCGGGACCGGCGCGGCTTGTGGAGCGTCGGCGCCGGAGGCGCGTCGCCCGGGGCGTCGCGGTCGGCGTGCTCGTGCGTTCGGGATACGCCGCGATGGTGGTCGTCCGCACTCAGCATCCGCCCCTGTCCGCCCTGATATCCCGCCGATTCCCACGCGGGAATAATTTTGCATTCATTAGCATACAATGCGGCGCGCCGACACCGACCCGATGCTGCATTCCCGGGAGCGTGATGCTGACGGGCGGCGTGCAACGGCCCGCGTTGCAGGGTAGCGTCGCGCTGCGCCGGACGCCCATCTCGCCCCGCCCACGCGGCATCGGGGACCGGGCGGGGACGGCGCATGAAGGCTGCGCGGCGCCTGCGGATCGGCGCTGGCGCGACGGGGATCTGAGACCGGGACGGCGCATGGGCTCGACGGTGGAACTGGACGGACTGAACGAGCTGCGCGCGGCGCTCATCGAGGAGCGGCAGATCATCGTCGCCTCGGTCCGCCGGCTCCGCACGACCCGCCGGCAGAAGGGCACGTTCGCCCTCGGCGACGGCTCGGAGGCGGGGCCGCGGCTGGCGGAGGTGCAGCGGCAGATCGAAGTTGTCGAATCCATCATCGCTACCCTGTCGGGGTTGGAGAGCTGACACGGCCGGCGGCGACTGAGCCGCACGGGCCTCTCGCCAGGACGCCCGCCGACAGCTTGGCATCCGCGCGTATCCGGGATGTTGCTGAGACCTTCGAAACTTGACAGTTGAATTATTTGCACGCGTTCGCCGATCGATCTTGAATTCGCTGTGGACCCTACGAGATTATCGATCAGAAATACTTTTTTCGAGGCTTAAAATGCCCAGATCGACAGCGGATGCCGCTACAGCCGGGCGCCCATCCCATAGCGACCCGAACTACAGACTGCTCGCGGCCGAAATCGTTTCGGCCTACGTGTCCAACAATTCCGTCTCGGTGCCGGATCTGCCGGGGGTCATCGGGCGCGTGCACGCGGCGCTCACGCAGCTCGGGTCGCAGACGGTGGACCAGAGCCGGGAGCCTCACGTCGAGCGGCTGACGAACGGCCGGATCCGCAAGTCGGTCCGGCCTGACGGCATCGTCAGCTTCATCGACGGCAAGACCTACAAGACGCTCAAGCGCCATCTCACCAGCCACGGGCTCGACCCCAAGGCCTACCGGGATCGCTACGGCCTGCCGGCCGACTACCCGATGGTCGCCGCGAGCTACGCCGCGCAGCGCTCCGCGCTCGCCAAGGCCATCGGACTGGGCCGTGGCGAAGCCCCGCCGCGGCCGAGATCGCCCCGGCGGCGCAAGGCGGCCTGACCGTCGGCGCGCGATCCCGCGGTGACGATCGTCGCGAGATGTCGAATGTCGAGCCATTCGCCGGGCTGGACCTGAGGCGGGCTGTGCTGTTAGCGGACCGCAGCGCTAGGCGCGGGGATCCGAGCATGGACGCCTTCGAACAGACCGAATCTCTGGGTGCGGCGAACGAGACTGTCGAACCGCAGCGCCGGCCGGAGCTGGTGGCCCTTTGGCTGGCCCTCGACGCCGACCGACGCGCACGGGACGAGCGCACGGCACGGCTGCGCGCGATGCGCCTCATCGGCGGCGAAGCCGCGATCGACGACCGCGCCGGCTGATCAGTCCGCACCGCTCCCGGCCGAGGGCAGTTGCGCCGCCAGCGTGAAGCCGACCGCCATCGCCATGGCTTCCGCCTGCGCGATCAACGCGAGATCGCCCGAATCCCGCGCGGCCTGGAGCAGCGCGATCGCGTGCCGTCCGAGGCGCTGGAGCGCATCGTCGTGATCGGTCCCGGCGCGGCTGCCGGCCCTGTCGAATTGGACCGGATCAGTCATTCGCATGCGTCTGGCTGGAGATGGCCGGTGCCGGCCTGAACGCCGCGGAGGCGGAGATCCACGACTGCGTGTCGATGACGTCTCCGAAGGCGCGCATCACCGCGCTCACCGTGCGATGGATGTCGCCGGCCGCGATCCCGTCGAGGCCGTGGCTGGCGGAGGCGTCGGACAGGAATGTCACCTCCTGACCCCGGTGGAAGCCGTCGATCGCCGTGGCGAGGCAGGCCGCCTCACCGGCGAAGCCCGCGATCACGAGGGGCGGGCAGCCGCGCTCCATGGCATCGGCGAAGGCCGGGCTGGCGTAGCAGGACGGCCGGTCCCGGTCGAAGATCATGTCGCAGCCATGGGGCTCGAAGCCTTCGATCCATCGGGAAAAGCGGTTGCCCGCCTGGAACAGCGGGGCGCCGATCCAGCGCACGTAAGCGACCTGGATGCCGCTCTCCCGGGCATGGCTGAGGGCCAGTCGGCAATTGTGCAGGGCCGGCGCGATGTCCGACAACGCGAGGGGCCGGCCTGCGACCTCGTATTCCTGCTGCATGTCGACCAGCACGAGGACGGGTACGCTGCGCGGCCGGCGGTAGAGCGCCGGGTTGAAGGTCCGGATCATCGGGCTGCCGCCTTCGCTCCGACGGAGGGCCGGGTGACCGCCCGGGCCTTGGAGCGATCGAGGGCCCCGGCGCGGTGCCAGCGGCCTTCCGGCCGGATGATCACGTAGGGGTCGGCCCCGATGGCGATGGCCTGTGGGTGGGGCTCGGCCTCCAGCAGCATCTCGATGTAGTCGAAATCCGAGAAGACCAGTTCCTGAGCGCCCTCGAAGATGCGGAAGCCGAAGCGGCTCCAGAAGCCGACGAGGCGCTTCTGCGCATGGCCGTAGAGGCGGCGATAGCCTTTCACGCGAGCCAGCTCGATGCCGGCCCGGACGAGCGCGAAGGCCATGCGCGTGTTGCGAAACTCGGCCCGAACCGCGAGGCGCTCGATCTTGGCGAAGTCGGCGAAGAAGCGGATGCGCAGGCAGCCGGCGGGCTCGTCCCCGACATAGCCGATCAGGTGGGTGGCCGAGAGGTCGTTGCCGTCGAACTCCTCCTCGTAGGGGCAGGCCTGCTCGGCCATGTACACGGCGGAGCGCAGGGCGATGACTCGGGACAGATCCTCGAAGGTCCGCGCCACCGAGACGCTTGTGCCGGTGACGCCGGGGCGATGGCTGTCGTAAGGGGGCAGCCGCTCGGCCGGCTCCGAGCGGTGGAACATGTGCAGCCCGGGGGCGCGCAGGCCGCGCCACGCCGCGCCCCTGGTGAACCCGATCCCCTCCAGGTAGTCGGCGCCCTCGGCGGTGGCCGCGCGGGCGAACAGGTCGACATCGCGGCACAGCGGCGTCGAGATTCGCTGCAGCATCAGGGCGACGGCCGCCGCGAGCCGCCGCCGGGCATGGATCACCCAGAGATAGATCCCGGCCGGACGCTCGTGCTGAAGGGCGATGAACCCCGTGTCGGGATCACTCGCGTCGAACGTGCCGGACAGCAGGGCCTGCATCCCGGCTTCGTTCAGGGGCAGGATCGCGGTCAGGCCCTCGCCGCGGGGCGAACGCGCATCGTAGGTCTCGCGGCGGGCGATCGCGAAGACGGTGTCGGGATTGGTCGTCATCACGCGGCGGACCACGGAGACGTCGGCGACGCCCGGCAATGCGGCCCGGGTCTCGTCCAGCAACCGCTCCAGATCGCCCGGGGCCGGGGTGAACAGTACCAAATGACGGGCGAGGCGCGCCGATCTCAGGTCGATGATGTCGTGCCGCGCTTCCGGCGCGCCGGGCGGATGGAGCGCATGGTCGGGCGGGGATACGTGGACCGTCATCGCAGCGCCTTCGGGAGATGATTTGCGAACGGCCCTCGGCTTCGCATGGTCGAAGCCCCGCGTCTGTGCAAAACTTGAAGTATGGGGGTCCCACAGATGGAACACGCGCTGGTATCGGAATCCGGCATGCCGGACTGGCAGGACCTGCGCCTGTTCCTGGAACTCGACCGCCGCGGCAGCTTCCGGGCGGCGGCCGCCGCAGTGGGTCTCTCGATCAACACCCTGCGTCGGCGGATCGACGACCTGGAGGCGCAACTCGGCGTCACCCTGATCACCCGCCACGCCGCCGGGGTCCGCCTGACGTCCGAAGGCGAGACGATCCTGGCGGCGACACGCACCATGGAGAGCGCCGCCTACTCGGTTCTGCGGGCCCGGGATGCGGCCTCCGCCACCCCGACCGGCGAGGTGCGGATCGCCGTCACCGAGGGCCTCGGCACGTTCTGGCTCGCGCCGCGCCTCGTCGAGTTCCAGCGCTCGAACCCGCGGCTCGTGGTGGATCTGCGCTGCACGATGGATCCGGCCGATGTCGGCCGCCTCGAGGCCGACGTGGCGGTCCAGCTGGTGCGGCCGGTCAATCCGGACCTCAAGGTGGTCAAGCTCGGTCGCCTGCACGTCATGCCGTTCGCGGCGCGCAGCTATCTCGACATCTACGGTCACCCGTCCGGAGTCGAGGACGCGGCGCGGCACCGGATCGTCCTTCAGGTCTCGAGCCAGACCGTCAGCATGGCGGAATACGACCGGCACACGCCCGGGATGCCGCAATCCGGCTACGTGACCCTCAAGACCAACGTGAGCAGCGCCCATTACTGGGCGGTCGCCAACGGCGCCGGGATCGGCTGGCTGCCCACGTACGCGGCAGCGATCGGCGCCCGGCTTGTGCCCCTCGACGGCCTCGTCCAGGTCGGTCTCGACATCTGGCTGACCTATCACCCCGACGCCGAGCGAATCGATCGGGTCCGCCAGGCGATCGACTGGATCCGCGGCAGCTTCGATCCGGCGCGGTTTCCCTGGTTTCGCGAGGCCTTCATCCATCCCCGCGACCTTCCGGCGACGCTGAAGGGCGCGACGATGCCGGAGCTGTTCGCGGGTTTTGCCGGGATGGAGCGCTGAGTCCGGCCGGCCGCATCCTTGACCGCGCCCCGCGCATGATCCTTGCTCCGGCGGCCGCAACGACGAGGTTTGCCGTGCTGCTGACGCCCCGTGAGAAGGACAAGCTGCTGATCGCCATGGCGGCGCAGGTGGCGCGCAATCGCCTCAGCCGGGGCGTGAAGCTCAATCATCCGGAAGCCGTGGCACTGATCACCGACTTCGTGGTCGAGGGCGCCCGGGACGGCCGCACCGTCGCGGAGCTGATGCAGGCCGGCGGCACCGTGCTCACGGCCGATCAGGTGATGGAGGGCGTGGCCGAGATGATCCCCGACATCCAGGTCGAGGCGACCTTCCCGGACGGTACGAAGCTCGTCACCGTTCACCATCCGATCCGGGGCGCCGCCTCGGCCGACATCCCCGGCGCGGTGACGACCCTGCCCGGCGAGATCGTGTTCAACGCCGGGGCCGAGCGGACCGTGATCGAGGTCGCCAACACCGGCGACCGCCCGATCCAGGTCGGGTCGCACTACCATTTCTACGAGGTCAATCCGGGTCTCGTTTTCTCGCGCGAGCATGCCCGCGGCAAGCGTCTCGACATCGCCCCCGGCACTGCCGTGCGCTTCGAGCCGGGTTCGACACGGGAGGTCGCGCTGGTGCCGCTGTCCGGCGGCCGCACCGTCTACGGGTTCCGCGGCGACGTGATGGGTAAGCTGTGAGCGGTCCTCCGGGTTTCTCAGGCCGGAATTGCTTGCGACCACCGCGCACGTCTCCTTACATCGCGGACCTTCGCGGAAGCGTTGGAACCGATGCGTGCGATCCGATCGCGCCGGTCGATCGTGCGCGCATCGTGCGCTGGATCGAGGAGAGCCGCAGCGCCCGTTGGAACCGGATGAGAGGCACCGGCGAGGATGGTGAAACGTGATCGGCCTCGACACCGATGTGCCGTTGCGCTGGTTGGTCGATGAAGCCGTGTGGCCCGACGATGCGCCTGATCAGACGGCGAAGGCCGCCGAAGCTTTGAGCCGACGCGACGCTCAGTTCTTTGTGAATGCCGTCGTGCTGGCCGAGACAATCTGGATCCTGGCCCGGCCGCTCCGTCAGAAGAAGCTCGCTCTTGCCGCCCTGATCCGGCGGCTCCTTGACACCTCCAACATTGCCATCGGCCGGCGTGACGCGGCCGAGGCCGCTCTGGCCGCCTGGACTAAGGGACGAAGAGGCTTCGCGGACCACCTGATCGGCGCCATCAATCGGTCGGCCGGTTGCAGCACGACGCTGACCTTCGATCAGAAAGCCGAGCCGGCCGACGCCTACACACGCTTGCGACGGGAGAGCTGACCATGGCCAACACGCCCAAGCCCGCAAGCCTGCCGCGGTCCGCGTATGCCGACATGTTCGGCCCCACCGTTGGCGACCGCATCCGCCTCGCCGATACCAGCCTCGAGATCACGGTCGAGCGGGACTTCACCACCTACGGTGAGGAGGTGAAGTTCGGCGGCGGCAAGGTCATCCGCGACGGCATGGGCCAGAGCCAGGTGACGAACGCCGGAGGCGCGGTCGACACGGTTATCACCAACGCCGTCGTGCTCGACCATTGGGGCATCGTGAAATGCGATGTCGGCATCGTGCGGGGCCGGATCTTCAAGCTCGGCAAGGCCGGCAATCCGGACGTCCAGCCGGGCGTCGACATCGTGGTCGGGCCCGGGACCGAGGTCATCGCCGGAGAGGGCAAGATCCTGACCGCCGGGGGCTTCGACAGCCACATCCACTTCATCTGCCCGCAGCAGATCGAGGAGGCGCTCTGTTCAGGGGTCACCACGATGCTCGGCGGGGGCACCGGCCCGGCCCACGGCACCTTCGCCACCACCTGCACGCCCGGTCCCTGGCACATCGCCCGGATGATCGAGGCGGCCGACGCCTTCCCGATGAACCTGGCCTTCGCCGGCAAGGGCAACGCCGCCCGGCCGGAGAGCCTGGTCGAGATGGTCCGGGCTGGCGCCTGCGCGCTCAAGCTGCACGAGGATTGGGGGACCACGCCGGCGGCGATCGACACCTGCCTGTCGGTGGCGGACGCCCACGACATCCAGGTCATGATCCACACCGACACGCTCAACGAATCGGGCTTCGTCGAGGACACGATCGCGGCCTTCAAGGGCCGGACCATCCACGCCTTCCACACGGAGGGCGCCGGCGGCGGCCACGCGCCGGACATCATCAAGGTCGCCGGGCTGCCGAACGTGCTGCCCTCCTCCACCAACCCGACGCGGCCCTACACCCGCAACACGATCGACGAGCATCTCGACATGCTCATGGTCTGCCACCACCTCGACCCGTCGATCCCCGAGGATCTCGCGTTCGCGGAGAGCCGGATCCGGCGCGAGACGATCGCGGCCGAGGACATCCTGCACGATATCGGCGCGCTCTCGATGATGTCGTCCGACAGCCAGGCCATGGGCCGGGTCGGCGAGGTCGTCATCCGCACCTGGCAGACCGCCGACAAGATGAAGCGCCAGCGCGGCCCCCTGCCGGGGGACGCCTCCGGCACCGACAACCTGCGCGCCCGGCGCTACGTCGCCAAGTACACGATCAACCCGGCGATCGCCCACGGCGTCTCCCGGCACATCGGTTCCGTGGAGCCCGGCAAGCTCGCCGATCTCGTGCTGTGGACGCCGGCCTTCTTCGGCGTGAAGCCCGACCTGGTGATCAAAGGCGGGACCATCGCGACGGCGCCCATGGGCGACCCGAACGCCTCGATCCCGACGCCGCAGCCGGTCCATTACCGGCCGATGTTCGGCGCCTACGGCCGGGCGCCCTTCGCCACAGCCCTGACCTTCGTCTCCAAGGCAGCCGTCGAGGACGGTCTGCGGGAGCGGCTCGGCGTCCAGAAGGAGCTGGTCGCCGTCGAGAACGTCCGCGGCGGCATCTCGAAGGCGAGCATGGTGCTCAACGACGCCACGCCGGTGATCGAGGTCGATCCCGAGACCTACGACGTCCGGGCCGACGGCGAGCTGCTGGTCTGCGAGCCCGCCGAGGTGCTGCCGATGGCGCAGCGCTATTTCCTGTTCTGAGCTATCGTGGTGCGGACGGACAGGGGGGCGCCGTGGCGAGGGCCGCGCCGAGACCACCTCCGACGGACGACCTCTCCCGAACCGAGAGTCCTGAGGCCATGATCCGCGCCACCCGCATCCTCCGCCGGGACGCCCTGTCCGGCGGCGAGATCGTCGACCGCGTGATCCTCGACCACGGCGACCGGCACCGCCGCCGCGTCGCCATGCGCGGCGCCGGCGGCCTGAGCTTCCTGCTCGACCTCCCCGAGCCGACCGTCCTGGAGGACGGCGACGCCCTGGTCCTGCAGGATGGCCGCCTCGTCTGGGTCGAGGCGGCGCCGGAGCGTCTGCTGGAGATCCGCGCGCCGAGCGATCACGCCCTCAAGCGCCTCATCTGGCACATCGGCAACCGGCACATCCCCGCCGAGATCGGTGCGGACGCCGTCTGGATCGCCTATGACCACGTGCTGGCCGAGATGGTGCGGGGCCTCGGCGGGGGCGCCGAGCCCGTGGAGCGGCCCTTCCGGCCGGAGCGCGGCGCCTATGCGGGCGGTCACGCTCACGACCATCCGCAGGGCGGCCACCACCATCACCCCCATGAAGCCGTCTGACCCCCTCGACGCGCTCCGCCTGATGGCTTGGCTGTCGCCGGGCTATCCGGTCGGCGCCTACGCGTACTCGCACGGGCTGGAATGGGCGGTCGAGGCCGGCGACGTGCGCGACGAGGCCAGCCTCGCGGCCTGGCTCGGCGATGTGTGCGAGCGCGGCGCGTTGCGGAACGACCTGATCCTGGCCGCCGAGGCCCACCGTCTCGCGCGATCTGCCGACGGCGTCGCCCTCGGCGCGCTCAACGATCTCGCCTTGGCGCTCGCGCCGTCGCGGGAACTGCATCTGGAGACCAGCCAGCAGGGCCGGAGCTTCCTCGATGCGACCCTGATCGCATGGCCCTGCGCGCCGCTCTCTGGACTGGCCGGACATCTCCCCGGCCCGGTCGCCTACCCGGTGGCCGTCGGGGTCGCGGGCGGGGCGCACGGCATGGCGAGCGGACCGGTGCTGTCGGCCTACGGTCTCGCCTTCGTCCAGAACCTCGTCTCCGCGGCGCTGCGCGCGGCGCCCGTGGGCCAGACGGCCGGCACGCGGGTGGTGGCCGCCCTCGCCCCGCGGATTGCCGCCCTCGCCGAAGCGGCTGATGTCTCGGATCTCGACGCCCTCGGCTCCGCCACGTTCCGCCTGGACCTCGGGTCATTCCGGCACGAGACCCAGTATTCCCGCATCTTCCGATCCTGAGCGCGCAGCATGACTCCCTCAAACGGCCCCCTCCGCGTCGGCATCGGCGGCCCCGTCGGGTCCGGCAAGACCGCCCTGATGGAGCAGCTCTGCAAGCGCTTCCGGGATCGCTACGAGATCTGCGCGATCACCAACGACATCTACACCAAGGAAGACGCCCGGATCCTGACCGTCGCCGGCGCGCTGCCGGAGGAACGCATCCTGGGCGTCGAGACCGGCGGCTGCCCGCATACCGCGATCCGCGAGGACGCCTCGATCAACCTCGCGGCCGTGGCCGAGATGAGCCGGCGCTTCCCGAAGCTCGATCTGGTGCTGATCGAGTCCGGCGGCGACAATCTGGCGGCGACGTTCTCGCCGGAACTCGCCGACATCACCCTCTACGTCATCGATGTGGCGGGGGGCGAGAAGATCCCGCGCAAGGGTGGCCCGGGGATCACCCGCTCCGACCTGTTGATCGTCAACAAGACCGACCTCGCGCCGCTCGTGGGCGCCGACCTGTCGGTCATGGAGGCGGACACGCGGCGGATGCGCGGTGTACGACCCTACGTGTTCGCTTCCCTCCGTAGGGGCGACGGTGCGGACGCGGTGGCGCGCTTCGTGGAGGAGGCGGGCGGCCTCGGCCGGTGATCCGGCGGCCGCGCGTCAGCGCCCGGCCTCGGCCGAGCGCGACCGCAATGCTGGGGTCGACGGCAGGCCCATCAGCCTGTCGAGGCGGCCCATCCGCGCGCTGAAATCGTTCATCGCGGTCTGGCGCGCCTTGATCGCCGCACTCGGCGGGGCCTTGGCCGGCACCCGGATGGTCCGGGCCTCGGCCTGCGCCGCGGAGCCGAGGAGCAGCGCCGCCACGGCGAGGGTGGTCAGGGTGCGTCGCATGACGAAAATCCATCCCGCATCCGCCGCATCGGTCGGTCGGATCACCGCAAATCTACGGGCGCGCGAAGCGTGACCGTGTGCGCCGGCGCACAGCGCGTCGATTGGCCGGCCGATGCCACTTTGGCCGAGCGACAGATTGACAGCCGGGCTCGACTGATCCACGCCGCAGTATTGAGTGGCCCAGGATTGTATCGCGCATGCGACATCTGCGTTGGCTCGCCGTTCTGCCCTTTCTCGGCATCCTGCTCGGCCCGTTCCTCCTGAATCGCGTCGAGCCCTTCGTCCTCGGCCTGCCGCTGCTCCTCGCTTGGCTGGTGCTTTGCGTGATCGGAACCTCGGCGGTCATGGGGGTGATCTATCTGACCGATCCCGAACGGCGCGCGCCGGACGATGCGCGATGAACGTCGCACTCATCATCGTGGCGGCGGGCTTCGCCGTGGCGATCGGGCTCGGCCTCTATGCCCGGCTCGGGCGCGACATGGGTCTGGAGCAATGGACGGTCGGCGGCCGCGGCTTCGGCACGGCTCTGGTCTTCCTGCTGATGGCCGGCGAGATCTACACGACCTTCACCTTCCTGGGGGGCTCCGGCATCGCCTACGGGAAGGGCGGCCCGGCCTACTACATCCTCTGTTACCTGACCCTCGCCTACGTGACCTCGTACTGGCTGCTGCCGCCGGTCTGGCGCTACGCGAAGCGGCACGACCTCTATACGCAGCCCGACTTCTTCGCGCGGAAGTACGAGAGCCGGGCGCTGGGCATGCTCGTGGCGCTGGTCGGCCTCGTCGCCCTCGTCCCCTACCTCGTCCTCCAGTTCAAAGGGCTCGGGATCATCGTCTCGACCACCTCGTACGGCGCGATCTCTTCGACGGTCGCGGTCTGGATCGGTGCCGCGGCCCTGACCGTCTACGTGATCGTCTCCGGCGTGCACGGCTCGGCCTGGACTGCGGTGATCAAGGACACCAGCATCCTGGCACTGGTGATCTTCCTCGGCATCTACCTGCCGCTGCACTATTACGGCAGCTACGAGGGGCTGTTCCGGGCCATCGAGACCGCGAAGCCGGGCTTCCTGGCCCTGCCCGACCGGGGCCAGAGCCCCACGTGGTTCTCAACCACCGTGCTGCTCACCGCGCTCGGCGGCTACATGTGGCCGCACACCTTCGCGTCGCTCTACACGGCGCGGGAGCCGGGCGCCTTCCGGCGCAACGCGGTCATCCTGCCCATCTACCAGCTGATCAACCTGTTCGTGTTCATGATCGGCTTCACCGCAGTGCTTCAGGTGCCCGGCCTCACCGGACCGGACGTCGATCTGTCGCTGTTCAAGCTGTCGCTGCAGAGCTTCCCGCCGTGGTTCATCGGGATCATCGGCGCCACCGGCGTGCTCACCGCCCTCGTCCCGGGCTCGATGATCCTGATCGCGGGCGCGACCCTGGCGGCCAACAACCTCGTCCGGCCCTTACGGCCCGGCATGGACGATGCCGCGACCGCACGGCTGTGCAAGCTCACGGTCCCGATCCTGGCCCTCGTCTGCGTCGGGTTCACGCTCTCGGGCGGCGACACCATCGTGCAGCTGCTGCTCATGGGCTACAATTTCGTGACCCAGCTCTTCCCCTGCTTCATCGCGAGCCTGATGCGGCGCAATCCGCTCGACTGGCGCGCCGCGATGGCCGGCATCGTGGCGGGCGTCGCCACCGTGGCGGCGACGGTGCTCAGCGGTTTCAGCCTGTCGGCCTTCCCGTCGCTCGGACCCTTCCAGGACGTGAATGTCGGCGTCGCGGCTCTGGTGGTGAACATCCTCGTCACGGCGGCGGTGGCGCAGCTGACCCGGGCAAACGCCGCGACGCGGCCGCAGGCGGCGGAATGAGACGCCTTACCTCGGCCCGCGCCGGGCGGTCAGCCACGAGGCCAGGAGCACGGCCGCGCTCACGAATCCGATGAGTAGCGTCGAGGCGGCGTTGATCTCGGGGTTCACGCCGAGCCGAACCTGGCTGTAGAGCCGCATCGGCAGCGTGGTCGAGCCCGGACCCGAGACGAAGCTGGCGATCACGAGATCGTCCAGCGACAGGCTGAAGGCCAGGAGCCCGCCGGCCGCCACCGCCGGCGCCAGGAGCGGCAGCGTTATGGTGGTGAGGACGCGCCAGGGCCCCGCGCCGAGGTCGGCCGCCGCCTCGTCGAGGGACCGGTCGAGACCGCGCAGCCGCGCCGCCACGACCACCGCCACGAAGCCCGTGCAGAACGTGGCGTGCGCGATGATGAGCGTGATCAGGCCCCGGTCGAGTCCGATGCCGATGAACATCAGGAGCAGCGACAGCCCGATCATCACCTCCGGCATCACGATGGGTCCGAGGATGAGGCCGGTGAACATTGTCCGCCCCCGGAACCGTCCGTGCCGCTCCAGGGCCAGAGCCGCCAGGGTGCCGAGCGATGTGGCGATCAGGCTCGCCAGGACCGCCACCTTGAACGACACCCAGGCGGCCGCCATGAGCTGCGCGTCCGACAGGAGCACGCCGTACCAGCGCGTCGACACCCCGCCCCAGACCGTCACCAGGGGCGAGGCGTTGAACGAGTAGGCGATCAGCACGAGGATCGGCGCGTAGAGGAAGCCGAGCCCGGCCCACAGGGCGGTGCGGGTCACCCAGGTCACGGCCGGCGCTCCTCGGCATCGCCCGTGCGCAGGCCGTCGCGGAACAGCACCACCGGGCCGACCACGATGGCGAGGATCAGCACGGCGACCGCGGAGGCGAGCGGCCAGTCGCGGTTCGAGAAGAACTCGGTCCAGAGCACCCGGCCGAGCATCAGCGTCTCCGAACCTCCCAGCAGGTCCGGGATCACGAACTCGCCCACCATCGGGATGAAGCACAGCCCGGCGCCCGCCACGATGCCGGGGAGGCTCAGCGGCACGGTCACGCTCCAGAATACCCGGGTCGGCGATGCGCCGAGGTCGGCGGCCGCCTCGCGCAGGGTTGGGTCGAGGCGGTTCATCACCGCGTAGAGCGGCAGCACCATGAAGGGCAGGTAGGCGTAGACGAGGCCGATGAGGATGGCGGCATCGGTGTTGAGGATCGTCAGCGGCGCGGAGATGAGCCCGAGCCGGAGAAGCCCCAGGTTGAGCAGCCCCTCGGGCTTCAGGATCGCGATCCAGGCATAGATCCGGATCAGGAAGCTCGTCCAGAACGGCACGACCACGAGGGCGACGAGGAGCGGCTGCCACCGGGAGGGCGCCCGGGCCAGGGCATAGGCCAGGGGCGTGCCGAGGGCCACGAGGATGAGGCTCGCCAGGGCCGCGTAGGCCACCGAGCCGAGTGCGGCGTCGCGATAGAGCGGGTCGGCGTAGAGCGTCGCGTAGTTGTCGAAGTTCAGGGCTTCGAGAAAGGTCGACCAGCCGTCCAGACCGGCGCGCCAATCGAGCAGCGGCAGATAGGGCGGGATCGCCGTGGCCGGTTCCGACAGGCTGATCTTGAGCGTGATCGCGAAGGGCACGAGAAAGAATGCGGTCAGCCACAGGAACGGCGCCAGCCGCACCAAGCGATCGAAGGCCCGACCGGGTTTAAGACGGCTCACGGGACGCAGGCCGCATCACGGCGGTCCGAGGCGCGCGGGCGCCCGCACAATCCCCCGAGATCGATCGGGCGCGGGATCCTCCGCCGACGAGACGGCGCGGCCGGCCCCCGCGCCTGCCCGCTTCCGCGGACCGGGAAGGAGACGCGCGCGTCGTCGGCGCAGCTCATGCCGGCAGGATCACGGCGGCATCGGGCGCGAAACCGACACGCGTTTCCGAGCCCGGGGATACACCCGAGTCCCCGGGCCGGCCGCTGGCCCTCAGGATCGCGCCGTCGGGCAGGCGCAGCGTCCGCCGCACGCGGTCGCCCAGGAACGTGGCGTCGGCCACCACGACCGGAAGACCGTCGTCGACGAAGGCCAGATCCTCGGGACGCACCGCCACCGCCACCGCGGCGCCCTCGGCCAGGGCGCCCTCCGCGACGCCGCGAACCTCCCCGTGGGCCGTCCGGACGGTGCGGATCCCGCCCGGTCCCTCGGGCCCGACGCGGCCGGGGATGAGGTTCACGTCGCCGAGCAGCCCGGCCACGAAGCGGTTCGCCGGGCGCCGGTAGAGCGCGTCCGGCTTCCCGACCTGGACGAGGCGACCACCCTCCATGACCCCGATCCGGTCGGCGAGCATCATCGCCTCTTCGGGATCGTGGGTGACGACCACGAAGGCGGTGCCCAGCCGCCGCTGCAGCGCGCGCAGCTCGCCCTGCGTCTCCTCCCGCAGGCCGCGGTCCAGGGCGCCGAGGGGTTCGTCGAGCAGGAGCAGCCCGGGCTCGCGGGCGAGCGCCCGGGCCAGCGCGACCCGCTGGCGCTGCCCGCCGGAGAGCGTCTCCGGCCGGCGCGCGCCGAAACCGTCGAGGCGAACCAGCCGCAGAAGCTCGGCCACCCTGGCGGCGGTCGCGGCCCGGCTCAAACCCTTGAGTCCGTAGCCGACATTGCCCGCCACGCTCATGTGCGGGAACAGGGCGTAGGACTGAAACATCATGTTGACCGGCCGCCGATGCGGCGGCATCGCCGTGAGGTCCGTTTCGCCGAGCCGGACATGGCCCGCGCTCGGGGCCTCGAAGCCCGCGATCAGGCGCAACAGGGTGCTCTTGCCGCAGCCGGAGGGCCCGAGCAGGCAGAAGAACTCCCCGGGTTCCAGATCCAGCGTCACCGCATCCACGGCCCGGTGCGTGCCGAAGTCCTTGGTCAGATCCTGCAGTCTCAGGCGCGGCGCCGACGCGTCGGACAAGGGATCAGGAATCCTCGCGCAGGGCCTCGGCCACGCGCGCTTCGAGCAGGTCGGGCCGGCGCAGCACCAGAGCGCCGCGGGTGCGATCGACCAGCCCCTCGGCGGCCATCGTGGTGAACTCCCGCGTGACCTGCTCGCGGCGGCAGCCGATCCGGGCGGCGAGGACGTGATGGTAGGGCGGCGGCGAAACCACCCGCTCGCCGGAAGCGCCGGACCGGGGCACCGACAGGCGCAGCAGCTCGGCGTAGAGGCGGTGCTTGAGGTCGAGCAGCGCGTGCTCCATCAGCCGCGTGTTCAGCTCGCGGACGCGCTTGGCCAGGAGCCGGAACAGCCGGTCGGCGATCGCCTCCGAGGCGAACACGATCTGTCGGAACACCGCGGCCGGCACCACGCAGACCTCCCCGCGGGTCAGCGCCGTGACGTTGGCCGAGCGGCCGATCCCGTCGATGGCGGCGAGCTCACCGAAGAACGCGCCCCCGCGCATCTCGCCGAGGATCACCTCCTTGCCCGACTGCGTGCGGTTCAGGATCCGAACCTCGCCGGAGGCGATGAAGTAGACGTCCGTGGAGATGTCATCGAAGTCGACGAGGACCTCGTTCTCGTCGAAGCGGCGCCAGTGGCAGCGGGACTCGTAGGGGCTGAGCTCGATGCCCGGGTCCTTGAAGAAGGGTATCGTCCCCAGCCGCGCCATCAATCGTGTTCCCTCAAGACCGGCCTCCGTCCCTGCCCTGACGGGTGCCGGCCAGCAGATCGGGAGACGGGAGCAGCCCGCACGGTGAAGCCGGGCCTCGCCGCAGCAAGGCTCGATCGGTCGGGCATGCGTAATCGTGACCGTCGCGGGCGGGGCGGTCAAGCCGCGCCTAGCTGAACAGGAGTTTATTAGCGTGGATCCGGAATCAGGGCTAACTACCTGAGCCGCGTGGGGGCGCGGCTACGATGCCTCACGAGATCACATCCGCCTATCCCGGTACCCGCGCCGCCGTGCCGTTCCCGCGCCTGCAGGCCACGCTCACAGTTCCGTTCGAACGATCCGGACTCAGCCTGCATTCCGGGCGCCACGCCGTCGTGCGCGTCAGCCCGGCGCCCGAGGGACACGGCATCGTCTTCCGGCGGCGCCTGAGGGACGGCCGCGTCGTCGACGTTCCGGCGCTCTGGCAGTACCGCGAGTCGCAGCCGCTTTCCTCGGCGATCCGGCGGGAGGGCGTCCTCGTCCGCACCATCGAGCATCTGATGGCGTCCCTGAGCGCCCTGCAGATCGACAACGTGCTGGCCGAGATCGACGCGGACGAACTGCCGATCTTCGACGGCAGCGCCGCGCCCTGGTGTCAGGCGATCCGGGCCGCCGGGCGGACCGAACAGCCGGCGCGCTGCCGGATGATCCGGGTCCGCCGCGCGGTGGCGGTGGAACGCGGCCAGCGCCGCGTCCGGATCGAGCCCGGCACGGGCCTCCACGTGACCGGCCATGTGGCGCTCTCGCATTTCGGCGAGATCGACTGGTCGGGCGCCATCACGCCGGAGATTTTCGAGCGCGAGATCGCTCCGGCCCGGAGCTTCGGCCGGTACGTCCGCGCCATGGCCGGACGCGCCTACGGATACCTGACGCGGAGGGATTTTCTGCAGGGGGTCTCGCCCCGCTCGGCGGCGCTACTGGTGCGCGGTCGGGTGCTCGGCGGGATGCGCGTTCCGGGGGAGCCGGTGCGCCACCGCATCCTCGACCTCGTCGGCGACTTCGCCCTGGCCGGCCACCCGATCGAGGGACGCGTCACGGCCCTGCATACCGGGCACGAGCTGAACCACGCGCTCGTGGCCGCGCTGATGCGGGACCGGTCGGCCTGGGAGCTGGCCTGACGCCGCCGGTCGTGGCTCGGAACGGTCAGGCCGAGGCGCGGCAGGCGGTCTCGCAGGCCATCGCGACGCCGCCGAAGGCACGAACGAGGTCGGTGTCGAGCTTCGCGCCCATGGTCTCCAGGATCGCGAAGGCGTCGCGAGCGGGCTTCGGAGCCTTATAGGGCCGCGCCTCGATGAGCGCCGCGAAGATGTCGCAGATCGTGATCAGCCGCACCAGATCCGGGATCTGCGGGGCGGTGAGCCTGTCCGGATAGCCGGACCCGTCGAGATACTCGTGATGCGACCGGACGACCGCGAGGGTCAGGGCGTCGTAGCCGCCTTCGAGCAGCATGCCGTGCCCGAGCGCCGGGTGCCGCGCCATGTCGACCCGCTCCTCCGGCGTCAGCGGCGCCGGCTTGTTCAGGATCGCGAGGGAGATCTTGGCCTTGCCGATGTCGTGGAGCAGCGCGCCCTTGATCAGGTCGCTGGAATCGGTCTCGTTGAGCCCCAGGCGCTGCGCGAAGGCCGCCGCCAGCCCGGCCACGCTCAGGCAGTGCCGGTGCGTCACGTCGTCGAAATTCGCCACGACCCTGAGCCAGTCGCGGATCTTTGCCTCGCGGACGGCGCGCTTGACCAGGATGGCGCCCGACTCGACGATCGCCGGCGCCGGGGCCCGGTCCGCGCGGAAGATGGCGGTGAAGGCGTCCCGCGCGCCCTTGGCCTGATCTCCGAGATCGGAGCGCGCTCTGGGCGGACTGACGCCGCCGGTCAATGCGGCGGCCGCGTTGAGCAGCATGGTGCTCGCCGCCGAGGCCGGCAGGACCCGGGTTGCGCCGAGGGCGGTGGCCTGGATCTCTCCGCGCCCGAGATTGCCGTGGACCAGCGCCAGGAACGGCGTATCGGCGGTCCGCGCTGCGGTGAGCGCGTGCCGCAGGCGCCGCACGGATTCGGAGGTGAGCGCACTCACGTCGCTGATGATCAGGGCGGCGCCCGCCGGAGGCACGCCGTCACCGTAGAGATCGTAAAGGGACACGGTCCCGTTCGGGCCGAGACTGCGCGCGAGGCGCTCGGCGCGCGCAATATCGTCGGTGAGGATCAGGGTCCGGCCCAAGATTTCGCTCCCGTCATACGCCCAACGCCAGAGCGTACGATTCTGAAGGCCGTAGCGATCGCGGCGTCCCGCGACGCGGTTGTCTGCGGCCAGCGTCCGCAATCGCACCGAAGAACAACGTTCGCGGAGCAACTGCGGAGTAGACAGCCGACGATAGGCACACGATCCATGCGATTCCGTTAAAATAGGCGCGGTCGCACGGTCGCTAGGTTGCGCTATAAAGTTTGGACTCGCCCATGTGCTTGCCGGATCCGGGATGGCGGCGGGCGCTCAGGCGACGCTTGCCTCGCAGCGTCCAGACCGCCAGAACGCCGCCATGCTGCGCGTCAACGACCTCTCCTACCGCATCGGCGACCGTCTGATCCTCGACGCCGCGAGCTTCACGATCCCGGAAGGCGCCCGCGTGGGCCTCGTCGGGCGCAATGGCGCCGGCAAGACGACGCTGTTCCGGGCGATCCTCGGCGACCTGTCGGTGGACGCCAAATCGATCTCGCTGCCGAAGGGCATGCGGATCGGCGCGGTCGCGCAGGAAGCGCCGGCGGGTCCCGAGACGCTGCACGCCGTCGTGCTGGCGGCCGACACCGAGCGCGCCCGGCTGATGGCGGAGGCCGAGCATGCCGACGGCCTGCGCCGGGCCGAGATCGAGACCCGGCTCGTGGATATCGGCGCGCATTCGGCGCCCGCCCGGGCCGCCGCGATCCTGCACGGCCTCGGCTTCGACGCCGCCGCGCAGAGCCGCCCCTGCGCGGATTTTTCCGGCGGCTGGCGGATGCGCGTGGCGCTCGCCGCGGTGCTGTTCTCGCAGCCCGACCTGCTCCTCCTCGACGAGCCGACCAACTACCTCGACATCGAGGGCACGCTCTGGCTCTACGACTACCTGGAGCGCTATCCGCGCACCGCGATCATCATCAGTCACGACCGCGACCTGCTCGACACCAGCGTCGACCACATCCTCCATCTCGATCGCGGGAAGCTCGCGATCTATCGCGGCGGCTACACGAGCTTCGCCAGGCAGCTCTCTGAGAAGCGGGTCCTCCAGGCCAAGGCGAAGGCCAAGCAGGATGTCGAGCGGGCCCATCTCCAGAGCTTCATCGACCGGTTCAAGGCGAAGGCCACCAAGGCGCGTCAGGCCCAGTCGCGGATGAAGCGGCTCGCCAAGATGGAGCCGATCGCGGCCTTGCTCGAGGATGACGTGCCGGTGATTCACCTGCCGAGCCCGGAGAAGCCGCTGTCGCCGCCGATCGTCGCCATGGAGCGGGTGAAGGCCGGCTATGGGGACCGGATCGTCCTCAACGGGCTCGATCTCAGCCTCGCCCCCGACGATCGGGTGGCGCTGCTCGGCGCCAACGGAAACGGCAAATCGACCTTCTGCAAGCTGATCGGCGGCCGGCTCGGTCCCCTCGCCGGCGAGGTCAAGCGCTCCTCCAAGATGGAGGTCGCCTACTTCGCCCAGCACCAGCTCGACGAGCTGCGCCCCTCCGAGAGCGCCTACGCGCATGTCCGCACCCTGATGCCCGACGTGCCGGAGGCGAAGGTCCGCGCCGCCACCGCCCGGCTCGGCTTCGGCGCCAACAAGGCCGACACTCCGGTGGAGAAACTCTCCGGCGGCGAGAAGGCGCGGCTGCTGATGGGGCTCGCCGCCTTCCACGGCCCGCATCTGCTGATCCTCGACGAGCCGACCAACCACCTCGACATCGAGAGCCGGCAGGCCCTGGTCGAGGCGATCAACGATTACGAGGGCGCCGTCATCCTGGTGAGCCACGACCGGTTCCTGGTCGAGGCCTGCGCCGACCGGCTGTGGCTGGTCGCCGACGGCACGGTGAAGACCTTCGACGGCGACATGGACGATTACCGCCGGTTCGTCCTGTCCGGACCGGAGCGCGAGGCCGAGCGCGACGCGGAGCCCACCGGCGGCCAGAAGGCCGAGGCGCGGCGGGCGGGGGTCGAGCGCCGGGCGGCCCTGGCGCCCCTGCGCAAGCGCCTGGAGGCGATCGAGGCGCGGATGGCGAAGCTGACCGCGGCCATCGAGAAGATCGACGCGGCCCTGGAGGACGGGTCCGCGTTCCGGGAGAACGCCGCCAAGGCCGGCGAGATCGCCAGGATGCGCGCCGACGCCGCCGGGGCCCTGGCCGCCGCCGAGGAGGAATGGCTGACCGTCAGTGGCGAGATCGAGGCGGCCTGAGGCCTTCGATCCTGTGCCCGACTGCGCCGCGTTCGGGCTCCCTGCCACCGCTCGCAAGGACGAGACGGCGGTTTCGGTGACCTGAGTCCGATCGATAAATCTAAAGGCTGTCCAGCCATCGCAGCCAAGTCGAAGCTGAGCCGGAATTGATCGGCCAGATCACCCGATCCCTCACGGCGCTCTCTGCTTGCGCGATGAGCCCGACGGGCACCGCGGGCCGGGGCAGGATGCTGGGATGCCAGGTCGAACAGGCTCCTAGACGCAACTCTCGAGAGCCTGCTCCAGGATATCGACGCCGAGGTCGATCTCCGCATCCGTGGCCGTCAGCGGCGGCGCGATGCGGAACACGCCGCCCATGCCGGGCAGCTGCACGATGTTCATGCTGAGCCCGAGGTCGAGGCATCGCCGGGTGATCGCATCACCGAGGTCCGGCGCCGGCACCTTCGTGGCCCGGTCGGCGACGATCTCGACGCCCTGCAGCAGGCCCCGCCCGCGCAGGTCGCCGATGCAGGCGAACCGCTGCTGGAGCGCCCGCAGCCGCGCGGACAGCCGGGCCCCGGCCTCCGCTGCCCGCGCGACGAGGCCGTCGCGCTGCACGATCTCCAGCACCTTCAGGCCGACCGCCGCGGGCAGCGGATCGGAGACGTGGGTCGTGTAGAACAGGAAGCCGCGGGCGTGGCACAGATCCTCGATTTCCGGCGTCGTCAGGACCGCCGCGAGCGGCAGGCCGGCCCCCAGCGTCTTCGAGAGCGTCAGGATGTCGGGCACCACGCCGTCGCGCTCGCAGGCGAACATCAGGCCGGTGCGGCCGATGCCCGTCTGGGCCTCGTCGAGGATCAGCAGCATGCCGCGCTCGGCGCATTTGCGCTTCAGGGCCCCGAGATAGCCCGGCGGAAGCTCGATGATGCCCCCCGAGCTGAGGATCGGCTCGGCCAGGAAGGCCGCGAGATTGCCGGTCGACTGCCGGTCCACCAGGGCGAAGGCGTAGTCCAGCTCGGTCTGCCAGTCCAAAGCCCCGTCCTTCGCGAAGGCCGGGCGGTAGGCGTTCGGTGCCGGGATCGCGAAGGATCCGGCCGGAGCCGGACCGTAGCCCTTGCGGCCCGCGCTGTAGGTCGCCGAGGCGGCGCCGGCCGTCATGCCGTGCCACGACTGGGCGAAGCTCACCACCTCCCAGCCGCCGGTGGCGAGCTTGGCCATCCGCAGGGCCGCCTCGTTGGCCTCCGCGCCCGTGGTGAGCAGGAGGGCCCGTTCGAGGTCGCCCGGAGCCAGCCGGGCCAGCTCCGCGGCGAGATCGACGACGGGGCGGCTCAGCATCCCGCTGAACAGGTGATCCAGGTGCCCGACGTGATGGGTCGCCACCGCGGCGATCTCGGGGTGGCCGTGACCCAGGATGGCGCTCATCTGACCGGAGGTGAAGTCGAGGATCTTCCGGCCATCGGCGTCGATGACGAAGCTGCCCTCGGCCCGTTCGATGATCACGGGCGCGAAGGTGCCGCCGTACCGCACGAGGTGGCGGCGCGCGCGGGTCCAGAACTCCGGGTCGGCGTTGCGCGTCATGGCGGATGCTGCTCCCTGGCTCGGCGGGTTCAAGCTAGGCGCGGCGGCGACCGCCGTGTAGCGGATAGTTCTGAACCGAGGGTTCAGTTTCTCTGATGGCTCAGACGCTCGACATCGCGCTGCTGCGCAGCTTCGCCCTGGTGGCGGAGACCGCCGCGCTCAGCCGGGCCGCCGAGCGCGTCGGCCGCAGCCAAGCCGCGCTCAGCATGCAGATGAAGCGCCTGGAGGCGCTGGTCGATCAGCCCCTGCTGACCCGGACCGGGCGGGGCGTTCTGCTGACCGTCCAGGGTGAGCGCCTGCTGGTCCACGCACGCCGGATCCTCGCCTCGCACGACGAGGCCCTTGCCGAACTTGCGGGCCAGAGCCTGCGCGGGACCCTGCGGTTCGGCTGCCCGGACGATTATGCGCAGGCGTTCCTGCCGGCTCTGCTCAGGACCTTCGCGCAGCTTCATCCGGCTGCGGCGATCGAGGTCGTCTGCGCCGCGACGCCCCGCCTCGAAGGGCGGATCGAACGCGGCGGCCTCGACCTCGCGCTCGTCTCCGTGCCGCTCTCCACCGCCTGCACGATCCTGCGGCGCGAGGACCTGGTCTGGGTGACCCCCGAAGGCGCGGCGCGCGATGGATCCGCTCCCTGGCCGGACCCGCTGCCCCTGGCGCTCGGCGATCCCGACACCCTCGACCATCAGGCCGCCCTCGCCGCGCTGAACCGGGCCGGGCGCCCGTACCGGATCGCCTACGCGAGCGGCAGCCTGTCCGGGCTTCTGGCGGTCGCGCGGTCGGGCCGCGCCGTCGCGGTGCTGACCCGCTCGGCGGTCCCGCCGGACCTGCGGATCCAGCCCCGTGCCAGCGGATTACCGCCGCTCCCGCGGATCGGCCTCGCCGTTCGACTGGATGAACGGCACGCCTCGCCGCTCACCCGGGCGTTCGCTGCGCATCTGCGCGCCATCCTCCCGAAGCTCTGACGGCGAATCTGGCTCGGCGGTGCCGTCTGCACCACCCCCACCTCCTCCTCCACCCCACGAGGGGGAGGAGAGCGTGTCGCGCCTCGTGATCCGCATCAGATCAAATATATTCTACGCCTCGTCGGATTCCGTGCCGAAGGTTTTCGGCCAGAAAAAAAAGATCTCGTCGTTGTCGATGTTGATCCAGTTGATTTTGGTATCCGGATGATCGTCGCTGAAGAGTCTGAACTTCTCCCCGTTGCAGAGCAGGTAGATGTCCTTCGCCGTTCCGCTGTAGCCGGCATTCTTCGCGGCCACGGCGAGGGCCGATTTGACCGCCATGTCCGACACCAGCAGGCCGCGGTATTGCCGGCGCGCGACATCGGGGAAGGCGGCGCTCCAGGCGGCCATGACCCGCGGGCTGTCGTATTGGACGGTCAGATCCGCGCCGACCTTCCGGGGCGTCACCGGCTCGAGCCGGACGTCCTCGTTCCAGTTCCGGTTGGCGGCACCCACCGATTTCGTGGGTTCCACCGAGACGACCGGCGCGGTCACCGCGGCGGTCGCCATCACCGCGCGGGTGCCCTCAGGGCCGTGGCCGTACCGACTGTCGAACTCGGCGATCTGCACGGCCTGAGACCGCGTCTGCGCCAGGGACAACACCGCGTTGGCCGCCTCCGGGGTCAGCGTGTAGACCGATCGCGGATCGAGGGCCGGGGCCGGAGGGGCGACTCCCACGATCGCCTTGAGCGAGACGGCCTCGGTCTGCTGTATTTTCTGCATCGCCGCGGAGACCGCGGCCATCGAGGGTACGAAATCCATCCGACTATCTCCCGCTGTTCAGGCCGAGACCGAGCCGTTTCCCCACACATCCGGCAATGCGCAGTGCATCGTTATTGTTGGGAGGTCTCGCGAAGCCTCGGACATCGGGCGACGATCCCGTCCTCGACCTCGCAGCGCCATCCGACGTTTCCAATCGGCAATTGACCGGGAGGGACCGCACCCGATCGCTGGCGGCTCAGACCGCGATGCGCCCGATCGGTCATTCGGCACGCCGGGTCGGTCTCGATCGCCAGCGAGGGGGGAGGCAGATGCCCTCGGGCGTAGGGCACTCGTCGGTCGTCATGCCCGGGAGTGCGCGATCCTAGAGCTTCATGCTCTATCGGCACGAGTGTGATCACCAGAGACTAGATCTGTCAACGGCAAACGTCTGCGCGCCGGCGCCTAGACAGGAAACGGTATCGACGCGTTGTTCAGATAGAAATGTACTTATGAAGACTTGCGTCGCCCTCGCGATCAGCAATCCTGCGGCGCGCTTCGAGCGTCGGCAGCAGGATCGAGGAAGGCCCTTGCATGACGCGTTTCCGCGATTGCAGCCGTCTGTCCCGGGAAAAACATCGATCGCGGGTTACGCCGTGGCGGATTGGACCGCCCGATCGCGACTCCGCCCGAGGCCGAGGACGAGCAGGCAGCCCACGGCGGAGAGCGCGGCCAGCGGCAGGAGGCCCAGGGGGTAGCTCCCCGTGGCGTCCTTGATCACGCCGAGCAGATAGGTGCCGACGAAGCCGCCGATGTTGCCGATGGCGTTGATCTGCGCGATGCCCGCCGCCGCCGTGCCTGCCGACAGCCACTCGGTGGACAGGGCCCAGAACGGCCCCTTGACCATATAGGTGGCGGTCACGGCGAGGCACAGGATCAGGATTGTCGGCAGAAGCTGCGCGGTGGCGAGCGCGGCGGCGAGGCTCAGCGCCAGCAGGGCCAGCGGGAGGGCGGTATGCCAGACCCGCTCGCGCCGCCGGTCGGACGACCGGCCCCACAGGATCATCAGCACGGAGGCGATCCCGAACGGGATGGAGTTGAGCAGCCCGGTCTCCAGGTTGGTGAGCCCGAAAGACTTGATGATCTGCGGTTGCCACAAGGACAGGCACTGACTGGCGCCCGAGGCCCCCGCGTAGATCAGGGACGCTGCCAGCACGTAGCGGTTGCGCATGACCTCCCAGACCGAGCGGTGTTTCGCCGGGGCCGCCGCGCCGCGGACCACCGAGGCGCGTTCCGCGGCGAGCCGCTCCTGGAGCCACGCGCATTGCTGCGGGGTCAGCCAGCGCGCCGTGCCGGGGCCGTTCGGCAGGAGCGCGAAGGCGAGAACCCCGAGGAGCACCGCCGGCGCCGCCTCCAGGATGAACAGCCATTGCCACCCGCGCAGGCCGAGCATCCCGTCGGTGTCGAGGATCGCCGCCGAGATGGGCGAACCCAGGAAACTCGAGATCGGGATCGCCACCATGAAGATGGCCACGATCCGGCCGCGGTAGGCGCGGGGGAACCAGTAGGTGAGGTACAGGATCACCCCGGGGAAGAAGCCGGCCTCGGAGGCGCCCAGCAGGAGGCGCACCGCGTAGAACGAGTACGGCCCGACCACGAACGCCATGGCGGCGGAGACCAGACCCCAGGTGATCATGATCCGGGCGATCCAGATCCGGGCGCCGAACCGCTCCATGGCGATGTTGCTCGGCACTTCGCAGAGCACGTACGACACGTAGAACAGGCCGCCGCCGAGCCCGAACTGCGCCGCGGAGAGGCCGATGTCGTGGTTCATCTGGAGCGCCGCGAACCCGGCATTCACCCGGTCGACGAAGGCCACGAAATAGGCAAACATCAGGAACGGCAGGATGCGCCACGTGACCTTTCGCAGGGTCGCACGCTCGATTTCCGGGATCGCGTCCGGCACGTGCGTCGGGGCCATGCTGTCCTCCTGACTCTGCCGACTTGGCTTGGAGCAGCGGCGGTCCGGATGCCAGACGCGATTTGCGACACCACCTCGCCTCTGTCACGGCCCTGTCGGGCGGCGCCGAGGACCGCCCTCGAGCCCGCGCGAGCGGCGGAGCGTTTGCCCCTCGCCCGCGGACATGCGATTGAAGCCGCATGTTGACCGTCGATAGCCTCTGGCGCGTGCGGCACCGGCTCGCGCAGTTCGGGAAGAAACGGACCGGATCGCCCCGCCTCCTCGTGATCGGCGTGTGTCAGGCCGGCTCCATCGCGAAGGCGATGCGCTACCTTTTGCCCGACGCGCAGGTCGATTTCGTCTCCGCGTTCACGGCGGCCCGGCGCTTCCCGCGGCTGGCCGACCTGATGGCGCACGCGGACGGCTACGACCACGTCTTCTCCAGCATCTACCTGCCCCGGTTCAAGGGTGGCGGGACCATCGACACGCTGCGCACGCATCCCAAGGTGCGGCTGATCCCGACCATCGTGTTCGGCGCCTACCACCCCGATCTGGTCCATGTCGGCGTGCAGGATTCGGTGTCGCTGAACGGTCTCATCTCCGGCCCGATGGGGCACTCGCATTCCGCCGTCACCCTGTATGCCTACCTGGCGGGATTCTCGCAGGCGCAGGCGCTGCGGCTGCTTGCCGAGCCCGTCTTCGAACGCCTCGGCTACTTCGATCTCTGGGACGAGTCGGTCTCGTACCTGCGCGGGCTGGGTGTCCAGGCGGGCTACAATCTCGACACGCACCTGACGCGCTGGGCGCGGCGCGGCTGCTTCATGCATTCGATCAACCACACGAAGCTGTTCGTCGTGGCCGACCTCGCCCGAGGATTGCTGACACAGGCGGGCGTGCCCTTCGAGGAATGCGACCTCGACGCGTTCCTGCCGGACGATCTCGGCGGCCAGGGCAGCTGGCCGGTCTACCCGGAGATCGCCCAGCACTACGGCATCGCGGGCAGCGCCCTGTTCTTCAAGGCGGAGACGCGCCGGTCCGGGCCCGCGCGCACCATGAATCGCGCCGAGTTCGTGGCGGCCTCCTACGCCAATTACGACCGGCGGGAGCGCAGCCTCCTGATCTCCCAGCGCGTCGAGGGCTGGCGCAACGACGCGCCGACGGTGGACTTCCTGCGCGAGGCCGCGGGCCGCGGCGACGCGGCGCTCCGGTCGGCGGCCCGGGTCCCCGCCCTGAAGGCCGGCAGCTTCGCGGGTCACGCCTCGTAGGGTGGCGCGAAGGCCGGGACCCGCGGGCACTTCCCGGTCTGTCCGGCGTTGTCGCGCGCTGCCCGCGCCGTGCGGGATCGACGTCGAGGTCGTGCGATGACATCCCCGTTCCGGCACCGCCCCGGCCGCCCGGCGGTCGCAGCGGCGCTCGCGTTTGCCGCTTCGGCGGTCGGCCTCGTCGGGTGGGGACGGCTGGCGGTGAACCGGCGCATGCCGCTCCCGCCCGCCCTCCCCGGCCGTCACGAACGGCTCGGAACCCGGCGCGCCGGGGATGTCTCGCTCTACAGCGCGATGGAAGCGGAGGGCGTGCCGCTCCTGCTGATCCATTCGGTCAACGCGGCGGCGAACGCCTACGAGGTTCGCCCGCTCTATCTGCACTACCGGGGCCGCCGGCCGGTCTACGCCCTGGACCTCCCGGGCTTCGGTTTCTCAGAGCGGTCCCGGCGCCTGTACACGCCGCGCCTGATGGTGGAGGCGATCCACGCCGCGGTGAGCGAGATCCGGAACCGCCACCACGGACTGCCCATCGACGCCTTGGCGCTGTCGCTGTCCGCATCCTTCCTGGCCCGCGCCAGCCTGGAGCGGCCGGACGGCTACCGCAGCCTCGCCCTGATCAGCCCGACGGGTTTCGACGCGCAGCTCTCCGGCGAAGGGCCGCCGGACGGTCATCGCGGGCGCGACTGGCTGCGAGACCTGCTCGACCGGCCGCCCTTCGGCCGCCCGCTGTTCGACGCCCTGGTGACGCGGCCGAGCATGCGGTTCTTCCTGCGCAAGACCTTCGGCTCGCCGCAGATCGACGAGGCGCTGCTCGCCTACGACCACGCCTCTGCGCACCAGCCCGGTGCCGAGCACGCGCCCTTCTGCTTCATCTCGGGACACCTCTTCCCGACGGACACGACGCGTCTCTACGAGCGGCTGCGCCTTCCGGTCTGGATGGTCCACGGCACCCGCGGCGACTTCGTCGATTACCGGCTGGTGCCCCGGGTCGCCGACCGTCCGAACTGGCGCGTGGAGACATTGCCGACGGGCGCCTTCCCGCATTTCGAGCAACCGGAGGCGGTCACCACCGGCTACGACGCGTTTTTGGCGAGCCTCGCTCGGATGCCGGCCGGTCGACCCGCATGATCGCGCAGGCTGGACCGGCGCGGCTGAAAGTGCGGCGCGAGGACCCGGCGTGATCCCGGCGCTCCGCGAAGGATCATCCCGGATCGGGTCGGCGACGGAAATCCGCCGGGCGTACGCCGGCACAGCGGGGTAGCCGGCTGATCGTCTCGCGGACGGGCGAGCATCGCGCGGGCCGGGACGATGTGCGGATCGCCTCGGTTGCCGCCACCCGGGATGGTAGACCCGCCGCGGCCCGATCCCATAAGGTCGCGGTCGCCGCCCGGAGCGGCGTCCGTGTTGGAAACCGATGATCGACCTCACCCTCGATGCCGCCCGCCTTGTGCTCGACACCGCCCTGCGCGAGGCGCGGACCCGCAACCTGAAGCCCCTCGCCGTCGTCGTGTACGATGCCCGCGGCGCCCTGAAAGCGGTCGCGGTCGAGGACGGCACCGCCCTGCGCCGGGCCGAGATCGCCTGCGGGAAGGCCAACGGGGCCCTGGCGCTGGGCCTCGGCTCCCGGGCGATCCACGCCCGCGCGGAGGCGCAGCCCTATTTCGTGGCGGCCGTGACCCACCTCGCGGGCCCCGCCGCCCTCGTGCCGGTGCCCGGCGGCGTCCTGATCCGATCGGCCGAGGGGCGCCTCCTCGGCGCGGTCGGCATCTCGGGTGACACCTCCGACAACGACGAGGTCTGCGCGGTGGCCGGGATCGAGGCGGCTGGCCTCGTGCCGGAGACCGGCGCCTGACCGTGCGCCTGCGCCGGCGCGACTGGCTCGCCGGCGCTGCCGCGCTCTCGGTGGTGCGGCCGGCCCGCGCGGCAGAACCGATCTACCGCCGCGGCAACGACGCCGATCCCGAAACGCTCGATCCCCACCGCTCCTCGACGGTGGCGGAGGCCCATATCCTCCGCGACCTCTGCGACGGGCTCCTCACCTACGACAACCGGGGCGCCATCATTCCCGGCGCCGCGCGGGCCTGGACGGTTTCGGACGACGGCACCACCCTGCATTTCGACCTGCGGCCCGACGGCCGCTGGTCGAACGGCGAGCCGGTCACGGCGGCGGATTTCGTCTACTCGTTCCGCCGGATGCTCGATCCGGCCACCGCGGCGAAATACGCCGAGATCCTGTTCCCGATCCGCAACGCCGCCGCGGTCAACCGCGGCGAGCAATCCGCCGGCAGCCTCGGGGTCGTCGCGGAAGGGCCGCTGCGGCTGGCGATCACCCTCGAACAGCCCACGCCCTACATTTTGGAGCTGCTCACCCATCAGACCGCCCTGCCCGTCCACCGGGCCTCGGCGGAGCGCGCCGGTGACAGCTTCACCCGCCCGGGCACCCTCGTGACCAACGGCGCCTACCGGCTCGTCGACCAAGTGCCGGGCGGCGCGATCATGCTGGAGGCCAACCCCCATCATCCCGACGCGGCCAGCCTCGCGATCCGGCGGGTCGACTTCCTGCCGACCCCCGACATGGCGTCGGCGGTGCGCCGCTACGCCGCCGGGGAGATCGACTCGCTGGCGGACCTGCCCGTCGACCAGATCGCCGACCTGCGCCGGCGCTTCGGCCCGCAGGTGGTGCTGGGCCCCGCGCTCGGACTGGCGGCGCTGGTGATCAACACCCGCAAGGCGCCGTTCTCGGACAGGCGGGTCCGCCAGGCGCTGTCCATGGTCATCGACCGGGAATACCTCGCCGACGGGCTCAACGGCGGCACCATGAGCCCGGCCTATTCCCTGTGCCCGCCCGGCCTCGACAATTACCGGACGCCGCCCGAGACCGAGGGCCGGCGCGGCCTGCCGATCGACCACGAGGCGGAGGCGCGCCGCTTGCTCGCGGAGGCCGGCTTCGGGCCGGATCACCCGCTCACGGTGGAGTACCGGTTCAACGTCAGCGACAACAACCGTACCGTCGCGGTGGCGATCGGCGAGATGTGGCGCGACCTCGGGATCGTGACCCGCTACGTCTACACCGACGCCAAGACGCACTTCGCCTACCTGCGGGACGGCGGCGATTTCGACGTCGCCCGCTACAGTTGGATCGCCGACTATTCCGACCCGCAGAACTTCCTGTTCCTGCTCCAGAGCGGGAACGTCGGCATGAATGCCGGGCACTGGTCGGATGCCGCCTACGACGGCCTGATGGCGCGGGCCGCGGCCGAGCGCGACCTCGCCCGGCGCGCCGACCTGCTCTTCGACGCCGAGGCGATCGCGCTGCGCGAGCTGCCGTGGATCCCGCTGATGCACTACCGGTCCAAGGCCCTGATCGCACCGCGGCTGCACGGCTACCACCCGAACCTGCGCAACGCCGCGCCGACGCGGTTCATGAGGCTCGACGCGTGATCCGCTTCATCCTGCGCCGCCTCGCGCAGGCGGTCCCGACGCTGCTGGCGGTGGTGACCGTGAGCTTCTTCCTGATGCGGCTCGCCCCCGGCGGCCCCTTCGACCTGGAACGGCCGCTGGCCCCCGCCGCCATGGACAACCTGCGCCGGGTCTACGGCCTCGACCGACCGCTGATCGCGCAGTTCGGATACTACCTCGCCGCGCTGGCGCGGGGCGACCTCGGACCGTCCTTCTCGTTCCGCGACCGGAGCGTCCTCGACCTGATCGCCCGGGGCCTGCCGGTCTCGGCGACCCTGGGCGCCCTCGCCCTCGCGCTGGCGACCGGTCTGGGTGTCGGCCTGGGGATCGCGGCGGCGCTTCGGCGGGGCGGGATCGTCGACCGGCTGCTCGGGCTTGCCGCCGCCCTGACATTGTCGCTGCCGAGCTTCGTCGTCGCCCCCCTGCTCCAGATCGTCTTCGGGCTGACGCTGCGCTGGCTGCCGCTCGGCGGGTGGGAAGACGGAGCGCCGAGCCACCTCGTCCTTCCGGTGATCACCCTGGCGCTGCCGCAGATCGGCGCCCTGGCCCGCCTGACCCGGGCCTCGCTCGGTGAGGGTTTGCGCACACAGCCGGTGCGGACCATGCGCAGCCTCGGCCTGCCGCCGATCCGGGTCACCCGGCACGCGCTCCGGGGCGCGCTGCTGCCCGTCGTGGCCTATCTCGGCCCGCTGGCCGCGTCCCTGCTCACCGGCTCCGTCGTGGTGGAGACGATCTTCGGCCTGCCGGGGATCGGCCGCTACTTCGTGGAAGGGGCACTCAACCGCGACTACACGCTGGTCATGGGCACGGTCCTGCTGGTCGCCGGACTGGTGATCGCCCTCAACATCGCGGCCGATCTCGCCTGCGCGTGGCTCGATCCGCGCCTGCGGGTGGCGGCGTGAGTGCGCGCGTTCCCGCGGCGGGACCGGCCGGACGCGCCCTCGCCCGCCTCGTCCGCGAACGCACCGCCCTCGCGGCCCTCGCCGCACTGATCGGGATCGCCCTGGCGTGCCTGTTCGGTCCGGCGCTCACGGGTCACGATCCCGAGCGGGCCTACCCGGACCTGCGTCAGCTGCCGGCCGGCCTCGCGGCGCAGCCCGATGCCGGGCATCTCGGATCCGCGCTGGAGCGCCTCGCGTTCCGGATGCGCGCCCGCCTCGAGGGGGTTGTCCCCGACGGCGATACGATGCGCCTGACGCTCGGCTCGGACGCGGGTGTCGATCGGCGCAGCCTCGTCTACCTGCCGCGCTCGGCCCTGTTCGGCACCCCCGAGGTCGTGGAGGAGCGGGATGCCGGCCGCAGCCTCGTGGTGGCGGTGCCGATCCGGCACCTGTATTTCCCCCTCGGCACCGACGTGCAGGGACGCGACCTCCTCACCCGCTGCCTCGTCGCCGGCCGGGTCTCGCTGGCGATCGGGCTCGCCGCGAGCCTCGTCGCCCTGCTCATCGGTGTCGGCTACGGGGCCAGCGCGGGCTTCCTGGGCGGGGCGGTCGATGCCGTGATGATGCGCGTCGTCGACGTGCTGTACGCCCTGCCCTTCGTGTTCTTCGTGATCCTGCTGCTGGTGTTCTTCCGCCCGAGCCTGCTGCTCATGCTGGTGGCGATCGCCGCGGTGGAATGGCTCGACATGGCCCGGGTGGTCCGCGCCGTGACCCTGTCGCTGCGCGAGCGCGACTTCGTCCGCGCGGCCCGCGCCCTCGGGCTCGGGACCCCCCGCATCATCCTCCGGCACATCGTGCCCAGCACCCTCGGCCCGGTGGCGGTGACCGCCACGTTGCTGGTTCCGCAGGTGATCCTGCTGGAGAGCTTCCTGTCGTTCCTCGGGCTCGGCGTGCAGGAGCCGCAGACGAGCTGGGGCGTGCTGATCGCCGAGGGCGCCCGCTCCATCGAGGCGGCGCCGCACATGCTCGCCGCCCCCGCGGCCTTCCTGATCACCACCCTGGTCGCGCTCAACCTCCTCGGTGACGGGCTCGCCGACGCGCTCGATCCGCGTTCGGCGTAGGCTCAGCCCAGCTCCCGGATCGGCGCGCCGGCGAGCCAGGCCTCGATGTCCTCGACCGCCTGGGTGAAGAACGTCCGGTAGTTGTCGCGGGAGACGTAGCCGAGATGCGGCAGCGCCAGCACGTTCGGCAGGCGCCGGAATGGACTGTCGGCGGGCAGCGGCTCGGTCTCGAACACGTCGAGCCCGGCGCCCGCGATCCAGCCCTCCTCCAGGGCCCGCACCAGCGCCGTCTGGTCGACGATCGGCGCCCGGGAGGTGTTCACCAGGACGGCGCCCCGGCGCATCCGCCGCAGCTCGGCTTCGCCCAGGAGGCCGCGCGTCCTCTCGCCGAGCACCAAGTGGATCGTGACGACATCGCTCGCCTCCAGGAGCGCCTCCTTGGAGGCCGCGCGCTCGACCCCGGCGGCGGCGGCCCGGGCCTCGTCGAGATTGGGGCTCCAGGCGATCGCCCGCATGCCGAAGGCCCGGGCGATCCCGGCGACGCGGGTCCCGATCTTGCCCAGCCCGAGGATGCCGAGGGTCGCGCCCGCCAGATCGGTGCCGATGGTGCTCTGCCAGGGACCGCCGTCGCGGAGGTTGCGGTTCTCCAGCGGGAGATGGCGGGCGAGCCCCAGGATCAGCGCCCAGGTCAGCTCGGTCGGCGGCGTGGGGCTCGAGTCCGTGCCGCAGACCGTGATGCCTTGCGACCGCGCCGCCGCGACGTCGATCGCGAGGTTGCGCATGCCGCTGGTGACCAGCAGCTTCAGCCGCGGCAGGCGCTCCAGCAGGGATGCCGGAAACGGCGTGCGTTCGCGCATGATCACCAGGATCTCGGCCTGGTCGATGCGCGAGACGAGCGCGTTCCGATCCGCGACGTGATCGGTGATCGACGAGACCGCGATCCGGTCGGACAGGGACGCCCAATCGGCGAGGCCGAGGGCTGCGTTCTGGTAGTCGTCGAGGATCAGGCAGGTTCGCACGGTGATCGCGCTCCAAATTCACGGGCTACGCCGCGCGGGCGGTCGCGGCGTTCGTCGAGACCGGTGGCGCAGACCGAGCGAGCGGACAGGGTCACCGAGACGGATGGACTGATGTCGGGCGACTTGCCGCCCGCTGTCGACGGTCAGCCAAGCGACGCCAGCGCCTCGAATGCCGCCGCCACCCCGGCCGCTCCGGGATCCTCGACGCCGGCGAGGTCCGCCGCCGCGAGATAGCTCGACCGCCCGGTGGCGGCGCGCTCCATCCGGGCCGTGGCGGCGGCGCCCGATCGGGCGGCGGCCGCGGCGGCCTCGAGTCCGCCCGATCGGAGCGCGTCGAGCGCCGGGACGAGGGCGTCCAGCATCGTGCGGTCGCCCGGCCCGGCGCCCCCATAGCCCTGCACCCGCGCCACGCCCTCGGCCAGCGCATCGGGCCACGCCGCTCCGTCGGTGAGGGCCGCGGCCGTCGCGGCGAAGAAGATCGACGCCAGGACACCGCTCGAACCGCCCACCGCGCGCCCGATCCGCTCGGCGAGGGCGCGGCACAGGGCGGCCGGATCGGCCTGCGGCAGCCGGTCGAGATCCGCCGCCACGGCCCGCGCCGCGCCGGCGAAGGTGGTGCCGGTGTCGCCGTCGCCGACCTTGGCGTCCAGGGCGTTGAGCGCCCCCTCGGCGGCGACGAGCGCGCGCGTCACGGCGGCGATCCGGGCGGCCGCCACGGGATCGCGCGACGGCGTGAACGACTCCCCCGCCAATCCCTCGGGAAGCGGGCGCAGGACCGGCGGCGCGATCCGCACCGCCCCGGGCCACGCCGGCACCGGGACCGGCGCCAGGAGCGCCGCCTCGATCGCGTCGTCCAGCGGCAGGATCGACAGCGACGCCCCGTGCATGTCGAGGGCGGTCATCATCGGCGCCGGGCCGAGCAGCAGGCGCACGCGCCGGCCGAGATCTGTCGCCAGCACCGCCTGGGTCAGGACCTGCATCTCCAGGGCCGTCGCCGAGCCGAGATTGTTGACGAGGAGCGCCACGGGCCCGGCCCCGGCAAGGCGCTCGGTCATCAGCCGCGCCAGATCGGCGGCGCCGGGCAGCGCGATGCGCTCGACACCCGGCTCCCCGTGGATGCCGAGCCCGAGTTCGGCCTGGCCCTCCGTGAGGCGCTCGCTGCGCGCCGAGCCCGGGATCGTGGCGGTCGACACCGCGATGCCGAGCGACCGGACCGAACCCGCCACCCGGCGGGCCAGCTCGGCGATGCTCTCCAGACGTGCGCCAGCCTGCGCCGCGTGGCCCGCGACCTTGTGGACGAACAGCGTGCCGGCCACGCCGCGGGGCTGTGTCGCCTCCGGCAGGGCGATATCGTCGGCGACGATCACGGTCTCGACCTTGCGGCCGAGGGCCCGGGCGCGCTCGGCGGCGAGGCCGAAATTCAGCCGGTCACCCGCGTAGTTCTTGATGATCAGCAGGCATCCGGCGGGCCCGGTCACCGCCAGGATTCCGGCCAGGACCGCGTCGACGCTCGGCGAGGCGAACACGTCGCCACAGACCGCGGCGGTCAGCAGGCCCGGCCCGACGAAACCCGCATGGGCCGGCTCGTGACCGGACCCGCCCCCCGAGATCACCGCGACCGTGTCGGCGTCCACTTCGGCGCGCAGCACGACGCGGATGTCGGGATCGCCGTCCAGCCGCGCGAGGCGGCCGCCGCTGGCCGCCAGGAGCCCGGCGATGGCGTCGCCCACCAGGGTGGCGCGGGTCTCGATGAAATGGGCCATGGCGTGACCTTCCGCGCATTCGGTCCGCGGCTCTCAGCGCTGCGGTGCCAGGGCCGATTGTCTGAGCAATCACGCCCTCCGGCACAAGGGCGGCGGCCGCCTTCTCCGCCGCTCCGGCGCGCCGCCGCTACTCCTTCACGGCGCCCGTCAGCGCGGAGACGTAGTACTCCACGAAGAACGAGTAGAGGATCACCAGCGGCAGCGAGCCGAGCAGCGCACCGGCCATCAGCGAACCCCACTTGTACACGTCGCCGTCCACGAACTCGCTGACCACGGCGATCGGCACGGTCTTGTTCTGGGTCGAGGACAGGAAGGTCAGGGCGTAGATGAACTCGTTCCAGCAGAGCGTCAGGGAGAAGATCCCCGCCGAGATCAGGCCCGGGAAGGCGAGCGGCAGGATGATCTTGGTCAGGATCTGCCAGCGGCTCGCGCCGTCCATGAGCGCGCATTCCTCCAGCTCGTAGGGGATGGTCTTGAAGTAGCCCATCAGGAGCCAGGTGGAGAACGGGATCAGGATCGTCGGGTAGGCCAGGATCAGGGCGATCGGCGAATCGAACAGGCCGTAGGCCTGCACGATGGTGGCCAGCGGGATGAACAGGATCGAGGGCGGTACCAGATAGGCGAGGAAGATCGCCGCCCCGACCCAGTGGGCGCCGCGGTAGCGCACCCGCACGCAGGCGTAGGCGGCCAGCACGCTCGCGAACAGCGACAACGCCGTGGCGGCGACCGACACGTACATCGTGTTCCAGAGCCAGCGCGGATACTGCGTCTCGAACAGCAGTTTGTGGATGTGCTTGAACGTCGGATCGACCACCCAGAACGGGTTGAACCGCTCCATGTCGATCAGCTGCTCGTCCGGTTTGATGGCGGTCAGCGCCATCCAGTAGAACGGGAACAACAGGACCGCCAGGATGACGAGGAGCGGCAGGTAGGTGGTCACGAGCCGCCGCGGCAGGCGCTCGAGATAGGCCATCCCCTCGGAATTGTCGGTGAGCCCGGCCGGCTGGGCCGCCATGACCGGGGCGAGGTGCGGATCGACGTGGGCCGGCGGTGCGGGCGCGCTCATCGGTCGGACTCCCCGGCCTGCCAGGCCCGGCGCTGCAGGCCGAACCACGAGATCCCGATCGCGGCGAGCAGGAACGGCACCATGGCGGTGGCGATCGCCGCCCCCTCGCCGAGCGTGCCCGACAGGATGCCGCGCTGGTACGACAGGGTCGCCATCAGGTGCGTGGCGTTCACCGGGCCGCCGCGGGTCATGGCCCAGATCAGCTGGAAGTCGGTGAAGGTGAACAGCACCGAGAAGGTCATCACCACGGCGATGATCGGCGTCAGCAGCGGCAGGGTGATCCGCGAGAAGATCTGCCAGTTCGAGGCGCCGTCGAGCGTCGCGGCTTCGTAGAGCGACGGCGACACCGTCTGCAGGCCGGCGAGCAGCGTGATCGCGATGAACGGCACCCCGCGCCAGATGTTGGCGAAGATCACGCAGGCCCGCGCCATGGCCGGCTCGCCCAGGAAGTCGATGTTGCCGTTGATCACCCCGAGATGGCGCAGCGACCACGAGATGATCGAGAACTGGCTGTCGAAGATCCACCAGAACGCGATCGCCGACAGCACCGTGGGCACCACGAACGGGATCAGCACGATCGACCGGATGATCGATTTGAACGGCATGTTCTTGTTGAGCAGCAGCGCGAGATACAGGCCGACTCCGAATTTCACCACCGATGCGACGACCGTGTACAGGCAGGTGTTGAACACCGAGAGCCAGAACACGTCGTCGTCCCAGAGCCACGCATAGTTCTCAAGGCCGATGAACACACCCTCGCGGCCGATCCTTGTGTTGGTGAAGGACAGCCAGATGCCCTTGACCAGCGGATAGGCCAGGAACAGGCCGAGGATCAGCGCGGTGGGCAGCATGAACCAGAAGCCCGCCCAGCCGCGGCTGCCCCGGAGGCGTGCCCAGCCCGAGCGGGTCGGGACCGCGACCGGAACGGGCTGTGTCAGGGCGGTGTGCGCCATGGTCTCGCCTCCGGCGGATGCGGTCAGGTGTTCCGGAAGATACGCTGGGCGGCGCGCTCGGCATTGCGGATCGCGGTCTTCACGTCCTCCCGGCCGGTGCAGTGGCTGGCGAACATGTCGACAACCACGAAGTCGGCGAGCACCGCGGCGATCCGCTCGCTCACCGGCGCGAGGCCCCCGGCCGCCAGGGAGCGTCGTCCCGCCTCGGCGAACACCGCGTTCTTGGGATCGCTCGTCCAGATCGGGTTCTTGGGATAGTTCGACAGCGGCTCGCACAGGTAGCCCTGCGCGGCCTCCAGCCAGGGATTGTAGTTCGACGCCTCCATCATGAAGCTGATGAACGCCTTGCAGGCGTTGGGCGCCTTCGAATACTTGAACGCCAGGATCGGGAAGGCGAGCTGGAATTCGGTCGGCTTGCCGGCCGGACCGATCGGCCAGACCGCGTGGTCCATGTCCTCGGCGAGCTTCGGGTTGTCCTTCTTGGCGGCGGCGTAGATCGAGATGCCGTTGTTGGTCAGGTACAGGTCCCCGGCCAGGAACGCCTTGTTGTTGGACGAGTCGTTCCACGAGACGGTGCCGGGCACGAAGGTTTCGTAGAGCGACTTGACGTATTCCAGCGCCTTCGCCGTCTCGGGCGAATTGATCACGATCTTTTCGTTGGCGTCGACGAGGTTGCCGCCATGGGACCACAGCGCCCAGTGGCACCAGGTGTTGCCGTCGCCGGTGGCATGCCCGAGGGCGAAGCCGGCCGGGGTGTTGTTCTTCTTCAGGCCCCGGCACAGCTCGAGGAAGCCGGCGGTATCCGTGGGGAACTTGCTGAAGCCGGCCTTCTGCATCGCCGAGATGCGATAGTTCGGATAGCCGCCGTTGAACCCGACGGGAATGGCGATCCACTTGCCCTTGACCTTGCCGTAGGCCTCCGCCGACGGGAACCACGGTCCGTACTTCTTGCCCAGGGACTCCGCCACGTCCTCCAGAGGCAGGCACTTGTCGGGGAACAGCGCGGGGAACGAGAATAGGCCCCAGACCATGTCGGGGCCCTGCCCGGTATTGGCGGCCACCGACGCCTTGGGCTGGATGTCGTCGAACGATTCGTTGGTCACCGTGACCTTGACGCCGGTCGCCTGCGTGAAGGCGTCGACCATCTTCAGGAACGCCTCGTCCTCGCTGGGCACGAAGCGCTTCCAGCGCAGCAGCGACAGGCTGGCCCCCGGCTCGGGTTTCCACTCGGCGGTCTGCGCCCAGGCGCGGGCGAAGCCGAGGAGGTCGCCGCCGGCCGCGAGGCCGGTCGCGGCAGCACCCGCAAGAAGGGAACGGCGATCAAGAACGGGCATCGTAGGCTACTCCCTCGGTGATCCTGGTCCGCGGGCGCGCACCGCGACCCGCCCCCTGCATCCCTTCCGGCGCAGGTCAGCTCGGCAGGCGACGGCCGGTCTCGGCGTCGAAGAAGTGCACGCGGTTCGGCCGCAGGGAGACGGTCTCCCCCGGCCGCTCGCGCACGCGCTCGCGCAGCACGCAGGTGAGATCCTGGCCCAGGGCCCGCACCGCCAGCATGGTCTCGGAGCCGGTCGGCTCCACGACCACCACCTCGGCGGCGATGCCGTCCGGCGCGAGATCGAAATGCTCCGGACGGACGCCCAGGATCAGGGGACGTCCCTCGGTGCCCGCCGGCGCGTCGGTCAAGGGGATCGTCAGACCGGTGTCGGTTGTGAAGACCAGGCGTCCGTTGGCCTGGACCTTCCCGGGCACGAAATTCATGGCCGGCGAGCCGATGAAGCCCGCGACGAACAGGTTGTCGGGCCGGTCGTAGAGGTCCAGGGGCGGCCCGATCTGCTCCACGACCCCGTCGTGCATCACCACGATGCGGTCGGCCATGGTCATGGCCTCGATCTGGTCGTGGGTGACGTAGATGGTCGTGGTCTTCAGCCGCTGGTGCAGTTCCTTGATCTCGGTGCGCATCGCCACGCGCAGCTTGGCGTCGAGATTCGAGAGCGGCTCGTCGAACAGGAACACCTGCGGGTCGCGGACGATCGCCCGGCCCATGGCGACGCGCTGGCGCTGGCCGCCGGACAGCTGGCGCGGGTAGCGGTCGAGCAGGTGCGTCAGACCGAGGATCTGGGCCGCCTTGTTGACGCGCAGATCGATCTCGGAGGCCGGCGCCTTCCGGATCCGCATCGAGAAGGCCATGTTCTCCCGCACCGTCAGATGCGGGTAGAGCGCGTAGTTCTGGAAGACCATGGCGATGTCCCGCTCCTTGGGCGGAACATCGTTCACGACGCGCTCCCCGATGCGGATCTCGCCGCCGGAGATATTCTCCAGCCCGGCGATCATCCGCAGGAGCGTTGATTTCCCGCAGCCCGACGGGCCGACCAGGATGACGAATTCACCGTCTCGGATGTCCACCGACACGCCGTGCAGGACGTTCGTCGATCCGAAAGCCTTGCGAACCTCGCGGATTCCCACCGAGGCCATGCGTCCTCCCGATCAAGACCGCTCTGTCGGCGGTTGTTGAGCGACAGTACAAAGGACGGCCTGCGGGAAAGCAAGCCGGCCTCCCGGCAAACCCGCAGATTATCTTCGTTCTGTCAGCCGCCGGGTTCGACCGGGGTGACGAGCCCGGCGCGGTGAAACATCCCGCCGGATTCCGGAGCGCCGGGGGTGCTATGGGACGGCGCTCCGGCCGCATCGACGCCGGGGTGACGATTCGGGTGCCGCGTCGCGGCGGCCCTGCGACGCCCGAGCGAGAGGCGGCGCGGGCGGTAGTCCGGGAGATTCGAGCACATGTCGTTATCGGGCCTGACCGCGCGGGAGATCCTGCCCGCCGATGGAGTCCGCGGCGCCCTCGTGGGCCGGGTGTGGCGACCGGACGTGGCGGGTCCGAGCGTCGTGGCGATCCGGGCCGACGCGGCCGGAACCGCCCGCGCGATCGATGTGACCGCAGCCTTCCCGACGGTCAGCGACCTGTGCGAGGCGCGGGATCCCGGTGCCGCCCTGCACGGCGCCGAGGGCCCGGACCTCGGCGGGCTCGACGCGATCCTGGCCAACACGCCGCCCGATGGCCGCGACCCGGCGCGGCCCTGGCTGCTCGCGCCGGTGGACCTGCAGGCCCTGAAGGCCGCGGGCGTGACCTTCGCGACCTCCATGCTGGAGCGCGTGATCGAGGAGCGCGCCCGGGGCGACCTCGCCGCCGCCGCGGCGATCCGCGCCGAGGTCGAGCGCCTCGTGGGCCGCGACCTGCGCCGGCTGAAGCCCGGCTCGTCCGAGGCGATGGCGCTCAAGGACGCGCTGGTCGCCCAGGGCGCCTGGAGCCAGTACCTGGAGGTCGGGATCGGCCCGGACGCGGAGATCTTCACAAAGGCGCAGCCGCTCTCGGCGGTGGGCTGCGGTGCCGATGCCGGCCTGCACCCCGACTCGCACTGGAACAACCCGGAGCCCGAGGTCGCGCTCGCCGTCACCTCCGACCAACGCATCGTCGGGGCGACCCTCGCCAACGACGTGAACCTGCGCGACTTCGAGGGCCGGTCGGCCCTGCTCCTCGGCAAGGCCAAGGACAACAACGCCTCCTGCGCGCTGGGACCGTTCCTGCGCCTGTTCGACGGCACCTTCGGGCTCGACGATGTCCGTCGCACCACCGTCACGCTGGAAGTGACCGGCCGTGAGGGGTTTCGCATGGAGGGCGCCTCGCCGCTGGCCGAGATCAGCCGCGACCCGGAGGAGCTGGTGGAGGCGCTGATGGGGCGGACGCACAACTATCCGGACGGCGCCCTCCTCCTCCTCGGCACGATGTTCGCGCCGATCCAGGACCGGCACGGACCGGGGCTGGGCTTCACCCACGCCGAGGGCGACCGGGTCGTCGTGGCGAGCCCGGAACTCGGCCGCCTCGTCAACCGCATGCGCCCGTGCGATGCCTGCGAGCCCTGGACCTTCGGCGTTCGCGCGCTGATGCGCAATCTCGCGGCCCGCGGGCTACAATGAGTCCGCGCCGTCGGAGATCCGCCCGACGCCGAAACCACGCTTCCCAGAGATGATGCCGATGTCGCACGCCGCCCTCCTCGACCGCCTCGCCGCGATCGTCGGATCGTCGGGCCTCGTCACCGGAGAGGAATTGCGCGGGCGCTCGGCGAATTGGACGCGGCCGGCCGAGCCCTGTGCCGCCCTGGCGCTGGTCCGCCCGCGCAGCACCGCCGAGACCGGCGCCGTGATGGCGGCCTGCGGTGCGGCCGGCGTGGCGGTGGTCCCGCGGGGCGGCGCCACCGGCCTCGTGGACGGCACGCTCTGCGCACCCGACGAGATCACCCTGTCGACGGAGCGCATGACCGGCCTCGAGCCGGTCGATCCCCTGGGGATGACCATAGTCGTGGGGACCGGTGCCACCATCGAGAGCGTGCAGGAGGCGGCCGCGGCCGCCGGCCTGTTCTTCCCCCTCGACCTCGGCGCCCGGGGCTCGGCGACGATCGGCGGCGCGATCTCGACCAATGCCGGCGGCCTGCGGGTGCTGCGCTACGGCATGATGCGCGAGATGGTGCTGGGCCTGGAGGCGGTGCTGGCCGACGGCACGGTGGTGTCGTCCATGCGCCCGCTCATCAAGAACAACACCGGCCTCGACCTGAAGCAGCTCTTCGTGGGCACGGAGGGGACGCTGGGGATCGTCACGCGGGCGGTCCTGCGGCTGCGTCCGGAGCCGGCCGGCTACGCCACCGCGCTCGTCGCCTGTCCGGGTGTCGATGATGGCGCGCGGGTTCTGCGAGCGGCCCAGAGCGCATTCCAGGGCCGGGTCTCGTCCTTCGAGGGGCTGTGGCCGGATTTCTATCGGCTGATGACGGCGCCCGGCCGGGCGACGCCGCCGCTGGGACCGGATCATCCGTTCTACGCGATCATCGAGGTCGAGTGCGTAGCCGAGGAATCCGACCGCTTCCTCGACCTGCTCGAAGGCCTGATGACCGACGGCACCATCCTCGACGCGGCGATCGCCTCCTCCGAGGAGCAGCGCCGGGGCATGTGGCGCATCCGCGACCGGGTCGAGCATCTCAACGCCGACGGGATCGAGCGCGCCTTCGACGTCAGCGTGCCGCTGTCGAAGATGGATGGCTACGTCCGTAAGGCGAGCGAGGATCTTGCCGCGATCCCCGGCTGCCGGGCCGTCGTCTACGGACATATCGGCGACAACAACCTGCACTGGAACACCACCCGCCTCGACGCGGCCGGCAACGCGGCGATCGACGCGGCGATCTACGCGCCCCTCGCCGCGCTGAACGGCTCGGTCTCGGCCGAGCACGGGATCGGGCTGGAGAAGCGGGGCAAGCTGCCGCTGTCGCGCTCGCCCGAGGAGATCGCCACGATGCGGCTGGTCAAGCGGGCGCTCGATCCGGAAAACCGGCTCAACCCCGGCAAGATCTTCTGAGGCTCTTGCGGTGGCGATACGGCTCGCGGTGCGTCTGACGCCCCGCGGCGGCCGCGACGCCGCGGAGGGCTGGGCGCGGGACGAGAAGGGCCAGCCCTATCTGAGGGCTCGCGTCGCCGCCCCGCCGGTGGACGGCGCCGCCAACGCGGCGCTGGTGGTGATGATCGCCAAGGCGCTCAGGGTCGGGCGCGGCTCGGTGCGGGTCGTCGCGGGTGACCAGAGCCGGCTGAAGATCCTGGAGATCGACGGCGTCGTGCAAGAGGATCTGGATCGGGTGTTCGGGCCGCCCGCGCGCTGATCCTGGGCCGCGTAGTTAGCTCGCCGATGCGGGGGGACCCGGCCCGCGTCCGGTTCACGCGGCGCCGTGGATCGCGGACGGGCGTTGTCCCGCCTGACGAGTCGATCAGATGGGTTGGACGCCGAAGGCCAACGGCAACGGTGCATTCCAGGCCCCGTCGCTGCCGGCCCTACAGGCCGAAGCGGACGCTCAACTTCGCTTCACGTTCCAGAAGATCGCGAAGCCGTCGACAAGATCGACCAGGCTGGATCGATAGGCCGTCGGAACGAAGAATTGTCCGAGCGGGATGTAGGGAACGCTGACGAAGGCCGCGCGCTGGATGTCGGCCGCCAGGTCCTGCTGCGCGGCGAGGTCCTTGGTGGCGAACCACGCATCGCGCAGGCGTTCGATTGTTGCGTCGCTCGGCCAACCGAACCACGCCTGCGATCCGTGGGTGCGCAGGGCGAGATGGCCCGCCGGATCGGCCAGATCGGCCCCCTCGAAGTTCGTGACGAACGCGCTCCAGCCGCCCCGGTCGACCGGGTCCCGCGAATAGCGGCGCTGCTGCACCGTGCCCCAGTCGAGGGACTGATAATCGACGTTCAGCCCGATCTTCCGCATCGTATCGGCGGCGACGTCCGACATCGCCTTGAAGGCGGGGAAGTCGCTCGACACGATGAGCGCGACGGGCTCCCCGGCGTAGCCGGCCTCGACGACCGCATGCTTGGCGGCTTCGAGGTCGCGCGGGCCGGTCACCGCCGCGATCCCGGCCTCCGAGGCGAGCGGGGTCTCCGGGCAGAAGAAGCCGACGCCGTCGCGCCACAGGCTGCGGTCGTCGCCCGCCACCGCCTGCATGAACTCGGACTGGTCGAACGCCGCGAGCACGGCCCGCCGGATCTTCGGGTTGTCGAACGGCGGCTGCAGGTGGTTCATCCGGAAGACGCCGATCAGGCCCTTCGGATCGAGGATCTTCACGCTCACGTCGGGGCTCGATCGCAGCGTCGGCAGCAGGTCGATCACCGGGTAGTCGATCCAGTCGACCTCCCCCGCCCGCAGGGCCGAGGCCGCCGTCCCCGGATCGGAGATCGTGATCCACTCGATGCGGTCGAAGTGCACGCGCTTCGGCCCCGCGGTCCGCGAGACCGCACCGTCCCCCCGGGGCTTGTAGGCGGAAAACCGCTCGTAGACGTTGCGCGCACCGGGCACCCGCTCCTCGGTGCGGTAGCGGAACGGTCCCGAGCCGACGATCTCGGTGACCTGCTTGGTCGGGCCGATGGAGGCCAGCCGTTCCGGCATCATGGCGGGGAAGAAGGCGGCGGACTTGCCGAGCGCGTGGGGCAGAGACGGAAACGGCGCCTTCAACCTGAACAGGATGGTTTGGTCGTCCGGTGCCGCGAGTTCGTCGGTTGCGGCCATGAGCGCCTGCCCGAACGCGTCCTTGGCGCCCCATCGGCGGATGCTGGCGACGCAGTCGCGGGCCAGCACGCGCTCCCCGTCATGCCACGTCAGATTCTCCCGCAGGGTCAGCCGCCACAGGCGTCCGTCGGCTTCGGTCCGGTGTCCCGCCACCATCTGTGGGCTCGGCTCGAAGTCGGAATTCTCCCCGTAGAGCGTGTCGTAGACCATGAAGGCGTGGTTGCGCGTGATGATGGCCGAACTCCAGATCGGGTCGAGTACGCCGAGATCCGTGCGCGGCACGAAGCGCAGGACACTCTGACCCGCGCCCCACGCGCGCCGCGGCAAGGCGAGCGTGGCGGCGGCGGCGATCACCTGGCGGCGCGTGGGCATCAGACAGACTCTCGGCACATCCTCACCGTTGGCGGTGACCCGGCGGCCGCCCGTCCGCGCCCGCAGAGACCGACCTGCGTGGCACGCAGAATCGGCATGAAACCGCCGTCGCGGGTCAAGCATACCCGATCGACGATCAGATCATACTTCAGTGTTTCAAGCCCAATCGATTGTGATCGGATAGCGACGATCCGAGTAGTTTTTGCCCCGTGACTCCGGTTTGGGCCGGCGATGTCGAGCCGAACTCGTCTGCGCGTTGCCGGTTCGTCGGGGGAAGCGCGCGTCGGTCGGCTCACATCGAAACATCGTGGGCCGGACTGTTCACGTTTGCCGGCGCCGGTGGACTATCGGCGTGCCGATGGCCTTATATTGGTTCTTGAAGGCTGAACCCCGGTCAGTCGGCAGGATGCTGGACGTTCGATGACGGCGGCGGGAGTGACCGGACTGTCCCTACATCCGCGCGTCCGCTGTCGCCCGATCGAGCCGACCGATCTCGCTGCGCTGACCGACCTTCTGTGCGTGGCGTTTCCCGACAGATCCCGAGCCTATTGGGAGCGGGGACTGGCGCGTCTCACGGCCCGCAGCCTGCCCGCCGGCGTGCCGCGCTTCGGCTACGTGCTCGATCACGAGGGCGAACTCGTCGGCGTCGTCCTGACGATCTATTCCGTCGTGTCGGACGGCACCGCGACGCATCTGCGCTGCAACCTGTCGAGCTGGTATGTCGCTCCGCGGTTTCGCATCTTCGGCACCGTGCTGGACGGACAGGCGATGCGGGACAAGAGCGTCACCTACCTCAACGTTTCCCCGGCACCCGGCACGATCGCCATGCATGTGGCCCGGGGCTTCCGCCGCTCCACCGCGGGACAGATGCTCGTCGTCCCGGCCCTCGGCGCGCTGCGCCGCGGCGTCCATGTGCGCGCCTTGGTGCCCGGCGACGACGCGCGTCTGCCGGAACCTTTGCGGAGCCTCGTCCGCGACCATGCGGCCTTCGGCTGTCTCTGCCTGCTCTGTGACGACGCCACCGCGCGCCACGTCGTGATCCTTCAGCGGCTCACGCTCAAGCTCAGCCGACGTCACACCTGGCTGCCGCGTCTCCCGGCGCTTCAGATGGTCTATGGCCCCCCGGCCGACGCGCTGCCGCGCTGGCTCGGCGCGATCGGCCGTCACCTGCTGCTGCGCGGCGAGCGGCCGTTCCTGTTGCTTGATGTCGACGAGCGCCTTCCGGGCGCCGTCGGCCGCCACCTCGACGGCTGGCGCCCGCGCTACAGCCGCGGCCCGCATCCGGTGCCGGTGGGCGACCTGAGCTACACCGAGATCACGGTGTTCGGGCCGTGAACCGCGGATCGCCGGGCGCTGCCTCCCGCGGTCCGGGTGCGCGACCCGCCCGCCCCGGGCCGCCGCGTGTCCGAAGCGGGGACGGATGAGACAGGCTGACCACGACACCGCGGAGCCGGCGCGCCCCTCCGCCGCGCAGGATTGGGCGCGGGCGCTCACCGCCACGGCATCGATCGCCCGCGATCCCGGACGAACGTTGCCGGACCTGGTCGACGCGTTGGCGCTGAACCATGGGGCGCGCCCGGCGCTGATCGGCGAGTCGACGGGGCTGAGCTACGACGAACTCGCATCGCGCTCCCGGCGCTACGCGCGCTGGGCTCTCGCGCAGGGGCTCGGCCGCGGCGACCGGATCGCCCTCCTGATGGGGAACGACCCGGACTATCTCGCGATCTGGCTCGGTCTCGGCCGGATCGGTGTCGTCACCGCGCTCATCAACACGAGCCTCGTCGGCGGCTCCCTCGCCCATGCCCTGCGCGTCTCGGAGGCGCGCCACGTCATCGTCCAGGCCGCGCTCCGGGAGCGGCTCGGTGCGCCGGACGGCGTAGCGGTGTGGACGCACGGGTCCGCGGACGGCGAGGCCTGCATCGAGGCGGACATGAGCCGCCGCTCCGATGCGCCGCTTCGCCCGGACGAGGGCGTGCGGCCCACGATCGCCGACACGGCGCTCCTCGTCTTCACCTCCGGCACCACCGGCTTTCCGAAGGCGGCGCTGGTCAGCCACCGCCGGATCCTCGAATGGAGCCTCTGGTTCGCCGGACTCGCCGACGTGACGTCCGACGACCGCATGTATCTGTGCCTGCCGATGTCGCACAGCGTCGGCGGGATCGTCGCGCCGGGGGCACTCCTGGTGCGCGGGGGATCGGTCGTGATCCGCAGCCGCTTCTCCCTGTCGCGGTTCTGGCCGGACGTGACCGCTTCGGGCGCGACACTGTTCCAGTATATCGGGGAGCTGTGCCGACTTCTCGCGGAGGCGCCGCCGCATCCCGACGAAGCGCGTCACAGGCTGCGTCTCTGCGTCGGCAACGGCCTGGCGCCGGCGCCCTGGCGGGCGTTCGCGGCGCGGTTCACGGGGCTGCGCATCCTCGAATTCTACGCCTCCACCGAAGGCAACCTGTCGCTCTACAATTGCGAGGGTGAGGTCGGCGCGATCGGCCGCGTGCCGCCGCTACTCGCAGGACGCTTCCCGTTCGCCATCGTGCGCTGCGATCCGGAGACCGGGACGCTCCTGCGCGGGACCGACGGCTTCTGCATCCCGTGCGCCTGGGACGAGCCCGGCGAAGCCCTGGGTTTGATCGGATCCGGCGAAGGCGACGCTGGCCGGCCGTTCGAGGGCTATACCGACCCCGCCGCCACCTCCGCCAAGGTCGCGCACGACGTGCGCACGCCGGGAGACCGCTGGTTTCGCACCGGCGACCTGATGCGCCGCGACCGACGCGGCTTCGTCCGTTTCGTCGAGCGGATCGGCGACACCTTCCGCTGGAAGGGCGAGAACGTCTCCTGCGCCGAGGTCACGGAGACGCTGCTCGCCATACCGGGCGTGCGGGCGGCGGCGGTCTTCGGTGTCGACGTCCCGGGCCACGAGGGCCGGGCCGGCATGGCGGCGCTGGCGGTCGATCCGGACTTCGACGCCGCCGGCTTCAACCGATCTCTCCGCGTGTCGCTGCCCTCTTATGCATGCCCGGTGTTCCTGAGACTGGCGGACAGCCTTCCGCTCACGAGCACGTTCAAACCGGCCGTCGGAGACCTGCGCGCGGTCGGTTTCGCGCCAGCCCGCTGTCCCGACCCGATCCTGGCCTGGGACCGGCAGCGCGGCGCCTACATGCGCCTCGATCCGGCCGGCTACGCGCGGATCGCGGCGGGCGACTGGCCGTTCTGATCGGCGGCCTCAGGCGGTGCTTCCGGCGTCCACGGTCAGGACCGTGCCGGTGATGTTCCGGGCCCGCTCGGACATCAGGTAGGCGACGGCATCGGCCACGTCCCGAGGTTCGGCGAGGCGCCGCAGGGCCGCGCGTCGTGCGATCCGGTCCTGCTCCTCGGCGCCGAGGCCGCCGGTCATGTCGGTGTCGATGAAGCCCGGCGCGACGGCGTTCACCGTGACGCCGAGCGGCCCGACCTCCCGCGCCAGCGAACGCGTAAACCCCACCATCCCGGCCTTGGTCGCGCCGTAGACCGAGAGGGCGTTGTACCCGGTCCCGGCGATGATCGAGGAGACGTTGACGATGCGCCCGGCGCGGGCCGACATCATCCCGCGGACGAGATGCTTGGTCAGCACCATCGGCGAGAGCACGTTGAGCTGCACCATGCGGGCGATCTCACCCGTCGGCATCGTCGCGAGGAGGCCCGGCGTTCCCAGGGCGGCGTTGTTCACCAGCCCGTAGACGGTGCCGTGATCCGTGCGGATCTCCCGCGCGAGATTGTGGAGGCCGTCGACGTCCGCGAGGTCGAACGACCGGAACCGCAGGCTCGGGCGGCTGGCCATCGCCGCCGTCAGCGCCGGACCGCAGTTGCGCGCGATGGCCAGTACCGAAAATCCGTCGCCGGCAAGAGTCTCGGCGATGGCGAGACCGATCCCGCGGCTTGCCCCGGTGACGACGACGAGACGCGGTGCGCTCACGGCATGCCTCGCGCGAGCTTGCCGCTCGCCGTCAGCGGCAGCGTCTCGACGAAGACGAGCCGGGCGGGAACCTTGTAGGCGGGCAGTTCCCGGCGACAGAGGGCCAGCAGCTCGGCCGACAGGGCCGCCGCGTCGTCGCCCTCCGGGAGACGCCCGTGCAGCGCGATATCGGCGACCACGAGGGATCCGAGGATCGGGTTCGGGCGCCCGCGCACGCGCGCCATCGACACGCCGGGGTGACGGTTCAGGACCGCCTCGACCTCCTCCGGCTGCACCTTGGCACCGCCAACGTTGATGAGTCCGCTGCGCCGGCCGAGGAAGACGTACCGACCCTCGTGTACCGCGACCCGGTCGCCCGTATCGACGAAGCCCTCGCTGTCCGCGAGGTCAGCGGCATCGGCGCCAAGGTAACGCCGCCCGGTCCGGACCGACCGCACCTGCAGGATCTCGTCCCGGACCCGGATCTCGATGCCCGGTCGGGCGCCGACCAGATCGGCGGGAAACCCGGCGCGGCCGTCGTCGACGCTGAAGCCGACGCCCGCCTCGGTCGACGCGTAGGCGTGGGCCACGTGCGCCTCGGGGAACGCCCGCTTGAGCTGATCGAGGATCGCCTGGTCGGCGATCTCGCCGGAGAGGCGCACGTAGCGCGGCGCGAGCCCCGACAGTCTCGGGCTCATCAGGGCCCTCCGCCAATGCGACGGCGTGCCGAGGATGTGGGTCGCGCCCGCGCGGCCCAGGCGATCGAGGAAGGTGCCGACGGCCTCGTCGGCGTCCGAAAGAATCAGCGAGGACGGACCCAGGACGGCGCGGAGGAAGATCTGCAGACCGCCGTAGCGCCTGATGTCGTAGAAGGTGCCCCAGACCGTGGCGGCGGCATCGACCACCGGTTCGATCGCGCCGGCCAAGCCCTCCAGGGTGTGGACGACGAGCTTGGGTGCGCCGGTCGTGCCGGACGTGGCGAGGACCCATTCGGTCGCGACCGCGTCGTCGGGCATCGGGTCGATCGGGACGAGCCGGTCGTCGGCGATCACGACATCGAGCCCGGCGAAATCCGACGTCGCGTGCGCCGCCGCGTCGGTGACGACCGTGTCGATCTCGGCGTCGCGCAGGATCGTCCCGAGCGACGCTTGCGGGAGGTCGGGGGGCGCGAGAACCAGCCGCTGCGCCAGACCGTCGAGGGCGATCAGGGAGAGCGCCGCCGGAAACTGGGCTTGCGTGGCGATCAGCACGGAGCGACCCGCCAGTGCGGCCGGCGGACAGGACAGGTTCGAACCGGTCTCGAGCGACGCGAACGCCACGGAGCGCTTGGGATCGGACATGGTCCGGCCGCCGACGTCTCCGGCGCGGCTCAGGGCGGAGCGGAGGCTCGCCGGGCTAGGCGGCCGCATGCGCCTGCGCGCGGTCGTAGAGCGCGACGAGTTCGCCCACCGTCACCGGCAGATCGGCCATATCCATCTCGGTGAAGGGGTCGAGGCCGGTGCGCTCCTCCATGCCGGCGACGAGAAGCGCGAAGCAGAGCGAGTCGAACTCGGTCTCCAGCATCACCAGATCATCGACGAGCGGCGGCAGGGACTTCTGATTTTCGTCGGCGATACGCGTCATCTCGGAAAGAAGGATCGGTCTGACAGACATCGTCCACTCCTCACGGTATCGTTCCGCAAAGCGTTAAGGGACGCGCGCGGAATCGAGAAGGGGGAGCGTCGAGCATGAGTACTGATTTCGGCCTCCTGCCGGTCACGTCCCCGAGCGCCGGCCACCCCGGCGTGCCGCCCGTACAGCGGGCGCCGTTCGGGCCGAGGACGACGGCACGTCCCGTGAGCCCGCAGAGGCCCGCGATCCTCCGGGTCTGCGGCCCGACCGGCATCGACTGCGCCGGCGAGCAGGAATCCACCGGTCCGGTCCGGCTGAGGCCTCCGGGGTGATGGCCCTGCCGGCGTCGCCATCCGGGTCTTTCCCCTCCGTCAGAGGAATCGATCCATGAGATCCGTCCGCCTCGGCGCCGGCGCGGGATATGCCGGCGACCGAATCGAGCCCGCGATCGAACTCGCCGAGCGTGGCGAGATCGACTACCTCGTCTTCGAGTGCCTCGCCGAGCGCACCATCGCGCTGGCGCAGCAGGCCAAGCTGCGAGACCCCGAGGGCGGCTACGATCCGCTTCTCGAAGCCCGGATGCGGGCGGTGCTCGTGCCGTGCCGGACCCGCGGCATCCGCATCGTCACCAACATGGGCGCGGCCCATCCGGTCGCCGCCGCCCATAGGACCCGGGCCGTGGCGCGGGACCTGGGTCTCGCCGGGCTGCGGATCGCCGCCGTGACCGGCGACGACCTCCTCGCCGCGGTGCGGGCCGGCGATTTTACCCTGGAGGAGAGCGGCGCGCCCGCGACGAGCCTCGGCAACCGCATCGTCTCGGCCAATGCCTATCTCGGCGCGGCCCCGATCGTCGCCGCGCTCGCGGACGGCGCCGACGTGGTCATCACCGGCCGCGTCGGTGATCCGGCCCTGTTCCTCGCCCCCCTGATCCACGAATTCGGCTGGGCGATGGACGACTGGGAGCGCCTGGGCCGCGGCACCCTCGCGGGCCACCTGCTCGAATGCGCAGGCCAGATCACCGGCGGCTACTTCGCAGATCCCGGCCACAAGGACATCCCGGACCTGGCGCGCCTCGGCTTCCCGATCGGGATCGTGGCGGAGGACGGCACGGTGGAGATCACGAAGGTCGCGGGCTCGGGCGGCCGGGTCAGCCTGGCGACCTGCAAGGAGCAGATGCTCTACGAGGTGCATGACCCGGCCCGCTACCTGCAGCCGGACGTGGTCGGCGACTTCTCTGGGGTCGAGATGGCGCAGGTCGGTCCGGATCGCGTCCGGGCCTCCGGCGCGACGGGGTCGCCGGCGACGGGTCTCCTGAAGGTCTCGGTCGGGTACGTGGACTCGTATGTCGGCGAGGGGCAGATCTCCTACGCCGGACCCGGCGCGCTGGCCCGCGGCCGGCTCGCCCGCGACGTGGTCCGCGAGCGCCTGGCCCTCACCGGCGTGGCGACGAGCGAGCTGCGGTGCGATCTCATCGGCCTCGACGCGCTTCACGGGGAGGCGCTGTCGGCCGGGCGGGAGCCCTACGAGGTCCGGCTCCGCGTGGCCGGGCGGACCGAGACGTACGCCGAGGCGGTCCGGATCGGAAACGAGGTCGAGACGCTCTACACCAACGGTCCGGCGGGCGGCGGGGGTGCCTGGAAGTCGGCCCGCGAGGTGGTGGCCGTGCAATCGGTGCTGGTCCCGGCCGCGCTCGCACGGCCGCGCGTCGACTTCGTGGACGCCTGAGATCGGGAGACGGGATCATGAAGCTGCGCGCGCTCGCCCATTCCCGCACGGGCGACAAGGGCAACACGTCGAACATCGCGCTGATCGCCTACGACATGGCGGATTACGGCCATCTCGAAGCGCATGTCACGGCCAGGCGGGTGCAGGAGCACTTCCGCGAGATCGTGACGGGCGAGGTCGTCCGCTACGCGCTGCCGAAGATCGGGGCGCTGAACTTCGTGATGACGGGCGCCCTTGGGGGCGGCGTGACCCGCTCGCTGGCGCTCGACGCGCACGGCAAGGGACTGGGCTCCGCCCTCCTCGATCTGGATATCCCGGACCGAACCTGAATCGGCCCATGCGCCCGGCATCGAGGCAGCGGCTCCAAACGGGTGATGGGGACGCGCGATGGCGGTCGGCCGCGGGGCGCACGGCAGTGCGCCGGCGAAGGCACGTTGCTGAAGAACGATCAAAGCCGTGACGCTGCTCCTCAGGGAATTTTAGCGGGTAGGGCGAACAGGTCGACGAAGGAGTGCGCCAGAGCGGCCTTGCCCGTGAAGGCGAGCGTGCCGCCCGCGCCGTCTCTGGCGAGGGGCGCCTTGCCGTAGATCGTGCGGCGCATGGCGAGTGTGTCGCCGGTGAAGGCGAGGTCCGGCGCCGCCATGACGCCACGGCTCACCAGGATCTCGCCGCCGGCCACCGTGGCGACGAAATCCTCGCCGGGAAAATGGAAGGCGGCCGCGACGGGCAACGTCGCGGCCTTCGCGCGATCGACGAGGGCCTGCAGCGACATCATGGCCGACGCGGCCGACATGAACAGGCGCGGGTCATGACGTGGGGAGCGCGCGGCCCAGCGACCGAGATCCCGCATCAACGGCGCGGCGTCGCGGCCCCAATCCGTCAGATCGTAGACCTGCACGTTGGCCGGGGACGGCAACCGACGGCGCAGGACGATCCCCGCCTCCTCCAGGCTCCCCAGACGCTGGGTCAACACGTTCGCGCTGATGCCCGGAAGGTTCAGCCGGATCTCGCCGAAGCGCCTGGGGCCGTAGACCAGCTCGCGCATGATCAGCAGCGACCAGCGCTCGCCGATGAATTCCAGGGCGAGGGCGGTGCCGCAGGCATCGTCGTACCGGCGCTCCCGTGGCGGAGAGAGATCACAAGTTATTTTATCTGACTGCATGGTTGCTTTGTGTAACCGAGGATGCAAGCTTGGGTAAAGCGAGGCCCGCGATGTCGCCGCGAGGCGGCCACAGCACCCGTCGTCACGGAGGAACGCCCGATGCCCGTCGTCGAGGGAACACCGATCTGGTTCGAGCTGAACGCAGCCGACCCGGACGCGGCCCAGGCCTTCTACCAAGCGGTCGCCGGTTGGCGCGTCGCCGCCTCGCCGATGCCCGAGCATGGCGGCTACCGCATCGCCGAGGCTGACGGGATACCCGTGGCCGGGATCCGGCGGCCGATGCCCGAAGCCCCGGGCTTTCCCGGTTGGGCGGTCTACCTCGCGACCCGCGATGTCGACGCCTTGGCGTCCCGGGTGATGGATCTCGGCGGCCGGATCCATTTCGGGCCGGTCGATATCCCGCATGTCGGTCGCTTCGCCATGGTGAGCGACCCGCAGGACGTGGTCTTCGCCGTGATGAGCGCCGCGCGCCCGGGGGAGACCCGCGCCTTCGGCCCGGTGCCCCTCGGGACGGCGCCGACCCTCGGCCACGGCGTGTGGATCGAACTCGCAACCCCCGATCCCGATGCGGCAATCGGGTTCTACGGCGCGCTGTTCGGCTGGGAGAAGCTCGGGGCCATGCCGATGGGCGCGATGGGCGCGTACGCCTTCATCGGGCGCGGCGACCTGCGCCCCGGCGCGGTGATGTCGAGCGCAGCGACGGGCGCCCCGGCCCGGTGGAACTGGTACATCCACGTACCGGATATCGATGCCGCACTCGGGACGGTTCGCGAGAGCGGCGGCACGGTGCTCCGAGGACCCGATCCCATTCCCGGAGGCAGCTATTCGGCCATCATCGCCGATCCGGAGGGCAATCGGCTGGGCCTCGCCGGTCCGCGACAGGCGCCATGAGGGGAGACCGGCCATGACGACCGACAAGCTGACGACCTGCCTCTGGTTCGATCGCGGCGAGGCCCGCAAGGCCGCGCAGTTCTATGCCGACACCTTCCCGGACAGCCATGTCGGCGCCCCCATGAACGCCCCGTCGGATTATCGGGGGGCACCGAGGGCGGCGAACTCACGGTCGCGTTCACCGTGCTCGGCCGTCCGTTCGTCGGCCTGAACGGCGGCCCCGCCTTCAAGGCCAATCCGGCCATCAGCTTCATGGTGCTGACCGAGGATCAGGCGGAGACCGATCGGTACTGGGATGCCATCGTGGGCAACGGCGGAGCGGAGAGCCAGTGCGGCTGGTGCACGGACCGGTGGGGCTTCTCCTGGCAGATCACGCCGCGGGCGCTGCTGCGTGCCAACAGCAATCCCGACACGGCCGCGGCCCGGCGCGCCTTCGAGGCGATGATGACCATGCGCAGGATCGACATCGCCCGGATCGAGGCTGCCGTCCGAGGCGACCCCGCCGATGCTTGAGGGCCTCGTCTCCCGCTTCCCGGCCCCCGACGATCCGTTGCCGGATTGGCTGAACATGCGACGCGCGCACCGCGAGACGACGATCACAGGAAGGCGAGCCCCGACCGTCGCGCGCCGGTTGGAACCGGCATCCCGGTGACGAGCCCGGTCGATGGCTTGCCCATCCTCATCGCCCGGCTCAAACCGGGCAGAAAGTGAGACGATGCCGATCGCGGCATGGTCCACGCCGCCCGCCGCGGGAGAGTCCGGAATGTCCGTCAAGGCCGAAACCGTCCACGTGACCGGCGGCGTGAGCCCGGCGGACTCCATTCGCGACGCCCTTCGGTCTCAAGGCTGCGAAGCACGGGTCATCGCGCTCCCCAGCCGCCTGAACTTCGGCCCGATCGACCCGCCGGATCCGGATGCTCGCCAGAGGTGGATCAGAACCGTCCTGCGCTGCGATCCCTACGACGACCAGCGCGAGGCGGAGGAACCCTGGGCGGACGCCACATCGGCCGGCGTGCATCCGGTCTACTGGGTCTGCCTGACAGACGCCGCCGAGCAGGCGAGCTTCCTCGAATTCGCGTTCCGCATGGACGGCCGGCCCTTCGACATCATCGACGCGACGGCCCTCGACTTCGTCACGCGGGACGGCATTCGAATGCCCTGGTCGCTCGGGATCATGCGCCCGGAGGACATCGTCGCGTCCGGCCTGAAGGACAAGCGCCGCACCGTCGAGAGCGCCGAGTGCGCGGCCGCCGCGGCGGCCTGGGCGCGCCTGAGGCGCGAGAATGCACCGCTGCGCGTGGTATGCGACGGCCGCTTGGTCTCGGCTCCGCTGACGCATTTCGACCCCGTTCTCGTCGCCCAGGCGTCCGCAGACTGGGAGCTCGCCGTCAAGGTGGTCGGGCGCGCTCTGCACCATCTCTGCGTCGAGGTCGACCCGCCGGGTCAAGGCGTCAGCGACATCGTCCTGTTCGGACGCGTGCAGGCGCTCGGGGCTGCGGGCGACCTCGAAATCCGAGGGCCCGGACCCGGTCTGCGCGACTTTGAGGTCCGACGGCCCGCCGGCCGGCAGTCGGCCTGAGATGGCTGCGGGCGCTGCACGGTAGCCAGCTGCCCCCGAGGCCGACCGCCAGACCGTCCCGCACCCGGCGGAGCATCCCGACTGGGGACCTCTTAGTCGCGCTCGGGCAGGCGTTCCTCGAGGTGGGTCGCCGCATCCGCGTAGAGCTCGAAGCGTCTCAGCAGGACAGCGCGCTTCTCGGGCTTTCTGGTCTGGTCCATCTTGCCCTTCGCCTTGTCGGCCCGCGCGCGCATCCTCTTGGCGAGCTTCAGAAAAGCCTCATCGATCTTGGTGCTGACGGCCTCGGCTTCCGCCTTCACCGCGTCCTTGTGGTCCGGCAGCGAGCCGGGAAACGTGCTGATCGGCTTCTTCGACATTGCGGGCCTCGATCGGTCTGGCCGTCACGTCCTACCCCATACGCCGCCGCGATGCGACGAGCTTGAAGCGTCTTGGAACCTCTTCTATCGGGCCGGCCTGCGTTCACGGCTGCTGAGATAGAATCATAAACGCCGCTGAGGCGCGCAATAACAGATGAATCCCGTTCGGAGACAATCGATCGACGTCCTGTCGATACCGAAAAATTGACCGCCTGGCGGAAGCACTGTCACGGCATCGTCATGTCGGGATCCTAACGCCCCTGCTCAGCGCTTCACGCACGCGGTGGCCCCCATGTCCGATGCCGTCACAGCCCCTACCGGCCTCGCGACGGGGGCTCCGCCACAAGCGGGGAAGCCCAAGCTCGACCGCGGCATGCATCCCGGCGGCATCATCGCCTTCCTGCTCGTCCTCGTGGCCGGCCTCGGCTACGCGGTGGTGAGCCTGGTCGCCGACATGAACGCCGTTCATCAGGAACCTCTGGCTGTCGGCGCCTTCGTCCTGCTCGGTCTCGCCCTTCTGATCGCGCTGGGCTTCGAGTTCGTGAACGGCTTCCACGACACCGCCAACGCGGTGGCCACCGTGATCTACACCCACTCGATGCCGCCGCTCGTGGCGGTGATCTGGTCGGGCGCCTTCAACTTTCTCGGCGTGATGCTCTCGTCGGGGGCCGTGGCCTACGCCATCGTGACGCTGCTGCCCGTCGAACTGATCCTTCAGGTCGGCTCGGGGGCGGGATACGCGATGATCTTCGCCCTGCTGCTGGCGGCGATCATCTGGAATCTCGGAACCTGGGCCTTCGGCCTGCCCAACTCCTCGTCCCACGCGCTGATCGGCTCGGTGCTCGGCGTCGGCCTCGCCAACCAGCTCATGGGGGGCCAGGACGGGACCTCGGGCGTCGATTGGAACCAGGCGCTCGGCGTGTTCAAGGCGCTGGCCTTCAGCCCGATCTGCGGCTTCGTGATGGCGGCGCTGCTGCTGCTGGCGCTGAAGTTCACCGTGCGGCGCAAGGACCTCTACGAGGCGCCGAAGGGCGACGCGCCCCCGCCCCTGTGGATCCGCGGCCTGCTGATCCTGACCTGCACGCTGGTGTCGTTCTTCCACGGCGGCAACGACGGCCAGAAGGGCATGGGCCTGATCATGCTGATCCTGATCGGCGCCGCCCCCACCGCCTACGCGCTCAACCGCACCATGAACGCCGACGCGACCCCGGCCTTCGTGCAGACCTCGCAGGCCGCCAGCGCCGTGTTCGCCGGCCATGCCGGCCGTGAATCACGCCCCGAAGCGGCCCAGGCCCGCAAGATGGTCGCCGAGGCGTTGAAGGCCAAGGAGCTCAACAAGCCTGAGGTCTACGGGGCCCTCGCCGCGCTCTCCACCGACATCGCGACGTCGGTGAAGAACTACGGCTCGCTCCAGCAGGTCCCGGCCGGGGCGACGTCGAACGTGCGCAACGACATGTACCTCGCCGCCGACGCGATCCGGCTGCTGCCGAAGACCGGCGCCACCTTCTCGGAGGCCGAGACCAAGACCCTCAAGGGCTACACCGAGCTGCTCAACGACGGGACCCGCTACATCCCGGGCTGGGTGAAGGTCTGCGTCGCCCTGGCGCTTGGGCTCGGCACCATGGTCGGCTGGAAGCGCATCGTGGTGACGGTGGGCGAGAAGATCGGCAAGACCCACCTGACCTACGCGCAGGGCGCCTCGGCCGAGATCGTGGCCGCCGGCACGATCGGGCTCGCCGAGCTCTACGGCCTGCCGGTCTCGACCACACACATCCTGTCCTCGGGCGTCGCCGGGACCATGGCGGCCAACGGCTCCGGCCTCCAGGCGTCCACCGTGCGCAACATGGCGCTTGCCTGGATCATGACGCTCCCGGCCGCCATCCTGATCGCCGGCACGCTGTTCTTCATCCTCCGCCGCGTGTTCTGAGGCGCTGGACGAGCGGGTTCCGGCCCTGGACCGGGCGCACGTGCACGAGGACGCGGCGACTTTCATCGGGGGCCGAGCCGGTGAAGGTACTCGTCCAGGATCGCGAGGGCCGGGCCGCAGCCGTGTCGGCCCATGCCGAGGCGCAGGTGGTCCTCGGGCAGCGGCGCCAGCGACGAGCGCCACAGGACCGAGGGCAGCACCAGGAGGCCGACATCGGACGCCACCGCCCGCGCGAACGCCGTCGCACCGGCCGGCCCGCGGAAACGGGGAAACGCGAAGGCCAGATTCCGCGGTTCGTCCGGCTCGAACAGAGCCGGATGGCGGTCGAGCAAGCTGCGCAGGCGGCCGTGGTTGCGCCGGCCGATCGCCCGCGCCCGGCCCGTGAGGCGCGCCTCGGCCCGCACGGCGATGTGCGCCAGGATCTCGCTCGGGCCGGCGAGGCAGCTCGACAGCAGACTCTTGACGTCCAGGATCCTGTCCAGAACACCGCGGTCGCGGCACGCGACCCAGCCGACGCGCAGGCCCGGCAGCCCGAACCCCTTCGACAATCCGTTGATCGAGATCCCGCGCTCGTACAGGTCGACCACGGGCGGCACCGCGCGCTCCGGATCGACGTCGGTCTGGCGGTAGACCTCGTCGTTCACCAGCCAGAGCCCGTGCCGGCGGCACAGGGCGATCAGGTCGGCCAGCGACGCGCGATCCAGGGTCGCGCCGGTCGGGCTGTTGGGGAAGTTCACCAGCACCAGCCGCGTCTTCGGGCGGATCGCGGCGGCGAGGCGGTCGAGGTCGAGGCTCCAGCCTCGGTCGGGGTCGAGGGGCACCCCGCTCGCGGCGCAGAGGCCCGTCACGGCCATCTCCGAGGGTTGATAGATCGGAACCACCGCGACCGCGTGGTCGTCGGGGGCCAACAGCGCGCGCAGGACGCAGGCGACCGCTTCCTGGACGCCGGCACTGAGCAGCACGTCGTCCTGGGCCAGGCCGGCATAGCGGGCGGCGACGGCCGCGCGCATCCAGGAGGCGCCGCGCGGATCGGCATAGCCCAGTTTGACTGTGCGCCAGCGCTGAAGGTCCTCGGGGCTCGCCAGGCGCAGCAGCGCCGCGAGCGGAAGCGTCTGCGCGTCGGAGGCCGCGAGGTCGTGGTGCGTGCAGGCGGCCCAGCGGGTCAGGTATGCCGCCAGGGGGAAGGACCCGGACGGCGCAAGCCCAGGCCCGCGCGGGTCGTCCACGGCGCGTCCGCCGGGCAGGTCGCCCGCGCATCCGGTCATGGCCGCATCCGTGTCGAGTGCCATGGCCGTCCTCAAGCGCCCGGTGTCGGCGTGGCGGCGACGCGCAGGTAGGTCGCGCCGATCCGTGTGGCGGCCCGCAGCGTGCCCCCGAGCGATCCCGCGACCTTCGACGAGCCTCCCAGCCGGCATCGGTAGGGCATCGGCACCTCCCGGATGCGCAAGCGGGCCCGCGCGGCCTGCATCTGCATCTCGATGTTCCAGCCGTAGGTCATCTCCCGCATCGCCAGGCGCTCCAGCGCCGACCGGTCGATGGCCCGGTAGGCGCACATGTCGCTGTAGGAGATGCCGTAACGCAGGCCGATGCCGAGGCCGACGAGCCAGCCGGCGAGCACTTGGTGCCACAGCATCGAGCCCGGCGCGCGCGCGCCGCGGGTGCGCGAGGCGATGACGAAATCATGCGTTCCGGCCAGGACCGGACCGGCGATCGCGTCCACGAGATCGCCCCGGTCGGCGCCGTCCCCGTCCAGGAAGACGATGACGCGGCTGCCGGGAGCCGCCGCGGCCGCCCCCGCCGCGCAGGCGCGGCCATAGCCGCGACCGGCGTCGATGACCCGGGCGCCGGCGGCCCGGGCGATGTCCTGAGTGCCGTCGGTCGATCCGCTGTCGGCGACGATGACGTCCGACGCGTAGGCCGCCGGGATCTCGCGGATCACCGAACCGATCGCCTCGGCCTCGTTCAGGGTCGGGATGACGATGCTCGCCGGGTGCATCGGGTCAGAGGCTCCACCGCAGACCGCAGTTCCGGCACGGGCCCGGTGGCGCGTCGGAGAGGAGCGCCGTGCGGAAGTCGCGATAGGCCGCGCCGTTCCAGATCTCCCGGAGCGTCGCCTGGGTGGCATCGCCCAGCGTGTAGTTGCCGTAGCCCCGCATCGAGAACGGCGCGATGCAGCAGGGCAGCGCCCGGCCGTGGGCGGTGACGTACATCAGCGACCAGGGACGGCGGCAGGTCGTCCAGGCCCGGTCGTCCTGCTTCCTCAGGCTGACCCCGGGTTCGGTGGCGCCGGAGGCATCGAGCGTCACCCCCAGCGCGCGGCCCACCGCTTCGGCCTCGACGATGGCGGCAGTCTCGTCGGCCCGGGTGCTCTCGAAGAGCGACAGGTCGGCGCGGGCCATGCCGTAACCGGCCTCGTCGAACACGAGACGCTGAAGATGCACCTCGGTGACGCCCATCTCGGCCGCCAGCCTCACGAAGGCGGGCAGCTGGTCCACGGTCTCCTTGAGGCCGGTCAGCCACAGCGAGACGCGCGGCGTCGTGGCGCCCGTCGACTTCTGGTAGGCGACAAATTTGCCGACGTCGCGCACGATGCGGTCGAAATAGTCCTTGCCGCGCACCTTCAGGTATGAGTCCCGATCGGCGGCATCGAGGGAGACGCGCAGTTCGTCGAGGCCGGTGTCGATCAGCTCCTGGAAGCGCCGCGGCTGCATCAGGGTGCCGTTGGTGTTGAACAGGACGTAGGTGCCGCGGTCCTTCAGGTAGCGGACCATGCGCGGCAACGCCTTCACCAGCATCGGCTCGCCGACCCCGTGCAGCACGACGCGGGCGACGTCCGGCACCTGGTCGACGATGCGCGTGAACAGCGCCCAGCTCATGTCGGCCGGGGGCTCCAGGGTCTCGAAGGTGCGCGGGCACGTCTCGCAGAGCAGATTGCAGCGGTTCGTGACTTCCAGATAGAGGCAGACCGGTGGGCCCGAGGCCTCGGACGCACGATCGGCGCCGACCTCCTCGAAATAGCGGCGCGGATCCTTGAGCGTGGCGGATGCCGACATCAGACGGTTCCTTCTGAAAGGGCGGCCGTGGCGGCAGCCCGGCTCTGCCAGAGCGCGCGGACGGTCAGGAAAATCGCGGGCGCGAAGACCAGCGACGGCCACAGGAACCGGTCGTTGAACGGGTCGATCAGGAACAGGATCGGCGCCGAGCCGAGCCAGATCGCTGCCGGGACCGGCGCGACCACGGCGGGCAGCGCCAGCCAGGCATAGTACCAAGCGTAGTGCGGGCTGGCCGCGCAGGTCGCGGCCGCGGCCAGGATCGCCGCGCCGTGGCACAGCGCGGCGGCGTCGGGCTCCGTCTGCCGGTTGCGGCCGAAGGCGATCCGGAGCGCGAGGGCGGCGAGCGTGAGGCCGGCGCAGATCAGGTAGGTCCGCAGCAGGCTCGACGGGGCGAGGCCGAGATGGCCGAGCCCCGCGAGCAGCCAGTAGCCGGCCCCGGTGTCGTATCCCTCCTCGGCGCCGTAGGCCCCGGCGAACCCGAAGACACCCCAGCCGGCGTCGAGATAGGCCAGGTATAGGACGGCGATCACCGCCGAGCCGGCGAGCATCGGCAGCCACAGGCGCCCCCCGCGCACGAATGCGGGCGCGACCGCTAGGGGCAGCACCTTCACCAGCGTCGCGGCCCCGAGCAGCGCGCCGGCGAGGCCTTCGCGGCGACGGGTGCGGGCCAGCAGGGCCAGGCCGAGGAGCCCGATCGCCACGGCGTCGACGTGCCCGTCGCACGCGAAGGACCACAGGGCCAGCGGGTTCCAGGCGTAGATCAGGATCCGGGCCGGAGGCAGGCCGGCGCCGCGCAGGACGGCGAGCATCGCCAGCATGCCCAGGGCCTCGAAGCCCAGCATCGCGAGTTTCATCCCGATGACGCTGCGCGACACCTGCCCGACGGCGGCGAAGATCAGCTGGGCCGCGGGCGGGTAGATCGTCCGGGCGTAATCCTTACGGTTGATCAGCGGGTAGACCGCGGGGTCGCGCAGGCGCTCCAGGGCCGGGTCGGCCGGGATGTAGCGGTAGGGGTTGATGCCGGCGGCCTGAACCTGTCCGTCCCAGACGTAGCGGTAGAGGTCGCTCGAGAGAAACGGCGGCTCCGGCAGCAGCGCGGCGCGCATCGCCACGGCGATGCCGAGGATCGTCCAGAGCGCCGGGCGCGGGAGCCGCTCCCGCAGCACGAGGCGCACGGCGACCAGGTAGACGACGAGGCCGATGGCGATCACGCCGACGAAGACGTTGGCACGGGCCGCAGAGCCGACGGTGTCGGCACCCGGGATGTGGATCGCCAGGGCGCCGATGTTGATGGCTGCCAGCAGCAGGCCGAGCAGCGTGAGGCGGCCGGACGGGCCGGCGAGGAGCCGGATCACGCCGACACCGCTTCGGAACCACGCGCGAGACGGGCCAGGACGGCGCGGGTCGCCGGGGCCGCGGAGCCGGCGGTCTCGGTCGCGAGACGCGCCAGCGCGGCCGCGTCGTCCACGTCGTACCAGGGCTCGAGCGCGACGAGATCGAGGGCGATGTCCCGGGCCCGGGCCCGGGTCGCGGCGGCGACGGTGTCGGTGCTCCACGCGATGTCGGCGAACAGGCGGGCATGGGCCCGCTTCAGGCCGAGGATGTAGTAGCCGCCGTCGTCGCAGGCGCCGAGCACGCCCCGCTCGCCCGGTGCGAGCAGAATCCGGGCCGCCTCGACCAGCAGGCGCGTCGGCAGCGTCGGGACGTCGGAGCTGAGCACGCAGGCCGCCGGGTGGCCACGGTCGAGCATGGCTTCGAGAGCCTGAAGCAGGCAGCGGCCGAAGCCCTCGACGCCCCCGGGGACCGGACGGCTTCCGTCCGCCAGCAGGAGCTCCGTCCCGGGCGCGAGGTGGGGGGCGATCATCGTCTCGGCGCCCGGCGGCGCGAAAGCCGCGTAGGCGGCGATGGGCGCGGAGCGCGCCGCTTCCCGGATGTTGCCGGTCGTGTCGCGCAGGAAGGCGGCGCTCAGGGTCGCGGCCTGATCGGGGGTGAGCGGCGGGCACAGCCGCGTCTTGGAGCGGCCGCTCTGCGGCGCCTTGGCCATCACGCCGATCGCGCAGGTCGCGGCTGTCCCGGAATTCGCGCCTCGTGCCATCTCCGGAGTTCCTGCGCTGCTCAGTGGAAGGGCCGGACGATGCCGAGGCGGATCGTCTCGTCCGGCGGGATCTCGGGGGCGGAGCCGGGCGTGAAGGTCGGCAAGGCGTGCAGGCGCTCGGGCGTCAGCCCCATGAGGGCGACGTGCTCGCCAAGGACCGCCACCGCCTCGGCGGGCACGGCCACCGAGCGCGATCCGAAACCGCGCCAGTCGACCCATCTCAGGCCGAGCCAGCCCAGCCCCAGCGTGCCGTCGAGGCGCACGACCAATGCGGGCCCGCCGTCGGCGCCGCGGACCAGCCCCGTCACGCGGGCGAGGACGGGCTGTGCCTCCTCCGGCTGGAGCAGCAGGCGCCCGGCGAGATCGCCGACGCGCACCGGCTGGGGAAAGCGGTTCGCCGCGCGCCCGGCCATCTCGGGGGCGGTCATACCGGGCTTCGGCATGTGGTCCGGGGCCGGCGATGGGCCCGCCGTCTGCGCCTGCGCCGAGGTGGCGAGCACCAGGGCGAGCAGGTGGGCGGCACGCGCGCGCGCCGTCACAGGCCGGCGAACCAGTTGAAGCCCCGGCGCTCCCAATAGCCACCGGGATAGGCATTGGTGACTTCGATCGCCGTGATCCATTTCGGATTCTTGTAGCCGAGCTTGACCGCGGTGCGCAGGCGCAGCGGATAGCCGTACGGGTCCGGCAGGGTCTCGCCGGCGTATCGGGTGGCGAGCAACGTCTGGGGGTGCAGCGCGCTGGCCATGTCGATGCTGCTCGGGTAGTCGTCCGCGGTCCTGAAGGCGACGTACTTGGCGGTGAGATCGGCGCCGATCCGCTCCAGGAAGGCGCGCAGGGGCACGCCCGACCACTGCCCGATGTAGTCCCAGCCCTCCACGCAGACGTGGCGGACGATGATCTCGCGCTCGGGCAGATCCGCGATCTGGCGACGCGTCCAGGATCTCTTGTCGGAGACGAGGCCGCCGAGTTCGAGCCGCCAGGCGTCGCCATCGACCGGCTTCACGTCCTCGACGTCGTAATAGGCGTTGAAGCGCGGCGGCTTCAGCACCTGCGAGGCCGGGTATTCGGGCGCGAGCTTCTGAGGATCGAACAGGGCGGCCTGGACGCCGTCGTTGAAGTCCGAGACGGCCCGGAGCGCCCGCCCGACCGCGCTGGTGTCGGTCACGTCGCAGCCGGTCAGCATCGTGAGCGCGCCTAGCGACAGCCCTCCGCGCAGGAGACCGCGACGCTCGATCTGCCTGACCAGCGGGCGATGGTCATCGAGGATGCCGGCATCCGGCACCACGCTGGGGCGGAAGGGCGACCTCATCGGACAGCCTCCTTCAGCGGCCCGGGCGACGATGGCCGGCGCACTGGGCCTCCGGTCAGCATCGCCCACAGCGTCCGCGGCACCAGCAGCGCGAGCGCGACGTGGATGGCCAGGAACCCGACCAGGATTGCCATGCCGGCGAAGTGGACGAGGCGCGCACCCTGGAAGCCGCCGAGGAGGGCGACGAGGCCGGAGAACTGGACCGGCTTCCAGATCGCCAGGCCGCTGACGACCTGGCTGATGCCGGCCAGGATCGCCACGATGTAGAGGATCTTCTGGACCGCGTTGTAGGTCGTCAGGTCCTCGTGCGCGAGCTTGAGCCGCAGCGTGTCGCGCACCGTCAGGACGATATCGCGGGGGCGGATCGGCAAGAGGCGCTCGCGCAGGCGTCCGGTCGCGAGACCGTAGATCAGGTACGCGGCGCCGTTGGCGGCCAGCACCCACATGGCGGCGAAGTGCCAGAGCAGGCTCTCGGCCGCCCAGGAACCGATCCGGATCGCCTTGGGAAAATAGACGCCGTGGAGGATCACGGAATCGTCGTAGATACCCCAGCCGGAGCCGATCAGCACGACCATCGCGGCGGCGTTCGTCCAGTGCATGATCCGCACCGGCCAGGGATGCAGCCGGCCGAGCAGGGCCTTAGGCTGCGGCGGCACGGTTCTCGCTGCGCCCGGCGACTCCGACATCACCGATGTCCGGACCGACGACGATCAGGCGTCCGGCCGGCATCCGCGCGGCCGTCAGATATCCCGAGCTCATGCCGAACCATGATGCAAACCCCTGATCGATCTTGCCGCTCAGCGCCGGTCTTCACCGATATTTTCGAGGCTCATTCCGAAAGGTAAGATGTCGAAGACCATATTGGCAAATCTGCTCTCGACCTTGGCGGTCGAGGTTCACGCTTTCGCCCTGTGCGAGATCCAGTCTGGCTGGAGGTTGCACAAGCAAGGTCTGGATGACGCACTGCTCATCCATTACGTCCTCGCGGGCACCGGCACGATTGTGGTCGGTGACCAGTCGCCGATTTCCTTCGGGCCGAACTGCATGGTGATCCCACCGCGCGGCGTTCCTCACTCACTTGGTTTCGCGGGGGCTCGTCATGCGGTTACAGCCGGCGACGCCCTCCGGGTGCGGCCCGATGGCCTCGTCGCGCTCACGGCCGGCGACGGAAGCCGCGACATCCTGCTGGCCTGCGGCGCGATCTCGGCGCGGTACGCCGGCGCGCTCGGCCTCTTCGACCGCCTGCACGGCGCGCTGGTGGAGGACCTCTCGGACGACGGCCGGCTGCGGCACGCCTTCGCCTTCATGATCGAGGAACTGGTCCAGCCCGGGCTCGGCACGCAGGATGTGACGAGCGCCCTGATGAAGCAGTGTCTCGCGATCCTGCTGCGGGTCCATCTCAGGGAGCGCGGCACGCAATCGCCCATCTTCGAAGCGTTGCGCGATCCGCGGCTCGTGCCCGCCGTCGCGGCGCTCCTCGACGCCCCGGGCACCTCTCACACGGTGGACAGCCTCGCCGCGCTGTGCGGGATGAGCCGGTCCGCCTTCGCCGAGCAGTTCTCCGCCACCTTCGGCGAGGGGCCGATCGCGTACCTGCACCGGGTCCGGATGCGCCTCGCGGCACGGTTGCTGACGACGTCGCCCATGCCGGTGAAGGTCATCGCCGCCAGTGTCGGATACGCCAGCCGAAGCTACTTCTCGCACGCTTTCACGGCCGCCTACGGGACAGATCCGAGTGCCTACCGCAGCCGGTACGCGGACGTGGCCGGCGCCGCGGAGCCGCCTCCCGACGCGATCTTCGACGTTGCCGCAGCGATGCCGGATGACTAGGCCCGCGGCCCGTTGCGATCTCTGCGGCGCGGTGAGGAGAACCATCGGATCTATTGTCATCGCTGTTCCGCTGCAGTCTTGCCGAGAGCAAGCCTGCGGGGAAGCCGGATGACGTGCGCTATCGTGCAAATCGGGTGCTGCCCACCAACTCCGCGGCGGCTGGAGCATGCGTGGAATGCCGAAAACGCTGCGGGTGCTCGAAGCGCCTCCGCAGGCCGCGCCGGCAGGACGAAAGGATTGCTCCCGCTACGGATCGCGGGGGGATCGGACCGGTGTTCCCGGACATCGGTCTGCGCGGCGAGACGGGGCGTCGCGTTGCCGGCATAGGCGCCGGACAGCTTGCGCTCGATCTCGAACCCTCGGCCACGCCGCGTCGGGAATCACCGCGCGACGGTCGTCAGTTCCTGACGCCGCGAGGACGCCGCCTGCGAAGGGACGGGCGGCCCGCTCCGCGTTCGAGCGCGCGTGCACCCGGTCGGAGGTGGGTCCTACCGCCCTGACGCACGACGATCTCAGTCGCGGATACTATCGGCTTGCTTGGAATTCGCTGCGGCCCGGCGACGGACTGCCAGATGCCTGTCAGGCTTGGTGGGCGCACTAGGGTTCGAACCTAGGACCCGCTGATTAAGAGTTTGAAGTTTTTGTGTCCCGCCTCATTCCCGATAGACCCGCTGTTACTCGCGCTCTGGGATCTGATTACCCGTTTTTACCTTGGCGAGACCCACTCGTCCCGCTAGGATGGTTGCTAGTTCGGGCCCTAGCTACCAGCCATGCCAGACGCCAAGCGCATCACCAAAACCGCCGTCGAGATGATCCTCCCAGGGCAAACCCTTTGGGACGCCGAACTCAAAGGGTTCGGCGTGCGCTGCCAGCGTCGCGATCGAGTCTACGGTCTGAAATACCGTCTCCACGGCCAGCAGCGCTGGTTCACCATCGGCAAGCACGGCTCGCCTTGGAGCGCCGATCAGGCTCGACGCGAGGCGAAACGCTTGCTCGGGCTGGTCGCCGCAGGCGAGGATCCGGCCAGGAAGAAGGTGACTGATCGCGTCGCCCCGACCGTCGCTGAGTTGGCCGACCTGTTCCTCGGCGAGCACGTGGCGGCCAAGAACAAGGGCAGCACGCACCGCGAGTATGAGCGGCTCGTGAACCGCATCGTCAAGCCGTATCTCGGACGACGCCGGGCGGAGGACGTCACGCACGAGGACGTGCGCCGCCTTCACGTCGAGTATCGGGCGACCCCCTACCAAGCCAATCGGACCCTAGCCCTCCTCTCGAAGATGTTCGCGTGGTCGGGCCGGCGCGGTGAGCGCAACCCTTGCCTCGGGATCGAGCGGTTCGGCGAGAAGAAGCGCCGGCGGTATCTCTCGGCGGTTGAGCTGCAGCGGCTCGGGGCAGCCCTCGATAATTTCGAGCGTGACGGCGGTGTCTCGCTTTACCCCTTGGCGGCGATCCGCCTGCTGCTGCTCACAGGCGCACGGCTCAGCGAGATCCTGACCCTTCGCTGGGGCTGGGTCGACCGCGAGCGGGCGTGCCTGAGCTTGCCCGACAGCAAGACCGGGGCGAAGGAGATCCACCTGAGTGAACCGGCGCTTAGAATCTTGGCCTCGCTGCCCCGGGCGCTCGACAACCCGTTTGTCATCGTCGGGCAGAAGATCGGCGCGCACCTCGTCAACCTGGAGAAACCGTCGCGGTGCGTTCGGGCGCAGGCCGGCCTCGACGACGTCAGACTGCATGATCTCCGGCACTCCTTCGCCTCGATCGGGGCTGGCGCTGGTCTCGGGTTACCGATGATCGGCGCCCTCCTCGGGCATACCCAGGCGGCGACCACGGCTCGCTATGCCCATCTCGCTGCCGATCCACTCAAGGCCGCCAACGAACTGATCGGCGAGCATCTCAACCGGCTCATGAGCAAAGCGTAGCTGTTCGACGGACGATTTGTAGTTGCCGTGCTGAAATTGCTCCCCTACGGTAACCGCAGCCTGCAGCGCTGAAACGCTCCCGTGAGGAGAGCGCGAGTTGGCCGATTCACAGCGATTTTTGCCGCCGAGGCTCTTCTCGGCTTGGTGAGTATGTAGCTGATCGTCGTTCCTGACGGTCAGGTGCCCGCTTGCCTTTGCAACTGTGATCGGGCGGGCGGTGATGAACAAGCATACTACAATTGGATCGCGCTCACGCGCAAAGACAGTATTGTCTTGCGATGACCCGTTAGGTGATCCGGTTTCGGCGCTCACGGAGCGGAACATCTGCACTGTTTGTGGTGCCAACGAGGTCCTGCTAACCGAGTGGGACCTGGCCCGGCGGCAACAAAAGTCGGTCAAAACCCTCCGCAATCATCGCGTTAGCGGTATTGGTGTCGTATTCTTGAAGCTGAACGGGTCGGTTCGCTACCGTCTTTCAGACGTGATCGCAGATGAGAACGCTAGCCTTCGCACCAGCACCAGCGATCGGGGACGTTGAGATGTCTCGATCTTCATCGCGCCACAAGCTTTGTAACAAGACGGTTCTCGTCGAGACGACAAAGAGCCGGAAACCTCCGCCGTTGGCGGGTGGGAATAGCGCCGCCCAAGCTGAACAGAGTTCACCCAAGCGTCTTGGGAAAGGTCCGTTATTAACTTCCTGTTACGCTCTGCCCGAAACGGCATCGACGACCCAGGCGGGACAAAGTAATTTCGCGGAGACGGATTTAGCCGAGCGGCCGTTGAACCCTCCCTGTTTCGTGGAGACCGAAACAACCGACGCTGAACCGACTCCCGAGGCGCCCGTTCCGCCAGCCCTGGTCGAGGCCATCGAGCGGAGCGTGGGTTTCGATGGGACGGGCTTCTTCGCGAACCGCCGGGACCAGCGAGTCGAGATGACCGGGACAGCCTATGAGCTGCTCAAGGCCCTGCGGGCGGGCGGCGACGCGGCGATCAAACTGGCGATCGATCGCTTCCCGCCGGACCTGCGGCAGCGGGCACCCTCGCCCAAGAAGCCCGAGCTCCTCGCTGTCCAACTCACGGCCAAGCCTGGGACGACCGAGCAGCGGAAGGCTTGTTCTGCCCTCGCCTCGCTCCTCGTGGTTGCCCAAGCGGAAGGGGTGACGGTCGAGCGCTACCGCGAGTGGGCCAGCGGGATCGACCTGGCCGATGCCGAGGTCCAGGCGAAGAAGATCCGAGCCGCGCTGAAGGCCACGGCCCCAGACGAGTTCGAGGGCGACCAAACCCCGAAGACGCCGGTCTACGAGGTTCAGGTGGCGGTGCTCGTCGACGGGAAGCGGAAAGAGGCGGTCCGGGTGGTGATCGAGGACCATCAGGCTGGCGAGCTCTGCGCTTCCATCGCGCAGGCAAAGGCCACGGGCGACCTGACGAAACTCGGAAACGACATCGCTGGCGCCTCAGATGCCGGCCACGTTTGATCAAGGGCTCCGAGCGGCCAAACAGCGGGTACGATCCGTCACGTAAAATTCAATTGTATAAACCGATATGCTTGAGTTGCTAAGTTCTAAATCTATAATCCTGCAATTTGATAGACTTTGAAGTGAATTGATATGACGGACGCTCCACCGCCAATAGTTGAATTTCAGTTTGAGACCGAGGAAAAATCCCGGAGGGAGGATGCCCTGCGGGCCCGACGGATCCGCCGGGTCCTCAGCACGCCCGGTCCGACCGGCTGGTTGAACCTGAAGGACCGCCTCTGGGTGGCCAAACAGCATGTCCCCAGGGTGATGCCGCCGGCGATCGATCGGAACGCCGCCAGCGACCTCGCCACGCGGCTCGAGGCCGGCCTAACGAACCCGTTCTCGCCGATGACCCTGGCCTCATCTTTGAAGATGCGCAACATCCGGATCGGTCTGAACAGCCATCTGCTCGATGCATTCGCACCTTTTGCCGACGACGCGCTTCGCACCGTCACGGTGATCTACGCGGGCTGGGCCTACAGTCCGGCAACGCTCGACACGGTCACCGCCGCACAGCTGAAGCGGCAGTTCCTCCAGCATCTGAACCGGGCGGGGGTGAGCGCGATCCCAGGCCCCCTATTCGCGGTGCTGCACGGTGAGTACGAGCCCCGCAGCGGGATCTACCAGATTCACTTCCACGTCGTCACGACGGTGGCTAAGGCAGCTGCGATGGCGGCGGGGCTGCGCGCGTCGAAGATCCAGAGCTACGTGAAATCGGCTTCAAGGGCCTCCCCAGTGCGACGTGAACGAGTTCGCGATCGGATCCGGCAGTTTTTCTATCTTGCGAAGGCGTACTGGCCCGGCAAGCCGGTGGTGCTGATCGACGGCAAACCCAAGCGGCTGCGGGAACACCACCGGATCCCCGAGCCCTTCGCCACTCAGGTTCACCTCTGGCTCGACCGCCAGCGCTTTGCCGATTTGGTTCTCCTGCAGGGCAGTTGGTCCCCACGAAACGGCGGCACCCCGGCGATGAGGTCGCAATATTTATTCGTGCTGGGGGCGGGTGGAGGATGTGGCAGTTGAAGCGATCTTGGGTTGATTTGAGGCTGACGAGGGGCGGTTTGAGGTCAACTGGGAGGAGTAGAGGGCTGGCTCGCTCGTCGGCTTCACAATGCTGGTGAAGGCGCTGGCAGCCTGCGGACTGACGCGGTTGGTGTTGTAAGCTCAGCCATGAGAACCTTTGTCGGCGAGCGCGTCGGGTGGGCGCCTACTCGGCCGCCGCGTCATCGACGATGCTGATGGTTACCGCAGGAACTGGAGCATACCCACCTGCGCGGCATTGGCTAGGGAGAGCGCCGAGATGCCCATCGACTGACGCGTCGACAGTGCCTGCGAGTTCGCGGCCTCCTGGTTGAGCTCGGCATTGGTCAGGTTGGCCGAATGCCGGTCGAACATCAACACTTCTACCGTCTTCTAGGGAAAGCGTAGCCATAAGAACTTGGGCCTCCGCTTGCCAAAGCCAAAGGGGCGCGCTAAATCTTGTAGTAGCCCGTCACGCACATGAGCTCCGGTCTGGAGGCGCTGGCGAGCCGATAGCAATGCATTCTTGGGTCGAGGTTCGCCTCGGCTGTGCGGGTTGCTGACAGATCGTTCTAGTGACGGTCCGCAGAGAGCCCGTGTTCGCAACTGCTGTCGGGCGGGCCATGACGAAGTATCCCATCAGCGAACCGTTCATTAAGCGCGCTGACCCAAAGCGGTTGGTCGTCGATACGCCGCGACTATTGGTATCGTCGTCCCACCAGGCAGCATTGAACTCGATAGTTGACCTCACGCAGATCGTGCTCGACGCCGAGTTCGCGGGCGGTGCCCACCTGACCTTCACTGACGGCGCGTTTGAGTGGTTCGGAGGAACACACTGGGTACGCTTGTCTGAAGAACAACTCGGTCGGATTGTGCTTCCCTACATCCTACGCGGCGGCTCAACGCGCCAGCGAGTTCCCGCACAGATTCGCGAGCTCATCACGATCTTGCGCCACGCGAGCGCAAGCCCGGTCCGCGATCGCGAGACTGAGTCGCCTCCAATCATCAACATGGCGAACTGCGAGTTGTGGTTTGATGCGACGGGGAAGACCACACCGCAGCCTCACGATCCCAGATCGGATTTGCGTTACTGCCTCCCGATCGCTTACGACCCTGATGCGCGCTGTCCGCGTTACGATCGCGCATTGGCGGAGATCTTCTCGGCTTCGACCGACCCCGCCGCCCTCATCGCGCTTTGGCACGAGATCACCGGATACCTGATCCAGCCACTCCGCCGTCGAGCATTGATCATCGTCGCCCTCGGTCGAGGACAGGATGGCAAGAGCGCGTTGGCCGAGACCCTCGTCCGCGTCCTCGGTAGTTCGCGGGTGATGGCGATGCCGGTCGGGGATCTCACCGGCAGCCGCTTCGTCGTTGCCAGCTTGGCCGATAAGGCGCTGTTTCTCGATCCCGACATGGCTGCTGGCACCACCCTGCCAGACGGTCTTCTCAAGCAGATGGCCGAAGCCACCACCATGACGGGCGACCGCAAATTCCGCGAGCCCATCACCTTCAGGTCAAGCGCTGTTCCTCTTATCGTAACCAATCACGTGCCGCGCCTCGTCGATGGGGAGCGGGGATTTCGCCGCCGGCTGATCGTGCTGCCGTTCGAGCGGCATTTCGGCGACGGTGAGGTCAATAACAACCTCTTTCCGGAGATTTATGCGAACGAGATGCCTGGCGTCCTCAACAGAATGCTTGAGGGACTGCATCGCGTGATCACGCGGGGTTGGCAGTTCGATCTTCCATGTCCAGTCACACGACTGACTGAGGCTTGGTGGCAGGCGGCCCGCAGCACAACTAATTCGCATGCTAGCACGCGAACTGTGGATCAGCTGCTCAAAGGTATCAGTAAATCTGACGAATTATTCCTACAGCCGGATGCTACGATAGTCGAAAGTCAATATGTAGATAACAAAATCAGTAAATCAAAGTCAGTTCAAAATTCTATGCTAATTAATTTGCAAACATGTCATAATACATCCAGACTTAACATTGAAATTAAATCCGATCGAAGCATAGAAATTTGCTTGAACAAATAGATCTGCAGTCAATATCCAATCGCGTCTGGTCCTTGTTGTGGTTTGGAGCACTCATGTCGATAAGCGCGCGTCTCAATGATATACAAAAAAAGGCTGTCGCGATGGGGCGTAATCGGGAAGCCGCTCTCGCCGTGATATTGCCGCGCTTAATGGGTGCCGTCTTGAGGTATGGACACCTCAAGTATGATCGAGACAGCATTCGCGGCGCATTCGTAGCGAGCGAGGCGATTGACGTGTGGGTGCAATCCCACCGGCACTATGTCTATCTCTCGGTACGCTATTTAAGGCGCATCCAGGTTTTCAGCTGCCGGATATACTCCGATGGTGGCGGAGACACTCTCAACCAGCAAATTTCGATCATTGGCTGGGATCGCAGTGTCAGCAACCGCGGCTGGCAGTCGGTGATATTCGACCGATTCGATTACGATTCAGGCTGGCTGCTCAACGTTCCGCAGGAGGTGATCGTCCCCAACGTCGTCCGCGCTCTCAATCAATACATTGAAGCGCATCCGCAGCGACATGTGCAGTAAATCAGCGACAGGAGGCTCTCATGATCCCAGCCTCCACCCGCAATAACCCTCGTAAAAACCCTTGAACGTGTTGAAAGGGGCAGGATTGATGGGTGATCGCTTCCGCTTGCCGCCCGATTTCGAGACCTTTCCAGCGGCCAAACTCGAGCGGGAAACCCTCGCCGGCCAGCTCGGGCGCAGCCACGTTCCAGGGGCCTCCGAACTGTCGAAACGCTTGGGGGCATGCTTCCGGGACCGGCGGTGCGGCTCCGGGGCTTGCCGGGTGTGCCAGCGCAAGGAGCGCAAGATCCTGATCCGGGCAGCTAATGTGGGCCTTCCGAAGGATCGCCCCCTGCTGCGGATCTCGTGGGTCCCACGGGGCGGCGTGATCCCGCTCGGGGGCCTGGCGGGGTTCGACCTCAGGCGGTTCATCGCGAGCCGCCTGCGGGCCCTACAACGCGCCCTGCCGGGCATCACGGCGTTCGGGGGCGTCGATGTTTCCCTGAACACCTTCGAGAACGGCACGCCGGTTTGGGTGGTCCATCTGTACCTGCTGATCGAGGCGGCGGATTCGAAGCTTCTGCGGGCAGCGATCCGAGCCCGCTGCCGCGGCGAGCCGTCCGCTCCGCGGCCTTTCCATTTCCAGAAAGTCAGTAGGGCAGGGCGAGCAAAGGTGTTCAGCTACGCGCTGAAACCGGCGTTCTACAAACGCTCCGGTTTCATCGACGCCACTGGCCGAGCAAACACACGGCCCCAAGCCCTGCCGGCCGGGGCGGCCGTAGAAGCCGCGCTGTTCCTCGATCGCTGGCCCCTGCAGCGCCGCCTGATCCTACACGGTATGCGCCTCGTTCGCGGGCGCGACGGGCTGCGACTCGTGCGCCGTGACGGCGGGCACAGTCGTCGAGGGTCGAGGGCGTGAAATTGGCGGATGGCCGCCAGAGGCTCTCAACGGGCGGTTTGAGGGCGTCGAGGGGTCGGTTGAGGGCAACGCGGAGGATGAGGGGGGAGATTTCGAGGGCAGCGGCAGCAACACTGCACCACGCACGCATACCAATTAACACGCGGGCGCCGCAAAAGGTGGGACAGGTGGGTCGGTGGGACAGTCTAAGCAACACAAAAACGGGCAGGAAAGATACGAGATGACTTCGTCCATCCGGAAGCGCCCGGCTCGTCAGCGGCGATCCCGTGATCCTAAAGGCCCCCGTCAGCGTCCCGATCTAGTCAGGACAAAATACACCCCGGTGCACAGCGGTCCGCGCATTCTCGATGCCGTTCAAGATCAGCATGGCGCAAACTGGTTTCGCTATGGGACCGACAAGCGCTCTATCTGGTTCGCGGTGGCCGACCTTGTTACGGCACAGGCACGGGTATTCGGTCGCCTCGCCGCGATCAACGCGCGCGTATTGACGCCGCGATCCCAAACCGCGTTTAAACAGGAGATCGAAGATCATGCCACCTTCCGTGACGCACTGGTCGCCACACGCCCAGGCTGGCTTGAAAACCACTTCGTATTCGGCGACGGTTCGGTCATCTCTCCGAAAGGCGATGGCCGGGAGATCATCTTCGCTTTCGAACCGGACCGACGGTTCAAGCCCCGGGGCACCCTGGCGGATTGGCAGAAGAGAGTTGATCCCTTCGTCCGGCAGCAAGCCCTCGCTCACTTCGCGCTAGCCTTCGCCCTCGTAGGCCCATTGCTCCGCTTCATCGCCCGCGGCCAACTAAATCCGCAAGCCGAATTAGTCGGTGATCAGGAAACGGGTAAATCCGCGATCGGCGTGCTGGCGTCTTCGGTCTGGGCTGGCGACCCCGACAGTGACGTAGGGGGTGGGGAGAGCCTTGACGCCACATTCAACTCTTTTGATGAAGTAAAGTCTTTCCGTAGCGACAGCGTCGTATTCTTCGACGAGGCCAATTTGGTCGGCTCATCGGCCGGTCAGCGCTCTGATTTTCTGCAGGATTTAATCTTCAAGAATAGCTCGAATCGCGGCAAGCGGCGTATGGGCGATCCAACCGCACTGGAAACCGCGAGTCTCGCTATCCTGAGCACTACCAATATCCCGCTCAAAGATTTGGTCAATGGAGAGAATGCCAGGATCCGCGCGATGCATTCGCGTCTGATCACGATCATGCTCGCGCCCGATCGGCCGTACGGCGTGCTCGACACGGTGCCTCCGGGTTACGCGAGCGCTCGAGACGCCATCGAGGCGATGCAGGCCGCTGCTGACGAATGCTGGGGCACGCCGGCTCGAAAATTCGTGGCCAAGCTGGTTCAAAGAGCCAATCGTGATGAGGATCGCCTTCAGCGCCGTATAGCGAGGGACATCGCTCGTGCTCGGCAAGCCCTGGCTGACGTTCCCGGTTCGGCTCGCGTGAAGAAGACGCTAGCCCTAGTAGCGGCTGCGAGCGGTCTCGCCAGTGCATGGGGCGTGTTCCGGGAGGCATGGGGCTCGCCGACGGCGATGATCGACGCAATCTTGCCGCTCACGGGGGCTGGCGGCCTCGCCGCCTCGATCTCACCGATCGGACGCGTTCGATCCTATGTCGAGCAGCATCGGGACGGGCTCATCGAATTGCCCGACCCAATCAAGCCCGTACAAATCAAGGTTTTCGAGTCTTGCGCGGGGTTTCTCAGACATCACAAGGGACGCACCGAGTTACTCATCCCAGGAGACCGTCTCCGAGCAGAATTCCATGATCACGAAACGATCATCCACGCTCTAAATCAGGATGGGAAAATTAGAACAGAAAACGGAAAGCAAAAAAAACTCACGATCAAGACCCCTCGAGGAATGTGTATTGGCAAGCGTGTTTATTGTATATTCATCGATTGAAAGCCCGATCTCATCCCGCGCTCAGAGGGCCTCACGCGAGAACAGATCACCAACGAGGTTCATTTTGGATCGGCGCTCAAGCGCCACGAAGTTGCAGAGTTCGAAGCTATAGGCACCGCCCCTCGGGCGAATTGGCAGTATTAATTTGTCAAGTGACCTTTCAAAGAAGGACTGCACGAGCCAGTCGATCCATGCAGTCCGAACTTAGTCGATACTAAGTGTTAGGAGTTTTGGTTGATAGCTCAACCTCGACGCCCATGCTGTGGAGTCGCCCAGCGAGCAGCCTCATGATCGCTGAGATCAGCGCGACAGCCTCCATCTGGGGAAGCTTGTTGATTTCACGGATGAGACGAGTGAGTAGCGTGTCGATCTCCGGTGAGTCGATCCGCGTATTTGAGATTATTTATCTTCAAATTCGGCGATCATGTTGATCGCCAATGACGTTTTACGAGATCGATTTCCGGGAGTTCGTCACGGCTTTCCCACGTTTGGCCAGATTGCATGCGAAGCCATTTTGGAACAAAATACGAACATGCTGCCGCGCGCAGCGGGCGCCTCCGCGGGCAGCGACATGTCACCTTCGAGTTCCGGCCGCACGCTGTTCTTCTTCGAGAAGCCCTCGGCGATGCGGCAGCTGCAGCGCTTCTTCCGTTCACCGAACACCGTCTGCGTGGCCGCCGAGGGACACCTGCTGTCTGCCGAGGAGCCGGGTAGCATCCGGCCTGAGTGGAAGCCCTGGCGCTTCGACGCGCTGCCGATCAAGCTCGCCACGATCCCGGTCAGCTGCGGCACGAACCGGTCCGGCCAGTCGCACGAACCGAAGATCGCCGCCATCCGGCAAGCGCTGAGCGGCGTCGAGCGCGTGATCATCGCCACCGACCCAGGGCGCGAGGGCTCGATGATCGCCTGGGAGGTGCTGGAGCACCTCGGCTGGCGCGGCCGCGTCGATCGGCTCAAGCTCGGCGCGCTCGACGATGTCTCGATCCGCCGCGCCTTCGCGGCCCTGGCCAAGGAGCCCGGCTCCGGCGAGCGCGACTACGCCGCCTACCTCGAAGCACTCTGCCGCCAGTACGAGGACTACCACCTCGGCCTGAACGGCACGCGGGCCATCTCGCTGCGCCTGCGCCCTCCCGCCTTCCGGGAGCCCTGGCGCTTCGGTGGCGTACAGACGCCGACCCTCGCCATCCTGGCCGATCTAGAGGAGCGCATCCGCTCCTTCGTGCCGCAGGATTTCTTCAAGGTCGCGCTGCACCTCGGCACCCAGTCCGGTGCCGCGCTGACCCTGTGGCATGCCCCCAAGGAACGGATCTTCGACGCGGCCATCGCCGAGACGATCCGAACGGCCGCCGCGGCGTGGTCGGGCCCCCTGGCGGTCGAGCACAAGGACGTGCGGCGCGCACCCCCTCGTCTGTTCTCGAAGGACACACTGGCGCGGCGCTGCGCCAAGCGGTTCGGCTGGGATCCGCAGCACACGGCCGGTCTCGCCCAGGAGCTGTACGATCAGGGCTACCTCAGCTACCCGCGCACCGAGTCCGAGTACCTGCCGGAAGGACAGGTGAGTGATGCCGCCGCGATCGTTGACGCCATCGCGACCGTACTGACCGATCTGCGCGATGTCGTCCCAGGGGGCGAGGCGCCCCTGATCCGACGCGGGGCGAAGGGCCACTACGTCAAGGACCCGGGTGAGCACCACGCCATCGTGCCCCTGCGCAAGGTGCCGGAACGCAGCCGCCTCTCAGCCGACCAGTTCAAACTGTGGGAACTCGTCGCGAAAGCCTTTCTCGCCGCCCACCTGCCCGACGGCATCGATGCCCGCACGAGCGTGATGGCCGAGGTCGGGACGCCGTTGAGCGCGAAGCGGTTTGCGCTGTCGGGCAGCGTCATCCGGGCCCCTGGCTGGCGCGCGATCTACGGTAGCGAGGCCGAACTCGAAGCGGACGTCGTGCCCGGCAAGGCCAAGCGCGAGGCCGAGGCCACGTCCGCGCGCCTGCCACTCGTGAACGATGGCGAAGGCGCATCGGCCATGGGCGCGAATGTCGCCACCGCGATGACCGAGCCGCCGCGGCGGTTCACCCGCGGCGAGCTGCCGGTGGTTATGGGTCGGCTGATCGACCAGGTCGATGATCCAGTGGTTAAGCGCGCCCTGGAGAACCCGGTCAATCCGAACGAACCCAAGGGCCTCGGCACGGCCGCCACCCGCGACACGATCCTGCCCAAGCTCCTGAAGAGCCGGTACATTACTCTGGCCAGCGGCAAGGATCCGGCGATCGAGGTCACGGAAATCGGGCGGGCCTTCATGACGGCGGTGCGCCGCGTGTTCCCGGCCTACGGCGACCCGGTCGGACGCGCCCTGTTTGAGGCGGAACTGGCCGAGATCGGTCGCGCGGCTACGCGGGCCGAGGCCATCGAGCGCGCCGACGCCTTCCGGCAACGCACGCGCGCGCCTGGATGAGCTGATCGCCGCTATCTCGAACTCGCCCGTCGTCAGCCTCGATCCGAGCCTGATCCCGCCCGGTCAGGCGGACAATCGACCGCCGACGCCGGCCATGCTGTCGTTCGCGGTCAGTTTGGCCGAGCGGAAGGGTGCAACGCTGCCGCGCGGTTGCAAGAGCAGCATCAGCGTCTGTCGGGCTTTTCTCGCCACCCACGCCGGGCCGCGCGCACCTCAAGAGGGCAACGCCGACCAATCTGGCGACCGTCGGACCCCAAGCGCGGCGATGCTCAGCTACGCGCGCAGCTTGGCCGAGCAGCGCGGCATCACCTGCCCGCCGGAGGCTGAGACCGACTTCGACGCTTGCCGGCGCTTCCTCGACGCGCACGCCACGCGGCCGCAGAGAGGATCGGAGACGCTGAGTTCCGGCGCGGCCAAAACCAGGGAGCCTGCCGGGCGCGGCAAGCGGCGGGGTGGGGCAGCACCGACGACGCGAAAGATAGCCGCACGACGTCGAGCTTGAGGGGACCGGCAGAGGGACGATGCCTGAGCGCCGTCAGTCCTTCGGTGTCTTGGCGGGATCATCACCGCCCGGCTGCTCGGTGCCCTGACCCGGCCGTTCAGTCTTTTCACTGTTGCCCGTCTGCTTGCGGGCGTCTTCGATCAGATCCTCAGCCACGTCGCGGTCGCGCTCACGATCCATCGGTCCATCTCCCTCGCATGGCGAACGACGAGGTGCGCCCGGCTTAGTCATAGAAGTGACACGGATGCCGATTGGCTCCCAATGCCAAGCGCGCCGCAATCGGGACCGGTCAAATGGCCGACAAACGTACGTCCCCGAGCACCAAGTGCGTTACAGGCAGGCTCGGCGTCAATTGGCAACTATTAGCATCGCCCGTTGACGTGACACACCAAATGAACTCAACTTGACGAATAGGAATATAATCTGATAACTAGGGTATGGGCCATCACTTTGTGGCCTTCATCGAGGCCAGCCATGAGGCACCCAGCACCCACGCTGAAGCCGAACCGCCGAGCGCCGCCGCCCGGCCTTCCGCATCGGCCTCAGCCATCCGCAACCATCCCAAGGGGGTCTCATCCGAGACCCCCTTCGCTTTTCTGGAGCTCATTATGACTGCAACTACCGCTACAAAAAACAAAGGCGCACTCACTCCCGCCGAGAGCCCGCTCGCCAAGCCGATTCCCGCCCTCGTCGTGTTCGGCGCCGACAAGAGCGGCAAGCCTCACGCAGCTTGGTTTCCTACCCCGGACGTGAGCCTCGCTACGAAGGCTGCCGCGACGATCGGGTTCCGCGCCCTCGTGCTATGCGACGACGCTCAACGTTCGGCAGTCGCCGACCTGCCGCAGGGCCGGGTATTCAGCTCAGGTCGCGCGTTTGTGCCGTTCGTCGCCAAGGAGGTCTATGAGCGTCTGCAGACACTCGCCGACGGGTCGAAGAATTCGACTACCTCCAGCATCAGAGTGGTCGCCCAAACCCCGGTGAAGCCCGCTGACGGCGACGAGGGCTGCCCTGGCGGGTCAGGCTCCGTGGATCCCCGATATCCGCGCAGCTGGGCTGGTATTGCGATCGGCAGTTTGGTCCTGATCACCGAGGGCGAAAAGGATGGCTGGTACGAGGCGGTGGTCGTCGCCTCGAAGCCGGGTGGGGAGTTCACCTTGCAATGGCGCGACTGGCCAGACCTGCCGCTGCTGATGCGCCGACGCGATGAGATGGCCTTGCTACACCCGAACGCCGCTGCGGCTGCCGAAGCCTGATCTGACGCGAATGTACATACTGGTCGGCAAGGCCCCTAGCTTTGCCGGCCGCCGACAACGGTGGCTCAGGGCGGATTGAGGAAGTTGGGGCGCTGCCCGCAAGCAGACATTCTGCAAAGCGCCCATCCCGGCCATTCCGCTGGCTGTGACGATAGCTCGTAAGCGGACCTTACCGCGGCTTCGTCGAGCCACTCGCGTCTGAATGATCAACCGCTATTGCGACGCCGCTCGATTCTCGGCGGTCTCGCGCCAAGGCGATCCGCTCCGCGTTTCGGACCCCAGGTGTCGCCGCAGCGTGAGCGCGAGTGCGTTCGAGCGCCAGGGTCGGCGTGCAACGTCAACGATGGGGATGGCCGAGAGAACCTCCGGCTTCACTGTGTCTGCGGCCGAAAGCGAGAGTACGATGGGACGGTTCACTATTCGGGCGGCGCGGCGGGCAAAAGCGAGACCCAACGGACCCGACGGCCTGTTCTCGACGATCAGCAGGTCGAAGCGACCTGGCTCCGAGCGCAGAGCCGTCAGCGCCGCTTCCGGGTCTGTGTAGCCGATGGGCTCGTAGCCCAAGGCCGCGAGGGTCTCTTCATCCTCCTGCACCGCCGAGCGCGCACCTCCGACGACCATCACGGTACCGCCGACGGTCGAGACGCCAGGCTCGGCCTGCGGGCGTACGGGCAACCAAACCTCGAACGCGCTGCCCACCCCTGATGCGCTGCGCACGTGAAAGGCGCCGTCCTGTTCCTGGACGAACTCGAAGGCGGTGGCGAGCCCGAGCCCGGTACCAGCCGGACGGGTGGTAAAGAACGGCTCGAAGATCCGTGCAAGCGTGGCCTCGTCCATCCCGCGGCCGGTGTCGACCACGCGGATACGGGCGTACTCACCGGATGGCAGCTCCCCGTGGGAGAGGGTCCGCCGCTCCGGTAATCGAACACGCTCAAGCTGCACGTCGACCGCCGCGCCCGGTTGGGAGGCCTGGATGGCGTTGCGGATCAGGTTATGGATCACCTGCTGCAGCTGCGCCGGCTCGCCATCGACGATCGCGCCTTCGGCCGCCCCGGTCAGGCGGATCGCGGTTGGGTCGGCGGTCGAGGTGCGGATCTGAGCCACGGTCTCGGCCACGATCGCATCGACCGCGCTGGTGCTCTGCGTGGCGCCGCCCCGCCGACCGTAATCGAGGATATGTCCCGCGATCTCGTGCGCCCGGCCGCCGGCCTGGACCAGCAGCTCGACCTGCGTGGCGGCTCGCCCCGGGTTGGCTGGCAGTGCATCGGCGGCGATCTCGGCATGGCCAAGCATGACGTTGAGCACGTTGTTGAAATTGTGGGCCACCCCACTGGCGAAGGTCCCAATCGCTTCGAGCCGCTGCGCGCGCCGCAGCGCCGCCTCGATCTCGCGGCGCTCCGCCCAGACGTGCTGACGCTCCAGGGCCGCCCCGAAACTGTCGGCCACCACCTGCAGCAGGCCGCGGGAATGGCGCAGCCACGTCGGCAGGGCAGTTGTGCTGCGCTCGAAGCACAGCAGACCGACGATCTGCTCCCCCCGGCGGAGGCGCGCGCACGCCCAGGAGACCATACCTCGCGCCGCCAAGGCCCGCACCAGGGCCGGCGGTCCGGTCCCCTCCGCGGTTTCGACGAAGATGAGGTCACCCGGCGCGGCGTTGATGTCGGGGATCAGAGCATGCTGCGCCACCGGCCAGTCGCACGGCGCGCTCAGGCCCGGCCGGTTCCAGAGATGGGCCGCACCGGTGCCGTCGAGCATGATGACGTAGCAATGGTCCGTGGCCACGCCGTCACCCACCATGGCTAGGACCTCGCCAATGGTCGCGGAAATCTCGTCGGGCTGGCTTGCCAGGAAGCGGTTGGCGGCCTGCGCCACGACGGTCTGGAAGGCGACAGTCCGGCGCAGGACTAAGGTCCCCTCCCGCATCAGCAGGCCCGCTCGGACCACCAGGGCGAGTAGCGCCAGGGCGAGCGCATAAAGTGCGAGGCGGAAATTGTCCGCCCGGGTCTGCCGCTCGTCCCGCAGAGTGTGGCGGGCCTCCACCAGGGCCTGCCGCGCCGTCTCGCTCGACGAAGCCGGCAGCGAATGAGTGACGGTGTCGACCTGCGGCAGAAGCTCCAGGAGCTGGCGCCCGTGTAGAGCGATAGCGGCAATGTCCGCCGCCCGGGCCGCCGAGTGGGGGCTCCCCGGCAGTGCGTCGAGCCGTGCGCGAATGTCGTCGAGGCGTTTGGGGCTCGCGTCCCGGGCGAGTTCCGAGACCCGGATCTGCAGGGCGGCGACGGCGCGGGCGAGCCAGGGATCGATATCCGGCTCGGACAGGCGGTCGCTGAGGGTGTCGAAATAGGCGACCGAGTTCTGCACGAGGGCATTGCCGGTCTTGAAGCGCTCGACCATCTGCGCCTCCCGCGCGATCGTCTCGGCCAGAGTGCGCACATCGGCGTCGTCCGTCCCACTTGACGCCTTCAGGTCGGCCACCCCGTCCTGCATCTCTCGGAGGTGGGCGACGATCGGATCGTAGTTGCGCAGGAGCCCGGTCCGCGCCCGGAGCACGTCGTGCTGCATGCGCGCTTCGGCCAGCGCGATCGCGCCCACGGTGCGCTGCGTCTGGACATAAGCAGCACCCATCTCGGCGTTGCCATTGATCATCAGCCATGTGAGCAGCGCCGCCAGCAGCGCGCCGAGCACGGTGGCCTGCGCGGTCAGCCTCATGGCTGCTGCGCACCCCCGTGCGGCGCGGCGTCCGCCGCCTGCGGCGCCGTCAGGGGCCAACCCTCGTAGGAGCCTGTCAGGGTCCCGAGGAAGGCCACGATCGCCTCGGTCTGCGCCGCGGTGAGTTCCCGGCCGAGCTGTGCTCGGGCCATCAGCCGCACCGCCTCGGGAAGCGCGGCGACGCCGCCATCATCGAAATAGGGTGCCGTAACCGCGACGTTACGCAGGCTGGGCACCCGCAGGACTTCGGCGGCCTTGTTAGGGATCGTGACGAAGATCCCGACCTTCTGGAACAGATTGCCGCCGACATTCACGCCCTGGTGGCAGGCCGCGCAGCCGATCCCCCGGAACAGCGCGTAGCCCGACCGCTCTGCCTCGGTGATGGCGTGCGCATCGCCGCGCAGCCAACGGTCGAAGCGGCTGTTCGGGGTGAGCAGGCTGCGTTCGAAGCTGTTGATCGCATCGATCACCGCTTTCCGGTCGGCCTCCCGGCCGTAGGCCGCCTGGAACGGGCCGGCGAGCGCCGGATCATCACGGATCACCGCGAGGATCGCGGGCCAGGATCCACCCAGGAACTCCGGCCGCGTCAGGGCGATCTCGGCCTGGTCCTGCAGCGTCGGGATGTCGCCCGCCCAGCCCAGGCGGAAGCTCAGCGCCGCGTTGAAGGCCGTGGGCGTATTGCGCGGCATCGGCGTGCCATCAGTGGTGAGATTCCGGGCGACCGCACTCGCGCCGTTGCTGCGGATGTCGTGGCAGGTGATGCAGGCCCGGTCGCCCCCGCGCGACAGCCGGGTGTCGGTGAACAGCATCCGGCCGAGTGCGATCCGGCCCGGATCCGCCCCGAGGCTGCTCGGGACCGGCGTGATGACGTCCAGCGCCTCCACGGCCTCGGCCGGAACCGGGCCGCCGACCGGCTGCTCCTGGGCGAGCGGCGGCAGGATTGCCACGGCGCTGCCAACGAGGCCTGTCAAGAAAGCCGCGGCGAGGGAACGAGCCAAGCGCGGGGGGGCCACGGCTAGAGCTTCTCGACGGGCGCGGCGAAAACGTAGCCGACGCCGCGCTCGGTCACGATCAGGCGCGGCGCGCTCGGATCCACCTCAAGCTTGCGGCGCAGCCGCAGGATCTGGACGTCGATGCTGCGGTCGAACACGTCCTCGTGGACGCGTGTGGCCTGCAGCAGCTGCTCGCGGCTCAGCGGGCGCTGGGGGGCGTCGAGGAAGGCCACCAGCAGCGCGTACTCGCCCTTGCTGAGGGCGACATCCGCGCCCGCGGGGTCGGTCAGGCGTCGGCGGCGCCGATCGAGCACCCAGCCGTCGAAGCTGCTGCGGTGGGAGTCCTGCGCGCGCGGCGGAGCGGGCGCGACCTCGGCCCGCCGCAGGATCACCCGCACCCGCGCGAGCAGCTCGCGCAGGCCGTAGGGTTTGACGAGGTAGTCATCCGCGCCGAGTTCGAGGCCGATGACCCGGTCGATCTCGTCCCGGCGGTGGCCGGTGGTGATGATCACCGGCAGGTCGCTCTTGGCGCGCAGGTCGCGCAGCAGGTCGAGCCCATTCTCCGAGCCGAGGCGCAGGTCCAGCACCACGAGGTCGAACGCGTCCTCCGCAAGTCGCTTCTCTGCCTCTGCCCGGTTGATCGCCGGGGTGACGTCGACGTCGTGATCGGCGAAGTGGTCCGAGACGATGCGCTGCATGCCCGCATCGTCCTCAATGAGGAGGATGCGGGTCGTGCCGGGTCGCGCGCTCCGACCCTGACCCCGATCCAGGCTGAGTTCAATCATGGCCACCTCCGGTTCGCGGCAGCTTGCCGCGATCGCACGATCTCGACGCGTCGGCTCGGGGACTGGGAGAGCCGCCCGGATCGGGGGACATCGCCACCCGGAGACCTTCGCGTCCGTCGCCGACCCATCCCGGCAGCCCATCGGGGCGCGTCCGGACATCGGGCCTTGCACAGCTGAGCTGATACCACGCCCCCAAAAGGATTGCGCCCTTCATATTGTGCGGGGCAGCACAACGCGAGCATTCGCACCGGACATGGCTGTATCCAACGACTAAAAATCTACGCTGTTACCGTTGTAACCGGAACGGCCCCGCCTCGAAACAGAGATGTAACTGGCAAATACCATGATCACCTTCTTGCAATAGAGAGGCGATCATGACTGATGCCGCCATCCCGGATGTCCGACCGAACGGCCGAAGACACTTCCGCAAGTCCGGACCGGCCCGCGGAGAACCCATGGCTGATCTTGCGGGACCGCCGGGGAGCGGGTCGCGGGAGCGTGCCGGCCCCGTTTCATCGCCCGCTGAAGCCCGCCGATCGTCGGGTGGCGGCCTCGGGCGGTGGCTGCTGGACGTTTTGGTGGTCAGCTTCGCCTACGGCGGCTGCATTCACCGTATTCATCCGAACTACATCGATTTCCTGAGTAATCTGATCTGACAAAATCGGCGCCAGTTGTCAAGTTCATAAGACCTTTATCGAGCCGCGCACCGCGCACCCCAGTATAGAACCTAAATATGCCGATTCATTTTTTAAATCCGCAGCCGCACCTCAGAAAAAACGCCCGACCACAACCCGAACGATGCGCCTGCGTGCGCGATCAGATTGGGAAATCCAGACCATGTCGCTTCATGTTTTGTGCATCTCGTGGGGAACCGCGGGCAATCTCGGTCCAGTGCTCACCGCGGCCCGGCAGATGGACCGTGCGGGACACCGCCCGCGCATCATGGCCGACCCGGCGATGCGCGCCGAGGTCGAGGCGGCGGGCTTCCCGTTTATCGGGTGGCGCCGGGCTCCGACCGGCATCGATGCCGACCCGGCCGACTTCTCGGATCTGGCCGACTGGCTGCGCAAGACCATGTTCGGCCCGGCGGGGGCCTATGCGGCCGACACGCTCGATGAGATCCGGCGCCTCCCGACCGACGCCGTCCTGAGCATCGACTTGCTGATCGGCTGCGCCCTGGCGGCCGAGGCGGCCGACCTGCCGCATGCGATCCTGTCGCCGCATATCAGCATCCGCCCGCTGCCCGGCATGCCGCCCGCCGCGAGCGGCCTGACGCCGCCGCGGAATGCGGAGGAGCGGGCCACGGTGGACGCGGCAACCGACGCGATCGTTTCGGCGATGGAGCAGGGCAGGCCGGCGCTCAACGCCGCGCGGCGCGCCTTCGGATTGACGCCGGTCGCCAGCGCGTTCGCTCATTTCGAGCGGGCCGAGCGCGTCCTTCTGGCCATCAGCCGTGCCTTCGACTTCGACACGGAGGCGCTTCCCGCCAACTACCGGTACATCGGGCCGTTGCTCGATGAACCGGGCTGGTCCCGCGGGGCGCCCGCCGCATGGTCCGGGGTGCGTCGGTCTCGGATCCTCGTCGCCGGCAGCACCGGCGCCCAGAACCAAACCGACCTCCTGGGGCGCGTTGCGCGTGCCCTCGGGACGGTCGACGCCGAGACCGTGGTGACCACCGGTCCCAATGTCGGGGCCAAGGACCTCGCCGCCCCCGACACCATCCACGTCGTGGCCGCCGCCTCCCATGATGCCCTCATGGCGGAGGCCGATCTGGTGGTGTGCCAGGGCGGTCACGGCACCGTCAGCCGGGCGCTGCTGCACGGCGTGCCCCTGCTGGTGATCCCGCTTGCCCGCGACCAAGCCGACAACGCCGCCCGCATCGCCCTGCGCGGCGCCGGCCTGCGCCTTCCCGTCGGGGCGAGCGAGGCCGAGATCGCGGCGTCGGCCCGCCGGCTCCTGGCGGAACCGGGCTTCCGCAAAGCCGCCAGGGTCCTCGGCACGGCCGTGCGGGCTGATCTCGACGCAGCCGGCCTCGTCCGCGAGATCGAGGCGATGGCGGCGGCGTACAGGGGCGCCGCGGCTCGGGGCGGAGACCGGCTTTGGGCCTGATCAGGGCCAAAGCCGTGCCGACGCAGCAACGCATCCGCCCCGCCTCCGCCGCCTTCTCGGCGTTGCTCGGGCTGCTGGCGGGGCTCCCCACCTTCGGGATCGACATGATCCTGCCGAGCCTGTCGGACACGGCGGCCGCGCTGCATGTGCCGGCCACCGCGATGGGCGCGGCCATGGGCGGCTACCTGCTCGGCCTCGGGGGGGCGCTGCTGGTCTACGGTCCGGCCTCGGACCGACTGGGCCGCAAGCCCGCCATCGTCTGCGGCTGCCTCCTCCTCATCGGCGGCAGCCTCGGCTGCGGTACGGCGCGGACGCTGCCGCACTTCCTGCTGTTCCGGGCCCTTCAGGGGATCGGCGCCGCGGGCCCGGGCATGGCGGTCCTCGCGATGGTGCGCGACCTGTTCGCGGGCGAAGCGGCGCGCGCCCGGATGTCGTTCGTCGTCCTCACTATCAACGTGGTGCCGATGGTTGCGCCGACGGTGGGCGCGGGGCTGATGGATCTCGGTGGCTGGCGGCTGATCCACGCCGTACCGATAGCCGCCGCCCTGGCGGTCCTGGCGGTGATCCGGCACATCGACGAGCCCCTGCGGCGCGTCTCCGGTTCCGAGCCGGCGGCAACCGGGATCCTGCGCGGTTACGGCCGGATCCTGGCGAGCCGGGCCTTCCTCGGTCACGCCCTGTGCAACGCCGCGGCGGCGGGCGCAGTCTTCGCCTACATCACCGGCTCCGCGCTGCTGTTCATCGACGCCTTCGGCTTCAGCCCGCTGACCTACGGGCTGGTCTTCGGGGCGAGCTCCCTGTCGGTGATGGGCGGCGCGTTCCTGAACGGCCGCCTCGGGGCCCGGGGCATCGGTCCTTCGCGGGTGATCGGCGCCGGCCTCGCCCTGGCGACGGTCTCCGCGGCGATGCTCCTCGCCGCCGCGCTGGCCTGGCCGCCCGCAGCCCCGCCGGTGATCGCCGCGATGGTCGGCGTCGCCCTGGCCTTCGGCCTCCTCTCGCCCAACGCCATGCACGGCGCCACGGAGCTCAACCCGCAGACCGCGGGTTCGGCCAGCGCCGTCGCGGTCTTCCTGCAGATGGGCGGTGCGGCCATCGCGAGCGACCTCGTGGCCCGGTTCTTCGACGGCCGGTCCGCCCTGTCGATGGCCGCCGTGATGCTCAGCTGCTGCCTCGCGGCGACCGTCGCCCATGCCGGGCGCGCGCGCCCGGTTGGCCGGCAATCCTCATCCCGCTCCCCCCAACAGCACGGAGAACCCGCATGATCTTCGACCCGCCCTCCTGGCCGTCGCTCCACCTGACGCGTAACGGCGCCCGGCTCGCCCATGTCGAGGCTGGCCCGCTCACGCCCGACGGGCATCCGATGCTGCTGATCAACGGCTGGACCGGTGATCATGGCATCTTCACGCCGCAGATCCAGCACTTCTCGAAGACACACCGCGTCGTGGCTGTGGACCTGCGCGGCCACGGGGCCAGCGACGCCCCGGAGCAAGACTACACGATGGAGGGCTTCGCCGAGGACATCACGTGGCAGTGCCGGACGCTGGGCCTGGTGAAGCCGGTCGTCATCGGCCACAGCCTCGGCGGCGCGGTGGCCCTGGAGCTGTGCGGTCGCTATCCCGACCTCGCCGCCGGTCTCGTCATGATCGACACGATCGTCCTGCCTTCGCCCGACACGGCGGGCAGCGCCGAGATCGAGGGGCTGCTGGCGGGCGTCGGCGGCCCGGATTACCGGGACGTCGTACGGGGGACGGCCTGGGCGATCGGCTGCGACCACGACCATCCGGCGCGGCGGCAGGCGATCTTCGACACGTTCATCCTCGGCCCCTGCCTGAGGACGCCGCAGCACGTGGCCTATTCGGCGCTCCGCAACATGGTGCGGCACCACGATCCGGTTCCTGCGGCGCGCGCCTGCCGGATCCCTATGGCCTACATCTCGGCGGACGTGCCCTTGGTAGAGGCAGCGCGCGACCTCGACCGGCTGCGTGAACTTTGCCCGCAGCTCGTGACCGCCAAGACGTTGCTCGCGGGCCACTTCAACACGATCGAGGTGGCCGACCAGGTCAATACGATGATCGAGCGCTTCCTGGCAGTCGGCCTGAGGACCCGCGCGTCGTAGACGAAGGCAGCACGAAGGCCTTCGGACAGGCTCCGTTGGTCACGCACCGGCGCGGGCATGCGACGTGTCCTCTCTCTCTCTCAGGAGATAGGCCCGCACCCTCCTGAACACGTGGCGCTGGATCTGAAGGGAGGATCCGTCACACCACATGCCGGGACCGAACATCTAGCTTCGATCAGCGGGGCGGCATCCTGTTCGGACGCCGTCCGTCGTCATCACACGCCAACGTCACGGCTTCCGCTCCTCTGCAGCCTGCCGCCCAGAAGGCGCCGCGCCGACGAAATGACCTGGAGTGTCTGTGAGCTCAGCTGCTCCTGGAGCGCCCGCCGCTCATAGTGCCTCAGGCGAGCAAAGAGGTCTTCGTCACCCGAGACCCCGTAACCCTTGCCGCCGATCACCGACTCCGTGATCGTCTGCCTCAGCAACGCCTCGAAGACGTCGTCGGTATTCGCCCGCCCTGCAACCATGAAGATCTCTCCTTCCGCAAAGCGGTAGCTTTCTCGAAGGACCAAGTTACGGCATGATTTCGGATTCTCTGACGCACGAAACGCGCCGCACCAGACGTGCTCTTTCGCACAAGTGGGACGTCCACGCGTGGTCGTGCAGACCGGCGCACTGAATGTTATGATTGTAATCATCGGCCGAGCTTCCGAATTCATCCTGTAGCTCGGGCTTCCGAGAGTTCTCGCGCACCGCAGCAGCGAGGACCCACGGATGAACGGAACCGAAGACAGAGCGCGATACGCTGGCATTTCCGAGCCTCCCGACGGCGTCCCGACGCTGACGGTGGCGGAGCTGGAAGCCGATCCGCACGGGGTGTTCCGCGCCTGGCGTCCCCGGCTGCCCTTCGTCGGCCATGAGGTCGCCGGCTTCCTCGTGCTCCGCGCCCGCGATGTCGACCTGCTGATGCGCGACCCCCGCGTCCAGGCGACGGAGACGCTCTATCCGGAGACGCGCGGGATCACGGAGGGCCCGCTGTTCGACATCTTTGCGCACGGGATGCTTACCGCCAACGGGGTGGTCCATCGCCGGCGCCGCTCGCCCTTCACTCGCACCTTCGCGACCCGAATCATCGAAGGCCTGCGCCCCCGGATCCGCTCAGCCGCGGAGAGCCTCGTCCGGGACTGGATGCCGGAGGGGGAGGTCGACCTCGTCGAGCGCTACACCGCCCTGATCCCGGCCCAGACCATTGCCGACATCCTCGGCCTGCCGCGCGGGGACATCCCGCGCTTCACGCGGCTCGCCTACGAGGTCTCCCGGGTGCTGAGCTTCACCTTCGGACCGGAGGACATCCCGGATCTCGAAGCGGCGGCGGTCGCGCTGCAGGATTACGTGCTCGCGATGCTCAAGGCGCGCCGGTCGCCGCCGGGGGATGATTTCCTGTCGCGCTTCCTCGCGGAGGCCGATGCGGTGGGCGAACTCACACCGCAGGAAGTGGTCATCCAGCTCGTGCAGATGATCATCGGCGGCACGGACACGACCCGGGTGGCCGGCGCCATGCAGGTGGCGCTGCTGCTTCAGCACCCCGAGCAATGGGCGGCGGTGAGCCGCGATCCCAGCCTGATCCCGGCCGCGGTGGTCGAATCCCTCCGCTACGAGCCGAGCGTCGGGTCCGCCGGGCGGGTCGCCCGAGAGGAGATCCGCCTCGACGGGCATGTTGTGCCGGCCGGAAGCCTAATCCTGCTCTCGACGCTGTCGGCGCTTCGGGACGAGGCGGTGTACGCGCATCCCGACACGTTCGATATCCGGCGCACCGACCTCCCGCGCCTGCATCCGATCTTCGGCGGCGGCGCGCACCGGTGCATCGGCGAGGCTCTGGCCCGGGTCGAGCTGGAGGAAGGCCTGCGCGCCTTGATGCGCGTCGCCCCGCGCCTGCGTCTGACTGGCGCGATGCCGGTGCTCCAGGGCCACAGCGGCATCCGCCGCATCGATGCGCTGCGAGTCGCTGCCTAGAGCCTTCTCGAGTCGGTTGCAGCCGTAACCGTTTCGACTGCGATCCGCAGCCGCGCCGTAACAGGCCGCCCCCAGTCTCGCTACCGGGCGCCGCGGCGATCGCGCGGCACCCCTTCCTCCCCCGCTAACGCTCCCTCCCTGAAAAGGACGTGCGATGAAGGTCCTCCTCTGCTCGACGCCCGCCACGGGCCATCTCAACCCCCTACTGGCCATCGCCCGCATCCTGGCCGCCGACGGCCACGAGGTCATGGTCCTGTCGGGCTCCGCCTTCCGCGACCGCATCACGGCGGCGGGTGCGCGCTTCATGGCCCTTCCCGGAACAGCCGATTTCGACGGCCGCAACATCCTCGCCGTCGTGCCCGAACTGGCTCAGATCCCGCCCGGGCCGGACTGGTTGCGCGTCGCCATGGAGCGCATGTTCGTCGACCGGATCCCCGACCAGCACCGGGGCCTGCGAGACGCGCTGCAGGCCTTTCCGGCCTCGGTGGTGATCGGCGACGACATGTTCTTCGGCGCTCTGCCGCTGCTGCTCGGACCGCGCGCGGAGCGGCCCGCCATCGTCCTGTGCGGCACCTCGATCCTCCATTGCGCGCGCCCCGACCGGGCGCCGGTCTTCCTGGGTCTTCCGCCAGCCGAGACACCGGAGCAGGAGACGGCCTACGCGCGGATCGCCGAGGCCTACGACGCGGCGGTCGACCGCCCGGTCGGGTTAAGCCTCGTAGCCGTGCTGGCGGAACTCGGCTTAGCGGCTCCGCCCTGGCCGCTGTTCGACGCAGTGGTGCGGCTGGCCGACACCTACCTGCAGCTCACCGTCCCGAGCTTCGAATATCCTTTCGCTCCGCCGCCGACGGTGCGCTTCATCGGGGCCCTTCCGATCGTCCTCGGCCAGGCGTCGCCTCCCCCCTGGGTAGGCGACCTCGACGGCACCCGCAAGGTCGTGCTCGTCACGCAGGGCACGGTCGCGAACCACGATTTCGGCTTGCTCGTCGGTCCGGCCCTGGCAGCCCTCGCCGGTGAGCCCGACATCCTGACCGTGGTGACGGCGGGCGGGCGGGGGCTCGACGCCATCCCGGGCCCGATCCCGGCCAATGCGCGGCTCTCGCCCTACCTACCCTTCGAGTGGCTGCTGCCCCGGATCGACGCCATGGTGACCAATGGCGGTTACGGGAGCGTCAATCAGGCCCTGAGCTTCGGGATTCCCCTCGTCGCTGCCGGCCTCACCGAGGACAAGGCCGACGTGAACGCCCGCATCGCCTGGTCAGGGGCGGGGATCGACCTCGCCACGAACGACCCGACGCCTGAGGCGATCCGGCAGGCGGTGCGAACCGTGCTTGACGCGCCCGGCCATCGTCGGGAGGCGCAGCGCCTCGCCGCCGAGTTCGCCACGTACGACGCGAATGCCGAGATCCTGCGGCTCATATCCCGATACGGCGGAGGCGACCACGTGCGCAGCGCCGCCTGACAGAACACCGAGCTTGGCCGAGGAGAGCCGTGGGAAAGACGGCCGCCTCATTTACGCGCATGACGGCATCCGGCCCGCTAGACCGGGTGCCTTTCCCATATCCAAGATCAACTCCAAATACTCATCGGATGCAATTCGTCTTGATTTCAGTGATTTCGGTCGATGGTACGTTATTGCTGTTGTAGCTATTTCACTGAAATGCCGAAGTTGCGGCGAAACATCTCAAATATACATCTGAATCCCCATCATCTGGAGCACGATATCATGATCCTCCATCGAGCGAGAGCCGCGGTAGACGCCATCATCGGAACACTTTTTTTGTCCCTAGCCGTCCCGGTCGACGCGCGGTCGCAGCCGGTCCCACGCTTTGCGCAGCCCGACGTTCCGAGCCCTGCCGCGATCGCCCACTCCCTTCCGTCCCGGACGAGTCGGGATCCCCGTTCTCCCGCCTTGGAGCGCGAGCACATCAGGGCGAAGCGCATCATAAACCGCGTCTGCACGGGTTGCTGATGCCGGCGATGCCCCTTCTGGAGGCCTGCGCGGAGATGGCAGGCGCCGCTCACTCTCTTTGGCGGACGCGCTGGGACGGGGCGGCGCCCCAGCGCGTCCGCGGACACTTCGCCGCCCCAGCGGCGGGGTGCCGCCCGCTCATCGCCGCAGCGTCGATGCCACTGCTCCTGGGGCTTGCGACCGCGACCGCGCCGGAGCCTGTCACCCTTGGCCTCGCCGGGCTCGCCCTAGCCTGGCTCTCGCTGCGGGTGCAGCGCCTGCACAGCGCCGAGCAGGAGTCCACGCGGCACCGGAACAACCTCGCGCGCCTGACCGCGCCAGCGATTGCCCAATTGCTCGCCGAGACCGACTCCCACGCCCTGCGCGTAGGCTGGGAGCAGGAGGCGACGGTGCTCTTCGCGGACATCCGTGGCTTCACCCGCCTCTGCGAGGGCTTGGCGCCCGGCGACGTCGCCGCGTTCCTCGCCGACTTCCGGGCTCGCGCCGCACGAGCGATCGAGGCGGCGGGCGGCCTCATCGACAAATTCGTTGGCGACGAGGTGATGGCCGTGTTCGGAGCACCGGCCGCGGCACCCGGCGATGCCGATCGTGCGGTCGCCGCGGCCTGCTATCTCGCATCCGCGATGGCGGCCTGGAACCGAGACCGAGTAGGAGTCGATCTGCCTCCAGTCCGGGTTGGTATCGGGCTGCACCGCGGTCCGGTCTTCATCGGCGCCATCGGGGCGGAGCGCGTCGAATTCACCGCGGTTGGTACGACCGTCAACGTGGCTCGCCGCCTGGAACAGATGACCCGCACAGTGGCCTGCGATTGCCTCGTGTCGGAGGCCGTGGTGGAGAATATGACATCCGGCGAGGCACGTATCGTGGCAGTCCAGCCCGTGCGCGGCACTACTGCCGTCCTACGCCTCTTCGCCATCCGGATGGACACGTAGGCGCCCGGCGTGGATCGATGCTTGGTGTTCGGCAGCTTCGCAAGGGGATTGCGGGCCTCATACTGGCGAGCCGAGACACAGACTTGGTACGCCTGCGCTCCTGCGCCTTGGCAGGCCCACACTCGAGCTCGTGAGATGGCAGAAGGATCGCCTGCGAGCATGTCGCGGACCGGCCTCTGCGACAAAGTGGAAACTTAAGGGACAGGTCTGCTTCTTGCTCCCCGTCGCTCCAAAGCGGTCAGGCAGCTTTCGGCCAGATTCGGTCAGCTACCTTGCCTCCGAACGCGGCGACCCTCGTCGCGACCGCGCACCGTCAGATCGCCGACTACAAGCCACGTGAGTGAGGCGGGACCGTTTCACTGAACGGCAAGGCCGACCAGCCCGCGAACACGGCATCCCGGCCCATGCATTCCTCAATGCGCAACGTCTCGTTCCACTTGGCCATGCGCTCGGACCGGGAGAACGGGCCCGCGAGGGGTGGCACCTCAAGAGCGAGAGCGACCCGGCGAGCATCGAGCAAGAAGGACGTAAACTAATCCAGGATCTCATCCGCCCGGGCGATCAGCTCGGCCGGGAGATCGAGGTCCATCAAGCGCGCCGTCTTCGTATTGACCACCAGATTGAACCTGGTCGGCTGCTGGACCGGCAGGTCCGCCGGCTTCCTCCCCCGGAGGATCAAATCGACGTAGGTCGCCACCGTTTCCGCACTGTCATTCAGATCGGGACCATACGAGATCAAACCGCCGGCTGCCGCGAATTCCCGCCGCTCCCCCAACGACGGGAGCTTGCTCCTGATCGCGCCACTCGCGACGGCATCCAGGACGCTATTGGTCAGCGGATCCTCGACGAGCATCAGCGCCTCGCTACCCCGGTTCTCGGCGCGCCGAAAAACGCCTTCGACGTCACGGGGGTTGTTTATAGACATAGGCTCGGTCTTAGCCCCATAACGCCCGGCGATCGATTTCAGGTCGGCAGACACCTCGGCCGAATGAGGATTCGCGTCGTTGTATACAACGGCGATTCGGTTTAGGCCGGGCCTGACGCCGACGATTATCTGCAGCCGCTTCTCGTTCATCGCAGGGGGGACGAAGCTGTACCCGGTGATGTTGCCGCCCGGCCGGGAGAGATTTGCGACCAGCCCACTCCTCACCGCGTCGCCCGCGCCAGCCATGACGATCGGGATCGCACTCGTCGCGCGCTTGGCCGCGAGAGGCGCGAGGGTACCCCACGCCACGATCACATCGACCTTCCGCGCGACCGCGTCGGAGATGGCCTTGTCGAGCTGCGCGGCATCATCGTTGCCGTAGCCGTACTGGAAATCGATATTCCGACCCTCAATCCATCCTTTTTCGGTGAGCGCCTTCAGGAAGTCACGCACAGTAAGCATGCCGGTGCTGGCGGTTATCAGCGCGACATGGGAAAGCTTTTCGCCCGCGTGAACATTGTCCGATCCGAGAGCTAGCCTAAGGCCGGGCAAACACAAGAACGTCCTTCTCCTCATTTCTGCCCTCCAGTCTCGCGGCGACACCGAGCATCCGGATCAAAGCGGGCTGGTTGCGCAGACGAGATCGTACCGCTGTGGTTCGGCTTCGAAGCAGGCCCTCAGTCAAAACTGCAGTATCGCTCTAATATCACTCACATAACCGATGAGATGTTGGGGCCCCAATCAGCGCCGGCCGGAACCCCGCTCCATCCTCAGTTCACTATTGAGTTCAACGCACTATCTCGAATTTGATTAAGGTTCCGCCTCAACGCCGATCCACGGGACTACCCCTGGTCTTTCGCGAACCATGTCGTCATAGCTCGGCCGACGACCGCCTCGTCGGGCGCGGCCTCGCTAGCCCAAGCGACGATCCCGTCGGGCCGCACGAGCACGGCCTGCAAGCCTAGCCGATCCCGCGCGTCCGCCGCGATATAGCTAATTCGCCCGGACCGTCGGCTCGCGAGGGCCTGAAGCGACTGGTCAGGATCGAAGTCCAGGAGCAAGCCCTTGCCGTCTCGCAAGAGGCTGCCGACCCTCCTTCCATCGATCAGCATGAAATCGGGAACGCTGCATCCCACGAGAGGATGGCTGCCACCGACATCGTAGCGGAGCGAGACGCCCCACACCCGCTCGGCGAAGTATGTCGCGCCGTCTGGTAACTCGATGAGGTCGCGGATGATGGCTTCGAGGGCGCGGGAGCTTCGGCTCGGCCGCATCAGCGCGACTTGAGCCCGCGACCAGTCGAGGACACGGGTACCAACCGGATGCCGTTCACGCTCATAGGTGTCGAGGAGGCCCGCCGGCTCATCGCCACGTACCGTGGCCGCGAGCTTCCAGCCCAGGTTCATCGCATCACCGAGCCCGAGGTTGAGGCCCTGGCCACCCAGCGGCGAGTGAATGTGCGCAGCGTCGCCGGCCAGCAGCACGCGCCCGCTGCGATACGCGCTCGCCTGATGGGCGCGGTCGGTCCAGGTGGTCGCGAGATCGAGTCGGGTGACCGTGACATCGGCGCCAGAGATCCTACGCAGGACCGCCTCGACATGCTCGCGGGTGATCGGTGCCGAGCGGTGGAAGGCACCGCCGTCGAAATCGGCCATCGCGACCGTACCGGGCGGCGTGTACAGGTACATGCCCTGCGCGGTGTAGTGGCGGCCGGGCTTGAGTGCGTCCGCGCCGGCCAGCTCGCCCTGGACCGAGTAGCCGGTGAACTCCGGCTCGGTGCCGGTGAACGCGATGCCAGCCGCCTTGCGCACCGCGCTGCGGGCGCCGTCGCAGCCGACGAGCCAACTGGCCCGGAACGTTTGGCCTCCCGCCTGAACGACCACGGACTCCTCCGTCCGGTTGAAGTCCTCAACGCCCGCGCCCCGCAAAACCGTGACGCCCGACGCCTCCGCGCGCGCGGCCAGGATGGCTTCAATGCTCGCCATCTCCGCGGCGACACTGCCGACTGTTCCGGGCAGGCGATTGGGCCAGCGTGCGGTGTCGATCCGGTCATGGAAGAACGGGATGCCAGCGAAGTGGCCGCCGGGACGGCGGGTCTGCTTCATGAAATGCGCCGTACCCGGTGTGGCGCTGGTGGCTGCGTGGGCCTCGATCGCGTCCAGCAGACCACGTCGGTCGAGACTCTCGATTACCGGGACGGAAAGGCCACGCAGCCCGAACGGCGCGCGTTTCAACGGCGAGGACGGATCACCCTTCCGTTCGAGGACCAGCACCGAGCATCCCGCCAGCGACAGCTCACAAGCGAGGAACAGGCCGACGGGACCTGCGCCGGTGATGATCGTGTCGTAGAACGTCGTTGATGTGGGCATGGTCGGGCTCCAGGGTCGATGTTCGACCGGAGCGTTTCCCGAACCTGAGACCCGCACGGACGAACAGCCGGACGCGCCAAGGCGTCCTTCGTTCGTCGTGGGGATCTGCGGCACGGGGCCAAAGACCAGAGCTTTCGTTACCGAAAGGACTTGGGCTTACCAAACCAAGTCTGCCTTTTCCGACACCGGAATGATAGCGCGCCGGTGAACGGCCCGCAACGGCCACGCTGCGCGGGTCGAGGCACCTCGATCTCAACAGCGTCCGCTTGTGGCTATGGGGTCGCGTTCACCCACCATCTCAATTGGGTCGGTAGAAGAACGTCCGCTTCTCCGGGCAGCCTTCTCAGAAGCGGTCATTCCGTTTTCGGCCAGACTACGTCACGCCGCATCGCCATCGCGCGCAAAACCGGCCGTTCGGCTTTGCGCCCGTCCCAGCCGTTCAGGCGTAGTTGGCAGGATCCCGAAAGCGGACGCCACCTCAGAAGGCCTCAGCACGGGATTGCGCCGTCAGCGCCCCCTTCCCATGGACTGTCTGAAACTCGCCGGGCACCTGAAGCAATGGTGGACGCGTCGTGACTGGCACGTTGATGGAGAGCAGCATGGTACAGCGACGTGGACTGCTCCTCGGTATCATCACCCTCGCCGCGACCGTACCCGCGCGGGCTCAACTATCTGAGTTAGAACTGCATCTGACGCTCGGGACGGCAACGCCCGGTGGTTCATTCCCCGCCTTCGGCCGAGCGCTCATCGCTGCAGTCAGTAAGTCCGATTCAGGTGTGATGATCGAGCCGAGGATCACGAAGGGCTCAACGGAAAACCTGACCTTGCTGAAAGCGGGCAAGCTCGACTTGGCCCTCGTGCAGGGTGAGTATGCCTACGAGGCTTTGTCAGCTGGACGGGCCGACGGGAGTGGCTTGTCGGTCGTGGCCCCCATCGACGCCTCGCCTGGCATGTTCGTGGTCCCAGCCTTCAGTCCGATCCAGAACGTGCAGGATCTACGCGGCTGTGCCGTCGCTCTCGGCACGCGCGGCTCAGGCTTCACGATCATGGGGCGAACCGTGCTGCAAGGCTCCGGCATCGATCCGGACCACGACATCACGCCGATCCTCCTCGATGACGCTGGCGACGGCGCCACACAGGTCCTCGACGGCCGAGCAGCCGCTTTGTGGGGCGCAAGCCTCGGCTGGCCCGGCTTCAAGACCCTTGCGGATGCGCCTGGCGGCGCGCGCTTCTTCGGCCCTGCACCCGAGGCGATCCCAAAGATCCTGGCACTGCGCTCCTCGATGCGCCGCTTGACCGTCCCGGCTGGCTCCTTCCGCGGACAGGATGCACCCGTCGAGACCGTCGGGTCTTGGAGTTTCATCCTGGCGCGACCTGGCCTCGACCCTGCCGGTGTCACCCGGCTCGTGCAGGCAATCGACCGAGGTCGAGAGACCTTGGCCCGGCTCTATCCTCAGGGCCGAGAGAGCGACCCGCGCAACCTGGTCTCGAACGTGCCGGCCGCTTGGCTGCATCCGGCGACGGCCGCATATCTGCGTGAGATCGGGGCCGATCCGCAGTGATCACCGAGCGCCGGCTTCCGAGCTGTCGGTTTTCGGGCTAAGCCGGCGTGGCCAAGCTCGGCGATCGAACCGGCTGGTCCGTGAGGAAGCCTGAGATGATCCGCTTCTTGTGCGTTGCTGTGGGCGTGCTCGCCCTGACGCTGCCGGCCGTGCGCGCCGACGATATCAAAGCAGGCGAGGCCCCTGCTTCCTCAGCAGCGTCACCTTCGCCCCCCGCGACGCAGGTTCCCGAGATCCCGTTCGACTCAGTCCCGGACTTCCTGAAACTGCCACCGGACATCCAATTCGGGGAGGTTGCCGGCGTCGCCCTGAACTCGAAGGGGCACATCTTCATCCTGTCGCGCGGGGCGACGCAGGGGCCCGCCTATGGCGCCGCTGCCACCCAGCTCCTGGAGTTCAATCCGGACGGCACCTTCGCCCGGGAGATCGGCCACGGCCTGTACGCGTGGTCCTTCGCCCACGTCGTGCGTGTTGACCGCGAGGACAACATCTGGGTCCTGGACAAGGGCTCGGACATGGTGGTCAAGTTCAACCCCGAGGGCCGCGTTGCCATGGTCTGGGGCCGCAAGACCGAGGCTGCCGACGAGACGGCCGAGCCCTGGAAGCATCCCATGCCGCCGCTGCCACCGGTGCAGGGCCAGTTCCGGCAGGTCACCGACGTGGCCTGGGACAAGGCTGGCAACGCCTACATCAGCGACGGCTACATCAACTCACGCGTGGCCAAGATCGACAAGGACGGCAACTGGGTCGACTCGTACGGCAGCTACGGCACCGAGCCGGGTCAGTTCCGCACCCTGCACTCGATCGCCTCCGACGCGAACGACAACATCTACATCGCCGATCGCGGCAACGCCCGCATCCAGGTGATGGACACCAGTGGCCACATCCAGCGGATCATCAAGATCGACGTGCCGTTCGACTACGACAAGGCGCGCGCCATCATCCGCGGCAAGCCGGCCAAGGACCGCACCACGGTCGATCTGTTCACGCCGGGCGCGCCCTGGGCCTTGTGCATCACACCCGGACCGAAGCAGGTCCTCTACGTCGCCGACGCCTTCCCGGGGCGGATCTACAAGCTGTCGCTCGACGGCAAGGTGCTGGGCGTGCTCGGCGAGACGGGTAAACAGCTCAAGCAGTTCGGCTGGATCCACGAGATCGCCTGCCCGTCCGAGAACGAAATCTACGTCAGCGAACTGCTGAATTGGCGCCCGCAGAAGCTGGTCCTACATCCGTGATCGCACGTAGCGCCACGGAAGTGCCCACTCTTCAGCGACAAAAAGGCTGGAGAGTGTGCTGGGCGATCAGCATGTATGAGCGCAGGGCCGCCCAGACGACCGATCAGGCGGCCCCGACTTGTACGAAGCCCGAGACGTGAGCCGAGGATGAGCCATCCGCCGCCGGAGGACGTGTCTGTTCGCGGCAGCCGGCTTCCGCTCAAGCCGTGACCTTGTCGGGCCTGTGGCTCTCCTCCTCGGCATCAACCTGAACGTCGAGCAGCGCCACACCCGGCGTCGACAGCCACGCCTGCACCGCCGGCCTGAGATCGGCGACGCTGTCGGCGCTGAAGCCCCTGGCGCCGACCGCACGCGCGTAGGCCGCGAAGTCGATGTGACCGAGCTTGCAGCCGTATTCCGGCGCGCCGATCTCCCGCTGCTCGCCCTTCACCTGCGCCAGCGCGTCGTTGTTGAGCACCATCACCTTGACGTCGAGCCCGTGCAGGACCGCCGTCGACAGCTCCGCCATCAACATCGCCAGGCCGCCATCACCCGCCACGGCGATCGAGGGGCGACCCGGATGAGCGAACGCGCCCGCGATTGCCAGTGGCAGAGCCGAGGCCATCGTCACCAGCGTGCCCGAGCCCGTCCAGTCCTGACCCTCCCGGATTTGAATGTGGCGCGCGGCAAAATGGGTGTTCGCGCCGCAATCCATACTGAACAGGGCATTGGCCGGTGCGAGCTCGCTGAGCGCGCGCATCGCCGTCTGCGGCCGCAGGCGCAGTCCCTTCTGGGTCGTCTCGACCTGGTCGAGCAGGGTGCGCCAATCGCGCATGCGCGTCTGCGCCTCGGTCAAGAAGGTACGGTCGGGCTCCGCCCTCAGCATTGGCATCAGCGCGTCGAGCGTCGCGCCCATGTCGCCGGTCAGGCCGACCTCGACCGGATACTTCAGGCCGATGTGGTCCGGCTTGATGTCGATCTGCACGCCCCGCGCCTGACCGGGCTTCGGGTAGTAGTCGATCCACGGCATGGTCGTGCCGAGGATCACGACCGTGTCGCAGCTTTGCATCGCCCATTGCGAGGGCGCCGTGCCGAGATGGCCGATACCGCCGGTGGTCAGCGGATCGTCGTCGGGCAGCAGCGCCTTGGCGAGGTAAGCCTTGGCGATCGGCGCGCTGAGGCTCTCGGCGAGGCGGCGCAGCTGCGGCACGGCGTTCGCGCAGCCCTGGCCGGCCAGGATGGCGACGCGCTTGCCGGCATTGATGACCTCTGCGGCGGCCCGGAGCTGGTCTGCGGGCGGTGTGCCCATCGGCGGCGACCAGGAAGAGGAGGTGCGCCCGCCGTGGTTCTCGGGCGAGGGCTTGTCGGCGGAGAGGGCTTGGCGCTGCACGTCCTTGGCGATGGTGAGGTGCGCAACGCCCCGGCCGGCGAATGCCGCTCGGCAGGCGCGGTTGACGAGCATCACGGCGTTCGCGGGACCAGTGACGCGCTCGTTGAACAGCGCCGCGTCCTGCATCAGCTTGACGGTGTCGACGCTCTGCATGAAGCGCATTCCTTCCAGGTCGTGGAAGGTCGTGCCGGTGATCGCCACCACGGGGGCGTTGTCGTAGGCGGCGTCGTACAGCCCGTTCATGAGGTGGACGGCGCCGGGTCCGGTCGTGGCGAGACACACCCCCAGGCGACCGCCGTGCTTGGCCATGCCGGCGGCCATGAAGGCGGCGGCCTCCTCGTGGCGGACGCCGATGAAGGCGATCTTGTCCTGGCGTTTGCGCAGGGCCTCGACGATGGGGTTGATGCCGTCGCCGACGATGCCGAACGCGTGGGTAGCGCCCCAGGTGATCAGGGTATCGACCAGGATGTCGGCGGTGTTCTCGTCGGCCGCGAGCGGTGGTGCAGGCTGGGGCGTGACGCGCTCGGTCTGCCCGGCCTGCGCGAGGGCGGCCGTGACCGGCGCGCTTGCCGCGGCTGCGGCGACACCGGCGAGCTTGACGAAGCCGCGGCGATCGACGGTCAGTGGAGGCTCGGCGTTCGCTCTGTCGGCCATGGTTCGCTTCCGGTTCCACAACCCGCTGCGGTCGATATGGTTAGCGCCTCGCGCACCATGTGGTTCCAGGCGCGGCGAGGGCTCGCGGGCCTGTGATCTAAGCTCGGCAGCGACGGCGGCATCTCTCTCGTTTTCTGGACTGTGTGCCTTCCCGAGCAGCAGGGGTTGCAGAGCCGGGATGCTTGATCGTCGAGCACCAGCCGCTACCCTGGCGTGAGCTTCCGGAACCGCCATGCCCAGCAGCTCCTCGCTCGCAGGTCTCATCAAGTGGCTCACGCGCGAGGAGTGGCGGGAGCCGTTCGATGAGGCGCTTTGGCTGCATGTCGGACCAGCCTGCGAGCAAGCCGACCTGGAGCTGGAGGACTTGGAGAGCCTCCTGGGTCCGGCTCAGTTTATGACGCTGTGGGGCTGCGCCTTCGAGGATTTCCTCACCCGCACCGTCGAGCCCGACGACGTCAACTTGGTGGACGCGTACCTCAAGCGCCGGAGCTGGAAGGAGCCGGTCGCCAACAGGCGCTACATGGAGGCGCTGCGCCGCTCCGTGATGAGCCTGTACGAGGTCAGCGGCCTCGTTCCCGGCGAGAGCTTTCTGGCCCGTGATCTGGTCCGCGGAGGCGAGCCGGTCCGCATCACGGAGCGGACGGCCAGTCGATCTCTCGCGCCTTGGGAGCGGATCGGCGCACGCATCGTCGAGCACGGCGGCTCGCATGTCATGGCAGGCGGTGTGCTCTCGTTCGGGCGCGATGCCTCCGAGGAGGTGCTGCGCATCCTGAAGAGTTCGGCCAAGCGCGCCGGTCGTGAGTTCAAGAAGCTGGCGCGGAAGGGGGATCTGCCGGCCGATGCCGACCGGAGCGTCCTGGACACACTCCTCCTGACCGACGCGGCGCCGCTGTTCACCAACCTGTGGCTCGCAGACATCCTGCCCGGGCTGCTGGATCCGAGCTTACCGACCCTGGTGAACAGCGAGGGCGCCGAGATCGCGTTCCACACTATGCGGTACCCACTCTTGCCGAGGATAGACGTGGCCGAGGTGCGGGCGCGGCTGCGCAGCGTGCCGGACCTGCGGGAGGAGACCGACACGTTCTGGAACTGGCTAGAAACGAAGTCTCGTCCGTTTCCGAAGCCACGGAACACCGGGACGACCGGCACCGGAACGATGCAGACCTACAGCGTGACGCTTGAGAACGGTGGCACGGTGCTGGGCACCATCGAGTTGATCGAGACGGGCTTGCTGGTGAGCGTCAACTCGGCGGATCGGGCCGCGCGGGCACAGGCACTCTTCACGCCTTTGTTGGACCGTCTGGTGCGCTCGCCGCTGACCGAGATCCAAACCGTCGCGCAGGCGATGGCTTAATCTCAGAAGGAGGCTCCGCCCCATGAAGAGGAGCTTCCACCCGACCTGCAGACGAGCCTCGTGCACGAGGGGCTGAGCGGCCATTACCGCGCTGCTCTCGATCAGCCAGTCGGCATGTTGGGCGACAAGACTCCGCGTGCCAGCGTGCGCTCGAAGGCGGGGCGCGAGAAGGCGGCGGCTTGACTGAAGTTTCTGGAGAGCGAGAGCAGGCGTGGCCGTGCGCCCAGTGATCCGATGGCGAGCTACGACTTCGGCTGGATGTGGACCGAACTCGGCATCAGCGACCTACGACGGTGAACCGATCTACCTGTGGTGTGGGCTAGAGCCGTCAAGCTTAGACGTTACGTAGCTGGCGGAACTTGGCCCGTCGTCCAGAAGCAGGCGTTCTGCTTCGCGCCCTTTGCGGACGTGCTTAGCACTCTGATATGTCCTCTAAAGCGAAAGTAAACGGAAAGGGTTCAACCCGGCCAGTAGTCACCAATGTGCGGGTAAGAATAGTTGGCCATTCGGCATCGGCGGCCGGCAGCCGTTTTTTGGTTATGGGCCGGCTGCGTCTGCCGCGATGCTTGCGAGCGGCCGAGAGTTGTCATCGGCCACTGAGGAGCCGTGTCAAGGATGAGGCCTCCGCGCGCAGTAACTGACTAAGTAGGTCGATCCGCTCGCCCTCGAAGCGGCTTCGCAATCCTATGATGCCGAGCGCGCCGAGGAATGTCCCATGGTTGCCATGGACCGGTGTTGCGATTGCGGCGGTCTCAGAATCGCGCTCGCCTAGGGATATTGCGAGCCCGCACTCTCGGATCGCCGCGCTGCCTGGGTCTATCGCCCCGGTGTAGGCCAAAAGTACACGCCCGCCCGCGCCTCTGTCGAGCGGAAGTTGAGCACCTTCTTCCAGATGGTGACGGATCATCCGTGGCGCGTGGTGACGGTAAAGACAGATCCGCTTGTCGCCGTCGCGGATGTAGAAGGCCGCGGTCTCGCCTGTCGCCTCGGACAGACGAGCGAGCGCTGGACGCACGTAGTCGGTCAAATCGAACGTCTGCCGATAAAGTTGACCCAGCCGCAACGGCGTCGGCCCGAGACGATACTGTCCGTTATCATCTCGATTCAGGTAGCCGAAGCGAGATAGGGATCCCGCCAGCCGCAAGACAGTGCTCGGGTAGAGCCCCGTTCGGTGCGCGATCTCCGCCAGCGTGAGCCGCACCCGATCCTCGGTGAAGGCGTCGAGGATGGCCAAGGCGCGCTCGACCGCATCCACGCGCGGCAATTCGGCAGGCGCCGCCGTGGCTTCCCCGATATTCCGCTGGCCAGGTGGTCGCCCCCGACGTCGGCCCGGCCGTTCGCTCCCGTTTGACATCTCATGCACTCCAACCAGTTCCGCCATTGACGTCTACGAGATGATGCGTAATTATTTCTACGAAATAGAAAATAATTCTGTCTAACAGAATATTCAAGGACCGATGACGGCCCTATCGGGAGGTGCCATGCCGGAGATTGACATCGTCGTTAGCGAGGTCGGGCCGCGCGACGGCCTACAGAGCATCGCGCGGACGATGCCGACAGAGGCGAAGGTCCGTTGGATCACGGCGCTGGCAGCAGCCGGTCTGCCGGAGATCGAGGTCGGCTCCTTCGTCCACGCGGGACGGCTCCCACAGATGGCGGATACGGCCGAGGTGATGCAGGCCGCGATCGAACTGTCGGATGTCACCATCCTCGCCCTGGTGCCCAACCTGAGAGGTGCACAGCGCGCGTTCGCGGCTGGCACTCCCAAGCTGACGGTGCCGGTGTCGGCCTCGCGACTGCATAGTCAATCGAATGTCGGCATGACGCCCGAGCAGGCTGTTGAGGATGTCGCTCGGATGTGCGCGCTCCGAGACAGCCTGCCCGCGGGTCAGCGCCCGGGCATCGAGGTCGGCATCTCGACCGCCTTCGGCTGCACCCTGGAGGGGACGATCGACGAGGCCTGGGTGATCGCGCTTGCCGAGAAGGTCGCGCGCGCCGGCGCCGACAGCGTCGGCCTTTCCGACACGACTGGGTCCGGCAACCCGGCGCAGGTGCGGCGCATGTTCAAGGCGCTCAAGCGCGCCCTGGGCGATCGCGCCGGGGGTGGTCATTTCCATAACACGCGCGGGCAGGGGCTCGCCAACGTGGTCGCGGCGCTGGAGGCGGATGTCACCACCTTCGATGCCTCGCAGGGGGGGCTCGGCGGCTGCCCCTACGCACCGGGCGCCACTGGCAACGTCGTCACCGAAGACCTCGTCTTCTTGCTGGAGGCGATGGGTCTGCGCACCGGGATCGACCTCGACCGACTAATCGCGGCACGGGCGATCGTCGCCGAGGCACTGCCTGGCGAACCGCTCTATGGCCATGTCCCCGATGCCGGCCTGCCCAAGGGCTTCCGCACCGCTAGCGATCAAAGGAACGCCGCATGACTGATGCCCTCGGAGACGATCCGGTGCAGACCATCGCGAAGGTCCTGCCCCTCGCGGGTGTTCGCGTCATCGAGTTCTCACACATGGTGATGGGGCCGACCTGCGGCCTCATCCTGGGCGACCTCGGCGCCGACGTGATCAAGATCGAGCCAGTCGGGGCGGGCGATAATACCCGGCGCCTGCCGGGCTCGGGCGCGGGCTTCTTTCCGACCTACAACCGGAACAAGCGCAGCCTCGCGGTCGACCTGAAGTCGTCCGAGGGCCTCGCGCTGGTCAAGCGCCTCATCGCGAGCGCCGACGTGGTCACGGAGAACTTTCGGCCCGGCGCCTTGGACAAGCAGGGTCTCGGGGCCGAGGCGCTCTGCGCGGAGCACCCGCGGCTGATCTACTGCTCGCTCAAAGGGTTTCTGACCGGCCCCTACGAGCAGCGCACCGCACTGGACGAAGTCGTCCAGATGATGGGCGGCCTCGCCTACATGACCGGGCCGCCTGGTCGGCCGCTGCGCGCCGGCGCGTCGGTAAACGATGTGATGGGTGGCATGTTCGCGGCCATCGGCATCCTCGCCGCCCTGCAGGAGCGGCACACGACCGACCGCGGCCAAGTGATCCGCAGCGGCCTGTTCGAGAACAACATGTTCCTCGTGGCCCAGCACATGGCGCAGTTCGCCGTGACCGGGAAGGCAGCGGCGCCGATGCCGGCACGCATCTCGGCCTGGGCGGTCTACGACGTGTTCGAGACCGGTGACGATGACCAGGTCTTCGTCGGCGTCGTCACCGACACGCAGTGGCAGCTGTTCTGTGAGGCCTTCGGCTGTGGCGACCTCGCCGGAGATCCCGACCTCGCGACAAACCCGCAGCGGGTCCACGCGCGCGAGCGCTTCATGCCGCGGTTGCGCGAGATCCTCAGGCAGCACGACCGCGCCGCGATCATGCAGGTCTGCGAGCGCGCCGGCTTGCCGTTTGCGGCGATAACCCGGCCGGACGAGATGTTCGACGACCCGCACCTCAACCATCCCGGCGCGATGGTCGGGGTGACGCTTCCCGACGGCCGAACGACCATGATCCCAGCCCTGCCGCTGGAGCTGAACGGCGTCCGGCCCGGCCTGCGCCTCGATCTGCCCGAGGCGGGCGGGCACGGCGCCGAGATCCTGACCGAACTCGGCCTCGACCCGACCGAAATCGAGGATCTCGCGACCCGCGGCATCGTCAGTGGTCCAACCGGCCTCCGGGCCCGCGCCGACGCGGCTTGAGGCGCTTCACCGACTTCGATGCGCGGCCTCGACGCCGCGCCGACTCAGAAGAAACCACGCCCGACCGGAAACGCCTCAGAAGGACTTGCACCATGTCGAGCCATGCCATGGCCGCGGTCGCCGTAGCCGGCACCGATCCGGCGGTCAAAGCAGTTGAGGACACCGCGATCCGCAAGGCGATGTGGCGCCTCGTGCCGATCCTGATGCTCGGCTACTTCTTCAATTACATCGACCGGACCAGCGTCGGCTTCGCCGCCCTGCAGATGAACCGCGAGCTCGGCCTGACCGCCACCCAGTTCGGCTGGGGCGCGGGCATCATGTTCGCGAGCTACTGCCTGCTCGAAGTGCCGAGCAATATGGCCATGTACCGCTTCGGGGCGCGGCGCTGGCTCGCGCGCATCATGATCACCTGGGGGCTCGCCGCGGCGGCGACCGCCTTCGCGGTCGGCCCGCTCAGCTTCTACGGTCTGCGCTTCCTGCTCGGCGTGTTCGAGGCGGGCTTCTTCCCCGGGGTTATCTGGTACCTCTCGGTGTGGTTTCCCGCCCGCTCACGTACCCGCGTGCTGGCGTGGTTCATGGCGGCCACCCCGCTCTCGTCCCTGATCGGCGGCCCGGTCTCCTCGTCGCTCCTCGAGATGCATGGTGTCCTCGGCCTGTCAGGCTGGCAGTGGATGTTCATCGTCGAGGGCTTGCCCGCTTGCTTCCTCGGCGTGCTGTGCCTCACCACCCTCTCGGATGCGCCGAAGGACGCGGCTTGGCTCACCGCCGAAGAACGGACCGCGTTGACCGATGCCCTGGAGCGCGAGCGGCGCGAGAGCCCGCGCCACAAGCTCGGCGAGGCGTTGCGGGACCGCCGCGTCCTTGTGCTGGCCGGCATCACCTTCGCCTTCACAATCGGTTCCTACGGCGTTGGCATCTGGCTGCCGCTTATCCTCAAGGGACATGGGCTGGCGACCCTGACCATCGGTTTCGTCTCGGCCATCCCGTACTTCTTCGCCACGGTGGCGATGCTGCTGTGGGCTCGGGTGGCCGACAAGACCGGGCGCAAGATCCTCAACATGGCGCTCGCGCTCACCTGCGGTGTCGTCGGCCTGGTGATCTCGGTCGTGTTCAGCGCCCTGGTGCCGGCGCTCGTCGGCCTGACGCTGGCGCTGATCGGCACGATCTCGGCCCGGACCGTGTTCTACACGATCCCGCAGACCTTCCTCGCCGGCGCGGCCGCCGCAGGCGGCCTCGCCTTCATCAACTCGGTCGGTGCAGCCGGCGGCTTCGTCGGCCCGTTCATGGTCGGTTGGCTGAAGGACGCGACCGGTTCCTACGATGCCGGCATGCTCGGCATGGCCTTCATCCTGGTGCTGGCCCTGGGATTGAGCGGCCTGCTGTTCCTGTTCATGCGCGGTGCTCCCCAAGTCACATCCGTGGGACTGCCGGTCCAGAAGTCCGCGTGAGCGAGGACACCCGACCGCGCTGGTGTTCGCACTGCGCGGTCGGTCCCCATCCCGAGCGAGGGAGGTTATGATGCTGTCACGACGAACGATCGCCGGCGCGCTCCTGGGTGCCTCCCTCACGTCGCTCACGCGGCGCGCTGCAGCGGTAGGCGTCGACGCTGAGCCGCCGCCCCGCCTCATCACCGCCGACACCTACACGGCGATGCCGGAGGTCCTGCGCCGGAAGAACGCCGCCTCCGAGTGGTCCGCCGTCAACAAAGCGGGCCAGCCGCCGGTCGACAGCTTCATCGAGGGTCTCGTCGCCGAGGCGGACGGAACTTTGTACTGCGTCGACATCCCGTTCGGCCGCCTGTTCCGGATCGCGCCCGACCGGACTTGGACGCAACTCGCCGAGTGGGACGGCGAGCCCAACGGCATGACGCGCCACCCGGACGGGCCTTTCTTCATCGCCGACTACAAGCAGGGCCTGCTCACCTTCGACCCAGCCACCGGCAAGATCGCCACATTTCTCGGGCGGCGTGACAGCGAGCGCTTCAAGGGCCTCAACGACCTGACCTTCGCGCTCAATGGCGACCTCTACTTCACCGACCAGGGCCAGACCGGGCTACAGGACCCGACGGGCCGGGTGTACCGGCTCCGCCTGGACGGTCGGCTCGACACAATCCTGGCGACCGGCGTCAGCCCGAACGGGCTGGTGCTGCACCCGAACGAGCAGGTGCTGTTCGTCTCGATGACCCGCGACAACGCCGTCTGGCGCGTGCCGTTGTTCCCAGACGGCAGCACCGGCAAAGTCGGGCGCTTCGTGTCGTTCCACGGGGTAAGCGGACCCGACAGCCTCACGATCGATGCCGAGGGCACGCTGCTCGTGCCGCATGCCTCGCTCGGCTCCGTCTTCGCGGTCGATCCCGACGGCGAGATCGTCGCCCGCATACGCGCCCCGCGGGGCAAGACCGTGACGAACGCCAAGCTCGGCGGCACCGACCGGAAGATGCTATTCTTCACGGAATCGTCGACCGGCACGATCCTGACCGCGCCCTGGAGCGTGCCCGCCCGCCGCCAGTACGCCGACAAGGCCTGATCGATGAGCTGGTACCCCGTCCCCGAGACCATCGACAGCGAGGTGTTCACCGCGATGCCGGCGGCGCTGCGCCGGCCGGTGGTGACCGATTGGGCGCGGGCGAACAAGGGCGGTCACCCGGTGGACTGCTTCCTGGAGGGGCCGTGCTTCGACGCCGCCGGCAACCTCCACGTCACCGACATCCCGCACGGGCGCATCTTCCGGATCGAGCTTGACGGCACTTGGACGCAGCTGGCGGAATGGGACGGGGAGCCCAACGGCCTCGCCTTCCACCCGGATGGACGGTTGTTGATCGCCGACTACAAGAACGGGATCCTCAGCCTCGATCCAGCGGGCGGCACACCCGAGCCGTATCTCGCCCGGCGCAACAGCGAGCGGTTCAAGGGCGTCAACGACTTGATCGTTGCCAAGAGCGGGGATCTTTACTTCACCGATCAGGGCCAGACCGGTCTGCACGACCCCACCGGCCGGGTGTTCCGCCTCTGCCCCTCCGGCCGCCTCGACTGTCTGATCGCCAACGGGGTGAGTCCCAACGGCTTGGTGCTCTCGGCCGACGAAAGCGTGCTGTTCGTGGCGATGACCCGCGACAATGCCGTCTGGCGCGTGCCGCTGCAGCGGGACGGCAGTGTCTCGAAGGTCGGACGCTTCGCGGGCTTCCACGGCACCAGCGGTCCGGATGGGCTGGTGATGGACGAGGGCGGCAACCTGCTCGTCGCTCACGCCTCGCTCGGCGCCGTGTTCGCAATCGGACCGCAGGGTGAGCCGCTCGCCCGCATCCGCTCCTGCCGTGGTCAGACGGTGACGAACCTGACATTCGGCCGAAGCGACCGCAGCACGGTCTACTTAACAGAGTCACAGACCGGCACCGTCCTGCGCGCCCGCTGGCGCTGTGACGGCCTGCCGGTCGCGCATCGCTAGCTCGGGATCACCCGCGATGGATACGGTCGTCGTCGAGCATAACCCCGGCTGGGCGCGCATCCGCATCGCGCGGCCGGCCAAGCGGAACGCCCTCGACCGGGCGACGCGCCTCGCGCTCACCGTTGCCTTTGCCGAGGTCGACCCGGGTTGCCACGCCGTGATCCTCACCGGGACGGAGAGGAGCTTCTGCGCCGGCCTCGACTTGAAAGAGCGCGCGGCAGAGATCGCCGCCGGCCGGCCGGACACCGCCGGCGAGGAGGCCATCGCCCTCAACACCGCGATACGAGCGCACAAAGCGGTGTTCATCGCCGCGGTGAACGGGCTGGCGCTGGGCGGCGGCTTGACCCTCGTCAACGTCTGCGATCTCGCGATCGCCGCGGAGGACGCTGCTTTTGGCACACCCGAGATCGGGTTTGCGACTTACGCCAGCATGGCCGGCCCCACGTCGCGCCTGCTCCTCAACCGCAAGCGCGCCGCTTGGCTGCTGCTCACCGGCGAGCGGATCGACGCCACCACAGCCCTGGACTGGGGCCTCGTGAACGAGGTCGTCCCGGTGGGTCGCCTCGCCGGACGCTGCGCCGAGATCGCCGCGCGCCTCGCCGGGTTCGATGCCACCGCACTGCCTGCGATCAAAGCCAGCCTCGACGCGGTACCGGGCGCCGACGCCGATTGGAGACAAGCGCTCGTCTACGGCCAGGGCGTCAACGCCGCGATCCGCGCGGCTCGGGTCGAACGTTGAGATCCGATATGACCGATCGTCACGATGCCTTCGCCGAGCTGATGGCGCTGCGTGGGCGCGGCATGCCCGCCTCAGGTGAGGTGGCAATCGAAGGCTGCGACCCGTTCTTCCGCACGCCGTTCCGGGTCGGCGAGACCGCCGCCGCGTGCCTCGCGGCGATCGGGGTCGCAGCCAGCGATATCTGGGAGGCCCGCACCGGTCGCCGGCAGCGGGTCGGCATCTCGGTGCGCCAAGCCGCCGCGACCTTACGCACCGTCGATTACACGAGCGCGCGTGACGCAGACGGGACCTATCGGCCGGTGCCGATCCCCGACGCGATGGCCCATATGCTCACCGTCACCCAGCCTTGGCGTACGGCCGACGATCGCTACCTGCTACCGCATCTCAACCTGCCTCACCTCGCCGCCCGGGTGCTCGGTGTGCTCGGCTGCGAGAGCACACCCGATGCAGTGGCGCGGGCTGTGGCACGCTGGCGCGCCGACGACCTCGAGGAGGCCATCGCCGAGGCCAGGGCCTGCGGCGGCACTGTGCGGACCCGTGAGGCGTGGCTCGCCCACCCGCAGGGCGCCTATCTGGCCGGGCGGCCGGCGGTCGAGATCGAGCCGGTCGGCGATGCGCCGGCGCGGCCTCTGCCGCCAGCCGTGCGCCCGCTATCCGGGATGCGGGTCCTCGATCTCACCCGCATCCTTGCCGGCCCCATCGCCGGCCGCTGTCTCGCCGAGCACGGCGCCGACGTGCTGATGGTCACCGCCCCTGACCTGCCGCAGACCCCCGAGCACGTGCGCGATACCAGCCACGGCAAGCGCAGTTGTTTCCTCGACTTCCGCGATCCCCGGCAGCGCGACCGCTTCCGGGCGCTGGTGTCCGAGGCCGACGTGGTGATCGATGGCTACCGGCCCGGCGTGATGGCTCGGTTCGACCTAGACGCGGATTCCCTGACGGCACTTCGGCCCGGCCTCGTCCACGTGGCGGTGACCTGCTTCGGCTCGGGTGGTCCCTTCGCCGATCGGGCGGGCTGGGAGCAGGTGGCGCAGGCGGTCACCGGCATCTGCGACGCCAATGGGCTTCTGACCGGCGCCGGGCGCCCGAAGCTCGTCTTCGCCCCGACCTGCGACTACACCACCGGCTACCTCGCCGCCTACGGCACGATGCTGGCCCTTGGGCAGCGCCTGCTGGTGGGCGGAGGCTACCGTGTCCACGCCTCCTTGTGCCGGTCGGCGATGCTGATCCAGGCGCAGGGTCTCGTCGACGGGTTCGAAAGCGCACCGGAGCGCTTGAGCGAGGCGGATCTCACCGACCTCTGGATCGAGAGCGACTCCGCCTACGGCACATTGCGCACCCTCGGCCCGGTCCTGCGCCTCTCGGAAACATCGGGGCGCTGGTCTCTTCCGACGCCAAAGCTTGGGATGCACGCGGCGGAATGGGTGGTGAAGGGCCGAGACGCGGCTCGCGCCGCTGGTAACATTGACCGTCAACCGTAAAAGCAGACGGGCAGCTTTGCGCCCGTTTTTGCCGTTCGACCGACTTCGGCGGCTTCTCTGAAGCAGAAGCTGCATCAGCTCAGCTTATAAATCTGACTTGTGTCATCATAGACTTTCGACTGGGTACAATGGGCTGAGATGAACGACTGCGGTTGCGCGCTCTTGGGCGCATCCAGCGCGCCCACATTGCCCAGCTCTCGGACCGTTCTGGACCTGGCCCGGCGCACGAGCGTCGATGGCCTCCTGCGTGACAGTACTCATTCATCCGGCACGCCGTCCCAACCGGCCGTGACGGTCGCCGAGGTGCTCGCTTTATCCTGCTCGGAGCCGCCGGGCGAGATCACGCTCTGGACCGGCCGCACCCTGGCTTGGGCGGTCGGGATCCCGCTGCGTGCCGTTCAGCGGATCCAAGCGCCTCGGTCTGCAGCCGCGTCAGCTGGGATCCGCCCCCACACCGCATGGTGGATCAGTACATCTTTCAGTTTAGATCTCAGTCATTCACGTCGAACCAGGCCGTGAATGCCAACGGATCGGCGAACAACTAGCACACACGACACGATCTCACGAACAATGCTTCAAATCAAAATCAGAAGTTGAGATTGTAGGCACGAGCCTCCTCGGAGAGCCAACTCCGGAAACGGTTCAAGCGCATGTCATAAATCTTGCTGTCTGGATAGACAAGGCAATAGTTCTGATCGCTGACATAGTCAGTTTGGAATGGGACAACAAGTTGGCCGGACTCTATATCGTCCGCTGCGATCACACGAGGAACAAGGCCTACACCAAGTCCGGCTATGGCTGCCTGTATAATCATGTAGAAGTGTTCGAAGCGCGGACCGGCCCATGCGTTCACATGCTGCGCCCCGATCGCCTCGAGCCACCGGCGCCAACTGTCGGGCTTCCGGATGTGCTGCAGTAGAGTGGCGCGCGCCAAATCCGCCGGGTCTTTGATCCCCCCGAGACTTCGCAGGTAGCGTGGCGCCGCGATGAGAACGACCTGTGCGCCGACCAGAGGTTCGGACGTCACGTCAGGCCAGTCGTTGTGGCCGTAATGGATTGCCGCATCGAGCTTTTCCTGAGCGAAGTCGAAGATGCTGCTCCGGGTCACGAGCGTGATGAGGATATCGGAGTTGGCGCGGCGGAAGCGATCAAGTCGCGGGATCAGCCATCGCGCCCCGAAAGCTGGAGGCGTTGCGACGTTCAGCATGCCGCCCGTCGGCTCCGTCAGCAGCTTGAGCGTCGCCTCTTGGATGCGGTTCAGGGAGTTGCGGATATCCCGCAGGTAACCTGCGCCGGCGGGCGTGAGCGCGATCCCCCGCGCGGAGCGCTCGAACAGGTGAACGCCGAGGTGATCTTCAAGCGTTCGGATCTGATGGCTCACGGCGCTCTGCGTGATGTGGAGTTCCAGCGCGGCACGTGTGAAACTCATATGGCGTCCCGCGGCCTCGAACACGCGCAGCGAGGACAGAGAGGGCAGCGTCCAGGTCATCGGCACCGTGGTCATGAGCGAAAGTCATAGGTCCATAAGATAGTATCGTTTGTCCTCCGTGGGCAGCTCCCCCAGACTACATCGGACGACGCGGAAATCGCGCTTAGGAGGGTGCGCCACGTTGATGGGCGAGGACATCGATCAGGTCGAGACGGACGTCCTCGTACTCGGTGGAGGAATGGCCGGACATCGGGCCGCGTTGGCAGCGCACCGTCGGGGAGCCGCGGTCACGATCGCCTATCCGGCCCGGGGGGCGTCACCCTACGTCATCGGCTGCAACGTGCCGCTCGATCCCGAGGCGGGCGACACGCCAGCCATCTACGCCGAAGACATGATCCGGGGCGGGGGCGGGCTGAACGATCGCCGCCTGGTGAAGCTCGTCGCCGAGGAGGCGACCAGCGCCTTTCGCGAACTCTGCGAACTGGGCGTGTCCTTCGCGCGCGACGGAGAGCGCGTGCAACTGCGGCATCTCTCGGGGAACCGGTTCGCCCGATCAGTGTACGTCGCGGAGGGCACCGGCCGGGCGATCGTCGATGCGTTGGCCCGTCAGGTGAAGCGCGACGGAATCTGTACGCTCTCGGGGTGGAAGGCGCTGACGCTGCTCCGGCACGGAGCGGCCGTGACCGGAGCTCTGTTGTGGCATCCCCAGAAGAAGAATCTGACGGCTGTACACGCGCGGGCCGTGGTCCTGGCCGCGGGCGGCATCGGTCGCCTGTTCGACGACAGCACCTATCCGGCGGACGTTTCTGCGGGCGCATACGGGCTGGCCCTGCAGGCGGGCGCACAATTGATCGATATGGAGTTCGTCCAGTTCGAGCCGGTTGTCACGGTGCACCCCGCCGGGTGTGCCGGCATGGAAATGCCGACCGCGATGCTGGGGGCGGGCGCGCACCTGCTGAACGCGCGGGGCGAGCGGTTCATGTTCAGGTACAACCCCGAGCATGGCGAGCGCCAGATTGAGAAGGCGCGCATGTCGCTGTGCATCCAGTCGGAGATTGATGCCGGCCGGGGCTTTCCGGACGGCACCGTCCTGTTCGACACCCGGCCGTTGGCGCCGGCGCAGCTCGAGAGCTACGTCTCGCATTGCCGCCGCCTGCGCGCAGCCGGCCTAGACCCGCGCGAGGAGGGTCCGCGGGTGCGCCCCGCAGCCCACAGCCAGATGGGCGGCATTTTCATCGACGAGACCGGGTCGTGCGGGGTGCCGGGTCTCTACGCGGGCGGCGAGGCGGCTGGCGGACTGCATGGGGCGAGCCGCATCGCCGGCAACGGCTGCTCCGACACCATCGTCTTAGGTGCCGTCGCCGGACGCGGTGCGGCCGCGGGCCTCCTGCCCGCAGAGCGGTCGAGCCGCGCGTTGGCCTTGAACGCAGCGATCGAGCAGCTTCGCGCCTTGAGCGGACGACGCGGCGAGATCAATCCCGGCGAGGCGAAAGCTGCGGTGTCTCGATCGGTCTCGTCCGCTGCTGCGATCTGGCGTCGGAAGGAGACTCTCGCAGCCGGCCTCGCGGCCTTGCGCGGGCTCGCGCGCGACATCGACGACGGCCTCGCGACACCGGACATCACCGCCGCCGTCCGGGCAATCGAGGCGCGCGACATGGTCCAGACCGCCCAGACCATCGTCGAGGCCGCTCTCCTCCGCACCGAAAGCCGCGGGGCCCATCAGCGGACCGATCATCCCGAGCAAAACGACGCGACCTGGTTGCGTCACATCGGCTTCCGCGCCGGACCGAAGCTCGTGCCCGAGGTCGAATACATTCCCCTGCATTGAGCGAGGTTTTCCATGTGACGCGGCTGTACGACAGTTCGGACTCTACATCCTCTTCGGAGATCGAGCTTGCCGCATGCTCGACACGATAACCTTCAAATTACCGTACGCGACAGGTCGACCTGATGGATTTCGAGCTGAGTGAAGAACAGCGTTTAGGCCTCGACGCTTGGCGGCGTTTCCTGGAACGCGACCTGGGGCCCCTCGCGCAGCGCAACCACGAGACGGCGTTCTCGAACGAGGTCGCGCGCGAGCTGCTAGCTCTGACCACGCAGTTCGGCGTCGGCAACGGATGGGTATCCGAGGATGAAGGGGGTGTGGGCCTCGACTTCGTCACGAGCGGCCTGCTCTTCGAGGAGCTGGCGCGCTGGTCCCCGGACGTGGCAGGGCTCGCCTGGGTCACCGAGGGCGCGTCGCTGAAGCTGCAGCAAGTCGGTTCACCTGAATTAAAGGCGCGCTACCTGCCGGGCCTGACGGCCGGAACGCTCATCGGCTGCTCGGCGATCAGCGAGCCGGGCTGCGGGTCGAACGCGCGCGGCGTGCGGACTAAGGCCGTCCGCGACGGCAGCCATTTCCGGATCACCGGCGAGAAGATTTGGACGTCTAACGCGACGATCGCCGACCTCGTGCTCTTGCTAGCGCGAACCGGCGAGGACGAACTGACCCTGTTCCTGCTCGACCGCAGGGAGCACGCCTTCACCACCCGCGAGATCCCCAAGCTCGGCCTCAACGGGTGGTCGATGGGTCAGGTCATCCTGGAAGACGCTGTCGTTGGCGAAGAGTACATCCTCGGCCGGATCGGGGGCGGGCTAGCCGAGACTATGAAGGGCTTCGAGCGCTCGCGCTGCTTCGTGTCCACGCTGGCGCTCGGCGTCGCGCGTGCGGCGCTGGACGCGAGCCTGGGCTACGCAGGCGAGCGCGAGCAGTTCGGCCGCAAGATCGGTGGCTTCCAGCTCGTCCAGGACATGCTGGCGCGCATGGCGACGGACCTCGACGCGGCCCGCCTCCTTGTCTACCGCGCGCTGTCGCTGATGGCGGCCGGGCGGCGATGCGACACCGAAGCTGCTATGGCCAAGGTTTATGCGACGGAGGCGGCGCAGCGGATCACATCCGACGCCATCCAGGTGCACGGCGCCTTCGGACTTACCAAAGAATTCCCTCTGGAGCGGCATTTCCGAAACGCGCGGATGCTGACCGTCCCGGACGGTACCACTCAGATCAACCGTCTCATCATCGGACGGGCCCTGACCGGCCTGAACGCATTCGTGTGATCCGACGGGTGTTCAGGCCCGGGCGACGAACGACCCAGAGCCGGCACCCCGTCGAACAGGGAGGATGGTTTCGATGCGCTTCAGCGTGCGGCGACCCACCGCGTTCGATCCAGGTAGGCGAGGTCTGCTCGTAGGGCTCGCGGCGACCGGACTCGCGGCGCCTTTCATCGCGAGTAGGCCGGCCAGCGCGGCCGACGCGCCCCCCGATCTGGCTCAGGCCAGGAAGGAGGGCACGCTCGTCGTGATGCACAGCGACCAAGAGAACGACGTCGTCACTTTTCTGCGTGCGTTCACGGAAAAGACCGGCATCCAGGCGCTCCAGCAGCGCGCGCTCCCGGGCTCGGCGATGCCGAAGCTGCAGGCCGAACTCCGCACGGGCGCCAGCGAGATCGACGCGTACATGTGTTCCGATCCCGGACTCATGGATGTGCTGCGGCAGCGCAAGCAACTGCTTGCCTACATCTCGCCGGAGATGGACGCCTACGCACCCAATCTCAGGAGCGATCCGGTCGGCTACTGGACGACGTATTTCATCAACATCGGACCGATGATGTACGACCCCCGGTACGTCGACGCGGCCACGGCGCCGAAGACGTGGACGGATCTCCTCGATCCGCGGTGGTCGCAGCAGGTCGGCTTCCAGAACTCGTCGGCCGGTACCCAGTACACGTGGTGGTACCTGCTCAAGGACATCATGCCGAAGGATTACTGGACGAAACTAGCCCGGCAGAAACCCCGGGCATACGCCTCCTCCACGCAGATCCTATCGGACATCCAGAGCGGCAATCTCAAGATCGGGGGCAAGGTCAGCAACTATCAGTACGTGAAGGCGAAGCGGCTCAACCAAGCCATCGAAGTCGTCTATCCGCCGGAGGGGGCTCCCGCCCAGACCCAGGTCGTCGGCATCCTCGTCGCGACGCAGCGGCCGAACGCCGCGAAGGTCTTCATCGACTACTTCCTCTCCCAGGAGGGTCAGACGGCCTGGAACCGCATCCAAGGCTCGTCCTCGACCCGCAACGACGTCACGCTTCCCGACGTGCCGAAGCTCGAGGACGTCAAGATCTTGCTGCCGACCGACTTCAAGGACTACGCGTCGCCCGCGCGGCACGCCGAGTTCGTGAAGCTCTGGAACAGCATTACGGGGATGTAAATGCGCACGTCCGCCCTGGCTCAACCCGTCGTGACGACGCCCGTCGCGCGCCCCGGACTGTCCCTCGATGTCGCTGTTCCCCTGCTTGCGCTGTCGAGCCTGCTTGGCATGCCGATCGCGCTGATCGCGACGAGCGCCTTCAACGTCGGCGATCCCGAGGCGCTGCCGGTCACGGAATACGGATTCGGGCCGATCCTCGAGATCTTCGAACACCTCGACTGGATCTGGCATTCGATCGCGATGTCGGCCTGCGCTACGGTACTTTGCGTGGCGATCGGCGTGACGCTCGCCTGGATTGTGAACCGGACCCAGCTGCCGGCGGCCGGGCTGTTCCGCATCCTAATCACGATCCCCTACCCGCTGGGGCCTCTCGTCGGTGCACTGGCCTGGGTCGAGCTCGCCGCACCGGACGGTGGCCTGATCAACAAGGCCTACGTGAGCCTGACTGGCATGCCGGGACCGCTCATCGACATCACGTCGCTCGGCGGGATCGTGTTCGTGCTGGCCTTGGTCGAGGCGCCCGTGGTCTTCCTGATGGTCGGCGCTGCGATGGACCGGATGAACCCGGCGCTAGAGGAATGCGCGTCCGTGATCGGCGCCAATCATTGGCGCACGGCGCTCAGAATCAGCCTGCCCCTGATGATGCCGGCCATCCTGAGCGCCGCAGTCTTCGTGTTCTCGGCCACCATGGCGGCGTTCGCGATTCCTGCGATCCTGGGGGCGAAGTCGCGCTTCTACGTGGTGACGACCGCGATCTACGTCCTGTTCCAGGGCTATCCGCCCAACCTGCCGCTGGCGAGCGCGCTGGGCCTCCTGCTGATCGGATTCACGGCCCTATCCGTCTGGATGTCCGCCCGGATTCTGCGGGGCCGCTCCTACGTCGTCGTCACCGGTAAGACCTACCGGCCACAGCCGATCGACGTACGGGGATGGAAGCCACTCTTGACCGGCATCGTCTGCCTCTACGTGTTCCTGTCACTGGTCCTCCCGCTCGGCACCCTGCTGATCGCCTCGCTCCAGACCAGTTCCGACCTGCGCTTCGATCCGTCGGACTGGACGCTCGCCAACTACGCGTATGTGATCCTCGACCTGCCGACGACGCGTCAGGCGATCGTCAACAGTGTCATCCTCGGTATCGCCACCGGAACGATCGGCGTGTTTCTGTCCACACTGCTCGCCATCATCGTTCACCGTGCGGACAACCGCGCCGGGCGCATACTCGAGCAGGTGATCATGCTGCCTCAGGCCTTTCCGCGGCTGATCTTCGCGTTCGGCTTCCTGTGGATGATCCTGCTTCTCCCGTTCAAGATCTACGGAACATTGTTTGCGTTGCTCCTCGGCTACCTCGTCATCTTCCTGCCGCTCGGATACCGGGCGATGAGCGGCGTGGTCGTGCAGGTTGACAGGGCGCTCGACGAGGCGGCCCAGGTCTTTGGAGCGGGCCGTGCCCGCGTGCTGTGGTCGATCACGCTGCCACTCCTACGCCCTGGGATGGTGAGCACTTGGGCGCTGCTATTCATGGTCTCGATCGGCGAGGTCAGCGCTTCGATCTTCCTCGTGTCTGGCGGCATCCAGGTGCTCGGACCGGCCGTCCTCAACTTCTGGGAATCAGGGGGGCTGCCGCAGGTGAGCGCCCTAGTCATAGTCCAGAGCGGCATCGTGCTGCTGACGATGTTGCTCATCGGGCGCGGGACTGCTGCCCTGGCTCGAGGCTGACCGATGGGAGGTACCGGGGACATGGGGCGAGACGTGGTGACAGAGGGGTTGACGATGGGGACCGCGGAGGAAGGGCGCCGCACGGGCGCGAGCTTCATCGAAGTCCGGAACCTCGTCGCAGGCTACGAAGGTCGGACAGTCGTGCACGGTCTGTCGCTGGCCGTCCCCACGAGTTCCCACCTGTCCCTGCTCGGGCCGTCGGGGTGCGGAAAGTCGACGGTGCTGCGCTGCATCGCCGGGCTGGAGACGCCGCAGGAGGGTGAGATCCTGGTCGATGGGAAGACTGTGTTCTCGTCCGCGCAGCGCATCAACATCCCGCCCGACAAGCGGCGGCTTTCGATGGTGTTCCAGTCCTACGCGATCTGGCCGCACATGAGCGTCATGGAGAACGTGGCGTTCGGCTTGAAGCTCAGGGGCGTGCGGGGCGAGGAGTTGCGTCGCCGCGTGCGTCACGCCCTCGCGATGGTCGGGATGGACACCATGATCGATCGGCCGGCGACCGCCCTCAGCGGGGGCCAGCAGCAGCGCGTGGCGCTGGCCCGCGCCTACGCGTTCGAGCCGAAGGCCATCCTCCTGGACGAGCCGCTCTCGAACCTCGACGCCGTCCTGCGCGTCCAGATGCGCGACGAGATCAAGGAACTGCAGCGCAAGACATCAGTGACGACGATCTACGTGACGCACGATCAGGAGGAGGCCATGGCGATCTCAGACCGCATCATCGTGATGCGCGAGGGGCGTATCGAGCAGGAGGGGGCACCTCTCGACGTCTACGACCGGCCGCGCACGCGCTTCGTGGCCGACTTCATCGGCGCGGCCAACATCCTGTCGGTGCATGTGGTGGCGCAGAATGCGGACGGCTCGCTCTTCTGCCGGGCCGGCGAGGCGGACCTCACCTGCGAGCGGCCCCTCGGTGGCGCGGCACCCTCCGACGAGCGGCTCGCGGCGGTGCACGCGGTGTACCCGCAACTCGCGCGCGAGCATCGACCCGGACCGAACCGCTGGCCCGCCCGAGTAACGCGGCGCGCCCTCCTAGGCGACACGGTGGACTACACGCTGGCTTGGCCGGGCGGGGCGTTGCGCGTGCACGCGCTGCCAAACGAGCTGTTCGAGGAAGGCCAGGACGTCGGCATGCACATCCCAGCCGATCGCGTGCGGCTCCTCGATGCCTGACGCGTCGAAACCTAAGAGACGGGGCCGCGCGTCCATCCGTCGTGGGCGCCCGACGGGCGCGATCGGATGGTCTGTCGGCGCGGGGATAGGACCTTATCGATACGGGTGTCGCGGGATGCCGAACGGGACAGGCCGAGAATCGACGGGAGGGGCGGCATGACGGTGCTCGACACCGAGCGGCACGGCAGCGCTCTCGTCCTGACGATGAACCGGCCAGAGGCGCGCAACGCGCTCTCCAACGAACTCGTCGCCAACCTGCGCGAGGCTGTGCGCGCCGCTGAGAACGCCGGCGACGTCCGCGGCATCGTCATCACGGGCGCGGGCGACCGGGCGTTTTCGGCCGGGACCGATCTGAAGGAGCGCGCCACGCTCTCGCAGGCGGGCAAAGGGGCGCAGAGCCAGGCCCTGCTCGCGCTGAGCGAGGAGATCTGGCGGTCCTCGAAGCCGGTGGTCGCGGCGATCTTCGGCTGGTGCCTCGGGGGCGGTCTCGAACTCGCGCTGGCCTGCGACCTACGCATCGCCGCCGAGGACGCACGTTTCGGCTTTCCGGAGATGCGGCTCGGTGCCTATCCCGGCAGCGGCGGTCCCGTAACGCTTACGCGGCTCGTTGGGGCCGCGCGCGCCAAGAACCTTCTCTTCACGGCGCGCGACTTCAATGCGCGGGAGGCCGAGCAACTGGGCATCTTGCAGCGCGTTGTGCCGCGCGAGCAGTTGAGCGGCGCAGCGCTCGCCTGGATCGCCGAGATGGAGGCGACCGGCCCCCTCGCATTGGCAGCGCTCAAGCGATCAATCAACCTCGGCCTCTCCCTGTCGCTGCCCGACGCGGCCGCGCTCGATCAGGCCCTGCGTCGTCCGCTCGACGCGACGCAGGACTACGCCGAGGGCATGCAGGCGCACTTCGAGAAGCGCCGGGCGATCTTCAGCGGACGCTGACAAGCGCGCCCACGGACCACCAACCGATCCCGGTTCGACGGGCAGCCGCATGGAAATGGATCAATCATGACGCAGCAAAGCACAAAGCCCCTCACCGGCATCAGGATCGTCGACTTCTCGCGCTTCTTCGCGGGACCGTACTGCGCGCAGCTCCTCGGCGATCTAGGCGCAGACGTCGTCAAGGTTGAACTGCCGACGACCGGCGATCCGCTGCGCGGTCAAGGACCGCCCTTCTTCGCCGACAACGGCATCACGTGGTACGCGACGAACAGGAACAAGCGGTCGATCACGCTCAATCTTCAGGCGGAGGCCGGCCGGGCGGTCGCCCGCGAACTCTGCCTCCAGGCCGACGTTGTGCTCGAGAACTTCCGTCCGAGCGTGATGGCGCGCCTTGGTCTCGACTACGCCAGCCTCAGCGCGCAGGCCCCCCGCCTCGTCTACGCCTCGATCTCCGGTTTCGGTCCCGACGGGCCAGACGCGGAGCTGGGTGCGTTCGATCTGACGATCCAGGCGCTCGGTGGTTACATGAGTATAACGGGCGAGCGCACGGGCGCGCCGATCAAGCTCGGGACTTCGGCCTTCGACATGTTGGCTGGGATGAACTGTCAGACCGCGATCGTCGCCGCCCTGCTCCAGCGCGCGACCACCGGGCGTGGGCAGCACGTCACGACCAGCCTACTCGAGAGCGAGGTGGCGTTCCTCGCCAACGCTGCGCTGGAATACCTGATGACCGGTACGGAGCCACTCAAGTGGGGTTCCGAGCATGCCCAGCAGGTCCCGTACAAGGCGTTTCGAACGTCTGACGGCTGGGCGGTCATCGGCGCGGGCTTCCAGAACTTCTTTAAGGCGTTCTGCACGATCCTAGGCCGGGACGATCTCGTCACCGATCCGCGCTTCAGTACGATGACGGTGCGCGTCACGAACCGGTATGAGCTGTACGCGATACTCGACGCCGAGATGCTCAAGTTCACGACCGCAGACATCATCGCCTCTCTTGAGCGTGCCGGCGTGCCCTGCGCGCGGGTCAATAACATGCGCGAAGTCTTCGAGCTCGCGCAGGTCCAACACCGCGGTCTGCGCGTCGAACTCGATCACCCGACCTACGGAACTGTGCCGACGCTCGGCCCCGCCGCCCGCTACTCCGAGTTCGACATCACCGCCGGCTGGACCGCGCCGCCGCAACTCGGCGAGCACAGCACGGAAGTCCTGAGCGAATGGCTCGGCTATTCCCACCTGCGGATCGAAGAGCTCCGTGCAACACGGATCGTGTAGCCCCGAGCCCGGTACAAGACCGGACCACTCGAACTCGACGCGACAAGAGCCAAGGGAAAGAGCTGCGATGGAGCTGGAATATTTTCAATCAAGGAGCGGCCGCATCGAGGAAGTGGAGGTCGGCGCCAGGGTCGTGTTTACGAAGACGGTGTCTGAGTCCGACGTGTATGCCTATGCCGGTATTACCGGTGACTTCTCGCCAAATCATATTGACCACGAATACATGAAGGCAGGCCGATACGGGGAGCGCATCGCGCACGGAACCTTGCTCATGGGTTTTATGTCGGCCGCGTCCGCCAAGATGCGGATCGGTCGGACCGTCTCGCTCGGGTACGATCGCGTCCGGTTCGTCGGCCCCGTGCGCTTCGGCGATACGATCAAGACGCGATACACAATCACTTCGGTCGATCCTGCGAAGAGACGCATCATAGCTGAAGTCGTGTGTCTCAATCAACGTGAAGAAACGGTCGCATCTGCTACGAATATACGAGCTTATGTTGACTAACGGTCATCGTTGCAAGAACCACGATCAGATCGAGAGATAGAATTGTTCTTGGGAGACTTGGAATTGTCAGACGTCGAGACAGGTGAATTCGTGGGCCGTACGGGCGCACGGGTCCTCGTCGACCAGCTGCTCGCTCAGGGCGTCGACCGCCTCGCGTGCGTCCCCGGCGAGAGCTACCTCGCGGTCCTCGACGCTCTGCACGACACGGGCGTCGACGTGATCGTCTGCCGTCAGGAGGGCGGCGCCTCAATCATGGCCGAGGCCTCTGGAAAGCTCACTGGACGGCCGGGGATCTGCTTCGTCACCCGCGGCCCCGGCGCCACCAACGCCTCGGCGGGTGTGCACATCGCTCGGCAGGACTCGACGCCGATGATCTTGTTCGTCGGCCAGATCGCCCGGCGGATGCGCGGGCGCGAGGCCTTCCAGGAGGTCGACTACCCGCGGATGTTCGGCGACCTCGCCAAGTGGGCGGTGGAGATCGACGACGCAGGGCGGATCCCCGAGATTGTCGCCCGGGCCTTCCGGGTGGCGATGCAGGGCCGGCCCGGTCCGGTGGTGGTGGCGCTGCCCGAGGACATGCTCGACGACGTCGTCACGGTCGCCGACGCGCCTCGGATCGAGCCGGCCGAGCCCGCTCCTTCGCCCGCCGACATTGAGCGGCTGGCCACGATGCTGGTGCGTGCGCGATCACCCATGGTGCTGGTCGGCGGCTCGCGCTGGCGCGAAGCCGACAGCGAACGGCTTGCCGCCTTCGCCAGGCGCTTCGACATGCCGGTAGCCAATTCCTTCCGCCGTGCCGGGCTGTATTCCTCCGACCATCCGAACTACGCGGGGGAACTCGGCATCGGCCCCAACCCAGCCCTGATCGAGCGCATCCGCGGCTCGGACCTCCTGATTATGATCGGTGGCCGGCTGTCCGAACTGCCCGCACAGGGCTACGGGCTGCTCGAAATCCCGAACCCCGGCGTGCCTCTAGTGCACGTCCACCCGGATGCGGGCGAGCTTGGCCGGGTCTATCAGCCGGCGCTGGCGATCCAGTCTGCGCCCGGCCCGTTCTGCGCGGCGCTAGCGGCGCTGGAGCCCGCGAAGCCGGCCGCTTCGAGCCGGACGGAAACGGCGCATGCGGCCTTCCGCGCCTGGTCCGAGACGCCTGGGCCGCAGCCCGGCGCCTTTCAGTACGGCGAAGCGGTGGCGTGGCTGCGCGAGCGTCTGCCGGTCGACGCGGTGATATGCAACGGCGCCGGCAATTTCGCCACCTGGATCCACCGCTACTACCGCTTCCGCGGCTTCGGCACGCAACTCGCGCCGACCTCCGGCTCCATGGGCTACGGCCTGCCGGCCGCCGTGATGGCCAAGCGGGTGCATCCGGAGCGGATCGTCGTCGCGCTGGCCGGGGACGGCGACGTTATGATGTGCGTGCAGGAGTTCGCCACCGCCATACAGTACGGCGTCGCCATCGTGGTGGTGGTGCTCGACAACGGCATGTACGGCACGATCCGCATGCACCAGGAGCTGACCGGACTCTGCTGCGCCTGCGAGACTCGTCCGACGCCGTTGGCTGAGCAGTCAGGGTCGCGGCATCGGACGTCGAGGAAGCCTGCCCCGGTTACAGCCACACCTTATGCCTGGACGCCGCCAAGCCCGAACTCGCCAC
>NZ_JAKSXX010000114.1 GCF_022829385.1 Methylobacterium sp. J-070 | reverse complement strand
TGGAGTGGGCCCCTGATGGTGGGCACGATCAGGCGGCGGTTTTGACCGTCTGCCGGGCGTGCTGCTCCTCGAACTGCACGGGGCTCAGATAACCGAGCGCGGAGTGCAGGCGGCGGGTGTTATAGACCTCTTCGATGAAGTGCGGCAGCTCAGCTGCCACATCGGCGAAGGTCTCGAACGCCATCGGGTATACCCCCTCGACCTTGAGCGTCTTCATGAAGCTTTCGGCCTTGGCGTTGTCGTAGGGATTGCCGCGCCGGCCCATCGAGCCGACGAGACCATGCTCGGCCAGCACCTTTCGATACGCCTCGGCAGCGTATTGACTGCCGCGGTCCGTGTGGTGGGTCAGTCCTGGCGCCGGCCGACGCCGCTCGATCGCCGCGCGCAGAGCCGCGATGGTCAGGCGGGCGTCGATCGAGCGGCCGAGCGCGTAGCCGACCACCCGCCGCGACCAGGCATCCAGGATGATCGCGACGTAGACGAAGCCGCCCGTCACCGCGACGTAGGTCAGGTCCGCGACCCAGAGCTGATCGGGGCCGGCCGGCACGATGTCCTTGGCAAGGTTCGGGAAGATCGGGCCACCGTGATCGCTGTCGGTGGTGGTGACGTAGCGGCGTCGGATGCGCGGTTGCAGGTCGTGCTCCCGCATGAGGCGGCGGACCTTCTTGTGGTTCACCACCAGTCCCTGCTGGCGCAGCGCCGCCTGGACGCGTCGCCAGCCGTACGCTTCGAACGTGTCGCAGATCGCAGCCATGGCCTCGACGAGAGCGGTGTCGTCTGCAGCCTGCCTCGGAGCATCTGAGACAGTGGAGCGCGCCAGACCCATCAGCCGGCATCCCGCGGCGACGGAGAGGCTGCCGGGCCGGTGATCACGGACGTAGGCCCGCTTCTCGGCGGCTGTCCGTTGCGCAGAGCCCCCTTTAAAAACTCAAGCTCAAGCGCCTGCCGCCCGACGAGCCGTTCGAGTGCGGCGATGCGAGCCTCATAGGCCTGGATCGTGTCGGTGGCGGCCGCGTCGTCGTCGAACGCGCCCGTCTCGTACTTCTGCACCCAGACGCGCACGAGATTGCGCGAGAGATCGTGGCGCTTGGCCAAGCCTTGCAGCGTCTCGCCGGACAGGTACTCCTGAGCGACCTGCCGCTTGAACGCGACGCTATAGGAACGGTGTCGTGCCATGGTCTTCATCCTTCGAAGACCCGGCCATCCGGTCAATCAGCCTTGTCCAATCCGCCCGCCTCCAGGGGCCCACTCCAGGCTACGGTCCAATAGGGTAAAAAGGATCGAATCGTCAGGCCAGAGCGTGGCCGTTCCAATAGGGCAAGGCGCACTGAAACGGCGCCGCTGGAACTTAGCTATACGACCTCAACAGGAGGGGATCGCCATATCCGAAGTCAGACTGCGGTCATCATCGGCCGGCCGCTGGACACTGCGAGTGCCAGCCCATGGCTCACGTTCTCACGGCCGGGCAAACTGACCCATTCGCATAATTGCGACGTTCCGAAACTGAGTGTGTCCCGTGGCCGCGACAGGCTGCGCCGGCCTCCAAGGGGCCGAGTAAGATTTAAGATCTTTCGGAGCATACCGCTGCTAACGCGCCGTCAACTACATCGGCTGTGGACTGGCAGGTGTCCAGAGGGACTACCCATGCGCCATATCCACGTCGTACCCGGTCTACGCCTGCGGTTCGCTGGCCGGGACGAGACCTTCAATGAAGGTGTCGAAATCGGTCTCATCGCGGCTCAACTCGCATCGGGTATAGCCGAATTCACGATGACATTGGCCGCCAGTACGCTGGACCAAGCGCGTATGTTGGCGACGAACATGGGCTACCGCCTCCACGTCACGACCATGGATGACGGCGCGGTCGAGGTCATGTTCCTCACTGGAAGCCGCCGGCCCAAACTGCAACTCGTGTGCAATAATCCCTCTTACGCTCATAAGCGTAATTCTTCGGCCTGAGCTCTGCTCGGCCGGTTCATCCGTGACGATCGGCGAGATCAGGAACGACCAAACGAGGCAGTCCGGGCTTTTCCCCACATTCGAGCGTTGGCGCTTCGGATGGAGATACGCCGATGGCCGATGCGGCTCATGACATACAGATGCGGCAGATCGTGGCCGGCCTATCCGAAGGCGTGATCCTGATCGAGCCGGATCAGACCATCGCCTACGCGAACGCAGCCGCCGTGATGATGCATGGGGTCGCGGACGTCGGCGATCTCGGCGCCACCGTGTCCGAGTACCGCGCGAACTTCACGCTGCACTACCGTAATCATCGGGAGATCGGGCCGCTGCAGCATCCGCTCGACCGGGTACTCGCCGGCGAGGAGTTCCGCGACGTCGTGGTCGAGTTGGCCCCGACCCGGGATCCCACGCACAGGTGGATGCACCGCATCCGCAGCCTGGTGACCACCGATGCGGATGGCACACCGAGCGGCCTCGCCCTGGTGATGCAGGACGTGAGCGAGCGATACCAGGCCGAGGCGCGGTTCGAGCGGATGTTCAACGCCAACCCGGCCCCGGCGATCATCTGCCGGATTGCCGACCTGCGCTTCGTGCGAGTCAACCACGGCTTCCTCGACCTGACCGGGTACCATCGCGACGAAGTGCTCGGCCGATCGTTCTGCGAGATCGACCTGCTGCGCGACGCCGAGCGGCGCGAGTTGGCGATCCGGCACCTTCACGCCGGCCACACCATCCCGCAGATGGAGGCTCAGCTCGCCACGCCGTGCGGCCGCGGCCGCTACGTGATCGTGGCTGGCCACGCCATCGAGATGCCCGGCCCGGGTGGAGTCGAGCGATGCATGCTATTCACCTTCGCCGACTTGGAGGATCGCCGGAAGGCCGAGAAGGCGTTGCGCCACAGCGAGGAGCGCTTCGCCAAGGCGTTCGAGCTCTCGCCGGTGTCGAGCGCGCTGATGAGCGCGGACAGCTTGGAAATCACGAGCGTCAACCAAGCCTTCGTCACGTCGTTCGGCCATGCCCCCGAGACCGTGGCCGGCCGATCGCTCGCCGACCTCTCGCTCTGGGTCGACCTCACCGAGCAGCGCCGGTTCTCGCGCGACCTCAAGCGGGTCGGCAGCATCCGCGCGTTCGAGGCCGGCCTGCAGGATAGGAACGGGGCCGAGATCGATTGCCTGGTCTCGGCCGAGCGCGTGAGCATCAACGGCGAGACCTGCGTGCTCTGCGTTCTGCAGGACATCACCGCGAGGAAGCGCTCGGAGCGCGAGTTGATCACCGCTATCGAGGCTGTGATGGCGGACGCATCGTGGTTCAGCCATGGGGTGATCGATAAGCTGGCGGCCCTGCGTCACCCGCCGCGCTCCGGCCATCCTGCGGGCCGGGTCGAGAACCTGACGATCCGCGAGCGAGACATGCTCACGCGGATCTGCCAGGGCGCCACCGACCAGGAGATCGGGGCCGAGCTGAAGCTGTCGCCGAACACGGTGCGCAACCACGTCGCCGGCCTCTACCGCAAGCTCGGGGTCAACCGCCGCAGCGCGGTGGTGGTGTGGGCGCATGAGCGCGGGATCGGCCAAAATCCGACCGGGCGACGCTAAAACTGGTAGAAACCGTTACAGAACTACTAGCGCAAGTTAGTGCAAATATACTTTATGTAAATCTTCGGAACTTCGTTTGAAGCCGTTCATTACATCGTCGTAGCTCTGCTCAATACGGGGCATCTCGGACGTTCGACCGATGCGGTTGATCTGAGGGGATGTCTGTGCCCGAGCGCCGGAAGATCCTGTCGTCCGACCACGCCCGGGCGCTGATCAAGGAAGCGATCGGCATCATCGAGGGCGATCGGGAGATCGAGGCGGAAGGATCCGCCGAGGTCGACGCCATCGAAGCCGCACATACGTCGCCAACCCCGAAGCCCAAGCCACGCCGGTCCACGCGCAAGTAGCTGTGGGCCGCGACCATCGCGCGGGCTGGACGGCTCGCGGCCGACGCACGTCTCCGGACACCCCGACGACGACCATGCCTCGACCCACACCGACAAAGGCGGACCCGGATCATGTCACTCCTCGCTTGGATCGTGCTCGGCCTCGTGGCCGGCTTCATCGGCAGCAAGGTCGTCAACAACACCGGACAGGGCCTGCTCGTCGACATCCTGCTCGGCGTGGTCGGGGCGGTGGTCGGCGGCTTCCTGTTCAACCAGTTCGGCGAGCCCGGCGTCTCAGGGCTCAACCTCTACAGCCTGCTCGTCGCCATCGTCGGCGCGATCCTCGTGCTGTGGCTCTACCACGCCGTCGTCACTCGCGGTCGCACCGTGTGATCGGCCCGTCCTCGGCCGCTCGGCCGGTGATGCATCTCTCCTAATAAGGAACCCGATCATGACCATCGCCACTGAAAGCACACCCGTCGCGCCGGGCCGTCCGATCTCGGACCACGCCCTCAACGACCACGACCTGCCGCACACCAGCACGGTCACGCCGGCCGAGGACATGCGAACGATGATGCTGCACTCCGTCTCCTGGGGGGCGGTGTTCGCCGGCGCGACGGTGGCGCTGATCGCTCAGGTCATTCTGAACATGCTGGGGATCGGCATCGGCCTCTCGGCCGTCGATCCCGCCGGCAACGGCACACCCGCGGCCAGCTCGCTCGGGATCGGAGCCGGGCTGTGGTTCGTGATCTCCGGTGTGCTCGCCGCGGGTGCGGGTGGATATCTCGCCGGGCGTCTCTCAGGCAAACCCTCGACCTCGACCGCGGGCTATCACGGGCTGATCGCCTGGGCGGTCTCGACGCTGGTCGTGCTCTACCTGCTGTCGTCGGCGGCGATCGGCATCGTCGGTGGTGCGCTCGGGACGGCCTCATCGGCCATCGGCGGCGTCGGCAATGCCATGGGCGGTTCGATCCAGACCGCGGCACAAGCGGCGGCCCCCTCGGTGACCAAGCTGTCGGATCCGTTTTCGGGGATCGAAAGCCAAGTCCGCGGCAACACCGGATCCGATCCAGCCGCGCTGAAGGACGCCGCGGTGACCGCGATGCGGTCTGCGGTGACGGGCGATGCGGCTCAGCAGGCCGATGCTCAGGAGAAGGCCGCGGTGGCCTTGGCTAAGGCGCAGAACATCCCGGTCGAACAGGCTCGGACCCAGGTCCAGCAGTACACGCAGCAGTTCAAGGACACGGCGGCCAAGGCCAAGGCACAAGCCATCCAGGCGGCCGACGCCACCGCACGGACGGTCTCGCAGGGAGCCCTGTTCGGGGCGCTCGCCCTGATCTTCGGGGCGCTGGCCGCCTTCTTCGCCGGCCGCGGCTCTGCGGTCGATCCGACCGTCACCCGCACCGCCCCGACCGTGCTGTCCCCGCGCCGGGCATGAGCACGCGCGACCCTGCCGCGATCGATTCCCGCCGGCTCGGGACGCCCAATGTCGCCGTGGCGGAGGTCGCGCCTGGCGAGGAGATCGTCCTCTCGCTGATCGAGGAGACCGCGCGCATCGAGAAGCGCGCGGTGGAGACCGGACGGGTTCGGGTCAGCACGCGATCCGAGACCGTCGACCAAGTCCTGCGCGAGACCCTGCGCAGTGACAACGTCGCGGTGACCCGGGTGCCGATCGACCGGACACTCGCCGAGGGTGAGACCCCTCCGGTGGCCCGGGAAAAGGGCGGGGTGACGATCATCCCGATCCTGGAAGAGATCCTCGTCGTCGAGAAGCGCCTCGTCCTGAAGGAGGAGGTCCACATCCGACGGACCACGGCGGGCGAGGAAGTCGAAGTCCCGGTGACGCTGCGCAGACAGCACGCCGTGATCGAACGTGTGACCCCCGAGGGGCACGCTACGGATGAGACGGTCACGTAACCATCACCGGAGATCACATCATGACCCAAACTATCACCGCTCTGTACGATAAGCTGAGCGACGCCGAAGCCGCGCAGGCCAAGCTGATCGCCGCCGGCATCCCGCAATCCGAGATCCGGCTCGTGCCGGGCACCCAGACGGGCACCACCACCACCACGACGGCCCTCGGGCGCGAGGAGGGCTTCTGGGGCTCGCTCAAGGACATGTTCATCCCGGAGGAGGATCAGCATACCTACCAGGAGGGGCTGAGCCGCGGCGGCACGCTGCTGACCGTCACCGTCGAGCAGGCGCATATCGAGACCGCCTACGACATCCTTGAGCAGCACGGCTCGGTCGATCTCGACGAACGCGAGGCGACGTGGCGCAAGGAAGGCTGGGGCGGCTACTCAGCCGGCGCGACGACCGCGGCTGGCTCGACCGCCGGCACGATAGCTACCGGAACGGCGGCCACGGGCGCCGCAGCCCTCAAGGGTGCCGGCACGACGACGGGCGAGACGGACTACATTCCGGTCGTGGAGGAGCGGCTCAACGTCGGCAAGCGCGTGGCGGAGAGCGGCCGGGTGCGGGTGCGTTCCTACGTCGTCGAGAAGCCGGTCGAGGAGCAGGTCACGCTGCGCGACGAGACCGTACACGTCGACCGGCGCACGGTCGACCGGCCGGTGACGGCGGCCGACGAGGCCTTGTTCGAGAGCAAGACAATCGAGGCGACCGAGATGCGTGAGCAGGCGGTGGTGTCGAAGGACGCCCGCGTGGTCGAGGAGGTCGGCATCCGCAAGGATGCAGGTCAGCGCACCGAGACCGTGACCGACAAGGTCCGCCGGACCGAGGTCGAGGTTGAGGACGAGCGCGGCAACGTCAGCCGCACCGGCACGACCGGCGCCACGACGACTAGCACCACGCCCGGCACCCGCAAGCCGGTCTGATCACATGAGCGCCGCTGCCCGGAGCCTCGACGCCCCGGGCGGCATCGCGCACCGAGAGCCGAACTCGGATCGGCAACCTCCTCCGCTGCAATCAGAACACGTAGGCCCCGCCATGTCGCTGAAGCGCTTGATCCTCCTGCTGTTGCCGCTGCTCGCGGCGGCGCCCGCCTTGGCGCAGACGACCGTCACCGGCCAGCCGGCGACCGGTGGTGCCTCCAGCGCGACCTCCGGCGGGCAGAACGCCGTGACACGGCCGAACACCGATCATGCCCACGACGGAGGGTCAGCAGGCACTGGCACGGTGGCGAACGCGAAATTGGAGAAGGGCGCCAACAGCTTCACCGAGGGTGAGGCTCGTCGGCGCCTCGAGAAGGCCGGCTTCCACGAGGTCACGGACCTCAAAAAAGAGGGTGACGGCATCTGGCACGCCAGCGCGATGATGGACGGGAAGCCCACCAGCGTCGGCCTCGACTTCAAGGGCAACATCGCGGCCCAGTAGCCATCATCTCTCCCGTCCGCTCGTTCGACCCTCTCGGAGTGCTTCCATGCCCACGCAAACATTCTCGGCCCTGTACGACCGCTACGTCGACGCTGCGGCGGCTGTGACCAAGCTGGAGGCGGCCGGCGTGCCGCACTCCGATATCAGCCTCGTCGGCAATAAGACCGAGACGACCACCGGGACGGGCGATACGGCGGACCATGTCGCCACCGGCGCTGGCACCGGCGCGACGCTCGGCACGATCCTGGGGGGCGGCGCGGGCCTCCTTGCGGGCCTCGGGCTGATGGCCATCCCGGGCGTCGGCCCGGTCGTGGCTGCGGGCTGGCTCGTGGCGACGCTGACCGGCGCAGGAATCGGTGCCGCGGCGGGCGGTTTGACCGGCTCGTTGACCAGCGCCGGCGTGAGCGAGACCGACGCGCATGCCTACGCCGAGGGCGTACGCCGGGGCGGCTCGTTGTTGACCGTGAGAGCGGACGAGGCCCACGCCGCCGCAGCTGCACGCATCCTGGAGGAGCACGGTGCCGTCGATCTCGATGCCCGCGCGCAGGGATGGGAGAGCGAGGGCTGGAGCGGCAAGCCCGCCGGCGAGGCGCGAGGCGACACCTTGACCTTGATCGGCTCGGATGCCGCGGCAGGCTCGACCATGCGCGAGAACGATGCGGTCAGCACGGATACGCCGATGTCGGGTGCCCGCCGGGTGCGCGTCTACAACCACCCGGTCTGATCCTCGGCATCCAACCTTGGGTTCGGCCTCATCGTCGACCCTTACGATCAACCCGGCCTGAGGGCCGCTTCCGGAGCACCACCCATGGGCCTACTCGATAGCATCATCGGCAGCGTGGTCGGCGGCAACGGCGGTCAGCAACAAAAGGGGGGCGCCAACCCCCTCGTCGGCGTCCTGATGAGCCTTCTGGCGGCTCGGACCGGGAGCGGCGGCCTCGGCGGCATGCTCGGTAACGCGGGTGGCGGCACGGGGGGCGCCGGTCAGGGCGGTCTCGGCGGTCTGCTCGGTGGTGGGGGCGCGGCCGGCGGCCTTGGTGCTCTGATCGAGCAGTTCACCCAGGCCGGTCACGGCGGGGCGATCAATTCGTGGATCGGAAACGGCCAGAACCAGCCGATCGCGCCGCACGATCTCGGCGCCGCGCTCGGTCCGGAGACGGTGGGGCAGCTCTCGCAGCAGACCGGCATGGGCAGTTCCGACCTGCTGTCGCAGCTCTCGCAATTGCTGCCGGGGGTCATTGACCAGCTCACTCCGCAGGGTCGGATGCCGACCGAGCAGGAGCACGCGCATTGGTAACGTTCTTTGCGGCCGATCACGCCGCCGATTATGGGCAACCTTCGTCGGTGGCAGCAGGGCATATGTTCCGCGGTGCTCGACAGCCTGTCCAGGCAGACTGACCTGTCGCATGGCGACTTAATTTTCCGGCTCTCATGGGAGCTTCCCTCAGTGGTGAACCGCTAAGCCCCTGATGGCAGGTTACCCGCGCACTGACGCGGTGAGCCTGAGGACACTCCGCACGCCGGTCGAGAACGACCTCACCCGGACGCGCCGGTCGATACGACCGCAACGAGCACCGTTACGGTGCCGAACGAGGAACACAGCCATGGCCCAGAACGCACACCACGAGGCGGCCAAGCACCATGAGGCCGCCGCCAAGTCGCACAAGACGGCAGCCGAGCACCACGAGAAGGGCGACGCCAAGGCGGCCGGCAAGCACTCCGAGGAGGCCCGCGGCCATTCCGCGAAAGCGCACGAGAGCTCGACCAAGGCCCACGGCAAGAGCACCGGCAAGCACTGATCGAGTCTCGTAGAAGCGGCCGGGCCCGCGACGCGTGTGGGCCCGGCTGACCAGACCATCCGCCAGTGTCTATCGTGCCGATCGCAATCCGGACGTCCGGATGCCGCTGCAGGCGTCCGTTCAGGCTTCCTTGGACGTGCCGAGGCGACGTTCGGCTGGGGCGGCCAGCACACCGAAGTGAGGCGCTCCCACGATCGGTATGTCGGATGAACACCTCGCCCGACCTCTCGACGGACTTGAGGGAATGAGCGCTGAAGGCATCCTCGTCGGCATCCACGGCCTGGAGAACAAGCCGCCGCTCGACGAGAAACGGCGTTGGTGGAGAGCCGCTATCGTCGAGGGCCTGCAGCGGAACTGCGGACATGATGCCGGCGCTTTCCCGTTCGAGTTCGTGTACTGGGCGGACCTGCGCTACGATCAGCCGCTTCTCGGCGACGCCAACGATGAGCCCTACCAACCCGACGGCGGCTCGGGGCCGTTCACACGCCATCGGCCGGACGCTGACGCGACTTTGAATGACGGCGTCGTCAGCAAAGTCTACCGCGGTTTGGCCGCGCTGCAGATGGCGACGGGGGCCACACCGGTCGACGACGCGATACTCGAACACCGCTTCGACGACCTGTGGCACTACCATTCCGAGACGCCGTTTGCCCGGCAGGTCCGGCGCAGGCTCATCGAGGTCCTGGAGCGGCTCGCCGGGCGGCGCGTGCTGCTGGCCGCGCACTCGATGGGCTCGATCATCGCCTATGACGCCCTGCGCATGCTCGAACGGGAGGCCCCGTCCGTGCAGGTCGAGCACCTCGTGACGCTGGGCTCTCCGCTCGGCTTGGCGGAGGTGAGGGCGAAGATCGCCGAGGAGAACGGGGCGGCGCGCGTCCCGAACAACGTCAACCGCTGGACGAACATGGCCGACAACCGCGACCTCGCCGCGGTGGCCGGAGAACTTGTGGAGGTCTTCGCACCCAATGACCGTGGCGTCGGCGTCGACGACATGGCGGTCGTGAACGCGTATCTGCGCCCGGACGGCTCAGCAAACCGCCATAAGTCATACGGTTATCTCCGCACGCCTGAATTCTCGGAAGTCGCGCTCGGCTTCACAGCGTGCTCGAACTCCAGGCATGAGCCTGGCTAGGCCGTTGAGGTTTATAAATTTCTGAGAGCAGTGATGCGGTCATAGCGTCCCGATAGGGCCTGCCCTATCGGAACGTTCCACGATTCCAGCTCGGCCGTTCCAAAAGGTCGATTCAGAAGTTGGAACGCGAAATGCTCGACGTCTGTGATCCGTGCGGAACGCAGCAATAAGGTGTGTTCGCTTTCCGAAGCCGCTTCCGAGAAGTTCCGACCGGCTGCTTTGCGCCCGTTGCCGCCGCTAACCGTGACTTACGACGCTCCCGGAAGCGGACCAAAGAAACTGTATTTCCAACTGCCCTTCCGCGCACCACTTGTTCGGTGAAATCGTCACCGCTCAGCGCACACTGCTGCTGTTTCTCGTGCGAAACACGGCGAGGGAGATGGGGTGCGCATAATCGACTGGAACGCCCGCTGACACTCGCGCGCGTATTGATGACCTTTCGGCGGCTCAGCGGACCCGGCAGGCCGTCTTGGCCAGGAACGCCTCGACGCCACGCCTGTACTCCTCGTTCTCCGCGAAGCCGTACACCTCCATCCTCTCCGCGTGCGTCACGGAAGCGGCATCCCGCATCAGCCGCCGGATCTGACGCTTGTGCGACCGGGCCGCTAGGATGCCGCTGGCGCAGATGTTCTCGACCGCTTCAGCGAGGGCGCCCTCGAAACCCTCGGCTTCGACGACTCTGGACACCAAGCCCTTCTCATAGGCCGTCCGGGCATCGAAGAGGCGGCCCTCGATCAACAGCTCCGCGGAAACGGATGGCCCGACGAGGCGGGACAGAGCTTCGGTTTCGCCCAGAGCCAGCGGGAAGCCCATGCGGCCGACCGGCGCTCCGAAGCTGGCATCCTGCGCGGCGATGCGGAGATCGCAGGCGACCGCGATCTCCAGGCCGCCCCCGAAGCACGCGCCCTGGATCGCGGCGACGACGGGCACGGGGCAATCGGCAATCGCCCCGAGGCATCCGCCGACATACTCCTCGTGAAAGCGGACAACCTGCTCGTAGGTCGCGCGTTCGGCGTGGAACTCGGAGATATCGGCGCCCGCGGAGAATGCCTCCGCGGTGGCGCCGCGGATAACTATGCAGCGCATGGCGTCGTTCCGCGAGAGCGCTCGGACATGCTCCGCGAGATCCTGCCACATCGCGACCGTCAGCGCGTTGCGCCGCTTCGGCTGGCTGATCGTGAGTGTCGCGCGGGAGGCCGTAACCTCTGAGATGATCCGTCCGGTCATGTCGATCCCATCAGTCACGCTGGCCGGGTCATACTGGAACATCTTGGGACAGCTTTAGCAGCTCGGCCGCCTCGGAACTCCGCCCGGCATAATCCTTCCAGGTCGAATTGCGGGCGAGGGCCTGCCACTTCTCAAACGAGCCCGCATCGATTTCCCGCGCCTGCCCCCCTGCCTTGCGAAAGATCTCAACGACCCTGTCGTCGTCGGCCTTTGAGCCCGCCGTCCCAAACGGCTCCAGCTCGGCGCCAGCAGCCATGATCAGGTCGCGCTCGCCTGACGCGAGGGAATCGAAGATCGCCTTCGACATCAGCAGGGGTTCGAAGGTGAAAAGGAAGGTGCGGTCGCGTGCCGTGGTCAGGTGCTTGCCGATCTCCTCTAAACGGATGGAGATCATGCTGGTGGACGAGGTGACGACGGCATCCACCGCCCCCGTCTGCATCGCCGCGTAGATCTCGTTCGAGGGCAGCGGCAGCGTCGCGGCCCCGGCCGCGAGAAGCAGCACATCCATCTCCCGGGAGCCGCCCCGCGTCTTCATGCCCTTCACGTCCTCGGGCACAATGATCGGGTTGGCGCGGGAGACGACGCCGTTCGCCTGCCAGACCCAGGACACGATGACGATGCCCTTCTCGGCCAGGAACCCGGTTAGCTTGCGCCCGACCGCTGCCCCCTTCCAGGCTGCACCCTGGGCGTAGGAGCCGACAACGCAGGGCATCAGCCCGATGTTGAGTTCCGGGATCTGGCCGCCGGCATAGGCGAGAGGGAAGAGGCTCAGGTCGAGAGCGCCCTTGCGGAGCGCGGCAAACTGGGAGTTCGTCTTCATCAAGGACGAGTTCGGATAGACGGTTCCTGTGAGCGCGCCCTTCGAGCGTCGCTGCAGCGCCGCGGCGAACTTCCGGCAGAGCCTGTCGCGGAAATCGCCCTCATCTTCCGAGCCTCCTGGGAACTGGTGTGAGATTTTCAGGTCGCGCCCGGCCGCCGCCCGCTCCCCGAACCGGATGAGGGTCGGCGCCGCGATGGCGGCGGAAAGCAGGGCGCGGCGCGTCGGCATGACGGGGTACTTCCTCGGGTCGGTGGGGAGACGCCGCCTCAGGCCCGGCGCGGGTCGAAGACAGCTTCCATCTCGCGGCGGAGCGCCACGACGGGATCGTCCGGCGCGAAGGCGACGTCGTCCCAGCGGACGCCCGCGCCCATCGGGACGTCGCGGACCAGCCTCACCTGATGCGCCAGCCCAAGGGGCAGGTAGGCCTCGTCGAGAGAGATCTCCGCCGGAACCTGCCGGCCCCAGACGCAGTAGCCGCCCTCGCCGTCGAGGATCTCGCCCACCTTGAGGTCGCGCTTGGCGATGGCCGCCACGTCAGCGCTGAAGCAAGACGGGGCGCCGGTCGGCTGCTTAAGTAACGCCGCCCAGGCCGCCGAGATGCCGAGTTCCAGGCCGCTGAAGTGGATCGGCCGGTAGAGCGCCGCGTAGCGCCCGCTCGCGTCGGGCAACATATGGTATTCGCGAAAACATTCCCGGGTGTAGGCGCTGTCCTTCGCCGCCTCGACCACCACGAAGGTGCCGTGGGCGAGGTTGTGCGGAACGCTCGACCCGTCCCGGGTGAGGGAGGAGACGCATTCCGTCACCCCGGAAAATTCCAGGCTGCCGCCCTCGTCCTTCGGGCGCAGCACATCGGCGAGTTCGAAGCGGCTCGCGGGCGGGAAGACGAGGCCTTGCGTTTGCGCCTTTAGGCCGGTCGCGTTGGCGATGGCGGTCATCTCGATCGCCGACTTGGTCCCGTCGACGAAGCTGTTAAACATCTTCGGATTGATCGAGGACCGGTCCTCGATCTCGATCAGCCCCGGCAGGTTGTCGAACACCGTGTCGGGCGTCGACTGGTGGAAGCGCGGCAGATAGCGGGTGCCCTTGCCCGCCGCCACGACTTGGAACCCGCAGGCGCGGGCCCAGTCGACATGCTCGCAGACGATCGCCGGCTGGTCGCCGTAGGCCAGCGAGTAGACGACGCCCGCCTGCGCGGCCTTCCGGGCGAGCAGCGGCCCCGCCACCACTTCGGCCTCGACGTTGACCATGACGACGTGCTTGCCCGCCGCGATGGCCGCGAGGGCGAGGTGGATGCCCGTGCGCGGATCGCCCGTGGCCTCGATGATCACCTCAATGCCTCCGGCCCGGATCACCGCGTCGGCGTCATCCGTGAGGTAGGTCCGGCCGGTGCGGAGCGCGTCCTCGCAGGAGCGGGCGGCGACCTGCTCCGCCGGCCAGTGGCAGGAGGCGAGCTGACGCGCCGCCCGCGTCACGTCGAGGTCGACGACGGCGACGATCTGCATCCCCGGCGTCGTGCGGGCCTGGGCCAGGAACATCGTCCCGTACTTTCCGGCGCCGATCAGGGCGACCGTCACCGGCCGGCCTGCCTCCTGGCGCTCCCGCAGCAATCGGTAGAGGTTCATCGCAAGTCTCTCTCCGTCGTCACCGGCCGGTCTGGAGCGGCGATATCGCCAGGTTGACGTTCACGCTCTTCGTCTCGGTGAAGCTGTCGAGCATGCCTTCGAGCGACATCTCGCGTCCGATGCCGCTCTCCTTGATGCCGCCATAGGACTGGCCGAGCGCCTGCCCGCCGCCTTGGTTGACCTGCACCCAGCCGGCCTCGACGGCGTGGGCCGCCCGCAGCGCCCGGCCGATGTCCCGGGACCAGATGTAGGCCGCGAGCCCGTAGTGGCTGTCATTGGCCATACGGATCGCCTCGTCCTCGTCCCGCCAGGGGATTGCCACGAGGACTGGCCCGAAGATCTCCTCCCGGGCGAGGCGCCAGTCGTTCGAGGTATCGGCGAAGATCGTCGGTACCGCGAAGTAGCCCCGGGTCAGCGGGCCTTCCTTCGGCGGCAGGCCGCCGGTGACGAGCCGCGCCTCCGGCCGGCTCAACCCGTCCGCGACGTAGCCGCAGACCTTGGTGAACTGGCGCTCGTTGATGATCGCGCCGACATCGGTCGCCTCGTCGAGGGGGTCGCCGATGCTCAGGGCGGAGGTACGGGCAACCAGCCGGTCGAGGAACGAATCGTAGATGTCCGTATGCAGGAACAGGCGCGAGCCCGCCGTGCAGGACTGGCTCTGCCGGGTGAAGCGCATGGAGGCGACGATCCCGTCGAGCACCCAGTCCTCGTCGGCATCGGGATAGACGATGGACGGACTCTTGCCGCCGAGTTCGAGGGACACCGGGGCGACCCGGTCGGCGGCCGCCCGCATGATCGCCTTGCCGACCGCGGTCGAGCCGGTGAAGCTCACCTTCCGCACGAGGGGGTGGGAGGCCAGGGGCTCGCCGCATTCCTGGCCGTAGCCGGTGACCACGTTGACGACGCCCGGCGCCAGGTGGTCCTGGCAGATCTCGGCGATCATCAGCACCGCCAGCGGCGCGTCCTCGGCGGCCTTCAGCACGATGGTGTTGCCCGCGCATACCGCCGGCGCGATCTTGAGCGCCGCGAGCTGGGCCGGGGCGTTCCACGGCACGATGGCGCCGACAACCCCGAGCGGCTCGCGCCGCGAATAGCTGAGCATGCCCTCGCCGAGGGGGATGGTGAGCCCCTTCAACTCGCCCGCGAGCCCGCCGAAATAGCGGAAGGCATCGGCGACCATGCGCGCCTCGCCCCGCGCCTGGGTCCGCAGGGCGTTGCCGGTCTCGCTAGCGATGAGGCGCGCCAGCTCCTCTTGGCGGGCTTCAAGCGCCTCGCCGATGGCGAGCAGCAGCCGCCCGCGGTCACGGGCCGCGACCCTGGACCAGCCGGGGAAGGCCGCTGCGGCGGCATCGACGGCCAGATCGACATCCGCCTTCTCGCCCCTCGGGACGTCGCCGAGCGGTTCGCGCCGTCCGGGATTCTCGACCACGATGGTCCGGCCGGAGACGGCGGGCCGCCATTGACCGCCGATCAGCATCTGCTTCGAGAGGATCGCCGGTAGGGGGTGCGGATCTGCCATAGTGTTTCCTTCCGTCGGCCGGGTTCAGGGGCGCGCGGTGACTGCCGGCGCGCCCTCGATCATGCGGATGACGGCGGAGTAATCGAGATCCCCCGAGCCGCTGCCGCAGAACAGGCCGTAGAGGGAGGCCGCAAGGGTGCCGAGCGGAAGGCTCGACCTCGTATCCATCGCCGCCTGCTCGGCGAGTCGCAGGTCCTTGAGCATCAGCTCGGCGGCAAAGCCGTTCCGATACTCGCGGCTCGACGGGACGTTCGGCAGAAGGCCAGGTACCGGGGGGTAATTCACCAGCGCGTGGCAGCTCCCCGTCGAGGTCGAGACGATCTCCCGCATCGTCGCGGGCTCGAGCCCGAGGCGCTGGCCCAGCGTGTAAGCCTCCGAGACGGCGATCATCGAGATGCCGGCCAGAAGGTTGTTGCAGACCTTCGCGGCCTGGCCGTTGCCGGCTGACCCGGCGTGGAAGATGTTGCGGCCCATCGCCTGGAAGATCGGCCGTGCCCGGTCGAGATCGCGCGCCTCCCCGCCGACCATGAAGGTGAGCGTGCCGGCCTGTGCCCCCATGACCCCGCCCGAGACGGGGGCATCGAGGACCGGGGTCCCGCGTTCCGCCCCCGCCGCGTGCAGCGCCCGGGCCTCCGCCACGGCGATGGTGGAGCAATCGATGAGCACGGCGCCATCGGGCAGCCGGGCGAGGGTCCCGCCCGGCCCGGTATGGATCTCCAGAACGTGACGCCCGGTCGGGACCATCGAGATCAGGACGTTCACCTCGGACGCGGTCTCGGCGGCGCTCGAGGCGATCTCCGCTCCAGCTTCCCGCGCTTCCACCCGCGCCGCCTCTGCGACGTCGTAGGCGCGGACCTTGTGTCCCGCCGCCACGAGGTTGCGGAGCATGGGCATGCCCATACGTCCGAGACCGATGAAGCCGATCCGGGTCATTCTCTGCTCCCGTGACGTCACTAAGAATCGACTACTGGGACTTGGCGACGAGCGGGCAACCGCCCTCGCTCATGGGCCGGAACGCGACCTCAGCGGGGATCGTCGCCTTGTAGGCGTAGTAGTCCCACGGATAGCGCGACTCGGACGGCGCCTTGACCGTGTAGAGGTGCATCGGGTGCATCTTGCGCCCATCCGCGCGGATCGTGCCCTTGCCGAAGAGGGGATCGTCGGTCGGCATCGCCTTCATCGCTGCGACGACCTTCGCGCCGTCGCCAGCCGCGCCCAGGGCTTCCACGGCCTTGAGATAGTGAAGGATCGAGGCGTAGACGCCGGCCTGCACCATCGAGGGCTTCGCTCCCGCGCGCTGCGCCGCGAACCGGTCCGAGAAGGCCCGGGTGCCGTCGTTCGTGTCCCAGTAGAACGGCGAGACCAGCGACAGCCCCTGCGCCACTTGCAACCCGATCGCGTGGACGTCGGTGACGTAGATCAGGAGGCCGGCGAGCCGCTGCTTCGAGCCGACGATGCCGAACTCGGCCGCCTGCTTGATGCTGTTGACGGTGTCGCCCCCGGAATTGGCGAGCCCGATTACCTCCGCGCCCGAGGCCTGCGCCTGGAGGAGATAGGAGGAGAAATCCGAGGTGTTGTTGGGCGCCCGGACGCGGCCGACAACCGTGCCGCCGCTCGCCTGCACCATGCGCTCCGTGTCGCGCTCCAGGGCGTGGCCGAAGGCGAAGTCCGCGGTCAGGAAGAACAATGTCTTGCCGCCGGTTTCCACCACAGCCTTGCCGATGCCGTTGGCGAAGGCCCAGGTGTCGTGGGTCCAGTGCACCGTGTTCGGCGTACAGGCCTTGCCGGTGAGGTCCGACACGGCGGGTCCCGAGGCGAGCATGACCTTGTTCTTGTCCCGGACGATCTGGCTCACCGCGAGCGCCGCCGCCGAGTTGGTGACGTCGGCCACGGCATCGACGCCCTGCGTGTCGAACCACTGCCGGGCGATCGTTGACGCTACGTCCGCCTTGTTGCCGTGGTCGGCCACGAGGATCTCAATCGTCCAGCCCTTCCGGCGCAGCCCAGAGTCCTCGACGGCGAGGTTGGCCGCCACGACCGATCCTGGCCCGCCCATATCGGCGTAGATCGAGGATTGATCGTTGAGGACGCCGATTCTGACGGTCTTCTCCGCCGCCGAGGCGGTGCCGAAGCCGAGCAGGAACGCGGCAGCCGCATGGCAAAGGGCCCGCGCCATCGCACCATCCTCCCTGGTCGCGGTCTGATGCCGCTCTCATTCCTGCGCCAATCTCAGGGGCTAGCGCGGGATGAAGCGAAAAAAGCGCACACGCTTCGGCACGTCTATGCCAATTTTTGCACAACGCACGCTCACGGATTGACAGATGCGCTCGACACACCGGTGGGACGATCTGCAGGCCTTCCTGGCTGTGGCCCGCGCCGGGCGGCTGACGGAAGCGGCTCGCCATATGGGCGTCGAGCACACCACACTGAGCCGACGGATCACGCGGCTGGAGACGGCCCTCGGCAGCAAGCTGTTTGATCGGCGGCCGACCGGTTACGGGCTTTCGCCGGAGGGCGAGCGCCTGCTGCCGCGGGCCGAGGCGATCGAGCGGGCGGCTCTGGGCATCTGGCTCGATCAAATCGACCCGGTTATCGGCCTGACGGGATCCGTGCGAATCGGCGCGCCGGAAGCGTTCGGGACCTTCTGCCTCTCGGAGCGGATCGGTGACTTCTCGGCACTGAACCCCGGTCTATCGATCGAGCTCGTCGCGACCCCGCGGGCCTTCAGCCTCTCGAAGCGCGAGGCCGATCTTGCCATCGGTCTCACTCGGCCGGCCACCGGACGTCTCCATGCCCGCAAGCTCGCCGATTACGAACTCGGCCTCTACGGCGCGCCCGCTTACGTCGACCGCTGCGGCCGGCCTGAGGGGAAGTCCGACCTGCACCAGCACCGGTTCATTGGCTACATCGACGAGCTCGTCTTCTCGCCGGAACTCGATTACTTTACCGAGGCCCTGCCCGGCCTGCAGCCGTCCATCCGCATCTCGAACGTCATCACGCAGATGACGGCCGCCAAGAGCGGGGCTGGCCTCTGCATCCTGCCTTGCTTCATGGCCGACCGGCACTCGGACCTTGTTCGCCTTCTCCCGGAAAGCGTTCGCATCACCCGCACGTATTGGTTGCTGACGCATGCGGACATGGCGCATCTCAACCGAATCAAGACTACCGCAGAGTTCATCGTCTCAGCAGCCCGCGCCGCACGCCCAGCCTTTCTCCCGAGATAATTACAGATGCGTGCGGCAAATTTCCTCGATTATATGTTCAATTGCGCTGAAACTCTTGAAATAGACGAAACTCTGTTGATCATGCATCGCGTGAAGGTCCCGTAACATACTTATAATAATTGTGCGGTACTTTATCCTGCCGGCTAACGGGATCGAATATTTTTGGCGCGTCCACTTTCCGTTAGGTCTTCCCTGAAGCAGCCATGCCTTTATTGGCTGCACTAAGCCACACCGGATCGCCATCACTTGCAGAACCGGCCGTTCGGCTTCGCGCCCATCCCAGTCATTCAGTTGGCTTCGACAAGATCCCAAGAGCGGACGCTGCCGGCTATGATCGGCCATTCACATAAGTGCGGCCAATGGAGGTGAGGCTCGCGTCCATAGGGCTTGGGGGCTACGAGTAACCTGTGCCTGGATGACAGGGGCATAGGTATATCAGATGCCCAATACGGCCTCGCTCATACGACGCCCCGGTTGGCGCGGCTCGCGACCTTTCGCCGGTCTGCCGAGTTCGCCCCTGGCCTACGCACTGCTCGCGTTAGCCATCACCCTAGCCGGTTGGAACTTCACTGCCGGCGAAGCCGCTCGTCGGGAGCAGTCGCGCCAGCGCGAGTTGATCAGCCGCAGTGATCGCCTGCTCTCGACCATGAAGGATCTGGAGACCGGCATGCGCGGCTACGCCCTGACCGGTATGCCCCAGTACCTCGAACCCTACGCCGACGCACTTAACCGCATCGGGGAAGAAACCGCCTACCTCGATGCTCTCGACCATACGGCCGTTGACCCTGCCGTCGCGGCGCTCGCCCCCGTGCGCACGCTGATCGAAGGGGAGAAGGCTTTCTCTGATCGGGTCGTGACCATCCGTCGCGACCAAGGCTCCGACGCCGCTGCAGCCCTGGTCGCGACCGGCGAGGGCAAGCGTTTGATGGACGCGATCCGCGCTGCGACTGCAGCTGCGGACCAGGGCGCCGATGAAGCGTTGGCCGAGAGCGACCACCGGGACAGGTTGCGCTACACCATCCTGACCGCGATCAGCTTGCTCTGCGCCAGCCTCGCCGTGGCGCTCTTGGCGCGCCTCGCCCTGGTCCGCCGCCGCGAGAGCCAGCGCAGCAGCGGACTGTTCGAGGGCGTGCTCGCCAATGCGCCGGTCGGGCTGGGTTTCCTCGACGGTGACCTGAAGATCCGCCACATGAACCGTGCGCTGGCGACGATGAGCGAGCGCGGCTTCGGGGCGGATCTCGGCGCACCGATCTGGACCCTGCTGCCGAGGTTGGAGGAGCAGCTCACCCCGCTGCTGGAAGCGGCACGCGATCATGGCCTGGTCAGCGCCGACGTGCCTGTGACCGTACCGAGCGAGAGCGCACCGGGCGGGACGCGCCACTTCCGCATGAGCTTCTATCCCCTGCGCCAAGACGAAGGGCCGGCGGCGATCGGTGTTGGGGTCGTGGTCGCCGATGTGACCACGGCGGCCTTGTCGGAGGCACAGGTACGCGCGGGCGAGGCGCTGCTGCGGACCGTGCTCGATACCCTGCCGGTGGGCGTGCTCATCGCCGAGGCGCCGTCCGGCCGGATCACCGGCCACAACGCCCGGGCCGAGGCGATACTGGGGCACGGGGTACTGCCCACACAACCCGGAGAGGGACCGGCGCGTTGGGTCGGCTTCCACGAAGACGGCCGGCCGGTTGAGTCGAGGGAGTGGCCGCTGATCCAGGTGGTACGCGAAGGCGAGCCTCAGGCGGAGCTGGAGGTCGACTATCAGCGCGGCGACGGCTCGCACGCCTGGATTGGCTTCGCGGGTGCGCCGATGCGTGATCCGAATGGCGCGCTCGTCGGCGGTGTAGTCGTCGTCTCCGACATCGACGCGCGCAAGCGTTCCGAGCACGTGCTCGCAGCGGCCAAGGAGGCCGCCGAGGAGGCCAACCGCGCCAAATCCGAGTTCCTGGCCAACATGAGCCACGAACTGCGCACGCCGCTCTCGGCGGTGATCGGTTACTCGGAGATGTTGCAGGAGGAGATGGAGGACGCCGGTCAGGCGGACCTGCTCCCGGATATGAAGAAGATCGAGGCGAACGCGCGTCACCTCCTCGGGCTGATCAACGACGTCCTCGACCTCTCGAAGATCGAGGCCGAGCGCATGGAAGTGTATCCCGAGAACCTCGATGTCGCCGCGACCGTGCGCGATGTCGCCGCCACCGTTGAGGCGCTGGTCGAGAAGAAGGGCAACGCCCTCGTTCTCGATCTCGCGGACGGTCTCGGTGGCGCCTACACTGATGCGACCAAGCTGCGTCAGTGCCTAATCAACCTGCTCAGTAACGCGGCCAAGTTCACGGACGGCGGGCGTATTACCCTGTCGGCACGTCGGCAGACGGATACCGAGGGCGACCGACTAGTCTTTGCCGTGTCCGATACCGGCATCGGCATGAGCGAGGAGCAAGTGGCGCGACTGTTCCAGCGGTTCAGTCAGGCAGACGCCTCGACGACGCGCCGGTTCGGAGGCACGGGCCTCGGCCTGGCGATCACGCGCGCCTTCGCGCACATGCTCGGCGGTGACATCGCGGTCGCAAGCCGTGAGGGCCAGGGCACGACCTTCACCCTGACCGTGCTGGCGAGCGCATCGGGAGGCGAGGATATAATACTAGCCTTGCCTGGATCGTCGCCCGGGGTTCCCCGAACCAATGACGAAGCCGTGCAGGGCAGCGAGGTTCTGGTCATCGACGACGACCAGGCGACCCGCGACCTGCTCGCGCGCTTCCTGACTAAGGAAGGCTTCCACGTCGCGACAGCGCCCGACGGGAAGGCGGGGCTGGAGCAGGCCCGCACTCGACGCCCAAGGGCGATCCTTCTCGACGTGACCATGCCACGCATGGACGGATGGGCGGTGCTGCGCGCGTTGCGCGCCGACCCGGATCTGGGTGATCTACCAGTGATCATGGTCACCGTGCTCGACGAGCAGAACCTCGCCTTCTCGCTCGGTGCGACCGACTACCTGCAGAAGCCGATCGACTGGGTGCAGCTGAAGGAGGCGATGGAACGGTTCCGCCCCAAGCCGCACGACGGACCCGTTCTGATTGTGGATGACGATCCGGACCTACGCACATTGATTACTACGCAGCTGACCCGGGACGGATGGACGGTGGTGACGGCAGCAGATGGCCGGGTAGGCTTGACGGCGGTGGCCGATCATAAACCCCGTCTCATCCTGCTCGACCTGATGATGCCGGAGCTGGATGGGTTCGGGTTCCTGCGCCTGCTGCGCACGCGCCCGGAGTGGTACGACATCCCCGTCGTGGTGCTGACCGCTAAGGATGTCACGGCGGAAGACTTTCGTCAGTTGGCCGGGCAGGCCGACCGCGTCGTACAGAAGGTCGGCTTGTCCTTCTCGGATCTATCTGCGCTCCTGAGAACGCTCTATGGACCTGATCCCGCTGAGCACCGTGACGGTGAGCCGGGATCGGACCATGCTGCCGTGTTGGGGATCACGACGATGGCTGAGTGAGCAGGCTGCCGGTCACACCTGTAACGTCAAAGATGCGGATCCTCGGCCGCTTGCAGCCTGCCCGCTGCGATGGCCTCACGAAAAATCCTGTAGTCCTCTTCGTTCCGGTCGCCGTAGGCCATCGACCAATCGGCCAGAGCCTCCCGCAGGTCAGCGCGGCCGTCATGGCCGCAGTAACCCGCGATCGCCGCAGCATCCCCGGTGCGTGCGTGAGCCTTGGCAAGCAGGGCTCCGTAAGCGTGCGAGAAGTACAGGAGCGACCGGCCCGTCATCCGCGAGACCGGGATCTCGCCTTTCATGTTCTTCATCTGCCGGACGTAGAACGGCCGCCCGTCGATCTTCGTCCACCCCAGCAGAGGATCGCCCACGGCCTGCAAAAGGCGCTGGCCGTAGATCACGCGCTCGCCCTCGTGGCAGGCGTAGGGCTTAGGCATGCCGCGTAGATACGGCGCGTGGGCCGGTCGCACGGCTTCCTTGACCTGGAGGAAGAGTGCATCCTGATCCGAGTTGCCGCACAGCAACGCGACGTAGGCCCGGGTGCCGACGCTGCCGACGCCGACGACGCGGTGAGCCACATCGACCACGTGGTAGCGGCTGAGCATGAACCGCCGTTCGCGCGGCAGCGTCTCGGCGTAGCGCTCCAGGCCAGTCGTCACGGCCTCGCGCGTGGCCTGATCGACGCGGACGAGGATCGGTGGCTCCTCGCGGAAGCGCCAGCCGCCGTCCGTGCGACGCTCGCCTACCTGGTCGAGCAAGCTCGTATTGTTCTTCCGCCGCGCCTTCTCGACAGCCCTCTGAACCACAGCCTGTGAGCGCGCGTCGATCTCGATGCCGGCGAAGGCGAGATCCTCGGCTCGTGCCGCGCGCCGCCATACGTCGAGCGAGCCGCGCGGGGCGAGATCATCCATCGTGTGCTGGTAACCCGCCACTGCGCTCAGTACCGCTTGCCGCCGTTCCGATGAGGCGACGTCTGCATCCCGCGCGGCGACCTCGATGCTCGCGCAAAGCCGCTTCAGGTCCCACTCCCACGGCCCGACCGTGACCTCGTCGAAGTCGTTGAGGTCGAGCACCATATCGCCCTGGGGCGATCCAAACAGCCCGAAGTTCGAGATATGCGCATCGCCATTCATCACCACATCGATGGCGCCGCGCGGTCCCTGTGCCAGATCCCAGGCCATGACTTGAGCAGCGCCGCGCAGGAACGCGAACGGCGAAGATGCCATGCGGGCGACCCGCAGCGGGATTAGGTGTAATTGCCGCCCCTCCTGCGCCGCCTCAATGAGGGCGACAGCGTCGGGACGATCGCGGGCGATATTGAGGTTGGCATGAGCAGCGTGGGGCAGTTCCAAGCGCAGGATCTTGCCGGCGGCGCGACGCTTCTCCCACGGCTCCACACCCGATCGAAGGTCGATATGCGGGAAGTCTGCGAGGGGTTCGAGGACTGCCTCCTCGGCAGCTTCGATCACCGCATCGTGCTCATTGGCCAGCGCTGCTGGGGTATCCGTAGGCTGCACTGACCGTTCCATCGATTTCGTCCGACTGCTCCAGACCAAGCCAACGGTCCGGCCGCGGAATAAGCCCCTCTGCTCAACGTGGACTTAAACGCACACCCCCAGGCCGACGGCCAACGTCCGTCTAGGTCTAGCAGGGTGCTTCTCGCCGAGCCTTGCCAGTGCTGCCAATACGCAATGCCCCAAATGCAGTCGAAAGGGGCAGCGACCTAGTAGGGCTTGCCCGTGTGGAACAACGAAGCGCGAAACGGCTGCGCCGTTCCAGCTCGGCAGTTCCATTCAGCGAGCCCAGCGAAACGGCGCCGCTGGAACTCAGCTATGCGACCTGAACAGGATTGCCAGATCCCAAATCAAACCGCTGTCATCACCGACCGGCCGCTGGACACTGCGAGTGCCAGCCCATGGCTCACGCTCTCACGGCCGGGCAAATTGACCCATTCGCATTATCTCGACGTTCCGGAACTGAGTGTGTCCCGTGACCGCGAGAGGCCACGCCTGACTTCAAGTGATCGAGTAGGATTTTAGATCTTTCGGAGCATGCCGCTGAGCTATGCCGGAGATTGGGTGACGACGGTGGTCTGAAGGCGGCGTATCGAGGCGGGTGTCGAGCCTGCCAGAACCTCTCAGCGAGAGCGATACGCCATGGAGACACCTACCAACGTCGTCCGACTTCGTCATCCCGAGGACACCGACGATCCCCTGACCGAAGTTCTGCACAGCGGCGCCCGCCGCCTGCTCGCCCAGGCCGTGGAGTTGGAGGCGGAGGCCTTCCTGAGCGCGATGCAGGATTTGCGACTGCCGGACGGACGCGCTTGGCTCGTGCGGCAAGGCCACGGGCCAGAGCGGGCAATCCAGACTGGCATCGGCCCGGTGCCATTCGCACGCGCTCGCGTCCGAGATCGCGGCGCGAGCGGGTTTGAGGACCGGGTTCGGTTCACCTCGACGCTCCTGCCGAAGTGGGCGCGGCGCACCCACAGCCTGGATGCGTTGCTGCCGGTGGTGTATCTGCGCGGCATCTCGACCGGCGACTTCCAGGAAGCGCTGGCCGCCCTTCTGGGGCGTGACGCCCCGAACCTGTCGCTGGCCGTCATCGCCGGGCTGACCGCGACCTGGGCAGACGAGTATGCCCGCTGGCAGGGTCGCGACCTCTCGGGCCGCCGCTACGCCTACCTCTGGGCCGACGGCGTCTACCTGCAGGCGCGGGTGGAGGAGCAGGCCGAGTGCATGCTCGTGCTGATCGGCGCGACGCCCGAGGGCCGGAAGGAGCTCGTCGGCTTCCAGGTCGGGGTCCGCGAGAGCGCCCAGAGCTGGCGGGAGTTGCTCGTGGACGTGAAGCGGCGTGGGCAGTCGATCGCCCCCGAGGTCGCGGTCGGCGACGGTGCTCTTGGCTACTGGCGGGCCCTGGATGAGATCTTCCCCGGAACGGCCCACCAACGGTGTTGGGTCCACAAAGCGGCCAACGTCATCGACAAGGTGCCGAGGTCGGCTCAGACGGCGATGAAGGCGGATCTGCGTGAGATTTATGGCGCCCCGACCCGGACGGCGGCCGAGGCGGCGCTGGCCGTCTTTATTGAGAAGTACGGGGCCAAGTACGCGCGCGCTGCCGACTGCCTGACCAAGGACCGGGAGGCGCTGCTGGCGTTCTTCGACTTCCCGGCCGAGCACTGGGACCACCTGCGCAGCTCGAACCCGATCGAGAGCGTTTTCGCCACCGTCCGGCACCGCACGGTCCGGACCAAGGGCGCACTCTCGTCCACGACCGCCAAGCTGATGGTGTTCAGCTGGTGATGGCGGCCTCGAAAACCTGGCGCCGGCTGAAGGGTGAAAACCAGTTGCCGAAGGTCGTGGCCGGCGTCATCTTCCGCGACGGGACCGAGGTCACCGCGAGCCCAGATCACCGCGCCGCCTGACCGCCTCCGTCACCTAAAATCCTGCATAGCTCGTTGCCGACATCATCGGGCAGGTTGGTGCCACCAGCCTCGCAAGGGAACGCTGCAGAGGGCGATCCTATTGGCGATTTTGATCCGCAACTTGTACCTCGATCAGAACAGCTGACAACCGAATTCTCTACTGCCTACGCGAACCTATCCGTAGGGACCGCCGAACAAGTCACCGATTGCGTTCCGCCGGAACAGCGTGCGCCACTGACGCCTCTGATGCTCCGGCCGGTCGTGGATCATGTGGCACCGTTGGCAGAAGGCCGCGAGTTTGGCGCCCGCGTTGTTGGCCGCGTCGTGATCCCGATGGGCGGTGGCTAAGACGACCCAAGTCCGGCGAGTGCGACCGAGGATGTCAGTGGCCGACCCGATCCGGATCCGGCGCCCCCACCCATCTCGCCAGTGCCCAGCCGCGGCGTCCCACCAGCGCCCGTCGCCGAGGTGATAGACCATCTGACCGTGCGGGCGCCCGCAGCCCTCACAGCAGCCTTTCGCCCGTCTAAAGCGTATCAAGGCCGAGAGCTGCGGCTAGTCGATGGGGTAGAGGTTGCGTTGCTCGGGCCGGATCGGCATGGCACGGCACTGTGCCACCCAGCGTGAAGAAAGCGTAGCTGTATGACGCCTGTACCGATCGCACATAGGCGTTTCTGATCTTGCGCTCCGGATTTTCCTCGAAGGCGCCCTCGCATCGAGGCAGGTAGCTACTCTCTCCCAGGCGGCAGAGGCCGTGGTACGCCCGACTCGGTCAGACCGAGGAACAGTGCCAAATGCGTGAGCGCGGCGAGCGATAACGTGCTGTTGCGGCCGTTCTCTATGTCCGCGAGGACTTCTGGCGTGAGTTCAGCCAACCGGGCCGCGTCGGGCAGTGAGAGACGCAGCCGGTCCCGTGCTCGTGCAGCATGCGTGGCGAGGTTGTGCAGCATGATCTGCCGTTGCGCTCCAACCTCGGCCATGAAATCCGCTCAACCTCGTCCAATCCTCGTGCAATCACGCGATTGTTACATTTCCCCTAAATCCTGCCAATACGCGGAGCTGCATTGATGTTGATCTCACTTTGGACGGAAGTTTTTGTTGTCCACGATACCGCAAAATTCCCCAGTCTCGCTAAGGTATTGGCAATCAGTCCGTGTCTTGTTGTCTCAGAGTTTTATGCCGCGCAGGTTCGAGGTGGCGCACAACGAGACCAGCCCGCCCGGGCACCGTGATCGCTCGTGGCTCGGGTCGTCGCTGACCCGATGGTTCGTTCTCGGCAATTTTCTAGCTGTGGCCGGCCTGATCGGCGTGGCTGCACTTCTGCTCTGGCAGATGCGCACGGACGCAGAGCGTCGCAGCGAAGCAAACGCGAACAGCCTCGTGCAGGTGCTGGGTCGCGATATCGCTCGTAACGTCGAACTCTATGACCTGTCCTTGCAGGCGGTCATCGAGGGCTTTGGCCGAACCGACGTCGCACAAGCGTCCCCCGAGCTGCGCCAGATGATCCTGTTCGATCGCGCCGCATCTGCCCCTGGCTTCGCCTTCCTGCTGCTCGTCGACTCCCATGGCGCCATCGTCTCGGGCTCGAACGCTTCCGTGCCGATGGGTCTCGATCGATCCGAGACCGAGTACTTCCGTCATTTCATCGCTCATCCAGACGACGCCGACCTGCACATCAGCCCCCCTGCCGTCTCGCAGGTCAGTGGCCAGCGGATGATCATGCTCTCCCGCCGCCTGTCGAACTCGGACGGCTCGTTTGCCGGTGTCGTGGTCGGCGGCATCAAGATCGACTACCTGCGCAGCCTGTTCGCGTCGGTCGATGCCGAGCGTGCCGGGACCGTGACGCTCTACGGCCCCGAAGGCCTCGTCCTGATGCGTGAGCCGTATAATCAGAGCGCGATCGGCACGAGCGTGGCTGATACCCCGAGCTATCGACGCATGACCGCGATGCGCGATGGCAGCTTCACCGGTCCGGCGATGTTGGGTGAGGACGAACGCCGGTTCACCTTCGCGCGCCTTGGGCTGGAACCGCTCACCCTTAGCATCGCCGTGGCGCCATCTGTCATTTACGCTGAGTGGTGGCATCGAGCCCTCGGCCTCGGCATGGTGCTGCTCGGCCTGTGCGGCGTCACGGCAGGGCTGACTTGGCTGTTGCGCCGCGAGCTAGGCCGACGTGAGCAGGCCGAGGCAGAGTTGCTCGCCGCCAACGCGCGGCTCGCGACGCAGGCGACGACCGACGCTCTGACCGGTCTCGGCAACCGGTGGCACTTCGACGAAGTGCTGAGGCAGGAATGGGACCGCGCTGCGCGGTGCCGTCGACCGCTGTCGTTAATCCTGGTCGACGCGGACTGCTTCAAGGGCTTCAACGATACCTATGGCCATCCGCGCGGCGACGAGGCGCTCCGACTGATTGCAGGTTCGATCCGGGCGGCTGCCAACCGCGCGAGTGATATGGTCTGCCGCATCGGCGGCGAGGAGTTCGCGGTCATCCTGCCTGAGATTGATATGGCGGGGTCCGAGTTGGTGGCCGAGCGGATCCGGGCAGCGGTGATGGGGTGGGCCATGCCTCATACGGCAGGGCCGCACGCGGTGCTCACGGTGAGCTGTGGCGTGGCGAGCGTGCCCGAAGTCTCGGCGCACAAGGCGGCCGCGCTCGTCGCTGAGGCGGACGCGGCACTGTATGCGGCCAAGAATGCGGGTCGGAACCGGGTTCGTGCCGCTGAGCCGAGTAAGGCAGCTCTGCGCCTCGTTAGCTGATCAAGCCACTTAACCGGTGAGGTAACGCCGCTCTCAATCAGTGGCTGACCACTGCTCTGGCCACTCCCCCGTTACTCCTATTCAGCGGCTGACAAGAGCGCATGGCCAGCCGGCAATTCGGCGCCGAAAGATCGAAGCTTGTGCCTTGCCCTGCGCGTTCAATTCGGGCAGACGTCGAGCGCAGAGTGGGTGACGACGTGCCGCAGAATGCTGAAGCAGAATTTTTGTCGACGATAAGTCTGGGATGAAGCGTCGTGGTCCCGGATCACGCCGGCGCGATCTGCTCGTCTGTTGAGAGCAGATCACCATGCGTGTCCTTGATGGCGTCGAGCACGGCCTGGGGTCGATCGATCGCGCCATCGCCTCCGCTTCATCGTTGAGCCGATCGCTGATGTGGGGATGGTCGCGCCTCATCTCCTCCAGCAGGGCGATGATCTTGGCATTTTTCTGCTCAAAGACGATCGCGAGTTCCAGGGTGAGCTGAGCCCGGTGCTCGGCTAGCTGTTCATCGTGTCATGGTGTGATCAGGATCAGGCTGGTGATGTACAAGCTTAGGATACCGGCTGCGTCCTGCATACACGCAAATGGCGGCGGGTCGAGGCCGGCGTGGCCGAGTGCGGGGAGGATGATGTTCAGGCTGACCCAACTGAAGATCGCCAGAGTGAGCAAGCCGACGACGCGCGGGCGCCCGATAGCGCTGGTCATGCGAGCGACAGTGCGCTGGACCGGCGTGGCCTTGCGGTGATGCTTCCAATGGAGATCCGCAATAGCGCGGACGGTGTCCTCAATGTCCGCAGGTAGGATCGGCGTAGCCGCGATGTCTTCACCGTCCAAGGTTTGATAGGCCATCAGTGGCGCGGTCCGGTTATCGGAGAGGTCCGTCAAGCTGGAACAGGCATATGGCTCGACCGGTTGACCCTGAACATTTTCACGACAGCCGAGACGATCCGATGGCCCGCGCTTCCCTTCCGCTGAGCGTGGCTTTTGCCGCGTTCGCAACACTCGCACCCACCGCGTTCGTGCACGCCCAAACCAAGCCTGGCGAGATCAAGGGTATTGACGCGATGGGCGACAAGGACCGAAGCGCCCAGGATGGCTGGAGCCAGGCACCAGTGCCGCGGGAAGAGTCCGCAGCCAAAGATGCACCCAACCCTGGTGGGAAGTCAGTGACGCAGAACAAGGATCGGCCCGTGCCAGCCGCCCCGACCACCTACAAGCCAGGCGAAGATCCTCAGGCGCCAGCTGAGCAACAGGCAGCAGCCCCATCGGGCAATAACCCAGCAGCACCATCGAAATAGGTCAAGTATTCTGTCCAACCAGACAGCCCGTTGTCGGCCTGCAGCACCAACAAAGGGCCGTTCTCTCTTTCAAAAAGAACGGCCTTTGGTTTAGTGATGGCGATTACACCACCTATCTAAAGATTGTTGATAAGACCTATTTTCCGCCACCACTGCCAGTCGAACCCATCCGCGACGGCTGCCCCTCGTCGCCGGAAGCAGCCGAGTCGTTCGAGATGCTATCGGCAGCACGACCCGTCGGCGAGTAGGTTGCGACACCTTCCTCACCGGTCGAGCCGGGCTGACGCGTCACGACCCCAGGCGAACCGGGCGGAACGATTACGGTGGTGGTGGTCGGGGTCTCGAAGACCTGTGCAGAGACAGGGGTAGTAAGCACCGCGGCAAAAACCACGGCGAGGATGAGCTTGGTCATGAAGGCCTTTCATAGGGTTGGGTACTAGGAACGGTCCGTCGCAAGTGATGTGTCCCCAACCCGGTGTCACAGGGGCGGGCAGCGGCGACTCCGGGCTTTTGGCTCCACTAAGTAGGCGTGCTGACTGAGCTATGCCGCAGCATCATGCGCCCAGACCAATATGACGAAGGGGAGAAGGCTCCAATGGACATGCCCATCGAGTGGGTCGATGCCATTCGCGCCTGGGCTGCCGGCAATAAGAACGTCGCCGAGGTCTGGCTATTCGGGAGCCGGGCGAAGGGGACAGTGCCGGAGAGCGACGTCGACCTTGGACTTGGTGCTGACGCCGGGAACCCCACGGCAATCCGGGGGCCGACTTGCCGGAGGGCAACTATCAGGCGCTCGGCGACCGGTGGGGAACCGATCTAACAGCCGCGACCCAACACGATGTGCACCTAAAGGCGACTATGCCGTTCGCACATACAGTGCGGCATATCCTTCGCGCGTCGAAAAACATGATCCATATGTGAGAACCGCCGGCTGCTCTGTGTCATAGTTGGCGGAATCGTGGTCTCTGAACTCAAGCATGTCCGCGATCGAGAGCCATGGCTCCCGCCTTCAACGGCGGAGATGCGTGTGCCGCGCTACCATTTCAACGTCTATAGCGGCGTGATTCTGCTCGACAAAAAGGGTGTCGAATTGCCGGACGCCATGTTCGCGGGGCGAGAAGCTATCCGGTATGCTGGTGTACTTCTTGAGGAGGGCGCGAGGTTGGAAAGCCTTGACAAGGAATGGCGTATGAAAGTTATGGACGGAACGAGCCCGATACTGTTCAGGTTGGATTTCTTTGTTACACTGTCATCCGCTGTTAGCTCGATGGAGAAACCAAAACAGCCAAGCTCAATCTTTCGATGCCTTTGGTTTCGCGATCCGTATCAACGCAGCATCGAAAACGGCCTCATCTTTGCCAAACTCAGCCGCGCGGGCAGTTTAGATAAACCGGAGGCGCGGTTCCTCAGGCATCAGCTTCTCGGCGCAGAGCTTGGCGGGTTTGGGTTTGGGATGTGCTTCGATTGGCATAAGCACCATTATCCTTGGCCTTGGCCCTGAAGCAGATCGACGCCTTCTTCCTCAAGGACATCGAGAATTGAAGGCAGAAGGTCGCGGACTGAGGGTTACGGCTCGTCGCGTCGCTTGCTGCTCGACACTGCCGAAGCTGTGAACGCGGCAATATGGATAATAAACAGGATCCGCCCACGGCCATCAGTCACGTTCATCTGCCAGTCTTCGTCGACCCAGATTTGCTTCGCGTGCTGGGTTAGCAATGCTCCAACGCGCCGCGCTGTCTCTGTGCGACCCTCATCCAATCCCGGAAGGTCACCAGCCTCTGTGAACACAATGAACTGCGCCGGGTTTCCCGGCAACTGTAATCAGCTCTGAATGACCGAGCTCCATCAGCCTGTGACCAGATACCGCCGAAGTCCAGCATCAGATTTCGGCGCAGCAGATTGGTTCATCAAGTCTCGCCGACCCATGTGATGGATAGACTGACCGTCGCGGTGAGAACCACGTGATTCTCTACATCGCGTACCGTTGCGCCGAGCTGACTGTGCAAGTGATCGAGGGGCTTGTCCCGCGCGACGGCGCACAGGATGCTCAATGCGTGCTCACTGACAGCGTCGCGGTCACGACACTCCTGCCCGTCCTCATCGACTGAGGAAAAGCGTGTGTCGTGGATGTCGAAGAAGTAGTGTGCCACGACGACTTCCCTGCCTGATGCGAGAGCACAACAATGTCTCTCAGGCGTCAGAGCGCACAGAAGCTTTGCCGACGATGGTGGCGATCTACCACATCAATTGATGCCAGAATACAACCTCTGTTGCAAGTCGGCATGAAAATCACCGACCGACCGAGCGAGCCCTGCCGGGATCATGCCTACGTCTTCAAGCCATCCACGCGAGGCGTCAGGTGCAGATAGTTCGTCTTGAAGTCGCAGAAGGTTCGGAGCCGATCGACGTCTAGGACTTCTAACCATCGACGTTGCAACGTCAGCAGCCCAGCTGCTCGCAGCTCCTGCAATGATCGGTTCACGTGCACGGGCGTGAGCCCAAGCATGTCGGCGAGGTCGACCTGCCGAAGGGGCATGCTGAACCCGGACGGTCCGGCCAGGCCAACCGAGAGCAATCGCACGTGCAACTCGCAGAATAGGTGCGCTATCTGCCGGTCGGCAGGCCGCTGGCCCATGTTGGCCAGCCATTCGCGCAGGATGCCCTCATCGATCAGCGTCGCCCACCACAACGCCCGAGTGATGCGGGGGTGATTGTCGGTAAGATCCTCGATTGTCGACCGCGAGACTTCAACGGTGGTGCACGTGGTGAGCGTGGCTATTGCGTGATCCATTTGCCCGAGGATGGCCACGTGCAGGTCGCAAAAGTCGCCCGGAACGAGCAGTGCCATGATGTGGCGCTGGCCACCCCGCAGGAGCTTATAACGGCAGGCGAAACCTGAAAGCACGACCTGGACATACTCGGGCCGGTCGCCTTCAAGGATCAGATCTCGCTTTGGCGCAACCTCACGGCGGCGCGACGTCACCTTCTGCAACGTCACGCGGTCCACCTCAGTGAGGAAGCCGCTGCAGTCGAGCTTGCGGATCAGCGCATTGAACATAGGGAAAAACGAAGCCACGGCGTCGACTTAGATCGAGCAGATTTTTGCGCCTGCAATACCGCGCAGGCAACACTCGCCGATCCCTGTCAAAAACATAACAATTGTGAACGAAAAGTGCGACGTCGGTCGGCCCGATGCACAACCTACGGTTTAAGACTGATGGCCAATCATCAGATTATTCTGAATGCCGATGAGATAGCCCGTCAGGCGACGGTGTGTTGTCTTGTGGGCACAGTAGACCCACACCGGTACCGGCAGGGCTGACGGCGTGACCCCTTTCAGCGCGGACTCGGCCAACAAAGCCATGTTCCGGTCGCTTATGGAAGTGAGTAAGCGTGCACTGTCGGCTGCTCGGACCAGGACTGCAATTCGCGCATCCTCGTCAAGTGACGATGACATGAAGCGTTTCGCGGGCTCAGCAGAATTACAACAATTGTTATATTGAAACTTTATATTTTTTAACATTTGTAAGTTTTTTGGCCAAAATTTCATGCAGAACTTGCAATATGGCGCGCTAATAAACCGCCCTGACGCCGTCTGCAGCACTTCGATAAATCTGATCGAAGGATGTAGGCGTCGCTACGTTGCAATTGGCCGTGGCTCAAAGTTCGGATCGCTCGGCTGATCGCCTCAAACAGAGAGGCAGGTCATGGATTACAATGTTAGAATCGACCGCATAGGAAGTGATGGCACAGCTTCTGGGCAGCCGCGCATTTATAAAGCCAGGGATGAGGCAGATGCGCTCGCGATTGCATCCTATGAGGTTGACGGCGGCAACGTTGGACGGCCCCGGATAGCCACCGTGACTGATGCCCGAGGGCGCATGCTGTTTACCTATGGGGCAGCTGCAAAGGCAGCACGTAGGTGACTTCGGATGAGCAGGACAAGTTGGCCCTGCTCGATCGTGACGCATGCTACATTGTTGGATTTATGCTCAGTGTTCAGGTCGTCTTGCTGAGCCTGCTGCTATGTCTATAAATTCGTACAGTCAAAAGGCGATTTGTTGTCTTTATAATTTGGAAATTATAATATTTATTGTGCGTAAGACGCATTTCGTGGGATTTTATTTTGTGCTCTTCGAGTCTATACTGACTACTGGCGTGGGGCATCGATGGCGTCGCAATCCCGCCGCCCGTACTGAGCGTTTACTCCCTAAACTTTGGGCTGATCCTTCAGGAGTGGCTTTTTTTCTTGTTCTATTCCCACAGTCGCTGCTCTAAAGAGTCTACTTTGTATGTCCGTCAAGATGGATCTGATTATTTTAGCTCGACCCCAACGAAAGCTAAGTTGCTGCGCGAACAATACTGGCATGCTGCAATACCCGCAATCGGGGGTGACGCGAATTTTGCCCTGCACTCGATCAAATCCGATATGTAGATGCATGACAGTGTAAGGTTGCACTAGTGCCCAACATGGCCGTCCGCGAACCCATCACAATATTTGTGCCTCCGGAACGGGGAGCGTTCCTACAAGGGTGCGTTGCCACCGGCCGCCATAGCAGCGTCAGGGAGGTCGTGCGGGCTGCCCTGTGCGAGTTTGAGTGCGGCGAGATGGGTAAGACCCCGATCTCCCAGCAAGCGATGGCGCGTCAGCCTCCTATCCCTCTTAACCGCGCCTGACCCGATGTTCGGTAGCCGCGACTTCCTCGCCGGGGTGGGCGAGATGGCCACTCTGATGCGCGCCTACGATTGGGCCAGAACCCCACTCGGCGAGCCCGAGAGCTGGCCGTCCGGCCTGCGTACGGCGGTGCGGCTGCTGCTCAATTGCCACCACCCCATGCACATCTTCTGGGGGCCGGAGGCGACGTTCTTCTACAACGATGGCTTCGTGCCCTCGGCGGGACCCGAGCGCCATCCCTCCGCGCTCGGCCGTCCGGCTTCTGAAAGTTGGGGCGAGATTTGGCCGGTCATCGGTTCCGAGGTCGCCAAGGTCCGCAACGGCGGTGGCCATACGTGGTACGAGGACCAGCGAGTCCCGATCTTGCGCCGAGGGCGCGTTGAGGATGCGTATTGGACCTACGGTCTTAGCCCGATCGATGACGATACCGCGCCCAACGGCATCGGCGGCGTGATCTCCATCCTGACGGAGACCACCAAGCGCAAGGCGCTGGAAGACAGCCTACGTGGGCTCAACCTGTCGCTGAAAGCCGAGAGCGACCGCCTACGCGACATGTTCAAGCAAGCCCCGAGCTTCATGGCGGTCCTGCGCGAACCGCACCACCGCTTCGAGCTAACCAACGACGCCTACCAGCGGCTAATCGGCGGCCGCGACGTGATCGGCCTTCCTGTCCGGGAAGCACTTCATGAGTTTGCGGGACAGCCGTTCTTCGACTTGCTTGATGGTGTCTACACGACGGGTGAACCGTTCATCGGCCGCGGCATGGAAATCTGGCTGGAACGCACGCCGGGTGCACCGAGCGTACGGCGCGTACTCGACTTCATCTACCAGCCGATCCGTGACCATGCGGGGGCCGTGGTCGGCATCTTCGTCGAGGGCACCGACGTCACCGACATGTATGCGGCGACCGCGGAACTGCGCGAGCGCGAGCAGCGCCTACATCTCATCGTCGAGGCAGCCACCGACTACGCCATCATGACCACTGACGGCGAGCGGATCGTGACGGGCTGGTCTGCCGGTGCGTCGGCGATTTTCGGCTACGCCGCCGAAGAGATCGTCGGCCGGAGCGTCGATGTGCTCTTCACGCCGGAGGATCGTAAGGCGGGGCAGCCAGTCGAAGAGTTGGCTGACGCGCGCGCGGAGGGGCAGGCACCGGACGTCCGTTGGCATCTGCGCAAAGATGGGACCCTCGTCTTTCTCAACGGCTCGCTGCGGGTGCTGCTTGACGCGGCCGGGCGGGAACTCGGCTTCCTCAAGATCGCCCGCGACGAGACCGAGCGGCGCGCGTCCGACTTGGCCCTGCGGGAGCTGAATGCGTCCCTCGAACAACAAGTGGCTGCACGGGTCAATGAGATTGCCGCACAAGGGAAGTTCCTAGACACATCCCAGGCACGTCAGCGGGTCGTGTTCGATCTGACCCGTCAATTGATGGGTATCATGGAACTCGATGGCACCCTTCTGGAAGCCAACCCAGCCTCGCTGGAAGCGATCGGCGCGGAATTAACAGATGTAGTTGGCCGCCCCTTCTGGTTGACCCCTTGGTTCACCGGCTCGTCCGGCATGAGCGATCTCGTGAAGGGAGCGGTAGGGGCGGCCAGCAACGGTCAAAGCGTCCGGACCGAATTACCTCTCGTTCTGCCAAACGGTGAGACGCGCATCTACGACTTCGGGATGCATCCTGTGCGCGACAAGGACGGTCGTGTGATCGAGATCATGCCGGAAGCGACCGACATCACCGAGCTTCGAAAGGCCGAGGAGGCGCTACGCCAGTCTCAGAAGATGGAGGCGGTCGGCCAGCTCACCGGTGGCCTCGCCCACGACTTCAACAACCTGCTCGCAGGGATCTCGGGCTCCCTGGAGATGATGCAGAAACGCCTGCAGCAGGGACGCTTCAACGACGTCGAGCGCTACACGACGGTCGCGCAAGGGGCATCGAAGCGCGCCGCCGCCCTTACCCACCGCCTGCTGGCGTTCTCCCGCCGCCAGACGCTCGATCCCAAGCCCACCGACGTGAACCGGCTCGTCACCGGCATGCAGGAGATGGTCCAGCGCACGGTCGGCCCAGGCATCCCGGTCGAGGTGGTCGGGGCTTCCGGCCTATGGCCCGCTCTGGTCGACCCGTCGCAGCTTGAGAACGCGCTGCTCAATCTGTGCATCAATGCCAGGGACGCGATGCCGGATGGCGGACGGATCACAGTCGAGACACACAACAAGTGGCTCGATGAGCGGGCCTCACGCAAGCTCGACATGCCGGAGGGGCAGTACTTGTCCCTGTGTGTGACTGACACCGGCACCGGCATGAGACCGGACGTTATCGCCAGGGTGTTCGAACCGTTCTTCACGACGAAGCCCATTGGTGAGGGCACCGGCCTTGGCCTGTCGATGATCTACGGCTTTGCCCAGCAGTCGGGCGGGCAGGTGCGCATCTACTCCGAGGTCGGTGAGGGCAGCACCGTGTGCATCTACCTGCCGCGCCACTACGGCAAGGTCGAGGACGAGGAAGGTGACGCCAAGCTCGCTGCGCTGGATCGGTCCGATCAGGGCGAGACGGTGCTGGTGGTGGACGACGAACCGTCCGTACGGATGCTCATCACCGACATCCTGGAAGACCTCGGTTACCTAGCCATCGAGGCGGGCGACAGCGCCGCGGGGCTGAAGGTGCTTCAGTCGGATGTGCGCATCGACCTGCTGGTGACGGACGTGGGCCTGCCCGGAGGTATGAACGGGCGGCAGATGGCCGACGCGGCGCGCTCGCACCGACCCGGTCTGAAAGTGTTGTTCATCACCGGCTACGCGGAGAATGCGATCCTCGGCAACGGGACGCTTCCGCCGGGGATGGTAGTGCTGACCAAACCGTTCGCGATGGACGCGATGGCGACACGCATCCGGTCGCTGATCGAGGCCGACAAAGAGGACGGGCGGTAGCTGGAGGATCGTCCGCAGTGGTCGTGCTTTAGAGATCCTTCGTATGGCGGGGGCACTCCTGCTACCTACCCCGAGCGGTAGTTGCCGGAGGGCCGACGAATGGCTGCTTACAAGGAGCGCTTGTGGCGATTTATGTGGCCGGGTTGGGTCGATAGGAGGCCGTCCGCTTTTCCGGCCGACCATCTCCGAAGCGGACCACCGGCTTCCGGCCAGGAAGCGACATACGGAGTTGTCGTAGCGGGACCATCTCGGCTCAAGGAGCGTCGAGCGCCGCGTAGATCATGGCGCGGGTCAGCGTGCGATAGTGCTGGCGCTGCCCGGCCGAGGAGGTCTGCATCATCAGCAGCGCGAAGAAGCCCGCCGCCGGATCGACCCAAAAGTACGTGCCCCCGACACCGCTCCAGAACCAGTCGCCGACGCTGCCAGGAAACGGCGCCTCGCCCGCCGCGAGCCGCACCGCGACCCCAAGCCCGAAGCCGTAGCCGGGCCCTGGCGGGTAGTAGGCGCCTTTCGCGATCGTCGTCCCGAGGTGGTCGGCGGTCATGAGCTGCACACTCGCCGGCGCGAGGACGCGCACGCCGTCGAGGCTGCCGCCGGCGAGTATCACGCGCAGGAAGGCCGCATAGTCCGCCACGGTCGAGACGAGGCCACCGTTGCCCCGCTGGCCACGCCGGGACAGGCTCGGATCGTGGAAGGCCGGCCGCTGACCGGGCGCCTGCGGCAGCGGCTGTGCCACGCGGCCTGCTGCCTCTGCCGAGATCCGGAAGCGGGTGTCGGCCATGTTAAGTGGCCCGAGGAGCGTCTCGTCGAGCACGCCCTGCAGATCCGCCCCGCCGGCCACCTCTAACACCCGGCCGAGCACGTCGGTGGCGTGCGAGTAGTGCCAGACCGTGCCGGGCTCGTGCACCAGCGGTAGGTGCGCGATCCGCTCGGCGAAGGCTGCGTTGTCGAGATCCTCGGTGAGCAGCCCGTCGGCCTCGTAGGCCCGGCGCGTCGGCCCGTCGCCGAGATAACCGTAGGCGATCCCGGCCGTGTGCCGCAGCAGATCCTGGACCGTGGGCGCGGCGGCGGCGGGGACACGCGTGCCGTCGGAGTTCAACAGGGACAGGCTCGTGAAAGCCGGGATGACGTCGGCGACCGGCTGATCGAGGCGCAGGGCGCCGCGCTCGGCGAGGACGAGGGCGGCGAATGAGACGATGACCTTGGTCATCGAGTAGATGCGCCACACCGCGTCAGGCTTGAGGCGATCGCCCGCGACGATGTCGCGGAAGCCGACGGTGCGCCGCCAGATCTCGCCGCCGGTGCCGCCGATGAGCAAGTCGGCGCCTGCGATCGCTCCCGCGGCGACGTCGGCCTCCAGCCGGTCGCCGAGGCGATCGAAGAGCGGGAGCGAGAAGGCCGGAGGGTTCTGCATGGATCCGGTATAGGGCGCCCGGCGGCGAGGCAGAATGAAAAGGGCGGGGCCGCCGATCTCGTCGACGCCCCGCCCGCCGGACAGACCCTGGATGCTCTCAGAGCGTCGCTGGCAGACCCCTCAATCGTCGTCGAAGGAGCGGATGCGCGGGCCGGCGTCGAGGTCGTCCCGCGCCCAGATCAGGAACTGGCTCATCGAGTCGACCTGATCGTCGTGCCGGCCGTGCGGGAAGGCCAGGATCTCCTTCTCGAACTCGCCGAGCCACGCCGCATGCTCGGGCAGCAGCACGCGCCCGCCCTCGATGACCGCCGCGATCGAGGATGCCCGCACGACCTTGTCGCCCTGCGGCTGCACCGCGATGGCGGACACCTCTCCGGTATGGCGAAGGTCCTGGATGAGATGCTCACCGGATGCCTTGTCCTCGATGAGCACGCCGTTGGGTCGCCAGCGCGCGTTCATCTCGACGACCTTGCGGCGCAGGTTTGGATAGCCGAGGCGGTCCCGGAAGACGTCTAGTAGGTAGTAAGCTCGATCCCGGACCAGCCACGTCGTGCACACCGAGCAGTCGCTGAGCTCGCCGGCCTTCGAAGCCGTGTCCCAGGATTGATAGATCTCGTCTCCGCCGTAAGCACCCGGCGAGAGGCCTTCGCCGTAGCGACGAAACCACGTCAGGTCGAACATGTTGCCCCCGGGCGGCACCGGCTCCTGCTGGTACTGCGCCGCGAAGGTGAAGCTGCCGAGGCTGCGCTGGAGCTCCTCGAGCACGCCCAGCGGCTCGCGCTCCGGGTGTCCGCCGGAAACACGCCCACGACCTTCACGCCGGGATCCGACTTCGCGTCGCTTTCGTAGACGACGCCGAGCGGTGCCTCTCCGCGCGAGACCAAAACCAACGCGGCCCGCACGTTGTCGCTCTGAGCGAGACGAGGTTGGATGCTGCCCCAGAGCCCGAGTTTCTCGAACGCGACATTGGCGTTCTCTATTCGGAGTTCATCGGTCAATGCCCTTTCGTGCGCGTCCTGGTTCGACGCGTGATCGGTCCTGTGGAGCTCTTGCTTCTCTCCGAGGTCGGCCGGTGCCGCCTCATGATGGGATTAGAGGGAGTGGGCGGAGCCATCTAAGCCGCGCGCTCGGCAGAACCGACGCTCGAGTTTCCTCGGTCTCACCCGCTCCCGTCGTCCCCACAGGGACCTCTTCCACGCCGGAGGAGCTCGGTGTTACGTGATGCTGATCCGTAAGCTTCAGGCCGCCATCGCGGCATCGGCCGACCAGCGGAAGTCCTTCTCGTCGCGCCACATCCGATGCAGCACGATCGCCAGCTTGCGGGCGACGGCCACGAGGGCCTTCTGCATGCCTCTGCGCTTGGCCACAGCCAGCCCCCAGACCTTCAGCGAGGTCCATCGAACCCGGGGGCCAGTCAGCAGCACGAGCGCAGCCTCGTAGAGCGCGGCACGCATCATCGTGTCGCCGCACTTCGAGACCCGGCCGACCCGCTTCGTCTCGCCGGACTGGTAGAGCCGCGGGGTCAGACCGTAATGCGCCCCGACACACTGCGATCGTCCGAAGCGGGCTGGGTTGTCGACGCAGGTACGGTAGGTCAACGCCACGACCGGCCCGACGCCGGGCGCGGTCATCAAGCGCCGGCAGACCGGGTCGGTGCGGACCTGGTCCAGCAGCATCTTGTGCAGCTTGGCCAGTTGGGTCCGCAGCGCGGAGCGCGCCTCCAGTAGCGGCAGGACCACGGCCGCGACGAAGGGCAGATCGAGCACGAGGTCGCGCACGCGCTGCTCGAACCCGGCAGCACCCACGATACCCACCTTGAGGCCGAAGTTGCGCAACTGGCCGCGCAGGTCGCTCTCGATATCGTAAGCCTTGCGCTGAAGCAGCTTGCGCGAGGTCAGGAGCAGGCGGCGTTGCTGACTGGCCGGCGTTTTGACGTGGACCGGCTTGAACAGGCCGACCCGCATCATCTGAGCTATGCCCATCGCGTCGTTGCGGTCGGTCTTGTTGATCCGTGCCGACAGGGCCGCGTGCATGTGGCGGGTCTCGACGCAGATTGCCGGGAGCCCGGCTTCGACCAAGCCGGCGTAGAGCCACGGCGAGAACGGCCCTGCCTCCAGACCGACACGCGCATAGCTGTGGCCCAGCTCGATCAGGTGCCGGCTGATCGCCTCGGGATGGCTCTCGACGGTCGCGCGGTGCACGACCTTACCATGGGGATCGACGATGCAGATCGCGGTCTCCTTCACGGAGACATCGAGGCCGACGTGGTGCTGCTCGCTCATGGTGGGGCTCCGGGACTAGATCGAAGCGCCATCATGCCGCCGCTTCCGCCGCGCGAGGCACCCCGAATACCCCATCTAGCCCCCGAGCGACGCCGGCAGGCGGTCGATGGCATTCGGGAGAAGTACGGTCTCTCGGAACGTCCCGCCTGCCGGATCGTCGGCCAGCACCAGGGCACGCAGCGCTATGTGCCCACCGTGCCGGCCGACGCGGATGGGCCGACCCGCGCCATCGTCGCCCTGGCGTCCGAGTACGGGCGCTATGGCTACCGCCGCGTCACCGCGCTGCTGCAGGCAGCTGGCTGGCGGGCGGGCAAGGACCGGGTCCATCCTTCGAGAACCTCAGGATGAGGGCATCTGGCGTCGCGAGGGGCTGACGGTCCCCAATCGACATAGGCCCCGCAGCCGCCTCTGGCTGAACGACGGCTCGTGTGTGCGACTACGGCCGCTCCACCGCAATCACGTCTGGACCTTCGACTTCGTGCAGGCCCAGACCCACGACGGGCGCAGCTTACGCATCCTGACGCTGATCGACGAGCACAGCCGGGCCTGCCTGGCGCTGAAGGTGTCGCGGCGTATCAACAGCGTCGGCGTGATCGAGGCGCTGGCCGATACCATGTGCCTGCACGGCATCCCGGAGCACATCCGCTGCGACAACGGCCTTGAACCGAAGGACCGCGCAGCGAGATGGTCTCAAAGGCACTGCGCAAATGGGTCGCCAAAGCTGGCTCACGGATCCAGTACATCGCACCCGGCTTCCGTGGGAGAACGGGTACTGTGAAAGCTTCAACGGCAAGCTGCGCGACGAGTGTCTGCGCCAGGGGATTTTCTACTCACTCAAGGAAGCCCAGGCCGTGATCGCCCTCTGGCAGAACACTACAACCGCGTCCGGCCGCACTCGTCCCTGGGCTATCGGCCCCCAGCGCCCGTCAGCTACCCAGATCTGGCCTTCCGGCTACCCATGGCAGCGGCCGTGCAGTAGCCTCTCACTCGGCTCGGTCTAAAAGACCGGTCAGGTCAATCGCATCCGGCGCGCCATCGGGTCGGCGTGGTGGCGCGCCTACCCGGCGGTGCGCTGGTTCCTGCTGAGCTACGTCGCGCTCACCGTGATGTGGGGGCTCGTTCTTGCCGCGCATGTGCAGTGAGGCACGCTCACCGACGATGCCGGGCGAGGCGAGGCCGTGTCGGCGTTCGGCGCTTGGACCGTCGTGTTTGGGATCGCGGTGGCAGCGCGACCCTATGTTCGGGCGGGCATCCGAGGGATTGCGGAGGCGCAGGTGCTGCAGCCCTTCCTCACGCCGTTACTCGACTCGGAGGGCATCATCATCCGCGAGATACAGGAGGGCCATCGCATCAGGGTCGAGGCGATCCTGCCGGACGTGGTGGCCGAGTGGCTCTGGGCGGTGCTCGTGATCGTGATCGGCACACTGGTCAACGGCTAGGGCGCGCCGATCGGCCGGCTGCTGTCATTCTCGGAGTAGACGCTTTGGGCACCGCACTCGTCCCCGCACCCGACGCGATCGAAGCGCTGCCTACGCAGGCCGACGACGACGCGCAGATGATCCGGCTGTGGCTCGCCCGGTCCGCGAGCCCGCACACCCGCCGCAACTATGAGCGCGAAGTCCGCCAATTCATGGCCTATTTCGGCAGGCCGCTCGGCTCGGTGCGGATGGGCGAGCTGCAGGACTACATCGCGGCCCGGCCCGGGTCCTCGGCGACGGTGGCGCTCACCGCCGCGGCGCTCAAGAGTCTGTTCGCCTTCGCACAGGAGGTCGGCTATCTGCGCTTCAACATCGCCGCGGCCGTGAAGGTACCTCCGATCAAAAACACGCTGGCCGAGCGGATCATGTCCGAGGCCGACGCCCTGCTGATGATCCGGCAGGAGCCTGTTTTGCGAAACCGGGTGCTGCTGACCGTGCTCTATGGCGGCGGCCTGCGCATCTCGGAGGTTTGCGGGCTGCGCTGGCGGGACCGCATGGCCCGGGACGAGGCCGGGCAGGCGACGGTGTTCGGTAAGGGAGGGAAGACGCGGGCGGTGCTGCTCTCGGCCTCGACGTGGAAGGTGCTGGTGGCGCTGCGCGTGGATCAAGTTGCGAAGTCTGCCACATGGTCGACCGACGTGCCCGTGTTCCTGTCGCGGAAGGGCGGGGCGCTTGACCCGAGCGCAGTTCATTGGGTGGTGAAGGCCGCGGCATCTCGGGCAGGGCTCCCGGTCGGGGTCTCGACGCGCTGGATCCGACACGCCCACGCCTCGCACAGCCTCGACCGCGGTGCGCCGATCCACCTCGTGCAGGCCACGCTCGGGCACGCCTCGGTGGCGATGAGCGGGCGATACCTACACGCGCGGCCGTCAGAGAGTTCAGCGCGGTTCCTGGGGGTGTAGGCATGGTAGAGGCAGATCAAGGGCGGTTCGCCCTCATCGTGGCCGACAACGTCATTTCGGCTCTTGAGAGAGCCTACGGCGGAAAACTGGAACCCGAAGACCGACGCGATCGCACCATCGCGGAACTGATGCACGAGCTACTCGCCACCATGCCGACCACATCCGGACGCGTGCTGGCGCAGGCATGCAACCGTGTTTTGGCGATCCAGCCAGATCGAGGAAACCTCATGCCACTGGTGCTGGACGTCAACATCAACGATGGCGCGGTGACGATCAACGCGACGAACTGATTTGCGAAGGCGGCCCGGATCCCAAGATTACGTGGTTTGGCCCTGTGCCGTTCGGCCATCAGCCGCAGCGGCGGAAGCTATGTAGCGCATGTCTTGGGCGAAGTGAGGGCGGCGAGTGCTGAAACCGGCCGAGCGCGGGGCGGATCTCGCACGGATCATGGACCAATCCGGGCACCGTGACCCGCGGACAGTAGTCGGGTACACCCGGCGGGCGGGCGCTCAAGGGACACTTGAGGAGGGGCTTCTTGTGAGAGGAAGCTGGGCGAAGTCCCGTTTCAATCCTCTGGTGTCACGCAGCTTCCCATGAAGGCCTTCCGCTCCGGCCCATCCTTGAGCTTCTTAGCGTCTGCCCGCTGCCGACAGCGATCGAGCACCGCCGGGTCAACGGCTGATGCAGCTTCCTCCCCGGCGGACGAAGCACCCGACTTTGGCCTTCGAGGCGGCTCCGACGTGCTCTGGGCAAGTCCAGCAGCAGGGAGGCAGGCAACACTGACTAGAGCAGAGAGGAGCACGATCGAGCAGCGCATGACGATCAAACCAATCCGTCCTTGGCTGCCTGGTCCGGATCGTCTGGCTTGCTCTCGGCCTCTTTGACTGGGTCCTTGCTCTCGGGCTCACTACCGGTCGTTGGGTCCGGCACGTTGACGTTCGGGATCCCCACCGTCGGCGGCACGACGCTGACACCTGGTGGCTTGTCTGTCTCAGACGTGGCCATGCAGCTCCCCTCTCTACTGAGCCGTCGCACGGACTGGACGATCCGACCGGCGTCATCGGCCAGGGTCGCAGATCCTACGCAATTGGCAATCAGGGCTGGGCGGCAGCCATCAGAACCGCGACCCACTCATTTGCTGCCGCCACCACCACCGCCCTGGGGCACGGCCCGAGAAGGTTGTTCCGCGTTGCCACCCGCCGAGGAATTGTTCGTGACCGTGTCGGCAGGTTGGCCAGTCGGGGTTCCTGTGACGGTGCCAGGTGCACCCGTCGAGCCCGGCTGAGGTGCGGCTACGCCAGGCGCTCCCGGAGCCGTGGAGGGCAGCGCTCCCGCCGGGGCCTGAGCATAGGCTACGCCAGACAAGAGCAGCATAAACGGGATAGCCGTGACAAGGGTGCGCTGACGCATCAATGCCTCCGTGTCGAAGAACGCCGGTAACGCGTGTGTGAGGAGGATGGTTCGCGATACTTCGGAAGCCTGATCGCGAAGTTCCTCACGCTGGGATGCGGTCGATGCTGGCGGTGTCCTCGGCGGACACGCCGTTCTCGCGGTGGCGGAAGTCGGAAAGCGCCCGATAGACCTGCAGCCGTGCCCGCATCACCGAACCGAGCGGCCGGTGCGCCAC
>NZ_JAKSXX010000097.1 GCF_022829385.1 Methylobacterium sp. J-070 | reverse complement strand
GTCGTCCGCCGTGACGGCGTCGAGGTAGCTGGGGCGGCCCTGGCGCTTGAGGTGGGCGACCACGGTCTCGACCTCGCTGTCCGAGCAGAACGGCCCGTGCACCCGGGTGGTGCGCCCGCCGCCGGCCATGAACAGCATGTCGCCCTGGCCGAGCAGCTGCTCGGCGCCCATCTCGCCCAGGATCGTGCGGCTGTCGATCTTGCTGGTCACCTGGAAGCTGATCCGGGTCGGGAAGTTCGCCTTGATCGTCCCGGTGATCACGTCCACCGACGGGCGCTGCGTCGCCATGATCAGGTGGATGCCCGCCGCCCGCGCCATCTGGGCCAGACGCTGGATCGCCCCCTCGATGTCCTTGCCGGCCACCATCATCAGGTCGGCCATCTCGTCGACCACGATCACGATGTAGGGCAACGGCGCCAGGTCCATCGCCTCGTCCTCGTACACCGCCTCGCCGGTGTGCCGGTCGAACCCGGTCTGCACGGTCCGGGTCAGCACCTCGCCGCGCTCCGCCGCCTCGGCGACCCGGGCGTTGTAGCCGTCGATGTTCCGCACCGCGATCTTGGCCATCTTCTTGTAGCGCTCCTCCATCTCGCGCACGGCCCATTTGAGGGCGATGACCGCCTTCTTCGGGTCGGTGACCACGGGGGAGAGCAGATGCGGGATGCCGTCGTAGACCGACAGCTCCAGCATCTTCGGATCGACCATGATCAGCCGGCACTCCTCGGGCTTGAGCCGGTAGAGCAGGCTGAGGATCATGGTGTTGATCGCCACCGACTTGCCCGAGCCGGTGGTGCCGGCCACGAGCAGGTGCGGCATCCGCGCGAGGTCGGCGATGATCGGCTCGCCGCCGATGTTCTTGCCCAGGCACAGGGCCAGCTTGTGCTTGCTCTCGGCGAAGTC
>NZ_JAKSXX010000096.1 GCF_022829385.1 Methylobacterium sp. J-070 | reverse complement strand
CGAGTTCGCCGGCGACGCGTTCGATCGCGCTCGCGAGCGCTATCCGGATGCTCAGCGCTTGTACCGGCAGGGTAGCGAGGCGCTTCGTCCACACGCGCAGGAGTCGCCGCTGGGCCTCGTGGTCTTGGCCGGCGCGATCGGCTATCTGCTCGCCTTGGTCATTCACGGTCGCCGATAGAGATCTGCGCGACGCCGGGCGAGCCGTGATGGGATGGCCGCCCGGCCGGTGCGGTGGACGCCCTTGGTCCACTACAATAGAGCAGGCCATGCCTCAGACGCTCACTGGCTGGATCCTGTTCGCCATCATCATAGTCTCGGGATGCGCTAGCATCGTCACGGCTATGAAGCTGATCATATCCGGCTTCGGAAAGGCGTTTCAGGATCGCCGTGACTTCCATGCGGCATGTATCTTCGGGTTGCTCTTAGTGGTTGCGACGGCGCTGTTCATCTGGATTGAGCCGATGCCGATTTGATGGCTCGGCTTGTGCGCAGCAGCTGAAAGTCTACGCCGTCGAACTGGTCTGACATAGGGAGCGATCGAACCCGATCGGAACGTTGCTGAATAATCACGGCCGATCCTATTGCGAGGTATTCGGCTGAGAGTTGCCGTTCATGCGTATGCGGGCTGGATCAAATGGCGTCATAAAGCGTGGCCATGACGCAATTATCTCACCGTGCTCAGCGGTTCTGCGCGCTTTTCGGCGCAGGCACACTCCTTGCCGCCTTCGGCATGACGGCC
>NZ_JAKSXX010000094.1 GCF_022829385.1 Methylobacterium sp. J-070 | reverse complement strand
GCGAGCCCCGAGGCTGTGGCCGGCTTCCTGGCGCACGAGGCCGAGGTCGGGCGGTCCGCCTCGACGATCGGGCGGCGGCTCGCCGCGATCCGGTACGGCCACAAGCTGGCGAAGGCGGCCGATCCGACGGACGACGAGGACGTGCGTGCCACCATGAAGGGGATCCGGCGCCGCATCGGCGTCGCGCCGACCCAGAAAGCGGCGGCCACGGTGGACGTGCTGCAGATGCTGCGCGCCCGCACGCCGGACACCCTGACTGGCAAGCGCGACCGCGCGTTGCTGGCGCTCGGGTTCGCCGGGGCGTTCCGCCGGTCCGAGTTGGTGGCCCTCGATGTCGAGGACCTGCGCGAGGATCCGGAGGGCCTGCGCGTCGTGGTCCGCCGGTCGAAGGTGGATCAGGAGGGCAGGGGGTTCGAGAAGGCCATCCCCCACGGCCGGTTCGTCCGGCCGGTGGCGCTCGTGC
>NZ_JAKSXX010000093.1 GCF_022829385.1 Methylobacterium sp. J-070 | reverse complement strand
CTGGCGTGTATATTCAAGGTTCATCAAGCCTAAGCGTTGCGGCGCCCGACGTCGGACCGAATGAGGCGCACACGGCAAGGCACAAGCCCTGATCACCCAGATCTGAATTGCCCGCTGTCCGGAAGCTCGTGTCAGCCGCTGATAGGAAGTAACGGGGGAGTACGGGGGTCAGGTGTCAGCCGCTGATCGAGAACGGCGTTACCTCGCCGCTTTCTGTCACTTGACCGGCTAGCCTTAGATGAGCGTTCCAGGACCGATCGGGTCTCCTGGCACGAGATCTGGTCCGACCGGATTACCGGGTACCGGATCAGGTGCGGGAGCCGGCATCGGCGGGTGGCCGGGTACGGGTTCGGTCGGCGGCGACTCGTCGGGTGTCGGCAGATCGGGACCGCCGGGATTGGGCATGCCAGGGTTGACCATCGGCATTATCTCCGCATCGCGAGTATCTATGGAACACGGACCGCCGCCGACTTGGTTCCCCTGATCGACCGCACGCCGGACCGGAGGGCAGATGCGGAGCAAGCTGTTGACCAGCCCCTCTCGGCTATTCGCCGCGGGCATGATCGTAGGGCCATCGAGCGCTTGGGCGCAGGGCACGCCGCAGCCGCCGCCTGTTCGGATGCCAGCCGGCCTGCCGCCTCACTCGGGCTGGTTCCTCGGGTTACTGGTCTGCGCCCTTCTCGCGGGCATCGCATGGTTCGTCTTGTCCCGGGAGGGACCGCCGCCGCCGCCTTGCTCAGGCTAGTTCGCTGCCTGCAGCCACTCACGCGAAGCGTCAGACCTAAACCATCGAACGAGCCAACGCCTTACCGCTACGCTTTCTCCACGCCAGGTGGCACAGTGCGCCCCCATGCCGATCCGGCCCGAGCACCGCTTCTTCTACCCCATCGACTGGCCGCAGCTCTCGGCGGTGATCCGGTTCCGGCGGGCTGGTGGCTGCTGCGAGGGGTGTGGGCGACCACACGGGCAGAAGGTCTACTGCCTCTCGTATGTCCTCTTTTTTTACCTCTATCTATCCCCCCTCAGCAACCCCAACCCCCCACAGCCCACCAGCCCACATATCCACTACTATCTCTTTTCCTTTTTCATTTTTACTAATTTTTTTCTTTCTTCCTCTCACCTTTATCACTACACCTCTAACAATTCATCCACCAACCTCTCTGCCTTCTGCCAGAGGTGCCACATGAACCACGACCGGTCCGAGCATCATCCC
>NZ_JAKSXX010000092.1 GCF_022829385.1 Methylobacterium sp. J-070 | reverse complement strand
GCGCGGCCGCCCCCGACGCCGGGTGCTTGGGCGTTCGGGGTGTCGGCCGGGTGCGGCTCAGGCCTGCATGCCCCAGCGCTGGACGGTGCGGCGCTCGATGGTCTGGAAGATCAGGTTCTCGACCACGAGGCCGATCAGGATCACCGTGAGCAGCCCGGCGAACACGTTCGGGATGTCGAGCATGTTCTTGTTCTCGAAGATGAACCACCCCAGCCCGCCCGAACCCGAGCTGACCCCGAACACCAGCTCGGCCGCGATCAGCGTCCGCCACGCGAACGCCCAGCCGACCTTCAGCCCGGTCAGGATCGACGGGAACGCCGCCGGGATCAGGATCCGGCCGATCAGCCCCGGCCCGGACAGCCCGTAGTTGCGCCCGACCATCCGCAGCGTCCGGCTCACCGACAGGAAGCCCGAATGGGTGTTGAGCGCGATCGCCCAGGTCACCGAGTGGATCAGCACGAAGATCAGGCTGCCGCTGCCCAGCCCGAACCAGATCAGCGCCAGCGGCAGCAGCGCGATCGCCGGCAGCGGGTTGAACATCGACGTCAGCGTCTCGAGCAGGTCGGTCCCGATCCGCGACGCCATGGCCAGCCCGGTCAGCAGCGTCGCCAGCCCGATGCCGGCGGCATAGCCCATGAGCAGCACCTTCAGCGACACCCAGGCCCGGGCCGGCAGCGTGCCGTCCGCCAGGCCGCGCACGAACGCCGCCACCGTGGCGGTGAAGGTCGGGAACAGCAGGTCGTTGTCGAGGTAGCGTCCGTAGGCTTCCCAGATCCCCGCCAGGAGGACCAGGATCACGACCTTGCGCAGCCACGCCTGGTTGTAGAGCCGCTCCGCGACCGACAGCGGCTTCTCCACCACGGTCGCCCCGTGGGCGTGCCCGGTGGCGCGCACGATCTCGGGCCGGACCTCCTCCGGCGGGCTCGGGCGCGGCGGCGTCGCCCGCGAACGGGCAGCCCCCGTCAGGGCCGGCGCGCTAGACATTCTCCGCCTCCTGGATCTCTTCCGCAAACAGCATCTGCTGGATCCGGCTCTCCAGCTGCAGCGCCGCCTCCGGGGTCCCGGCGCTGTTGAGCTCGGCCTTGACCTCGCCCGGATGGGGCGACAGCAGCAGGATGCGCGAGCCGATCTTGATCGCCTCGGGGATCGAGTGGGTCACGAACAGCACCGTGAAGCGCGTGCCCTCCCACAGCATCAGGAGCTCGTCCTGCATCCGCCGCCGGGTCAGCGCGTCGAGGGCGGCGAACGGCTCGTCCATCAGCAGGATGTCGGGCTCCATCGCCATGCCGCGGGCGATGGCGACGCGCTGCTTCATCCCCCCCGACAGGGTGTGGGGGTAGCTGTCGGCGAACGGCGTGAGCTTGACCTTGTCGATGTACAGGTCCGCCCGCTCCCGCGCCGCCCGGCCCTTCAGCCGGCCCGAGGCCTCCAGCGCGAACACCACGTTCTGCCGGACGGTCTTCCACGGCAGAAGCTGGTCGAACTCCTGGAACACCATCATCCGGTCGGGGCCCGGCTCGCTCACCGGACGGCCCTTGAGCCGGATCTCGCCCTCGGTCGGCGCCATGTAGCCGCCCACCGCCTTCAGCAGCGTCGACTTCCCGCAGCCCGACGGCCCGAGCAGCACGAACCGGTCCCCCGGCCAGACCGAAAAGCTCACCCGGTAGGTGGCCGTCACAAGATGATCGCGCGTCTTGTACCGCAGCGTCACCCCGTCAACCGCCAGAAGTGGCGCTCCCGTATCCATCCATCCTCCCCGGGCGCCGCGGATCTCGCCGCG
>NZ_JAKSXX010000090.1 GCF_022829385.1 Methylobacterium sp. J-070 | reverse complement strand
TACCGGACCGTGGCGACGCTGCGCCTGCCGAGCCAAGACGCCTATTCACCGGAGCGGGTGCGCTACTTCGACGAGGTGATGACCTTCCGCCCCGCGCACAGCCTCGTGGCGCACCGGCCGCTCGGTTCGGTGATGCGGGCGCGGCTGAAGGTCTATCGGGCGCTCTCCGACTTCCGCCACCGCGAGAACGGCGTGTCCGCCGAGGACACCGCCAGCATCGACCGCATCCCAGCGTGAGCAACTGCGCGATCAGGCTTCCGAAGTATCGCGAACCATCCTCCTCACACACGCGTTACCGGCGTTCTTCGACACGGAGGCATTGATACGTCAGCGCACCCTCGTCACGCCTATCCCGTTCATGCTGCTCTTGTCCGGCGTAGCCTATGCTCAGGCACCGGCGGCAGCGCCGCCCGCAACAGCTCCGGGGACACCCGGCGTAGCCGCACCTCAGCCCGGTTCGACGGGTGCGCCAGCCACTGTGACAGGGACTCCGACAGGCCAACCCGCCGACACCGTGACAAACAACTCCGCAGCCGGTGGAAATGCTGGCCAGCCGGAGCGGCCCCTGCCTCAGGGTGGTGGTGGCGGCAAGTGAGCGGATCACGGCGCTGACGGAGGTCGAGGCGCTCGCCGCTTCTCAGCCCTGATTGCCAATCGCGCAGGATCTGCGACCCTCAGAGAAGACGTGGGGCGGGTCGCCTGATCCGCGTGACGGCTCAGCATCACAAGGAGCGCTATGGCCATGGCTAAGACAGACAAGCCACCGGGTGTGAGCGTGGTGCCGCCGACGGTGCGGATCCCGAACGTCAACGTGCCGGACCCAACAAGCGGTAGCGAGCCTGAGAGCAAGGACCCGGTCAAAGAGGCCGAGACCAAGCCTGACGATCCGGACAAGGCAGCCAAGGACGGATTGGCTTGATCATCATGCGCTGCTCGATCGCGCTCCTCGCTGCTCTAGTTAGTGTTGCCTGCTTCCCTGCTGCTGGACGTGCCCAGAGCACGTCGGAGCCGCCTCGAAGGCCAGTGTCGGGTGCTTCATCCGCCGGAGAGGAAGCTGCATCGGCCGTCAACCCCGCAGTGCTCGACCGGTGGTGGTAGCGGGCAGACAGTCAAAACCTCAGGGAACGACCAGAGCGGAAAGCCTTCTTGGGAGCTGCGTCGCACCGGTCGTTTAACCGGATGAAACATCCGCCCGCGATGACGCCGGCGACACACCGAGGCTTCCCCAAGACCCCTCTCGGACCCATCTCAGGATTATCCGCCGCGGAGCGGTCGGGGTTGCGCGCGAGGCCGGACGAGCCGTGATGATATGGCCGCCCGGCCGGTGCCGTCATGCCGGCATAAGTGGTCTCAGTTCGTCTTCGCACCGAGTTCGCCGAGGTGGCGCTGCACGATGCGACGGGTTTCAGCGGCAAAGGCCTTCAGATCGGGATTGGTCCCAGACTTAGCTTCTTTGGCGAAGGCCGCCCCGTCCGCATCGTGGATCGCCTTCATGTCCTTGACGTAGGCTGCGTCGAAGGCGGCGCCCGATAGGCCCTTCATCCGATCAAGCCGGGCCTGGAATTCGGCATTGAGCGTGTCGGGGGAGGAGAGCCCTGCACCGGTGGCGATCGATTTCAGTTTGTCGCCTACGAGACCATGGTCGTGCGCCTCGGTGTTGCCCTGGTCCTTGATGTCCTGGCGGGCTCCCTTGCTCTCAGCCAGTTTGCCTAACTCGACCTCATACATTCCGCCCTGCGAGACCTTGGCGACGAAGGCTTTGTCCTCGTCAGAGACGGTCGCCGCGCGCGCCGCGACGATACCGGTGAGCGATAGAGCTGCGGCTAAGCAAAGGTGTGCAGTTAATCGGCTATAGGGCATGGGATGAAACTCCTGTTGCCCGCTATAAAACAGGAGAAGAAGTTATACGATGCATCACGCTTTGGTGATGTGGTCATCGGATAAACAGGTCCTCAACGCAGAGATCGGCCACGCGCACGATAGACCGGTAGGCAGGTGCCACGGGCCTCAGACATCAGAGCTGCTGGCGGAGATGGCTGACGGGGAGCGAGCTGGGATGCGGCTGGTTGTCTCGCCCCGGCCTGTTGCATTAGGCTGGCTTACAGACCGTTCTGGCAAGGACCTGGTTGCGCATCTCACGTCCGATCCTACGACTCAGATGCCGGCATACCAGGCATAGCCCTGATCCTCCCAGTAGCCGCCCTTACCGTCCCCGATGTCGGCAAAACCCTCGACCACCTCAATGCGCATGACGTACTTGGCCTGTTTGTAGCCGAGGTTGCGTTCGACCCTCAGGCGCAGGGGAGCGCCGTTCGCCACCGGCAGGTCCTTCCCGTTCATCTCGTAGGCGAGAATGGTCTGCGGGTGGAAGGCGTCCACCAGGTCGATACTCTCGTAGTATCGCACCGACGCGGGACCATCGGCCGAGGCGGCGCCGGACGCCTGCTGACCGCCCGAGTCCCGTCTGTCCTCGCCGCCTCCCGATTGCTTCGTCATCGCGGGGTTGGCGTTGCCGGCGGGCGCGTCGTCCTCGTCCGCCGTTGTGTCGTCGTCGTCGTCCTGGTCCATGGTGTCGGCGCAGTGAAACACGACGAAGCGGGCTTCCGGCTTCAGCTTGGCCCGGGTTAGGAGTTCGGCGAGCGGAACCCCGGTCCACTTGCCGATGGCGCTCCAGCCCTCGACACAGTCGTGCCGGGTGATCTGCGTCCGGGCCGGCAGCCTGCGCAGCTCGGCCAGGGATAGCTTGAACGGGGCCTCGACGAGCCCGCCGATCTCCAGGCGGTACTTGGCGAATTTGCCCCTCGCCAGTGCCTTGTAGGCTTTGTCCGGCGGGTCCTCGGTGCCGTTCGGCTTGAACCAGGGCGAGATATCCGCCTCGGCGAATTCAGGGGCCAAGGTCCGCTCGGTCAGGAACAGGCGCTGGACGAACAGGTTGGCGTCCTCGCCGGTCTTCAGGGTACGCCGGAACCACTCCGCCTCGCCGAGACGGTCGCAGCCGCCCAGCATCGCGGTGCCGGCCGCGGCGGTGGCGCCGAGGAGCAGGGTGCGCCGGTTGGGCTGGCGGCTCACGCTGCCCCCCCCGTCCCGTCAGCGGCAGGCTCGACCTTGCGCTCGATCACGAACCAGCCGGTGAGCATGCCGCGCATGTTGTTCCAGAAGCCCGAGAGCACCACCAGGGCGACGTGGATGAGCACGAACAGCACGAGCAGGCCTGCCACAACGAAGTGGACTGTTCGGGCCGACTGACGGCCGTCGAACAGGGTCAGAAGGAACGGGAACGCTGCGTCCATGGCCGGCGACATCGCCAGGCCGGCGAGCACCTGCATCGGCAGCAGCACGAACAGCACGACGAGGTAGGTGAGCTTCTGGATGACGTTGTAGCGCTTGGCCTCGTCGCCCTGCGGGAAGCGCAGGGTGAGGTGCTCCCAAATCGACGCGCCGAAATGCCGGATTTGGTCGCCGGACGGGATCACGCGGAACCGGAGCTGGCCGCTCAGTAGGCCGTAGAGCAGGTAGGCGAGTCCGTTCAGGACGAAGGCCCAGGCGAAGAAGAAATGCCAGCTACGACCACCGGTGAGGTCTTGGTCGCTCGGCAGGGTCAGCCAAGACGGGAAGCCGCGGTCCGCCGGCTCGCCATCGGCGCCGGGTGACGAGCCGAGATAGCCGGTGGTCTCGAAGGTATGCCCGAGTACCGTGGTCACGCCCTTCGGCGGGTCGTCCTCGGTCGATGTCATCGCCAGCAGAGGCGTGTCGAAAGTCGAGACCTTGCCCCAGTAAAGAGCTGGATGTGCGTTGAAGATCTGCAAGCCGCTCATCAGCAGGACGAGCAGGCACAGCGCGTTGACCCAGTGGGTGAGACGGATAACGACCGGGTGCCGGAACATCCAGCGCCGACGCTCAATCTCGGCCGTATCGGATGCGGAGCGTACCAGGTAAGTGCGGGACACGTCTTGAGCCTCCTCGGTCAGGGCGAAGCAGGCTTCGATAGAAGGGCTCCCGGGGGAGCCCTCCCGAATGCTCGACGCTAGATACCTCACATGCGGTGCATCATCCGCTTCTTCATCATGTGATGGCGCATCATCCGCTTATGCATCATGCGCTTCTTCATCATCATGCGATCGCCGCGCATCATCTGCACCTGCGTGATGCCAGACTGATCGGCCTGTAAGCTATTGACGGACATAGGGGCTGCCGAGGCAGCGCCGGCGCCAAGGGCGAAGCCGCCGAGCAGCGTAGCGGTCGCTAGGGTCAGCGTGATCTTCTTCATGCGAGATCTCCTTCAGAACGCGGACTTATCGCCCGCATAGCTCGTGAAAGACCAAAACTATCGTCTAAGTTCCTAAAAGAGAACAATTTTTATCTGATATGCAACAGACAGAAATTACAAAAAATCACTCTTTACGGATGAACTGGTGCGAAAGTTTCACGCAAGGATCAAATTTTTTACATGATCCTATAAATATTGTGCTTTTAGCAGATTTTAGAATATTTTCTAATCTGTGTTATTGCCGATCTTGACCGCATCATCGCAGCCTGTCCTACGGCGCCACGATTTCGCCGCAAATGGGAGGTGCTCGTGATCCGCTCGGCTCATCCAAAATGCGATACTGAGTATCAGGCCACCGCGAGCCCGCGCCGTGGGCTGCTCAAGGCCGCCGGCATCCTCGTCGCTTCAACAGCCTTCCTGGAGCTGAACCTCGCCGAAGCCTTCGCGCAGCGTGGCGCCACGCTCGCCGGCGGCACTGTCGACCTCGGCCAGGGTGACTTCGCCGTCCTCAACTACGCCTACGCCCTGGAGCAGCTGGAGGCCGCCTTCTACACCCAGGTGCTGCAGCAGCCCTATCGTGGCTTCAATCCCTCAGACGAGCAGAGCCTCACCGGCATCCAGCAACACGAAGTTGCTCACCGCGAGTTCTTCCGCTCCGCACTCGGTGGCAACGCGATCCCTGACCTCCAGGTCGACTTCAGTCGGGTCAACTTCGCCAGTCGTCAGAGCGTGCTCGGCACCGCCCGCACCTTCGAGGACCTCGGAGTAGCCGCCTACAACGGCGCCGGCCAACTCCTGCGCAACCCCGACTTTCTGGTCAAGGCCGGCTCGATCGTCTCGGTGGAGGCGCGCCACGCCGCCACGATCCGCGACATGCTCAACCCTTACAGTGCAGCGTTCGCCGGCAACGACATCGTGGACGGCAACGGCCTCGACCGCGCGCTCGTCCCCTCGCAGGTGCTGCCGAAGGTGGTTCCGTTCGTCCTCACCCCCGTCAGCGCGAGCCAACTGCCGTGATCGCCCGGTCGACGCTCGCCCCCGCCACAGAGGACGCCATGATGACCGCATCCACGCCTGCTGCTCCCACCTTGATCGAGACCCTTGATCCCGACATGACTGCCCGGATGACCTCGCGCCGGGGCCTGTTTAACCGCGCCGTCGGCACACTCGGGGCGCTCGCCAGCGCGCCGACGGTGCTCGCCGTCGCCTCCACCGAAGTCTTCGCTCAGGGCTTGCCGGGACAGGTGGTGGACGTGCTCCGGTTCGCCCTGACCCTGGAGTACCTGGAGGCGGAGTTCTATCGCACGGCGCTGGCCACGCCCCGCCTGATCCCGGCTCGCTACCGAGCCGTGTTCACGCAGCTCGCCCGGCATGAGGCCGAGCACGTGCGACTGTTGCAGGGGGCACTAGGCGCCGCCGCGATCCCGTCTCCGGCCTTCGACTTCACGGCCAAGGGCAAGTACCCGGATGTGTTCGCGAACTTCGACACGTTTACGACGCTGTCGAGCACGTTCGAGGATCTCGGCGTGGCGGCCTACAAGGGCCAGGCTGGTAACCTGCAGGGCACGCCGGTGCTGACGACGGCGCTGCAGATCCACTCCGTCGAGGCGCGGCACGCGGCAGAGGTGCGGCGGGTGCGCGGCTTCGTCGGCTGGGATGGGGCGTTCGACGCGCCGCTGACCAAGGCAGCGGTGCTGGCTGCAGCTACGCCCTTCTTGGCCGGCGGCGCCTGAGCGATATGGGGCTTACGAAGTAACGCTGTGGCGGGTCCGCTCGGCGGTCCGCCGCAGCTTGAATTTGAGAGAGCCTGTTCGCCAGCAGGCACGCCGCTTAATGAACGGGGGTGGCCAAACGGTTAGATCTTCGTGTTGATCTCCCGTAGCCGGATATTGCCGACCGCTCGTGCTCCTGCCGCCGTGGCATAGGAGTAGGGTGACTGCTCCGATCGCTGGCCGTCAGCCGAGGTAATGATCCAGCGGAAGCATCCCGCATACGTGGTGCACGGCACTACGCTCACACGATTGGACCGAGAGGTAAGGTACGACACCGGGAGCGGATGCTTACGAGCCATCTGCCCTCTACGAGGCGCGAGACGATCGAGTTTCAGATCTGGTGCCATGATTGCAGGTACGCCAACGGTATGATGACGATCGGCTAGGGAGGCTCGGCCCAGCCAACCGATCCGATCACGGGCTGGCGGGGGGAGGTCGTCTATCTCACCGGCGTCCCGGCAGCATGCCCGCCCGCGGATGAGCGAGTATGAACGGCTCTGCGCGGTGGTCTTCGCCGCTTGGCACGCGCTCAGGTCGCGCGGGGCAGGGCAAGCCTCTTCACCGCCAATTCCCGCACCGTCCCAACGGGCGCATGGCGGCGGCCGAAGCGTCCCGAACTCAGGCCGCGTGCGCCAGGCGCTGCTCAATCCAGCTCTGTGCTTTGTCGATGTCGGCAAAGAGCGCGAGTTCCGTGGTGACAACCCGCCCGAAGCCCGCCTCCAGGAACCACATCCCAGCCAAGTCATTGTGATCGTCCGAGAGGCGCACCAACACCGCCACGAGCAAGCCGTCAGCGAAGACTAATTGGCCGTCGACATCGTAGCTGCCCGTCGCGACCTGTACCGGCTGTAGGCGAAGGGTCATCTGGCCGCTCGTTTCTCCAGCTGCAGGTACGTTGGGTCAAACTCGGAGACCTGCAGAAGTTCGTCCCACGCCTGGATCACGAGCATCTGGCTCCGGAGCGTGATCAGGGTCCGGCCGCGCATCTCCTGCAGCACGCGATTGACGTGCACGGGCGTGAGCCCCAGCGCGTCGGCAATATCGGTCTGGGTGATCGGCAGCGGGCAGCGGTGATCCCCGGCCAAGCCGACTGCCTGCAGCTTCAGGTACAGTTCACAGAACAGGTGCGCGACGTGCTCGAAGGCCGAGCGGCGGCCCATGCTGATGAGCCACTCGCGGAAGATGCCCGCATCGATCAGCGTGTCGCGCCAGAAGACAGCCGCCAGGCCAGGGTGGCGCGCCGTCAGCTCCCGCAGGCTCTCGTGCGGGATGAAGGCCACGACAGCATTCGTCAACGTGGTGAGACCGTGATCCATGGTCTGGATGTGCAGGCTCTGCAGATCCGGGATGTCGCCTGCGACGTGGAAAGAGAAGATCTGCCGCTTGCCCTCGCTGAGGAGCTTGTACCGGCAGGCCCATCCGTCGAGGATGAGGCAGCAATGCGTGGGCTGGTCGCCGTCGCGCACGATGTCCTGTCTGGCGTCGAGATTGTGGATCCGCACCGGCAGTCTCTCGATCGCCTGACGCTCCTTTTTCGAGAGAGTGGCGATGCTCTCCAGCTTACGGATGAGCATGCCCATGGCGTGCTGATTGGGGGCTGAGTTCATGGCGCTTCACCTTGGCAATGCAGGTGGAAGCGCACGGCTCTCCCGGCCATCAGCACCTGGATTGGATTAGCTGATGATGGTCAACCCGATAAACCGATGTTATTTTCGTGTTCTGTCATAAGACGCGTTTCTGCAGCGATTATTCACCCGTGGCACTAATTTCTCATCACCCTCTGTTTCCACAGCGCGTCGAGGGCATGGCTTTCAGCACGACCTTGATCAGGACGCACGTTTTGCAAGATCCGTATATACGACGCGATCGAGTGCGAACCTCGTCAAATCCTATCTTTTGATCAGATAGATGTCTCCATCCGCTGGCATGAGTGTCCGGCTGTAGCCGCGATGATGTGAGCGCAGCTGGCCGCGCGAGCGTTCCTTGCCCCTTCATCGCTCGCATGGCCCCTTCCGACCCGAGCGCACTCAAGCCCCGTTGCCCGGTTCGGGTGGCGGGGCCGTTTCCGATGCAGATTATCGGTTGCCGAACAGGGTGCGGACCTCCAAAATCGCGCCGGCGATGTCTTCGCTGGATCGGCGACGCTCCGCCCAGCGTTCCTTCGAGGGATACCTTCCGGACGATCGCCTCGTTCTCTCACTCATGAGGGCCGTCCGATGCAGCAGGCGTTGACGCGGAAGCTTGAGAGCTTCGAACCGTTGTCTGACCAAGCCCGTTGGGCCCTGAACGGTCTGGTCCTCAAGGTCCGGCAGGTCGGTGCACGCCAGGATCTGATCCAGGAAGGCGACAAGCCTGATAACGTCCTCCTGATCCTCGACGGCTTCGCCTGCCGCTACAAGGTGCTCTCGGACGGCCAGCGCCAGATCATGGCCTACCTGGTGCCGGGCGACTTCTGCGACCTGAACGTCTTCATCCTCGACGAGATGGACCACACCATCGGCACGATCTCGTCCTGCCAGGTCGTGGATATCCCGCGCCAAGCCATCGACGAGATCGCAGCCCATCACCCGAGCATTGCGCGCGCTTTCTGGTGGTGCTCCTTGGTCGACGGTGCCGTCTTACGCGAGTGGCTGGTCAACATGGGAGCACGCGCTCCGGACCAGCGCATCGCCCACCTTCTCTGCGAGCTTCTCATGCGGCTGGAGGCGGTGGGGCGCGTCACCGACAACAGCTACGCGTTCCCGCTGACGCAGACCGAGATCGCCGAGACGATAGGCCTGTCCGACGTGCACGTGAACCGGACGCTGCGGGATTTGCGCGCGCTCGGCCTGATCCATCTCAAGCGCCGGGTGTTGACCATCCTCGACGTCGAGCGCCTGAAGGCTTTCTGCAACTTCACGCCGAATTACCTGCACCTGCGCAGCACGCGCTGGGGTGATCGCCGCGACCTGAGTTGGCCCGGTCGAGCCCAGGAGGGCTAGACGATGTCTGGGCGGGGCAACGTCGAGACGCTGGTCGTGCTGCAGCTTCAGCCGATTGCGGTCGATACCAACAGCCCCGACCGTGAAGGCATGCTGGTGATCGCCAATGGCCTGCTCGTGGCGGTTCTGGTGCGCCTCGCCGAGCCAAAGCATGACAATGTCGGGAGCTGGTTTCTGGAGGCGGGGTTCGGCCGGCTGCAAGGGCAGCGGGTTTCCGCCTTCCCCACGCTGGAAGATGCGAGCCGCTGGCTGCGACGACATCTGAAGCCGGTTTGAGCTATCTCGCTGGTGATCCGATGGAAATTCCGCCTGCAAGGCCCAAACGGGGCGCCACGGCGCGGGGCAATAGGGTTAATCATGAGCGATCCCGAACAGGGCAGTGCCGAGGCAGTGTACGCCTCGGCCATGGTGGGCGAGATGATGCAGCGCGTTCTCAGCGACGCCCTCGTCGACCTCGCACGAACGAAGGGTGCGAGCTACCTCGACATGTTCATGGGGCGCGAGCTGGCCCGCTACGCGATCTGTTCCGCGAGCGGTCGGACGACACGCGTGAAACCACCAGCATGTTGCGGGCCTGGTTCGTGATGGAAGGCAGCGCAGCCTTGCGGGCTGTGGTCGAGCGCGCGAGCGTCGAAGCTCGGCGCGACTGACGCGTCGCATCAGGCTGCCGACAGCCGCTTGGTGTTGAAAGCGACGTGCTCACGGTAGCGTGTGATGACCTTCTCGGGCGAGCCGCCGAGCATCAACGTCGTCATCGCCTCGGCAGCAGCGTGAACCTTCTCGGTCACCATCGACTGCATCTCGGCCCGGCCCTCGCGGCCACCCCAGGCGAGACGAACCAGCCGCAACTCGATCACCCGCTGAGCTTCGATCGCGAGCATGAACGAAGAGAAGAAGGGATTGTACATGCGACCTCCACGCCGCTGAGTGCAGCGTTACTTCAATATGGACTGAGGTTATAAAGATCCCGATATCATGTGTTGTTTTATTGGATCATCATGCTGAGAAATCTGATCATTTGTTAGCAAATGCGCGATTATCGTTCTCGTTATGACAGCGGGCTGTGAGGCAAATTCTGAGAGAAGTTGGTTACATTTTGCCGACGGCCGGCAACTCTTCGGCCAATCGCGTTGTTCTCCTCGTGTCCGGTCGGCTCCCGATCGCAATTGCGGGAGCCCATCACGGTGCGCATCTTCATCCCAACTCTGGTCATTGGCCTTCTGTCCGTCCTCGGTCCGGCTGAGGCCGCCAAGAGAAGCGTCAAGATCCCCGACCATTTCGACGGTAGCTGGAACATCGATGCCGTCACCAATGCCGGGCCCTGCTCGCCTAGCACGCACTACGCGGTTCGGATCAGGAACAGCAACGTTTCCTATTCTGGTGAGGACATCGGCATTGATGGAGGCGTATCTGCGAAAGGCGGTGTCACGGCCACGATAACCAAGGGCACGAACAAGGTCCCGATCAGCGGCAGACTCGATCCGAAGGGAACCGGCAGTGGGACCTGGCAGACGATGGGCGCCCTGGTCGAGTGTACAGGGAGCTGGAGCGCTAAGCGTTCAAGTTAGGGTATTCAAGGCGCGACGGCATGGTTCCTGGCATCGGTAGGCTATGCGGCGAAAAGGACCTTGCCCACCGTGGGTCGGGGCCACTCGATACCCCTGCGCCAGTGGCTTCCTGCTGGGATACCTACCTCGGAATGATCGCTTCCTTGAAGGGCATCATGGCAAGGACCAGCCCGGTGCTGTCGCTGATCTGAAAGCATTGTCCATCCAGCACCTCGCCGAGCGATCGGCCCTTTGCGAGCAGGTGACGGGCAGAAGCAGAAGCGTCGGCACATGCTGCTGCCAAGGTACTCGCGACACCGGTCGACTCGGCCTCGCCGCCCGATCTGATCACGGGCTCGCGGGGCTCGATGCCGTTCCTGACGGCTGGGGCCAGTACGCGACGCGGCCCGAGATCAGGATGGGCGAGAACGGTTAGCCGAGCTTCAACGTTCGGCCGCCAGACGATCCCGGATCGGGAAGGATCAGGCGCTCTTCAGGTTGGCGGCGCTTTCCTTGCCGGCGCGCCGGTCGGCCTCGACGTCTTGCATAGCCCTGCGCCTGTTGATCGCCATGGTGCTCCGCTGAGACTCCCAGCGAAATTCAGAGAGCAGCTGACTATTGGGGCCGAAGATGCCCTGCCAGCTGACCTTGCCAACGGTGATCGTCACCCGCGAGCGGCCCTCATCCCGGCCATATCCACGATCAAGACGGCTATCGATGCAATCGAGAGCGGCCTCCCTTCGCAATGACCATTCCGCTACGCCAAGCCGCCGAGCTAATTCCGCAGGTTTGATGAGCCAGCCACCCTGCTCGTCGAGATCGAGACGCACGCGCTAATCCTCCGCATCTGCGAAGGCCCCTGCAAGCAACAGTCCATACAGATGTCGATGCGGATTTCCCTGGCTGACGCCCTAACTCATCCTCGCGCTCCTCAGACCGATAGAGCGGTCCGATGCTGTTCTCGACGTGCCCAACCTGCGGGCGGCAGATTGATCGGTCTGCGAGGATCTGCCCCCAGTGCGGTGCACTAACCGGCGTGAGGACGCCTTCCAATGACAAGCCAGTTGCTGAGATGTCCAGTTTCATCGCTGCGGTTGTAGTCGGCTTGATCGCACTCGTACTTGCGATCTGGGCCGGGCTACTGCCGTAGAACGCGCATCTGGGAGGCTTACAGCTGGTCCTTGCCCTCGCGAGGATCAGGTTTGGCAGCAGGAAAGCTGGCCCTGGCAGCGCGCAGGGCCTGCATCATGACGTTGAGCTGCGCGATCGTGACTGCCGGCTCGCCAAGGCTGCCCTCAGCTCGCGCCACCACACCCTGAGGGACCTTGGCGCGCTCGGCCAACCTTGTTGGGCTTTAGCCAAGCGCGATCCGAGCCGCACGTAGCTGCGGGCCCGTGATCACCCCTTCCGCTCCCGGAACCGGATCCCAGCCCCGCCGCCGTTCTCGGGGATGAACTCCAGGCCGGCGCCCTCGAAGGCTTCCACGATCCTCATGTCACGGCAGCGCCCGGCCGTTGTAGCTTGTCGGCTGCCACACGCGGTCCTGCCTCACGGATGCTGAAGAGGAGTAGGCCAGCGAGTAGCAGGCAACCTCCGAGCACGCTCAGGCCCATCGAGAAACTGCTGGTCATCGTTCGTACGTAGCCGACGAGGAATGGACCGGCGAATGCGCCGAGGACGCCAACGGCGTTCATAACACCGGTGACCGCACCCGCGAGATGTCGGGGAACGATGTCGCCGGGGATCGACCAGAGCACTGGCTGCGATCCGTACAACATAGACCCGGCCAGCGTGAGCAAGATCATGTTCGTTGTGAGAGTATTCGTGGCGTAGCTTAACCCTGCCAGGACGAGGAAGGCGCCGCAGATCATGATGGGCCCGGCGGAGAAAGTTCTCCGATCGCGAGTGCGATCGGACAACCGAGTCAGGAACTGCATAGCGACCATCGCAGCAGCGAACGGTATGGCACTTAACCAGCCAACGGTAGTCTGACTCAGCGTGGCATCCTGGTGGATGACGCTCGGAAGCCAAATGATGAAGCCGAGGAACCCGATGTTCCAGAAGAAAACAGCCACGGTGAACAGAAGGACTGCCGGCCGTTTCATCTGATCAGTCAGGCTTGATCCTGCAGCTAAAGCAGCCGGAAGCTCTGTTTCCCTGTTCAATCGCGCCATCAGGGCCTCGCGGTCGGCGTCGCTTAGCCAGCGTGCCTCGCGCGGCGAGGCGGCAACCCCCCACAGCCAAACCGCCGCCCAAACGATCGGGAAGATGCCCTCGACGATGAAGAGTGTCCGCCATGTGCCATGCTCAAGAACGAAGCCGGCGATTGGGCCGCTAAGCATGGCGGCTAGAGGGTAGGCGAGTTGCCATACACCGTTGGCTCGTGCTCGCTCGGACGGGGCGAACCAGTTGCGGACGAATAGGAGCAGGGTCGGAAAGATGCCGCCTTCGAAGAACCCGAGCAGGAAGCGGACGACCGCGAGCTGCGTGGGAGTTTCGATGTATCCCAGCGCAACCTCCGTCACGCCCCAGAGGACCATGAGCGTCGCGATCAGTGCGCGGCCATAGCCTCGGTCAGCGATCCATCCGCCGAGCGGCTGAGTGACACCGTAGCCCAAGAAGAGAACCCCGGACGCGAACCCGAGGGCGCCTTGATCCAGGGCAAGCTCCTTCCCCATAGTTGGGATCGCAAAGCCGATGTTGGTCCGGTCCATGAAGGCGATGATGAAGGCTATCATCATCACCGGCAGCAGGCGCGTCCAACGTGAGCGCATGGCGAAATCCCCTCGGTCTGATCAGGCAGTATCCTGGGCAAGCTGCGGCAGAGGATACGTGGCGTGATCGAACACCCGCGGATCATGCGACGGCAGAACGGTTGCACCCAGCGCGGCGAGTCGCTGAAAGCTGCGCTCACAGGCATACAGATCGGTGTGATTGCCGTTCGGGATCCAGGAAGCGCCGTTGGCTTTCCAGTTATCCGCTAGCGGGACCAAATCCCCAGGTAGCAGGTGTGGTCCCGCATTTGTGTCCACCAGTACACCCTGTGACCCGCTTGTGTGGCCGGGCAGCATGACGGTGGACACACCGGGGCAGATCGCTGTGTCGCCGTCCAGCGCCACGTAGCGGTCCAGGATACTCGTCCAAGCAGGCGCGTGGCCTCTCCGGTTCACCTCGTAGATCGGACGCTGGAATGGTACGGGCCAGACGGCCTCCTGCAGTTCCTTCAACTGCACGTAGAAAGTAGCCTCCGGGAAGTGTTCTGCGCCACCGACGTGATCATTGTGTAGATGGGTTAGAATGACCGTCTTGATCGCATCCGGCTTTATGCCGACCCGTACCAGCTCAAGTGGGAGTAGGTCATCGGGATCGTTGGAGCGGTAGTGCTGGGGCGCCTGAACGCGCGTGCCGGGCCCGGTGTCGACTAGGATCAGATCCGTGGGACTGCGTAGCAACCAAGCGATGCAGGGCGCATCGATCCGCAATTCGCTGGTCTTGGTCCGGTAAAGAAAGCTTTCAACCGGATGATCGACGATATGGCCGCAGCGGAGCGGAAGAAGTTCGAATTGCGACATAGCTAGCTCTTCCGTCTGAGCTTCACGCCCGGCTCGCCGCCGTTGGTGAACTCGACGCCCGCGGCTTCAAGGGCGCGTTGGAGCGCCGCGAGGTTGTTCGCGATCGGCGTCCTCTTGCTGGTCTCGAAATCCCTCACCGTTGAGAGGCTGACGCCCGACGCGGCAGCAAGGTCCGATTGGGACCAGTCGATGAGGCCGCGAGCAGCGCGCGATAGGGCAGGGGCGAACATAGCAGGAGCCTACGCCGGTAAACATTTTTTGGCAATCTACACAAAACGGGTTGACAGCAGATCGACCTAAGATCAATTTGGCGAGGTAAATAAATTTTGTGTGTCGAGGCCATCATGTCCCTCCAGCGCCGCATCTCCTGGAACGCCGCCCTCCGCGATATCCGCGACGACCGCGCCAAGATCCCCACCGGCCTCCTCGGCGCCCGCGCCCTGGTGCAGCTCGGTGCCCGCACCCGCCCTCTCGTCGTCGCCGGCCGCTACGACCGCGCCGCCATCATGGCCGCCGCGTGCAAGGCCGCCACGGGCATCCAGGAGCGCTGCAACGTTTCCCGGGCCGTGGCGATGTCCTCCGCCCTCAAGGCCACGTGGCAGGTCGCCAAGGCCGCCCACCGCGCCGCCGCTCACTGAGGTCCGCACCCATGGCCCGCAAGCAGCCCGATCCGATCTTCGCCGCCATCGCAGCCCACCGCGAGGCGCACGAGGAGTTTCGCGTCGAGGCGTCGTTCCTCTGGCCCAAGCGCGGCCGGTCGAAGTGCGCCGCCGAATACGACGCCGCCAGGAAGGCCTACGAGACGGCCACTGAAAAGCTGGTCGTGACGGAGGTCCAGACGCTGGCCGGCGTGCACGCCTTCGCGGCTTACCTCAGCAATCTGCAATGCTGCGGTCGCAGCGACATCGCGCCGGGCGTCTATTCGGTCGAGACTTGGGATCTGTCGGCCGGGATGGACCGGATCGCCAAATGCCTCGCGCGGCTCGCCGCCGCGAAGCCTGCGCGTGGTCCCAAGGCTGTCGGCCCCGCGGAGCCGCTGCCCATAGCCGCCTGATCTGAGCGCGATCTGAGCGCGCCACGGCGGCGCACTTCTCCTTCGCCCACCGACCCGACCCACACGAGCCCTCACCGGAGCCCGAACGATGACGCACGCCCGCATTGCCGACTTCAGCTAGCGCGACAAAACGGGCAACGTACAGTCCTGTTTTAGCGCTCGTCGCAATAGATCGTGTAATCTCAATCGACACTAGTAAGCATAGGTGGACACGAGTGAACATATTTGAGCGGCAGCGTCGCGCAGGCAGCATCTCGTACTTTTAGAGTGCAATTTCTTCGAAAATGGTCTAAATATGTTGCGATCGATCAGTCGGACACGTCAATATCAGCCCTACCTGACGCCATGACGACCCCCTCTGAACTAAGCTTGACGCCATTCAAATGGCAGTTTGGATAACAGATAGCCTGCGTAGCTTCGGGGAACTCGCAGTCTTTCGTCAGTCACTGCTTCAGCAGCAGGCGAATGCTGCGCTGACGCTGTTGATTTCGGTGTCACACCCGACATGGCTCCCGGCGCACCCAGTGCCGGGGGCCGCTGAGAAGGCACCGGCATGACGTTCACCCGCAAGTACCTCGACGTGCAGTTCCAGCTCGCCAACGGCCAGTTCGAGGGCGGCGGCAACTCCGCGTACCTGAAGGGCCACCGCGTCTCGGTGGTGATTGAGCAGGCGGGCAGCCCCGACTCGGGCAAGGCGGCCATCGGCATCTTCGGCCTGTCGCTGTCGATGATGAACCAGCTCACCATCCTGCCGAGCCAGCTAAACGCCGTCGGTCAGAACTACGTCACCGTGCTGGCCTACGAGGACGGCACGTCACCCTCGGTCGTGTTCAAGGGCACGATCATCGCGGGCTTCGTGGACGCCCGCGCGCAGCCGCAGGTCGCCTTCCGGATCGAGGCGCTAGCGGGCGCCTACACGGCCGTCGCCCCCACGGAGCCCACCAGCGTGCAGGGCTCGACCGACGTGGCGCAGACCTTCGAGCGGGTCGCAAAGAAGGCCGGATACCAATTCGAGAATAACGGCGTCGCCGTAAAACTGATGAACCCCTACCTGTGGGGCGACGCCAACTCTCAGATGCGCGCCCTCGCTCATGCGGCCGGCATTCAGTGGGTGATCGACCGGGACACGGTGGCGATCTGGATCCGGGGCAAGTCCCGGCAGGGTGGTCCCACCAAGGTCTCGCCGTCGACCGGCATGCGCGGCTATCCCGCGTTCACGTCCTCCGGGATCGAGGTGACGACGCTGTACAACCCGGCGCTGCAGTACGGCGGCTCCATCGAGGTCGAGAGCCAGTTAAAGCCGGCATGCGGCAAGTGGAACATCTACAACATCGCTCACGAGCTGGAGTCAGAGACACCGGCCGGCAAGTGGTTCACGACCATATCGGCCTCGAAGATTGCGGCGTGAGGAAGCGATGGGCGAGATCGATCATCTGCTAGCCGATCCTGCCGTGCAAGCTGCCATCGAGGCGCAGCGGACAGCACAGCGGCATTGGAAGGTGTCCAAAGCCCCGGACCCTGACCCGGAACTGTACTTCGCCATGTGCACACTTGCCGCCTTCGCCAGGGCCGGTGGCAGCGTGGAGAAATTCAGGAACTTGGCCGAGCCCGCCATGGCCGCGTCCCGCCGGGAACGTCTCGGCCTCAGCATCGTGAGGGACTGATATGCCGACCGTCATCGACGCGCTCACCGTCAGCTTAGGCTTGGATCCTTCCGCCTTCATCAAGGGCGAGAAGCAGGCGATGACGTCCTTCGCCAAGACCCGCGAGAACGCGGTCAAGGAAGGCAAGGGCATCGAGAAGAGCCTGGACAGTGCCGGCGACGCCGTTGAACGCCTCGCCCGCAACGCCCTCAAGCTGTTCGCTATCTTCACGGCCGGGCGCGAGATCAAGAACTTCGTCGCCGACATCACCAGCGCCGACGCGGCCTTGGGGCGGCTGGCTACTCGGATCGGCTCGACCCCGGAAGCCATCTCGGGTCTGGCGAACGCGGTGGCCCGCAACGGTGGCTCGGCGGACGCAGCGGCCGGCTCATTCCAGAAGCTGTCCGACACCATCATGGATCTGAAGACCACCGGCAATTCCGGTGCGCTGCCGTGGTTCGCCAAGCTTCAGGGGCTGAGCGGCAAGCAGATCAGGTTGAACACCGACCTGACCACGACGTTCGGTGACCTCGCCGACGCGGCCAAGGGCACCGCCGATCGGAACGGTGCGCCGATGGCGAACTACCTGCTGCGGCAGGCGGGCGTGGATCAGGACACGGCCGCGCTGCTGATCCAGGGCCGGGCCAAGCTGATGGAGGCTCTGGCCAAGTCAGGCAAGGTCGGCCTGGTTCGGAAGGAAGACACCGAGGCGGCGCAGCGGCTCCAGACCTCTATCGAGACCCTGCGGCAGACCTCGGAGAGCTTCGGCCGGGCGATCATGACCCGGGTCACGCCGGTCATCGTCGACCTGATCGAGCGGTTCCAGAAGTGGATCGAGGCCAACAAGGATTGGATCCAGTCCGACATCGTCGCCAAGCTGGAGGAGTTCGCCAAGGCCCTGCGCGAGATGCCTTGGAACGAAGTCGGCAAGGGCATCCGGGACTTCATCGTCGGTGCCAACGACGCGGCGAAGGCGGTCGGCGGCTGGAAGACCGTCGCGGAGGCGTTCTTCGGGCTCTGGGTCGCCACCAAGGTCGGGGCGGTGCTCGCGCAGATCGGCCTGATCCGCGCGGCGCTGGTGACGGGCAACACCTCCCTCCTGGCAGCCATGCTGCGGGTTGGTCTGCCGGT
>NZ_JAKSXX010000081.1 GCF_022829385.1 Methylobacterium sp. J-070 | reverse complement strand
GCACGAGTTCATCGGCATTGCCGCCCTGGCAGCCGCCTCCGCTCTGGCCGCAGTCGGCTTCTGGCTGATCGTCGCCGCGATCTTGAGCCTGCCGGCTGACCCGGGCGATCCGCTCATCCAGAACATTGTGGCGGTGCTACACCCTGGCGCCTGGTATGTGCTCGCCGCCCTCGTCGTCCGGTGGATGGGGCGGCTCGCCTCCAAGTGAACGGCGTGCTCGGCC
>NZ_JAKSXX010000089.1 GCF_022829385.1 Methylobacterium sp. J-070 | reverse complement strand
GCTCACCCGTCCCGGACTGGGGCGCGGTGCCGGATGAAACGCTACGCCGATGCCCGAGGCTGGCGCGTTTCCCATCCGATGCGGATCACGAAGCGCGACGCGCGCTCCTGCCCCTTGCGGGGCGGAGGTGGAGGTGGGGGGGACCCAAATGCATCGAGCACCCCAGCCATGGTCTAGGCCCCAGGCTTGGCGAACTGGCAGCCGGAAGCTGACGCTTGATACCCCTCACGAGGTCCGAATATCCCACACGAGGTCCGAAATAGGTTTGTCGTAATCCTTCC
>NZ_JAKSXX010000077.1 GCF_022829385.1 Methylobacterium sp. J-070 | reverse complement strand
CTCAGTGCCGGTATCGTTCGGCGAGCGCCATGAGCGCCTGGGCGAGTTCGGTGAGGTTGGCGGAGGCCGCCTCGACCTGTCGGGTTCCGGCGGCGGTCTGCTGGCTGGCCTGGCGGATGTTCTGCAGGGCGCCCATCACCTGCTCGATGCCGAGCTGCTGCTGGTTGGTCGAGGCCACGATCTGCTGGAACGTCTGGACGTTCTCCTCGACCCGCGCGGTGATCTCC
>NZ_JAKSXX010000075.1 GCF_022829385.1 Methylobacterium sp. J-070 | reverse complement strand
GAGAACGGACGCGGCGACGTGCTGGGATTCGTCGGCCTCGCGCTGCGAGAGGTTTACTCCGCCGACGTGTCCGAGTTCGTCTTCGCCGCGGCCGTCCAGCTGTTGCGGACGTTCAAACCGGATGTGATGTACGTGTCGACTACCGACGACGTGCAGCACAAGGCCGGTCCGGGCTCAACGGTCGCCGTCGCCTTCTACGCCATGTTCGACCGCTACGTCGGCGAACTCGACGCGGCGGGCTGCGCCCTGGTGATGACGGCCGATCACGGCATGAACGACAAGCACCTCCCGGACGGACCGCCAGACGTGACCCCCTACGGCAAGGGCCTGGCCGACGAGACCCTGAAGGCGTTCAAGGCCAAGGGCGGCGCGGCGGTGCTGGTCGAGGGCATCAACCCGGGCGAGAAGGACTACTCGGCGCTCGTGTCCAAGCTCAAATCGGCCAATGTCGATCTCGTCTATTACGGCGGCTACCACACCGAGGCCGGGCTGATCCTGCGGCAGATGCACGACCAGGGCCTCAAGGCGATCGTGGCCGGTGGCGATGCCGTGGCCGACAAGGAATTCGCGCAGATCGCCGGTCCGGCCGCCGAGGGCACGCTGATGACCTTTCCGGCCGACCCGCGCAGGAACCCCGACGCCAAGGCGGCGGTGGCCGCGTTGAACGCCAAGGGAATCGACCCCGAGGCCTTCACCCTCTACGCCTACGCGGCGGTGCAGGTGCTCGCCAAGGCGATGGCCGAGACCGGCTCCAGCGACGGCAGGGCGCTCGCCGACTGGTTGCACCGGGGTGAGGCCATCGACACCGTGGTCGGCCCGATCGCCTACGACAAGAAGGGCGACATCACCCGGCTCGACTACGTCATGCACGTCTGGACGAAAGGCCCCGACGGCAAGATCGACTATGCCGGCCACGCGCTGACGCCCTAAGGACGCGCCCCACCCCGGACCCCGCAGAAGGGCCGCGAGCCCTTCGGAACCGGAGGACCGGTTCGCCGATCCGGCGGGAGCGAAGACCGCGATCGGCCGAGCGACCGATCGGCGCCGAGGCCTTATGCTGCCCCTGCGCGTCGCGACGCGCAGGGGGAGACGCCATGTTCGATTTCAGCCAGCTCCGGTGCTTCGCCGCCGTGGCGGAGGAGCTGCATTTCGGGCGCGCGGCCGCCCGGCTGAACATGACGCAGCCGCCCCTGTCGCGGCAGATCCAGGTGCTGGAGCGGGTGCTCGACGTGCAGCTGCTGGAGCGCACCAGCCGTTCGGTCCGCCTGACCGCGGCCGGACGCAGCTTCCTGCCGGAAGCGCAGCGCATCCTGCGGCTGGCCGAGTCCGCCACGTATCTGACCCGCCAGGTGGCGGCGGGACGCGCGGGCGTCCTGAAGCTCGGCTTCACGGCGGCTTCGGCGTACGATTGCCTGCCCCGCCTCGTCGCGGCCCTGCGGCGGGCGCTGCCCGAGGTGACGCTCGCCCTGCGCGAGATGGTGACCAAGGACCAGATCGAGGAGCTGCTCGCCGGCCGCCTCGACGCCGCTCTGGTACGGCCGCCGGTGACGCACCCGGACCTCCTCGCCGTCCGGGCCCTGGCCGAACCGCTGGTGGTGGCGCTGCCGGCGGAGAACCCCCTCGCGGCCCGGGACGCCCTCGCGCCCGGCGATCTCGGCGGCGAACCCCTGATCGCCTATGCGCCGAACGAGGCCCGGTATTTCCACGACCTCGTCCAGGGCCTCTTCGCCGAGGCCGGAATTCGCCCGCGGATCGTGCAGCAGCTGGCGCAGATCCACTCGATCCTGGCCCTCGTCCGCACGGCGCTGGGGATCGCCCTGGTGCCGGCGGGGGCCGAGCACCTGCGCCTCGACGGCGTCGTGTTCCGCCCCCTGGTTCTGCCGGAGCCGCGCCCGGCCGAGCTGGTCCTGGCGTGGCGCCGGGACGCGGACGAGCCGCTGATCGCGCGGCTGGTCTCGGTCCTCGCCGCGATGCCGCCGGCCTGACCGATGCCGGGACGGTATCGATCGATCCACGCTTTGGCTTTGACGCGGCGGCGGAAGACTGCCCCTATGCGCGAGATAACAACCCAGGGAGGAACCGCGATGGACAGCCTCACCAATCGCTTCAAGACGGCCCTCGCGGAGGGCCGGCAGCAGATCGGTCTGTGGTGCAGCCTCGCCAGCCCGATCTCAACCGAGATCGTCGCCGGAGCCGGGTTCGACTGGCTGCTCCTCGACATGGAGCACTCGGCCAACGACCTCCGGGACATCTATGTTCAGCTTCAGGCGATGATGGAGAACGCCACCCACCCCGTGGTGCGGGTGCCGAGCGACGACCCCATCACCATCAAGCGCATCCTGGATGCCGGCGCGCAGTCGCTGATGATCCCCAATGTCGACGATGCCGCGCAGGCCGAGCGGATCGTGGCGGCGACGCGCTACGCCCCCCGGGGCATCCGCGGCTTCTCGCAGGCGCCCCGGGCCGCCCGGTTCGGCCGGATCCCGGAGTACCACACCCGGTGCGAGGCCGAGATCTGCGTGATCGTGCAGGTCGAGTCGCGCCGCGCCCTGGACAATCTGGACGCGATCGCCGCCGTGGAGGGCGTGGACGGCGTCTTCATCGGGCCCGGCGATCTCTCGACCAGCCTCGGCTATCTCGGCCAGCAGGGCCATCCGGAGGTGGTGCGCACCATCGAGGAGGCCGTCGGCCGGATCGTGAAGGCCGGCAAGTCCGCCGGCATCCTGACCCCGAGCGAGGAGCTGGCCAAGCGCTACATCGCGGCCGGCACCCGGTTCACCGCCGTGGGCTCGGATCTCGGTCTGCTCGCCCGCAACGCCGAGGCGCTGGCCGGGCGTTTTCGGACTGCGAGCTGAGGGGATTGGCGATGCAGGCCGAGATCGAAGCCCCGACCCGTCCTCAAGGTGCCGGCGACGTGCCGCGCACGATCCGCCTGAGCGAGATCGACAACGTCGCGATCGTGGTCAACGCCTTCGGGCTGCCGGCCGGCACGGTGTTCCCGGACGGGCTGGAACTCGTCGAGTTCGTGCCGCAGGGCCACAAGGTCGCCCTCTCCGACATCCCGGAGGGCGGCGCGGTGCGCCGCTACGGCGAGGTCGTGGGCATCGCCACGCAGGCGATCCCCCGGGGCGCCTGGGTGGAGGAGTCGCGGGTCACGACGCCGGTCGCCCCCGCCCTCGACGCCCTTGAGCTGGCCACCCGGGTGCCGGCCCCCCTGCCCCCGCTCGAGGGCTACACCTTCGAAGGCTACCGCAACCCCGACGGGTCGGTGGGCACCAAGAACATCCTGGCGATCTCGATCAGCGTGCAATGCGTCGCCGGCACCCTCGACGTGGCGATCCGCAGGATCAAGCAGGAGCTGCTGCCGCGCTACCCCAACGTCGACGACGTGGTCGGCCTGACCCACGCTTACGGCTGCGGCGTCGCCATCAACGCCCCCGAGGCGGTGGTGCCGATCCGGACGCTCCAGAGCCTCGCGCAGAACCCGAATTTCGGCGGCGAAGTGATGGTCGTGGGACTCGGCTGCGAGAAGCTCGTCTCCGAGCGCCTGTTGCCCGACAACGGCGCGGCCGGCGACGGCGTGGTCCGCCTGCAGGACGAGCGCCACCGGGGCTTCTCGGCGATGCTCGACAGCATCCTGGCCATGGCGGAGGCGCGCCTGGCGGTGCTGAACCGGCGGACCCGGGAGCCCTGCCCGGCCTCCGACCTCGTGGTCGGCCTGCAATGCGGCGGCAGCGACGCCTTCTCGGGCGTCACCGCCAACCCGGCGCTCGGCTTCGCGGCCGATCTGCTGGTCCGCTGCGGCGCCACCGTGCTGTTCTCGGAAGTGACGGAGGTGCGCGACGCGATCCACCTCCTGACGCCGCGCGCCAAGACCCCGGAGGTCGCCGTGGCGCTGATCCGCGAGATGGCGTGGTACGACGCCTACCTCGCCAAGGGCGAGGCCGACCGCCGGGCCAATCCCTCCCCGGGCAACAAGAAGGGCGGCCTCAACAACATCGTCGAGAAGGCCCTGGGCTCGGTCGCCAAGTCCGGCACCAGCGCGATCTCGGGGGTGCTCGCCCCCGGCGAGCGCGTGCGCGAGAAGGGCCTGATCTTCGCCGCGACCCCGGCCAGCGACTTCGTCTGCGGCACGCTCCAGCTCGCCTCGGGCATCACCCTGCAGGTGTTCTCCACCGGCCGCGGCACGCCCTACGGCCTCGCTCAGGCCCCGGTGATCAAGGTCGCCACCCGCACGGAACTCGCCGAGCGCTGGTCCGACCTGATCGACCTCGATGCCGGGCGTATCGCCACCGGCGACGCGACGATCGAGGCGGTCGGCTGGGAGCTGTTCCACCTGATCCTCGATGTGGCGAGCGGCCGCAAGCGGCCGTGGTCGGACCGGTGGGGGCTGTTCAACGACCTGACGCTGTTCAATCCGGCGCCGATCACCTGAGGCTCCGGGCGTCCGCGCGGGGGGCATGCGCCGCGCGGCATCGTCACCTTGGCCGGACTCTGCTAGGCAGCGGGAATCGCCATGCCGCTGCCGATTCCCCGCCTTCGGACCGTGCTCTTCCGCCTGCACTGGGTGCTGGGCCTCACGGCCGGCCTCGTCCTGGCCCTGATGGGCCTGACCGGGGCGCTGATGAGCTACGAGGAGGCGATCACGGCCGCCGCCAACCGCGACCGGCTGGCGGTGACGGTCGGCGACCGGTCGGCGCTTCCGCCCGCCGCCCTCGCGGCACGGATCGACGCCCAGGCCGGCGGCCGCAGGGTGAGCGCCCTGACCCTGTCGGACGACCCCGCTGCGAGCATCCACGTCCGCTTCGCCCGCGACCCCGCGACCCGCGAGCGGCCGCCCTCCGTCTACGCCGATCCCTACGATGGCGCCCTGCTCGGCCCGGTGCGGCTGGAGGCGGCGTTCGCGACCGTGCGGGACCTGCACCGCTGGCTCCTGATCCCCGGCGGTTCCAGGGGCTGGGGCCGCACCATCACGGGCGCCTGCATGCTGGCGCTCCTGGCGTTCCTGGGAACCGGCCTCTACCTGCGCTGGCCCAGGGTCCACCGCTGGCGGATCTGGCTGAAGCCGAGCCTGTCCCGCCCGGGGCGGCCGCGCTGGTGGTCGCTCCACGCGGTGGCCGGAACCTGGCTCGCGCCGGTCTACCTCGTCATCGCGCTCACGGGGCTGACGTGGTCCTACCCGTCGTTCAAGGATGGCGCCACGTGGCTGCTGGTCGGCGACGGCGCCGCGGCGAAGCCCGCCCGTGCCGGCCGCAAGGCCGCCCGCGAGGCGCCCGCCGACGCATCCGGGCCGGCGGCCGTCGATCGCGCCTGGGCGGCGTTCCGGACCGGCGAGGGGCGCGAGGCCGGTGTCGCGACCCTGACCCTGCCGGACCTCGACGCGACGGCGATCCGGATCCGCTGGCTGCCGAAGGGCGTCGACGGCCCGGGCGCCCGCAACGAGGCCCGCTACGATGCCGCCACCGGCGCGCTGCTGGGCGCCGAGCGCGCCGCCGACACGCCGCTGGGCCGGCGGATCATGGAGAATATCCTGGAGGTCCACCGCGGCCGCTTCTTCGGCGACCTGTTCGCCCTGCTGTTCTGCCTCGCGGCCCTCGCCATGCCGGGCTTCGCGGCCACCGGCCTGACGCTCTACGTCCTGCGCCGCCGCGCGGCAGCCCGGCGCAGGCCGGCGGGGCCTGAGGCCGGGCCGGCGACCCTGCGCGCGGCCAATCCCTGAGAGCGTTCCGCGGCGTTCGGATCGAGGAGACGGTGCGCGCGCCCTCCTGAGGCGCCGCGCGATCCACCCCGACCATGCCTGTCCGGGACCGACGTCGTCGGATGCCAAAAAGGGCTACGCCCGACCCTTTCAAGGTGTCTAGCCGAGCCCGTGGCGCGCGATCAGCGCCCCCGGGCCATGACGCGCGCCCCCTGTCCCGGACAGGTGGAGCGAAGCGGAACCTGATCCGGGACCCAGCACACAAAGCGCCGCGAAGCGGTTCCGGTTGATTCACATCGACGCTTCGCGACGTCCCGTGCTGGATCCCGGGTCGCATTCCGCTTGCGCTGCATGCGCCCGGGAGAGGGACGGCGCGGAACCAGATCACGCGATGGCATCGGATCTCTGCCCAACACCTTGAAACGGCTGGGACTACACCCTTTGACGTGTCGCCAGGGCAGAGCCCTGGCCGATCGTGCGAGGTCCGACAATCGCGCAAGGCCCGACCGTGTGGCTCACAACCGCGCCGTGATCGTCGCCAGCACCGAGAACGGTGCACCAGGCGTGTTGATGAATTGCGAGGTCGGCTGTTCGATGTAGCGCGCGTTCGTCAGGTTGCGCATGTTGACCGACAGGCGCCAATGCGCGTCGAAATCGTAGTACACGGCGGCATCGACGCGGTTGTACGCCCCGACCCGGTAGCTGTTGTTGAGGTCGCCGGTGCGCGACCCTACATGGGTGACGCCGATGCCGAGACCCAGGCCGCGGAGCGGCCCCTCTAGAAAGTCGTAGGTCGTCCACACGCTGCCGCTGAAGGCCGGCACGCCGACGAGCCGGTTGCCGACAGGGAAGATCCGGTCCTTGGTCATCTGCGCGTCGAGATAGCCGACGCCCCCGATGACCTTCCAGCCCGGCAGGATCGCGCCGGCCAAGTCGGCCTCGACCCCCTCCGAACGCTGTTGGCCGGTGATGACCGAGTAGCCGGTGTTGACCGGATCGTTGCCCGCGACGTTGTCCCGGGTGATCCGGAAGGCGGCGGCGCTCAGGGTCAGGTCCGGGTTGATGTCGATGCGGGCCCCGATTTCGACCTGCTCGCTCGTCTCCGGCGGCGGATTTGCGACGTTGAGCAGGTTCGCCGTCTGCGGCGCGAAGGAGGTGGCGTAGCTCGCATAGAGAGTCAGCGGCTCGAACGGCCGGTAGATCAGGCCGACGCGCGGGGAGGCGCCGAACAATTGCTGCTCGGGCGGCTGGGTCTTCGATCCGGGCACGCGGTTGAAATAGTATTGGGTGCCAAGATCGAACCGGGCTCCGAGCACGAGCTGAAGCTCGGGCGTCAGGGCGATCTGGTCCTGCAGATAGAATCCGAACAGCTCCAGCCTCTGCTTCAGGTCGGCTTGGAACCCGAGGGCGCCGGGGAGCGCGCCGAAGACCGGGTTGCTGAAGCTGACGGCGGCGAGGCTGCCCTGCTGGGAATAGGGGTGCCGGAAGCCGTTGCTGTACTCGAAGCCCGCGAGGACGGTGTGCGACAGGCCGAGCGTCTCGAATTTCAGCACGGCCTCGGTCTGAGTATCCACGGCGGCGAACCGGGAATCGACCGTTTGATCACGGCGCGTCACCAGGGTGCCGGCATTGTTGATGCCGTTGGCCCGGGCCACGAACTGATTGAAGACGCCCCATTGGCCGCTGACGACCTGCCGCAGCGTCAGGTTCTCGCTGACGTCGTGCTCGGCCCGCATCGTGATGGCGTTGAATTCGCCGTAGTAGCGCGAGAACGGCTCGCCGTAGTACCGGCGGATGTTGTCCAGCGGCACGCGACCACGGAAAGCCACGAGCCCTTCGTCGTACTGGCTGTGCTGATTGGTGAATTCCGAATTGATGTAGACGCGCGTGTCCGCGCTCGGCGTCCAGTTCACGGCCGGAGCGACGAAGACCCGCCGGTTGGTGTTGTCGCCGAAGTTGCGGAAGGTCGGATCCTCCTGCGCGGCGAAGCTGAGGCGGGCGGCGAGCCCGTCGATGTCCGGGAGCGCGCTCGAGACCGAGCCCTGGAAGCGCCGGAACCCGAAGCTGCCGCCCTGGAGGCTGGCATCGACGGTCGGTTCCACTGTCGGCCGGCGGGTGACGATGTTGACGAGGCCGCCCGGATCTCCCCGGCCGAAGAGCACCGATGCCGGTCCCTTGATCACCTCCACGCGTTCGGCGTTCGCGAGGTCGCGCTCGACCGGATAGAAGTTGATCGCGGGGTTCGTCAGCACGCCGTCGACCGCGAAGAGCTGGGTGGCGAAGCCGCGGATGACGTAGTTCTGCGACCGGCCCTGGACCGTGCTGCTGGGCGTCACGTTGCTGACGTTGGTGATCGCATCGGTCAGGCGCAGGTCCTGCTGATCGGTGATCACCGTACGCGGCACGATGTTGATCGATTGCGGCGAGTCGCGGACCGGTGTGTCGGTCCGCGTGGCGGTGGCCGAGCGCGTCGCCCGGTAGCCGATGACCGGGCTGTCCGCCCGTTCGACCGCCGGACCGGTGCCGGTCACGCTCAGCTCCGACAGGACGACGTCGCCAGAGATATCGTCATTCGCCGCGTGCGAAACAGTTGTCGAAAGCGCGAAAAGCGTCGAAACCAGCGCTCTGCTGAAAGATAGACGAGGCGTACGTGGGTGAGAATTTCTGTAGAAAGTGTATTCGCGACCGGATGGCATAGTTTATAATGACTCTCAAGAAGATCAGTGCGACTCGGGCGCAAGGACTCTTGAGGATAGTGCCGTTCACTTTTCAACGATCGGGTGCGCAGGGCCGCGCGAATTCGTCTGGAATTCACCGGACGTGACCTAGGGGCCACAATATCACATTGGAATAATTTGAAAATCTAAAGATCGTGCAGTTCGGAATCCTCGCGGGAAAGCTGCGCAAGCAGAAAACGTCGATCCGGAGCCCGGAGCGCTCTCCGCTGAAGTGGATACCGACTCAGCGCGCGAGAGTCCGTTGAAACAGAGGCTTGGAGCCGTGCACGATTGCAGCGCGGTCGGGCGCGGCTCTCGCCATCGGTTCCTGCGCGGTCGGCGAAACGCGCCGGCCGCGCAGGACGCCTCAGCCCCGCAGGGCCGGCTTGAGCGCCCCGGTCCGGTCGTGGAAGTCGGGACCGTTGATCGTCCGGGCGACGTGCCCGGCCCGGATCAGGTAGTCGCCGAAATGCTCGCCGGGCTCGCGGCCGTTGGCGAAGTCGGCGAACAGCGGGTCGAGGGTGTCGCGGATTTCCGAGGCCGCCACGTCCTCCTTGTAGAGCTTGCCCAGGCGCGAGCCGTCGAAGGCGGCGCCGAGATAGAGATGGTAGCGCTCGGGGCCGCGGCCCACGAGGCCGATCTCGGCGATGAACGGCCGGGCGCAGCCGTTCGGGCAGCCGGTGGAGCGGATCGTGATCTCCTCCTCGGCGAGGCCGTGGGAGGCCAGGCTCGCCTCCAGCTCGGTCATCAGGTCCGGCAGGTACCGCTCGCTCTCGGCGAGCGCGAGGCCGCAGGTCGGCAGGGCCACGCAGGCGATGGAGTTGCGCCGGAGCGCCCCCGCACCCTTGGTGAGCCCGTGCGCGTCGACCAGCGCCTCGATCGCGGCGCGCTGCTCCGCCGGAACGTTGGCGATGATCACGTTCTGGTTGGCGGTGAGGCGGAAATCGCCCTCATGCACCTCGGCGATCCGGCGCAGACCCGTGAGGAACTGCGCGCCGCCGTCGATGTCCTTGATCCGCCCGGAGGGGACGTAGAGCGTGAGGTGGTGCCGGCCGTCGTCGCCCTCGGTCCAGCCGAAGCGGTCGCCGTTGCCGGTGAACGCGAAGGGCTTCGGCGCGCCGAGCCTCTTGCCGATCCGCGCCTCCACCTCCGCCCGGAAGGCGTCGAGCCCGTAGCGCTCGATCGTGTACTTCAGGCGGGCGTTCTTGCGGTTCTTGCGATTGCCCCAGTCGCGCTGGACCGTCATCACGGCCTCGGCGACCCTGATGGCGTCCTCCGGGGCCACGAAGCCCATCACGTCGGCGGTGCGCGGGAAGGTGTCGGGCTCGCCGTGGGTCATGCCCATGCCGCCGCCCACCGTGACGTTCCAGCCGGTGACCCGGTTCTTCTTGTCGAGGATCGCGATGAAGCCGAGATCGTGGGCGAAGATGTCGACCTCGTTGGAGGGCGGCACCGCCACCACGGTCTTGAACTTCCGCGGCAGGTAGGTCCGGCCGTAGACCGGCTCGACCTCGGTCGCCTCGTCCTCGCCGCCGACCACGCGCTCGCCGTCGAGCCAGATCTCCCGCCAGGCGCTGGTCTTCGGCAGCAGCGAGTCGGAGATGTCCTTGGCGAGCTGATAGGCGGCCTTGTGGGCGCCGGTCTGGGCCGGGTTGGTCGCCGCCATGACGTTGCGGTTGACGTCGCCGCAGGCCGCGATCGTGTCGAGGAGCGCGCCGTCGATCGCCGCCATCGTGCGCTTGAGGTTCGACTTGATCACGCCGTGGTACTGGAAGGTCTGGCGCGTGGTCGCCCGCAGGGCCCCACCGGCGTAGGTGCGGGCGATGTCGTCGAGGACCAGCCACTGCTTCGGGCTGATCACGCCGCCGGCGATGCGCAGGCGGATCATGAAGCTGTAGGCCTTGTCGAGCTTCTTCTTGGTCCGCTCCGGGCGCAGGTCGCGGTCGTCCTGCAGGTACATCCCGTGGAACTTCACGAGCTGCCCGTCATCCTCCGAGATCGCCCCGGTGGCGTGCTTGAGGAGGCCGTCGGCCAGGCCGCCGCGGAGATAGCCGCTGGCGATCTTGATATGCTCGTTGGCCGCGAGGTTGGCCGCCCGGGCCGCCTCGGCGTCGGTGATCGGCCGCTCGGTCGGCGGGGTTTCGTAGACGCGCTTGACCGGGGTGGCGGTCGCGGTCGGGACCGGCGTGTCGGCGTCGCGGGGGCTGTGGTCGTCCATGGGTCGGATCCGTCTGTCTGAACGCGTCTCCCGCCCCTCGCTTCAGGGGCGGGTGCCGAGCGGAACGCGGCCGGTTCACGGGATGGGCGGGATCCGCGACAGTCCCCCTCTCCCGAGCGGGAAAGGGTTGGGGTGAGGGGTGCGCCCTCTCCGGAAAGACCTGATCCCTCACCCTGTCCCTCTCCCGCACGGGAGAGGGGACCCGCGCTGCGTCCCGCTCCGTCACGATCTTGATGTGCGGCCTCCGGCGACTCCGGAGGCCCCTACCCCAACCGGGATAGGCCAATCCTGCTAGTAAACGTCCTGCTGGTAGCGGTGGCTGCGCTCCAGCGCCGCGACCTGCGCCTCCGCTTCGGCGGCCCCGAGACCCTTGGCGGTCTCGTAGGCCTTCACCACCGCGGCGCGCACGTCCTTGGCCATGGCCTTGGCGTCGCCGCAGACGTAGAGATGGGCGCCGCCGTCCAGCCAGGAGACCAACTCCTGCGCGTGCTGGGTGATCCGATCCTGCACGTAGACCTTCTCGGGCTGATCCCGCGAGAAGGCGACGTCGATCTTGGTGAGCGAGCCGTCCTCCAGGGCCTCCTGCCATTCGAGCTGGTACAGGAAGTCGTGGAGGAAGTGGCGGTCCCCGAAGAACAGCCACGACCGCCCCGACGCCTCGACGGCCCGGCGCTCCTGCACGAAGGCGCGGAACGGCGCCACGCCGGTGCCCGGCCCGACCATGATGATGTCGGTGGCCGGGTCCTGCGGCAGGCGGAAATGGCGATTCGGCTTAAGCCGCACCCGCAGCTTGGCGCCGTCCCGGATCCGGTCGGCGACGTGGACCGAGGCGACCCCCGAGCGGGCGCGCCCGTGGGTCTCGTAGCGCACCGCCACGATGGCCAGGTGGACCTCGTCGCCGACCTCCCTGCGCGAGGACGCGATCGAGTAGGCCCGGGGCGGCAGCGGCCGGGTGATGGTGTGGAGGTGCTCGGCCGTCAGCGGGGCCGGGAAGGTCGCCAGCAGGTCGATCAGGTGCCGGCCCTCGATCCAGGCCCTGGCCTCGCCGCTCTCGATCAGCTTCTGCGCGTCCGCATGGCCCGTGGCCTTGACGAAGCGCTCGATCGTGGCCGCCGACAGCGTGGTGATGTCCCGCTCGGCGAGAAGCGCCCTGCGCAGGGCCGCGTCGCCCGAGAGACCCGCGGCGTCGAGGATCTCGTCCACGAGCTGCGGGTCGTTCTCGGGAAAGATCTCCAGGGAATCGCCCGGCTCGTAGGCCGGCGCGCCGTCCTCGAAGGCGAGCGCCAGGTGGATCGTCTCCTTGTCGGAGCGCGAGGAGTTGAGGTTCACGTGCTCCACGACCTCGACCACCACGGGCTCGCGGCTCGGCTCGGCCTCGTCGTCCTCGCCGGCCCCGGCGCGGGCGAAGTCGACCGCCACGACGTTGTCGGGCTGCTCAGCCGGCGCGAGTGCCTTGAGCGTCGCCTTGATCCAGTCGGCGGCGGGCGTCTCGAAGTCGAGGTCGAGGTCGGCGCGCTCCGCGGCGCGCTTGCCGCCCAGCGCCTCGAACCGCGCGTCGAGCGCCTTCCCGATGGCGCAGAACTCCACGTAGGACGTGTCGCCCAGCGCCAGCACGGCGAACTCGACCCCGTCGAGGCGCGGGGCGCCCTCCCCCATCAGCTCGCCATAGGCCCGCACGGCGCGCGCCGGCGGCTCGCCCTCGCCCCAGGTGGCCGCGATCGCGATGAGCTTGCCGGCCCTGGGCAGGGTCGCCACGTCGAGATCGGAGAAATCCACGACCTTCGGCTTGAAGCCCTGCTTGCGCGCGAGCTTGGCGACGTTGCCGGCAAGCGCCTCGGAGTTCCCCGATTCGCTGGCGTAGATCACCGTCAGCGGCGCGGCGGCCTTGGGCGGGGCGGCCGGAACCGCGGCGGGCTGGCCCCCGGCCGCGTCGAGCCCGGCCAGGAAGCCCGCCAGCCATGCGCGCTGCGTGGGCGTCGCGGCGCCCAGTACGGCGTCGAGACTGGCGCGCTCGCCGTCCCCGAACGGGGCGGTGCGCGGAAGGAGATTCTGGCGTGACATCAGGGAACCATGTCGGGGCCTACAAGGCCGCTGTCAATCGAGAAACGTTCTTTTTGTAGAACGGGCGGAAACTAGGAGATCGCATTCGCTGCGCTGCGGAAAAAGGGAAGATCATTCTCCGACCACCGAGAGGACCGGGCCGGTCCCGGGCAGATGGCGCCCGTTCTTGGGCGGGGCGGGCAGCGGCAGCGCGGTGGTGGATTTCACCTTCTCCATGGCGAAGCGGGACGTGACGTTCTTCAGCGGCAGGACCGCGATGAGCCGCTTGTAGAAGCTGTCATAGGCCTGCATGTCGGCGACGACGACCCGCAGCATGTAATCGACGTCGCCGGCCATGCGGTAGAATTCCAGCACCTCCGGCATGGCCGAGACGGTTGCGGCGAAGCGCTGCAGCCACTCCTGGGAGTGGTCGGCGGTCTCGATGGAGACGAACACGGTCAGCCCGAGGCCGAGCTTGACCGGGTCGAGGACCGCCACGCGCCGGTCGATCACGCCGTCGGCCTCCAGCTTCTGGATGCGCTTCCAGCACGGGGTCTGCGAGAGGCCGACGCGCTCGCCGATCGCCGCGATGGAGAGCGTCGCATCCGTCTGCAGCAGGGCGAGAATCTTCAGATCGATCGCGTCCAAGGCTGTCTCCGTGGTCTGCATCCCGCGGGGCCGCGCGGGCACATATAGGGGTTTGATAGGGCCAAGAAGAAGAATTTTTTATCCCGGGCACCCTGCCGCCGGGAATGTCCCTGTGCGCCATCGCACGCGGAACCCCCGCACAGGCCCGACAAGGCCGCCGGAGCGCCTTGACTTCGTTCGTTATAGCGAACATCTCGACCGTCCGACAACAGGGGTCCGGCGCAGGCCGTCCCCTTTCCGCCATCAAACCCGGGACATGTCGCGATGACCCGTCCGGACCGACAGACGGCCGAATCCCTCGCGGAACGGCTGTCCGGGCTCGACCTGACACGCCGCCTCCACCTGATCGCCGCCGAGCTTCCGGGGCGTCTGGTGTTCACCACGAGCCTCGGCGTCGAGGATCAGGCGCTCACCCACGCGCTGGCCATGGCGGGTCTCGCCAAGGGCCGCGTCGAGATCGTCACCCTCGATACCGGCCGCCTGTTTCCGGAGACCTACGACACCTGGACCGAGACCGAATCGGCCTACGGCATCCGGATCGCCGCCTACGCGCCGGAGCGCGCGGCCGCGGAGGCCTTCGTGCGGGATGAGGGCATCAACGGCTTCCGCCGTTCGGTCGCCGCCCGGCAGGCCTGCTGCGGCTTCCGCAAGGTCGAGCCCCTGGGTCGGGCGCTCGACGGCGCCAGCGGCTGGCTCACCGGGCTGCGGGCCGGCCAGTCGGCCAACCGCGCCGAGACGCCGCTCGCCGAGTTCGACCCCGCACGCGGCCTGATCAAGCTGAATCCCCTGGCCGACTGGTCCCGGGCGCAGGTCGACGGCTTCGTGCGCGACAACTTCGTCCCATACAACGTCCTGCACGACCGCGGCTTCCCGTCGATCGGCTGCGCTCCCTGCACCCGCGCGGTGAAGCTCGGCGAGCCCGAGCGCGCCGGCCGCTGGTGGTGGGAGCAGGAAGACAAGAAGGAATGCGGCCTGCATGTCGGACGCCCCGGGGCGTCGGTGCAGCCGGGCCAGGAGCCCGCCGCGTTCGAGACCACCCAGGATCAGACCGCCCGCCAGCCGGAGTTCGCCCGATGAGCGCCGCCCTCTCCGCCGCCGTGCAGCCGAGCGTCCCCTCGGCCGCCCCGTCCAGCCCCGCCGACCGTCTGAGCCACCTCAAGCGGCTGGAGGCCGAGGCCATCCACATCTTCCGGGAGACGGTCGCCGAGACCGAGAACCCGGTGATGCTCTACTCGATCGGCAAGGATTCCTCGGTCCTGCTGCACCTCGCCCTGAAGGCCTTCGCGCCCGGGCGGCTGCCGTTCCCCCTGCTCCACGTCGACACCACGTGGAAGTTCCGCGAGATGATCGCCTTCCGCGACGCCCGCGCCAAGGAGCTCGGCCTCGATCTCCTGGTCTACACCAACCCGGACGGGCTCGCCCGCGGGGTCGGCCCGGTGAGCCACGGCTCCGAGGTCCACACCGACGTGATGAAGACGCAGGCGCTCCGGCAGGCGCTCGACAAGCATCGGTTCGATGCGGCCTTCGGCGGCGCCCGCCGCGACGAGGAGGCGAGCCGCGCCAAGGAGCGGATCATCTCGTTGCGCACCGCGCAGCACCGCTGGGATCCCAAGCGCCAGCGCGCCGAGCCGTGGCACCTTTACAATCTCAGGAAGAAGCGCGGCGAATCCCTTCGGGTCTTCCCGCTGTCGAACTGGACCGAGCTCGATATCTGGCTCTACATCGAGCAGGAAAACATTCCGATCGTGCCGCTCTACTTCGCCAAGGAGCGCCCCGTCGTGGAGCGCGACGGCCAGCTGATCATGGTGGACGACGACCGTCTGCCGCTCGCCCCCGGCGAGACCCCGCAGCAGCGCCTCGTCCGCTTCCGGACGCTCGGCTGCTACCCGCTCACCGGCGCGGTGGAGAGCGACGCGGCGACGCTCCCCGAGATCATCGGCGAGACGCTGGCCGCCCGCACCTCGGAGCGCCAGGGCCGGGTGATCGACAAGGACGGGGCCGGCGCCATGGAGCGCAAGAAGCGGGAGGGCTATTTCTGATGACGCTGCACCAGGCTCCCACGGCCTTCGCCGACCGTGCCTCCGGCTACGCGGCGTTCCTCGTCGCCCACCGCAACAAGGCGGTGCTGCGCTTCATCGCCTGCGGCTCGGTGGACGACGGCAAGTCGACCCTGATCGGGCGGCTCCTGCACGACACGAAGCAGATCTTCGACGACCAGATCTCGGCGCTCCAGCGCGATTCGCGCAAGCACGGGACGCAGGGTCAGGAGATGGACCTCGCGCTGCTGGTGGACGGGCTCCAGGCCGAGCGCGAGCAGGGCATCACCATCGACGTCGCCTACCGGTTCTTCTCCACCGACAAGCGCTCGTTCATCGTGGCCGACACCCCCGGCCACGAGCAGTACACCCGCAACATGGCCACCGGCGCCTCGACGGCGGACGTGGCGGTGATCCTGGTCGATGCCCGGCAGGGACTGACCCGGCAGACGCGGCGCCACGCGCTGCTGGTCTCGAATCTCGGGATTCGCCGGGTGGTGCTGGCGGTGAACAAGATGGACCTCACCGGCTGGGCGCAGGGCACCTTCGACGGCATCGTGGCGGGCTTCCGGGATTTCGCGGCCGACCTGAACTTCAGCGAGATCAAGGCGATCCCGCTCTCGGCCAAGAACGGCGACAACGTCGTGGAACCGGGCATCGCGGCCCCCTGGTACGCGGGCGGCCCGCTCCTGGCCTATCTGGAGACCGTGCCGGTGCGCGCCGAGGCGCTCAACGCGCCGTTCCGGATGGCGGTGCAGTGGGTCAACCGGCCGGATTCCGAGTTTCGCGGCTACAGCGGCCGGATCGCCAGCGGCCGGGTCCGTCCGGGCGATTCGGTGACGGTGCAGCCCTCGGGCCGGACCTCCACGGTGGCGCGGATCTACACGGCCGACGGCGACCTGCCCGAGGCCGGCGAGGACGAGTCGGTGACCCTGGTTCTGGCCGACCAGATCGACGCTTCCCGCGGGCAGGTGATCGTCGCGACGGACGCGCCGATGCGGGTCGCCGAGACCCTCGACGCACGCCTGTTCTGGGCGGCCGAGACCGATCTGGCGCCGGGGGCGAGCCTGTTCGCCAAGATCGGCACCGCCACCGTCACCGCGACCGTGGAGCGGATCGTCTCGCGTATCGACCCGGAGACCGGGAAGCCCGGCCCGGCCGAGCGCCTGTCGGCCAACGACATCGCCGATGTGCGCCTGCGCCTCGACCGACCGGTGGCGGTGGACGCCTACGCGGAGAACCGCGAGACCGGCAGCCTGATCCTGATCGACCGCGAGACCACCGACACGGCGGCGCTCGGGCTGGTGCTGGCGCCCTCCGTCGAGGCGTCCCCGACGACCCAGCCGGCACGCGGTGGCCTCCTGCGGGGCCTGAAGCGGCTCTTCGGGCGCTGAGCCGCCATCGGGCTGCGCGCGTCACACGCGCAGCACGATGAACCGGAACAGCAGGATCGCCAGCAGCAATCCGAACGCGCCGCCGAGCGACCAGGCGAGGCAGCAGGCGAGGAAACCGACCACGACGATCGCCGGCAGGCCGACATGGAGCCTGCCGAGGATCGAGAGGGTCGGATCCGGTTCCGTGTCGTGGAGGCCGGGCACGGTGTCGGTCGGATTGGGCGGGAACGGGGTTCCGTTCGCGATGAAGGCCGCGATCTCGGGCCAGTGCGCCTCCCTGATCCCCGCCCCGTGCCCGCCCAGGAGGTAGCGGTACTCGGTGATGGCCGGCGCTTTCCCGGCATCGTCGAATCCGTCGAACCCGGCGCCGCCGAGATCGAACGCGCGAATCCACTCGACGCTCTTCGGCAGCAGGGCGACCACCCAATCGTCGGCCGCCACGATGTTCTGGAAGGCCGTGATGCGTTTGTCGTGGCGCATCCGCTCCCACGGGTAATCGCGGCGGACCACGCTGCCGGCGAACAGCACGCGCTGGAAGTGGAGCGCGGGATACTCGATCAGCGCGCGGGCCGCGAGATACGTGCCGTTCGAGTGGCCGACATAGTGGAAGTCGGACTTTGGGTACTGCGCGAAGGCCGTCACGTACTGATCGGCGAACCATTCGACCTTCTCGCGCCGGATCCACGGCAGCACGAACGGCAGCATCGCGAAGTAGCCGTAGCTCGGTGTCCAGCTGCGGAACCGCGTGACGCCCTGGTCCGTCCTGCCGCCGAGCTCGCGGACCTTCTCGGCGATCCGGTGCGTCCAGAAGCCGTCGTCGCGGATGCCGTGGATCACGAACACCGTGTTGCAGACATCGAAATCGACGGCGTCGATCTCATCGACCAGCAGGGCCGGATCGAGGGCGGCATCGGCCAACGCGGGGCGTGAGGCGGTCAGCGCCGTGTGGAGCAGGCCGCCGCGCCGGAGGGCGGCCGGATCGCCCGTGAGCGTGATCGCCTGCGCGTGGTCCGTGTCGGGCAGCTCGATCAGGAAGTAATCCTGCTGCGTCGGACCGGAGGCGTCGGCCGTGTAGCCGGTCTCCCGGAAGGCCCATTTGCTGCCGTCGACCGCGAGGTCGACCTGATCGACCGGCGAGATCAGATCGTCCTGCGTGCCGAGCATCTGGATGAGGATCGGACGGTCCTTGTCGATGAGGTGGCGCGGCGGGTTCCTGCGATAGGCGAGCCAGTGCAGCCGGGTCTGGGCCATGAACGGCGCGCCGAGCCGGAAATCGAAGGCGGTCGGAGTCCAGCCTTTCCCCGGCGTCGGCAGGTGACCGAACAGGCCGACGAGGTTGAACAGGATGCTGTAGTACCAGCTCATCCGCTCGGAGATCTTCCAGCCGCGGTTGAAGGCCGCGAGCATGACGATGCGCTCGACCTTGAAGGCCCAGTCGCGCGACCCCTGGTGGCCGAGATCGCGCTCCTGCCGGAAGTTGCTGGGCCAGCCGGCCGCCACCAGGAACAGGCGCCGTGCCAGCGTGGCGCCGACGCTGTGGCCGACGAGGACGATCCGGTCGGGCTCGCGCAGGCGCACACGATCGTCGATGCCGTCGAGCACGAGGCCGATGATCGCGCCGGCGCGTGCCCCGGAGAGCCAGCGCCCGTGCGGCAGGTCCGGCGCAAAGATATCGGTGTTGGGGCCGTAGGCGGCCCGGGCCGCACCGATCACGTCGCGCAGGCGATGCGCCGAACTTCCGAGACCGTGAAAGACGACCACAAGGGTCCGGGCGTCGTGCGGAACGCCGGTCGGATCCGCGGATGTCGTGCTCATGCCCGGACTCGTCTGGCAGACCGAGTCGGATCTATACTGTCGTCGGCATTCCGTAAACTGATTTCGAACGATCAATCGCGTCGGGATATGCCATCATCGCCTTGTTCGTGCATCGGATCGCAGATCTCGGCATGAATTCGGCAGGGCCGCCCCGAGATGGCGTCGTGGCGCGATCCGCTCCAGCGCCGGCTAACCGTTCCAGGCCCGCGCCAGCAGCGTGTAGGCCTCGCGCCGCGCCTCCTGGTCGGGGATCGCCGTGACGATCATGAGCTCGTCGGCCTCGGTCCGCGCGGCCATGTCGGCGAGCCGGGCGCGCAGGGTCTCCGGGCCGCCCACGTGCAGCCGGTCGCGGCCGCGCTCGATCTGAGCCCGCTCGGCGTCGGAATACGGGTAGGCCAGCGCCTCCGCGAGGCTCGGCAGCGGCCGGTACTCGCCGCGTTCCCGCCGCAGCGTCGAGAGACGCGCGCTCGCGGCGAGCCGCTCGGCCTCCGCGTCCGTGGCGGCGCAGATCGCCGCCACCGCCAGGATCGCGTGGGGCTGCGCGCCGAGCCGCGTCGGCCGGAACAGGCGGCGATAGGCCAGCATCGGCGCCTCTGCGGGCATGCCCGAGAAATGCTGCGCGAAACCGAAGCCGCAGCCGATCTCACCGGCGAGCTGCGCGCTGTAGTCGGACGAGCCGAGCAGGAACAGCGGCGGCAGCCTCACGCCGGACGGGCTCGCCTCGATCCGGGCGAACGGATGCCCCTCCGGGAAGCCCGCGTCCCAGAACAGCAACTCCTGCAGGCGGTCGAGGAAATCGTCGTTGCCGCCCTCGCCGGGCGCCTCCCGGCGGCGCAGGGCCCGGGCGGTGAGGCCGTCGGTGCCAGGGGCCCGACCGAGGCCGAGGTCGATCCGATCCGGGAACAGAGCCTCCAGCACCCGGAACCGCTCGGCCACCATCAGGGGGGCGTGGTTCGGCAGCATGATCCCGCCCGAGCCGACCCGGAGGTGGCGGGTCGCGGCGGCGATCTGGCCGATCATGATCTCGGGGGCCGGGCTCGCGACGTTGGGGAGCGCGTGGTGCTCCGCGAGCCAGTAGCGCCGGTAGCCGAGCCCGTCGACGTGGCGGGCGAGCGCCAGGGTGTCGTGGAGCGCCTGCGCCGGGGTCGAATCGGCGCTGACGAAGGAGAGGTCGAGGACGGAGAGCGGGATCATGCCGGAAGAGATGGGGGTGCGGGCCGGCCGGTGCGAGGGCGGGGCAATCCGCATCCCGGGCCCGGCGAGACGGGTCACGGCCCCCGTAGAACACGTTGGTGATCGTCACGCGGCCGGCCTCGACCCGGTAGGCGATGATGGCGGATCGCTCGAACGACACGGTTCGCAGGCCGGGCTCCGGATCGGGGCGCGGCCGCCCGCCACGGGGCGCATCGCCGATCCGACGACAACGCGCAATGATCCGTCGGATGAAGCCCTCGGCGACGGCTTGATCCTGGCTTGCGTTCAGAACGACGCGGAAGATGTCTGCGAGATCGGCCTCGGAGTGGCGTTGGAACCCGACCGGCAACCTACGCACGGCGCTGCTCGTCTCGGGTCTGTCAGAACAGGACTTCCATGTGTGCTTCGACCTCTTCGATGCTCAGCGGTGGCCGCGGAGCGTCGAGGGAGCGCCGGATGCGGGCGCGGATCTCGTCGAGACGCTCGGCATTCTCTCGGCGCTGGCGCTGCAGGGCGTGCACGGCCTCGTCGAGCAGCGCGTCCACGGAGGCGTATTCGCCGGCCTCGACGCTCTCGCGCACGGTGCGGAGCGTGTCCGGCGTCAGGGTGATGCTGATCGTCTCGCCGCTGGGCATGCTGGGCCGTCCCTTTCCACTCGCTGGAGGAGAGCAGAGAACGCCGTCCCGCGCGCCGCTCCGGCGCCTCACGCTTGCCGGCTCACCGTCCCGGGCCTAGGGTCCGCCGCGCCGCGGAGACGCGGCGCCCGACCTCATAGATCCGGAGCATCGCACGCCATGGCTCTCCTCGCCGACGTCCTCTCGCGGGTGAAGCCGTCCGCGACCATCGTGATGACCCAGAAGGCCCGGGACCTGAAGGCGTCCGGCGTCGACGTCATCAGCCTGTCGGTGGGCGAGCCGGATTTCGACACGCCCGAGCACATCAAGCAGGCGGCGATCGAGGCGATCCACCGCAACGAGACCCGCTACCCGCCGGTCTCGGGCATCGTGCCCCTGCGCGAGGCGATCGTGCGCAAGTTCAAGCGCGAGAACGGGCTCGACTACAAGGTCTCGCAGACCATCGTGGGCACCGGCGGCAAGCAGGTGCTGTACAACGCCTTCCTGGCCACCCTGAACCCCGGCGACGAGGTGGTGATCCCCCGCCCCTACTGGGTGTCCTATCCGGAGATGGTCGGGCTGTGCGGCGGCACGCCGGTCTTCGCCGACACCGACATGGAGCACGGCTTCAAGCTCCAGCCGGAGGAACTCGACCGGGTCCTGACCCCGAAGACCAAGTGGATCGTGCTCAACTCGCCGTCGAACCCGTCGGGGGCCGCCTACACGCGCGACGAGATGAAGGCGCTCACCGACGTGCTGCTGCGCTACCCCGACGTGCACATCCTGACCGACGACATCTACGAGCACCTGACCTACGGCGACTTCGCATTCGTCACCCCGGCCCAGGTCGAGCCCCGGCTGATCGAGCGGACGCTGACCATGAACGGCGTCTCGAAGGGCTACGCCATGACCGGCTGGCGGATCGGCTACGCGGCCGGGCCCGAAAAGCTCATCAAGGCGATGGACTTCGTCCAGGGCCAGCAGACCTCGGGCGCCAGCACCATCGCGCAATGGGCCGCGGTGGCCGCCCTCGACGGGCCGCAGGACCATCTGGCCACGTTCCGCGCGGCGTTCCAGGGCCGGCGCGACCTGGTCGTGTCGATGCTCAACCAGACCAACGGCCTGACCTGCCCGACGCCGGAGGGGGCGTTCTACGTCTACCCGTCCTGCGCGGCGCTGATCGGCAGGAAGACCGAGGCCGGCAAGACCATCGAGACCGACGAGGACTTCGTCATGGAGCTGCTCCAGACGGAGGGCGTGGCCGCGGTCCACGGCTCGGCCTTCGGGCTCGGCCCGAACCTGCGGATCTCCTACGCGACCTCGAATGCGGTGCTGGAGGAGGCCTGCCGGCGCATCCAGCGGTTCTGCGGCTCGCTGCGGTAGGCTTCTGGGCAACCTGATCGGCCACTGCCTATGGCAGCGGGTCGTTCCAGGGATCGAGGATTGGCACGCGGGCTGCTGCGAAATCTGCCGTGTTTCGCGGGACCAGCGGGAGGCCAAAGACCAACGAGGTTGCGGCGATGAGCAGGTCCGGTTGCGAGAATGTGTGACCGTTTCGCCGGCCGTCATCGACCAGCAACCGCCAGCGCACCATCACGTCTTCATCGACGGGAAGGACGCGGCCCCTGAACATGGGCCGAAGCTGAAGCGTCAGCCAATCGGTCAATTCCGCCCGGCGCGGACCATCTGGGAGCCGCTCGATGCCGAAGCGAAGCTCCGCGAAGGTCACGGTACTGACGTACAGCGCCTCGAGCGGCTGAGCGGCGATGAAGGCGACAACCTTCTGCTCCGGCCGCGGGCGGCGAAGCTCGGACAGGACATTGGTGTCGAGCAACCAGCCGTTCACACGTCGACGTCGCGGACAGACATCACGACGGGTTCGGGCTCGAGGTCGATGTCGCGATGCGGTGAGGCTTGCACTACACTGATCAGAGCCTGTCCCGTCGGCCTACCGGTGAGCCGGCGGTACTCTTCCGCCGAGATGACCACGACAGCTTCCTGATCCCTGACCGTCACGTGTTGCGGCCCGTCGCTTCGGACACGCCGGACAAGCTCGTTGAAACGAGCCTTCGCATCCTGCAGACGCCAAGACCCGACCGGTACGACGGCGCGCGCGGCAGGTTCGATCATGGATCGGGTGATACCGGCTGCGCACGGGGCCGTATTGCAGCATCCCGGCCCTGGTGAGGGCGGGGCTGGAAGCTTTAGACTCCCTGCCCTTCGCCGAATCAGGATTTTTTCATGCCCACCATCGCGGTGATCGCCCCCGGCGCCATGGGCAGCGCCATCGGGGCCCGGCTCTCCGAGCACGGCGCCCGCGTCCTGACCTCCCTCGACGGGCGCGGGGCGGCGAGCCGGGCGCGCGCCGAGGCCGCCGGCATGGCCCACGCCGAGGACGCCGAACTCGCCGCCGCCGACATCCTGCTCTCGATCGTGCCCCCCGCCGACGCGGAGACCCTGGCACGCCGCCTCGCCCCGGCCCTGGCGGCCGCCGGCAGGAAACCGGTCTACATCGACGCCAACGCGGTCAGCCCGGAGACCGTCGGCCGGATCGCCGGGATCGTCGCCGCCACGGGGACGCCGTTCCTCGACGGGGCGATCCTGGGCCTGCCGCCGAAGCCCGGCGCGAAGGGACCCCGCGTCTACGTCTCGGGGGCGGACACGACGCCCGCGCTGGTCCTGCGCGACCGCGGCCTCGACCTGCGCGTCTGTCCCGGCGCCATCGGGGCCGCCTCGAGCCTCAAGATGAGCTATGCCGGCCTCAACAAGGGGCTGACGGCCCTCGCGGCGATCATGATCCTGGCGGCCGAGCGCGCCGGCGCCGGCGCGGCGCTGCTGGCCGAACTCGCCGAGAACGAGCCGGCGCTCCTCGCGCGGTTCGCCAAGGGCCTGCCCGACATGGCGCCGAAGGCCGCTCGCTGGGCCCCCGAGATGGCGGAGATCGCGGGCTTCCTCGGAGCCGACGCGGCCGGCCGGCAGGTCTTCGCGGGCTACGCCGCCCTGTACCGGCACCTCGCCGCGGAGGCGGGCGAGTCCGACATCGCCGCGCTGATACGCTTCGCCGCGGCCGCCGCGGAGCGCTGATCGCCGCGGGACCGGCGAAACGCCCGGGCCTCTGTTGCCGGCTCGGCTATCACCCTCTACACGGGCTGTCCCCAGCGGCCGATGCGCCTGAAGGTTTCGCGAGCCCGCTCGGGCCTGCATGGTAGCGGGGTCGGTAGTGACGGGGTGGTCCGGACCAGTTCTCTGGGCCGTTCCTGTGAGGCTCAGTGGGCCGAGTCGCTGCAGGAGTGTCGGGAGCGCGGGGAACAGGAACCGCGGATCCGGCGCAAGGCCCACATCGATTTCCCGTCCGCGGCCCGGCCGCTTCGACCTCCGGGGCTCGACAGGCGGGATGCCCCGTTCCGGGACAGGGGCGACCGCGGCGTCGTGCGGGTTCGTTCACGCTCCGCGGCGATGATGAAGCGGGACCGGGGATCCGGTCCCGCGCAACCGCGTTCTCTCGGGCCTGACGATCATGCGAGCCCTGCTCACCACCGGCATCAAGGCGATCCTGGCGGTCGCCGCGCTCTCGACCGCGGCACACTGGACGTTGCGCGTCCAGCGCGAGGCGCCGGTTCCGGTCGCCAGCATTCCCGACCCGGTCGCCACGGGCTCCATCGAGCCGCGTCCGCTCGCGGTCGCGAGCGTGCCGACGCCCGTCGCGACGCCGGAGCCGCGGGCGGCCGCCCCGCCGGTCTCGGGTTTCGATCAGACGCATCTCGCGGCCCTGATCGCGGGGGCGAAGCCGCCGAAGCCGAAGGTCGCGAAGGCAGCGACCAAGACCGCTTCGGTCGTGAAGACCGCTTCCGCCGAGAAGACGCCTCCGGCCGAGAAGGCCGCAGCCCGGCGTTGAACCGCCCCCCCGGCCGGGACGACCGTGCCGGCTGCATGGTTCCCCTGCACCCCGACAGGTACCGCCGCGGGGTCGCGCGTGGCAGGACTGTCGGCCTCCACCGGGATTGGGCAGGTATGAGCACGCCGGTCGCGACATCCGCCACCGATGACATCGCCCCCGGGCGCGCGGCGCCGGAGGCCGATCTCGCGGGCCGGCGGAGGTTGGTGGGCATCGCCCTGATGTGCGGGGCGGTGGCGTTCTTCGCGAGCCTCGACGCCAGCGCCAAGACGCTGGCGCAGGCCGGGGTCGACCCCCTGGTCACCACGTTCATGCGCTACGCGGCGAGCGTCGCCATGATCTCGCTGTTCATCAACCCGGTGCGCACGCCGGGCGTGATGAAGAGCCGCCGGCTGCCGCTGCAGATCGTGCGCTCGCTGCTGCTCTTCGCCTCCACGGCCCTGAACTTCCTGGCCCTGCGCTACCTGCAGCTCGCCGAGACGATCTCGATCCAGTTCGCCGCGCCGCTGACGCTGGCGCTGCTCGCCGGGCCGCTGCTCGGCGAGTGGTCGTCGCGGACCCGGATGGCGGCGATCGGCGTCGGCTTCATCGGCGTGCTGGTGATCGTGCGCCCGGGCCTGGGCGGGATGCACCCGGCCGCGCTGCTCTGCGTCGCCAACGTGGTCGTCTACGCCTTCTACGCGATCATCACGCGAAAGCTCGCGGCCTACGACTCGACCGCCACGACGATGTTCTACACGGGGCTGGCGGGTCTCGCGCTGATGGCGCCGCTCCTGCCGTGGATCTGGGCGAGCCCGGCCAGCCTGACCCATTGGGCCCTGCTCCTCGGCGTCGCGCTGTTCGGGACCCTCGGCCACTGGCTGCTGGTGTTGGCCCATGCCCGGGCGCCGGCCAACGTGCTGGCGCCGTTCATCTACACGCAGCTGCTCTGGTCCGTGACCTTCGGATACCTGCTGTTCGGGGACGTCCCGAGCCGCTGGACGGTGGCGGGCGCCATGATCGTGGTCGGCTCGGGCCTGTACCTGCTGGCGCAGGAGACCATCCGCCGGGAGGCGCGGCCGGCCGCTTGAGGCGACCGGCCGGATCGAGTCAGCGGCCGAGACGCTCCTGGCGCTCCATGCGCTCCTCGCGGCGGTTCTCGCGGGCGCGGCGGGCCGGATCGGGATCCGTGCCGAGCACGCCGCCGACCGTCCCGGTGGCCGCGCCCACCGCGCCGCCGACGACCCCACCCACAGGGCCGGCCGCGGCCGAACCGTCCTCGGCGCCGCGCTGGGCACCGCGGACCGTGCCCTGGGCCTGAGCGGCCCCCGCGAAGGCGAGGGGCGCGAGTGCGAGGGTCGTGATCAGAAGCTTTTTCATCCTGGACTCCAAAAACGTGGTCTGACTGTCCCCGCGCCGCGGCGCGGAGGGCGTACCCGTCAACGGTTCGAAAGCCGAAAGGTGTCATCCGGGCTCGCATCCGCGTGATCGCGGCTCGGGATGCGCGTGATCGGCGCCGGGACTGGCCCTGCCGCTGGCCTCGCGCCGGGGCGGCTGATAGAGAACGCATCATGCAGGCTTCGCGCGCCCTGCGCGGCCCCGGCCGTGCGATTCGAATTACCGGCCCGGCCTCCGCCTGAGGGCCCGCTTCGGCGCGGCCGCGCGGAGGTCCGGGATCCTCCTGCCGCCTGACCCGATGCCGCCGGCCTTCCGCCGGCCCGACCGCCGATGCGAGATCCGATGACCGCCCCCGAGACCGCGCCCGTCCGCGACTATTCCAAGACCCTGTTCCTGCCGCAGACCGAATTCCCGATGCGCGCCGGCCTGCCGGTCCGCGAGCCGCTCCTGATCGCGCGCTGGAACGCGATCGACCTCTACGGGAAGCTCCGCGCCCGCGGGCAGGGCCAGCCGAAATTCGTGCTCCACGACGGCCCGCCCTACGCCAACGGCAACATCCACATCGGCACGGCGCTCAACAAGATCCTGAAGGACGTGGTTGTGCGCTCCCAGGGGGCGCTCGGCTTCGACGCCAACTACGTCCCGGGCTGGGACTGCCACGGCCTGCCGATCGAGTGGAAGATCGAGGAGCAGTACCGCGCCAAGGGCCGCAACAAGGACGCCGTGCCGGTGATCGAGTTCCGGCAGGAGTGCCGGACCTTCGCGGCCCACTGGCTCGACGTGCAGCGGGAGGAGTTCAAGCGGCTCGGCGTCACCGGCGACTGGGACCATCCCTACGCCACCATGGCCTACCCGGCCGAGGCCGTGATCGCCGACGAGCTGATGAAGTTCTCCATGAGCGGCCAGCTCTATCGCGGCTCGAAGCCGGTGATGTGGTCGGTGGTCGAGAAGACCGCGCTCGCCGAGGCGGAGGTCGAGTACGAGGAGCATGTCAGCGACACCGTGTTCGTGGCCTTCCCGATCCGCTCCGGCGCCGAGGGCGACCTCGCGGCGGCCCGGGTGGTGATCTGGACGACGACTCCGTGGACGATCCCCGGCAACCGCGCCGTCGCGTACTCCAAAAAGATCGCCTACGGCCTGTACCGGGTCACAGAGGCGCCGGCCGACAACTGGGCGACCCCCGGCCAGACCTACCTGCTCGCCGACAGCTTGGCCGCGACCGTGTTCAAGGCCGCCCGCGTCGAGGCGTTCGAGCGCGTCGGCGACGTGGGCCCGGAAGTCCTCTCCAACCTGACCCTGGCCCATCCCCTGCCGTCGCTCGGCTACGATTTCGCGGTGCCGATGCTCGACGGCGACCACGTCACCGATGAATCCGGCACCGGCTTCGTCCACACGGCGCCGAGCCACGGCCGCGAGGATTTCGAACTCTGGATGGCGAGCGGCCGGCTGCTGCGCGAGTGCGGCATCGACACGACCATCCCCTACACGGTGGATGCCGACAGCGTGCTGACCGAGGCGGCCCCGGGCTTCACCGGGACCCGCGTGCTGACCGCGAAGGGCGAGAAGGGCGATGCCAACAAGGCGGTCATCGCCGCGCTGACCGAGGCCGGGGCGCTCGTCGCCCGCGGGGTGCTGCGCCACCAGTACCCGCATTCCTGGCGCTCCAAGAAGCCGGTGATCTTCCGCAATACGCCGCAATGGTTCATCGCCATGGACCGGCCGGTGGAGTCCCTCGGCAACCGGACCCTGCGCGAGGCGGCGCTCCAGGGGATCGACGACACCCAGTGGGTGCCGACCCAGGGCAAGAACCGCATCACCGGCATGGTCGCCAACCGGCCGGACTGGGTGGTCTCGCGCCAGCGCGCCTGGGGCGTGCCGATCACCGTGTTCGTCCACCGGGAGACGGGCGAGATCCTGAAGGACGCGGCCGTCAACGCCCGCATCCGCGACGCCTTCGCCGAAGAGGGCGCCGACGCGTGGTTCCGGGACGACGCGGCGCAGCGCTTCCTGGCCCCCGGCCACGACCCGGCCGCCTACGACAAGGTCACCGACGTCCTCGACGTCTGGTTCGATTCGGGCTCGACCCACGCCTTCGTGCTGGACGATCCGGAGGCCTTCCCGGGGCTGGCCGGCGTCGAGCGCGTCCGCGACGGCGGGCGGGATCGGGTCATGTACCTGGAGGGGTCCGACCAGCACCGAGGCTGGTTCCAGTCCTCGCTGCTCGAATCCGCCGGCACCCGCGGCCGGGCGCCCTACGACATCGTCTTGACCCACGGCTTCGTGCTCGACGGCAAGGGCCTGAAGATGTCCAAGTCGAAGGGCAACGTCGTCGCGCCGCAGAGCGTGATCAAGGATTCGGGCGCCGACATCCTGCGCCTCTGGGTCGCCGCCTCCGACTACACCGACGACCTGCGCATCGGCCCGGAGATCATCAAGACGTTTGCCGAGACCTACCGGAAGCTCAGGAACTCCCTGCGCTGGATGCTGGGCTCCCTGGCTCATCGGGTCGAAGGTGACGATGTGGATCCGAAAAAAATGCCGGAGCTGGAGCGGCTGATCCTGCACCGGCTGGCCGAGCTCGACGGCGAGATCCGCGAGGCCTACGCGGCCTTCGACACCAAGCGGGTGGTGGCGCTGCTCAACGGCTTCATGACCGGCGACCTGTCGTCCTTCTACTTCGACGTGCGCAAGGACGCGCTCTACTGCGATCCGATCTCCTCGGTCCGCCGCCGGGCGGCGCTCCAGGTGATCGACGCGGCGTTCCGGCGGGCGGCGATCTGGCTCGCCCCGGTGCTGGCCTTCACCGCCGAGGAGGCCTGGCTCGACCGCTACCCGTCCGAGGACGGCTCGGTGCATCTCCAGATCCTGCCGGAGACCCCAGTGGACTGGCTCGATGCCCCCCTCGCGGAGCGCTGGCAAAAAATCCGGCGGGTGCGGCGGGTGGTGACCGGCGCCCTGGAGATCGAGCGCGCCGCCAAGCGGATCGGCGCGAGCCTGGAGGCGGCGCCGACGGTCTACGTCGCGGATCCGGACCTCCTGGCCGCGCTGGAGGGATGCGACTTCGCCGATACCTGCATCACCTCCGCCATCACCGTGGTGGCGGGCGAGGGCCCGGCCGAGGCCTTCCGGCTCGACGAGGTGCGCGGCGTCGCCGTGGTGCCGAGCCCGGCCGAGGGGCGCAAATGCGCCCGCTCGTGGCGGGTCAGCCCCGCGGTGGGCGACGATCCGGACTATCCGGACGTGACGCCCCGCGACGCCCAGGCCCTGCGCGAGTGGGACAGGGCGCATCCGGAGGCGAGCGCGGCGTGAGGGTGATCCACGCCTCCGTCACCGCAGCACCCCCCTCTCCCCGCCCGCGGGGAGAGGCGAGACCTGCCATCGGCCGCGCGACCCTCCCATGACCCCCTTCCGCGCCGGCCTCACGGCCCTGATCCTCACCCTCCTGCTCGATCAAGCCTCCAAGCTCGGCCTCTATTTCGGCACCGATCTCGTCCTGACCCAGCCGTGGCGGCTCGTGCCGTTCGTCGACTTCGTGGTGGTGTGGAATCGCGGCGTCTCCTACGGCCTGTTCCAGCAGGAGGGCGGGTTCGGGCGCTGGTTCCTCGTCATCCTGTCGCTCGCCGCGGCTCTGGGTCTCGGCCTCTGGATGCGGCGGGCGGGCTCGCGGCTGCTGGCCGTCGCCCTCGGGCTCATCGTCGGCGGCGCGCTGGGCAACGCCATCGACCGGGCCGCCTACGGGGCCGTGTTCGACTTCGTCCACCTGCACGCGGGCCAATGGTCCTGGTACGTGTTCAACGTGGCCGACGCGGCGATCGTCGCCGGCGTGATCGGGCTGATCCTCGACAGCCTGTCCCCGGCGCGGCGCACTGAACCCGGGGACAAGGCCCAGGGGGCGCCCGCCCGGGGCGATCCGGCCCCGCGCCTGTGATCCGCGCAACACACCGCCCGCGCCGCATCGCGGTCCCGGCGCACCGCGGTCAAGGCGCCATACGATCGCCGGAAACCGGTCTCAGGCCGGGGCCCGTCGGATCAGGCCGCGCCGCGGCGATCCTTGAACCGGACGCTCCGTCCGGAACCCGTGAGGCAGCATGACCGGGCATCGCAGGCTTCGTCCCCTCGTCTCCGCCGCTTTTGCCCTGGCCACACTCTGCGCCGGAAGCGCGCAGGCGCAGGAGCGCGGCGAGTTCATGCGCGACGCGTTGTCGGGCATCGGCCTGCTCGAGAAGCGGCAGGATCCGATCGACTACCACGAGCGTCCGCCGCTGGTGATGCCGCCCAAGCTCGACGGCAAGGCCCTGCCGCAGCCGCGGGCCCGCTCCACGAGCGCCGCCTGGCCCAAGGATCCCGAGATCGCGGATCGCGAGCGCGCCGCCGCGGAGCGGCGGCGCCCCTCGGGCAATCAGGCGCGCGGTCGCTACGAAGACAACAACGCCACGCTGTCGGTGGACGAGATCCGCGGCGGTCGCCGCGCCGGGGCGAACGTGACCACCGAGGCCGAGCGCAAGCCCGGCGACACCAACCGCGACGACAGCCTGCTCAGCCCCTTCGAGCTGCTGAAGGGCAAGAGCGCCAACGCCGAGCCCTCCGACGTCGAGCCGAGCCGTGACGTCCTCACGGATCCGCCGACCGGGTACCGGCAGTCGCCCAAGAAGCTGGCGCGGCCGCCGTCGAGCGACCCGATCAACAACGCCAGCCGTGAGCGCGAAGAATCGGATCCCGGCGCCTATCTCCGTCAGCGGGCGCAGCAGTAACGCCAGCGCCGTTGCGCCGTTGCAACGGCGCCCCGGCGTGGCAACATGTGATGTTCGTCCCGGTGCGGTTCTTGCCCGCCGGTGACCAGGACGGTTCCGGTCCGCTTGTGCGCCTCCACGGGAGGCGTCGGGGACGGGGCCGGCAGAAGGAAAGCGGAATGCACCTGTTCAGGAAGGCGACGCCCACCCTTGTCCCGCAGCGTCCGGGCTCGTCCTTCGGCGGCAGCGCCGGCCGGGGCGAGGCCGCGCCGTTCGGGCGGTCCGAGGCGGGCGGCCCGGAAGTGACGGCCTTCACCCTCGATAACGGCCTCGACGTGGTGGTCGTACCCGACCACCGGGCCCCCGTCGCCACCCACATGATCTGGTACCGCAACGGCTCGGCCGACGATCCGCTCGGCCAGTCGGGCATCGCCCACTTCCTCGAGCACCTGATGTTCAAGGGCACCGAGACGCACCCGGTGGGCGCCTTCTCGAAGGCGGTGTCGGGCCTGGGCGGCCAGGAGAACGCCTTCACCAGCTACGACTACACCGCGTATTTCCAGCGCGTCGCCCGCGACCATCTCGGCACCATGATGGAGTTCGAGGCCGACCGGATGAGCGGCCTCGTCCTCGACGACGCCGTGGTGGCGCCCGAGCGCGACGTGGTGCTGGAGGAGCGGCGCATGCGGGTCGAGACCGACCCCTCCGCCCAGCTCTCCGAGGCGATGGCGGCCGGCCTGTTCGTGCATCACCCCTACGGCATCCCGATCATCGGCTGGATGCACGAGATCGAGGGCCTGAACCGCGAGCACGCGCTGGCCTACTACAAGCGCTTCTACACCCCCGAGAACGCCATCCTGGTGGTGGCCGGCGACGTGACCCCGGACGAGGTCCGCCGGCTCGCCGAGGCCACCTACGGGCGCGTCACGCCTCAGGGCGCCCGGCCCGTGCGCCTGCGGGCGCGGGAGCCGGAGCCGAAGGCGCTCCGCCGCGTCGCGATCGCCGACCCGAAGGTCGAGCAGCCGACCCTGCAGCGGCTGTATCTCACCCCCTCCTGCATCACCGCCCGCGACGGCGGCTGCCACGACCTCGAGCTGCTCGCCGAGGTGCTGGGCGGGGGCTCGACCTCGTACCTCTACCGCAAGCTGGTCATGGAGACCGGCCTCGCGGTGAATGCCGGCGCCTGGTACATGGGCTCGGCGATCGACGAGACCCGGTTCTCCGTCTACGCGGTCCCGGCCGAGGGCGTCTCCCTGGAGAAGCTCGAGGAGGCGGTCGACAGGATCCTGCGCCGCGCCCCCGCGGAGGCCCTGGACGCCGAGGCGATCGAGCGCGCCAAGACCCGCTTGGTGGCCGAGACCGTCTACTCGTCCGACAGCCAGTCGTCGCTCGCCCGCATCTACGGCTCGGCGCTGGCGATCGGCGAGACCATCGAGGAGGTCCGCCGCTGGCCGACCGACATCGAGGCCGTGTCGCAGGAGCGCCTGAAGGCCGCCGCCGAGCGCTGGCTGACCCCGGCCCGGTCGGTCACGGGCTACCTGACCAAGGCTCAGGACCCCGACGCCCCGGTGGCGATGGCCGCGGAATAACTCTGGGCGCGTCCCGGCGGGTGGCCCTCGGCCTTCGTCGGGATTCCGCATCCGGCCGAGAGCCTCGCTCCGCCGCGCCGCCCGTGACACGACATGCATTGAGGTTCCCATGAGCGTCGCCGAGAACTTGGTCGACACCGCCACCCCGGCCAACTCACCCACCACCGCGCTGCCGGTGACGACCGCCGCCGGCATCGAGGCGTGGCACGTCGAATCGCCGGTGGTGCCGATGATCGCGCTGGCCTTCACCTTCGAGGGCGGCGCCGCCCAGGACCCGGCCGGCAAGGCCGGCTGCGCGCAGATGCTGGCGCGGCTCCTCGACGAGGGCGCCGGCGACCTCACCTCCGACTTGTTCCAGGAGCGCCTCGCCGCCCGGGCGATCGAGTTGTCGTTCCACGCCGGGCCCGACGCGGTCGGCGGCTCGCTCAAGATGCTGGTCAAGCACGCCGACGAGGGCATCGCCCTCCTGGCCCTGGCGCTGGCCAAGCCCCGCCTCGACCCGGACGCGATCGAGCGCGTCCGGGGCCAGATCATCGCCGGCCTGCGCTACCAGCAGAACGATCCGGGCGTCCTGGCCTCCCGCCGGTTCTTCAAGGAAGCCTTCGCCGGCCATCCCTATGCCCGCCCGTCCTCGGGCACGGTGGAGAGCGTCACGACGATCACCCGGGACGACCTGCTGGCGATGCATGCCCGCATCATCGGCCGCGGCCGGGTGAAGGTCGCGGCCGTGGGCGCCATCGGGGCCGAGCAGCTCGCCGAGGGCCTGAACCGGGCCTTCGGGGCGCTCCCCGAGGCCGGCGCCCTGAAGGCGGTGCCGCGGACCGAGGTGCAGGATCTCGGCCGGCGCATCGTGGTCGACCTCGACGTGCCGCAATCGGTGATCCGCTTCGGCATGGCCGGCGTGCCCTGGCGCGACCCGGACTTCATCCCGGCCTACGTGCTGAACCACATCCTGGGCGGCGGCGCGTTCACCTCGCGCCTGTTCCAGGAGGTGCGGGAGAAGCGTGGCCTGGCCTATTCGGTGGGCACCTCGCTGGTCAGCCACCGGTCGGCCGCGATGACCTGGGGCTACACCGCCACCAAGAACGAGCGCGTCGGCGAGGCCCTGTCGGTGATCGGCGACGAGATCGGCCGGCTGATCGCGGACGGGCCGGACGACGACGAGCTGCAGAAGGCCAAGGACTACCTCACCGGCTCCTACGCGCTCGGCTTCGACACCTCGACCAAGATCGCCCACCAGCTGGTGCAGATCGCCTTCGAGGAGCTGGGCATGGACTACATCGCCCGGCGCAACGCCCTGGTGGCTTCGGTCACCCAGGCCGACATCCGCCGCGCCGCCGCCCGCACCTTCGCGGACGGCCGGATGCTGGTGGTCGCGGCCGGCCGGCCGGTCGGGCTGTGAGAAACCCGCCACTTTTCTCGGGCGGCGATCGGTGCATACTGACGTGATGACCGAACTCCTCGACCGGGCGGTGGAGACCGCCCGCGCGCTGTCGCCCGAGATGCAGGATGACATCGCCCGCATGGTTTTGGCCTATGCGGGCCGGGACGACGCAATGATCGAACTCTCGGCAGACGAGACGGCCGATCTTCTCGATGCCCAATCAGAAATGGCGCGCGGCGACTTCGCGACAGAGTCCGAGGTCGAGGCCGTCTTTTCCAAGTACCGCCTTTGAAGCTGCGCTTTCAGAGACGCGCCCTGCAACAGATCGACCGCGCCTTGGCCCAGATCCCGGCGCAATCCCCACAGGGCGCAGCCAAGGTCGAGGCGCGGCTGACGGCGCTCATCGCGCTTCTACGGGATCACCCGCGCCGGAACGCGAACGTCGCTCCCCGGCGTTCGGCGCATCTTCCTGACCCCTTATCCGTACCACATCGACTATTATGTAGGGGACGTTGAAGTCGTGGTGCAGCGGTTTCGCCATGCCGCCCGAAAGCCTTTATCGAGGCGGTCCTGACGGTCGCCGTCGGGGTGCGCACCGGCGTGCGGCGGCCCGAGTCAGGAGACATCATGATCGGTCGGGATCGGAGGATCCGCCGAGCAAGGTTCTCGTCTTGAGCCGCCCAGGGCTCGCAACACCCACCCCGGCACTTACCTGAAGCGCATCGGCGCCAGTCCCCCGGACCCCCATGCAGCTCACCGGCATCCATCACCTCACCGCGGTGACCGCCCGCGCGGCGGAGAACGTCGCGTTCTACACCGGCACGCTGGGCCTGCGCCTCGTGAAGAAGACGGTAAATCAGGACGACGTCTCGGCCTACCACCTGTTCTACGCGGATGGCTTGGCGAGCCCCGGCACCGACATCACCTTCTTCGACTGGCCGGCGCCCCGGGAGCGGCGGGGCTCGAACAGCATCACCCGCACGCATCTGCGCGTCCCCGGCGAGGCCGCCGTGGCGTGGTGGCACGCGCGCCTGCGCGAGGCCGGGATCGTGGAGGCCGAGCCCGTCCTGCGCGACGGACGCCTCACCCTCGATTTCGAGGATCCGGAGGGTCAGCGCCTCGCCCTGGTCGACGATGGCGGGACCGGTCCCGAGCATCCCTGGTCCGGTTCGCCCGTGCCGGCCGCCTACCAGCTTCGCGGCCTCGGGCCGATCCGGCTCTCGGTGCCGGATATCGGGCGTACCGAAGCGGTGCTGACCGAGGTGCTCGGCCTGCGCCGGGCCCGGGCGTTCCAGACGGAGGACGGGCCCGTCGCGGTCTACGCCATGGGTCCCGGCGGGCCGGCCGCGGAGATCCAGCTCCTGGCGGATCCCTCCGCGCCGGCCCGGCAGGGCGCGGGGGCGGTCCACCACGTCGCCTTCCGCATTCCGGACGCGGATTACGAGGCCTGGGCCGACCGGCTCCGGGCCGCCCGGGTGCCGACCAGCGGGCCGGTGGACCGCTACTACTTCCGCAGCCTCTACTTCCGCGAGCCCAACGGCATCCTGTTCGAGATCGCCACCGACGGGCCCGGCTTCACCGCCGACGAGCCGCTGGAGACCCTGGGCGAGCGCCTCGCCCTGCCGCCGTTCCTGGAGCCCCGCCGGGCCGAGATCGAGGCCGGGCTGAAGCCGCTCCGGCCCGGGCCCGCCGGCTGAGCGGACCGCGCGGTCCGGTGACCGGCAACCCTCCCATGTCCGGACCGGTGCTGCGGACGGCCGGAAGGGATGCTAAATATTCGAACGATTCCAGGCCGTTCACTTCTTGCGTGGGTGTGATCCCGGCGCGCCTTGACGGGCGTGCTGCAACTGCGAAAGAAGCAGCGCACGTGTGTTGATCATCCGGATTCCCGCGGGGGCGTCCCGCGCGGACCTGCCGGAGCGGGGCGGCGGGACGCCGCCGAACCGTGCCGCCCGGATCGTCGGGGGCATGAACCGAGCGTCAAAGGATTCGAGGACTGATCCGTCGATGAGCAAGTTCTACGAGGAGCGCGTCCTGTCGGTCCACCACTGGACCGACAACCTGTTCTCGTTCCGCACCACCCGCGATCCGGCGTTCCGCTTCCGCAACGGCGAGTTCACCATGATCGGCCTGGAGGTCGAGGGCCGGCCGCTGCTGCGCGCCTACTCGGTGGTCTCGGCCAATTACGAGGAGGAGCTGGAGTTCTTCTCGATCAAGGTCCAGGACGGGCCCCTGACCTCGAAGCTCCAGCACCTCAAGGTCGGCGACCCGATCATCGTCGGCAAGAAGCCCACCGGCACGCTGGTGCTCGACAATCTCCTGCCCGGCCGGCACCTCTACCTGCTCGGCACCGGCACCGGGCTCGCGCCGTTCCTGTCGATCATCAAGGACCCGGAGACCTACGACAGGTTCGAGAAGGTCGTGCTGGTCCATGGCTGCCGTCAGGTGCAGGAGCTGGCCTACGGCGAGACCATCACCGAGACGTTGCCCCGCCACGAGTTCCTGGGCGAGATGATCTCGAACCAGCTGGTCTACTACCCGACCGTGACCCGCGAGCCGTTCCGCAACCGCGGCCGGATCACCGACCTGATGGTCTCGGGCAAGTTGTTCGAGGATATCGGCCTGCCCGACATGGCGATCGAGAACGACCGCTTCATGCTCTGCGGCAGCCCCGACATGATCCGCGACACCCGCGAGCTGCTCACCGGCCGCGGCTACGAGGAGGGCAACCACGGCGAGGCCGCCCACTACGTGATCGAGAAGGCCTTCGTGGAGAAATAATCTGTTCGGCCGGTCGGTTCTCGTCCGGTCGCTTCAGCCCGGGGCGGTCCGCCGCGCCGGGTTTTCTGCGTCGCACGCGGTCTCGGATCGAGGGCGTCGGGGCTGCCGTCGTGGGTGAGGCCCGGCATCCCGGGCAAGCGGGTGGTCGGCTTCGACGCGGCGGCGCCGGCCGCGATCGCGGATCACATCCGCGCATGAGACGGGAACGGGCGCCCGCCCCGGCCCGCAGCACATCGGCGGTCTGGGCGGAGGACCGCTCAGCGCTCGCCCTGCGGCACCCCCGGCATCCCGTCGGCGAAGGGGCCGCCGCCGGCGCTGAACAGCTTGCGCAGGAACCCCGGGGCGATGGCCGAGAGCGGGTTCACGCTCACGTCCGGCGCCGCGAGCTTGCCGGCGACCCGGAAATTGACCGCGAACAGGCCCTCGTTGTGGCCACCCCCGAGCAGGGGCCCGAGCAGGGGCAATTGCGAGGCGACGTTGTTGAGTCCGTAGAGCGGCACGAAGGTGCCGGTCATGTCGGTGCGCTCGCGGCCGGTATCGAGCCAGCCCGACAGGGTGAAGCCCATGGCGGCGTTGGAGATCGCCGCGTCGCTGAAATCGACCCGGCTGCCGGTGCGGACGAAATTGGCCCGCATCCGGTCGAAGGTCACGTCGCCGGCCGCCCGGCCCGGGGCGATCCGGCGGCCGCGGGCCGCGTCGGCCTCGCCCGGCTCCGGACCCTGCGCCATGATGCTCGACAGGGCCGGCTCGTTGCGCAATGAGAAGTCGCGGATCTGCACGACGCCCGATTGCGGCCCGTCGTTGAGGCCGATCCCGGCATTCAGGCGCCCGCCATACATCCGCCGATAGACGTCGACGAAGCGCAGGCTCGCGCCGGCATCGGCCGAGTCCACCGCGAGCGTCGGTACGCCGCGCTCGCCGCGCGTGACCGTCGCGGTGACCGGCGCCGCGCGGAACCGCCCGGAGATGGTGGCGGCGCGCAGGGTCTTGCCGTGCAGCGACAGGCGCAGGTTGGCGTTGGTCAGCGCCTCGTCGTTGAAGCCCGTGACGATCGGCAGCTGGATGTCGGCCTCGACATCCTTCGGGCTCGCCTCCTTGGCCTCCTTGCCGCCCTTGGTGTCGGACGCGCCGAGCGACTTGAGGAACGGCCGCGCATCCACCACGGCGCCCCGGACCACGACCTTGTAGCCGTTGCCGGCCCGGTCGAGACTGACCCGCATGTCGTCGCCCGGCGAGAGCTTGACGTTCGTCAGATCGGCCCGCTCCAGGCCGCCCTCCGGCGTGATCGAGACGGTGCCGCGGACGCTCGCCGGGGCCGCGTCGAGGGCGAAGTCGCGCAGGTCCACGCCCTGGCCGCTGTCCACGAGGGTGAAGGTGAGCCGCCCCGGCTTGCCCGCGGGCTTGGTCAGGCCCGGCAGCAGCCCGTCGATCCCCGCCTTGGCGAGATCGGCCTCGACCCGGATCGGCGGCTTGCCGGAGCCGGGCCGGCCGATCGGCATCACGGCGCGGACCGGGATCGTGCCGGTGAGAGCCGGCGCGCTCGGCAGGCCCTTCCGGCTCCGGACGGCATCGTCGAGCGACAGGCTGACCACCGCCTCGCCGGGCTGGCCCACCTTGGGCACGCGCAGGTCGACGGCGACGGGGGCGCCCGCGACCCGGCCGTCGCCCTTCAGCCCGAAGGCGCCGCGGTCGTACGACAGGGCGAACCTGCCGGCCTCCAGGCGGTCCTTGCCCATCACCTTGTCGACCGAGAGGTCGGACAGCGTGCCGGTCAGCGTCACCGGCAGGTCGGGCAGATCGGGGATGTGCTTGAGGTTGAGCGGGAAGTCGACCCGCAGGTCGGCGCTGCCCTTGATCGTGGCCGGGTCGAGGTCGGCGCTCATCATGCTCTTGAACAGCTTGGCCTGGAGCACGGAGGCCATCCCGTCCGCGCCGCCGGAGAGGCGCATGCCGATCTGCGCCACTACCCGGTCCGGCGTGATCTGCGGGATGACGAAACTGCCGTCCGAGATCGCGAGCCCGCGCCCGTCCGGCCCCTGCACCTCGGCGGTCACGTTGCGCACCGTCGTGGTGCGCCCGGTGACGGTGCCGACGACGTTGCCCTTCGTCACCGGCGGCGCGTCGGCCGTGACGTCGAGGGCCGCGTCGGAGACGTGGAAATCGATCCGGACCGCGTCGTCCGGGGCCGGATCGCCCCGGGTGGCGGCGGCCAGCACCGTCCCGGACATCTTCACCCGGATGTCGACGGAGTCGACGCGTCCGCGCCGCAACTGGTCCACCAGGTAGGTCCGGGCCGGCGGCGCGATGTGCTCCGGCCAGAGGCGCAGCCCGGTCCGGACCTCGCCGTCGTGCCCGACGATGTGGAGCGTGAGGCCGCCCTCGTCCGCGGTGGTGCCGATGGTCCCGCTGACCGTCCCGGTGACGCCGGGGGCCGACAGGGTGAGCGCGTCGATGGCCAGGCCGCCGTCCCGTCCGGAGAGCTGCGCGTCCAGCGCGTCGATCTTCACCGGCGCGTCCTGCGGGGTCGCGCCGCGCAGGGTGGCGTCGCGGCTCGCCAGGGTCGCGGTCCAGGCCGTCGCCGCATCCGGGCTGCTCCCCGCCCACGCCCCCGTGAGGTGCACGGCGTTGCCGGCACCGCGGTAATCCAGGCCCGTGAGCGTCATCACGCGGCCGGCCTCGTCCCACGTCATGGCGGCGTCGAGGCTCTCGACGGTGACGGGATTGAAGTCCTTCTCCTCGATCAGGAACGTGCCGTCGCCGGTGTGGAGCTTGGCGTTCATCGTCCGGATGCGCCCGGCCGCGAGGCTCACATCGGCGCGCGCCGAGAGCTTCAGGTCCGTGGTCAGCGGGAGACCCGACTGGCCCGAGAGCAGCAGCAGGTCGGTGGCCGGCAGGTCGTCGAGGGTGATGACGCCCGAGCGCTCCCGCCCGTCACCGCCGTCGCGCAGCGAGCCGCCGAAGCGCCACTCGCCGTGCGGCCCGTCGAGCCGCAATTCGAAGTTGCGGGTGCCGTTCACCGGATCGCGCCCGAACAGGCCGTTGACCCGCGAGAACACGGCGCGCTCGTGACCGTCCTCGTCGATGAGCCGCAGGCGCGCGTCCGTGACGCGGGCACGGTCGAGGGCGCCGACCACGCCGCTCGAATCCAGCACCACCCCGAAGATCGACGCGATGGCGGCCGACAGCGGCGAGACGCTGCCCCGGACGCCGTCGACGCTCGGCGGCGTGACCGGCTCGATGTCGACGGGGTGGTTGGCCTCCGAGGCCGCGAAGGCGATGGAGCCGTCCCGGTGAACCAGCGCGGTGGTCTGCGTCTCCCGGAACTCGATCGACCGCGGCTGCAGGTTGAGCCGCAGAAGCCCCCAGAGGTCGAGGCTCACCAAAGCGAGGGGCGCGCGCACCACCAGCGCGCCCTGCGGGTTGCGGATGTCGAGGCCGGAGAAGCGGAGGCTCAGGGCGTTCTCGCGGTCGAGTTCGAGGCTGCTGCCGCGGATGCCGATGCTCCAGCCCGGGCCGATCCGCTCGGCGACCGCGGCGGCGACGCGGCGCGACAGGCCGTCGATCTGCAGCGGCCCGTTGGCCAGGCGCATCGCGACGAGGCCGATCCCGCCGCCGAGGAGCAGCACCACGGCGAGGGCGCTCACGAGGCAGAAGCCACCCCAGCGGCGTCCCCTCCCCCGGGGCCTGCGTGCCGACGTTGTCTCGTCCGCCATCGGGACCTTTGTTCCGGGGGCTCTGCGCACGGGGCTGTCGGGCGCCGCGGCCGGTGGATCGAAGCCCGCCCGCACTTTACAGCGGCCGCGACTCCGGGTTTGGCTCGGATGTGCGCGGCGCAACCGCGGGATGCCGGGCACGCACTCGGTTGCACATCATCAATCGGCCGAAAGGAAGGCACGATGCCGCTGTCAGAGGGTGATCCGGCCCCCGAATTCGACCTGCCGGCCTCGGGCGGCGGGCGCATCGCGCTGTCGGCGCTCGCGGGTCACAAGGTCGTGCTCTACTTCTATCCGAAGGACGACACGAGCGGCTGCACCCTGGAGGCGCAGGACTTCAACCGCCTCCTGCCGGCTTTCACGGAGGCGGACGTCAAGGTCGTCGGCCTCTCGCCGGACCCGGTGAAGAGCCACGACAAGTTCTGCGGGAAGTACGGGCTGGCCTTCCCGCTGGCCTCGGACGAGGACAAGGGCGTGCTCGCAGCCTACGGCGTCTGGGTCGAGAAGAGCATGTACGGGCGCACCTACATGGGTGTCGAGCGCACCACGGTGCTGGTCGACCGCGCGGGCCGAATCGCCAGGATCTGGCCGAAGGTGAAGGTCGCGGGTCACGCCGAGGCCGTGCTGGAGGCCGCCCGGGCCCTCCCGTGAGGGAAGAGGATCCGTCTCCACGAGGCTCTCGACGGATCCTTAACCTTACTCAGTATTGAATGACGGCCTCCGCGGGGCCGTCCCGATGCAATTCTCGAAGATCTTCTCGCGCCTCATGTCCCGGACGGCCGCGCCCTGGCTCGCCGGCTGCCTCGGGCTCGCCCTCGTCTGGGCGCTGGGCGCCTCCTACCTGATCGTGTTCCACGACGACGTGCTCGCCGGGTTCGTGGCCCGGCAGGCCGCCCTGCGGGATGCCTACGAGGCGCGGATCGGTGCCCTCCAGGACCGGCTCGAACGCGACCGCCGCGACCGTGACGGCGCCGAATCGGGCCTGGTCGAGCGGGTGTCGGCGGCACTGGAGCGTCAGGCCGAACTGGAGCGCCGCGCCGCGGCCCTGGCCGGCCTCGCGCGGCCCGTCCCGTCCGACCCGGTCACCACCGGCGCGCTGCCGGCGCGGCGCGATGCGGCCGGCGGCGAACCCGACGACGGACTCCTCCTGCGCCCATCCGGGGACGATCAGCCCCCGCGCACGGCCGTGCGCCCCCTGCCCCGCCAGGGTGCGCGCGAGACCGAACTCGGGCTCATCCGGCTGGAGGCCCGCCTCGACGGCCTTCAGGCGGCGCAGGGCGAGCACCTCGCCCGCCTGACCGGGCGGGCCGGCGACGAGGTCCGGCGGCTGCGCGGCGTGATCGGCCGGACCGGTCTCAACCCCGGGCGCTTCGACGCGCCCGGCCCGACCGCGGGCGTCGGCGGTCCGCTGGTCGCCCTCGACCCGAGGATTCTGGACGGCGCCGGTTTCGAGGCCGGCGTCGCGCTGGCCCGCCGGACGCTCGGCGACGGCGAGCGGCTGCGCCGGCTCGCCGCGGCCCTGCCCCTGAGCCGCCCGATCCGGCACGACGCGCCCGTGTCGAGCCCGTTCGGCACCCGCCTCGACCCGTTCACCCGCGGCTTCGCCCTGCACACGGGCCTCGACCTGAAGGCGGAGTACGGCGAGCCCGCCCGCGCCACCGCCCCCGGCCGCGTGGCCGCCGCGGAGTTCGCCGGCGGCTACGGCAACATGGTCGAGCTCGACCATGGCCGCGGCCTGACGACCCGGTTCGGCCATCTCGCCCGGATCGCGGTCCATCCGGGCCAGCGCGTCGCCGCGGGCGACGTGATCGGCTATGTCGGCTCGACCGGGCGCTCCACGGGGGCGCACCTGCACTACGAGACCCGCATCGACGGCGAGCCGGTGGATCCGCAACGCTTCCTGGACGCCGGTGCGGCGCTCGCGACGGTGCAACTCGCCGCCGACTGAGCCCGTCGCCGGGCGGCCTGCCCCGGGCCCGGCCTCCGGTCCCGGCCGATCGCGCAGGAATCGAGGTCTGAGGCCGGGAGGCCGGCTGGACCCTGCGGGTCGCCGCTCCGGGCCGGCGGTCGCCCAGCCGCTGCTGTTGCGGGCGGCAGGCCCGGTGCTACCATCGGGCCGGGATGGGGGTCGACAATGGCTCTGGCGGCGACGCGCGACGCGGGGATGGAGGTGTCCGAGGTCATGCTCGGGGTGGAGCGCCCGCCGGAGCACGGGCGCCGGGCGCTCCTCGATGGCCGACCCGTGCCCATGGCGCCGCCGCGGAGGCGGCATCGGGCGATCGTCGCCGGGCCGATCCGACGAATCGGCGACGCCGCGGATCCGCGCCGCGTCGCCGGGGGGCTTTCCCCCGCGACGATGCGCCCGGACCGCGGCCGCGAGGGCGAGGGCGAGGGCCGGTGGCGGGCGGGGGACGGATGGCGCGTGGCGGCCTTCCGGCTCGACGGCACCGGGGCGCTGCCCGACATCGACCGCACCCTCGCCTTCTGAGCGGCCGCACCCCACCTCACCGATCGACGAAGCATCAAGGCACCGACTTGCCCCATTTCGAAGATTTCTATGCGGCCAAGCTGCGCGGGTCCCTCGGGGTGACGGACGCGGATTCGGTGCTCGACCTGCGCGGCACCAACCGGGCGACCGCCGAGGCCTCGCTCAAGGACATGCTGGAGCGCAGCCGCTTCGCCAAGGGCAAGACCGTGGCGATCCGGCTCGATCCGCCCCCGGAGGGCGGCGGCGAGACCCTGTTCCAGCCGGCGGGACGCCTGCTCCTCGACGCGAAGCGCCGCGGCCTGATCGAACGCCTGCAGACCCTTCCGGCACAGGACGGGCTCGGCTTCTACGTGGCGCTCGCCGGCCGGGCCGATCGGACACCGATGTAGGCGGGCTGGATCCGATGCGCCGGCAACGGATCGGGTGCGGGCCGCCGGGCGTTGACCGGTCCCGCTTCACCGGAGGCCGCCCCTCGATGTCGCCCGCGCCGAACCCCCGAGCCCCCGTATCCCGCGCCTGCCGATGAGGGTCGTTCTGGGCGGCCGCAACACGATCGAGCGCATCGCCCGCCTCGGCTACGGCGCCCGGGGCGTGGTCTACTTGGTGGTCGGGGGCCTCGCCCTGCTGGCGGCCCTCGGTCACGGCGGGCGGGCCGGCGACAGCAAGGACGCCCTGCGCGCCGTGATGGCCGGGCCGTTCGGCGCGGTCGTCGTCGGGCTCATCGCGCTCGGCCTCTGCGGCTTCGCCCTCTGGAGGCTCGTCGAGGGGATCACCGACGCGGACCGCCGGGGCACGTCGGCCAAGGGCCTCGCGGTGCGGGGCGCCCACCTGATCAGCGCCGGGCTCTATCTCGGGCTCGCCGTCAGCGCGGCCTCGCTCAGCCTCGGTCTGGGCCAGGGCGGCGGCGACGGCATGCACGACTGGACCGCGTGGCTGCTGGCCAAGCCGTTCGGCCGCTGGCTGGTGGCGCTGGGCGGCCTCGCGGTCGTCGGCGGCGGCTTCGGCTTCCTCGGCAAGGCCTGGCGCGGCGACGTCACCGACCGGCTCGCCCTCGATGCGCAGGCGCGCTCGCGCTGGGCCGGCCCGATCGGCCGGTTCGGCTACGCGGCGCGGGGCCTGGCCTTCCTGATCATCGGCGGCTTCCTGGTGGCGGCGGCGTGGCACCAGCGCTCCTCCGACGCCAAGGGGCTGTCCGAGGCCTTCGCGCTGCTGCGCGCCCAGCCCTACGGCTGGGTGCTGCTCGGCCTCGCGGCCGCGGGCCACGCCGCCTTCGGGGCTTTCGGTCTGATCCAGGCGCGGTACCGGCACATCGAGGCCCCGGACATCGACCGGGTGGACGACGCGGCCGGCGCCGCGGCCCGGGCGCTGACCTGATCCGGCCGGTTCGTCGCCCGTCCCGATTGTAATCGGCCGCCCGCACCCCAAGTCTAACAGACCCTCCGCGCAATCCTGTGCCCTGGGCGCTGACGCGGAGGCGATGATGGCCAGAACCTTGATTACCGGTCGAGCACAGACCGTGACCACGGAAGACTTCAACGAACGCGTCCGGCTGCTGCTGGTCGACAAGCTCGACCCGGTGAAGGGCCGCATTTACCGGAAGAACTTCAAGACCGGGTTCTCCGGCGCGCTCGTCCGGTAGCCCGCCCGGGCCGTCGCGCGTCCCGGGGGGCGTGCGGGGCGGCCGCGCGTTGACAGGGCCGGTGCCGCGGCGGATACCCCGCGGCATCCCATCCGGCACCCGATGCAGCAGCGCCTCTACAAGACCGCGGTGATGGTGACCCACGACCTCGCGGCGACCGCTGCCGCCGTGGTGCTCACCTTCCTGTTCCGCTTCCAGGGCAGCATGCTGGCCGAGCGGCTGCACGCCCTGCCCCTGCTGCTGCCGCCCTTCCTGCTCCTCGCCGGCCTGGTCTACGGCCGCTTCCGGCTCTACCGGACCAAGTGGCGCTTCGCCTCCCTGCAGGATCTCGCCGGCATCGTCCGGGCGGCGAGCGTCCTGGCGCTGGCCCTGCTGGTGATCGACTGGGTCCTGGTCTCGGCCGACCTGTACGGCTTCTACTTCTTCGGCAAGATCGCGATCCTGCTCTACTGGGTCCTGCAGATCTTCTTCCTGGGCGGCACGCGTCTGGCGTTCCGCTACCTGAAGGACACGCGCTCCCGGCAGTCCAGCGCCCGCGCCGCCACCGTCCCGACCCTGCTGCTCGGACGCGGCGCCGACATCGACGTGCTGATCCGGGCGATCGAGGCGGGCTCGGTGCGGAAGCTCGCGCCCCGGGGCATCCTCTCGCCCCGGGCCGACGAGCGCGGCCAGTTCATGCGCGGCGTGCCGGTGCTCGGGGGATTCCCGGACCTCGAGCGGGTGGTGGCCGATCTCGGCGCCCGCGGCGAGCCGGTGCGCCGGCTCGTGGCCGCCCCCAGCGCCCTCGTCCCGGAGGCCGCCCCCGACGACCTCATCGCCCGGGCCCGCCGGCTCGGCCTGCCCCTGGCCCGGGTGGCGAGTCTCGGCGAGGGCACGCAGGGGCCGGAACTGGCACCTCTGGAGATCGAGGACCTGCTGCTCCGGCCCACGGTCGCCATCGACCGGCCGCGGCTGGAGGCGTTCCTCGCCGGCCGCCGGGTCGTGGTGACGGGCGGCGGCGGCTCGATCGGCTCCGAGATCTGCCTGCGGGCCGTGGCCTTCGGGGCGGCCGCCGTGCTGGTGCTCGATTCCTCCGAGCCGGCCCTGCACGGCATCCTCAGCCATCCGGCGATCCTCTCCGCGGAGGCGACGGTCACCGGCGTGCTGGCCGATATCCGCGACCGGGCGCGGGTGCACGAGGTCATCGCCGGGTTCCGGCCGGACTACGTGCTGCACGCCGCCGCGCTGAAGCAGGTGCCCTATCTGGAGCGCGACTGGCAGGAGGGCATCAAGACCAACGTGTTCGGCTCGATCCACGTCGCCGAGGCGGCGGTGGCGGCGGGCGCCCGGGCGCTGGTGATGATCTCCACCGACAAGGCGATCGAGCCGGTCTCGCAGCTCGGGGTCACGAAGCGCTTCGCCGAGATGGTCGCCCAGGCCCTCGACGCCGAGCCTTCCGCGACGCGCGACCCCCCGACCCGGCTGATCGCCGTGCGCTTCGGCAACGTCCTGGGCTCCGTCGGCTCGGTGGTGCCGGTGTTCAAGGCTCAGATCGCCCGGGGCGGGCCGGTGACGGTGACCCACCCCGACATGGTCCGCTACTTCATGACCGTGCGCGAGGCCTGCGACCTCGTTCTCACCGCGGCCTCCCACGCCGACGGGGAGGCCCGGGCCGACCCGGATACCGCGCGCGCCGCGGTCTACGTCCTGAAGATGGGCCAGCCGGTGCGGATCGCCGACCTCGCCGACCGGATGATCCGGCTCGCCGGGTTCGAGCCGGGCGCGGAGATCGAGATCGCCTTCACCGGCGCCCGGCCCGGGGAGCGGCTCAACGAGATCCTGTTCGCCCGCGAGGAGCCCCGCGTCGCCCTGCCGGGCATCGACGGGGTGATGGCGGCGCGGCCGGTCTTCGCCGACCGGGCGCGGCTCGATGCCTGGGTGACGCAGCTGCGCGCGGCCGTGGCGGCGGGCGACCGGGGCGCCGCGGAGGCGGTGTTCGAGGCGGCGGTGCCGCATTTCCGGGAGCGCCATGCCCAGCGGGCCGGAGGCTCATCCGCAGCGGTCGACGGCGCGACGGTCGAGGCCGGACCGCTCGCAGGGGCTGCCCCGGCGGCGATCGGCTGAACCGGAGCGGTCCCGGTGCTTTCAGGTCAGGACTCGGACGGACAACAGGTGCAGAGCGGCACGCGCTGGCGATGGATCTTCAAGCTGCGGCGGTCGGACGTTGATCTCGCGAGGGGCGATCATCGGTGAACGCGCGCCCTACGCCGCTCCCTGCACCAGGGAAAGGTACAGGGAATTTCCTGGGCGGCAGTCTTAGCTGAGGCACCTGCGCCAAGCCGGCGCCTATAATCGACAGCTGGATATGCCCACTTCGATACGGGCAAAGCCGATCGGATCGTGGCCGGCGAGAAGCCATCCCGCCGTTTCCGCTCAGCACGTCAGCCGTTTGCGCCCCGACGACACCTCAGGCGTTGAGGCGCTTGTAGACCTCGATCGCGTCGTCGACATCCTCATAGATGATCGCGCGCCCGTTGAGCAGGACCAGGCCGTGGGTGCACCACTGGCGGATCGTCTCCATCGAGTGTGAGATCATGATGATGTCGGCGTGCTTGCAGCGCTGGGCGAAGACCTCGTCGCAGCGCTTGGAGAAGCGCGCGTCGCCGACCGAGGTGATCTCGTCGATCAGGTAGCAGTCGAACGGGATCGCCATGCTCATGCCGAAGGCGAGCCGTGCGCCCATGCCCGAGGAGTAGGTGTAGATCGGAGCTTCGAGGTAGCTGCCGAGTTCGGAGAAATCCTCGACGAAGTCGAGGACCTTGCGCGGGTCCTCCCCGTAGATCCGGGCCACGAACATGACGTTGTCGCGACCGGTCATCTTGGGATGGAAGCCGCCGGCGAAGCCCAGAGGCCAGGACACCCTCCGGTCACGCTGGATCTTTCCCTTCGACGCGTCCTCGGTCCCGGCGATGAGGCGCATCGTCGTCGACTTGCCGGCGCCGTTGATGCCGAGGATGCCGTACGAGATGCCCGGCTTCAGGGTGAACGAGGCTTGGTCCAGGATGATCCGAGGATGCCCGTTGGTCCGGTAGATCTTGGTGACTTTCTCGAAACGGATCACGGGGACCGCTCTCCCGACAGACGGTAAGCCATCGTCAGCCATCGATGGCCGTTCCGGAGGCGCTAGCGCGCGAAGGTGGCCAAACTTGGAGGGGCGACTACCATCAGATCGCCCCGGCACCGGCCGCCGGTGCGGATCAGCGATACCCGCGTGTCGCTCATGCTGAATCGCACTCGGGCGATTATGGCCGCATCCACCAGGGGCGCGAAGCGCCTCGTCGAGGGCTGCCGAGAGCCAGCGCATCGGATTCAGTATCAGCCGCGTCGAGCCGGGTGAGCTCATAGACTGGGACCGGCACGTGGCGCCGTCGTGAAGAAGGGACTGAAATTCCCGGGTGATGTCGCTCGGTACCGCTCAACGAGCACATGGAGCGCCTTCTCCCTTCAGTCGCGCGTGCAGCGCTCGCGCAGGCTCCTGAGCCAAGGAGTTTCGAGCCGACAGGGTTGTCGGGTTGGCAGCAATATTCGACTGGACTGGCGCCGTGATTGGAGTGTGAATGGTCATGCCAGGAAGCACTTGGCTTGCCTAAGTCGGGAGCGAAACATCTTGAGTATGGCTGGCTGGAGCAACGTCACCAATCCGCCCGTACTCGACGTGCGCCTGACCGACGGGCGCGCCGACCGGCGGGATCCTGGCCTGCGCGGCAGGCGCATTATCAGCCGATCACGAGTACGGGGCCTTCGCGTTCAAGGTCCTCCTACAAGAGGGGCGATCTGATGCAGGGCACGATAGGCCTCGAGGAGCCCAGGCCATCGGAGACGAGCGCAGCCGTAGGATCTGGCTGAAGCGCGCCGTCAACGGGCACGCTTAAGGTCTGGCGATCGCGTCGCCCCGCAGGCTCATGAGGCCGCGTGCGGGGTCGGGGCAGTGGCGGGGCAGATCCCGCCGCCAGCCCGAGGCGCGCTATGTACTCACGCAGTCCAGTTCAGATCCGCCCCCTCCTCCCATCTTCTGATCACCGTTCCAGAGGGGTGGCGTGCCGCCGGCCATCAGTTCCGTGCTGGGCCGCGTCTCACACTCTTTCGGCGTGAGGGCGGGCATGTCGAACCGCACCATCTCTTGGGCCGCCGCCCTGCGCGAGCTGAAGGCTGATCGTGCCGTCCGCTCCCCGGTGCGCGAGGAGCGCTTGCGCACGAACGCCGGCCTGCGCGGCGCGCCTGGCCTCGCCATGAGCGTTTGGCGCGGTCGCTCCGGTCGGCGCTACGTCGTGGTCGTCCAGCCGCTCGATGCTCCAGACCTGGTCGCCGACCAGGCGGCGGTCGTCCTCGCGGTTGCTCGGGATGACCAAGGGCGGGCCTCGATCGTAGCGGCTCGGGCTTGCGAGGCGGGCGATCCCGGCTTTCTCGGCTGGCTCGCGGCGTGTGCCAGGCTCGGCGCGCGCGAGTTGCACGCCTATCGGCTGGCCGAGACGAGGCCTGAGCGCGCCAAGATCGCGGCCGACCTAGGCGGGCCGAGTGACGACACCGCTGCGGGGGCGGCGTGATGGCACGGCGGGAGTTCAGTAAGGCGGTGCTGCGCGCCGCCCTGGCCCGCGCTGACGGGCGCTGCGAGGGCATCCTTTTAGACGGTAGCCGCTGCCCATGCGCCCTGCAGGTCGGGCGGTTCCAGTACGACCATATCGTTCCGACTGCGCTGACCGGGGACGCCTCGATGGAGAACTGTCAGGTATTGTGCCGTCCCTGTCATGCGGCCAAGACGGCGGTGGATGTCGGCGTGATTGCGCGGGTGCGACGGGTCCGCGACCGGCACGTCGGGATCGCGGATCCCCACCGCCGCCCGTTTCCGGGCGGGAAGACTAGCCCGTTCAAGCGGCTGATTGGCGGTGGCGTCATTCGTCGCGACACGGGCGAACGTCTGGATAGGCGAGGCAAGTAGAGCGAGCGCGCCACGCAAAGCGCTCAGGCAGAGAGTTTGACGCTCCGTGGGCGGGCTCTTCGGTCGATCGCTGTCTTTACCGCTCCGGAGAAGTGCGGGGACGCCGACGCCGGTGTGCTCTGTGGATGGCGCTTCTTAAGCGCCTGTGACCCGCTTGCCTCAGCCGAGATAATGCGGCATTCCTAAGGGCACTTGTCGGAGCCGACTCAGGTTCGACAGGTGTCCGGGACCGATGAGCCGTGAGGCAGTCGGCAGCCCGCAATCATATCATATGAGGCAGCATAGGGCGTCCCAGCCCTGAGCAGCATCGGTTTGGCGCGAACGGTCCTGTGGGTCGTTCGACCGCTGATGGCTGCGCACGCTGTCGATCATCTTGCTCAACATCGGTCTCCATCGCTGGGTCAGCCATGGAGTCCATCATGTCTAAGAAGTCTCTCATCCGTCCTGGCGGCATGACGGCAGGTCTTGCATCCTCCGCATCTCACGCCAACGCGATCACCCTCGACGACGCCCCACGCGTGCCACTCGGGTCGGGGCTGGAGGGGCGTTACGGGCGCGCCCCACTTGCGGCTCTGGTCGAGAACCCGCACCGTGTGCAGACTCACTCGTCACGGCAGGTAAAGAAGCTCAGTCGCACCATCGAGGTCGCGGGGCAGTTGGCGCCGGCCATCATCGACGAGCACTACATGATCCTGGCGGGCCATGGACGCCTCGCGGCTGCCAAAGCGCTCGGCCTCGACTGCATGCCAGTCGTTCAGGTCTTCAATCTGTCGGAAGCCCAGAAACGGTCCTTCCTGCTCAGCGACAACCGCATCGGGTTGGACGCGCGTCTCGACCGTAAGGCGTTGGCCGGCCAGATCCCCGAATTGACGCTGCTCTTCGAGGATGCTGGCCTCACCGTTTGCGACTCCGGCTTCGAAGTTGCCGAGATTGATGCGCTCGTGCTCGACTACGAGGATGGGGGCGATTTGGCCGAGGAGGCGATCGATTCACCGCTCACAGCATCGGAAACCTGCCTTCGGCGCGGCGATATCTTCGGTCTCGGCGCGCATCGGCTCGCCATCGGTGATGCGCGCGATATCGATCTCCTCGACCGCCTCATGGCCGGCGAGAAGGCCGAGGTCGCGTTTTTAGATCCTCCCTACAATGTGCCCGTGCGCTCGACCGGCGGCCGTGGCCAAATCTGTCACCCCGACTTCGCGTTCGCGTCGGGGGAGATGAGCCGAACCGAGTTCGTGGCTTTTCTGGAGACTGCGCTCGGAAACGCCGCTCGGGTCTCAGAGCCGGGGGCGGTGCACTTCGTGTGTATGGACTGGAAGCACGTCCGTGACCTCATCGAGGCCGGTGAGCGCGTCTACGGCGCGCATCTCAACCTTGTCACATGGGTGAAGACCAACCCGGGCCAGGGTGGGTTGTATCGCAGCCAGCACGAGCTGATCGGGGTCTTTCGGGTCGGAGACACGCCGCATCGTGACAACGTCCAAATGGGCCGTTTCGGGCGCAACCGCTCGAACGTCTGGACCTATGCCGGCGCCAACGCGTTTCGCGCCGGGCGCTTGGACGACCTCGGCGATCATCCGACGGTCAAGCCGATCCAGCTCGTGGCCGACGCGCTAAAGGATGTGAGCGGGTGTGACGCGATGGTCCTCGACACCTTCGTGGGCTCCGGTACCACGATCCTGGCCGGGCAACGGGTTGGCCGGCGCGTCCGGGCGGTGGAGTACGAGCCTCGCTACGCCGAGGTCGCGATCAGACGCTTCGAGGAAGTCTCGGGCCTTGAGGCGGTACATCTCGAGTCCGGGCTGACCCTGGCGCAGCTGTCCGAGCGCCGCCTCGCGGATGCGCAGACAGGTGTGACCTCGGATCAGGTACTTGCACCCGCGGCAAAGAAGCCAGCGGCAGCGGTCAAGCCCCGGGTGCGGGAACAGCTGAGATCGCCGAGCTCGTAACCGTACGACGAGCGTCACGCCGCCGCTCGCATTCAATCAAGACACCCCCGGCGGCTATGGTTCGGAGCAAGTCGCTTTGAGCCATAGCATCTCTATGTCATTCCGAGATTGATTTTGCTGAATTACTTAAAGAAATTCGAAAATTATGCTTTTTTAAAGCTTGGATGCTTGACAAGTTTCTGAGATTTCGCCACTGTAATACCAGTGTATCGCTGTGATACGCTCTTAACCAATAGACGCAACCGGGAAGACGCTCCGCCATCGTGCGGGTCAGTCGTCATCGCTCGAACGAGCGGCATTCCGGCGCAGACTCGTCCTCCCTCGGTGAGGGGGGCGTATTGCGTCGCTGGAGGTCGCAATGACTCACGACGATGACGAGCAGCCCGCTGGCTCTCCCGAGGTGAATCCGCCCGCAGAGGACGTGGAGCGCGTCGGGTACAAACGCCCGCCGAAGCGAACACGCTTTCGCAAAGGACAAAGCGGCAATCCAAAGGGAAGACCGAAAGGAAGCCTCAACGAATCGACTCTTCGCGGGCTGATCGCGGAACAGTGGCTCGATGGGACAATGAAGATTGTCGAGGGCGGCCGCGAGCGTCAGGTTGCTCGACTGGTCGTCCTCCTGAAGAAGCAGGCAGAGCTCGCTTTCAAAGGCGATCGCAAAGCCATTAATGACTGCTTCGCTCTCATCTTCCGCGTAGCAGTCGCGGATTCCGCGCAGCGGACAAGAGACGAGACTACCGCCGAAGACGAGGCGATCCTGCGCAATCATTGCTCCGACGTACTCGACGCCGAGGATATTGGTCCGGGCCGGCCCGATGATGGTGGCGAGGAGGATGGCCGTGATTGACCGCCAGCGCCTCCTGCGCGCCCTCCTCCGCCAAAGCCTCGCCGCCTTCGCTCAGAAGGCTTTCCATGCCCTCGAGCCCGGGACACCGTATTGTCACAGCTGGCACCTTGACCATCTCGCGTGGCAGCTAGGGCGGGTCGCCGGCGGCGAAGTGCGCCGCTTGATCATCAACGTGCCGCCGCGCTCGATGAAGTCGATCACCGTCTCGGTCGCCTTCACGGCTTGGCTTCTGGGCCGCGATCCAACCAAACGCATCCTGTGCGCCTCTTATGCCGCTGATCTGGCACGCAAACACGCGATCGATACGCGTAACATCATGGAGAGCGACTGGTTTCGGGAGCTGTTTCCAGTTTGCGAGCTCGTCGCACGCCGCCAGCGCGACGTCGAGCTCGTGACCACGCTCAAGGGCGGGCGCTTGGCCTTCGGCCTCGGGGGTGCACTGACCGGACGCGGAGCCGACGTCATCATCCTCGACGATCCGATGAAAGCCTCCAGCTCCACCTCAGAGGCCGATCGGCGCCGGGCGATCGAGTACTATGAGGGTACGCTGGTTTCGCGTCTGAACGACAAACGTCGCGGTGCGATCGTACTCGTCATGCAGCGTCTGCATGAGGCAGATCTATGCGGCCACTTGCTCGAGCGAGCCCGAGAGGATTGGCAGCTCGTCCACTTGCCGGCGATCGCAATCGAGGACGGCGAGTTTCAGCTCAGCGACCGTCCGGGCCACATACACCGGCGCCGCTGCGGCGATGCCCTCCAGCCCGACCGCGAGCCATGCGATCTGCTCGAGGGTCTGCGCCGTGAGCTCGGCTCGCGCACTTTCGAGGCACAATACCAGCAGGCGCCGACGCCGGCGGGCGGCAATCTCATCCGGCGCGAGTGGCTGAGGTTTTATCGTGAGCAACCGGCGTCGCTCGACCGGATCATCATCGCCTGGGATACCGCTTCGACGCTCGGGGAGACCAGCGATTGGTCGGTCGGGCTGGTTTGGGGCGTTTACGATCAGGATTTCTACCTGCTTGATGCGGTCCGCCAGCGTCTCGAGTTCCCTCAGCTGCGGCGCGCCGTGCTGGAGCTGAGGGAGCGCTGGAACGCGGACGTCACGTTGATCGAAAAGACGGCGCTCGGCTACGCGCTGCTGCAGGATCTGCGTCGCACAAGCACCCTACGCCCAGTTCTGTTGCCCGCGCGCCTCGACAAGGTGGCGCGCTGTGAGGCGCAGTCGGCGCGCTTCGAGGAGGGACGGGTGTACCTTCCCAAGGAGGCGTCGTGGCTCGGCGTCTACGAAGCCGAACTGCTAGCCTTCCCGAATGGCCGCCACGATGACCAGGTCGATGCCACAAGCTACGCGTTGCACTACCTCACGGATTGGCTTCGGCGGGCACGTCCGCCGGTCCGGCGCAGCCGGGAGAGTATACGAAGGCCGACCACAAGCCGTGGGGCCGTCGATGCGGTACTCGCAGAGGTCGAACCGGCCGTCCCGTTCGCCGGGTATGTGGAGGAGCGTGGTGCAAATGGGGGTCGTGTCTTCCACGTCCCAGCATCGACGTCGATCCCAGCGCAGGGTGGGCCAGACGAGCGGAATGGTCAGACGATCCGTCGCTCGGTGCGCAGTCGCCTCTGAACATCGGTGTCTCCGTTCGCGGATCGATTGACCAGAGGAAATCGGGTGCGTGCGGATGTAATAGCGCCGAACTCAGGAACGTCGCTGACCGGGAGGTCGGTTCAGCGGTATGCAAGCGGCGTATCGAACGGTGCTGTGTATCGGCGTTTAAGCCTAACCCGCGTCAAAAATCTATGTAATGCCTTGCTCATACGAGTAAATTTGATGGTCGCCTGAGATACCAATCGGTACTCCGCCATTTTTTCATTTGCGTGAGCAATATCAAAGCGTTAATACCGTTTTAGCTCGGATCCCGATTCAGAGCAGATCCACAGTCAAGTATCAGCCAATTGTTGTTCGAGATGCGCGCGGAGGATGGAATATTGCGCGACGACATTTTCGAGCTTGGCCTCGTTCATTTTCCTGATGCGTTCGGAACCGAGATCGGGCCGGTAACTCATCACGTAATAGGCCGCATGGGCCTTCAGCTTCGTTGCGACGAACGCCAGATCGGACGACCAGATGGCCTCAGCGCGAACCAGCTGGAGCCGCCTGGAAATCTCAAGCCATTGCAGGCTAAGAGCGATGCCGCTGCCCATCTGCTTAAACAGATCGAACGTCGAGTCGAGAATTTCGAGGGCGGCAAGTGCGGACACGAGGCACTCCGATCAAGGTTGCGCGACGACTAGATCGGGGCGCACGTACCAATCGTCGAATAGGGAGAATTGCCGGAACCGCGGTCGATAGCCAAGGCCGACCAGACGTTCGTAGATCTGCTCGCGGGTTCTTGAGAAATTGTGCTCGACACTGATCAAGGCAACGTCGTAGCTCGTGAAATCGAAGCTCTGCAGCACATCGAACTCACCGCCCTCAACATCGATGCTCATGTAATCGATTCGCTTAGGCGCTCGCGCCTCCGAGAGAAAACGGCTTAAAGAAATCGTTTCAACGCCATATTGCCGACCTTCCTGCCGAAAATGCGAGTGGAAATCGTTTTCAACGAGGTCCTTCATGCCGGATAACTCACCGATATCGACCTCGTTGAATAGGACTTCGATCCCGTCAGTCTTGTAGATGCATTTGTCACTGATATAACAGTTGCGATTTTTATACAGGGCCTCATGCCAAGCTCGAGCCGGCTCCGCTAAGGCTCCCTGCCAGCCGAATGTTTTCTCCAGTAGGAGGGTGTTGCTGAGGCTGATGCCGTCGCAGGCACCAAACTCCACGAAATACCCGTTCCGTTTCTCATTCAGTTCATACAGAACCCAGAGGTCCTGGAGTAATTGTGCGTTGGACAGCGGAGCCATCCTGGTGGCGAAAGATAGAAAATCGAGTTCGGAACTGAGAATATGAGGACCGCAATCCAGATTGTCCCTGAGCCCGATGATGGCGTTGAACATCGTCAGGAGTTCGACATCCATGACCCTCGGCTCCAACCTCTGAAAGGAATTGATCTGACGCGCGGACGAAAGTGCGTATCACTCGTGCTGCGACGACAGCGATGAGGCTTTGCGTCCGAGGAATCTGTTCGATCCCTCGAACAGGACGGTATGCTGGGAGGCGGCGGGGCCATGGTCTGGAAGGGATCGCGCCGCCTGGCGGATCGTGGTCAGGAAGCGCTTGCGGTCGAAGCCGAAGGGACGCAAGCTGCCAATCAGGGCGTCGACTAGGGTGTTCATCGCTTCGGACCGCGATTGGGCAATGTCCCGGTCGCGCAGGGCCACATCGCGCTCCGCCTTGATCAGCGCCAATTCGAGCTGCTGCTGCTGGATCAGGCGGATGTATTTCGTATCGATGGCTTGGACAGGGTTCATGGTCATGAGGGCGCTGTGAGGCTGGGGAGGTTTGTGTCCCGCAGCAGAGGCGGCGCGGAGTCGATCAAATTGATTTCGTCAGGCCTTTATCTGTGCTGCAACATCGTCTTGAATTCGGCGGCTGCGGGCAGGCCCGACAGGACCGTCTTCGTCGCGACGTTCGCGATGGCGGCGCGGCCGCTCAAGAACCGAGCGCCGCCGCGCCGCCTTCTCAGAGCGGAACGGTCGGACGATCAGGATACTGCCGATCCTCGTCACATCTGGATCTTGCCCACAATGTGCTTCACCAGAAGCAAGCCGATGCTGGCCGCCGTCAGTCCGAACATGATCACGTAGAGATAGTCGACCTGAATGCCGGCATAGGGATAGTAGGCGGACCGAACCCATTCCGCCACCTGCATCGCAGGGTTGTACTTCATCCAGTAGTAGATCTTCTCCGGCATGTAGCTCGGAAGGAACATGACGCCGCTCGATACGTATAGGATGATGCTGAACAGTGCGTAGCCGATCAGCCAGCCGGGAAAGAACCCGATGATCGCGACGTTGATCGTCCCGACTCCGATTCCGAGCACGATGGCGGCAAGGTAGCCGCACACGGCGGTAATCGGATCGGCAGGAATCGGATCGGTGCCTATGACGACGAGGACGGACGCGACGACGAGCAACGCGAGGAAACCCGTCACGATCTCCACGAGGACGCGGGCCAAGATCACGTCGAAAAGTTTGACCTGCGGATAATAGGTCAGTGGCCGATTCATGATCACAGCCTTCATGACCTCACGGGAGATATACTGAAAGATGAGAACCGGAACCGCGCCGCTGGCGAAGAACAGAGCTCGGTTGTCCCCTAGTGGGGCCGCCAATTTTTGGAAAGTGTAAATCGAGATCAACGCGAAGACGTGCACGCAGGGCCAGAGCACGATCACGCCGTAACCCCACATCGAGGCTCCGAAACGCGTGCGCATGTCGCGCAGCATCAAGGCATGCAGCACGTGCAGATACGACTCGATCGGGTTCTTTTCTGTCTGGGCCGACGGAAGAGCAGCCATGGGATTGACCTCTGCGTTTCGTCGCCTGCTTCACTGAGAAAATGGGCCAAAGTGCGTTGACACAGCCCGTCGGTGCGCCGGGCGCGGAGGTCAGGCTGGGAAACCGTAATAGTCGCCCATCAGGTCATCGTACGTTGCGGCCTGGATTGGCTTGGACAGCCGGCCGGTTTCTGAGACGTCAATGGCGAGCAGCCGGTCGTTGAGGGCGGCGGGATCGGCGGCGAGCGCGGCCGGCATCAGGTGTCCGTTCGGACAGGCGGAGAGCCGCTCGCCCGGGGCGCCGAGGTCGAAGGCCGCCACCGGCAGGCCGGTGCGCAGCGCCAGTGTCAGGGCGTACGAGTAGGTCTCCGGCCAGATCGACGGCAGAAGCACGAGGTCGGCCGAGACATGAGGGACGAGATCGAGGATCTCCTCGTCGTCCCAGTGGCGGCCGGTCTCAGCGATCTGAAGGGCCGCCCGCGCCACGCGATCGAGGGTCGGGTCGTCGGTCGAGTAACGCCCCGTCTCCGTGACCCCGGCCCGCTCCAAGCCGTCGGTAAGCGCCGGGTCGGAGAAGCCCACGATCGAGAACCGCAAAGGCAGTTCGCGCTTGCGCGCATTCGTCGCCAGGGCCTGCAGCAGGAGCCCGCCTTCGGGCATGCTGATCGCCCCCAGCACGGCGACGCGGCGGATGCGTCCCGGGCGGTGCAGGGTGGTGTCGCGCACGGCGCGCTCGGGCTCGGCGTGGGGCCGCACCGTCACGGGCAGGTCCGGGTACACGGTCCGGATCCGCGCCGCCGTGTCGGCCGACGGCGCGAACACCCGCGCGGCGCCGGCCAGGAACGCCCCGAACGCCGCCCGCCGCTCGCCCGGGTCCGGCTCCTCGAACCCGTCCGCGTCCCCGGCCAGGCA
>NZ_JAKSXX010000059.1 GCF_022829385.1 Methylobacterium sp. J-070 | reverse complement strand
AGAGCCCGTCCGATAAGGGTCTGAGGCGGGGTTGAGTGGCCGGGATGGCGATGATTCCAGGGGGGTGCTGAAGCCTGACCTGGACCTGCCATGTGGACCCCGACCACCCGGCGGCAGCATAGCCGCGCGGGCCTTCGCTATGAAACCGACCTGACCGATGCCGAGTGGGCGGTGATCGCGCCGTTGATGCCGAGGCCTGAGCCGCGCGGACGACCTCCGCTCTGGACGACACGGGAGGTCCTGAACGCGATCTTCTACGTTCTGCGCGGCGGCATCGCATGGCGGCTCATCCCCAAGGATCTGCCGCCGCGCTCGACCACCTTCGGCTACTTCAGCCGCTGGCGCGACACAGGGCTGTTCGGCCGGATCAACCACCACCTCGTCATGGCCGATCGCGCGCGTGTCGGGCGGGAAGCCTCGCCGTCTGCAGCAGTGCTCGACAGCCAGACCGTCAAAACGATGGAGAGCGGCGGACCACGCGGCTACGACGCTGGCAAGAAGGTCAAAGGCCGCAAGCGCCAAGCGCTGGTCGACACGGACGGGCGTGCGCTCGTCCTCGATCCGCAACCTGCCGACGTGCAGGACCGGGACGGAGCCGTTCCGGTGCTGCGTCTGTCGCGCCGGACCTTCCCGTTCATTACCAAGGCCTTCGCCGACGCCGGCTATGCCGGCGACAAGCCAGCGAGCGCGACGATCATCGCCGTCGAGATCGTGCGCAAGCCGCCGGATCAGGTCGGCTTTGCTGTTCATCCACGCCGGTGGGTCGTTGAGAGGTTCTTCGCCTGGATCAGCCGCAACCGACGCCTCTGGAAGGATCCGGAAGCGACCCTCGCCTCCGCCAGAGCCTTCCTCTACGCCGCAGCCGTCATGATCCTCGTCAGGCGCCTCGCCCGATCAACCTGACTTCTCGGACGGACTCTAAGCGGTGCGATTAAAGGGCGGCCGTCAAACCCAAACTGCACGGAGGCCGCCCTCTCGAAGGGGACGGCCTCCGATTTCGCTCTCTGTTCGCGCGATCAGTAGCAGTGCGTCGTGCAGGTTTGATTGCTGCCGCTGCCGGAACAGTGCGTCGTGCAGGTCCGCGCCGAGGCGGGAACCGTGACTGCCAAGAGGGAAAGCGCGCCGATTGCGATGATGATCTTTGCCATGATTGAGTTCCTGCTTGTATGTGAACAACGACTAAGCACGATCTCTTCGGACGTATGCGCCCATCTCTGGGTTGGGCACATGTTAAAGCCGCCCGCTTCAGGGCTTTTTATCGAGTTCGCGCAGTGCATTGACCTCGACGCGCGCGGTGTATTCAGTCAAATCTTCGACCGAAGCATCCACGCCCACGAGTTGATCGGTCCCGTCCCGCCGGAAAACGAACATGCAACTGACGCCGGTCAAGACGTCACTACCGCAAACGGCTTCGGGATAGCTCTCGCAGAGCCGCTCCAGCGTCGGCGTGCATCGTTCGATCACTGGCTCTGGGACGGCGAACACGCTGTAGCCACGCTGCCGTAGCGATGCGCGGACGAGGGTGTAGCTTTGACCGAAATAAGCTGAGCGCAGCGGGTCGAGCGGCGATGGCGGGCGCGGCTTGACCGGCACATCCTTGCCCCCGAGCCCGGCATCGAGCCACGGCTTATCAAGGAACTGCGGCTGGTCGAACCCGCAGACCACCTGCTTCGGTTCGTTCCCGGTGTAGACCCGATATCGGTCCTCTCCGACGGGTTCGACGAAGACGCTCTCCAGATCGACATATTGCACGGGTCGCAGGCGTTCGGCGTAGGCGTGCTCGACGAACGAGGCGGCCTTTTCCTTGCCCTTCACCGTCGTGATCGCCTTGCCCGCCGTGCGCATGGCGTCGAAGGTTTGCATCGCCTCAGGCCATGCTTTGCAGTCCGGCGGCTTGGCGTAGGCGGCTTCGTCGCCGTTGAAGTAGAAAACGCGGTTGAGTTCTAGGGTGTACGGCGATGCCTGTCCGAACTGTGCTATTGCAGGACCTAGAGCCGGTCCCGCGCCGCTTGAGACGGGTTAGCGGGTAGCGCGTTGGTGAGTGAAGGAGCTTGCTTATGCCTTCACCCCTGTCTGTGGACCTGCGCGAGCGTGTCGTGGCTGCCGTGGTGGCGGGCGCTTCCTGCCAT
>NZ_JAKSXX010000058.1 GCF_022829385.1 Methylobacterium sp. J-070 | reverse complement strand
GCCGGCCGAGACCGCCTCGACCTGCTTCATCCCGGCCTTGCCGGCCTCGCTCATGACGACCGCCCGGCAGGTGTCGACGGTGCGGTTGCGGCCTGGCACCTCCGGCAGGGCCTGTCCGATCCTCTGCAGGGCGACGGATGTACCCTTCACCAGGCCGGTTCCGGGCACCATCGACAGGATGGTCTGCTCACCGGCGGCGGCGGAGGCCGGTCCGATCGGGGCGATCTGCCAGGGCATCTGCCACGTGGCCGCCGAGGTGTCCGGCGCGGCGGGGGCATCCTGCGCCAAGGCGGGTCCGGCCAGTGCGGACACGAGGGCGGCACAGCAGATCGAACGGATGGACATCACGGCGTTCCTTCTTCGCGGAGGGTGAACGAGGAGCCGCGGCATCGCGCTAGTTCGTCGGCGCGAGGGCGGAAGGCAGCGTCCAGGGTGAGGACGGCGCAGGAGAGGGTGATTGGATAGCCGAGTGATCGACGCGCCCGCGGTGCAGGGATGTATGCGCGACCGTGCCCGCATCGATCCTCGCCCGGACTGTCCCCGGCAGGCTGATGATGCTCGCCGTCTGGTCGGCGTCGCGGTAAGGCATCCGCATCCTGGAAACCGTGTTCACCGCACGTGGCCGCCGGAGCGTGTGTGCGTGCTTTGCCGGTCCAGGGTTCAGGGTCGGCGCTATCATGGCACCGATCCCTGGCACAGGCGTGACCGGATCCGTCCGATCTACCACCGCCCGCGCAGGACCAGGGCCGAGCGTCGCCACGTGTCCGGGCGCAGGGGCAGCGGAGATCGTCAGCGCGGGACGAACGACGACCTCGGCAGGAGCCGGTACCTGGGCGGGCTCAGGGCTCAGGATCGGCGTAAGCGTGGGATCTGCGGGCCGCGCGCGCGTCGTCCCCGCATCGGATCGACCTTGCAATGGTTGCGATACGTCCGGCCCAAGGGTCGCTGCCGCGGACGGCGGGGCCGATGTCGCAATGTCTTGGCGTTCGATGCGCTCGTTCCAGACGGGCAGCCGCTCGTGCATCAGGCGCGGCGCGTCGAGGGGCGCGCGGCCAATGAGTGACAAGTGCGGATTGGCGCGCGGCGACAGGAAGAGCGGCTGCTCGGCCGTATCTGCGTCGTTCGGATCCAGGAAGGTGCGGGGACCGTCGGCGGGCGACGGGGGATCCAGGTCGTTCTCCGACGATAGCGGCCCTGTCAGATGCGGGACTTCAACCCATGGCGGGAAGGTAGCCAGAGGCCGAACTTCGGGGGACGCCCTCAATCCTGCATGCCGGGTGGACGTCGTGAAAGCCCAGTTGCCGTGAGGCTCAAGCCACGCCGCACCGGCAGCAAAGAGCGCGAGGGTGGATAGGCAGGAGATCGAGATCGTAACCCAAGATGACCGGTGACCACTGGGCCTGACGACCGTGAGGGGCCGGGCCACGCCAATCGGCTTCAGGTCGCCCACATAGATGGGACCACGCTGTAACATCCTCGGAGAACTGGCCTGGGCGAGAGACAGTTCAAGACCGAGGCGATTTAGAAGGGCCTGTCGCAAACGGGAATGCGCTGAGGTTCACAGCTCGTTAGTCATAGCCGCCGAGCCTGCCGCTCCGATCCGGAGCCGGCCCATGATCCGCAACGTCCTCGCGCTCAAGCTGAAGCGAGACGCCAGGCGCTGTCCGATTTGATTGACGTTCACCGCTCGTCTGATGCTGGACAGAAGGGCCTGTCGCAAACGGGAATGCGCTGAGGTTCACGGCTCGTTAGTCATAGCCGCCGAGCCTGCCGCTCCGATCCGGAGCCGGCCCATGATCCTCAACGTCCTCGCGCTCAAGCTGAAGCGAGACGCCAAAGGCGACTTCC
>NZ_JAKSXX010000057.1 GCF_022829385.1 Methylobacterium sp. J-070 | reverse complement strand
GCCGGCCGAGACCGCCTCGACCTGCTTCATCCCGGCCTTGCCGGCCTCGCTCATGACGACCGCCCGGCAGGTGTCGACGGTGCGGTTGCGGCCTGGCACCTCCGGCAGGGCCTGTCCGATCCTCTGCAGGGCGACGGATGTTCCCTTCACCAGGCCGGTGCCGGGCACCATCGACAGGATGGTCTGCTCACCGGCCGCGGCGGAGGCCGGTCCGATCGGGGCGATCTGCCAGGGCATCTGCCACGTGGCCGCCGAGGTGTCCGGCGCGGCGGGGGCATCCTGCGCCAGCGCTGGGCCGGCCAGGGCAGAGATGAGGGTCGCGCAGCAGATCGAACGGATCGACATCACGGCTTTCCTTCTTCGCGGGGGTGAACGGGAGGCGGCGGCATCGCGCTAGTCCGTCGGCGCGAGGGCGGGTGGCATCGTCCAAGGCGAGGACGGCGCAGAGTTGGCCGGCGGGGTAGCTGAGCGATCGGCTCGCGCCTGATGTATGGAGGCGTAGGCGACGGCGACGGCGTCAATCCGCGGTCGCGTCGCTGTCGGCGAACTGATGAGCCCCGCCGCCTGCTTGGGGTCACGGAAGGGCGCCCGTAGTGTCGAGGCCGTTGTCCCTGCTCGTGGCCGCCTGAGGGACTGAGCATGTCTCGCTGGTCCAGGATTAAGTATCGGCGCGACCACACCCTCTGCGTCACTGGGCGGCGTTATCGGGATCGTTCGATCTAACACCGGCTGCGCCGGATCCGGGCCAAGCGTCGCTACGCGCCCGGGCGGAGATACAGCGGTGATCGTCGGCGCGGGACGAACGGCGACCTCAGTCGGGAGGCGCATTTGAGCCGGTCCGGGTGGCAGGGTCGGCGCGGTCGTCGGGTCCGCTGGACGGGTTCGCGTAGTCTCCATCTCGGCTCGACCCTGTTGCGGCGCGTCCGGCTCGAGGGTCGCGACCACGGATGGCGGGACCATCGTCGCGATGTCCTGACGCTCGGTGCGGTCAGTCCAGGCGGGCCCCTGTTCGAGCGTGAGACGCGATGCGTCGAGGGGTGCGCGGCCGATCAGTGACAAGCGCGGGTTGGCGCGGGGCGGCAGGGACATCGGCCGCTCCGCCGTAATCACAGGGTTTGGATCCAGGAAGGTGCGTGGTCCGTCTGCAGATGATGAGGCATCCGGATCGTCCCTGCTGGATAGCGGTCCTGTCAGGTGCGGGACCTCGACCCACGAGGGGAAGGCGGCTGGCGACGGGGCCACGGCAGATATTTCCGGGGTCACACGGCGTGTAAGTATCGGCGAGACCCAGCCGCTGCGCGGAGCAAGCCATGCTGCGCCTGTGGCCAGAAGTACGAGCGTCGACAAACAGGAAATCGAGATCGTGGCCCAGGATGACAGGGGCTCATCGCGCCTGACGACCGTGAGGTGTCGGGCTACGCCGAGGGGCTGCAGGTCGCCCACTGTAACTTGGCCGGGACGTAACATGTGCTGGAAACCAGGCAGGACGACAAATAGTTCACGGCTGTGTCATCGACCGGCACCCGCAGCGCGTGAACGGGTTCGACTTCACATCTCGCGCGTCCGTTCTGCCGAACACCCGCAGACCGTCACCGCATAGCTCTGCCCGTCCTACCGCCCGCGAGAATTCTCGATCGGTCTGATCGGTCGAAGTCGACCGCTGCCCCTCGGCAGCGATTTTCGTGGCCAAGTGCTAAGTTTACCGAAGGCGGGTGCAGCCAGAACGGTCCATGTCGGCCGGGCGGCACGGTTAAGTCAACGTCAGGGAATGATCAGCGCGACCATGCAGGCCGGACCTTCGACCCTCGCCGACCTGCGCAAGGCGGGCATCATCAGCAGCCAGGAGATCGTCGCGGCGATCGACGTTTACCTCAGGGATCCGTTGGCCGGACCCTATCACTTCGCCAGCGGCCACAGCCTCGACATCGCGCGCCTTGTAAACGCGACGCCTGCTTTCGGGGAGGTGGACCGATCAGGACCGCGTGAGAAGGCGTTCCGAACGGTGCTGACCGCTGCCGTGATGTCGGCGCAACCGACTGCGCCGTGAATCGTCGGCCAAGCCGAGCGACTTCGGCACGTTTTCGCAAAAGACTATTTCTGCGCGCCGGCGACTTAGTGCGCCTGAGAACGTTTGATGATCAGGAGGACCGCTCGATGTCTTGGTTCTGGCTGTTTGCGGTCATGGCTGTCATCGGAGCGGGGGCGCTCGTTTTGGGAACGGGGCTGATTGAGATCGGCGGCGTGACCCAGCCCTCGAACTGGCGCGCGGGGTGAGCGCCGAGTGAGCGGCGCGCGCTTCCTGCGAGCGTCCTGACCCCATGCGGAGGCAGAAGCACCGCCCACACCTGGGCGACGGCGTCCGGCTCCTCGGTCATCAGCAGGGTTCCGATCGCTTCCGCAGTGTCGACCTGCTTGGCGCATACCCGAGCCGCGTCGGCCGAACGAAGCACCTCGACGTCGTGAGGCATGCCAGGCGCCAGCCGCACGTCCACCCCGAATTCGAAGCCATGTCGCCCGTCGCTCACGCCCGCCGCGATATCGGCGCGGTACTGCTCAGCTAGGGCCGGCCTTTCTCAGCGCCACAAGGCGCTAAAGGTCTCTTCAAGGTCGTTGATCAGAGTTCGGTTGCAGAAGCGGTGCAGGACGGGACCGTCTGTCGTTCCCTCGCGCATCTCGATCGACTCGGTATTCTGGTCGTAGGAGAAGGTCAGATGGCGGCCGCCGAGGGTGGTCGACAGGATGGCCTTGGCGCCCGCCTCGTCCTGGATCATCTCGGTCGATCCCGGCGCGCCG
>NZ_JAKSXX010000055.1 GCF_022829385.1 Methylobacterium sp. J-070 | reverse complement strand
GCCGCCGACCTGCCGCGCCGGGCCGCCCCGCCGCCGGTGTTCACCCCGGTGCCGGTGTTCACCTGGACCGGCGCCTACTTCGGTATCAACGCCGGCTACGCGTTCGACGCCAGCAGCCGCAGCAACGGCTCGGCCTTCGGCGTGCCGTTCCCCTACGCCACCCCCGGCACCGTCGCCACCTTCCGCAACAGCAGCCAGGACGGCTTCTCCGGCGGCGGCCAGGTCGGCTACAACTACCAGTTCACCCCGGGCTCGGGCGTGGTCATCGGCGTCGAGGCCGACGCCCAGTACCTCGACTTCGGACGCAACCGGAACAGCGCCTTCCTCACCGGCGGCGCGCTGGCCCCCGGCTACTACGTCACCGACCCGCGCGGCCTGTCGAGCCTCGACTACTTCGGCACCGTGCGCGGCCGCCTCGGCTACGCCTTCGACCGCACCCTCGTTTACGGCACCGGCGGCTTCGCCTACGGCTCGGGCAGCGCCGACCGCTCCTTCGGCGGCTTTGCCGGCAACGACAGCTTCCGCACCGGCTACGCCGTCGGCGGCGGCATCGAGTACGCCCTGCCCACCGACTCGTTCCTGAACTTCTTCGGCTCCTCGGCCGTCCCGCTCAAGCTCGAAGGCCTGTACGTCAACCTCGACCGCAACACCCGCAACCAGGGCGTGTTCGTCATCAACGCCGCCAACAACTTCCACGCTGTTCACAGCAGTACCGGACGCCGCTCCGACGAGTTCGCCGTTGTCCGCGCGGGCCTGAACTACAAGTTCGGCACGTTCTAGGATCGGCGACCGGCGCGGCCT
>NZ_JAKSXX010000053.1 GCF_022829385.1 Methylobacterium sp. J-070 | reverse complement strand
CCTGCTGGGCCGCCTGATGCTAGGCGTCCTCTGCCCCGTTCTCGGCGGAGCTGACCCCGAGCGGTTCCGCCAAACGTTGCAGTGGCCGCTCTGGGGCACGCTGGGCTTCTCCCTCTACAAGCTCATGATCCCGGCGATAGGCCTGCCCGAGTACGCCAAGCGCTTCTCCGTCGGCGCGACCGGGACCGCGTTGGTCGTGTCCATTGTTTGGCTTGGATGGATGCTGCTCGATGCGCTCGCGGACCGCTTCTTCAGCCATCATGACGGCAAGGTCGTCACCGTCGACAACATCCTGGTGTCGCTCGCCTTCGGCTTCCTGAAGCTCGTCCTCATCGCCATCGGCTTCGTGCTCATCGCCATCGAGCTGTCGCTGCCCTACGAGGGCATCATCGCAAGTCTGTCCATCGGCGGTCTCGCCGTGGCCTTCGCCTCGCGCGAGACCTTGTCGAACGTCTTCGGCGCCGGGGTGCTGGCCATCGACCGGCCGTTCCGGCGCGGAGACACCATCTCGGCTGGCGGCATAACCGGCACGGTCGAGCATGTCGGCGTACGCTCGACGCGGGTCCGCACTGGCGAGGACAGCGTCATCATCATGCCGAACGGCAAGCTGGCCGACGCGATGGTCAACAATCTCGGCTCACGCCGCGTTCACCTGTTCCAGGCGACGTTGCCGCTGCCCTACTCCACGACAGCCGACCAGATCGAATCGCTGATGTCCGGCGCGCGAGACATCGTCGACGAGGTGCCGCAGGCGGCGCCGGACCGGACAGTGGTTTCGGTCTCGGGGTTGAATAAGACCGGGATCGAGCTTTCCGTGAAGTACGGGCTCGACACACGAATGGGCGGTGACGAGACCGAGATCACCAATAGGCTGACGCTCGACCTTCTGCGGCTCTGCGAGCGGTTAGGCGTGCGGGCGGAGGCGGTCGCTTGAGAGGACGTGACCGGCGATCATCGAGGACCGCAGTTACGCGTAGCCAACACGACCGAGTATCACCCGGTTGCGTATACTGAGCGCGTGCCGTCGAACGACCGTGATAGCGCTCGGAACGGACGTGAGCTGGCTTGTGGGCGAATGACCGCTGCCCGTCCGTGCGGAGCCGAGGACCGCACGTCGGATTTCGACCACTAAGGGAATTTCCCTGGCAGCACTCAGGGACTTCACATGACTGGTTCAGGGTTTTGCCCGATAGCTCAGGGGCAAGTCGCCGCCTAAAGTCGCCTTAAGTTAGACCCGTGGTTTCCGTCGCGGACGCGACTGAATTCTTCGGTCGTCCACCCCGGCGGGAAGTGTCGATGCGGCTCCATCACACGGCACTTTGCCTTGCGGTCGTGGCACTTCTCGTTCCCGCCGCATCAGAGCCGGTCCATGCCGTTCCCCTTGCCTCAGGGACCGTCATCGGTTCCCTCCCACAAAACACCGTCGAGCGCGTCGCGCGGCGCCACGCATTCCGGGAAGGCTTGCGAGGCGGAGGTTTCCGCGGCGGTTTCGCCGGCCGGCGGATGGGTGGCTACGGGCGCGTCGGTCGCCCGGGCTTCGCCGGCGGTGGGGTGCGCCGCCGCGGCCTAGCCGGCGGATACGCTCGGCGCGGTGGCGTCGTGCGCCGGAACGTCGTGGTCGGAGGCGTCTACCGGCCCTCCGGAGCTTGGTGGCGTCCCGGAGGAGCCGTCGCGACAGGCGCGGCCCTGGGCTTCGTCGGCGCGGCCACCGCGGCGGCCTGGGCGGGTGCCCCGCCGGCGCCCGGCTACTGCTGGTTCTACACCGACGCGTCCCGGACGCAGGGCTTCTGGGACCGCTGCCCGGCCTAGGCACAGGAGACCTCCATGGACATCCGCAAGTGCGCCGCAGAGGCCATCGGCACCTTCTGGCTCACCTTCGCCGGCTGCGGCAGTGCCGTCATCTCGGCGGCCTTCCCGGAGGTCGGCATCGGCCTCGTCGGCGTCTCGCTCGCCTTCGGCCTGACCGTCGTCACCATGGCCTACGCCATCGGCCACATCTCGGGCTGCCACCTCAACCCGGCGGTGACCTGCGGCCTTGCCGCAGGCGGGCGTTTCCCGACGCGGGACATCGCCCCCTACGTGGTCTCGCAAGTCGTGGGCGGCCTCGTCGCCGCGGCCGTCCTCTACGCCATCGCGAGCGGCGCGCCGGGGTTCGACCTCGCCAAGGGGTTCGCGGCCAACGGCTACGGCGAGCACTCGCCCGGCCACTATGGGCTGGTCTCCTGCCTCCTGGCCGAGGTCGTGCTGACCATGATGTTCCTGTTCGTCATCATGGGCGCCACCCACGGCAAGGCGCCGGTCGGCTTCGCGCCCCTGGCCATCGGGCTCTGCCTGACGCTCGTCCATCTCGTCGGCATCCCGGTCACGAACCTTTCGGTGAACCCGGCGCGCAGCACCGGCCCCGCCGTGTTCGTAGGGGGCTGGGCCATCGCGCAGCTCTGGCTGTTCTGGGGCGCGCCCATCCTCGGCGGGGCGCTCGGCGGCATCCTCTACCGCTGGCTCAGCGAGGAGCCTTCGGCTCTCGTCACGGGCATTGCCCCGCCCCGGGCACCGGCCGAGTGAGCGCGATGCCGACGCTCGCGGTGTTCGACGAGGCGCCGGTCCAGCCGCCGCACGTCCGATCCGAACAGCCACCCGCCGGTATGGTCAGGATCGCGGGCGGAACCTTCCGTATGGGCTCGGACCAACACTACCCGGAAGAGGCGCCGGTGCACCGGGTCACGGTCGACGCGTTCTGGATGGATCGCGCGCCCGTCACGAACCGCGAGTTCCGGCGCTTCGTCGATGCCACCGGATACAGGACCTTCGCCGAGATCCCGCCGAACCCCGACGACTACCCGGGAGCGCTCCCGCACATGCTCAGGGCAGGATCCCTGGTGTTCATGCCGCCGTCGCACCCGGTCTCGCTCGACGACATCTCGCGCTGGTGGACCTTCGGCTTCGGCGCGACCTGGCGCCGCCCGTACGGGTCGGGAAGCTCGATCAAGGGGTTGGACGACCATCCGGTCGTGCATGTGGCCTACCAGGACGCGGAGACCTACGCGCGCTGGGCCGGCAAGGAGCTTCCGACCGAGGCCGAATGGGAGTTCGCGGCCCGGGGCGGCCTGGACGGGGCCGAGTTTGCCTGGGGCGACGAGTTCATGCCGGACGGGCGCCAGATGGCGAACACCTGGCAAGGCGAGTTCCCGCACCGGAACCTTTCGCCCCGGAGCTACAAGCGCACCACGCCCGTCGGGCTCTATCCGGCGAACGCGTACGGCCTCCTCGACATGATCGGGAACGTCTGGGAGTGGACCTCCGACTGCTTCGCCCCGAAGCACCCGGAGGACGCGCCGAAGGCCTGCTGCATCCCTCGCAATCCGCGCGGCGGCCTCAAGGACGCCAGCTTCGACCCGAACCAGCCCGAGATCCCGATCCCCCGGAAGGTCCTGAAGGGCGGCTCGCACCTGTGCGCGCCGAGCTACTGCCGCCGTTACCGGCCGGCCGCTCGCCACGCGCAACCGGTCGACACCTCCACCAGCCACATCGGTTTCCGCTGCGTCATCAGGAGTTGAGGAAAGCCATGAGCTACGACGATGGGGAAGGCCGGACCGAAGCCGCCTCAGGCGAGCATGACGTGAGCCTCAGCCGCCGCCGTATGTTGCTGGCCGGGACGGCCCTGGCGGCAACCGGCCTCACCGGCGGGACCGCCGCGGCGCAAGCGCAGCAGCAGGCCCCGTCTCCATCCCCCGCACCGAACGCCGGCGGGGCGAAGCCGAACATCCTCGTCATCTGGGGCGACGACATCGGCATCGCGAACATCAGCGCCTACTCCAATGGCCTGATGGGCTACGAGACCCCGAACATCGACCGCATCGCCAAGGAAGGCCTCAAGCTCCAGCACTACTACGGAGAGCAGTCCTGCACCGCCGGCCGTTCGGCCTTCCTCACCGGGCAGCACATCATCCGGACCGGGCTCAGCAAGGTCGGGTTCCCTGGGGCCCCCATGGGGATGAACCAGCTCGATCCCTCAATCGGCGGCCTGTTGAAGAACCTCGGCTACGCCACCGGCCAGTTCGGCAAGAACCACGTCGGAGACCGCAACGAGTCGCTGCCGACCGTGAACGGCTTCGACGAGTTCTTCGGCAACCTCTACCACCTCAACGCCGAGGAGGAGCCGGAACTCCCGGACTACCCGAAGGACCCAGCTTACCGGGCCAAGTTCGGGCCGCGCGGCGTCCTGCGGTGCAAGGCGACGGACGTCGACGACCCGACGCAGGATCCGCGGTTCGGCAAGATCGGCAAGCAGACCATCGAGGACACCGGCGCGCTCACCAGGAAGCGCATGGAGACCATCGATGACGAGACCTCGGACGCGGCCATCGACTACATGCGACGGCAGCAATCGGCCGGGAAGCCATTCTTCGTCTGGTTCAACACGACCCGCATGCACCTGCGCACGCACGTCCGACCGGAGCATCGCGGGCGGTACACGCACGGTGACAGCGAGTACATCGACGGGATGCAGGAGCACGACGACACCGTCGGCAAGGTGCTGAAGGCCTTGGATGACATGGGCGTCGCGAACGACACCATCGTAGTCTACTCGACCGACAACGGCCCGCACATGAATTCGTGGCCGGACGGGGCCATGACCTGGTTCCGCTCGGAGAAGAACACGAACTGGGAGGGCGCCTTCCGCGTGCCGTGCTTGGTCCGCTGGCCGGGGCACATCAAGCCCGGCACGGTCAGCAACGAATTGATGAGCCACAACGACTGGATCCCGACGCTCTGCGCCATCGCCGGTGAGCCCGCCCTCGTCGAGAAGCTGAAGGCGGGTTACACCGCCAACGGCATGAACTACAAGGTTCACCTGGACGGCTACGACCAGTCCGCGTTCCTGCAGAACGTCGAAGGCAGCGCGGCGAACAACAACAAGACGAAGAGCGCCAGGGACAAGTTCTTCTACGCCGACGACGACGGGTTGCTCGTGGGCCTCCGCAAGGGGGACTACAAGTACGTCTACTCGGAGCAGCGGAAGCAGGGCACGCTCGGGCTGTGGGCCGAGCCCTTCACGACGCTCAGGCTGCAAAAGATCTTCAACCTGATGCAGGACCCGTTCGAGCGGGCCGACATCACGTCCAACACCTACTGGGACTGGAACCTCAACGAGGTCGGTTCCGTCTACGGAACGATGGACGAAGTCTTCCAGTTCGTCGCGACGTTCAAGGACTTCCCGCCGCGCTCCTTCCCGCCGAGCTTCAACCCGGCTAACATCATGGAAAGCACGTTGGAGGGCATCAAGCAGCGGCAGGACTTCAGGAAGAACCTGGACGTGGACCGCATCCGGGGCGGCCTGAACAAGCTGATCGACCAGCGGCTGCAGAACCCCGCTCCGCGCTGACGTGGCGATCCGGGTCGCCGTTCGGCGGGCCGGCCTCCCGACCCTGATCCGCGCTTCCCCTCAGGTCTGATGGCAGCCATGGGCAGATCGAGCCGGTCCCTCAGGCGAATTGCGCTTGCCGTGCTGTTGACGGCCGCCTCCGCGACGAGTGTCGGTACCGCCCGTGCGCAGCCCGACGCCTTGCCCTCCTGGAACGAGGGGACGGCGAAGCGGTCGCTCCTGGACTTCGTCGGACGCGTGACGGGGCCCGACTTCGTGCCGCCGGCCGAGCGCATCGCTGTCTTCGACAACGACGGCACGCTCTGGGCCGAGCAGCCGGTCTACTTCCAGGTCGCCTTCGCGTTGGACCGGGTCAGGGCGCTCGCGCCCGAGCACCCGGAGTGGAAGGTCACCGAGCCCTTCAAGGGCATCATCGCGGGCGACACGGCGGCGGTCGCGGCAGCGGGGGAGAAGGGCCTGCTCCAAATCATCGCGGCCACCCATGTCGGCATAACGACCGACGCCTTCGCCGGCATCGTCGCGGACTGGTTCGCGACCGCGCGCCATCCCCGCTTCGACCGGCCCTACGTCAGCCTCGTCTACCAGCCGATGTTGGAGCTCCTCGGGTACCTGCGCGCCAACGGCTTCAAGACGTTCATCGTCTCCGGCGGCGGCGTGGAGTTCATGCGGGTCTTCGCCGGGCGGGCGTACGGCATCCCGCCGGAGCAGGTCGTCGGCTCGTCCGGTGTCACCCGGTTCGAGGTCCGCGCGGACGGGACGCCGGTCCTCGTGAAGGAGCCCAAGGTCGCGTTCGTCGACGACGGCCCCGGCAAGCCCGCGGGCATCGACCGCTTCATCGGGCGCCGGCCTATCCTCGCATTCGGAAACTCGGACGGCGACCGGCAGATGCTGGAGTGGACGGCGGGCGGGGCGGGTCCTCGCCTCCTCGGTCTCGTTCACCACACGGATGGCGAGCGTGAGTTCGCCTACGACCGCAAGGCTCACGTCGGACGCCTCGACAAAGCCCTCGACGAGGCCACGCAGCGAGGCTGGACCGTGGTCGACATGCAGCGGGACTGGAAGACGGTGTTTCCGCCGGCGCCGGGAAGCGACCGATGACGGATGCCCTGGCGGTCGGTGCGGAAAGGAGGGGGCATGACCAAACCTGAAGGATCTCACGCTTCTTTCGCCATGCTGCTCCTCGTCATGGGCATGGTCGCCGGAACCCCACCGGCGACGGCACAGCCCGTAGAGACGCGGATCGGACCGATCCCACTTCAGCTCGGTCTGCCAGCCGATGAAGCGACAAGGCAGAAGCTCTACGACGAACTGGATTTTCAGCGCGCCACCCAGGCCTACATCTGGGCGCTGCCCATCGTCAGCTTCGCGCAATGGCAACATGCGGCGCAGACCGCATTCGGTGCCCACGACACCGATGTGGTCCTCTACGAGACGATCCGCGACAAGCTCGGTATCCTCACCGCCAACGCGACCACTCCCTACATCGGTGGTTTTCCGGACCTGTCGAAGACGGGGCCGCTCGTCATCGATTATCCCGCGGGCGCCAGCGCCGGCGGGGTCGGCGATTTCTGGCAACGTCCGGTCACCGACATGGGCGAGACCGGGCCCGACGCGGGGAAGGGTGCACGGTACCTCCTCGTCGGACCGGGACAGACCGCGCCCGACGCTCCGGATTACCGGATCATCAACGCCCCGACCTCGAACGTCTTCGTGGCGTTCCGCGTGCTGGACCCGGATCCGGAGAGGGGCAAGGAACTCGTCGGGCGCTTCCGCATGTACCCCTACGGCGACCGCGCGCAGCCGCCGGCGACGCGTGTCCTCAAACCCGAGGGGCGACCTTGGAGCCAGGTCCCGCCGCGCGGCTTCGCCTACTGGGAGCGCCTGAACGACATTCTGCAGCGGGAGCCCGTGATGGAGCGGGACCGCATGATCATGGCGATGCTGAAGCCGCTCGGCATCGAGAAGGGCAAGGCGTTCGAACCGGATGCCCGCCAGCGCCGGATCCTGGAGGAGGGAGCCCGGGTCGGCGAGCTGATGGCGCAAGTGAAATCCTTCACCAAGCGCGAGGCGAACGCCCGCTACCGCCCCGAGACCCGCTGGGATTACGTCATCCTGCTGGATCCCTCACAGGAGGCCGCAACCTACAGCGAACTCGACGAGCGGGCCGACTACACCTACGAGGCCGTGACGACCACGAAGGGGATGGTGACCCGGACGCCAGGGGTCGGGCAGGCCTATCTCGGTGCCTATCAGGATGGTGACGGCCACTGGCTCGACGGCGGCAAGTCCTATCGACTGAGGGTGCCGGCCAATCCGCCGGCGAAGCTGTTCTGGTCGCTCACCGTCTATGACGCCGACCAGCGGGTGCTGATCGACAATGGTCGGGACATCGCCGACCGCTCGTCCCGCCAGGATCTCGTCAGAAACGCGGACGGGAGCGTCGACATCCATGTCGGTCCGGCCGCCCCGAAAGGGTTCGAGAAGAACTGGATCCCCTCGGTCCCGGGCAGGGCGTGGTTCGCCTACTTCCGCCTCTACGGACCGCTGCAACCCTACTTCGACCGCACCTTCGCCCTGCCGGACTTCGTGCCGGTCACGGCCAGCGAGGCGACATCGCGATGACCTCCCGCATGCTCGTCCTGACACTCGTCGGCATCCTGGTCTCAGCCCCGGTCGAGGCCCAGCAGGCAGCCCCCGACGACGCCCGTGCCATCGCGAAGGAGGCGTACATCTACGCTTACGCCCCATTGGAGAACTACCGGACGTTTCACAAGCAGGTCGTCGACGACAAGGCCTCGGAGTACATCGGAGGCTTCGGTCGCTTCCGACACTACGCCCAGGTCTTCACGCCCGAGAACCGCGACGTCGTCACGCCCAACAACGACACGCCGTATTCCTGGGCCTGGCTCGACCTGCGGAGCGAGCCCTGGGTGGTGAGCGTCCCCGCCGTGCCGGACGAGCGCTACTACGTGATGCAGTGGGTCGACCTCTTCACCCACAACTTCGCCTACATGGGCTCGCGCACGACCGGCAACGGGCCCGGCAACTATCTCTTCGCCGGGCCGCGCTGGAACGGCACCGTGCCCGATGGCATCCGCCACGTGTTCCGCGCCGAGACGGAGATTGTCGGAACGCTGACCCGGACGGCTCTGAGAGGGCCCGAGGACGTTCCGAACGTGCGGGCGGTCCAGCGCGGTTACCGCCTCCAGCCCCTCAGCGAGTTCGCGGCATCCCGCCCGCCAGCCCCAGCTCCGGCCATCGACTTTCCCGCCTATGAGCGCGCCAGGGCTCGCTCCGAAGACTTCGTCGGTTACCTGAACTTCCTGCTGCAATTCGCGCAGCCGCCCGACCCGAGCGAGGTCGACCTGATGCGGCGCTTCGCCCGGATCGGCATCGGTCCCGGACTTCCGTGGGACAAGGCGAAGGTGGACCCCGCGCTCCTCGAAGCCATCAGGGCGGGGGCCGCGGACGGCCAGGCCGCCATCGATGCTCAGGCGGCCAAGACACTCGATTCCGGCACGATGTTCGGCGACCGCGCCTTCCTCGGCAACGACTACATCCGGCGTGCCGTCGGCGCCGACAAGGGCCTTTACGGCAACTCGCGCGAGGAGGCCTGGTATGGCGGCTTCGTCGGCGACGGCTCGAAGCCCTCGAAGATCCGCTTCACGGCGGACGGGCTGCCGCCCGCACGGTTTTTCTGGTCGCTCACGCTCTACACGCTGCCGGATCGAGGCCTCTACGCGAACCCGCAGCACCGCTACTCGCTGGGCGACCGCAGCAAGGGGCTCGTCTATGCCCCGGACGGCTCCCTCACCGTCTACCTGGGGCACCAGTCACCCGGGCAGGCCCATGAGGCGAACTGGATCCCGGCGCCGCTCGGCCCGTACTCGCTCGTCGCCCGCGTCTACGGCCCAGAGCCGGCACTCCTGTCGGGGCAATGGAAGCTCCCGCCCCTGGAGCCCGCTGCAGCCTCCGGGCACCCGTAGGAAGCCGCGCCATGAACTCCGAACAGCGGGACGCCGCAGAGATCATCCGCTGGCCGACTTCCGCCGCCGTGGCGCAGGCGACGGGCGCGATCCACACCGTCCAGGGCTCGTGCGCCGGCCGGGTCCGCTCAGGCTTCGTGCGAGCCGGTGCAATCCTGAAACATCGCTCGGTAGGGCCTGAGATGCGCAATCGCCTGATTGCCGGAATCGTGTCGGCCGTCTTGCTGTCGGTGCTGTCGACCGCTGTGGCGGCCCAAGCATCCAACTCGCCTTCGAACGGCTGGGACAACGCCTACTACCAGATCCTCGCGGAGAGCCTGCGTCGGGCGGGGAAAGGCAAGTGGGTCTACACCGCGGACGGCCACGCCATCGGCCGCATCGCCGATATCCGCACGAGCCGGGACGGTCTGCACGAGGTCGCCGTCGTTCGGGTGCGCCCCCTGATGGGTGGCGGTCAGGTTGCGCTTCCGATCTACCGCTTAGCCCGGCGGAAGGGCCGGATCGTCGCCAGCGACGGCCGAGCGGCGATCCGCGCCATGGCACGGTCGGACATGGCATCCAAGGGCCGACGCTGATGCGCACCCGTCTCTGGCCGCTCGCCCTGATGCTCGCCGCCGCGGCGCCGCCGGCCGAAACGCTCGCGAGGACAAACCCGATGGGCGGCGGGACCATTCGGGTCGTCTACGAGGCGCCGAAGAAGGCGGTCTACCGCGAGATCTACGACACCATGCGCCAGCGTCGCGTTCTTGAGCGGGTCGGGACCATCATCGGCTTCGTCCGGCTGCCGACCCGTCTGACCTACCGGCTCAAGGAGTGCGCGGGCGAACTCAACGCCTGGTACGCCCCCGAAGACCGGAGCGTAACGATCTGCTACGAGCTCATCGACAGCATCGTCCGCGTCGCGCCCCGGACGAAGTCACCGGCCGGGGTCACGCGCCGCGATGCCATCGCAGGCCCGGTCTTCCAGATCCTCCTGCACGAGAGCGGCCACGCCCTGTTCGACCTGCTGCACGTGCCCATCCTCGGGCGCGAGGAGGATGCGGCCGACCAGGTGGCGTCGCTGATCTTGCTGCACCTGTCGCCCGCCGACGCCCGCATGGTCGTGGACGGCGGCGCCTACTTCTTCGCGACGACGGCGAAGGAGGAGCCGGTCGACAAGGGCGCCTTCGCCGACGTCCACGGCCTGTCCTGGCAGCGCTTCTACAATCTCACCTGCATGGCCTACGGCTCCGACAGGCGGCGCTACCGCGGCATCGTCGCCAAGGGCTTCTTGCCCAAGGAGCGGGCCGAGGGCTGCGAGGAGGAGTACGACCAGGTCGCCTTCGCGTTCCAAAAACTCATCGGCCCACACCTGCGCATGCGCTTCCGAAGCGGCGCGCAGTTGCGGCGCGCCTTCCGCTCCGTTCCCCGATCGTAAGGGTCGACGATGGCGCCGCTCGATATCTTCGCGTGGGTCGTCCTGCTGGTCGTGATCGCGACGCTCGTCGCAGCCTTCCTCGCGCTCGGGATGATGCCGGGCCGGATCGCGCGCCGGCGCGGTCATCCCTGGGCCGAGGCCGTGGCCATCGGGAGCTGGGCGACCCTGGTCTTCGGCTTCGTGTTCTGGCCGCTGATCCTGGTCTGGGCCTACGTCGACGCTCCCGCCAAGCGGGAGGCGCCGCGATGATCGTATTCCTCCTCAACAGCTACATCGCGCTCCTGGTCCTGTTCGTCCGGATGGGTTTCGTCCGGCTGAACCTGTTCTGGAAGCTCTCCCCTGGGCGTGACGAAGGATGAGACCATCCACGTCGGGATGGGGCAGTTCACCGACCTCAAGGTGTGTCACGAACTCGGCGTCCGATCCGTCTGGATCGACCGCGTGGGGGACCCGCTGAACCCGGACTGGCCGCCGCACGCGACGCTCGATGATCTCTCAGGTCTGCCCGACCTGCTATCGCCCGGTTGAGCGAACGCCGCCGAACTCGAATGTCGCAATGGGTTCTCAAGCTGCCACCATTGCTCAAGCCGTACAGCGGAACGCGCTGTTGTCCGAGATCATCCCACGAAACCATCGTTCTGACCCGTACCGGCTCCGTGCGCGGTTGAGGTCGAACCCGGTCTTGCGACAGCGCGTGGCCTTCTGACGTCGGAAGAGATCAGCCGTCCAACGAATGCATCGCGCAGCCTCCGCGACCGGAGCGAAAGGACAAGGGGTACGTCGTTGCCAATATGGGCAATTGCCGCCATTTGAATGCTGGCGAGGGGTCGCGGACGCCGTTGGAGCCGGGGGCGCTTATGGATAACTTGCCACCGGAGGCTTGCAGTTGCTCCGCCCTGCGGCAGGCCGCCAGGCACCTGACGCGCCTCTATGACGAGGCGCTGGCGCCGACCGGCATTGGGCTCAACCAATATTCCATACTCGCCAAGGTCGACCGCCAAGGCGAGCCGTCCGTCCAGCAGCTCGCCGCGCTCCTGGTCATGGACCGCTCGACCCTTGGCCATCTTCTGCGGCCCCTGGAGCGGCGCGGCCTCCTAACCGTCCGCCCGTCGGCAAGCGATGGCCGGAAACGGGTCGTGGCGCTCACCCCGGAAGGAGGCGCGCTCCTCGGCTCGGCCAGGCCGCTCTGGAAGTCCGCCGAGGAACGGTTCCAGGCGGGCTTCGGCCAAGACGAGGCGGCCGGACTCCAGGCGCTGATGCGTCAGGTCACGATGGTCGGTGATCAGGACGCTGCCATCCCGTCGCCGGCGACACGCTGACCGTGCCAGGGCCCGTTTGCTGGCCGACCGTGCCTCAGTCCTTGCGGATCCCGTTCTGGTAGACCGAGAGGTGCGCGTATGCGGCGGCGAGCAGCGGCGTCTCGATGCTGGCCTCCGCCGCCGAGCGCACGAGGTCGCCGATGATGTTCTCGACCTCGACTGGACGTCCCTTCCGTAGGTCGCGGTACATCGACGAGGTCAGGGGCGAGCCCTTGGCGGTCAGTTGGTCGCGTGTCGCGGCCAGGAACGCGTCCGAGGGGCCGGTACCGACGGCCCGGACGGTCGCGACCGCCTCGTCCAGGACGGCGAGCGCGAATGCCGGTCCGCCCGGTGCGGCCTCGATCTCGCCGATGGGCCCGCGCATCAGGCAGGTGACGGCGCCGAGCGAGGCCAGCAGGATCCACTTCTCCCACATCTCCCGCCGGATCTCGCGGGACAGGCGCGGTTCGAACCCGCCAGCCTGCATCAGCTCATGCAGCGCCTCGATGCGCGGCGTCGTGCCGCCGTCGAGCTCGCCGTAGGCGAGGTCCTGGAGCGGCGTCAGGTGCAACACGCGGCCCTCCTCGTCGAGGATGGTCGCGATCTTGAGGGCGCAACCGACCAGGTTCTCGGACGAGAAGCGCGCCGCCAAGGTTTCCATGTGCCGCATGCCATTCAGCACGGGCAAGATCATCGTCCTCGGCCCAACAGCCGGGCGCAGGTCGTCGAGCGCCGCATCGAGCTGGAAACCCTTCACCGACAGCAGGATGGCGTCGAAAGGACCGTCGACAGTATCGGCGGTCGCAAGCTGCGGCTCGACGCTCGCGTCGCCCAGCGGGCTGATGATCTTCAGCCCCTCGCGACGAAGTCGTTCGGCGCGCCTTGGACGGACGAGGAACGTCACGTCCCGCCCCGCTTGGGCGAGCCGGCCCCCGATATAGCCGCCGGTCGAACCGGCTCCAACAACGAGCAAGCGCATGGTCTACTTCCTGTCGAGGGTGGACGCTCACGCCCTGGCGCCGGTCGCCTGTTCCGCGAGCGCGGCGAGCTTGGCATCGAGGCCTCGCGCCGCGTCGAGGCATGGGTCGTTTTCGATGTTGCCCATCAGCGTGGAGGGCACGTCGTAGGCGAGGCGCGTCGTGCCCGAAGCCTCGTCGCGGTAGATGAGGAGCCGGACGGGCACGTTGAGGCCGGCGCGGATATCATGGCGCAGCATCGTGATGGCGATGAGCGGGTTGCCGAGGGTGTACATCACCACCTTGGCGTCTTGCCCGTAGAGCTTGAGCCAGTCACCGTGGTCGAGCGTGAGGAAGCGGGTGAAGCCGCTCGGTCCAAGATGCTCCTCGACGCGGCTGCGGAACGCCCCCTCGTCTCGCGCACCGCCCGGGAGGGCCGGCCAGCCGACCGCCTCGATTGACCCGACGGCGTGTTCGAAGGCGGCGACGACCTCCTCGAACGACCGTGTGGTGACGTGCTCGACGTGTCGGACCTGCAGTTCCTGGATCATCTTCGTTCATCCGTGATCACGCACTCGGGCAGGCACCCATCGAGGCAAATATGTGCAATTGCCCTTATTCGGCAAGCCGACGTCGAGCGGTTCGAATCGATTAGGCCACTTCCCTCCGTGCAGGAGGTCTGTCCGACCGGCCAGCCGGGGACATTGTGCGCTCCGGCACGCCAGCCAAGTCGACGGACAGGGGCGGCATTGACGTCCGTCTCGCCTCCAAATAAATGTCGGCCATAATGATTGAAGCGGTCGGAAATGGCCGCAGAGGAGCGGTGCGATGGACCCCAGGGCTTTCCTTGTGCTGACCCCGCTAGCTCTGGCAGCATGCTCGCCGGGCGAGACCGCAGTGCCTCCGGAGCCGCCGCTGGTCCAGACCATCGCGGTGGCCCCGGGAACGGCCGGGATCGCGCGCTACACCGGCGTCATCCGGGCCCGCACCGAGAGCAACCTCGGCTTCCGGGTCGGCGGCAAGATCTACGAGCGCCTCGTCGACCCGGGGGACCACGTCCGGCTCGGTCAGCCCCTGATGCGCCTCGACCGGACCGACTTCACTCTGGCCCTTAACGCGGCGCGGGCCTCGGTCGAGGCGGCCCGAGCACAGATGATCAAGGCCAAGGCTGACGATGAGCGCAGCCGCAAGCTCGTCGGGGACGGCTGGACCTCGAAGCAGACCTACGACCAGAACAAGGCCGCCGCTGACGCCGCCGTCGCCCAGTTCGCCAATGCCGAGGCGCAGGCGAGCCAGGTCGCCAACCAGGCCGGGTATTCCGAGCTCCAGGCCGACGCCGACGGCGTCGTGATGGAGGTCCCGACCGAGCCGGGCCAGGTCGTTGCCGCCGGCCAGACCGTCGTCAAGCTCGCCCGTGATGGCGCCCGCGAGGCGGAGGTGTTCCTGCCGGAGGGGAGCCGGCAACTCGCGAAGGGGGCAGCGTCGGCCACCCTTTACGCAGAGGGCGAGACGACCTATCCGGCCAAGCTCCGGGAACTTTCCGCCACCGCCGATCCGGCCACCCGGACGTACCGGGCGCGCTACATCCTGTCGGGCGGCGGCGAGGCCGCGCCGCTCGGCGCCACGGTGACGCTCCGGCTCACGCCGGCGGATGCCGGGCGCGCGGCGTCGGTCGACGTGCCGCTCGGCGCCCTGTTCGACATCGGGCGAGGCTCGACGGTCTGGAAGCTCGACGCCGACACCAAGACGGTCACCGCCCAGGCGGTCTCCGTCGCGCGCATGTCCGAGGAAAGCGCACAGGTCGTATCGGGCCTCAGCCCGGGCGACCGCATCGTGTCGCTCGGCGCCCATCTGCTCAAGGCCGGCCAGGCGGTGCGGCAGGCCCCCGAGAGCCTGACGGGGGTCGCCCGATGACCGGCTTCAACCTCTCCGCCCTGGCGGTTCGCGAGCGCGCCGTCACGCTCTTCCTCATCATCGCGGTGACCGCCGCCGGCTTCTTCGCCTTCCAGAAGCTCGGCCGTGCCGAGGATCCGGCCTTCACCGTGAAGACCATGTCGGTCTCGGCAGCCTGGCCCGGCGCAACCACCTCGGAGATCCAGCGGCAGGTCGCCGACCCGCTGGAGAAGCGGCTGCAGGAACTCGTCTACTACGACCGCGTCGAGACCACGGTCCGTCCCGGCCTCATGCTGATGAAGGTCTACTTCAAGGACAGCATGCCGCCGGCGAAGCTGCAGGAGCAGTTCTACCAGGCCCGCAAGAAGTTGTCCGACCAGGCCTCCACCCTGCCACGAGGCGTGATGGGGCCGCTGTTCAACGACGAGTTCTCCGACGTCTACTTCGCCCTCTACGCCCTCCAGGCCCGGGGCCTGCCGCACCGGCACCTCGTGCTCCGCGCTGAGGACCTACGCCAGCGGCTGTTGCGCGTCCCTGGCGTCGAGAAGATCAACATCCTCGGCGAGCAGGCCCAGAAGATCTTCGTCGAGATCTCCTATCAGCGCCTGGCGACGCTCGGCATCACCGGACAGCAGTTGCTAGCGGCCTTGGCCAACCAGAACGACGTGACGCCGGCCGGCTTCGTCGAGACCGCCGGCCCGCGCGTTTACCTCCGACTCGACGGCGCCATCGACGGCCTCGACACGATCCGCAACCTGCCGGTGGCGGTCGGCGACCGCAGCCTCAAGCTCGGCGACATCGCCGAGGTGAAGCGCGGCTACGAGGACCCGAAGGTCTTCGAGATCCGCAACGACGGCGAGCCGGCCCTGATGCTGGGCCTCGTGATGAAGCCGGGCTTCAACGGCCTAGCGCTCGGCGAGGCGCTCAACGCCGAGGAGGTGGCCATCCACCACGAGCTGCCGACCGGCATCACGTTCGCGAAGATCACCGACCAGGCGAAGGTCATCGACGACGCCATCCACGAGTTCATGGTGAAGTTCTTCACCGCCCTCTCGGTGGTCATCGTCGTCGGCCTCGTGGCGCTCGGCTTCCGGGTCGGCATCGTCGTCGCGCTCGCGGTCCCGATCACGCTTGCCGCCGTGTTCGTCGTCATGATGGTCACCGGCCGCGACTTCGACCGCATCACGCTCGGCGCCTTGATCATCTCGCTTGGCCTGCTCGTGGACGATGCGATCATCGCCATCGAGATGATGGTGGTGCGCATGGAGGAGGGCTACGACCGCGTCGAGGCCGCGACCCATGCCTGGAGCGCCACCGCGGCGCCGATGCTGACCGGCACGCTCGTCACCATCGCGGGCTTCCTGCCGGTCGGCTTCGCCGCCTCCACGGCGGGGGAGTACGCCGGCAACATCTTCTGGGTGGTCGGCTTCTCGCTGCTCGTCTCGTGGATCGTGGCGGTGACCTTCACGCCCTATCTCGGCGTCAAGCTCCTGCCCAACATCAAGAAGGTCGAGGGCGGCCACGAGGCCATCTACGCCACGAAGAACTACGAGCGCCTGCGCCGCGTGGTCCGGGCTTCCGTCGACCACAAGTGGCTGGCGGCCGGGATCACCGTGATGCTGTTCGCGGCGGCCGTCGTCGGCATGGGCCGGGTCGAGAAGCAGTTCTTCCCGAACTCGGAGCGCCCAGAACTGATCGTCGAGGTGACGCTGCCGACGGGCTCGGCCTTTGCCACCACCGAGGCGAGCGTGAAGAAGGTCGAGGCGGCCGTCCGTGGGCTCCCCGAGGCGCGCGAGATCACGAGCTACATCGGGCAGGGCATGCCGCGCTTCGTGCTTTCGTTCGATCCCGAGCTGCCCGATCCCGCCTTCGCGCAGATCGTGGTGCAGACCCCCGACGCGGCGTCCCGCGACGCGCTCCGCATCAAGCTGCGCAAGCTCGTCGCCGACGGGCTCTTCCCCGAGGCCCGGGTGCGCGTGCTGCAGATCGTGTTCGGTCCGCCGATCCGCTTCCCGGTCGCCTTCCGGGTGGTCGGACCCGACCCCGACGTCATCCGCGGCATCGCCGAGCAGGTCCGCGACGTCATGATGGCCAACCCCAACATGCGCCTCGTCCACCTCGACTGGGGCGACAAGACCCCGAGCCTGCACCTCGCCCTCGACCAGGAGCGCCTGCGCCTGATCGGCCTCACGCCGCGGGAGGCCGGCCAGCAGCTCCAGAGCTACCTCGACGGAACCCCGGCGACCCAGGTCCGCGAGAACCTGCGCTCGGTGGACGTGCTCCTGCGCAGCCCCGGCCCGGAGCGGCGCTCCCTCGGCGACATCGGCGACCTGACCCTGACCACCCAGGACGGGCGCCAGGTGCCGGTCTCCCAGGTCGCGCACCTGGAGAGTCGCAACGAGGACGCGGTGCTCAAGCGCTACAACCGCGAGACCTACATCCGCGTGCAGGGCGACGTGCTCGACGGGAAACAGCCGCCGGACATCCACGCGCAGATCTTCCCCGAGCTCGACGCGATCAAGGCGAAGCTGCCGCCCGGCTACCGCATCGACACGGCCGGTGCGGTCGAGGAGAGCGCGAAGGCGATGAACGCACTCGTGGCGGTCTTCCCGCTGATGCTGATCGTGACGCTGACGGTCATCATGCTGCAGGTCCGGTCGTTCACCACCATGTTCATGGTGTTCGCCACCGCGCCGCTCGGCCTCGTCGGTGCCGTCCCGACGCTGCTCGTCTTCCACCAGCCGTTCGGCTTCAACGCGATCCTCGGGTTGATCGCCCTGTCGGGCATCCTGATGCGCAACACCCTGATCCTGGTGGACCAGATCCACCACGACCGCGCGGCGGGCCTGTCGGATTACGAGGCCATCGTCGAGTCGACCGTGCGCCGGGCTCGGCCGGTCATCCTGACGGCGGCGGCGGCGATGCTCGCCTTTATCCCGCTCACCCACTCGGTGTTCTGGGGCGCGCTGGCCTACGTCCTCATCGGCGGCGTCGGCGTGGGCACGCTCCTGACGCTGCTGTTCCTGCCCGCCCTCTACGCCCTGTGGTTCCGGGTCGGACGGGCGCCCGTCGCAACTGGCGTCGCATCCGGATCCGACGCGATGCCAGTTCAGGCGGAGCCTTGATCCAGAGACAAGGGCCGTTGTCCCGGTGACGGGGCATTCCAGGATCGCGCGTTCGACGACCGAACGCGCGGTGCACCGGCTGGCCTGCGACCAAGCCCCCCTACGCAGGCCGGCCGGTTGTCGTGCCGAGTCCGCTTTGCCTATCTCGGCAGCAGCGGGCCGCCGCACGAGGGACCACCCTTCTTAGATGACGTTTCGCATCTATATTGGACCTAAGAACGCCGGAGGATCAGGCAATGCCCAGGGTCTCGCAGGAACAGGCCAAGCTCAACCGCCGACGCGTCGTCGAGGTCGCCGCGTCGCTGTTCCGGGAGCGCGGCATCAATGGCGTCGGCGTGGCCGACATCATGGCGTCCGCTGGTCTCACCCATGGCGGGTTCTACGGCCAGTTCGCCAACAAGGAAGCGCTCGCGGCCGAGGCGTTCGATACCGCGCTGGATGAGGACTACCGCGGGACCGTCGACACCATCATCGCCAACTATCTCTCCCTCGGGCACGTCCGGGCACCCGGTATGGGCTGTCCGCTCGCCGCCCTGGCGAACGACGTCGCGCGGGAGCCGCGGGGCGGCCCCGTCCGTGCGCGTTTCACCCAGGGGGTCGAGCGCATGGCCTCTATCCTCGCCGGCCTGACGCCCAGGGCAGCCAAGGAGCGCCGCAGGCAACGGTCCCTGGCGACTCTGTCGACGCTCGTCGGTGCCGTCGTCCTGGCGCGGGCTGTCGACGACGAGGCGTTGGCGACCGAGCTCATCGAGGCGGCGCGGACTTCCGTCTCGGCATGACATCCACGGGACCGGGCCGACCGTGACGGCTCGCGACTGACGGCGGCGCGCCCCTGACGATCTGAAGGAATGCCGGTGCCCGGCCTGTCGGGACCTGCCTATGCCGTGCGCCGCTGCGCGCACGATCTCGGCGAGAGGACATCCATGCGCGAACGGATCGTGGTCACCGGTATGGGCGTCGTGTCCCCCCTCGGCTGCAGCGTCGAGGGCATGTGGCGCAGGCTCGTCGCATCCGGGTCCGGGCTGCGGCGCCTGCCGGACGACCTGGTCCCCGACATCGACGCGAAGGTCGCCGGGCTCGTGCCGTCTAGGGACGAGGACCCGGATGGGTTCGATCCGGATGCCCTCATCCCACCGAAGGACCGCCGCAAGATGGACCGCTTCATCCAGTTCACGCTGGCGGCCGCGGATCAGGCGCTCCGGCAGTCGGGCTGGAGCCCCTCAAGCGAGGCGGAACGCGTCCGCACCGCGACCGTCGTGGCCTCCGGCATCGGTGGCTTCCAGAGCATCACCGACGCGGTGGAGACCGTACGCTCCCGCGGCGCGCAGCGCCTGTCGCCCTTCATCGTGCCGTCCTTCCTGGTCAACCTGGCCGCCGGCCACGTCTCCATCCGGTACGGCTTCAAGGGACCGCTCGGCGCGCCCGTCACCGCCTGCGCGGCGAGCGTGCAGGCCATCGGGGACGGCATGCGCCTCATCCGCGGCGGCGAGGCGGACGTCGTCGTCTGCGGTGGCGCTGAAGCCTGCGTCACCCGGGTCGCGCTCGGCGGCTTCGCCGCGGCCCGCAGCCTTTCGACGGCCTACAACGACACGCCCGAGGCTGCCTCCCGTCCGTTCGACCGAAGCCGCGACGGCTTCGTCATGGGCGAGGGCGCCGGCATCCTCGTGCTGGAGACCTTGGACCATGCACGGGCGCGCGGTGCCGTCCCGCTGGCCGAACTGGTCGGGTACGGTACCAGCGCCGACGCCTACCGCCTCACCGCCGGCCCTCCGGACGGCAGCGGCGCCCGGCAGGCGATCACCACGGCCTTGGCGATGGCGGGGCTCGAACCCGCCGCCATCGGCTACGTGAACGCGCACGCGACCGCGACCTCGGTCGGCGATGCGGGCGAACTGGCGGCGCTCCGGTCCGTCTTCGGCGAAGGCGGCCCGGCGATTTCCTCGACCAAGTCAGCGACCGGGCATCTCCTCGGCGCTGCCGGCGGCCTGGAGGCCATCATCACGGTCCAGGCGCTGCGCGAGGGCGTCCTCCCGCCCACGCTCAACCTGACAGACCCCGATGAGGCCGCCGACGGCCTGGACCTAATCGGTCCGACGGCGCGGCGGGCAACCGTGGACTACGCCCTCTCGAACGGCTTCGGATTCGGGGGCGTGAACGCGAGCATCCTCCTGAGACGGATGCCCACCGGCTGAGGGGCCACGCTCCCGGAAACCAGACATCCGCGAATGAACTGACACGGCGGTTGACGCGCTGCTGTTGTCATAATAGATGCTGATCATCATATTTATTGTGGCGCGACTGCCCCGGATGGGTCCGACCAAGTCACCTCAGGCACGGCACAGGAGTTCGCACCCCATGGACGATCTCAAGCCAAACGCAGATGCAAATGCGCTCGAAGCCGACATGCCCCCGGACGCGCCCAAAACCCGCGGCGGCACCGGCCGTCGCGGAGGTGGAGGGCCTGGACTGACCCTGCTCCGCGCCATGGTCGCGGGGGAGATCCTGCCACCGCCCTCGATGAGCCTACTCGGCATCGAATTCGTTTCGGTCACCGAGGGCAACGCCACGCTGCGCCGAAGGCCCGTCGATTATCTCTACAATCCCTTCGGTCCGGCCCATGGCACCACCGTGGCTGCCCTGTTCGACTTGGCGCTCGGGGCCGCGTTCCAGTCCGTTCTGCCGGACCGTCGGACCTACACGACGCTGGACATCCGGATCAGCTACCTGCGCCCCGTCACCCTCACGTTGGAAGCCCTGACAGTATCAGCCAAGATCATCGACGTCGGAGAGCAGCGGATGGTCGCTGAGGCACAGCTCGCCGATGCCGATGGACAGATTTGCGCCACGGCGACGATGACCTGCCTCATCGTCGACACGCCCGACACTAGCGTCCCAGCTAAGCCAGACCGAGCCTGGGATGTGTCCGACTGGTACAAGATCTGTTGACGCCACGCTTTCGAGTGACATGGAGGCCTGACCATGCGTGATATCGTCCTCTGCAATCCCGTACGGACCGCTATCGGCGCCTATGGCGGGAGCCTGAAAGGCGTCGCCGCGACCGAGCTCGGCGCGACCGCGATCCGCGAGACCCTTCGTCGTTCGGGTCTGGACGGCGGCAGGCTCGGAAGCGTGACGATGGGCAACGTCGTCCAGGCCGGGAACCGCATGAACCCGGCCCGCCAGGCCGCGGTGAACGGGGGCGTCCCGGTCTCGGTGCCGGCCCTGACGGTGAACCGGGTCTGCGGCTCCGGCGCCCAGGCCATCGCGACGGCCGCCGACGAGATCCGGCTCGGCCACCATGATGTCGCGCTGGCGGGCGGCATGGAGAACATGGACCGGGCGCCGTACCTCATGGAGGGCGGTCGTTGGGGCCACCGCATGGGCCATGCCCAGATCCTCGACAGCATGCTGAACGACGGGCTCAACGATGCCTTCTCGGGCGAGCACTCGGGATGGCACACCGAGGACCTGGCGACGCGCGCCCAGATCGGTCGCGATGCCCAGGATGCCTGGGCGGCCCGCTCCCAGGCGCGATTCGAGAAAGCCCGATCCGCCGGCGCGTTCGATGCCGAGATCGTCGCCGTCGAGGTCAAGGGCCGCAAGGGGATGGAGACCTTTGCCCTCGACGAGGCGCCACGGCCGGAGACCACCGTCGACACGTTGTCGAAGCTCAAGCCCGCCTTCCGCAAGGACGGGACGATCACGGCCGGCAACGCGCCGGGCCTGAATTCCGGTGCGGCGGCGATGCTCGTGGCCGAGCGGGGGTTTGCCGACGCCAACGGCCTGGAGGCGTTCGGGCGACTCGTCGCCTACGGCATCGGGGCCTGCGAGCCGGGCCTGTTCGGCCTGGGGCCGGTGCCCGCCGTTCGCCAGGCGCTGGAGCGTGCCGGGTGGTCGCTCGGGGACGTGGAGCGCGTCGAGATCAACGAGGCTTTCGCGGTCGTGCCCCTGGCAGTCGCCAAGGAGCTTGGCCTGCCCGAGGACATCGTCAACGTCGAAGGTGGCGCCATCGCACACGGCCATCCCATCGGCGCGACCGGCGCGGTCCTGACGACCCGCCTGCTCCATTCCATGCGTCGCGACGGCATCCGTCGCGGCCTGGTCACCCTCTGTATCGGCGGCGGACAGGGCATCGCGCTCGCGGTCGAGGCCGCCTGACGGGCCAACTCCAGACTGCGCCTGGCCTCACGGGCTTCGGCGAGGCGCTCCGACCCGAACCGGCCCGCCACCCGGCGTACGAAGAGGTTGTGCCATGATACGCATCGAGACGGCGCGGCACGCGCTCAGGAATACGGTGCTGTCGCTGGCGATTGCCTGGGCGGCCTTGCCCGCGTCCGCCGCGGATGGGCCGACTGCCATACGGCTGCCGGACACCGCCCGTTTCCCGGAGAGCGTGACGTCCCTCGCCGACGGGACGCTCTTCGTCAGCAGCATCGCCGACGGGGGCGTCCTCAGGATCGCGGGCGGAACGGAGACGGCGACGCCCTTCGTGAAACCCGGCGAACACGGCACGCGGTCGACCTTCGGGCTACTGGCCGACGAACGGCGCGGCACCCTATGGGTCGCGTCGAACGACGCCACGGCCATCGGTGCGCCCGGGCCAACCGCCACCGAGGGCGGGTGGGTCAAGGCGTTCGACCTCGCGTCGGGGACCCTCAAGCTGAGCGTCCGGCTGCCGGGGGGAAAGGCCCTGGCGAACGACTTCGCCCTGGACGGGGACGGCGCGCTCTACGTCACCGACACGCTGGCGCCGCGGATCCTGAGGCTCAAGCCGGGCGCCGCGACGTTCGAGGTCTTCGTCGAGGACGACGCCCTCAAGAACGGGCTCGACGGCATCGCCTTCGGGACCGACGGGAACCTGTACGTGAACACCTTCCTGGGCGGGGAGATGTTCCGCGTCGGCGTGACGAACGGCGTCGCCGGCCCTGTCACCCGCCTCGGAACGACGCGGGCCCTGAAGTTTCCGGACGGGCTGCGCCCGTTCCGTGACGGCTTCGTGATGGTCGAGGGCAGCGGCGCCCTGAGCCGCGTCACGGTCTCGGGCGACCAGGCGCGGATCGAACCCATCGCGCAGTTCGCCGGCCCGACGGGCGTGACGGTCGTGGGCCATAGGATCTGGGTCGCCGAGGGCCAGCTGTCGCTGCTCTCCGCTGCATCCAAGGACGGCCGAAAGGCGCCGAGCTTTCACCTGCGCTCCGCCGACGTGGAGTAGGCGCCGTCCGGGACTCTGGATGCATCGCGTGTTCCGGCCACCCCGGAGCGCGCCGTCGACAAGCGGGGACATGGCCATGATCGGGTCCACGGTTCGGAAACTGCGCTCGCCGGCTACGTGGCGAAGGCTTTGGCGGAGGCTCGCGGCGATGGAGGGCGCCCTGGCGACGACCGAGGCGGAGATCCACGGCCGGCGCATCTCACGGCTCGAAGCGGAGATGGTCGAGGTGCGCGCTCGGACCGGCCTCCCGCCACTTTCCGCCCAGTCGAGACCGGCGGGGTCGTCATGCCCACCGTGAGCGGTTCGTCCGCTATCGACGAGGGAGCACCGACGTTGGGCAGCATCGGAGGACCGGAAGCTCAGCCATCTCCCAAGCCGGAAGTGAGCTCACGAGCGCACCGTGCTCCAAATGGAGCCTGCACCCCCGGGTGTCGAAGACATGATCCCAAGACCGCTGGCGGCCGCCGCCACGATTCCTGCCGTACCGTCGGCGGTGACATGAGGCATGAACAAGCTGCACCGTCTGGCCGTCACGCTGAAATTGTCAGGACGAGGCGCCACATCGTTGCCGGGCCGGCCACGATGTGGTGCCTCTCGATGTCAGCCGGCCCCATCCGTGTGCCATGGCAGGATAGGTAGGTCGGTGAGGCAACCGCGACCCGCCGCATAATGCTGATCAGCTTCGCTGTCCCGGTCGCATCAGGGAGCCGGCCAACGCGGATGCCGACGTCCACCTCTCCCCTGACCATTTCCTGGTTCCGGAAGCCGCTTTGAATGACCGGTTACGATCCCTCGGCAACCTGCACATCGCCGGGTCGGATCTGCGCCGTTGCACCGAACAAGAACACCTGCACGCAACACCGGGCCCTCTCGGCGATCTCGCTCACATTCGGAAGGGGCCGCTGCCCCATCATCGCTGCCCGCTGAGGCTCCATCGTCATCATTCCCCGCAGCATGCCTGCAGCCAGGCCGGGATCAGCAAGCTGAAGCTTACCGCGCTCGCACTGTTGATTGAGATAAGCCGTCAAAGCCTGCTGCGTCGCCGTTATCGCCTCCTGGAAGAAGCTCTCGGCGAGAGCGGGAAACCGGTCGCTCTCGGCGATGACCAGTTTCTGGATCGCGACCGTTTCCGGCGACAGGGTGAGAAGCCCGTATTCCTCCATGATGCGGCCGAGCGCGGTGGCAACCGGCAACGCGCCAAGGGCGACCGGATCAATCGCCAGCATGAACCTGGCGATACGATCCGTGACCGAGCTCTGGAACAGGTCGCCCTTGTTCGGGACGAGACGGTAGAGCGTCTTCTTCGAGACGCCGGCCGCTTGCGCCACGTCATCCATGCTCGTGCCGGCGAAGCCGTTCGTCATGAAGGCGCGCCGCGCAGCCTCCGCGATCAGCCCGCGCGTCTCGTCGTCAGTCCGTACCGGCGGCCGGCCACGCGGGCGGCGAGCCGGCTGGTGTAGGGCGTCCATGGAATAATTCCCGCTGGCTCGATTGACACCGACGATAATAGGAACCAATTTGGAAACGCGCAAGTTTCCTAATTGCCGGGTCGAACTCCAACGCCGGCATCCGCCTCACGAGGAGAAGCGGTCATGTCGAAGCACCCGGACGCATTCACCGTCGACCGCCAGGTCTCTTCCGACGAGGCGTTAACCGATCCCAAGCTGGCAGCGCGCGCCGATGCGCTCGCGGCTCCGAAGCGGACCAAAGGCGGCATCCGACGGCTCCTCATGGTAGGCGCGAGCCTCGCCGCAGTGGCAGGGGGGGGCGACTACGGCTGGGACTACTGGACGGTAGGCCGCTTCAACATCTCGACCGACGACGCCTACGTCCAGGCCGACAGCGTCACCATTGCCCCGAAGGTGTCCGGCTACCTCGGCGAGGTGCTCGTGGGCGACAACGAGCCCGTGAAGGCCGGCCAGGTCCTCACCCGCATCGACGACCGCGACTATCGCGTCTCCCTCGACCAGGCGAAGGCGGATGTCCTGGCCGCCCTGGCCGCCATCGAGAGCAAGAAGGCCGCCCTCGACACCCAGCAGGCCGTGATCGAAGCGGCCAGGGCGACCGTGACCGTCAGCCAGGCCAGCCAGGTCTTCGCCGAGCAGGAGAACAAGCGCTACGCCGATCTTGCCTCCACCGGTTACGGCTCGGTCCAGAACGCCCAGCAGGCGGCTTCCCGGATCGCCGCCTCGCGCGCCACCGTCCAGCGGGACAACGCGGCGCTGAACTCCGCGACCAAGCAGGTCGGACAACTGAAGGCGGAGCTTGCCCAGGCCGAGGCCGCCCTCGCGCGAGCCCGGGCGCTGGAGCACCAGGCGGAGCTCAACCTGTCCTACACGACGGTTCGCGCGCCCACGGATGGCGTGGTGGGCAACCGCACGCTGCGCGTCGGCCAGTACGTCAATGCCGGGACGCAGCTGATGTCGGTGGTCCCGACCGCGGCGGTCTACGTGGTGGCGAACTACAAAGAGACCCAGCTCACCGACGTCCGCAAGGGCCAGCGCGTCACGGTCGAGGTCGACATGTTCCCGGGCCGGACCTTCACCGGGCGCGTCGACAGCCTCGCACCCGCCAGCGGTCAGACCTTCGCGCTCCTGCCGCCGGACAACGCCACCGGCAACTTCACGAAGGTCGTGCAGCGCATCCCCGTGAGGATCTCGCTCGACCCGTCCAGCGCCGCCACCGGCGACCTCCGTCCCGGCATGTCGGTCGAGCCGGTGATCGACACCAAGGAGCAGGCCCAAAGCTCGTCTGCCCGCGCGCAGGTGAAGTGACGTAGCACCCTGAGGAGGGTCGTCCCATGTCGAGCGTCACTCAGTCCGCGGCGCCTCGGGCGGCCGCCCGCGCCAGCACCCGCGAGTGGATCGCGGTCTCGGCCAGCATGATCGGCGCCTTCATGGCGATCCTGAACATCCAGATCACCAACGCCTCGCTCCTCGACATCGAGGGCGGCATCGGCACGGGCGTCGACAACGGCGCCTGGATCTCGACCGCGTACCTGATCGGCGAGATCATCGTGATCCCGCTCACAGACTACCTCAGCCGGGTCTTCTCCTTCCGCCGCTACATCCTCGTGAACAGCATCCTGTTCCCGCTGTTCTCCATCGCCTGCGCCTTCACCCACGACCTGGGTTCCATGATCGCGATGCGGGCCCTGCAGGGCTTCGCCGGCGGCATCCTGATCCCCATGGCCTTCACCATGGTGTTGACCAAACTGCCGAAGCCCCAGCAGCCCATCGGCCTGGCGCTGTTCGCCATCGCAGTGACCTTCGCCCCGGCCATCGGGCCGACCATCGGCGGCTACCTGACCGAGAACTACGGCTGGCAGACCATCTTCTACGTCAACGCCGTCCCGAGCGCCGTGATGGTGGTGGCCCTGGCCTTCACGCTCGACCCCTCGCCGATGCGGCTCGACCTCTTGAAGGAGGGTGACTGGGCCGGCGTCGTCACCATGGCCATCGGCCTGGCCGCCTTCCAGACGGTGCTTGAAGAGGGCAACAAGGACGACTGGTTCGCCTCGCCCTTCATCCTACGGCTGGCCATCGTCGCCGCCGTGTTCCTGACGGCCTTCGTGGTCATAGAGCTCACGGTTGAGAAGCCGCTGATCAACCTGCGCCTTCTGAAGCAGCGCAACTTCGGCATCGGCGTCCTGGCGAACACGCTCGTCGGCTTCGCCCTCTTCGGCACCGTCTACATCCTGCCCCAGTACCTGGGTCAGGTGCAGCGCTACAATGCCGAGCAGACCGGCAACGTGCTGGCCTGGACCGGCCTGCCGCAACTCCTGCTTATCCCGCTCGTGCCGCTCATGATGAAGCGCTGGGACGCGCGGTACATCGCGTTCGTCGGCATCAGCGTCTTCGCCGCGAGCTGCTTCATGAACATCACGCTCTCGCTCGACAACTCGGGGGACCAGTTCTTCATCCCGAACGTCGTGCGGGCCATCGGTCAGGCGCTCGTCCTGACGCCGATCAGTGCCATCACCACGGGCGCCATCGCCCCGAGCGAGGCCGGCGCGGCCTCAGGGCTGTCAAACATGATGCGCAACCTCGGCGGGGCCGTCGGCACCGCGACCCTCTCGACCGTGTTGACCAAGCGCGAGCAGTTCCACTCCAACATCATCGGGCAGTCGATCACACTGACGCGGGACGAGGTCCGGGCCCGGCTCGAACAGATGACCGACTACTTCATGGCCCACGGCATCGCGGACCGTGCCGCAGCGACTGCCAAGGCGGTCGGTCAGCTCGGCGCCGTCGTGAAACGGCAGGCCCTGATCATGGGCTTCAGCGACACGTTCGCGGTGATCGGCGTCATCCTGTCCGTGGCGGCGGTTGCGGTCCTGTTGGCGCGTAAATCCGGATTGGGTGCGGGAGCGGCCGGCGCGCATTGAGACCGGCCCACGAGCATCCGACTTCGTCAGGGCTTGATTGTCGCGCGCACGCCTTCGTCGGATGGAGAAACCGGCGTTAGTTGGTCGTTATTCTTCAACGCTTACCTGCACGGACATGTCCAGGAGGGCGTCCGCTGGACCGGTGAAGCTCCCGACCAGCGGCATGGCCAGCCGGATGTCGCGTGCGACCGCAACCGGGATCAGGTTGGCGCCGCCGACGCTGCGGTTCGTCGGATCGAAGGTGATCCATCCCGCCCCGGCAGGAAAATCTCCGCCCAGGCATGCGTGGCCCCCGCAACCGCCGAGCCGAGCAGCGTTCGCGACGGGTCATGGAGGTAGCCCGAGACGACGCGGGCCCCGAAGCCCAGGCTGCGCACGGCCTCGACGAGGAGCGTCGCCAGATCCCGGCAGGATCCCATCCTCAGGAACAAGGTCTCGCTCGGCGACTGCGTGCCCTCATCCTCACGGACCTGGTAGGCGATGGCGCTACCGACGCCGGCGTTGATGTCCTTGAGCAGGGACAGAGTGTCGGTGGGGTAGCCCGCCACGAACCCTTGCGCCCAGTCCCGTAGGCTTGGAGAGCCTCTCGGGTACTGCAGGACCGTTAAATTCCCGAGATCCGTCCACTCGTCGTCAGTGTAGCGGAAGGGAAACGCGATGGCGGAAGGGGCGATGGCGAAGACCGGATAGGCCGCGGCTGCGAGATCCACCCGCGACACGCTCTCCACGACGAGGCTGTCGGCTAAGGTGTGAAAGGTCGCCGTCGCCACGGCATTGCCGGCGACGTCCTGAGCCCAGGTGACCGTTGCCTCCGGGGACAGGGTGATCGCACTCGACAGGAGGCGCAGGTCGCGGCTCTCCCGTGGCCTCATCATCAAGCGGTGCGGCCCGAGGCTGACCGGCTGGCGATAGCGGTAGGTTGTCCGGTGCCTGATGCAGATGTCGACCAACGTGCCATCCCCGGATCTGCCGAGGCTGGTGGAGGGCCCATCGGCATTGCGAGGACAGTTGAACACGTGCCCGTCGATTGGCTCGGGTTGAAGCCTATCGACGAGGCTTGTTCTTTTCTGGAGATGCGCCCTTGAAAGCGTCGGAATCGAACGAGAGGGAGCCCAGGCGCTAGAGGTCGAAACCTGACGGTTGGTACCGTCCGATGTCGACCCGACCCGGCCATACAATCGCGGTCGCGTGGTTCCCCGAAGCGGACGTCTTTCCCGCAGGCATTTCGTCCGCGGTGCGCCCAACTTGGTCATTCGGCAGCTCTGTCCACCTACCCCGAAGCGCGCACGTCCGTGCGGCCTGAAAGAAATCGAAGAATTGCGCTTGTATTGCCGTGCAATCAGCGCCTACGGGCCACTGGAGGCGGACCGGCCAAGCCACTCAGGGTTTCATGAACCGGTAGGCGAAACGATCCGTCCGACCCTTGATCGACGGATCGAACACCTTGATCGAGTGCGGATCCTCCTCGTTCGCAAGCAGGGTGCTCACGGCATCCAGCACGAAGCCGGCCGCCTCGACCTCCTCGCGGACCAACGCAGGATCGATCCGGTGGAGGGATTGGGTATCGCTCGTGCCCGACCCGGCGGCGGCGGCGTGGTCGACGACGACGTAGCGGCCGCCGGGCCTCAGCCGGTCATGGACGGCCCGGTTGAAGGTGTCCGCCGTCGCGCCCTTGCCCTGGATCAGCGCGGTGTGGAGATCGTGGTAGAACAGGTGGAGCCACAGGATGTCCGCGGGCTGCGTGACCTCCGCCAACGCGACGAGGTCCGCGGAGACGGCTTCGACGTTTTCCCGGCCCGGCTCCTTCGCCAGCATCTGCATGAGGCCGACAGGGTCGTTCTTGAAGTGCGCGACCTCGGCCGGCACGAAGCTGTAGACCCGACCTTCGGGTCCGACGACGTCCGAGAGGACACGGGTCCAGTCACCGCCTCCCGGGTAGACGTCGATGACCGTGGCGCCCGCATCGACGCGCGCGAACCGGACCAGTTCTGATTGCGTGGCTTGGTCGTACATGGGATTTCCTTCAGGGTCGGACATGCGACGAGCGCGCGGCGTCGAGACGTCGCTCCGCGGCCCGCGCGGTGCTGGGGCAAGCCTCGTGAGGCTTGCCCTACGGCTCAGGACCCGGTGGACGAGCGCGCCGGGGCCGTCTCCGTCTCGGCGGCCCGCGCCAAGGCCTGGGTGTCGACATACTCCCGGACGCGGGTAAGCTTGCCGTCCCGGACCGTGATGGCGAAGACCCAGTCATCCTCGAACGGCTTGTTCGTGGCCTTGACCTTCCCCCTGGCGAAGCCGACCACCAGCACCCGGTCGCCCTGGGCGACGAACTCCCGGGGCTCCGTCGACGTCTCCATCGACCCGGACGCGGTCTTGAGCAGCCGCGCCAGGCCCGCCTGCCCGCGATACGTTCCCGCCAGCGGCCAGTCCTTGCCCGGGATGATCCACTCGATGTCCTCGGCGACCAGCGCCAGGAGGGCCTCCCCGTCGCCCTTGCCCATCGCGGCGAAGAAGTCCTTCACCGTCCGGACGTTCTGCTCGGTGCTCATGGTGGCTTACCCCGATCCAGTACGGCGTCAGGTCAGACCTGGGCCATGCCGCCGTCGACGGCGAGATCCACGCCGGTGACGAAGGAGCTTTCGTCAGAAGCGAGGAACAGGACGGCGGCCGCGACCTCCTCAGGCTTGCCCCTGCGGCCGAGCGGGACCTGCGAGGCGAAACTGGCGACCGCCTGCTCGACCTGCTCTGCGGTGAGGCCCACCTTCTCCAGGGCCGGAGTCTCGATGGGGCCGGGGCTCATGGAATTCACGCGGATCCTTCGATCCTTCAGCTCCGCCGTCCAGCCGCGGGCGAAGCAGCGCACGGCGGCCTTGGCGGCGGCGTAGGCCGTGAAGGCCGCGTCTCCCCTCACGTTCGCGACCGAGGAGGTCAGGATGATCGAGCCCCCGTCCCTGAACAGGGGAAGGGCCTTCTGCACGGTGAAGAACGTCCCCTTCGCGTTCAGGTCGAAGGTCTTGTCGAAGTGAGCTTCGGTGGCCGCTGCGAGCGGTGCGAGTTCACCCCAGCCGGCATTCGCGAAGAGCACGTCGATGTGGCCGTGCTTCTCCTTCACGACTGCATAGAGCCGGTCCAGGTCCTCCAGCCGGGTGACGTCGCCCGCGACCGTCGTGACGTTGTCCCGGATCGAGGCCGCCGCCTCCTGCAACTCCTTCTCCCGCCGCCCGGTGATCACGACGTGGGCGCCCTCCTCGACGAAGCGCTTGGCCGTGGCCAATCCAATCCCGCTGTTTCCGCCGGTGATGACCGCGACCTTGCCTTCGAGTCTCTTCATGACTGCCACTCCGGTGCTCCGTTCCTGACGTCCGGGGATGTCTCCCAGAGCCCCGAAATGCATCCGTGGCCGCCGGATGTTGAGTGCGAAGGTGCGCACATCGGTGGTGCGAAATCGATCCACCTGGCGCGTAAGCCGGGTAGCGGAGACGGGTAACCCCGGCTAGAACCGGCAGGCCCATGGCCACCTCAACGCCCCCATCCAAATGATGCAGATGCGTTGCCGTCCGGGACGTCGGCACACGAGCCCGGAACGGGGTGCCCCCCGGTGCCAGGACGCACCATGATCGACTGGGACGACGTCCGCTATTTCCTGGCCGTGGCGCGCGCCGGCTCGGTGCGGGCGGCCGCCCAACGCCTCGGCGTGAACCACGCGACCGTGCTCCGGCGTGTCGGCCAGCTTGAGGAACGCCTCGGCGTTCAGATGTTCGAGAAGCTGCCGTCAGGCTACCGCATCACGAGCGCGGGCGAGGAGATCCTCGAACTCGCGGACCGGATGGAGGCGACTTCGAACTTGCTGGAGGGCCGTGTCTTCGGTCGGGACCAGAGCGTGCGCGGGCTCCTGCGGGTGACACTCGCGCCGCCCCTCTCGACCCACCTCCTCATGCCTGACCTCGCCGAATTCGCGCGCCTGCATCCGGACATCGAGATGGACATCTCGTCGTCCGGCGAGCTGGCGAACCTGACGAACCGGGAAGCCGACGTCGCGATCCGGGTCGTCTACGACCGCAAGAGCCTGCCGCTTAATCTCCACGGCCTGAAGGGGCCCGACCTGTTCGGGGGCGTCTACGTCTCCCGCGCCTGCATCGCCGCGCGGCGTGCAGGCGCGCCCGATCCCATCCGCTGGATCGTCATCAGCGCCCATGGGGTCCCGGACTGGGCCGGCGAGGGCGAGGTTCGCGCCGCCGAAGTCCCGTTCAGGGTCACGGATGCCGGATCTCAGCTCGCGGCGGTCCGGCAAGGGCTCGGCATCACGACGCTGCCGTGTTTCGTCGGGGATGCCGACCCCCTCCTGGTCAGGGTGCCGGGGACCGACCTGCACATGTACGGGACGCTCTGGCTCCTCACCCAGGAGGAAGCGCGGAAGACGAAGCGCGTGCGGCTGTTCAACGATTTCCTGTTCCGCAGGCTTGTGGCGCACGCTCCCCTGCTCGCCGGTTTGAGTCCAGTTAGCGACTGACGCGTGGCGGACCCCGTGCAGTGGCTATGCACCCACAAGCGGACCTTCTCGGCGTCCGAGACGGGTCGCGAGCGGCCCCTGCGGCATTGTCCGCTTCGATGCAACCGCGTCCAAGAGCGGATGGGCAGAAAACCACCCATTGCAGACGCTCAGCACCATGCCAGAATAGCCTCACGCGGGGGCTGGACGATGCCGACGTTACAAATCCATGACCTTGAGCCGCAGCACGCCGCTGTAGTTGATCCTCGCCTTGTACTGCCGATGCTCGGTGAGCGCGCGATCCGGGCCTCATGGCAGGTTGCCGGGGTCGCCCGCTTCAACGAAACCCTCTCCGCTACGGGCGAAGGGGCAATTCATCTTGAGGCGCTCTGCCAATCTTTAAAGCGTGTTTCCGGCGTCGTGTTGGGTCAGATTTTCGGTCAGGTGGAACAGGTCATCTGGGGCGAGTTCTCTGCCTACGACGACGGAGATGGCACGCCTTGGGTGATACTCCGGGCTATCGATAGTTCGTGGTGTGAGGTTGAGACGGACGACGTGGTCACTCTGGTTCGCGTCAGTAAGACTTTCGCGGATGTACGGACTGACCGGTGAGCGGCCGGTTCACACCCTTCTCGGACGACCCGGCGCTAAGGGACACGCACGTCCTGATCGACGGGTATCCAGACGTGGCGGTCGGGGTCCTCGTCGGCCGAACCGAGGCTGCGGCAGCCGTCGCTTCGATAAGCCAGGACCTGCCCCTCGGGCTGATATAGCGACCACGGCTCGTCGATCTCGTCCGCGTAGGGCCACGTCGTCAGGCTGGCCCCAAGATCAAACGCGAACGTCGTCGTGCAGGTGACGGCATCAAGCGCGAACATCGTCAGCTTCTGTCCATCCACCGCGTGTACCGCGGCCTCGATCTGATCGACCGGGCTCTCGTCTTCCGCCAACACCTCGCCGGAGACGGCGATGCGCCAGTGGCAGCAGAAGATGAACAGGTGCCACGCCCCGCAGGGTCGGATGCGCCGCCGCGCGGCCCGCTCACGTATCCAGGCCGCGGGCGAGTTTGAGACGTAGGGCTCCCTGATCCGGAGGTAGGGCGGACCGAACTCGAAGGTGAGCATGCTGCCGTGCCCCCGCTGGACGCCCCAACAGGGCAGACCGATCAGGGATGTGAAGGCGGTCGTGATCGCGTCGTCCATCGGATCGAGTGTGGCAGCGCGCTGGACGTCCGCAAACCACCCATCTCGGACGTCCAAGAATGGGTACCAAGCGTGACATTTCTTACAGTGGCCCGTTGGGACGAACACCGCGTTCGACACGGCGGCCGCAATAGGCGGGACTCCGGGTTCGCTGTACCTCGCAAGCGCGGCGGGCATCGTTCCTGCGCACCTCAAAGCTTCGAGCCGCCGTCAACGTGGACGGTGTCGCCGGTCATCCAGCGGGCTGCGTCGGAGGCGAGGAAGGCGAAGACCCCTCCGACATCGTCGGGCTTGCCGATGCGCTTTAGGGCCTGCATGCCGAGGATGAAGCCACGGCCCTTCTCGGTCTTGGCGAAGCTCGACATTTCGGTGTCGATCACGCCGGGCGCGACGGCGTTCACCCGAATGCCGCGGCCGCCGAGCGCCGCAGCGAGTTGCGTCACGAGCGTGGCGACGGCGCCCTTGCTGGCCGCGTAGGCCGCGAGGTTGGGGACTGCGGCGCGCGCGCCGAGTGAGGCGGTGAAGATCACGCTGCAGCCGGTGCCGAGGATGGGCAGGAGCTGCTGGACGAGGAAGTATGGCGCCCGCACGTTGACCGCAAACAGCGCGTCGAAGTCGGCGACCGTGGTCTCCTCGATGGACACGGCCTTGGAGATGCCAGCGTTGACGACGAGCACGTCGAGCCGGTCCCCGACGATGGTTCGCGTCCGGGCAGCCAGGGTGTGGGCCCCTTGCGGATCCGAGAGGTCCGCGCCGATCTTCTCGGCGCGACCGCCAGCGGCCTGGATCTCGGCCACCGCTGCGTCGGCCTCGGCTTCGGCACGGCCGTAGTGGACGAGCACCTGTGCGCCGGCGCTGGCGAGGGCGAGGGCGGCGGCACGGCCGATGCCGCGCGAGCCGCCGGTGACGAGGGCGGTCTTGCCGGTGAGGTTTGTCATGACAAGTCTTCTATCGAGGGAGGCGATTGCGCAGCCGACCGCCTCCGCTGGCGCGAGGGCGTCGGCGGTGCGGTGCCGGTTCTTCGAGAGGGTTTGCTGCAGTCAGAAAGGAGGAGGGGTGAGGGTCTATGACCCCGGCCGCTCCTCGACGGCGTCGACGCGGTTGGAGTAAAAGGCGACGTGGTCCTTGATCGCCTCGACAGCCTCGTAGGGAGCCTCGTAGGACCAGACTGCGTTCACCGAGCGCTCGCCGCCGAGCGGGATGCTGAAGTAGGCGCAGTCGCCCTTGTACGGGCAGTAAGTGGCGTGCTCGGTGCGCGCGAGCAGCGCCATGTCAACATCCTCGCGGGGGATGTATTGCACCGCCGGATAGGCCGCCTCGCGCAGGGTCAGCGCGTTTCTGGTGTCGGCCATGACCCGGCCGGCGACCGTGACCACCACGCGGTTCGGGTTCGTCGCGATCTCGATGGGGTGGCTGGGGCCGGGAACCTTGATCGGCTTGCCGCTGGCAGAGCGTGTCTGGTCCATGTTCGCCTCCTGGGCTTCGCACCTTCGGGTCGTGCTCAGGCGGCGGACTTGCCGCCGTCCACGGACAGGATCTGGCCGGTCGTGAACGAGGACTGGTCCGAGGCCAGGAACACGATGGCGTTCGCGACCTCGTCAGGGTCACCCACGCGCCGGAGCGGCACGCCCGAGACGAGGCCGGCCTTGCGCTCGGCGCTGCCCGTGAAGCGGTCGAGCATGCCGGTGTCGGTCGGGCCCGGAGCCACCGCGTTCACGCGGACGCCAGACCCCGCCGCCTCCAGGGCCGCCGACTTCGTCAGGCCCTCCACCGCGTGCTTGCTGGCCGCGTAGATCGAGGCCCCGGCAGCTCCACCATGGCCGTAGGTCGAGGAGATATTGACGATGCTGCCGGCGCCCCGTGCCTGCATGACGCGAAGCTCGTGCTTCATGCTGAGCAGCGTGCCGAGGACATTGGTGTCGAAGGTCGTTGCGTAGCTCTCCGCATCCTGCTCGGTCACCGGTCCGGGCCGCCCTTCGGTGCCGGCGTTGTTGACCGCCGCGTCCAGGCGTCCGAAACGCTCGACAACCTGATCGACCAAGCTTGCGACCTCCTCATCACGGCGCACGTCCGCCCTGATGAAGGCGGCTTCCGTGCCGAATTCCTTCAGCTCAGCGACGAGGGCTTGGCCAGCCTCCTCATGCCGACCGGAGATGACGACGGTGCTGCCGCTCTTGGCAAAGCCCAGGGCAGCGGCACGACCGATGCCGGTGAGAGCGCCGGTGATCAAAACGACTTGCTTGCTCATGGTGTGCCTCGATCTGATCCGAGAACGGTCCGTGCACGAGGCACTTCGTTCCGGTCTTGGCGGCGTGAGAACCGCCGCCTGCGAGGATTCAGCTAAGTGGCCCTGGCGTGTTCGGAAAAGACTTTGTAGGTTTGTGGGCATACCTCGTAGGCATGGAGCCGAGTTTTGGAGCTGCGGCACCTGCGCTACTTCGTGGCGGTCGCCGAAGAAGGCAGCCTCACGCTGGCTGCCGAGCACCGACTGCACACGGCCCAGCCCTCCCTGAGCCGGCAGATCCGGGATTTGGAATATGAGATCGGCGTGCCGCTGCTCACCCGGAGCGTGCGCGGCGTGGAGATGACCGCGGCCGGCCGCGCCTTCCTGGAGCATGCCCGCCTCGCCCTCGCGCAGGTAGAGGCTGCCAAGGAGGCGGCGGTTCGAGCGGCCCGTCCGGTGAAGCCAACCTTCGTGTTGGGCTTCCTGACCGGCTACGAGGTCGACTGGCTGGCAGGGGCGATCAGCGTCCTGCGGGACGTGCTGCCGGAGGTCGACGTCACCATCTCAAGCCAGGCCTCGCCGGACCTCGCCTCTGCGCTGATGCAGGGGAAGGTCGACGTCGCGTTCATGCGGCGCGAGGCCGACATGCCGGACCTGGCCTTCGTGACGCTCGCGACGGACCCGCTCGTGGTCGTCCTTCCCAGCGACCATCGCCTCGCGAAGCGGGACGCGGTCAGCCTCAAGGATCTTGTCGACGACCCGTTCATCATCGTGGCCCGGAACGCCCCGACCTTGCGGACCATAATCGACGACTACCTCGCGCAGTTCGGCCTCGACCTCACGCCGGCGCACGAAGTCGACAACCTCTCGATGGCGATGTCGCTCGTCTCATCCACCCGGGGCGTGGCGCTGCTGCCAGCGTACGCGCGCAACTTCCTGCCCTGGTCGGTCATCAGCCGCCCCCTGAGCACGGATGGGGAGCCTCCGGGGATCGATCTCGTTCTCGGGTACCGCCGGGAGCATGCGCCGGAAGTTCTCAAACTCTTCCTCTCACGGGTATCCGACCTCGTCGCTCTAGCGACAAGACCACCGCCGGCGTGACCCTGGGGCCAACCGCTGAAAGTTCGCGGTCCCGGCCTCACGGTCGAAACCCATTGCAGAACCACTCTTTGCGATCTTCACGAAGGGCGCACAGGTTTGGAACGTGCCCCATTAAGCTTGGTGCGGAGCCGTGTGGTAGACCACGCGGGCGGCTCAGACGCTCTCGGCAGTATTGTTGATTACCGATGATGCCGGCGCGTGGCGTTCAACGAAACCGGGACGGTCGTCCCGTTCGTAGACATGACGACGTGGTGTCCGGTCGATCATCAGGCTCAGGAGGTCCGGACGGCTGTAGTGTCCGCGCGCATCCATGTGCCGCTTGCGCTTGTCGATCTGCCAGAAATCGAGGTCAGCGATGACCTCCCCCTCACCCTCGCGCAGGGGCGCCCCGCCCATGAACTCGCCCTCGGGCGATATGATCGCCGTGAAGCACCCACTTGAGAGGGGGCCGAGGTCGGTCGTCTTGGTGTCGGCGAGAATCTGAGCCTGCTGGTCGGAGTCGAGCCATGCGGTCGCGTTGACGACGAAACAGGCCGCCTCAAGGGCATGCATGCGGATGCTGACCGACATCTGCTCCGAGAAGAGGTCGCCGGCGAAGGAGCCCGGATACATCGCCGAATGTATCTGCTCGCCGTCCTCGATGAGCGCGTATCGCGCCAGCGGGTTGTAGTGTTCCCAGCAGGCCAACTGGCCGACCCGACCCACGGCGGTGTCGACGGCGCGCAGGCCGGAACCGTCACCCATGCCCCAGACCATGCGCTCGTGGTAGGTCGGAGAGATCTTACGCCGGCGCTGGACCAGCGAGCCGTCGGCGTCGAACAGGAGCTGGGTGTTGTAGATCGTCCTGCCGTCCCGCTCGTTCACGCCGATGGAGACGACCATCTTGGCCTGCCTCGCGGCCTCGCCGATGGCCACGGTCGTCACCGACGGAACTTCTACGGACTGTTCGAGCAGCCTGTAGTGCTCCGCACCCATCTCGTATGGCGACTGAACGAACGAGAAGTAGGGATAGTAGGGAACCACGGTCTCGGGAAAGGTCGCGAACTGAACGCCCTTCCGGCCAAGTTCCAGGATCTTCTTGACGACTTTGTCGACCGTGCCCTCCCGGCTGTAGAGCACGGGGCTGAGCTGGACAGCGGCGGCTTTGACGATGGTCATGACGTTCGTTCTCCGGTTTGGTTCGGGGCCTGCCTTAGAAGAGCAACACGCACAAAAGGTGTATATGCAACATACACCGCGCGCTTACGCCTTAATGAGGCTGTCGCCGATCTCCGTGATGGCGGCGGCAGCGGCCTCACCGAGGATCGCCACCGCCTCAGCCTGCGCGCAGCGCCAGGCGGGGACGGTGGAAAGGAGCAGCTGTCGGCCACGCTCGGTGATGGCGAGGGGCCTTGCACGCCCCTTACCCGCACGCTCGATTTCTTGGATCCATCCGGCCGAGAGCATGGGGGCCAGGTTGCGGGACAGGGTGGAGCGATCCTGATGGTTGAAGCGGCCGATCTCCGCGCGGCTCGCCGGCCCGATCCGCGAGACGACCGTGAGGAGGATCAGCTGCGGAGCATTGACCCCGAAGGGGCGGTAGGCGTCGTCATAGATGCCAGTCAGCACCCGGGAGAGAAGCCGAGCCCGCGTCGCGACGCAGTGGCTCGCGACTTCCGCGAGCGCCTTTTTACCGCCAACGAGGCCAGCTCGCCTTCCCATGAGCGCCAGATGATGCATATGCACCAACGTGTCAAGCGAGTTATCGGTCCATGCTCAAGCATCGCCATACGCCGCAGTCCCGCACCTCCTCACGGATAGGATTCCTCCTTGCACACATCGCCACCCGCCAGATTCGAAGGCACTCGTTCGAGCGAACTCACGGCACACCCACGGTTGACACTGGCAACCTGCATTCTCGCGTCGAGCCTTGCCTTCGTGGACGGGTCGGTGGTGAATGTCGGCCTGCCCGCGCTGGGCCGGGACCTCGCTGGCGGCGCGTCGGGTCTGCAATGGGTGATTAACGGCTACCTCCTGCCGCTCACCGCATTGCTCCTCCTGGGCGGGGCGCTCGGCGACCGGATCGGACGCCGTCGAACCCTGATCCTCGGGGTGCTTCTGTTCGCGGTCGCCTCCGTGGCCTGCGGCCTGTCACCGAACCTCGCGATCCTCGTCGCCGCCCGCCTCGGTCAGGGTGTCGGAGCCGCGCTTCTCCTACCGAACAGCCTAGCTATCCTCAGCGACACGTTCACCGGGGAGGCACGCGGCCGCGCGGTGGGCACTTGGTCCGCGGCTGGTGCGGCGACTGCGGCCATCGGTCCGGTCCTCGGAGGCTGGCTGATCGACGGGATCGGCTGGCGGGCGATGTTCCTCGTCAACCTGCCACTCGCCTGCGGTGCCGTTTTCCTGGCCTCGCGTTACGTCACGGCCGACCGCGCCGCCGACGACGGCCACCTCGATATCGGCGGTGCGATCCTGGCGACGCTTGGGCTCGGCGCGATGACCTGGGGCCTCATCGCGGGCTCCGGTGATGCGGGTTTCGCCAGGGAGGCTCTGGCGCTTCTCGCCACTGGCGCTTCGCTCCTCCTCGGTTTCGTCCTGTGGGAGCGACGTCAGGGGGACCGAGCCATGATGCCGCTTGCCCTGTTCAGCACGCGGTCCTTCGCCGGCCTCACGATGCTGACGCTCCTCCTCTACGGGGCGCTCGGAGCCATGCTTGTCCTGTTGCCGTACATCCTGATCGAGGCGTCGGGGTATTCAAGCACGGCCGCCGGGGCGGCGCTCCTGCCCTTGCCGCTCGTGATCGCCATCGCATCGCCAGTTCTCGGTGGCCTCGCGGGCCGGATCGGGTCCAGGCCCCTTTTGACGGCAGGTCCCCTGGTCGTTGCGGCCGGGTTCCTGCTGCTTCTGCGCATCGGCGAGCACACTGGCTACGGGTCGACGGTTCTGCCCGGCCTCGTCGTCGCGGCGCTCGGCATGGCCTGTGCCGTGGCACCGCTCACGACCGCGGTGCTCGGGGCCGTCGATGAGCGCCACAGCGGCTCCGCCTCGGGGTTCAACAGCGCCGTTGCCCGTGCGGGTGGTCTCGTGGCCACGAGCCTGATCGGTGGCATCCTCGCCGCCCGTGGCTCCAAGCTGATCGATGCCTTCCACGTCGCCGTCGTCGCGAACGTCGTGGCCTGCATCGCCGCCGGTGCCGCCGGTTGGATGGTGGAGGACCGAAAAGGCTGAGGAGCGTGTCCCGAAGCGGTCTATGGACTGCAGGACAAATTTGGCGCCGATCACTTGACGCAATGATGCATATGCATCATATGGTTTGAATGGAAACAGGAAACCCCCAGGGCGCAGAGCTAGACCTCATCGAGGAGATCGGCAGCACCTGCGTGCTCATGCGGACCCGTCTCATCTCGCGCGTCATCACGGCCATCCACGATGAGGCGCTGCAACCCTTCGGGATCGGCGCCGCGCAATTCGTCCTTCTCGTCGTCATCGGCAAGCTCGAACCCGCCAGTCGGGCGCAGATCGGGCGGTATCATCGTCAGGATCGCTCGACCCTGTCGCGCAATCTCAAGGTTATCCTGGCCGATGGCTGGGCGGAGGAAGATCCGACCCGCGTACACGGCCGGATCCGACCCCTCGTCCTGACCGAGGCCGGTAGGGCTCTCCTGATCAGGGCGGCGCCGGCTTGGCGCAAGGCTCAGGCAGAGGCCAAGGTGGTGCTCGGTCAGGGCGGTACCGACGCCGTGATGGCCATCGCCAACGGTATCCTGTCCGACCCGGCAGGAGCCTGAGTTTTACGCGCTATGTTGTACATGCACTATTCGGAGAGGCATGCATCATGACCCAGCCATCACATCACCAAGCGGACGGCGGTCCGGCCTTCGTCGAGCGTCCGGTCAAAGTACAGCAGGGGATCGTCCATGCTCGTGACTATGCCGGTGCCGGACCTGCGTTCGTGCTCATGCACGGCTTTCCCGACAACATGCACATCTACGACGATCTCGTTCCGCATCTCGTCGCCGCCGGCCGCCGCGTGGTGACCTTCGACTTCCTCGGCTTCGGTCAGTCGGAGAAGCCTGAAGCCGCGAACTACAGCTTCCGGCAGCAGCTCGGCGACCTGGAAGCGGTCGTCGACCAGCTGGGGCTCGGCCAGATCGTGCCGGTCGCACACGATTCTTCCGGTGCCGCGGCGCTGAATTTCGCCATCGAGCATCCGGACCAGACCGCGGCCCTCGTCATCCTCAACGCCGCCTTCGCCGCGTCACCGTCCGCACGGTGGCCGGAACTCATCACGCTATTCGGCACGCGCCCTCTCGCGGCGCTGGCCGGGGCCATCATCCAGAGCCCGGAGCAGTTCGGCTGGATCGTGAACTTCCAGCGCGAGGCGTTCAAGAACAGCCTCGCGGACAAGCACAAGGCGCACTACGACGCCTTCCTCGGCCCGGTCATCGACAGGAACTTCCGCCAGGACGGCGCGGGACCGGCCTTCGTGCAGATGACAGCGCAATTCTTCGACGAGCTCGACCGCAATGCGGCACGGATCCCGGAGCTGGGGAAACTCGACGTCCCCGTGAAGATCATCTGGGGAGAGAACGACCCTTACCTCACCGCGGATAATGCGCGCGAGTTCGGCTCCTACCTGAAGAACGCCTCGCTGAGCCTGCTTCCGGCCGGGCACTGGCTGCAGCTCGACGAGCCTGCCCTCGTGGCTGCGGAGATGCTGTCATGAGCCGCCGCGTCGGACGCTCACTCAAGGGCCTTGGCACTGGGCCCGGCATCGGACGAGGGATCGCGTTGCTCGCACTGGCCACGTTGACGACGCTCCCGAGTGCCGCCCAGGCCCAAGGGCCCGCCGCTCCGGAACCGATGTCCTCGCGGGCTCCCGCACCCGTGCCGACGACCAAGGTTCTCGCCATAGGCAGCTTCACCGCGACTGCCACACCGGCGGAGTGGCAGAAGGTGTTGCCCGACGAGGTGCGGGCGACAGTACGCCTCTACCTGGACAGCAAGATCGACCAATGGTTCGTGAAGCAGGACCAGAGCGGGGTGGTGTTCCTCATGAACGTCACCGACCCCGGCGAGGCGAAGGCTCTCCTGGAAAAGCTGCCTTTCGGGCCGGCCGGACTGATGAAGTTCCAGCTCATCCCCCTCGGACCCATCAGCCCACTTCGCATGCTCCTGGCTGATCCCGCGAAGGATCCCGCGAAGTGAGTCTCCCTTCAGCCAGACCCGACGGGACCAGGAGAGCATCATGGAATTCATCGAGACGCTGACGCAACGCAATCAAGACTTTGCCGAGAGGACCTTCTCCGCGGACCTGAAGATGCTGCCGTCAATGAAGACGATCATCGTCGGCTGCGTCGACCCTCGGGTCGATCCCGCGGACGTCTTCAATCTCAAGCCCGGCGAGGCTGTCGTCATCCGGAACGTCGCCGGCCGCATCGACATGACGACGCTCCAGACGATGGCGATCCTCAGGAAGGTGGCCCAGGGCGCCGGCAAGGATATCGGCGAGGGCTGGAACCTGATCAAGCTCCACCATACCGATTGCGGCATCAGTATCGCGTTCCGGCTGGCGCCCGACCTCATCGCCGAGTACCTGCGAGTGGATCAGGCCACCCTCGACGATCTGGCCGTCACCGACCCTTACAAAGCCGTGGCCGTGGACGTTGCGGCCCTGAAGGCCAACCTGCGACTGCCCGCGGGTATCGTCGTCACGGGGGTGGTCTACGACGTCGCGACCGGGCGCACGGACATCGTCGTTCCGTCCAGACGGCTGCGGCCGGAAGCCGACGCCTGACCGGGATCATGTCGGCGCATCGAAGGCCGGGCCCTCTTCGTCCATGAGTTCAGTCACTCGTCCCCGAGGTGAGCTCACGCAGGGCCCGAGACGAGGCAAGGGCCGAGGCAAAGGCGAGAGGGTTGAACGATGCAGCGCGAGGTTTTGGTCGGCGATGCCACTGGGGCCACCGACGGCGCCGCCTTGAAGGCGGACGTCGACCCAACAGGCATGTCGGGAGCTCGAACGGGCCGAGTACGATAGGGATCGAGACCAGCAGGCGCCTCTCGGTTCGGTCGCTTCAACCTTCCCGGTGGCTTCATGGTCTCCGGCTTGGTGTACGATGTCGCCAAGGGGACCATCGACCCGGTCGTCCCCCCGGCACAGCTTCGGCCCGAGGGCTGAGGCCAGCATTCGAGGTCGCGTTTGCTGGCGTCAACGGTCCTGACAGCGGAGAACACAGCGATGCCCCTCTCGATGTACCAAGCCTCGGTCCCCGTCCTCACCCGCGGGCTCGGTGTGCTGTCGGACCTGCTCGCCAAGGGCGAGGCCCATGCCCGCGACGCGGGCGTCGATCCCGCCGCCATGGTGGCGGCCCGCCTCGCGCCCGACATGTTCCCCCTCTCGGGTCAGGTGCAGCGGGCGAGCGACACGGCCAAGTACGCGGCCGCGCGCCTCACCGGCGGGTCGGGTCCGTCCCTCGCGGACGAGGAGACGACCTTCCAGGATCTGCGCCTCCGGTGCACGCGAACGGTGTCTTACCTGGAGACGGTCACCCCCGAGGCGCTGGAGGGCAGCGAGGCGCGGGAGATCACGTTCGGTGGCGGAGCGCTCAAGGCGACGCTGTCAGGCGACGCCTACCTTCTGACCTTCGCGCTGCCGAACTTCTTCTTCCACGTCACGACCGCCTACGACATCCTGCGTCACCTCGGCGTCCCCCTCGGCAAGATCGACTATCTCGGCATGCACGACCGCACCTGAGATGGCCGCCACGGCTGGGTCTCCCTTCGGCCGGCCCTCCGCGGAACTCCTGAGACCGTCATGGAAAGAGGTCGGCCGTCTCCGGTGACCTCCCGCGTCCCGCATCCATCGACTGCGGGCGTCCTGTCATGCCGCCGCATCGACGGAGGGGCTTGGCGGTCCGCAACCTGCATCTGAACCCGGAGGTACCGACCCATGACGATGCTCCTTCTCGCACTGCTCGTCGGCGTCATCGCCGGACTGCGCGCCTTCACGGCTCCGGCCATCGCCAGTTGGGCGGCCGCGCTGGGCTTGCTCAACCTCGACGGCTCCTGGCTCGCCTTCCTGGGCTATCGGTTCACGCCCTACGTGTTCACGGTCCTGGCCCTGGGCGAGTTCGTCACCGACCAACTGCCGAGCACCCCGAGCCGCAAGGTGCCGATGCAGTTTGCCCCCCGGCTACTCAGCGGCGCCCTGAGCGGAGCGGCAATCGGCATCCCATCCGGGCAGCTCGTCGGAGGGCTCGTGGCGGGCGTCGTCGGCGCCGTGATCGGGACCCTCGGGGGCGCCGAGGTGCGAGGACGCCTCGCGGCCTCCTTCGGCAAGGACCGGTCGGCCGCCCTCATCGAGGATGCGGTCGCCGTCCTGGGCGGCGCGCTCATCCTGGGGGCGCTGTGATGGGGCGCCGGTTCGACGCCATCGTCATCGGCGCCGGCCAGGCCGGGCCGCCGCTGGCCGGACGCCTCACCGCCGCCGGCCAGCGGGTCGCGGTGATCGAGCGCAAGCTCTTCGGCGGCACCTGCGTGAACACCGGCTGCATGCCGACCAAAACCCTCGTGGCGAGCGCCTACGCAGCCAACCTCGCCCGCCGCGCCGCCGAGTACGGCGTCGTGCTTCAGGGACCCGTGGGCATCGACGCCCGGGCGGTCGCCGCGCGGCAGCAGGGCGTCTCCGCCAAGGCGCGGGCCGGCGTCGAGGGGTGGCTTCGCGGCATGGAGGGCTGCACCGTCATCACCGGACAGGCCCGGTTCGTATCCGGGCATGCGGTGGCGGTCGGCGACGAGGTGCTGGAGGCGGAGCGCATCTTCATCAACGTCGGGGGCCGGGCGCACGTACCCGCCCTGCCGGGCATCGATGCCGTACCGTTCCTGACCAACACGACGCTGCTGCAGCTCGATACGGTGCCCGAGCACCTCGTGGTGGTGGGCGGCAGCTACATCGGCCTGGAGTTCGCCCAAGCCTATCGCCGCTTCGGCAGCCAGGTCACCGTCGTGGAGATGGGGCCGCGGCTGGTCGGCCGTGAGGACCTGGACATCTCCGAGGCGGTCGCCGGCATCCTGCGCGACGAGGGCATCGCCCTGCGGTTGGACGCCGAATGCATCCGGTTCGCGCCCCACGCCGACGGGGTCGCCGTCGGGGTGAACTGCACCGAGGGCGAGCCGGAGGTGGTCGGTTCACACGTGCTGCTCGCCGTGGGCCGCCAGCCCAACACCGAGGATCTCGGCCTCGAAGCGGCCGGCATCGCCACGGACGCCCGCGGCTACATCACCGTCGACGACGGCCTCCAGACCACCGTGTCGGGCGTTTACGCGCTGGGTGATTGCAACGGGCGAGGCGCCTTCACCCACACGGCCTACAATGACTTCGAGATCGTGGCCGCCAACCTCCTCGACGGGGCGAGCCGCCGGGTCAGCGACCGCATCCCGGGCTACGCCCTGTACATCGACCCGCCTCTAGGTCGCGTCGGCATGAGCGAAGCCGAGGTGCGCGCGAGCGGCCGCCCGGCGCTGATGGGCACGCGGCCGATGACCCGGGTGGGCCGCGCCGTGGAGAAGGGCGAGACCAAGGGGTTCATGAAGGTGCTGGTGGATGCCGGGAGCCAGGCCATCCTGGGCGCGGCGATCCTGGGCACCGGCGGCGACGAGGCCGTGCACGGCATCCTCGACATGATGAACGCGGGCGCGACCGCACCGACCCTGCAATGGGCGGTGCCGATCCACCCCACCGTGTCCGAGCTGATCCCGACCGTCCTGGGGGATCTCAAGCCACTCGGTCAGTGAAGGAGGCCATCATGGACGCGGTCGAACGCTACGACATCCTGATCCTGGGCGGCGGCAAGGCCGGTAAGACGCTGGCGATGGACCAGGCCAAGGCCGGCAAGCGCGTCGCCGTGGTCGAGGCCGGGATGATCGGCGGCTCCTGCATCAACATCGCCTGCATCCCGACGAAGGCGCTGGTCCGCAGCGCCCAGGTCGCGCACCTGACCCGGCGCGCGGTTGAGTTCGGGGTCGTGCAGCCCGACGAGCCCGCCATCGACATGCACCGCGTGGCCGCCCGTACCGCGGAGATCGTGGCCGGCATGGTCGAGGTCAACGCCAAGGCGTTCGCCGCGAGTGGGTTCGAGCTCGTGCTCGGCTGGGGTCGGTTCATCGAGCCCCGGGTGATCGAGGTTGCGGCCGAGGGCGGCACGCGTCGGCTCACGGGGGAACGCATCTACCTGAACCTCGGAACGCGTGCCGCCATCCCGCCGGTGCCGGGCCTGCGCGAGGCGTCGCCGCTCACCCATGTCGAGGCGCTGAAGCTCGACGTTCTGCCGGCGCATTTGCTGGTGGTCGGCGGCGGCTACATCGGCATGGAGATGGCACAGGCCTTCCGGCATCTCGGGGCCGAAGTGACCATCATCGAGCATGGGCCTCAGCTAGCCGGGCGCGAGGACATCGACGTCGCGTCCGCGATCCGGGACTTATTTCTGGCTGACGGTATCCATCTGACCCTGGAGGCCCGGACCGCCGGGGTCACCGGCCGTTCCGGCGAGACCGTCGCTGTCCGGCTCGATGATGGCCGCAGCCTCACGGGTTCGCACATCCTCGTCGCGGCCGGCCGCGAGCCGATGACCAGGGATATCGGGCTCGACATCGCCGAGGTGACGCTCGATGCGCGCGGCTTCATCGAGGTCGACGAGCGCCTGGCCACCAGCGCGCCCGGCATCTGGGCGCTGGGCGAGGTCGCCGGCAGCCCGATGTTCACCCATGTCGCGCTCGACGACTACCGGGTGGCGAAAAGCGGCATCGTCGGCGGGGACCGGACGACGCTAGGCCGGCTGGTGCCGTACAGCGTGTTCATCGAGCCCGAGTTCGCCCGAGTGGGCCTGAGCGAGCGCGAGGCAGGGCAAGGCGGCATCCCCTACCGCTTGGCGAGGCTCGCAATGGATGCCGTCCCTCGGGCGCGCACGCTCTCGGAGCGGACGGGCTTCATGAAGGCGCTCGTCGGCGACGACGACCGCATCCTTGGGTTCGCGATGCTGGGCGCCCAGGCTGGCGAGGTCGTGGCGACGGTGCAGATGGCGATGCTCGGCGGCCTTCCCTACACGGCCCTGCGCGACGGCATCCTGGCTCACCCCACCCTGGCGGAGGGCCTCAACTTGCTCTTCGCAACCGTGAGCGAGCCCGGGATACTTTCCAAGGCAGCCTGAGCGCCCAACGGCTATGGCAGGTCGCCTGCTACGGCTCCTGCGTCTCCGGCTGGCGCATGCGGATCCCGTCGGCTGACGGGGTGGTGATGCGCGGCGCCCTTATCCCGTTTCCTCCGGCGCCGGACGGAGGTCGAACCGTCCGGTCGCTCGCTGATCGCGCGATCAGCCTCGGCTTTCCTGAGTGGCCGGAGACCTGACTGGCAACACCCACTGTGGTCTGACGAAGTGGCAGGTGTACCCGTCGGGGCGGCGCTCCAAGTAGTCCTGATGCTCCGGTTCCGCTTCCCAGAACGGACCCGCCGGAACCACTTCGGTGACCACCTTCCCGGGCCACAAGCCGGAGGCGTCGACATCGGCGATGGTGTCCTCGGCCACCTGCCGCTGGTCATCGTCCCCGTAGAAGATCGCCGAGCGGTAGCTTGCACCCCGGTCGTTCCCCTGCCGGTTCAGCGTCGTGGGATCGTGGATCTGGAAGAAGAATTCCAGCATGCGGCGGAAGCTCGTCCTGGCCGGATCGTAGGTGATCTCGATGGCTTCGGCGTGCGAGCCGTGGTTGCGATAGGTCGCGTTCGGCACGTCGCCGCCCGTGTAGCCGACGCGGGTCGATATCACACCCTCCTGGCGTCGGATGAGGTCCTGCATGCCCCAGAAGCAGCCGCCTGCCAGCACCGCCTTCTCGCCGCTCATTGTCGCTTCCCCATCGGAGCGATCCGCCCCTACGCCTCGTAGATGGGGATGGAACGGCGTTTTACCCTATCGTCTCGCCACCGGCGGGAGTGTGTTTTGGTCGATGTCATCGGTCTTACGGCGCGCACTGCTGTCTGTGATGGTTACTCGACCTCGGCGATTATGTCGGGGATGAAGTCGGTCCCCTCGTCGGCATGCCCACGCGGGTTGCAGACGATGCGGGTGCGCCCCACCCGGTAATCGGCATGCCGGTGGACGTGGCCGTGAGCCCACAGGTCCGGGCCACGCTCCTCGATCAGCCCCGACAGGTCGGACGCGTCGCACCAGTCGAGATCGGCGTGCCGAGATGGCAGGCTGTCCGGATGCGGAGCGTGGCGGGGCACGACGACGGTCGCCCCGTCGTGCGGCCGGGCGAGGTCCTGGCTGTCACGGGGCGGTGTGACGTCCAGGGTCCGCCAGAAGGCGGAATATATCAATGATTTCAATGGGCTATTTGGCGGAGACGGAGGGATTCGAACCCTCGATACCCCTTTCGGGGCATGCTCATTTAGCAAACGAGTGCCTTCAGCCGCTCGGCCACGTCTCCGGCGCTCTGGCTCTAGAAGGTCGGATCGGACGGGTCAACCCGATCCCGGCTGGCGGCGGCGAGGCGGCGGCGCTCGTAGTGCTTGGCGACGCGCAGGTGGCGCGAGATCGCGTAGTTCATCGCGGTCAGGAAGCCGTAGGTGCCGCGCACGAAGTGGCGCCGGCCGAGATAGGCCTTCAGGAAGTTGCCCGGCAGCTCGACGAACACCCGCCAGCCCGGGATCGTCACCCCCCGGGCCGCGAGGTCGTCCGCCTGCCGGTCGGAATAGCGGTTGAGCTTGTCCAGCTGGTCGCCGAGCGAGCGCACCGAGAAGTGGTGGATCACGCCCCGGAGCCGCCCCGGCCTCACCCCGGGCTCCAGCACGACCCGGTCGTGGACCGGGGAGGGGGCGTAGCGCCCCCGGTCCTTCCGGTAGAGCCGCACCGGGGTCAGCCGGTAGGCCAGCGGGTGCGGGCGCGCCTCCCCGGGGAAGACCTCGGCGATGCCGATCCGCCACGCCGGCCGGCGCGGCTCCCCCGACGCGAACAGGCCGCGGATCTCCCGGGCGAGCGCCTCCGGCACGACCTCGTCGGCGTCGAGGTTCAGGAGCCAGACGTGCCGGCACTGCTCCTCGGCGAAGCGCTTCTGCCGGCCGTAGCCCGGCCAGGGATTGTGGATCACCCGCGCGCCCAGCGCGGTGGCGAGCGCCGGGGTGCCGTCGGTGGAGCCGGAATCGACCACCACGATGTCGTCGCTCAGGGCGCGCACCGCCCGGATCGTCGCGCCGATCCGGTCCGCCTCGTTGTGGGCGATGAGGAAGATCGAGAGCGGCAGGCTCCCGGCTCGGCGATCACCCGCCGGTGGGGCGCCCGCCGCGGCCCCGGGGGTCACGCGAGCCAGTCCGGTACGCGATCGAGGGCCACGAGGGCCTCGACCTCGACCCGCGGCCGGACCACGGCGGCGCGCGTGCCCCGCACCAGCACCTCCGGCACCAGCGGCCGGGTGTTGTAGGTGCAGGACTGGACCGCCCCGTAGGCGCCCGCGCTCATGACGGCGATCAGGTCGCCGGCCGTCACGGCCGCCATCTCGCGGCCGAGGGCGAGATAGTCGCCGCTCTCGCAGACGGGGCCGACCACGTCGGCGACGAGGCGCGGTGCGTCGGGACCCGGCGCGATGACCGGGCGCAGGCCGTGATACGCCTCGTACAGCGTCGGGCGGATCAGGTCGTTCATCGCCGCGTCGACGATCACGAAGGTGCGCCCCTCCGTCCGCTTCACGTACAGCACCCGGGTCACCAGGATCCCGGCATTGCCGGCGATCATCCGGCCGATCTCGAAGACCGGCCTCAGACCCAGCGGGGCGAAATGCGGCCGGAGCGTCGCCGCCAGGGCGGCCGGGTCCGGGGGCGGGGCGTTGTCGTCGCGGTAGGGGATCCCGAGGCCGCCGCCGAAGTCGATGTGGCGCAGGGGATGGCCCGCCGCCAGGAGCTGCCGGGCGAGGCCGGCGAGCAGGCGCGCCGCGTCGGCGAAGGGCGCGAGATCGGTGATCTGGCTGCCGATATGCATGTCGACGCCGTGCACCGCGAGGCCCGGCAGCGACGCGGCGGCGGCATAGACCGCGGGTGCCCGGTTGATCGGAATGCCGAACTTGTTCTCGGACTTGCCGGTGGAGATCTTGGCGTGCGTGCCGGCATCGACGTCCGGATTCACCCGGATCGAGACCGGCGCCGTGACGCCGAGGCCGACCGCCGCCGCCGACAGGGCCGCGAGCTCCGGCTCGCTCTCGACATTGAAGCAGTAGATGCCGGCCTTGAGCGCGGCCTCCATCTCGGCGCGGGTCTTGCCGACGCCCGAGAAGACGATTTTCCCGGGATCGACCCCGGCCGCCAGCGCCCGGTGCAGCTCGCCCCCCGAGACGATGTCCATGCCGGCGCCCTGGGCCGCCAGCGTCCGCAGCACGGCCTGGTTCGAATTCGCCTTCATGGCGAAGCAGACCAGCGCGTCGTCGCCCGCGAAGGCCTCCGCGAACACGCGGTAATGCCGCTCCAGGGTGGCGGTGCTGTAGCAGTAGAACGGGGTGCCGACCACAGCGGCGAGGCCGGTCAGGTCGACGTCCTCGGCGTGCAGGCGCCCGTCGCGGTATTGGAAATGATGCATCTCGGCCGTGTCTCGTCTGCGCGCCCGGGCGCGCCGCGTCCCCTGAAGCACCCGGCCGCCGAAGCCGGCGCCTCGCCGGCCGGGCTCCGCACCGCGAGGCGGTGCCGGGTGGCGCTTCGCTCCTGCCGTCTACAGCAGCGGGTCGAGAAGGAAAGGCTCCTTCGGGACGCGGTAGCCCCGCCGGGCGCCGCGGCTGGTCTCCACCGGCGCATCGGTGCCGCCGGGCGGCACCGCCGCCAACGACAGCTCGTCGCCCGCGCGGACCGCGGCGGCGTCCGGCTCGGGCGCGCCGCCGCCGAGGCCCACCGAGACCGGCAGGGTCCTGCGGCCGTTCACCGTGTCCGAGCCCGCCTGCGCGGAGGCCGGCGCGGCGGGCGCCGACGTCTGGGGCGGCTCGAGGGCGCCGCGTCGCCCGCAGGCGGAGACCGCCAGGGCGATGAGGCCGGACGCGGCCAGGAGTTTCAGGAGGGGAGTCGACAACATCGCGCGAGGGTCCGGCGGGCTCGGCGCCGGCACGCGAGGGCCGGCGGGAGCGCGACCTTAGCCGTTGCAGCGCCCGGGCGCGAGCGCGCGGGCGCCACAGGACGGACCTTCACGGGACCGGGGTCCGCCGTCAGCCCCGGCGTTCCTTGCTGCCCTGGGCGCCCTGACGGCCCTTGGCCGGCGCGTTCTGGCCCTGCTCGGCCTCGTAGGCATCGATGGCGCGGCGGCAGTTCTCGCTGAGCTTCTTCCAGTTTTTCTGGAAGCAGGCGTCGGTGGCGGGATCATCGGGGGCGAGGTTGCCGCAATAGGTCAGATAATCGCCGGTGCAGTACTTTTTCAGGGTTTCGTTGCCGCGCTTCGACTGCTGCGCCGAGGCCGGCAAGGTCAGGGCGGAGGCCGCCGCGAGGGCGAGGATGATCGGCTTCAGGCGCATGGGTATCCGTACCGTCTTGACCGTGAAACGTGCGGGAAGGGTCCCGGCTGCGATGATGCCTTTGCGTGGTCGAAACAAGGCGATCCCCGGAGAGTTCGGGCCCGGGCCGCCCCGCGACGGCCCGCTCCCGGATGGTCATGGGCTCAGACACGCTCCGGTTGCGCAACCGGGTAGGCGGCCCGCGGCAGCCGCCCGGGGCTCGTGAGCGCGTCGGCGACGTCCGCGATTCGCCGGCGCAGATCGGCGTTCTCCCGCTCGATCCCGGCCTGTCCGTCCGCAGGGCGCTCCGCCTGCCGGTCCGCCAGCGTGAGGGCGAGGGCGTCCTCGGCCGCCTTCAGGCTGGCGCGCAGGTCGTCGCGCTCGGCCGCCAGGGCCCCCGCGTCGAGGTCGCCCGCAGGGGACGCGCCCTGCCGCAGGGCCAGAAGGCTGTCGAGCAGATCGGCGTGCGCCTCCTCGAGGGCCAGGAGCGTCGCGAGGCTCGCCGTGCCGTCCTCGCGGACGACGGCGAGTTCGGTCTCGAGCTCCCGGGTCTTGGCCTGGGCCTGGGCGATCTCGGCTTCGCGGGCGGCGACGTCGCGGGCCAGGGCGGCGGCCCGCATCGTCCCGGCGCCGATCGCCGCCATGTCGGCCTGGCGCCTGGCCTCCACGGTCTCGACCCGACGCTCCAGGCGGCGCTGCTGGACGGCGAACTGCGCGCGCAGGAAGTCGCGCTCGGCGGCGATCTCGGCCGGCGACAGGGGCAGGCGGGCCTCGGCCCGGCGGCGCTCCAGGCGGGCGGCCCGGGCGTTGACGGCCGGCAGCAGCAGCAGGCCGCACAGGCTCGCCGCCAGGAAGCCCAGCACGAAGATCATCACCGTTTCGATCACGAGGGCACAACCCGCGCATGCGGCCGGACGGCCCGGCCCGGTCCCACTCTAGCCCAGGTCGGCCGCGAGGGCGAAATCAGATCCCGCCGGTCAATCAGAACGGGTTCCAGGTCGGCTCGCGGGTGAACTTCAGATAGCCGACATTGATGCCGAGCCGCGCGCCGACGCCGCTGCGGATCGGCACCACGATGATCCGGTCGTTCACCACCGCGGTCATGCCGAAGCCGCCCACCAGGTAGGCCGAGCCGTCGATCCCGGCGAAGCGGCGATACAGGTCGCGCACGTTCGGCAGGTTGTAGACCAGCATCATGGTGCGTGCGCCGTCGCCGCCGACGTCGAAGCCCACCGACGGCCCCTGCCAGTAGATGCGCCGCTGGCCGGCGTTGCGGGTGTAGAGCGTGCCCTCGCCGTAGCGGACGCCCGCCACCACCGCGCCGCCGCCCTCCTGGCCGAGGATGTAGCCGTTCGGCTCGCCCCAGCGCCGGCCCGCCTCCTCGACGGTGAGGGCCAGGCCGCGCGACACGGTGCCGAAGAACCGGTGGCCCGATTCCACGACCTCGCCGGGCCGGAAGGTCTCGGGCGTGTCGAGATCCTCGCCGCGGGCCAGGGCCGCGCCCGCGGCGGCGAGGCCGCCGAGCGGGGCGCCGAGGGCCAGGGCGAGGCCTGCGCGCAGCAGGTGGCGGCGGTCGGTGCCGCGATCGTCTCGTGCCGTCATCGTTGTCTCCTCGCCCGGTTCGATTAACGGTTCGTGCGATGGACCTGCGCCGCTCGCGTCCCGCCGGATCGGCCGCGGCCGCACCGGCGGCCCGGAGCGGCCTGGGAGCTGTCGTCCATCCGGGCCTCGGTCGGCGGGGCCCGGGCGGATGAGTCGGACCAGCTTCTGAGGGAATTCGCAAGATGTGGTTAACGCGTCCCGACCCCGCACCCCCCGCGCCGCGCAGGCGGGGGCTGGCCTGCGCCGTCCTCCTCGCGGCCCTCGCGGGAGGGCTGCCCGCGCGGGCGGAGCCGGCCGGGACGCGGATCGCGCTGCTCACCCTCAACGGCTTCGATCCGGTCAGCTACTTCCTGGACGGCGGACCCTCGGCGGGCTCGGCGCGCTTCGAGCTGTCCTGGGGCGGGCGGGTCTGGCGCTTCGCTAGCGGCGCCAACCGCGCGGCCTTCCGGGACGATCCGCCGGCCTACGCCCCGCGGCTCGGCGGCTACGATGCGGCCGGCATCCTGGAGGGCCGCCTGGTGGATGCCGATCCCCTGACGTTCGCGGTGATCGGCGAGCGCCTCTACCTGTTCCGGGATGCGCAGCGCCGCGCCCGGTTCCTGGCGGATCCCGGCCTGGCCGGGCAGGCGGAGGCGGCCTGGCCGGGCCTGCGCGGCCTGCAGGACGTCCCCCTCACGGAGGCGCCGCGCTGAGCCGCGCCGCCGCCGGGCCGCCCGTCTCGCAGGCGGGGAGGGCGAGCCGGTCGGCCAGGGTCGGGTCGCCCAGGGCCGCGAAGGGGCCGTTGCGATGGTCGGCCTCGTACCGCCCGTAGCGGATCGGGCCGCCGCCCGGCACCACCACGCAGCCTCCGGCCGCCGCCACGATGTGGTCGCCGGCGGCCGTGTCCCATTCCATGGTCGGGCCGCACCGGACGTAGATGTCCGCCTCGCCGGCGGCGATCAGGCCGAACTTGAGGGCGGACCCGATCTGGCGCGTCTCCAGGACCGGCAGGCTGGCGAGGCAGGTGGCGGTCGCGGCATCGCCGTGCCGCCGGCTGCCGAGAGCCAGGAGTCCCGCCGCCGGCGCCGCGCGGGCGTGCACCGGCCGCCCGGCGCCCGGCCGTCCCGCAACCACCGGGGCCTCGACCGTTGCGGTAGCCGCCCACCAGACGCGGCCGAGCCCCGGCGCCGCGAGCGCGGCCGCCACCGGGCGCTCGCCCGCCACCAGAGCGATGTTGACCGAGTAATCCGGTGTCCCCGCGAGGAAATCGCGGGTTCCGTCCAGGGGGTCGACCAGGAAGAAGGTGTCGGCCGGCCGCGCCGTGCCGCCCTGGGCGCGCTCCTCCGCGACGATCGGGATCCCGGGGAAGCGCCCGGCGAGGGCGGCCACGATCAGGTCCTCGGCCTCGACATCGGCGGCGCTCGACGGCGAACCGTCCGGCTTCAGGGCATGGGGGCAGGGGCCGCGATGGTAGCGGCGCAGGATCTCGCCGGCCGTGCAGGCGATCTCGGCGAGCGCCGCGGCGATCCGCTCGCGCTCCGGCCCCGAGATCGTCGCCGCGCCCGTCATGATCCCTCCCGAGACCGCTCTGATTGCCCGAGCGGGGGCGGAATGTCGATGGTTTTCGGGTCTGGACCGGTTCCGTCATCTGCGCGCGTTCTCACCCCGCGCCGGATCCGGGCGAGCAGGGCCTGGCTCCGGCGCCGGTGGCGGCGCAGCTCCGCCGCGAGGCTGCGGGCGTCCGGCAGGCCCACGGCCTTGGCGATCTGCCGGGCCGCGGTCTCGGAGGGTGCGGCGGCGGGGTCCGCCGTCACGAGCCGCTGCCACTGGTAGACCGCATCGAGGAACCCGTAGGTCTCGGCGAGGGATCCGGCGGTCGCCTCCGGCAGCAGGCCGCGCGCCGCGGCCCCCCGGAAGACCGGCTCCGCGCCGAGGCCGATGCAGGCGGGCCAGTCGCGGGCGTGGCTCAGCACGAGGGCCTGGGCTAGGAAGTCGAGATCGAACAGCGCGCCCGGCGCGAGCTTCAGGTCGCTGGGACCGCCATGGCCGCGCTCGCGGGCGACCAGGGCGCGCATCGCCCCCGCCTCGGCGCAGACGGCGGCAGGATCGCGCGGGCGCCCGAGCACCCCGGCGATCACCGCCGCGACCTCCGCCCCCAGGGTGGCGTCGCCGGCCACCACCCGGGCACGGACGAGCGCCATGTGCTCCCAGAGCTCCGCCTCGTTCCGGTGATAGCCGGCGAAGCCGCTGAGCTGCACGGCGGGCGGGCTGTGGCTGCCGTAGGGCCGCAGCCGCAGGTCGACCGCGTAGAGCCGGCCGCGCCGGGTGGCGGTGGTGAGCGCCGCGAAGAGGCGCTGCGCCAGCCGGTTGTAGGCTACCACGGCGTCGAGGGGGCGCGGGCCGTCGCTCGTGCGGTTCTCGGGATCGAAATCGTAGAGGAACACGAGGTCGAGGTCGGATTCCGCGCTGAGCTGCCGGGATCCGAGCCGGCCCAGCGCCAGGACGCAGCACCGTCCCTTCGGCACCGCGCCGTGGTCCCGGGCGAACCGGCGTTCCTCCGCCTCCAGGCTCAGGGCCACGGTCGCCTCGGCGATGGCCGTGTAGGCTTCCCCGGCCTGGCGCGGCGTGAGGATTCCCGACAGGAGGCGCGCGCCCGTGACGAAGGTCAGCTGCCGCGTGGCGTCCCTGCAGCGGTCGAGGACGTCCTCGTGGCTGGCCGGCTGTCCCACCAGCCTCCGGTACTGGGCGCCGAGCTCGGCGGGGTCCGTGGCCGGCGTCACGAAATCCGCGTCGAGCACGGTGTCGAGGACGTGCGGGCTCAAGCCCACCGTGTCGGCGAGGCGCGGCGCGGTCCCCAGGATGTCGGCGAAGAGTAGGCGCAGGCGCTCGTGCGAGCGCAGGATCGCGAGGAGTTCGGCCAGGGCGGGCATCCGCGCGAAGGCGCGGTCGAGGGTCAGGAGCGCCCCGTCCGGGTCGGCGGTGCCACCCAGCGCCCGCAGCAGGGCGGGGAGCATCTCGGCGAGGATCTCCCGCGCCCGGCCGGTCCGCAGCGCCGGGCGCCGCCCGAGGTGCCAGCCCTGCACGGTCTCCCAGGCCCGCGCCGGATCGCTGAATCCGAAGGCGCCGAGCCGCGCCAGGGTCGCGGGCTCGGGTTCGGTCTCGCCGAAGACGAGCGCGTCGTCCGCGGCCGCCTCGGCCTCGAACAGCAGGGCGTAATGGGCCTGGACCCGCCCGGCCTGGTGAAGCAGCGCCGCCTCGAACGCCGCCAGATCCGGGAAGCCCGAGAACAGCGCGAGCGCGGTCAGCGCCTCAGTCCCGGCGGGCAGGCGCTGGGTCTGCTCGTCCCGGACCATCTGGACCCGGTGCTCGAGGGTGCGCAGGAAGTCGTAGGCCGCGGTCAGCTCGTCCCGGGCGCGCTCGTCGATCCAGCCCTCCGCCACGAGGCCGGCGAGCATCGCGACGGTGCGCCGGCCCCGCAGGGCCGGTTGGCGGCCGCCGAAGACGAGCTGCTGCGTCTGGACGAAGAACTCGATCTCCCGGATGCCGCCGCGGCCGATCTTGATGTCGTGGCCGGCGACCGCGACGGTCTCGTGTCCGCGGACCAGGTGGATCTGCCGCTTCAGGGCGTGGATCTCGGCGATGGCCGGAAAGTCGAAGTGCCGCCGCCAGATGAACGGCGCGAGTTCAGCCAGGAACGCCGTGCCGGCCGGGATGTCGCCGGCGATCGGCCGGGCCTTGATGAAGGCCGCCCGCTCCCAGTTCTGGCCGAGCGTCTGGTAGTAGTCGAAGGCGAAGCCGGTGGAGAGCGCCACCGCGGTGGAGCCCGGGTCGGGCCGGAGCCTGTAGTCGACGCGGTGGACGTAGCCGTCCGCGGTCCGGTCGGACAGGAGCTTCGCCAAGCCCTGCGTGAGCTTGACGAAGAACGGCTTCGGATCCCCGCCCGTCGCGGCCGCGGCGGGCCCGGCCTCGTAGAAGACGACGAGGTCGATGTCGCTCGAATAGTTCAGCTCGCAGCCGCCGAGCTTGCCCAGCCCCAGGACGATCAGCCCGGACCCGTCCTGCGGCCTGTCCGGATCCGGCGGCGTGAAGCGCCCGGCCGCCATGCCCTGCCGGAGCAGCGCCTCGGTGGCGGCGCTCACGGAGGCGTCGGCGAAGGCGGACAGCGCCTCGACCACCGTATCGAGGTCCCAGCAGCCGCCGAGATCCGCCAGGGCGACCAGGAGGGCGTGCGCCTCCCGGTTGCCGCGCAGCCGGCGGCCGACCTCGGCGAGGTCGGGATTTGCCCCGCAGGACGCCCCGACCGCGCGCTGCCGCGCGATGATGTCTCGGCTGGCCGCGTCCGGCGGCTGCTCCAGCAGGGCGACGAGGCGGTCCGGCGACCGGCGGACGGCCTGCCAGAGGAAGGGCGAATGGTCGGCGAGGCCGAGCAGCAGGTCGCGGCAGGCGGGCGTGAGGAAGCCCGCCGGGAAGGCGGGCGCGATCTCGGCGAGCCGGGCCCGCGCGGCGTCCGGGTCGGCGAGCCTCGGGCGGGGGTTCAGGCTGTCGCGCAGGGTTGGGGCCGGGTGCACCGGATTGCCTCGCTCCGCTCGCTGAGGGACCACATGATAGCCGATCCGGCCCGCGTCCGTCCGGACCCGCCCGGGACGGCGGATCCGCCCGAATCGGCCGCCGTCCCGGCGCCGCATCGATCCCGGTAACGCTTTTCAAAGCCGAACGTGGCGTCTATCCGTGCGGACCGGCCGTCGCCCCCGGTCTGGCCTGCAGGCCGCGCACATCTCTCCGGGCGATCCCATCGCCGGATCGGGCGGCCGGGAACCGGCAGCCCAGTCGGGATCCCCGCCCGCAGACGTCCGAACCCAGATCCGCCCGCCCGGAGCGCCCCATGTCGTCCCCGAACTCCATGTCGTCCCCGAACTCCCCGTCGTCCCCGAACTCGCCGATCCTGAACCTCGACGGCCTCGATCTCGCGGCCCTGCTCTGCTCGCGCGTCTGCCACGACGTGATCAGTCCCGTCGGCGCCATCGTGAACGGTCTCGAAGTCCTGGAGGACGACCAGGACGAATCGATGCGGACCTTCGCGCTGGAACTCATCGGCAAGAGCGCCCGCCAGGCCTCGGCGCGGCTGAAATTCGCCCGGATCGCCTTCGGGGCGGCGGGATCGGCCGGCGCCTCCATCGACCTCGCCGATGCCGAGGGCGTCGCCAAGGGGATGTTCTCCGACGACAAGACCAAGCTGACCTGGAGCGCGCCGCAGGCCCTGTTCCCCAAGAACAAGGTCAAGCTCCTGCTGAACCTCGTCATGATCGCGACCTCGGCGATCCCGCGGGGCGGCGTCATCGACGTCGCCGTCACGGGCGAGGCCGAGGCGCCCACCTTCGTGTTCAGGGCCAAGGGCTCCCATGCCCGCATTCCCCCCCACGTGGAGGAACTCATGGCCGGCCGGCCCGAGAGCGGCACCGTCGATGCCCACGCCATCCTGCCGTTCTACGCCGGCCTCGTGGCGCGGGCCGCCGCCATGGATGTTCGATTCGCCATCCAGGATGATGAAGTGACCATCCGGGCCGTCCCGACAGTGATCGCGGCCGCCGATGCGGCCGATGGAGAGGCTTCGGACACCACCGGCGCGTAAAAATCCTGGAAATCTCCGGCGCGGGGACGGGACGGAAACGCTTCCCTAACCCCGCGCGAGTAAGTAGGTTGCGCGAGACCTTCCCCGCGTAACGAGTAGCGCTTATGGACGACCTGCTTCGCGAGTTTCTGACCGAGAGCGGGGAGCATCTCGACACGGTTGATGCAGAGCTCGTTCGGTTCGAACAGGATCCGAATAACGAGACGATCCTGCGGAACATCTTCCGTTTAGTGCACACCATCAAGGGAACCTGTGGTTTCCTCGGTCTTCCCCGTCTGGAAGCCTTGGCGCATGCCGCCGAAACCTTGATGGGCCGCTTCCGCGACGGGCTGCCGGCGACCTCGGCCTCGGTCACGCTGATTCTCCTGACCCTGGACCGGCTCAAGGCGATTCTCGCCGATCTGGAAGCCACCGGCACGGAGCCGGCGGGCTCGGACGATGACCTGATCTCCGCCCTGGAGCGCATGGCCGAAGGGTCCGGGGCGCCGATGCCGGCCGCCGCGCCCCCGCCGGCGCCCGAGATCGTGCTGCCCGACCCGGTGGTCCGCGAGCTGAAGCCCGGCGAAGTGTCCCTCGAGGATCTGGAGGCCGCGTTCCTGGCCGCCGCGGGGCCGGACGAATCGGACTTCGCCGCGCCGCCCCCGGCGCCGATCCAGGCGGCGGTGCACGAGGCGCCGAAGGCCGCGATCCGGGCCGAGCCCGCCCCCGGCGAGGCCGAGCCGGCGCGCGCCGAGAAGGCTGAAGGGTCCGAGAACGGCGAGGCGACCGCCGCCGCCACCAAGAACCAGACCATCCGGGTGAGCGTCGACACCCTCGAGCACCTGATGACCATGGTCTCGGAGCTGGTGCTGACCCGCAACCAGCTCCTGGAGATCGCCCGCCGGCACGAGGATTCGAGCTACAAGGTCCCGCTGCAGCGCCTGTCCCACGTCACGGCCGAGCTGCAGGACGGCGTGATGAAGACGCGCATGCAGCCGATCGGCAACGCGTGGCAGAAGCTGCCGCGCGTGGTGCGCGACCTCTCGGCCGAGCTGGGCAAGCAGATCGAGCTCGTGATGGTCGGCGCCGAGACCGAGCTGGACCGGCAGGTCCTCGAGGTGATCAAGGACCCGCTGACCCACATGGTCCGCAACTCCGCGGATCACGGCCTCGAATCGACCGCCGATCGCGTGGCGGCGGGCAAGCCCGCCCGCGGCACGATCCGGCTGGCCGCCTACCACGAGGGCGGCACGATCACGATCGAGATCGCCGACGACGGCAAGGGGCTGAACCTCGCGGCGATCCGCAAGAAGGCGGTGGAGCGCGGGATCGCGTCTCAGGCCGACGTCGACCGGATGACCGACGCGCAGGTCGCCAAGTTCATCTTCGACGCCGGGTTCTCGACGGCGGCGGCGGTCACCTCGGTGTCGGGCCGCGGCGTCGGCATGGACGTGGTCAAGACCAACATCGAGACCATCGGCGGCCTGATCGACATCGCCACCACGGCGGGCCGCGGGACCACCTTCACCATCAAGATCCCGCTGACGCTGGCCATCGTGGCGGCGCTGATCGTGCGCGCCGGCGAGCACCGCTTCGCCCTGCCGCAGGTGGCGGTGCTGGAATTGGTGCGGGTCGATGCCGGGGCCCAGCGGGTCGAGCGGATCAACGGCGCGCCGGTGCTGCGCCTGCGCGAGCGGCTGCTGCCGATCGTGTCGCTCACCGGCCTGCTCGGGCAGGCGGCCGCGGGCGCGGAGACCGAGCAGGCGGGCTTCGTGGTGGTCGCCCAGGTCGGGCGCGAGCGCTTCGGCATCCTCGTCGACGAGGTCTTCCACACGGAGGAGATCGTCGTGAAGCCGATGTCGGTGAAGCTCCGGCACATCCCGATGTTTGCCGGCAACACCATCCTGGGCGACGGCGCCGTGGTGCTGATCGTCGATCCCAACGGGGTGGCGCGGCAGGTGGCGCAGGGGATCCAGGGCAGCGGCGGCCACGCGGAATCCGACGTCGACGAGGAGACCGAGGTGGCCGACGCCAAGACCACCCTCCTGGTGTTCAAGGGCGGTCAGGGCAGCTTCAAGGCGGTGCCGCTCTCGCTGGTCACGCGCCTCGAGGAGATCGAGTGCGCCAAGGTGGAGTGGCTCGGCGGCCGCGCGCTGATCCAGTACCGCGGGCGCCTGATGCCCCTGGTCCCGGCCGACCCGGCGATCACGATCAAGTCGGAGGGCACCCAGGCGCTGGTGGTGTTCTCCGACGGCGAGCGCGCCATGGGCCTCGTGGTCGACGAGATCGTCGACATCGTCGAGGAGCGCCTCGACATCGAGATCGCGGCCGAGCGCTCGGACCTGATCGGCTCGGCGGTGCTGCGGGGCCGGGCCACCGACATCATCAACATCGCTCACTTCCTGCCCCTGGCCTACGACGACTGGGCGCGCGGCATGAAGCGGCCCGAGCAGGTCTCCACGATCCTGCTGGTCGACGACTCGGCGTTCTTCCGCGACATGCTGAGCCCCGTGCTGAAGGCGGCGGGCTACCGGGTGGTCACCGCGGCGAGCGCCGACGCGGCCCTGGCGACCCTCCAGGCCGACCCGCAGATCGAGGTGGTGGTCACCGACCTGGAGATGCCGGTCCGCAGCGGCTTCGACCTGGTCGCCGCGATGCGCCGCGCCGAGCCGCGGCTCGCGGGCCTCCCGGTGATCGGCCTCACCGGCGCGATCGGTGCCGACGCGGTGGAGCGGGCCCGGTCCCTGGCGATCAACGATCTGGTGGCGAAGTTCGACCGCAGCGGCCTGATCGCGGCGCTCGCCGAGATCAACGCCGCCGCCGTGTCGAAAGCCGCCTGATCCCCGCGCCGCCCGCCCTATGACGATCGAATCCGGAGAGTTCTGATGCAGGCTGCCAATGCCAACGGCGCCGAGACCGGTGCAACCGACGACTTCGTCACGGTCTATGTCGGCGAGACCCTGTTCGGGCTGGCGATCGAGCGGGTCCACGACGTGTTCGTCCCCTCGGGCGTGACGCCGGTGCCCCTGGCGCCCGCCGAGATCGTCGGCCTCCTGAACCTGCGCGGCCGCGTGGTGACGGCCATGAGCCTGCGCCGCCGCCTGGGCCTGCCCGATGCCGAGGCCGCGGCGGACGGCAAGGTCGACCCCAAGATGGCGATCGGCCTGGAGCAGGCCGGCGAGACCTTCGCCCTCGTGGTCGACGGCGTCGGCGAGGTGCTCAAGCTCGGCGCCGACAGCCGCGAGGCGGTCCCGATCAACCTGGATCCGCGCTTCCGCAACCTCGCCACCTGCGTCCACCGGCTCGACGGGCGGCTCCTGGTGATTCTCGACGTGGACGCGCTCCTCGGCTTCACGGCTGCCGGCGCCAAGGCGGCTTGAGGGAGAGGGCGATGAAAGCGCCGCACCAGACGACCTGCCTCGTGGTGGACGATTCCGCGGTGATCCGGAAGGTCGCCCGGCGGATCATCGAGGACCTCGGCATGAACGTCAGCGAGGCCGAGGACGGCAATGCCGCCCTCGAAGCCTGCGCGGCCGGCATGCCGGACGCGATCCTGCTCGACTGGAACATGCCGAACATGGACGGCTACGCGTTCCTCCAGGCCCTGCGCCGCAGCGAGGGCGGCGAGGTGCCGAAGGTCCTGTTCTGCACCACCGAGAACGACATCGGGGCCATCGCCCGGGCGCTCCGGGCGGGGGCGGACGAGTACATCATGAAGCCCTTCGACCGCGACATCCTTACGGCCAAGCTCGAGCAGGTCGGCCTCCTCGCCGACGCGGCCTGACCCCGCGCTCCGATCTCGACGCCCCGAATCTCGACGCCCCCTGCACACGCGACCCGTATCCGAGGCAAGCATCATGGCCCTGAGTCCCGCGGTCGCCCCGCTGCGCACCACGCCTACCCAGAGCACGACCGCGTCCGCCGCCGCGATCCGGGTGCTGGTGGCCGACGATTCCGCCGTGGTGCGCGGCCTCGTCGCCCGCTGGATCGGCGAGGCCGGCTTCGAGCTCGTCGGCACCGCCTCGAACGGCCGGATCGCCCTGGAGCTGATGGCCAAGCACGACCCGGACGTCGTCCTGCTCGACATCGAGATGCCGGAGCTCGACGGCACGACCGCGCTTCCGCGCATGCTCACCATGAGCCCGAGCGTCCAGGTCGTCATGATGTCGACGCTGACGACCCGCAACGCCGACATCTCCCTGAAATGCCTCGCCCTCGGCGCGGTGGACTACATCGCCAAGCCCGAGAGCAGCCGCGGCGTCACCACCTCGGACACGTTCCGGATCGAGCTGATCGAGCGCGTCCGCGTGTTCGGCTCGGCCCGCGCCAAGACGCGGCGGCCCGTCTCCGCCCCCGGCGGCCATCCGGTCGCGCCCGTCCCGGCGCCGGCGGCCCAGCCGGCCCCGGCTTCGCCCCGCCCGGCGACCCCGTTCACCCTGCGGCCGAAGGTCCGCAGCCGGACCCAGCCCCGGGCGCTCCTGATCGGCTCGTCCACCGGGGGGCCGCGGGCGGTCGGCGAGATGCTGGAGGGCATCGGCGCCGCGGCCCTGCGCCGCCTGCCGGTCCTGATCGTCCAGCACATGCCGCCGATCTTCACGGCGGTGTTCGCCGAGCATCTCACCACCCGCACCGGCGTTCAGGCGGCCGAAGGCAAGGCGGAGGAGCGGATCGAGCCGGGCCGCATCTACGTGGCCCCGGGCGGCCGCCATATGGGGCTCGCCGCCGGGCCGAACGGCCCGGTCATCAAGCTCACCGACGGGCCGCCGGTCAATTTCTGCCGTCCCGCGGTCGACGTGCTGTTCAAGGACGCCGCCGTCGTGTTCGGGGCCGCCACCGCGACGGTGATCCTCACCGGCATGGGATCGGACGGCACCCACGGCGCCCGGGCGCTCACCGAGGCCGGCGGTCCGGTTCTGGCCCAGGACGAGGCCACCAGCACGGTCTGGGGCATGCCGGGCAGCGTCGCCCGGGCCGGCCTCGCCGAGGCCGTGCTGCCGCTCCCCGAGCTCGCGACGGCGCTGCGCGCCATGATCACGGGTCAGCCGGCATGACCGAGCTCGAGTTCGAATACCTGCGCGGCTTCCTCAAGCAGCGCTCCGGCCTCGCGCTGACCGCCGAGAAGCGCTACCTCGTGGAGAGCCGGCTGACCCCGATCTGCCGCCGTTTCGGGATGGCGAGCCTCGGGGACCTGATCGGGGCGCTCAAGCTCGGCCAGAACGGCGCGCTCGAGCGGGCTGCCGTCGAGGCGATGACCACGAACGAGACCTTCTTCTTCCGCGACCGGATCCCGTTCGACCTGTTCCGCGACACGCTCCTGCCGGAGGCGCTGCTGCGCAACGCCGCCCGGCGCCGGCTGCGGATCTGGTGCGCGGCCTCCTCCACCGGACAGGAGCCCTACTCGCTCGCGATGCTGCTGCAGGAGGCGGCGCCGCGGCTCTCCGGCTGGCAGGTCGAGATCGTGGCCACCGATCTCTCCACCGAGGTGATCGAGAAGGCCAAGCTCGGGCTCTACAGCCACTTCGAGGTCCAGCGCGGCCTGCCGGTGCAGTGGCTGATCAAGTACTTCACCCAGGTCGGCGAGCAGTGGCAGATCGCCCAGAGCATCCGCTCCATGGTGGATTACCGCCAGCTCAACCTGCTGCACAGCTTCTCGTCGCTCGGCCAGTTCGACGTGATCTACTGTCGCAACGTGCTGATCTACTTCGACGCGCCGACCAAATCCGACGTCCTCGCGCGGCTCGCCGCCCAGCTCGCCCCCGAGGGCGCACTTCTGCTCGGGGCGGCCGAGACGGTGATCGGCCTGACCGACCGGCTCAGCCCGCACCCGAAGCACCGCGGCCTCTACGGTCACGCCGAGGCCGCCCGCCCGGCCGACACGGCGCCGCCGCTGCGCATGGCCGCCAACGTCTGACGGCGCGCGGCCCGCGCCGGGCCCGTCCGGTCGCGGAAAGCCGCGGCCGGACGATGCCTCGGACAGGCGGCCCGCCTCGACGCGGCCTGGCGCGGGCGCTTGCCGCGCATTCGGCCGTCGCACGAAACACGGCCTTAACGAGCGCGTGGGTAATTTGCACACGGACCCGCCGCCGGGCGAACCCGGCCCTTCCGTGACCCGAGCGCCCCCATGAGTACCGTCTCCACCGCGCCGTCGCAGCCCCTCGCACCGCGATGGTCAGCCCAGGACAGCCCCGGGGCGCGGATGTCGGACACGATCAGCCGCGCCGTCTCGGCCGGCACCCTCAGCGGTGCGGACGCCACCGCGCTGACCGGCGCCGTCGCGTCGATCGATTCCAGCCTGTCGGCGGATCGCGCCGGGTCCAGCTCGGCCGGCGCCACCCAGGCGAGGCTCGACCCCTCCACCCTGCAGGACCGGATCGACGGCCTCATCTCCGATCAGGTGAGCGGCGGCAGCCTCACCGACGACCAGGCCACGGAGCTGAAGGCCCTGTTCGCCAGCCACGGCCGAAGCACCGAGGCCTCCGCCACTTCGCGCGGGGACGGCACGCCTTCGGGTCCCCCGCCGGGCGCCGCCGCCGATGCGTCGAGCCCGTCGCGTTCCGGCACCGCCACCACCAACGACCTGCTCGCGACCTTCGTCCACCAACTCCAGAGCAGCCAGTCGGCCGGCGCCGGCTACGGGGCGGCCGGCACCAGCACCGCCACCACCAGCGCGGCGCTGCTGTTCGACTTCCAGAGCTGAAGCTCCCCTCCGCGCGACCTGACGCCCGGCGCATCGCTTGCCTGCGCCGACCGGGGTCGACCCGGGCCGCACGGCACGGCATCACGGTGCCGGCTGCGTTCGCGGAGCCGGAACCGGCGGGAGGCTCGGCATGGAGGCGGGGATGGCGGCAGGACAGCAGGCCGGGTTGCCCAAGGTGGCGTTCATCGGAACGGGCGGGACGATCTCGTCGCTCGGGCGCGATCCCCTCGACATCCTCGACTACACCGCCACCGACCGGCGCCTCGAGGCCGGCGGCATCCTGGAGGCGGTCCCCGAACTGGCGGCGGTCGCCGCCGTGATACCGGTCCCGTTCCGGGCGGTTCCGAGCCCGGCGATCGGCTTCGCCGAGTGGCGCGACCTCGTGCTCCTCTGCGAGCGCCTCCACGCCGCGCATGCGGATCTCGCCGGGATCGTCATCGGGCACGGGACCGCGACCCTGGAGGAGACCGCCTACGCCCTCAGCCTGACCCTGACGGTGGACGTCCCCGTGGTGCTGGTCGGCTCGCAGCGGCCCATGAGCGCGCTCTCCACCGATGCCAAGCTCAACCTCGTGGCGGCCGTGCGCACCGCGGCGGCCCCCGAATCCCGCGGGCGCGGCGTCCTCGTGGTGCTCAACGACGAGATCCAGGCGGCCCGCGAGGTGACCAAGACCTCGGTGGCCCGGCTCCAGACCTTCCGGACGCCGGATTTCGGCGTGCTCGGCCAGGTCGACGGCGACAGCGTCCGCTACTACCGCCGCTCGGAGCGCGCGACCGCGCCGGGCACGCCCTTCGACATCCGGGCCCTGGCCGCGCTGCCGCGGGTCGACATCGCCTACGGCTACGCCGATGCCGACGGCACCGCGGTGCGGGCGTTCCGGGCCGCGGGGGCGCGCGGCCTCGTCTCGGCCGGACTGGCCCCGGGCATGACCCCGCCCGGCGAGGCCGACGCCCTGGAGGCGGCGGCCGCCGCCGGGGTGGTGGTGGTGATGTCGACCCGGGCCGGGAGCGGCGTGGTCCCCCTGACCACCCGCCTGCGCAGCCGCGGCATCCTGAGCGCCGACAACCTGACGCCCCAGAAGGCCCGGATCCTGCTCGCCCTGGCGCTCACCGTCACGACGGAGCCGGAGGCGGTGGCGCGCCTGTTCGCCACCTATTGACGCCGATGCCGCTGATCGACCCGACCCGCTCGCTCCTCCTCGTCGTCGACGTCCAGGTCCGGCTGATGCCGGCGATCGCCGGGGGCGCGGACGTGATCGCCCAGACCGGCCGCCTCACCGAGGCTGCGCGGCTGCTCGACGTGCCGGTCCTGTTCACCGAGCAGAATGCCGGGGGCCTCGGCCCGACCGTGCCGGACCTCGCCCCGGAGCCCGGGGCGGCCTTCCCGAAGATGAGCTTCGGGGCCGCGCAGGCACCGGGCTTCCTCGACCGGCTGCGCGAAGGCCGTGACTGCGTGGTGACAGGCTGCGAGGCGCATATCTGCGTGCTGCAGACGGTGCTGGGGCTCCTGGAGGCCGGCCGCCGGGCCTACGTGGTCCGCGACGCGGTGGGCTCGCGCCGGACCGAGAACCGCGACGCGGCGCTGGCCCGGATGGCGGCCCACGGCGCCGAGATCGTCACCACCGAGATGGTGGTGTTCGAGTGGCTGGGCACTGCCCGGCACAGGCGGTTCCGGGAGGTGGTCAGGCTGATCAAGTGAGCCGGCCGCCTCCGGGCGCGGTCAGTCCCGGCTCAGCGCCGCCCGGGTCTGCGCATCCGGCCCGATATCGTCGGTGCCGTCCATGCCCAGGACCTCGATCAGGCGCATCCGCGCCCGGCTGACCCGGCTCTTGATCGTGCCCACGGCGACGCCGCAGATCGCCGCGGCCTCCTCGTAGGTGAAGCTCTGGGCGCCGACCAGGACCAGCGCTTCGCGCTGGGCAGGCGGCAGGCGGTTCAGGGCGCTCTGGAACTGCGCCATCTCCATCCGGACCTCCTGCTCCGGCAGGGCGGTCAGCCGGCCGGCATGCACCCCGTCGGCATCCTCCACCTCGCGCTTGCGCTTGCGCTGCTCCGAGTAGAACAGGTTGCGCAGGATCGTGAACAGCCACGCCGTGAGGTTGCTCCCCCGGCGGAAGCTGGCGGCGTTGATCCAGGCGCGCACCAGCGTGTCCTGCACGAGGTCGTCCGAGCGGTCGAGATCGTAGGTCAGCGAGAACGCGAAGGCCCGCAGGGCCGGGATCGCCCCGAGCAGGAGGTCGCGCATCTCGGCATCGGCCCCCACAGGGGCCGGTCCGGATCCACTCCCCGCGGGAGCGGCGTGCAGCAACAGGGTCATGGCTAGGCCTCCGTGTCGGAGCAGGCGGCGAGGTCATCGAGCAGCGTCCGGAGGCGATCCGGGATCGGCAGGGCCAGGACTTCGGCGTAGTGCAGGCGCAGGCCGCGCCCGATCCGGGCCCGCGCCGCCTCGCCGATCGTCCCGTCCGGCGGCCCCGCGGGCCGGGGCGGGCGGCCGGCAGCCGGCCCGGTCACATCCGCCGCCCCGGTGGGGATTTCGGTCGCCCGCTCCGCCTTGGTCCCCGTCATGGTCGCGCCTCGTACCGTGCGCGATGCGGCCCCGCGGGGCCCCGCACTTCACCGCGCCGATCCTGGGACCGGCCGCCGCGAAGACGCGTCTCATCGCCTTCCGGCACCGCTGGTATGCCTGGAGGATTTAATCGGTTCTGAATTACGCATTCAGCCAATTTTAATCTCGCGAGACGCGAGCTTGACTGTAAAAAACCAAGTTTTCGTATCGGTTACAATTCAGAAATACTTCGGATGAGCTTGGCCGTAGCGACGATGCATCCCGCCGGATGAACGACGGGTGAGCGCCGACCGGGGTCCGGGCCTCGGCGTCGAGCCCGAGGGGGGCGCGACCGGCCTCCGAAGCAGGGGTGAACGCGTATCACCGCGGGCGCGCCGCGCAGGCCGGTAACGGGCTCGCCCCCGCCCGGCGAACCGGCGGTGGCGTGTCATTAGACATGCCGGGAAGGGCTGGTGCCGGTGGAGAGGATCGAACTCCCGACCTTCGGTTTACAAAACCGCTGCACTACCGCTGTGCTACACCGGCCCGCGACAGGCTTGCTACCAGCCGCCGTGCCGCCGCTCAACCCGCGGGCCGCGCGGAGCCGAGATCTCTCAGCGGCCGGAGCCGCGGATCAGGCGCTTCAGGCGCTGGTCGGCGGTATCGAGGCGGTCGGCCATGCCCCGCCAGATGCAGCGGTCGACCGAATCGCCGGCGTAGAACCCGATGGTTCGATCCTGATGCCGGCAGGCCAGGGTCGGCGGCACCGCGAGCACCGCCACCACCGCCAGGACCACGACCAGCCCGTTGACGACGAGCCATCCCGTCCAGCCGAGCCGGAAGCCCCGGCCCTGTCCGGGCCGGGCACCCCGGCGTCCGCGGCCCCGTCCCGTGTCCGGGCCGAGCCGCGCCATCCGCGCCCGGAACTGGGCTTCCTCGATGGCGTCGGAATCCGGGCCGGACGAAGGCGAGGAGCGCGGTTGGCTGGACATGGCGGACTCGGAGGGATCGGTGCGGCGGCGGATCGATCGGGCTGCGGGGGTCTTTTAAAACTGGGTTTCGACGCGGCCCCCGCGCCGAACCGGTCTCCGGGTGCGGGGAGCGGGGCTCAATCCGTGAGCCGTTTCAGCAGGGCGAAGCTGTCCTGCATCGACAGGACGGTGCCGAGCATCTCGTGCCGGGCGCAGGCGCCGGCGCCGACGAGCCCGAGCCAGCCCGTCGCCGGGCGCCCGCCGCAATCCGCGAAGCTGCCGTAGAGGAACAGCGCCACCGGAAGCCCCAGGGCGGTCAGCTTCACGAGCGAGGCCACCCGCCCGAGGACGCCTCTGCGCGGACGGCGCGCATCGTCTTCGTCCTCATCCCCGTGCCACGTGTCCTCCGGCTCCCAGTGGGTCCGGTCCGAAGGATCGTAGGGCGCGACGATCCCTTGGCGATCGAAGTCTCGGCGGCGGCGATGCATGGCGGACTGCGTTCAGTCTGATCTGATCGGACGAACCGTGCCACGCCTTCGTGAAGCTTGGCCTAAGGGGGATGATTAAACGGGCCTGAACGTGGATCGTGTCGGCCGGGGGCAGGGCGCCGGCTTCAGGCGGCGAGCGCCCGCCTCACCGTGGCGCGCAGATCCGCCAGGGAGAACGGCTTGGTCAGCACGTCGGTGACGATGGCGTCGAGCCCGCGGGCCCGTTCGCGCTGGTCGGCGAAGCCGGTCATCAGCAGGATCGTCAGGTCCGGGAAATCGCGCTTGGCGGCGAGCGCCAGCGCGATGCCGTCCATGAGCGGCATGCGGATGTCGGTGAGCATGAGGTCGAAGCCGCCATCCGCCTCGTTGAGGCGGTCGAGGCCGTCGCTGCCGTCGTTGGCGGTGACGACCGCGTGTCCGTCGATCTCGAGCCCCCGCTTGAGGAAGCCCCGGACAGTCTCTTCGTCATCCACCAGCAGGATGCGCGCCATGGGGTCCCGTAAACGTCCTCGATCCTGCGAGCGTCCCGCCGTCACGGCTTCGGGCTCATGGTGAACGACTGACACCGACGGATCCGGCGCCTGTCAAGATGTCACATTCTGAAAACATCCGCCGCGGCGGGACGTGGGGCGAATATGCCGCGCCGCCGGAGGCTTGTCACGGATCGAACAGGTCCGGGTCGCCGCTGCCGTAGTCGACGACGCCCACGAAGGGCAGTTGGCGGAACGCGTGGGCCGCGTCCATCCCGTAGCCGACGACGAACACGTCGGGGCAGAGGAATCCGACGAAGTCCGCGTCGATCGTCACGGCGCGCTTGCCCGGCTTCTCCAGGAGCACGGCGGTGAGCACCCGCCGGGCGCCCCGCGCCGCCAGCAGGTCCTTGGCGAAGACGACGGTCCGGCCGGACTCCAGGATGTCGTCCACCAGCAGGACATCCCGCCCGCGCACCTCGCTCTGGACGTCGCGTAGGATCTCCACCTGCCCGGAGGAGACCGTCCCGGTGCGGTAGCTCGACAGGTGCACGAACTCGACCTGCGGCGCGAGCCCGACCCGGTGGAGCGCCCGGAGCAGGTCGGCGGCGAACATGAAGCTGCCCTTGAGCACCGCCACGACGAGGAGGTTCTCCGGCCGCGCGGCCAGGATCTCCTGGGCGAGTTCGTCGTTGCGCTTGGCGATCGTCGCCTCGTCGAACAGGGTTCGGACGCGCCGTTCAGGGATGCTCATCTCACGTGTCCCGGGAGCCCGGCCGCGGGACGAAATCCGCCGCGGCCGGCGACGGTCATAGCGTCCGCGGCGCCCGGGGGAAACATCGCATTCGCGCGGCCGAGGATCGACGACGGATCGTCCCACGCCCCGGGCCGGGCCCGCGCCGGGCACGCCGCCGAGCCCGGGCACCGCTTGTGCGCATGTCGTGCTGAAGGGATGGTACCACCGCCCCGGCTCGAACGGGGGACCCCCAGATCCACAATCTGGTTAGGGAGCAAAACAAGCCCTAACATTCAGGTGGTTCGGGATCGGTCAACGGCTTTGCCAGACCTAGCAAAAACTGCCATTGTGATGCTTCGTTAGTAACACTGGGTAACAGGGCATAACGCCCGGTTTCTGTTACCCCTGGTTACCCTGGAGGATCACCAGAGTGGCAGCGCGAGTCCTGACCGTGCAAGCCATCGAACGCCTGAAACCGGACGCTGCGCGCCGGTTGGAGATCCCGGACGCGACGCTGCCGGGCCTGTACTTCATCATCCAGCCGTCCGGCGCAAAAAGCTGGGCGGTCCGATACCGGCATGATGGCCGGACCCGGAAACTCACTCTCGGCGCTTACCCGGCTCTCGATCTGGCCAAAGCTCGAACCGAGGGGAGGGCGGCACTCCAGTCCGTGTCACTAGGGCAGGACCCGGTTGCGGAACGCAAGGTTGCCGCACCCTTGCCGACGCGCGACCTGATCGGCTCGGTGATCGACAGTTTCATCGAGCGGCATGTGAAACCTCGGAACCGGCCACGCACGGCCGAGGAGACCATCCGCATTCTGCGAACCAAGGTGCTGCCGGTCTGGGACGGCCGGAAGATCCAGGACATCGGCCGTCGCGACGTGATCGGCCTCCTCGACGGGATCGTGGATGCCGGAACGCCAGTGGCGGCCAACCGGACGCTGGCGGCGCTGTCCAAGCTGTTCAACTGGGCCGCCGATCGGGGCGTCATTGATGCGAACCCGTGCGTGCGGATCAAAGCGCCGGCTGTTGAGACGAGCCGCGACAGGGTCCTGAGCGACGACGAACTGCGCCTGCTCGGGCGGGCCTGCGCGTCGATCGGCTGGCCGTTCGGTCCGTTCGTGCAGATCCTATTGCTGACGGCTCAGCGCCGAGACGAGGTCGCGAAGATGCGGCGGGTCGAGCTGCGCGAAGGCGGCGCGCTGTGGACGGTCCCGAGCCAGCGGGCGAAGAACGACAAAGCTCACGATGTGCCGTTGAGCGCCGCAGTCCAAGCTATTCTGGGTTCGATGCCGCGAGTGGCAGGACAGGCCGGGTATCTCATCAGCACGACGGGCAAAACCGGTATTTCCGGCTTCGGTAAGGCCAAGAGCCGAGTCGACGCTACTATGCTCGCGCTGGCGCGCGCCGACGCTGAAACCGACGGCTCCGATGCTGATACCGTTCAGATAGAGCCTTGGCGGTTCCACGATCTGCGTCGCACAGCAGCCACCGGCATGGCGCGACTCGGTATCGAACCGCATGTCGTTGAGGCCGTGCTGAACCACCGTAACGGCACCATCAGCGGTGTAGCAGCTGTCTATAATCGGCATAGCTACGGGCCGGAGAAGCGCGCAGCGCTGGAGGCTTGGGCGGCATATGTTGCTTCGCTCTCTGGAGAACGCAGACCATGACATCCATTCAAGATGCATGTCTGCTGTCAGATGCGTTCAAACTAGTTGAAGCGAGAACAGGATCTGCATCTATAGCTGCCTTTGAGATCAATTCGGCCCTGCGCGATGGCAGGGTCCAATCGATGCTCCGGATTATCGATCCATCCGGCAAGACAGATAAGTGGATGGATTTAGATAAATCGACTTGGAATGAGATAAGGATCATGCCGCCCATCTCAGGGCGAGTTCATCCAGGCTTCAAACCAGGACATCCCTTCGCGTCCTTCGGGAACTGTTTTGTTTATCTATCGCGTGGTGAGGTCGCCGAAGTTTGGCCCATGTCTGAGCACAGAGAAGTGGCGATTGCAGATAGCCGAAGCGCAAAGCGGAAAGGCCGTGGCGGGCGCGGCGGTGACTTCGACTGGGAGAAGTGCCTCATCGAAGCGGCGCGCTGGATGCACCACGAAGGCGTTCCAAAAAAGCAAGCTGACTTAGTTCGCTACATTGAGGATTGGTTCGGGGACGACTGTCCAGGTGATACTCAGCTGAAGGAGCATCTGGGACCCCTCTACTTGGCATTTAAAACAGGGCAGCCGGTCGACTAGTTTCCGACCATTTCCGGCCATTCCCGGCTGACACCGTCCAACAACTGGCATCAATAGACAGCGTGTTCCTCAAAGGAGCGGCGCAATGAACGCACGTACCCAACGATCTCCCGAAGACATGCTGCCGGCGGCCCAAGTCCTGGCCCGCTATCAGGTCAGCGACATGACGATTTTCCGGTGGCTGAAGGACGACTGCCTCGGCTTCCCGCAGCCGATCCGCATCAATGGACGCCGCTACTGGCGGCTTTCTGATCTGCAGGCCTTCGAGGTCCGGCAGGCTTCACGGAAGGAGGCCGCATAACTTGACTTACAACGTCAGAACCCCCGGCGCTGGTACGCCGAGGGCTCTGGGAAATGTCTGCTTGGGGGCTGACGATCTCAGAGATAACCCACACCACGTCGACCTTCAAGCGCGCCGGATCACCGCGCGCCTGAAATGCAGCCCCGCCGTCGCCGCGGTCTACGCAGCCCACGCCTTCGAGCTGCCTGAAAACTGGCGGAGGGGCGCATGAGCGCCTCCCCCCTCAATCCCGACGATTACGCCTACGGCGACCCGGACAAGCTCCGGGCCCATATCGCCGAGCTGATGGCGCTCGTCAGCATGCGCGCCAACATGGCCGGCGACTACGCTGCCCTGCGCGACGATGCCGGGCTTCGCTACACGCTCAAGTGCTGCGCGGCCGAATTCAGGGCCGCTCTCAACCTGCTCGGCGACCTTGCCGATCAAACCGAGCGCGAACACCAACGGCGGAAGCCAGCGCCCGTCTCCCATCCTCATTCGAATTCGGAGGCGTGCGTATGAGAGCGCAGGAATTTGCCGTCGAGCTGGAACGGTCACGTCCTATCGAACAGGACAATCTTGGCCCGGCGCGTCCAGAGCCGCTGCCCCTGTTCCCGCCGCTACCGCCCGCCGAACCGTACCCGCTCGACGCCCTCGGTCCGATCCTGGGTCAGGCCGCCCGCGCCATCGCCCGCAAGGTCCAGGCGCCGTCCGCCATCGCCGCCCAGTCGGTGCTCGCCGCTGCCTCGCTCGCCGCACAGGCCCATGCCGATGTGCGCATGCCCTATGGGCAGCGCCGTCCGCTCAGCCTCTATCTCGTCAGCAGCGCCTTCTCCGGGGACCGCAAGACTACCACCGACAACGAGGCCTTGTGGTCGGTTTCCCGGCGTGAGGATGCGCTGCAGGAGATGCACGGCCGCGACTATCAGGACTGGACGGTCACGCATGCCGCATGGACAGCGGAGAAGAAGAAGATCGAGGGCGATCGGAAGCTGGTGTTTGAGGCCCGCAAAGTCTTGCTGACGGACCTCGGGCCCGAACCGCAGGCACCAGTGCGGCCCGTGCTCACCTCCGCTGAGCCGACCTTCGAAGGGCTGGTGAAAGGCTGGCCCAGCATGCCGCCCGCACTCGGGGTGTTCACGGCAGAGGGCGGCCAGTTCACCGGTGGGCATGGCATGGCGGCCGAGAACCGCCTGCGCACGGCCGCCGGCTTCTCCATCCTGTGGGATGGCAAGCCCGTCACGCGGGTGCGGGCTCTCGACGGGGTGTCGATCCTGAAGGGGCGCCGGCTGGCCATGCATCTGATGGTGCAGCCCGACGCGGCGGCGGCCTTTCTGTCGGATCCGGTCTTGCGGGACCAGGGCCTGCTGTCGCGCATCCTCGTGGCGGCTCCCGACAGCATCGCCGGCACGCGCCTGTTCCGGGCGGTGACCACGGACGATGCCGATCAGATCCGGCGCTACCACGCCTGCATGCTGAACCTGCTGGAGAAGGCGCCAGAGGCGGATCGCGTGCAGGGTCTGACGCCGCGCGAGCTTGCGATGAGCAGCGCAGCCGAGGATCGGTGGCGGGACTTCTACAACTGGATCGAGGAGCGCTGCGGTGCCGGCGGTGACTTCCGTCCGATCCGCGACTTCGCCGCCAAGGCCGCCGAGCATGCTGCCCGGATCGCCGGAGTGCTGGCCATCGTGGCGGACGAGCACGCCCTGGAGATCTCGGCCGAGATCATGGCCTCCGCGGTGCGCTTGACAACCTGGTACACCGACGAGGCGCTGCGGCTTCAGCAGGCGTGCCGAACTGATCCCGCGCTACTCCGGGCGCAAGCCCTGCTCGACTGGCTCGGCAACCGCAACGAGGTGGCGGTGAAGTTCAGCGACGTGCTGCGGCTCGGCCCGGCACCGACCCGCACGAAGAAGGAAGCCGATGCCGCGGTCCGCACCCTGATCGAGCACAACCTCGTCGAGGAAGTAAGCGAGCGGCCGCGCCTGATCAGGATTTCCGGCAGGGGTTCGCGGGGATGAGCGACTTTTCAAAAATCCGCATGCCCCCTGCGAAGATTGCGAATTCTGCGAAAGTTCACGCTCTGAGCCCACGGACTTTCGCAGATTTCGCAAGTTTCGCACGGGGCATCTGCAAAACCGCATTTTTGAACCCGGTTTCGTGAGCAACGGAGGGATGGAGATGACCCAGTCCAATATCGCCAGCGCCATCAACGCCGCCCATGCCGGTGTCGAGGCTGCCAAGCGCGAGGGCGCCCGCTACGCCGTCGAGTGCGGTCGGCTGCTCGCCCAGGCCAAGGAGACGACACCGCACGGAGGTTGGGACGCCTGGCTCCGGCTGAACACGACGGTCTCGCCCAGGACGGCGCAGCTCTACATGCGGATCGCCCGGCACGTCGAAGGCGACTTGGCAAAAGCGCAACGCGTTGCGGGTTTGAGCATGCGGGAGGCGGCGGGCGAGGCCACCGGACCGAAGCGCGCCGCGGCGGCTAGGAAGCCCCTATCGCCTCAGGCCGAGCATGACTTCAGCGTATTGAAGCAGGTCTGGGATGAGGCGAAGGACAACCCTGATTGGCAGGAAGGAGCGGCCCGCGAGCTATTCCGCATTGGCTACATCACTAAGCCGCAGCGGAACGACATCATCCGGAGCGTCTGGACGAAGCACTACGCTCATCTGACCGATGCGGATCGGAAGGAAGCTGGTAGACGCGCCGCTGAGCTGATCGTCGCAGCGATCCCGCGCGCGATGCTTCTCGAACTCATTCCGAGGCTCAAGCACGTGCCGGCCAGCGACATCGCCATCGCACTCGGGGACGCGCAGGAGGATCGGAAGCGCCGGGCAGCAGAGGCTCGGCCCTAGCCGCCCGCAAGCCGCTATTGCGATGCCGACGCAGAGCGCGCCGGCATCCGCGGTCTGCTTAACTGCCGTTGATCGTGCTTGAGTGATCGCGGCTGCGATCAAAAAGTCATTTTTGCAGAATTATTAGAGTCGCCGCTGGCGTCTCCGCCAATCACCCTGCCTTCTCTGGTCGTCAACGTATTCTGACCTCTCTGCGGGGTCGTCCTCGCCGATACAAAGGAGGCAACTTTCGAAAACAAACCTTTGATGTTATTCATGGGAAATTCCGAAAAAAGGGCTGCGGGCGAGGTTTCTTCTCATACCTAGCACCCGCGAGCGGGCACAAAGTTCCCTGGCGCCGCAATGGCGCCCGCTGAACAGGCCGAGTACGCGAAGGCTGATCGCTGACACACGTCTATCCACTCAAATGCCGACGCTGGCCGCGCCCGCATCGGCTGCCTGCTTGGCCGTCGCACCGTTGCGCAGAGCCGCAGCTATTGCGGCTGACGAGGCATCGATCGCACCGGCACGCTCGTCGCCGAAATCCCGCATGCTGTTCGCGTTCGATCCGACCCGAGCATGGAAGTTATCCGGGAAGCGCTTGTTGATCCGCTCCCTCAGCATATCGGTCGCCGTGCGATAGTCGCCGGTGAAGTCCTTGGGCGTTTTGGCCGGCTTTGCGCCGTAACCTCTACCATCTTCAGAAACAAGCAATTGACGGTTTTCCATCTGACCAGGTCTAGCCGACATAAATTCGCCGAACTGAGAAAACAGTCTTTTGATGCTATTCATCAGATCTACCAGATAGAGCAGCGGATATCGCCGCATCATGACTTACGTAGCACGCGCTCGACGGCGCAAAGTTCCACGGTGTTGTCATGATGCCCGCCGAGCAGAGGGTCGAGCTGCCAGCTGCGCCCGCCGAGATCGAGGCATTCCGCGTCGGCGCGGAGCGGGCGCTGGCAGGCGCGACTCGATCTGATGGCGCCTAGCAGCGTGGTGGTGACGGGATGAAACTAAGCGCTATTGCCCAGAAGCTGAGTTGGCCAGGTAGAGCATCCACACGATCATGAAGAAGCCGAACGCGCCCGTTGCGGCGACGATCAAGGTTTTCCAGCCGCTCGGAGCGTGGTTGTCATGATGAATGGGCATCTGAATTTCTCGCTCTCGTATCGTGAAAGCGACGTCCGCTCCGAAAGGTCCGGTTTCAATCCGCGCGTGTCGAATGGCCACGGGATCCGCATTGAGGGCGTCGATTACCAGACGTGATCAGCCACAAGCTGCCCGCTCCGATCGAACGTGCCCTGCCATCCGCCGTCGTACAGGTGAACGGTGACGCGTGAGCTACCCGCACCCACCCAGCTTCCGGGAACAATCAGCAGCCTGGCGTTTCCCTCAACGACGGAGCGCTTCAGGGCAGCCGGACTCACACCGATGCGCAGTGCCACGTCTTCGGGATCGATGATCCAGCTGCCAGGAAGGTCGAGATCGAGCCTCATTAGAAAGGGCCTCTGCCGGGATACGCATGCGCGTTCTATCGCTGAGGACCGCCGCTATCGTCCCCCAAATTGTGGAGAGGTATCGTTCAATCGGCCAACGGATTTCAGGCGGGCCGAGCCGACATCCACCGCGACATGAACCGCGGCGGTCGAACGACATTGGTGGCATCGCGCATCGTTACCTCATCATCAGGCAGCAGCGACGCGATCAGCCGCAGCAGGTTATCCCGTTCCTGACCTTGGAACAGGACGAGGAAGGCCCCGAGGTCCAGCTCGACCTCCGGCTCGTCATCGCGGGCGCGGTGTAGCACGTAGGGCTGCCCAGTTTTGAGATCTCGCGTCAGTGCATAACGGTCTCCGAACGGACCAACGTGAAACTCTCTCGCGACCCGTGGGGCTTGCTCAATCATGGCCATTCCAACGCAAAAACCAGCACCGGTAGTGCGGCATATTAGCATGAATTGGCTGGACGGGATATAACATAGGGCAACAGTGGACAACTAAGGACAACAGCATTCGCTTTCGGCCGGCTTGTGCTGCCGCGGCGAACCCTTGCTCAGTTGGCATAGGCGAACCAGAGTTCTGGCTACGCAGTGAGCGAGGCGTAGCCACACCATGATTAACCCTCTTCGTCGAGATGCTTTGCTCCGGCTGAAGGTCGAGACCGACCTCGCCCGAGCCGTGGAGACCACCGCCCGCCAGCGCGGCCAGACCATGTCCGAGTTCACGCGCCAGAGCCTGCGCGCGCATCTCGCCCGTCATGGTGTTCGGCTCGGCCCGGACGACGGCCCCCGCACCCCGCCGGCCGCTCCCGCACTCGCTCGTGCAGCTTGAGGCCCGCCGGCATGAACCTCCCGATCGCAAACATCCGCCAAGACCGGCACGTCGCGTCCTACGTCAGCCTCGGCCGCAGTCGTTCTGACTTGAAGACCGTGCTGCCAGCCTCACCGAGAACCGCCGCTCAAATCCTCGCCGAGCGTGATGCCGCTCAGGCCGAGCGCGAGACCTTGGAAGACTCCCGTTCCGACGTTCTGGTGAACGGCTCGGTGGAAGATCTGCTTGCCCTCGACACCCGCATCGCGCTGGCCAAGGTTCGGCAGGATCAAGCCACAGCCCAGCACGCCGCCGCGGTGTCTGCCGAGGCTGCGGCCCAGGCCGTACACGAAGCCGAGCAGAAGCGCCGCAAGGATCTGCATCGCAAGGCCATGAAGGCCAGCGACGAGGTCGAGAAGCTGGCGACCGAGTACGTCACCGAGGCCCAGCGCCTCGTGCCGCTGCTGTCCAAGATCCGCGAGCGGGCCGCGCTGATCGACGCCGCCAACTATGCCTTGCCTGACGGTGCCGATCCGGTCCCGCCCGGTGAGCCCCGCTACAGCTTTGAAGGCCGGTCCGACCAGCCGCACAGCACGATTGCCAGCCGCGTCCGGCTGCCCGCCCTCGGCACCGACGCCGGCTACATCTGGGGCGAGATCGCCCCGATCCATGGGAGGATCGTCCATGAACCGCACTGAGATTGAGGAAGGCCGCGCCTGGGCCCGCCGTGCCCTCCGCAAGCCCGAGCTGGCCGCCGCTGAGCGCAAGCCCACCCAGGCCGAGCGTGTGGCCGCTTGGTCAGCGCAGAACCGCCAGGACGAGGCCATCGGTACTCAGACCCGATCAACCGCAGTCGAGCAGACCCGGCGCGATCTGCACACGCCAGGCTCATCCTTCACGGTCGGTGCTGAGCGGTATGCGGCCGACGGCTCCCGCTGGAAGCGCGTCGCCTAATCCGGATTGCGCGGGTCCAAGCCCTCACGGGCCTCCTGCTCGCGCCATTGAGAGAGCCGCAGTCCTCTCAACAACGGCAGCCAGCCTGTCCCCGAACGACCATGGCCATGGAACCGGGGATCCAAAGGCCGGCACGACTGCACTCCCTGACCAAGCAGGGATCCCGGGAGATCGCGGCGGAGGGGTCACCCCGCTGCGGTCTCCTCACCCGACAGTCCGGAGAGCCTTCATGGCAGCCACCAAGCCCGACACCGCCGCGCAGCCCGACGTGCCGGTCATCGAGACCACGCCCCGCGATCCGGGTGACGCTCACGGCATCGGCACCACCGAGCGCGCTCCAATCAGGCCCGACCTCCTGCACGAGACTGCCGCTGAGGCTGACGCCCGCTGGCTGGCGTGGCGATCAGCCGGTGTCCGGTGAGACCTCACCGCTACCGGCGCTCGTCATCCAGCACCGGCGGTCCCTTGCCCGCCTTCATATACCTGCCGACGAACAGACCCACCGGGATCGAGAGCAGGAACCAGCCTCGGAGAAAGCGAAGCACCTTGAGCATGGTCCCATCCCTGGCTGCAGCAGGATCAACCGAGCACAGCACAGGGAGTGCCACTGACCATCGTCCAGGGAGGGTGCCCGGTCACGCAAGTCCCTGGGTCCCTTCTAGGGAGGGGGGAAGCCGAGGGTCCGCCCGAGCAAATGACCTGTCTAGGTGCAGGCGCTGAAAACGACTTAACCCTTCACAATTGGCGTCCGACTCATGGCGATCACAACTAAGGCTGCACTTGCTGCCGAGCTGAAGATTTCTAAGGCCCGCGTCAGCCAATACGTGAAGGCTGGCCTGCCAGTACGTTCCGACGGCAAACTGAACCGCGAGGATGCTCTTAACTGGATCCAGCGGACTCAGTTGAGCCAGACCTACGAGGACAAGGGCGTGGTCAGGGCGCGCAAGCTGGCTGCCGATCGGCCGCGCCTCATGCGGAACGCCTTTCTGGTCGACGGCTACGAGCCCGAGGTGGCACTTGCGCGCAGCATCATCGGGCGGGCGGAAGCCATCGTGGCGCGAAGTGCCGTTGAGGCTGGGGCCACGGTAGAACTTGCCTACGCCCTCAGCGTGATGGTCGCGGGCGCCCTTGACGACGCGGCGGCACAAGCCCTTGAGGCTCGTGGGTTCGAGGGGTTTGCCAAAGGCTTCACCGTCGGCGAGCTGTGCGGCACGGCGGACTTCCCCGGTCCTGACTGGCCCGTCCTGGCCAGGCGTGTTGGAGCCGCCTTCGATGAGGAGGCTTGCGAGGCGTTCCTCGCCCAGGTCGAGGCCCGGGGAACCCGTGAACTGGCGGTGCCGGCATGACCGACCAGCCGCCCCCTCAGCCCATCCCCTCAAACGACCCGCCGCGCATCGGCGAGATCCGCGAGCTGTTCGGGATCAAGCTCCGGTGGAATGGCACTCGGTGGCAGAAGGTGACCGCCCATGGCTGATGAAGCGCTCCGCATGCAGGCTGAGGTGGTGGATCGGTTCTCCGGTCCCCTGAAAGCCTTGAGGGCACAGCTTCTCGACACCAGCCGTGAGGGCGCCAAGCACGGCGAGGCTCTGGCGAAAGGGTTGAACAAAGCTGAGGCCGCAGCCCAGGCGACTGCCAACACCGCTAAAACCGTACTGAACCCGGCGTTCGCCGCACTTGGGGTCACGGGTCTCGGTGCGGGCGTTGCTGTCGCGGGCATCGCCGCTGCGCTGAACAATCTCTCCGGCAACCTGTCGAGCCTCGGGCAGCTCGGTCGCGAAACCGGCATGGCCGCGGACCAGCTTCGCATCTTCCAGTCGGTGGCTGGCAAGTTCGGCGTGTCAAGCGACGCATCTTCAGTCGCCGCAAAAAGCTTCTCGCAGAACATGCGCGACATTCGCCGTGGCGTCGGCGAGACGATGGGCTTCCTGCAATCGCAGAACCAAGTGGTCGCCCAGTTCGCCATCAAGCTGAAGGGCACGACGAACAACGACGAAGCCCTCAAGATGACTGAGGAATTTCTGGAGCAGATCCCGAACGCCGTGGATCGCGGTCGCTTCGCCGAGAAGCTGTTCGGTAACATGGATCTGGGCCGCCTCGGCGATAAGCACCTCGGGGCGATCCGGGACCTGAACGCCAAGACCGCCGAGAAGCTAGGACCGCTGGACCCGAAAACCGTCGAGAGCGCGGAGCGGTATGAGCGGGCGCTGGCTGACCTGCGCTCGTCCATGGGCCGCATCGGCACAACGATCGCGTCCGAGCTGATGGTACCGGCTGAGCGGTTTGCGACCTGGATGGACGACATCGCCTCCGGAAAGCGGAAGGAGATGATCGACGGCCTGCGCCAGAGCATGCACGACATCGGCGACGAGCTGAACAAGATCGACTGGAAGTCCGCCGGTCAGAGTGCTGAGCAGATGCTCACCAGCACGACGATGCTGGTGAAGCCACTGGCCGAGGGCGTGAAGGAGATCGCTGCGGCGATCAAAAGCTTCAACGAGGGCAAGGTGGTCGAGGGGCTGCGGCACCTGGATGGCGGCAGTGGCCCGCTCGCCCGCAGGCTTGCCCCTATGGCCGGCGATGACGAGATCAACGCCCAGGAGAACGTCGACCGATTGCGGAAGCTGCGAGACGTGTCGCGGGAGGCGTCTCAGCACCTGATCGGTCGGACACAGCAGCGCATGGGCCTGCTCGACACGCCGGAGGTCGCCGAAAAGAAGCTGGCCGACGCCGAGGCCGAATTGAGCCGGCTCAAAGCCCGCACGCCGGAGCAGCGGCAGAAGGACTTTGACGCTTCGACCGAACGGCTGCGCAAATCAATCGACGGATTGAGCGAGCAACTGAAGACCAAGCAGGACGCCACGGCTCAGAAATCGAGCCTGGACGCGGATGAGCTGTTCGGGGGTGCTCGGATCCAGGCTGCTTCGCTCGGCGGCGCCAGGATCTTCGGTGGGCCGGGCGGCACCGCGCCATACTCCGAAGCGATGCGCGGCACGATGCGGGAGCAGTTCAGGCAGTATTTGATGCGGAAGGTCCCCGGATACGACGGTGGTCCGACAGTGCCGACCGGACCGGACGGGCGGATCCCTGGGCTCGGCGGCGGTGGTTCTCAGCGCCTGCCCGGTATCGGCGGCAGCGGAACGCCTCTCGGCAGTGATGCGGGCAACCTGTCGTCCCTGATTGAGCGCGAGGCCCGTGCGGCCGGCATCGATCCACGCATCATGGAGGGCATTCGAGCCGGGGAGTCCGGCCACCGGCACAACCGGGACAATCCGGCCGCCGCCTACGACAAGAAGGACGATGCCCTTGAGTCGTCCTGGGGGCCGTTCCAGCTCAATCGACGGCGCGGCCTCGGTGTCCAGTTCGAGAAGGAGACCGGCCTCGACGTTCGCGACCCGAAGACGATCGCCTCGCAGGTGCGCTGGATCGCCCAGGGCTTGGCGAAGAACGGCCGTGGCTGGCTCCGCAACTGGATGGGCTACCACGGGGACAGGAACGCCGATCCGCGCTGGGGCGACTCTGGCTACGTGCCCAGCGGCTCAGGAGCGACGGCACGCCTGCCGAGCGCGAGTGAAGGCGATTTCCTCCCGAACGGTGCGCCGCGGGTGCTGAAGCCGAACTCGATGAAGGATGCGCCTGGGCTGACGATGGAGGAGGCCAACCGCCTGCGCGGCGGTCAAGCTGACGGTGAGGCTTGGGCGGCCCGGGAGAAGGCTCGCAAGACCTTCGAGGCGATGCAGAAGGGCGAAGGTCGCCTTGATGCCTCGGCCGCCCGTGCTGGTGTCGTCGGCGGCCCGCACATCGAGAACAACGGGTCGGTTAGCGTCGTCGTGCAGCGGCCAGGGCCGGACACGAACGTCCGGACCTCCGCCTCCGGCAACCTGTTTAAGGACATCGTATTGCGGCGTGGGCGGCCGATGGCATCGGCGGACGGGGCCTGACGCCGTCACCCAGAACGGAGCGCAGATGCGGAAGGCAGATTGAGGCGCTGGGATCCTTCGAACGGATGACGCGACTCAATCGACGGCTGAGCTATTCGAGACCTCTTGATACCCCAATGGCCACTCAGCCCGCCCGGTCCGTCGGCGCGGGCTTCTTCTTGCCGAAGCTGCCTCAATTTAGATTGCCCGAGATCGCGCTGAACTTCGATCCGAGCCTCGAGCCTACCAGCCTGAGCGAGACGATGATGGCGACGGCGATCAGAGCGGCGATCATGCCGTACTCGATAGCGGTGGCACCTGTCTCATCACGGACGAACCGCTTCAGCAGCTGAGGCATGTCACGGATCCTGCGCCGATCAAGGCTCACACTTCCGTGATAGCGTCGGCGCGTTTACGGACCGTGAAGGTCTGGTTTGGCCGCGACTTGGTACCGAACCACATACTGCAGCCGGCGGAGGCCGACGGAGGATAGTTGAACCAAAGCTGCGCCGCGGTGATTGCTGATGGCCAGGCGCACCTCCTGCGTCGAGGCACGGAGGATTTTCATGCGCATCCTAGCTTTCACTGCTCTCGCCGCAGCGGCCCTTGCCACTCTCTCGCTGCCTGCCGCGGCGGTCCCCGCAGGCCCAGCATCCGCTATCGCGGGACCGACGGACGCAATCGTGAACGTGCGCATGAAGAAGCGCCGCATGAAGCATTCTCGCATGATGCGGATGGGTGGCCCCAGCACCAGCAACGGTCCCAGCACGGCTACGCGGGGCGCTCCCGCCGGCAGCACGGGCGGCAATGGCGTGACAGGCAGCGGTGCGGCGCCAAGCGGGAAGTAGCCATTGGTCCGCACTTTGCGGGCAATTCAACCGGCTCGATGATGAGACCACGAGCCCACTTGCGACGCGCTTCAGTTTGGGGGGCGCGTCGCCTTTTTGAGTCCCACCGCGTTGTCGGATCTATGGACACGCGCAAACCTAGCACTGTGGGAGCGATTGCCGAGGGCGCGCACGCCCGGGTGATCGGTCGACCGAAGGACAGTTGCCCTTATCCGGTGGAGTCGGCTGAGCGTCAGGCTTGGTTAGAAGGCTACGACGGTACGCCAACCGAGGATGGTCCCGACTTGCCCCTAGCAGATGCCTGAACAGCGAGGGCAGCGCGCATCCCGGCAGGATAGCTGGGTGGCTGTGAGCGGCAACCTCTTCCGCGACATCGTGCAGAACCACGGGCGCCAGATGGCGAAGGCGGACGGGGATAGCGACGACTGCGGAACCAGCCAGCCGATCGGACGTATACCGTATTCACGAGAGATAAACTCAGCCCGCTCAGTTCGCTGCGCGGGCTTCTCTTTGCGATATGTATGCCTCCAACAACCTGTTCGAGGCAGTGGAGCTAAGCCGGAGATAGCCGTTTCTCTTAATACCCAAGCGCCCGAGACCGGTCGCGAGGATCGCGGACCCAGTTCCGACTTGCGTCGTGGTGCCAACCGTAGGCGTGGCCGCTGCGAATGGCGTCAGCGACGTTCCGGGGCCCCGCAAGACCTTCTGTCCCACCAGGCGCGGTTGCCGCCAGCTGCCCGCCAGGAGGTGTAGCGCCGCCGCCGCGTGCCATGCCAGTTCCGCCAGTGCCCATGAGAGCCATGGCGGATGCAGCAAGCAGGATGCTCATTCTAGATGGCATGCGCTACCGCCCACGTAGAAAAAACAGCCACAGCAGGATGACGATGGGGATCGGCACTCCGATGAGCCACAGCAGGCTGCCTGTCAGCATGTCGCCCTCTCTCCAACCTGCCGAGCAACTCGGCGATCGAGAGTCCGTTCC
>NZ_JAKSXX010000014.1 GCF_022829385.1 Methylobacterium sp. J-070 | reverse complement strand
CTCGACCACGCCCAGCCCCGAGCCCAGATGGCCGCCGGTGATCGACACCGCGTCGATCATCTCCGCCCGCACCGCGTCCGCAACCGCCTGAAGATCCGACTCCGGAAGACCCCGCAACGCCGCGGGGTTCGGGATACGGTCCAGCAATGCCGATTGCTCAGGTAAGAGTGCCAATGATCGCATCCGCTCGTTCGAGTGTGGCAACGGCTCCGTCACGCAGGGTCCCGCGCAAGGGTCTCCGCCGCCGCGACGCCAACATCCGGGGGCACGCGTTCATGCTAGAACCCGCCCGTCCGCCGCTGTCATGATAGTGCCAGTTACGGACGATCGGCGGCGCGATCAATGTCGGACCGGCGTTTTTTTCGTTTACGTGCCCCTACTGCCACAAGAGGTTGCCCTTTGAGCCCGGCTCGTCTGTGCACAATCCTGCTCACGCTCGCGATTACCGCGATCGGCCAAGCTTATGCCGAGCCGCGGCCGCCGGACGGCAATCTCGACTTCCTGTGCAATTTCCTGGGCGACTGCCCGCCGCGGGTCACCCCGGGCGGCCCCGACCGTGATTCGCGGCCCTTCACCGGCACTCTTGGCCGTCCGTGCGCGTGGCGCGAGCGCCCGGCGCCGGAGGGGCCGCGGCGGGTGCGCGTGTGCTGGTGAGGCTGCATCGGAGCGTCCGCGCGGCGGCTCTGGCCCTTGCGACGCTCGGCCCCGCACCGGCTGCCGCCGCCGACAGCTGCCCGGCCCTGTTCGCCGAGGGTCGCGTGCCGGTGCTGACCAACGCGAAGCTCGCCGCGCGGACGACGGCGCTCTGCTTCGAGGCCTTTGCGGTGCTCCATTCCGGGCTGACGCGCACGCCGCTCTATGCCGCCGAGCACCTCACCCGCGCGAGCGTGGCCGAGGCCCGCTCGGTGGCCCGGGACGATTCCTTCCACGAGGAGCCGCGGCTGCCGGCGGACGAGCGGGCGTCGCTGGAGGATTACGTCCGCAGCGGCTTCGACCGCGGCCACCTGGCACCGGCCGGCGACATGCCGACGCTCAATGCCCAGGCGGAATCCTTCAGCCTCGCCAACATCGTCCCGCAGAACCGGGTGCTGAACCGCGGCCTGTGGTCCGACATCGAGGAGAGCGTGCGGCGGCTCGCAAGCCGGCGCGGGTCGATCTTCGTCGTCACCGGAATCATCGTCGCGGGCGACACGGTCCAGCAGATTAGGGGCGGCGTGCTCGTGCCGACGCAGCTGTTCAAGGCCCTCTACGATCCGGCGGCCGGCGCGGGGGCCGCCTACCTCGTCCGCAACGACGGCTCGAAGGACTGGCGGACGGTGTCGATCGACGATCTCAGCCGGGAAGCCGGGATCGACGTGTTCCCGGCCCTTCCGGCGCCCGCCAGGACCGCCGCCATGAGGCTGCCCGATCCCCACATCTCCGCCCGGGCCGACGACAGTCGACCCCGGCACGCGGAGACGTGGCAGGACTGGCTCCACCGCGAGGCCGGGCGCGCGCTGCGCAAGCTCGTCCGCGACGCACTGCGGGCGATCTTCTGAGAGGTATTTAATGTCCCAGATCGAGCACGGCGGCCGACGCGATCCCGCGGTCGCGGACCGATTCGAGCCCTTCGCCGACGATTCCGGCGTGCGCACCATCGGCGCCCTCTCGTTCGAGAACGGCACCGACCGGATCGCCCTGCACGGATCGCTCGAGATCCGTCGGGACAAGGCGGGCCTCGCGCAGGCGCTGAAGCTCAAGGAGACCTTCGCGGCGATCGTCCGGGCCCTGGAGACCGGCGACCTGCCGGACAGGGTGGCCGACGCGCCGGACGAGGCCCCGAAATCCGTCCCGAATCCCTTCGCATGATCGGCCGCCGGCCTCCGCCGGGCTCCGGCAACCTTGCCGCTGCCCGGCGGGCCTGATACTCGGTCGGGGTCATTCTATATCTTGAGGGTCGCGCGGACGGGACGGGGCAGAGACCCCGGGCCTGACCCGTGCCGCTGGCACGCACCGCCCATCCCCCTCCACCATGCCGAGGACGTCCGCGATGGCTCGCGAATTCATCTACCACATGAAGGGCCTGACCAAGGCCTATACCGGCGGCAAGAAGGTCCTGGATAACGTCAACCTGTCCTTCTACCCCGACGCCAAGATCGGTGTGCTGGGCATCAACGGCTCCGGCAAGTCGACGCTGCTCAAGATCATGGCCGGCATCGACAAGGAGTTCACCGGCGACGGCTGGGTCGCCCAGGGCGCCCGCGTCGGCTACCTGCCGCAGGAGCCCCAGCTCGATCCGAGCAAGTCGGTCCGCGAGAACGTGATGGAAGGGGTGGCCGAGAAGCAGGCCATGCTCGACCGCTACAACGAACTCGCCATGAACTACTCGGAGGAGACCGCCGACGAGATGACCGAGCTCCAGGACCGGATCGAGTCGCTGGGCCTTTGGGAACTCGACTCGAAGGTCGATCAGGCCATGGAGGCGCTCGGCTGCCCGAGCGACGAGCAGCCCGTCGCGACCCTGTCGGGCGGCGAGCGCCGCCGCATCGCCCTCTGCCGCCTGCTCCTGTGGGAGCCGGAGCTGCTGCTGCTCGACGAGCCGACCAACCACCTCGACGCCGAGACGGTGAACTGGCTCGAGGGTCACCTGCGGCAGTATCCGGGCGCGATCCTGATCGTGACCCACGATCGCTACTTCCTCGACAACGTCACCAGCTGGATCCTGGAGCTCGATCGCGGCAAGGGCATCCCGTACGAGGGCAACTACTCCGCGTGGCTGGTGCAGAAGCAGAAGCGCCTGGAGCAGGAGGGCCGCGAGGACATGGCCCGGCAGCGCTCCATCGCCCGCGAGCAGGAATGGATCGCCGCCTCCCCGAAGGCGCGGCAGTCGAAGTCGAAGGCGCGCATCACCCGGTACGAGGAGCTGGTCGCCAAGCAGAACAACAAGGTCGATGCCTCCGCGCAGATCGTCATCCCGATCGACGAGCGGCTGGGCAACAACGTCATCGAGTTCGAGCACCTCAACAAGGCGTTCGGCGACCGCCTGCTGATCGAGGACCTGTCGTTCAAGCTGCCGCCGGGCGGCATCGTCGGCGTCATCGGCCCCAACGGCGCCGGCAAGACCACCCTGTTCAAGATGATCACCGGGCAGGAGAAGCCCGACGGCGGCAAGATCGACATCGGCGAGACGGTCAAGCTCGGCTATGTCGACCAGTCGCGCGACGCGCTCGATCCGAACGCCACCGTCTGGCAGGAGGTCTCGGGCGGCAACGACATCATCTATTTCAACAAGCGCGAGATCAATTCGCGCGCCTATTGCGCGGCCTTCGCGTTCAAGGGCCCCGACCAGCAGAAGAAGGTCGGCACCCTCTCGGGCGGCGAGCGCAACCGCGTGCACCTCGCCCGCACCCTGAAGGGGGGCGCCAACGTGCTGCTCCTCGACGAGCCGACCAACGACCTCGACATGGAGACCCTGCGCGCCCTCGAGGACGCGCTGGAGGATTACGCCGGCTGCGCGGTCATCATCAGCCACGATCGCTGGTTCCTGAACCGCATCGCCACGCACATCTTGGCCTTCGAGGGCGACAGCCACGTCGAGTGGTTCGAAGGCAACTTCTCCGATTACGAGGCCGACAAGGTGCGCCGGCTCGGGGCGGATTCCATCATGCCGAAGAAGATCAAGTACAAGCGCTTCTCGCGATAAGCCGCGCGCCGCCGGGACCGGCCCTAGCCGAGGCCGGCCCGGGCCGCGGCCAGGATCGTCGCCAAGCTCCGCGCCAGCGGGATCGTCGGCGCCCAGCCGGTCGCGGCCGCGAAGGCCCCGGGATCGCAGCCCTCGCGGCGCGCCCCTGCCGGGCGGAGCCGCTCGGGCGTGACCTGCAGCGTGACGGTCGCCCCCGTCATCCCCAGGAGCGCGTCCAGGATCTCCGAGACGGGGGTCACGACCCCCGATCCGACATTGAAGATGCCGCCATCGGGCAGATCGTCGATCCGCTCGATCACGCGCAGGCAGGCCCCGGTGAAGTCGGCCACGTCGAAGAAGTCGCGCCCGGCCGACAGGTCGCCGACCGCGAGGTTCGGCGGTGCCAGACCGCGCTCGATGCGGGCGATCTGGCCGGCCAGGGAGGCGACCACGAAGGTCTCGCTCTGGCCGGGGCCGATATAGTTCGAGGGCCGGAGCACGAGGTGCCGCACCCCGGCATTCGCCAGCACGTCGCGCAGGATGTACTCGCAGGCATTCTTGGTCCGTCCGGAGATGGTGTCGGGCCGCGGCGTGACACGCTCGTCCGGCCGGTCGCGATCCCGGAACGCCTCCCCGTAGACCACGGTCGAACTGAGGAACACGAGGGTCGCGCGGGTCCGCGCCACCGCTTCGGCGAGGTTCAGGGTGCCGAGCAGGTCCGCCCGCCACGCGTAGGACGGTGACGCGCTCGACTGCGCCACCGACGCCAGGGCCGCGAGATGGAAGACGATGGTCGGATCGAACGCCGCGACCGCCCCGGCGAGGCTGGCGGCATCGAACGGATCCACGGCGAGGAGCGTCACGCCGTCGAGGGGCGGTTGCGGGCCCCGCTCGATGCCGAGGATGCGGCTGTCGGGCGGCAGGATCTGCCGCAGCGCCTCGAGCAGGCGGCGCCCGAGATAGTCTCCGGCTCCTGTGACGAGGACGCGCATCAATACCCTGCCCCTGCCCGGCCATCGACGGGCGCCGGGATCGTTCCGCCGCATCTATACCGGGCCCGGCCGCGAGGCGAGACGCCGGGTGGGGCAACGCGCCGCAAAGGAACGGGTGGCAGGCCCCTCGACAGGGCCGGGGCCGCGCCCTCCCTGAACGGTGTCTACCTTTGAACAAAGGCGCGTGATCGGTGCGGTCTCTGGCGGCGGGCGCGTGCCGGTGCGGTATTGTTGCGCTGCGGCCGACGATCGTGCCGCGCGGGAGCGAGTGTCGCAGTGATGGCCGCGTGACGAGCATCGACGATCTTGAACGGCCCGCGGCCCCCGACCGGCCCGCGACGCCCACCCGGGCGAGGCCCGGGAAACCGGTCCGCGATGCCCGGGTCGACGTGGTACGCGGCATCGCGCTCCTGACGATCTTCTTCGACCATATTCCCCGCAATGGGCCGGCTCTGCTCACGCTGCACAATCTCGGCTTCTCGGACGCCGCCGAGTTCTTCGTCCTGCTGGCCGGATATTCTTCGATGATCGCGTATGGCGGGCTGTTCCGCCGTGCCGGGATCCGCACGACCCTCGGGCGCATCGCCCGGCGGTGCCTGCGCATCTACCTGTTCCAGGCGGGGCTCCTGCTCGCCACCCTGGTGATCGTCCGCATCTGGATGGACCTCACCGGCCTGACGCCGCGCTTCGGCGTCGCGCCCCTTCTGCAGATGGGCCTTCTGCCGGGCCTCCTGCGCGGCCTCGCGCTGAACGCGCTCCCGAACTACCTCGACATCCTGCCGCTCTACATCCTGCTGCTCGCCCTGTTCCCGCTCATCTATTTCGGGATGCGGCACGGCATCTGGGGCGTGCTGGCCCTGTCGGGCACGTTTTGGCTCGCCGCCAATGTCGATCACCAGCTCAACCTGCCCAACGCGGTGGCGACGGACGAGGGCTGGTACTTCAATCCGTTCGCGTGGCAGTTCCTGTTCGTGATCGGAGCCGCCCTGGCGGTCGCGATCCAGGCCGGCGAGGGGCTGCTGCCCTGGCGCAGCACAGCCGTCGCGGCGGCCTGGGCGTATCTCGGCTTCGCGCTGCTCCAGGGCGGGTCCTGGGAGGCCTGGGGCCTGCCGGACCTGCGGCCGTTGCCGATCGGCGTCCCGGACAAGAGCCATGTCGGACCGCTGCGCCTCCTCGACATTTTGGCGCTGATCTACCTGCTGTTCAGTTCGCCGGCGGTCCGACATGCGAGCCGGTGGCGACCGCTCCGGCTGATCGACGCCTGCGGCCGGCACTCGCTGGAGGTGTTCGCGGCCGGGTGTCTCGCGGCGCTCATCGGCCGCATCCTCTACCGCACCTTCGACGCCACATGGCCGCTCCAGGTCGCCGTCAACTGCGGCGGGGTCGCGATCATGCTCGGCGTGGCCAGACTTCTGGATGCCAGGCTCCGCAGGGCGGCGCGCGCAGCCTCCGGTTGACGGCTTCGGCGCTGCCGTCCGGTCGGCGCCCGACGGCCCGCTCCCAAGGGTCACAACCCTGGGCGCGGTGTCGGAGAGGCATCCATCGGCCGGGGCTCCAGCCGGACAGCCTTACTGGCCGGGGCCGACGACCGATCGAGGCGTGCCGCACAATGAAGGAGGGTGAGGATGCCGCCGATGCGCCGGAAGGCCGACCTCCCGGAAAAGGTCTGCGCGCAATGCGGCCGCCCGTTCGCGTGGCGCAAGAAGTGGGAACGCGTCTGGGACGAGGTGCGCTACTGCTCCGACCGGTGCCGGGCGGAAGCCCGGACGGCGCGCCGGCACGACGCGGTGCAGGACTGATCCGCCGGGCCCGCGGTCAGGCCGTGGTCGCGAGCCCGGCGAGTCCCGACGGCGTGTCGATGTCGAGGGCGGTGGACAAATCGCCGGGGATCTCCAGCACGTCCGGCCGCCCCCGGAGGAGCCGCCCGGCACCGTGATCGCCCGAAAGGCCGGCGATGTCCGGGGCCAGCCGGCGCAGGTTGAGCAGGACCGGGTTTCCCCGCCGGCCGTCCTGGACCGGGGCCACCGCAGCCGGCTCCGGCGCGGCGCCCGCGAAGGCTTGCGCGAGGCGGTCGATATGGGCGGCGGTCACGAGCGGCATGTCGCCGAGCACCACCACGGCGGCGGCGCAGGCAGGTGGCAGGACGGCGAGCCCTGCGCGCAGGGAGGTGGCGAGCCCGAGACGAAAGTCGGGATTGACCGTGAGGATCAGGTCCAGACCCGCCAGCGCGTCCCGGACCCGGTCCGCGTGCGCGCCCAGCACGGCGACCACCGGGCGCGGACGGGCGGCTAGGGCAGCCATGGCGGCGTGGCGCACCAGCGGCATCCCGTTCAGGGGCGCGAGCAACTTGGGCTCGGGTCCGAACCGGCTGCCGAGGCCGGCGGCCAGCAGGACCGTGCCGATCTCAGACATCGGCCGCCCCGCCCGCCTCGTCCCCGGCGCTGGTGCCGCCGGCGCGGGGCTGCGGGCGCGAGACGATCTCCATGAGCAGGCCGCCGACGCCCAGGGCGACGATGTCGGCCCGGGTCACGGCCAGATCCGCCAGGAGCCGGTGAAGGATCCAGTCGAAGCCGTTCTCCTTGGGCGAGCGCGCGCAGCCGGGCGCGCCGATCACCGGCACGGCCCCGCGGCTGCCGACGAGGAGCAGGTTTCCCGGATCGACCGGCATCCCGAGATGCGCGACGTGCCCCCCGGCGGCCTCGATGCCGGCGGGAATGACGTCGCGGCGATCGGCGATGGCCGAGGCGCCGAACACGACGACGAGATCCGCCCCGGTGCGGTCGATCGCCTCCGCGAGGGCCCCGGCGACGGCCGCGGCGGCGTGCGGCACCCGGGCGTCGCTGACGATCGCGGCGCCGGTCGGCGCGAGGCGGTCGGCGAGCACACCGAGGGTCTTGTCGATGGTCGCCTCCTTGAGGCTGGGCAGGCGCGTCGAGACCACCCCCACCCGGTGGCGGCGATAGGGGGCGACCGCCAGCGCATCGCCCTCCGCGGCCGCGCAGGCGCGGGCCAGCACGGCGCCCGGGACCGCGTACGGGATGATCTTCACGGTGGCGACCATCTCGCCGGCGACCACGGGCCTCAAGCGCGGCAGCGTCGCCACCGTCACGGCCTCGTCGACGGCGTTCACGGCGTCGATCCGGGCGGGATCCAGGGTGAGCACCCCGGCTGCCTCCGCGAACAGGTTGCAGCGGCCGGTGAAGGGCGCCTCGGCGCGCAGGTTCGGTCCGGCCAGTTGGCCGGCCAGCCGCGCGGCGGCGGCATCCTCGCCGACGTCGTCCGCCTCCAGAGCCGCCGCGACGATCTCCCACAGCCCCGCTCGCGCCAGGCCCGCGGCGGTCTCCGGCGCGATCACCGCGCCCTTGCGCAGGGTGATGTCCGCCCGGCGGACGGTGTGGGCGCTGATCATCCCGGCCGCTTCGGCGACCGGAACGGGGCCGAACCTCACGCGACCTCCGGACGGGGCGCGCGGCGCAGGGTCGCCACGATCTCGGCCAGGACGGAGAGGGCGATCTCGGCGGGGCTCACCGCCCCGATGGCGAGCCCGATCGGCGCGCGGATCCGCCCGATCTGCTCAGGACTGAACCCGGCCTCGGCGAGGCGTGCGACCCGGGCCGCATGGGTCTTCCGCGAACCGAGGGCGCCCACGTAGAAGCATTCGGCCGCCAGCGCGGCCTCGAGGGCGGGATCGTCGATCTTGGGGTCGTGGGTCAGGGCGGCGAGTGCGCAGTAGCGGTCCAGGGGCGGGACGCGGCCGCCCAGGGCCGCGTCGGGCCACTCGGCCACGAGCTCGACCCCCGGGAAGCGCTCGGGCGTCGCGAAGGCGGTGCGCGGGTCGATCACCGTCAACGCCAGGTCGAGCCCCGCAGCCATCGGCGCCAGCGCCTGCGAGATGTGCACCGCTCCGACGACCACGAGCCGCACCGGCGGCACCTGCACGGTCAGGAACAGCGTCCGCCCGTCGGCCTCGACGAGGCCGCTCTTGCCCGCGGCGAGGTGCCGGCCCAGCACCGCGGCGAGCGGGTCGGCGGCGATCTCCGCCTCCCGCACGAGGCGCTGGGCGCCGTCGGCGATGTCGGTGACCAGGATCGCGGCCCGGCGCGCCGCCCGCTCGGCGTTGAGCCCGGCCAGGAGATCGGCGCGCATCAGTCGACCCGCTCGACGAAGACCCGGATGCGGCCCCCGCAGGACAGTCCGGCCTGCCACGCGGTCTCGTCCGCGACGCCGAATTCGAGGACGCGCGGCGCGCCGTCCTCGATCACCGTGATCGCCTCGGTGATCACCGCGCCCTCGACGCAGCCCCCCGAGACGGACCCCAGGAAATTGCCCTCGGCGTCGACCACGAGATGGCTGCCGACCGGCCGCGGCGCCGAGCCCCAGGTCTCGATCACGGTGGCGAGCGCCACGGCGCGGCCGTCGTGCCGCCAGGACTCGGCGGCGGCGAGGATATCGGTATCGGTGCTGAGCATGGCCCTCGAGACCTTGGCCGGCGGGCGCCCCCCGCCCCCATCAGGTATGGCCGGGGTGGCGCGGTGCAAGGCATCCGTGACCGCGCGCAGGCGACGAAACGATGGCTGAGGCCGGTGCGCATCGATACTCTGCCCGCGTGACGAAGGGCTGAGACCTCGGCTTCCCGCGCTCGGCGCTGTAATGTGTCGGTCCGAGGTGTCAATCCGGGATCGCGGCACAGGGCTGGGAATCCGGACCCCCGCCGTGGGGCCGGCGTCGGCGGCCCGGGATCCTGGGCTCCGCGGCGCGGCCCCGGGATGACGTCGCGATCGGCCGGCGAGACCGAGGGGAAATGGTGTCCAGAGAGATGTCCAGCCCGTCGAATCCATGCCCGCGTATCGGGACGAAGGCGTACGGCGTCGACACGGTGGGGCCTCGGACCATGCGCGCTCGCGGGCCGGGCCGGGCCGGTGGACGCCGCCGCCCCCTCCCCCCGCTGCGGAGATCGGGCCCGGGAGAGGCGCGGATCCCGTCGCGGCATCCAGGTCGCGGTCGCGTCGGCAACGTGCCCCCCTACGCACGCCGTGGACGCGCCCGCCCATGAACGCCCCCGATCCGGCCCTGGCGCGGGCGCTCCGAAATGATCCGCCGCGCTCGGGCCCGCACCGGCTGTGGAAGCGCCTCACCCGCGGGATCGGCGATGCCCTCCCGAAGGGCCTCTACGCCCGCTCGCTGATCATCATCATCGCGCCGGTGGTCCTGCTCCAGTCGGTGATCGCCTACACCTTCATGGAGCGGCACTGGCAGCTCGTGACCAAGCGCCTGTCGGCCGCGGTGACGGCGGACGTCGCCGCGCTGATCGACATCTACGAGAGCTACCCGCAGGACAAGGACGCCGACACGCTCTCGCGAATCGCCGGCGAGCGGCTGAACCTCGACCTCGACATCCTCAAGGGCGCCAAGCTGCCGCCCCCGGGGCCGCGGCCGTTCTTCTCGATCCTGGACGAGGCCCTGTCGGACGAGATCCGCCGCCAGATTCAGCGGCCGTTCTGGATCGACACGGTCGGCCGCTCGAACCTGATCGAGATCCGGGTGGCGATCCCCGACGGGGTGATGCGGATCACCGCCCGGCGCAGCCAGGCCTACGCGTCGAACTCCCACATCTTCCTCGTCTGGATGATCGGCTCCTCGCTGGTCCTGCTCGGCGTCGCGATCCTGTTCCTGCGCAACCAGATCAAGCCGATCCTGCGGCTCGCCGCCGTCGCGGAGGGGTTCGGCAAGGGCCGCGAGATCGAGTTCCGGCCCCGCGGTGCCCGCGAGGTGCGCCAGGCCGGCCACGCCTTCATCGAGATGAAGCGGCGGATCGAGCGGGCCATGGAGCAGCGCACCACGATGCTGAACGGCGTCAGCCACGACCTGCGCACGATCCTCACCCGGTTCCGCCTGTCGCTCGCCCTGTTCGAGCAGACCAGCGAGATCGAGGACCTCAGCCGGGACGTCGACGAGATGAGCCGGATGCTGGAGGGCTACCTCGCCTTCGCGCGCGGCGATTCGGCCGAGCCCGCGACTCCCACGGACATGCATGCGTTGCTGGAGGATCTTCGGACCGATCTCGAGCGCCTGGGCGCGCATGTGTCGGAGGTGAGTCTCGTGGGCGCGCCGGAGGTGACCGTTCGTCCGGGGGCGTTCCGGCGCTGCCTGTTCAACCTCGCCTCCAACGCGGCCCGCCACGGGGAGACGGTGGCGATCTCCGGGCGCCGGGAGGCGCGGGCCTTCCTGGTCTCGATCGACGACGACGGCCCCGGAATCCCGGCCGAGAGCCGGGAGGAGGTCTTCAAGCCGTTCGTTCGCCTCGACGATGCCCGCCAGGACGCCGGCGGCTCCGGACTGGGGTTGGCGATCGCCCGGGACATCGCCCGCGCCCACGGCGGCGACATCGTTCTGCACGACAGCCCGCTGGGCGGCCTCCGGGCGACGGTGCGGGTGCCGGCCTGAGGCGCCGGCTGCAGGATCGCCGGGATCAGACGTCGGCGGGCCGGCGCAGGCGCAGGACCTCGGCCTGCACGTTCCGGATCAGGTGGTCGAGGCTCGCCGCATCGAGCCCGGCGGCCGCGAGGCGGGCGCGCAGGGCGGCCTCGCCGCTCCAGTCATAGGCCGCATCGTACGGCAGATGGCGAAGCAGGAGCGGGCTCACGACGCTGTCGCGCCGGAAGGCCGGATGCCGCAGGAGCTTGCCGATGTGAACCACCAGGGTGTCGACGCCTGAGGTCTCGACATCGGGAATGGCGGCACCATGGCCGGCCCAAGTGACCGATGATCGACGCATACCAATCTGTCCTCCTGCGGAGGCAATATCAGACCAAATCATTGCACATCGATGAGCGACGGGCCCGTCCGGCGAAAAACTGCAACCGGCGGGGTCCCAACCGTCGCGGTGGGATGGTATGCAGGCCCGCTTCCCAGGAGCCGCGGACGCCCGCGCGCCGGATCTGAGTGTCGACCATGAACCCGCTCGTCCCCCTCTTCGTCCTGATCTCCCTGCCGCTCGCGGCGATCGGCCTCGTGCTCTACACCGACACGGGCATCGAGCCGGCCCTGTTCTACGCCTCGATCAAGACCTTCGTGATCCTGGGTGCGATCGCGGTGGCGATGTCGGTCGGTGCCATGAAGCTGTCCGAGCGGACCAAGCACTGACCCCTCACGGCCCGGAGGGCGCGATGCTGCACGTGGTCCCGGCCTTCTCGCGGATCGGCGAGGAGAACGCCTTCGCGGTGCTGGCGCGCGCCCAGGCCCTGGCGGCCCAGGGCCGCGACGTGATCAATCTCGGCATCGGCCAGCCGGACATGCCGACGCCCGCCCATGTGGTCGAGGCCGGCATCAAGGCCCTGCGCGACGGCCATCACGGCTACACCCCGGCGGTGGGCATCCCGCCCCTGCGCGAGGCGGTCGCTCGCGACATCCACCGCCGCCACGGCGTCGAGGTCTCGCCGGATTCCGTGATGATCGTGCCTGGCGGCAAGGTCACCATGTTCATGGCGATCCTGATGTTCGGCGAACCCGGCGCCGAGATCCTGTATCCGGATCCCGGTTTCCCGATCTACCGCTCGATGATCGAGTTCACCGGGGCCACGCCCGTGCCGGTGCCGATCCGCGAGGAGAACGGCTTCGCCTTCTCGGCGGCCGAGACCCTGGCGCTGATCACGCCGAAGACCCGCCTGCTGATCGTCAACTCCCCGGCCAACCCCACCGGCGGCGTGACGCCGAAGGCCGAGATCGACGCCCTGGTGGCGGGGCTCGCCGCGCATCCCGACGTGGCGGTGCTGTCGGACGAGATCTACGGCACGATGACGTATGACGGCGAGCGCCATCACTCGCTGCTGAACTACGACGGCATCCGCGACCGGCTGATCTATCTCGACGGCGCCTCCAAGACCTACGCGATGACCGGCTGGCGCCTCGGCTGGTCGGTCTGGCCGAAGCCGCTCTACGAGGCGGCGCGCAAGCTCGCGGTCAACGCCCATTCCTGCGTCAACGCGTCGACCCAGTGGGCCGGCATCGCCGCCCTGGACGGCCCGCAGGATTGCGTGGCCGAGATGGTCGCGGAGTTCGACCGGCGCCGCGCGATCGTGGTCGACGGGCTGAACGCCCTGCCGGGCGTATCCTGCATCGCCCCCAAGGGTGCGTTCTACGCCTTCCCGAACATCTCAGAGACCGGCTGGAAGGCCAAGGCCCTGGCTTCGACCCTCCTGGAGGAGGCGGGCGTGGCGGTGATCGGCGGCCCGGATTTCGGCGTCCACGGCGAGGGCTACATCCGCCTCTCCTACGCCAATTCGGCGGAGAACATCCGCCGGGCGCTGGAGCGGATGGGGACGTTCCTCAGCACCCGCAAGCCGGGCTGAGGACAGGGGCCGCCTGATCCCGTCCCCCACGTCGTCCCGAAGGGCCGGAGTGATCCTCACGGCCGGCAGCGCGAGCCCTCGGAGACCGCCTTCGACGGCCGCTGCGCGGTCACGTCAGGATGAAGGTGCGGGCGGGATCGGCGCGCCTCACGACTTCCCCGAAACCCGCTTCTCGATCCAGCCCGCGAGCCAGTCGGCGATGTCGAGGCTGTTCTTGTCCTGCATCAGCATGTGCGAATTGCCGTGGATGCCGATCTCCGGCAGCAGGATCAGCTCGGCCTTGCCGCCGGCGGCGTTCGCCGCGGTGACGAAGGCCCGGCACTGCTTGAGCCGGGGCGCCCAGCGGGGCGAGGCGTCGACGTAGTCGCCGAACAGCACCAGGATCGGCAGGTCCCGGTACGGAGCGAGGTCGTCCTTGGCCGGATCCGGGCAGGCGGCGGGCTCGATGGCGACGAGGGCACGGATGCCCGACCGGTCGAGGGCGGCGGTCTGGAACGGGTAGATGCCGGATTGCGAGTGCGAGATCAGGACCGCGCCCTTGAGGCGCTTGGCGAGTTCCGACAGAGCGGGCACCGTGGGATTCGGCACCGGCAGCGCCGCCGACCAGTCCGGGACCATCTGCTTCCAGAACTCGCCCTGGGCCTCCAGGGGGAACTGCATGTCCGGAAAGACCTTCGGGTATTCGGGACCGAACCGGAAGATCGCCCAGGCGGCCTCGCGCCCGGCCGAGAAGACCGGCGGCAGGGCATTCGGATCGGCCCGGCCGGTCTTGACCGCGTTGACCTGCGCCGGGCTCGCCGCCGAGCGGCCACGCCACGCCTGATCGATCACGTAGGTGGGAAAGCCCCGGCGCACGAAGAACTCGTCCCAGCCCATGCGGCCGTCGGGCGTCGTCTCCCAGGTCTTGCCGGTGAGGCAGCAGCCATGGATGAGCACCAGCGGCGGCCGCGCGGGGGCGACCGGAATCTGGTAGCGGACGTAGATCTGGTCGACGATGATCGTCCCGGCCGGCGCGTAGGCCGGCAGGGTCGAGAGCGTTTCCGACGCGACGTCGCGGCCGCCGACGAAGAAGCTGCCCTGTTCGGCGATGGTCAGGGGCCCGGCGGGCGGATCGCCCGCCCGGGCCGAGCCGCCGAGGATCAGCATGGTGGCGACCGCCGCACAGGAGACCTGCCGGACGCGCGCGAAGACTGACAATCCTGCCATGTAATGTCTTGGCCCCCCAACATGACGCGAAGCCTAGCACGAAGCGCGGCCGCAATGGGAAGGCCGAACCGCGCGACGATGACAGGTCAGGCGGCGATCTCACGCTCGACCCGCTCGGTCGCGTCGGCCGGTAGGTCGAGGGCCTCGGCGAACATCTTCAGGAACTGCCGCTCCTGGATCGTATCGGGGTCGATGGCGAGGCGGGCCGCCGCGTAGATGCGCGCCGCCGCATCCGGCCCGGTGACGCGCTCGGCGATCTCGTCGATCTCGGCGGGGCTGGCGAGTTCCCGCTCCAGCCAGGATCGGCCGTCGGCATCGAGGCCGGCCTCCGCCACGGCCGCGTCGAGGCGCCTGCGCTCCGCGGCATCGACCAGACCGTCCGCCGCGGTGGCCGCCACCATGGCCCGCAGCATCAGCCGGGCCTCGTCCTCGGCAACGGCGGTGAAATCCGGCCCGCCCGTCGCCGGGGGCGCCGTGCCGCGCAGGGCCCGGAAAGCCAACCCGCCGATCAGCGCGAGGCCGCCGAGCGCCGCACCCGCGGCGAGACCGCCGCGCCGGGCGCGCACCAGCGCGTCGACGATCCGCCTGCTATCCGTCATGCCGTTCTCCCGGGGTCCGATCCGAATCGGAACGGAAACCACCCGGGAGGCGCTCGGGTTCAGCCGCGCTCAGGCGTCGGCCTCGTCCGCCTCGTCGATATCCACCAGGAAGACGATGTCGGCCTCGTCCTCATCGTCCGGATCGGCGTCGGCATGGTGCGGATCGTCGGTGAAATCCCCCTCGCCGTCGTCCTCCGCGAGGGCGTCCTCGAAGATCTCGATCTCGTCCTCAGTGGCCGCCCGAACCTTGAGCGCCGAGGTGCCGTTCCAGAGCGGCTTGCCGTCGCTCGTCATCGTCCGGATGTCTTCCTTGAAGCCCTCGCAGGTGAAGAGGTCCTTGGCGGACGCCTCGTCGCTGTTGATCACCGCCACGGCGGTGCCATCGATCTCGAGCGTGAACATGGCCGGCATCCTTCTCGCAACCGTCTTCCGGCGCGCCCCCGCGGGATACCCGAGGGATCCACCCGGTGGCCCTACGCGCCACGCCGGATCCTGTAGGGATGAACCCGACGGCCGCCAACCCCGGCCGCCCCGGAGAATCCCGGTCCCGGCCCGGCCTGGCGGCCCTCAGACGCCGGCGCCCCGGGCGATGGCGCGCTTCACGACACCCTGCACCTCCGGATTCGTGAGGAACAGGTCGTGGTTGATGAGGCCGCCCCCGTAATCGGAGGCGTCGGCGACGCGCACGCCGAGGGCCTCCAGCTTGGCGCGGTCGACCGCGCCCGCCCGGACGCCGCCCGCCAGGGCAGCCGAGAGCTCCAGGGCGCGATCGTTGGTCGCGGAGATCACGGTGATCTTCGCGACGTCGGGCCCCATGCGGGCGATGCCGTTGGAGAACAGGTCGAAGTCGATGTCGGGGGCGGCGAGCACCACCGCGCCGATGCGCGCCATCGCCGCCTCGCCCGCCTCGGCGCGCAGCATGCGCAGGGTCTCCAGGGTCAGGAGCGTGCCCATCGAGTGCGCCACGATGTTGATGCGGCCGCCGCTCGGCGAGGCCGCGAGCGCCCTCAGAAGGTCCTCGAAGGCGTCGCGCGACCACAGGGCGCTCTCGCGGTCGTAGTTGTAGTCGAGGGTCGCGGCCGCGGAGGGCCACGTGAACAGGCCTGAAACGCCGCCGAACCGGATCCCGTCCGAGAGGCGCGCCGCGCTGACGGCGGCCGATTCGAACGATTCGCGATAGCCGTGGACGTAGATCAGGACGTCGCGCCCCAGGGCCGCTTGCGCGAAGGCCTCCGCCGCCCCGGGCCCGGATTCGGATTTCGGCACCGCCCCGATGGTCCAGTCGCCGGTGATCACGGCCGAGACCTTGCCCAGCAGCGAGCGGTCGGGTGGCGACAGCCGCACCTCGGCGAAGCTCAAGCCCCGACCGCGATCGCTGCTGAAGTACGGGGGCCGGGGCGGGTTGCCCACGGGCTTGCGGGTGGTGGCGACCAGCAGCACCGGCATGACGTCGAGGGCCGATTGTTTCTCGGGCAGCGACGGGCCGGTGCCGAGGTCGTCGGTGACGCAGGCGCCGAGCGACGGCGCGAGGCCTGCGGCGCCCGCGAAGGCACCGATGCGGAGAAGGGCGCGGCGTGAGACGGTCTGACTCGACATGATCCGGGTGCGCTCGGGCGGGGCCTGTTCCGTGACGCAGGATCATGACTTTGGCGGGGCACCCCACCTCGCGCCGCCGATCGAAGAACCGGCAAGGCGCGCCTTGTGATGCCCGGGACACAGGCGGATCGGATGATCGAGCGCATCGCGCGCGTGATTTCGTCTCTTCCAATCCAAGCTGCGTAAATCTTCCGCTTTATTTCGCCCCGAACGCCGCGCGACCGGACGAGAGATCACGCTATTCTCCTGCGGGCCGCTCCTATTTTTCTACGAGCGGCCGGCCCCTTGAGCGCTTGCGGGATGCCGGCGGGGCTACGTCGCGCTCTACCGAGCCGGTTCGCGGCTTCGCGCGGCGTACGCCCGATCGCATTCCGAGCCATTCGGGCCATCCGTGGCGGGTCTGCGTGATCCCCGGTCGGAGACCTTACCGTCATCCATCTCCGCAGGAACGCGCCCCCCTCGACGGCGGCCCTCCCCGCCGCCATGAAGGGGGCATGACGCCATCCATCGACATCGCGAGCCTGCGCGCGCGCCTGTTGCGCGGCGACCGCGCCGCCCTGGCCAGGGCCATCACGCTGGCCGAGTCGAAGCGCGCCGATCACCGGGCGCTCGCGGCGGATCTGATCGATTCCGTGCTGCCGCAGACCGGCAAGGCGATCCGGGTCGGGATCACCGGCGTGCCGGGTGTCGGCAAGTCGACCACCATCGATGCCCTCGGCTCGAACCTGACGGAGGCCGGCCACAGGGTGGCGGTGCTGGCGGTCGACCCGTCCTCCTCGCGCACCGGCGGCTCGATCCTGGGCGACAAGACCCGGATGGCCCGGCTCGCCCACGACCCGAACGCCTTCATCCGCCCCTCCCCGTCCTCCGGCACGCTGGGCGGCGTCGCGGCCAAGACCCGCGAGACCATGCTGCTCTGCGAGGCGGCCGGCTTCGACGTGATCCTGGTGGAGACGGTCGGCGTCGGCCAGTCGGAGACGGCCGTGGCGGACCTCACAGACTTCTTCCTCGTGTTGATGCTGCCCGGGGCGGGCGACGAGCTGCAGGGCATCAAGAAGGGGATCCTCGAACTCGCCGACATGATCGCGGTCAACAAGGCCGATGCCGGCGAGGCCGAGCAGCGGGCCAACGCGGCCGCCTCGGAGTATCGCACGGCGCTGCACATCCTGACGCCGGCCTCCGCGACTTGGACGCCTCCGGTGGTGACGATCTCGGGCTTCCACAACCTGCGCCTCGACGCCCTCTGGGCCAGGATCGTCGATCACCGGGAGAAGCTCACCGCCACCGGGGAGATCGAGGCGAAGCGCCGGGCGCAGGACGTCAAATGGATGTGGGCCCTGGTGGACGAGCGCCTGCACCAGCGCCTCGTCGGCTCGCCGGAGGTCCGGCGGCGCACCGCCGAGGCGGAGGCCGGCGTCGCCCGGGGCGAAACCTCCCCGGCCGCAGGTGCGGCCGCCATCGCCGAGCTGATCGGGCTCTGACCGGATCCGGAGCGGCGGCAGGCCGACGCGCACAAATTCGTGCGCCTGCGGGGGCACAAACGCGATCTCGCGCGTTCGGTGGACGACGGCGTATCGAGCGGCGCCCCCGTTGCGGCGCCGCGCCCACGTCCAGGAGAGTGCCATGGTTGATACGGATCGGATCGTCGGCGGCGCCAAGGAGGCGGTCGGCAAGGTTCAGGGCGCGGCCGGCGATTTCGTCGGCTCGAACCGCGACTCGGTCGAGGGGCGTTTCCGCGATGCCCAGGGCCAGGCGCAGAACGCCTACGGGCAGGTCAAGGACAAGGCCCGGGACATCGCCGACCAGGCCAGCGATTACGCGAGCGACGCCTACGCGCGCGCCGGCGACGTGGCGGGTGACGTCTACGAGCGGGGCGGTTCCTACCTGCGCGACGGACGGGAGGCCGTCGGCGCCCGGGTCGAGGAGAACCCGCTCGTGGCGCTGCTGATCGCTGGCGCGGTCGGCTACGGCCTCGCCCTGCTGATCCACAGCCGCCGCTGAGTCCGGACGGCCCCGCCGCCGAAGGGCGGGGCCGTTTCCACCCCGGCGCAGGGTACCGGCGCCGGCTCCCGGCGCCCCGTCGCGAGGGCGGCCGTCCGGATTGCGGGACGATCGCTACTGCGCCGTCCAGCCGCCATCCATGCTGATGTTGGCGCCGGTGATCTGGCTCGCGGCGTCCGAGCTGAGGAACACCGCCAGCGCGGCGACCTGATCGACCGTGACGAACTCCTTGGTCGGCTGGGCCTTCAGCAGCACGTCCTCGATGACCTGCTCCTTGGTCAGACCGCGGGCCTTCATGGTGTCGGGGATCTGCGCCTCGACGAGCGGCGTCCAGACGTAGCCCGGCGAGATGCAGTTGACCGTGATCCTGTGCGGCGCGAGTTCCAGCGCCGCCGTCTTGCTGAGCCCCGCGATCCCGTGCTTGGCGGCCACGTAGGCCGACTTGAACGGCGAGGCCACCAGCGAGTGGGCCGAGGCCGTGTTGATGATCCGCCCCCATCCCCGCGCCTTCATGCCGGGGATCGCGGCGTGCATCGTGTAGAAGGCCGAGGACAGATTGATCGCGATGATCTGCTCCCACTTCTCCGCCGGGAAATCCTCGATCGGCGAGACGAACTGGATGCCGGCGTTGTTGACCAGCACGTCGACCGACCCGAGAGTCTCGGTGGTGTCCCGCACCATCGCGTCGATCTCGGCGGGCTTCGACATGTCCGCGCCGGAATAGAGGGCACGCACGCCGAACTCGGTCTCGATGGCGGCGCGCGCCCGCTCGATCTCCTCCGGCTTGCCGAAGCCGTTCAGGACGATGTTGGCCCCCTCCGCGGCGAGCGCCCGGGCGATGGCGAGCCCGATCCCGCTCGTCGAGCCGGTCACGAGGGCGGTCTTGGTCTTGAGTGTCATGGCAACCTCCGGATCTGCGTGCAGGCGTCGATCATTCGAGACAATCGTGCAGGACTTCGCCGAACGGCAGGGTGAAGTCCACGACCATGTGGCGCGCACCGACGATCCGGCGGACCGGAAGGTCCGCGACCCGGCAATTGACATGGGGGATCAGGTAAAGGCGCCCCTCCCCGTTCCAGGCGCCGTGCCCGGTGACGTCCCGGAGCCGGTACCCGACGAGCTGGGCGATCTTCGGCCGCCCGCCGACGTCGGGCAGGAGCTTCAGACGGCGATGCCATCGGCGTCATGGGCCCGTTCGCGCCACCGCCTGTGACGCAGGGACCGGACCGCGTCGTCGAGACCGGCCTGCCAATGCTCCTGCATCGTCACCCGGGAGAACTCGTCATCCGTCGCGTTCCCCTCGCAGCTCTTCTGCCGGTAGATCAGCTGCTTCATCGTGATGACGTTCTCGTGGGTGACTTGGCGCAGGAAGGTCAGGTCCTCTTCCAAGTCCAGGCCGGGCGGCAATGTCTGGATGCTCCTGCGCATGGCGCGCTTCGCCTGGCGGACCCCGATGTTCTTGTCGGTGTTGAGCCGGGTGCGGCTCGAAGTGCGGATGTCCTTCTCGCGTTCGGCCGCCTCGAGCAGGATCCGGGCGCGCCGCCCCCTGCAGGACCAGGACCGAGGCCGCGCCGGAGGGTTAGAGGGGCCCTTGTGGGGTCATCGGCCTATCGCGATCGAGGGTCGCCGCCCCTCCGACAGGTCAAGGGCGTGGCAATGTGACACCCTGGCCGACGCGGCCGTGCCGGACCGCGATTCGCCGGCTCCGCGGCCGCCGCGACGATCCGGCCGGCCAACGCACCCGCTCAGGCGGCGGCTCGGACGACAGCGGCGCGCAATGCGGTCTAAGCAGGGTCGTGCGCCCCGAGATCCGTGGGGCGCACGGCGTCCCCCTGCGTGAGCGGCAGCGACACCTCGACCCGCAGCCCAGGCCCGTTGTCGCGCAGGTTCAGGCTGCCCCGGTGGAGTCGCACCACCGCGTTGACGAGGCTGAGACCGACCCCGAATCCCGGCTGCGACCGGGATTGCTCCAGCCGAACGAACCGCGCCAGCACGTGTCCGCGCTCCGCCTCGGGGATGCCGGGGCCGCCGTCGGAGACCGCGAGACGGGCGGAGACGTCCTCGCGCCACACGTCGATGGCGATCCGGCCCGGGCCGCCGTCGGCCGCAGTGCCGTATTTGAGGGCATTGTCCACGAGATTTGCCAGGGCCTGCCCGATCAGCTCGCGGTTGGCATCCACCACGATCCCGTCCGGCGCGCGCACCTCCAGGGTGAATCCCTGCTCCTCGGCCAGCGCCTCGTAGAGCTCGCCGACCCCGCGGGCCGTGGCGCCAAGATCGAGGGGCGCCATGATCTCGCGGGCGCTGCCGGCCTCGAGCCGGGCAATCATCAGCAGGGCGTTGAACACCCGGATCAGGCCATCGCCCTCCTCGATCACGGCTTCGAGGGCCGCGCGCAGTTCCTCCGGCGTGGAGCCCCGGCGGAGGGCCTCGTCGGCCCGGTTGCGCAAGCGCGTCAGGGGCGTCTTCAGGTCATGGGCGATGTTGTCGGAGACCTCGCGCATCCCGCGCATCAGCTCGCCGATCCGCGCCAGCATCAGGTTGAGGCTCGCGGCGAGGCGGTCGAGTTCGTCGCCGTTGCCCGCCACGTGGAGGCGGCCGTCGAGGTCCCCCGCCATGATCGCCCGGGTGGTCTGCGTCATGGCGTCGACCCGGCGCAGGACCCGGCTCGCCGCGAGCCAGCCGCCGATCACCCCGAGCAGCACCACGGCTGCGAGGGAGGTGCCGAAGGCCCGGCCGATCACCGCGCGGAGGCGGTCGCGCTCCTCCGTGTCGCGCCCGACGAGGAGGCGGAACCCGCCCGGCAGGGTGAAGACCCGCACGATCGCCCGGTGCGTCTCGGCGTCCGAGTCGCTGCGGCCGTAGGAGGTCTCGCTCTGGCCGGGCGTCGCCAGCACGGCGGCGGGCACGGTCCCGACATTGCCGACGACGTGTTCGCCCGCGGCCGTGGTCACGAGGTAGAGCGAGGCGCCGGGCTCGCGCGAGCGCCGCTCGACGGCGGTGATCAACCGGCGCAGGCCGCCGGTGTTGTACTGCTCGGACAGCCCGTTGATCTCGGCATCGATCGTCGAGACGATCTGGTCGTCGAGCACGGCACGCGCGTTCCACGCGACGTAGCCGAGTGCCAGAAAGGCGCAGAGGGCGAAGATCGCCAGATAGGCGAGGGACAGCTTGAACGCGGTGGTGCGGAACAGCTTCTGGACCCGCGCCGCGCCGGTCTCGGGGGGGATCGCGGGGTCGGCCGTCGAAGCGCTCACCCGGCGCCGCCCTCCTCGACGCGCAGCACGTAGCCGGCCCCGCGGACCGTGTGGATGATCGGCGTCGGGAAGCCCTTGTCGAGCTTGCCGCGAAGGCGGGAGACGTGGACGTCGATCACGTTGGTTTGAGGGTCGAAGTGGTAGTCCCAGACGTGCTCCAGAAGCATGGTCCGGGTCACCACCTGGCCGGCATGGCGCATGAGGTATTCAAGGAGACGGAACTCCCGCGGCTGCAGCGGGATGTCGCGGCCGGCTCGGGTCACGCGATGGGACAGGCGGTCGAGTTCGAGGTCGCCGACCCGGTAGCGGGTTTCCTCGACGGCGCCCGATCCCGCCTGCCGTCGGGCCAGGGCCTCCGTGCGTGCCAGCAGTTCCGAGAAGGCGTAGGGCTTCGGCAGGTAGTCGTCGCCGCCGGCGCGCAGGCCCTTGACCCGGTCATCGACCTGACCAAGCGCCGACAGGATCAGGATCGGGGTCGTCACCGTCTGTTCGCGCAGGGATCGGATCAGCGACAGGCCGTCGAGCTTGGGCAGCATGCGGTCGACGATCAGCACGTCGTAGGCGCCTTCGCGCGCGAGCGCGTACCCGTCGAGTCCGTCATGGGCGCTGTCGGCGACGTGGCCGGTCTCGCGGAACGCCTTGACGAGGTAGGCCGCCGCCTCTCGATCGTCCTCGATGATGAGCAGTCGCATGGACCCGGTCCATACCGTGCCGCGCTGGTGGGGGAAACGTGCCTCGATCGACAGGGTCAAGCCGCTCCCCTCCCCTCTCCCGGATGAACGGGCCGGGGCCGCGAGGCGGACCGCGGCCCGTTCCGAAGCGGCGCGCGGGATCCTCGGAGGGCGCGAGGAATGCCGGCGGCTTCGTCCGCCGTCCGACGATCGGAGCGGCGACCCGACCACCTTGGCGGGGCGTCGATTACGGGATGCTCGCGGCAAGATGACTTCGCGGTAAGGCTGGGCCGTCCGGCGGCAGCGCCGGGCCGCCCGGCAAGGGCCCAGCGACACGGCGCGACCGCGGCCGACGGCACAAACGCGAACAGGCCGCCCCGGGAAGGGCGGCCTGTTCGCGTCGTAGATCGTGATGAGGGGATTGCGATGGGCGGGTCTGGCGGCGACCGACTCTCCCGTGTCTTGAGACACAGTACCATGGGCGCTGGCGTGTTTAACGGCCGAGTTCGAGATGGGATCGGGTTCTGGGCACGCCGCTCAGGCCACCAGACCGGCCCAT
>NZ_JAKSXX010000312.1 GCF_022829385.1 Methylobacterium sp. J-070 | reverse complement strand
GTCCATGGGTGGTCAGGCGATGCTCGATGCCGTGCTCGTGGCAGACGCGCGCGAACATGTGCCGGCTGTAGAGGGCTGTCGGGCCTGAGCGGTTGCGCGGGGCATGGCAGAACCGCACCCCCTTGTCGGTCAGCACGGTGTGGATCTTGTACGGCACGACCGCGACCAGGGCGCAGAGAAAGTCCGATGCTGCGTAGCGGTTCGCTTCTGCCTCCAGCTTGACGAAAGCCAGCTTCGAGGTTCGGTCGATAGCCACAAACAGGTAGAGCTTGCCTTCCTCCGTCCTGACCTCGGCGATGTCGATGTGCATGTAGCCGATGGGGTAATCGGCAAAGCGCTTCTTCTTGGGCTTGTCGCCTTCCATCTCCGGCAGGCGGCTGATGCCGTGCCGCTCAAGGCAACGGTGCAACGACGAGCGAGTCAGATGCGGGATCGTGGGCTGCAGGCCGTATAGGCAGTCGTCCAGCGGCAGCAGCGTATGGCGCCGGAAGGCGACGATGACCGCCTCGTCCTCAGGTGTCAGGACGGTCGAGCGGGGTTCCTTGGGCCCCATGGCAGCATCGACCGTCGACTGCCGCGCGCGCCATTTCTGGATCGTCGTCGGGCTGACGCCGTAGCGCTTGGCTGCCGCTCTCACACTCTCTTGACGTAGCTGTATTGCGCGACGGATCGCCTCCGTCGTGCGGGCGCTGCCGTGGAGAATTTGGCCCATAGCGCATCTCTCGCAGCATGGTGGTCAACCGTACCACCACACCGCGGGATCAAACAGCTTGAGGGAGTCGACCTTCGAGCCCTCCGCCAGCAGCGCGGTCTCCGGTGCCTTGACGATCGGATCGTCGGGACCGGATTCCTCGTTCACCCGGTCGATGGCCTTGTAGACGATATCCAAACCGCGCACGCCGGACTCCAAGTCTATTTAGAGACACTGATGACCGGCGCGCTGCCACTCCATGCCGGCCAAATAATGTCGAGAGGCCTGCCTCCCTAGCGAGGGACCGACACTTCCTGCAAGATCCGGCCGGATGCAGGGCGCAAAACGGCTTCGCGTGGCGGGCGTGGCTGCATGCAGCCGGCGGCGCGGTCCATGACCTGTCCGGGAGCCGCATCCCATATGGCATCGCGCGTTGCGGAGCGCCGAAAGAACGCCGCATTCCCGCGTGACAGGCGGCAGATCCTGGGTGATGCGGCTTCGGGGGACGAGATCGGCGTGCGGGCTGTCGGAAACCGGATGCGGTCGGTGCGCGCGCGCGCTGCACAGGTGCTCGCTTCGAAACTCGTCGATCCTGACTACTACCTCGCGCGCAACGGGGATGTCGCCGCGTCGGGGATGGACCCGATCGAGCACTTCGCACAGTACTGGCATTATCCGCCGGTCCGCGCACCGAACGCGCGCGCGGAGCCGTGGATCTTCACCCTCTCGCCGCTCGTCGCGCTTGGCTTGCGCGCTGCGGGCCGGGATCGCGCGGACGTCCTCGATTATCTACGCCAGCGGATCAACGACCTCTCCGGCGAGAGCAGGCCGATCCAATTGCGGCTCTGCCTCGCCGTCGCGCGATTCCTGGCACGCAGACCGACTCCCGCCGTCACCGCCGCGCTCGGGCGCCCGCTTGGCGTCGCGCGGATCGTCTCCGACCGGCCGGGCTGGATCGAGCGGACGCCTGTCGCCGACGAAACGACGCTCACGTTCCGCGATCCGCCGATCCTCCCGTCGAGCACGCCAGGAGAGACGCGCAGAATCGCAGTCCCGGCCCTCTGGTGCGCCACGATCCGGGACGCGGCCGTGTTCGGGGCCGCCGAGGTCATGGCCCGTGACCACTTGGTCGTCCACGAGCCCGCGGCCGATCCCCGGCTGCGCTACGCGACGCGGCAATGCAACTTCGTCACGAATTGCTATCCGGTGCAGCGCGGCAAGATCCTGGCGCGCCTGCCGGACGCGGCCGAGCAGACCCTGGAGCGCGCCATCCTTCTCGGCGGCCGAGGTGGGGAGAACTACTTCCACTTCCTGATCGAGTACCTCACCAAAGGTCACGTCATCGAGCGGCTGCCGGAACTCGACGGTGTGCCGCTCCTCGTCTCGGCAGAGCTGTACCCGCAGGAGATCGAGGCGCTCGGCCGGGTCCTACCCGGCCGGCCCGTGATCCGGCGCCGGACCGGCGCGCGGATCGACGTCGAAACCCTCCATCTGCCCTCGGTCATGTCCTTCGTGCCCGACGACCCGGCCATCCCGTTCTGGCGCGCCGCGGCCGCCAATCCGGACAGCCTTCGCTGGCTCCGGGACCGTGTCCTCGCCGGTGAAAATGATACGGTGCGGAAGGACACCCGGATCTATCTCGGCCGCAGCGGCGGGCGGAATATCGGCAACGCCGAAGAAGTGGCCGAGGTGTTCCGCCGTCACGGTTTCGTCGTGCTCGATCCGGCACGGCTCAGTTTCGCCGAGCAGGTCGCGATGTTCCGCTCCGCGACGCACATCGCGGGCCCCGTCGGGGCGGCCTTCGCCAACCTCGTCTTCGCCTCACCCGGCGCGCGGGTCATGGGCATCATCTCGCCCTTCGCGGTCCGCTTCTCGCTCTTCGCCCATCTGGCACGGTTCGCCGGATGCACCTACGATGTCCTGCCCGGCATCCGGCCGGACTACCGCGCGGGTATGGAAGAGCGCGGCAACCCGATATCGGTAACGCACGGTGCCTTTGGCGTCGATACCGACTATCTGGAGCGGGCTTTGTCCCAGTTTCTCGCGCCGCGGGACGGCTGAGCCGTGGCCGCACCGAGCGGTTGCGGAATGGGTCACGCGCCGATGGGGCTTCAGCCTGACAGCCCCCGGTGACCCCTTCGGATGAGGTCAGGGGCTGCATCATGACCACGACTCTCCGAACTCGCATCGGCCGCGCCTTCGCACGGATGGTGGTCGATCCCGACCACATGCTGGGCCGCTATCCCGACCTCGCAGCCGCGAAGGTCGACCCCGTCACCTGGTTCGCCGAACATTGGCACCACGAACCGGTGCGCGCACCGAGCCCACGCGGTGAGACCGCTCTCTTCGCGCTCTCGCCCCTCGTCGTGCTTCTGCTCCATCTGGCAGGCCGCGACCGCCAGGATTGGCTCGACTGCCTGCGCAAGCGGATCCTGGACCTGTCCTGCACCGATCGAAAGGTGCAGCATGGGCTGGCCTTGCGGATCGCCCGGCTCGTCGGTGATCGGCTGCAGAAGTCACCGGAACGGCTGGCCGCCCTGCGCGGCGGCGGCCTTGGCCGGACGATGCCCGTCGTCCCGATCGGTGCGGGCGAGACCGGCGCGCGCGTCGAAATGGTTGAGCCGGCCGGCACCTACACCTTCCGCGAACCGCAGGACATCGACGAGCGCCGCGAACCGGTGTTGCGGACCGTAGAGCGCCCGGCCCTGTGGTGTGCGACCGTTCCGGAGGCTTCGGTTTTTGGCTCCTTTCAGGTTGCCGCGGGTGGGGCGCTCATCCGCTACGAGCCGGCTGCCGATCCGACGTTCCGCTTCGTCGCTCGGCAGTCGGAGTTTGTCATCGGCTGCTATCCGAAGCGTCGCCGTGCAGTGCTCGCCCGGATGCCGGCCACCCCCGACGCGACGATCGACGAGGCGGTCCTGCTCGGCGGTCGCTGCGGCGCCAACTACTTCCACTTCCTGATCGAGTACCTGACCCGCGGGCGCATCATCGAGGCACTGCCACAGCTCGCGGGCCTGCCGCTGATCGTCACGGAGGAGATGTTCCCGCAGGAATACGAGGCGCTGGACCTCGTCCTGCCGGGGCGGACGCTGATCCGGCGGCGCTACGCGAGCCGGCTGGACGTCCGCCGTCTGCACATCCCGTCGCTCATGACCGACCTGCCCGACAGCGGGGAGGTGCCGTTCTGGCGGTTGGGCGGCCTCAATTCCGAGAGCCTCGCATGGCTGCGCACACGGGTGCTCTCCAGTCCCACGATCCGGGACCGAAAGATCGCCGGTCCGGAGCGGATCTACCTCGCGCGTTCGGGCGCGCGAAGCATCCTCAACGCCCCCGAAATCGTGGTGGAGTTCCGCCGCGCCGGTTTCACGGTGATCGATCCATCTCAGCACGACTTCGCCAAGCAGGTTCATCTGTTCGCCGGCGCCACCCACATAGCCGGCCCGATGGGAGCAGCCTTCTCGAACCTCTTGTTCGCGCAGGCCAGCACGCGGGTCCTTGTCCTGTCTTCACCGTTCCTAGTTCGCTTCCCGATCTTCGCGAACCTCGCCGCCTTCGCTGGCTGTCACTACACCGCCCTCTCCGGTGAGCGGCCGGACTTCCGACCCGGCATGGCGGACGAGCGGGCGGCGCTCGAACGGTCACATGGCGATTTCAGTGTCGATCCGGTCAAGCTGCGGCGGATCCTGGCGAATCTATGAGCGCGGTCCGCGCTCAGCCGGATCCGCCCGTGCGCTCTTAGAGCGGGGCGTTGACGTCGATCCCGAGGACACGCCGCGCCTCCGTCAGCAGGATGGTGTGGCGCACTGCCTGTGGCCCCTCGTCCGGCGTCTCCCGGCCAGCCTGGGCGACGATCGCATGGAACTGACGGCGGTTGAGGCCCCGATTTGGCAAGCTCGCCAGCACGGCGTTCAGGACGATCCGCACGGCTTCAGTGCGCTCCCGCTCCCGTTCCAGCGCGGCAACAGTCCGGCTCAACTCCGCTTGGATTGTCGCCAACTCACGTCTGAGGGTCTCGTTCGTGGGTGTGGCTTCCGCCGACTCGCCCATGACAATTCCTCTTGAAACCAATCTCGCATCTACAGGACAGCGGCGGGGGATGTATGTCCATGGGGTCAGCCTCATCGATCGGAACGCGCGAGGCAACGCCCTGTGAGACCTCGATCGGACGGCCCTTCAGGACGCCGGAGGCCCGACGAGCCCGCCCGGAGGTGTCGCCGCGTCGCGGTCACCGGGTGCGGACCCTCAACCTTCGAGGAAGCGCGCGATGTGCTCAACGATGATCTCTGCGCTGCGGCCTGTGCCGTATTCAGTAATCTCACGGCGCGGTCTGTCCGCCTCGTCGGACCAAAGCCGATTCCAGCCGGCCTCGACCGTCTCGACCCACTCTGTCTCGTCGCGCAAGGTCACGCACGGAACCCGGTGGAAGTAGGCTTCCTTCTGGAGGCCCCCGGAGTCAGTCAGCACGCCTGCGGCATTGCGGAGAAGCCAAGCCATATCGAGATACCCGAGGGGCTCGATTGCGCGCACGCCGACGATGGCAGACTTTCGTGCAGCCAAGCGCTGGCGGGTCCGTGGGTGAGCGACGAGGATGACAGGGCGCAGTTCCGCTTCACGTTCAAGGCGCGCGATAACCTGAGCGAGGCGCATCTCGTCGTCCGTATTCTCTGCGCGGTGGACCGTGGCGACGGTATAGGTTTTCGGAATCAAAGCTAGCAGTTCCAAGATGTTGGAACTCAATTCAGCCTTGGATGCTGCGAAGATTGCCGCATCATACATCACGTCACCGGTCGCGAAGACACCGGTGCTCAAACCTTCACGGGCGAGATTGGCGACCGCCGCTCCAGTCGGGCAAAACAACAGGCGGCTCATGTGATCGGTGGCGACGCGATTGATCTCCTCCGGCATGCGGCGGTTGAAGGAACGCAAGCCGGCCTCGACATGCGCGACCGGCACGTGGAGCTTGACGGCAGCGAGCGCGCCGGCAAGCGTCGAGTTTGTATCGCCGTAGACCAGCACGAGATCAGGCCTCTCGCGTAGAATCAGCTCCTCGATCCCCTCCAGCATCCGGGCAGTCATGGCCCCGTGACTCAGACTGTGTACGTTGAGGTTATAAGCCGGCGTGGCGAGGTCCAATTCACGGAAAAATACGTCCGACATCATCGGATCGAAATGCTGTCCGGTATGGACGAGCATTTCCGCAATTCCGGCCGCGCGGAGGGCTCTGGCAATTGGGGCAGCCTTGATGAATTGCGGACGTGCACCGACCACGGTGAGTATCCGAGGACTCACGCCGCTCACCCGCCTAATCCGAACGCGCGCGCGATCGGCCGTACGAACCGCCGAAGCGCATGTGGAACCGCGCGCGCATCCTCCGGCGTCTGAATGGCAACCTCCTCAGGGAGCGTCGGCTCGACCGGAGCGGGTCGTTGCGCTTCCGCCGGGGGCACCGGAGGGATCGGCTCTGGAAAGTTGATCACCGTGAGTTCGCCGGCGCCGCGTCCCGTCAGCATGGCCTCAAGGCGCTCATACATCACGCGGCTACGCGATTGCCAGTTGAAGCTCGTCTCAAAATAAGTGCGCGCCTTGCGACCGAGCTGCCTGCGCAAATCGGGGTCAGCCGTCAATTCCGCCACAGCAGCGACGAAACGCGCTCGATCACTGAAATCGACGACCCGGCCGCATTCCGCCTCTCGGATGATGGCGCCGACGAAATTCGTATCGTTGGCAAGGATCGGCAGCCCAGCACGCATGTATTGTGAGGTTTTGTTCGGGCAGCAGAAGCGGTGATTCGTAGAGATGGGTTCGTAGGGGATAAAGCCGACATCGGCGCGACGCATCGAGGCGACGATCTCGGTTTCGGGCACGGGATCCGGGAACAGGATTCTGGTTCCGAGAAGGCCGTTCGCCTCCGCTCGAGCGATGAGATCGCCCTTCAGTGGATTGTGCGGACCCTGAAGATGCAAAATCGCATTGGGCGGCGTATCGGGCCATGCATCCACCAGCAGGGCAAGCCCCCGACCAGATCCGAACAAGCCACAGAACAGGAAAATGCAGTCTGTCGAATCAGGCCGGTGCGCCGCCTCGAAACCGACGTCCTCGTTCGGCTCTGCGTTGACGACGACGTCGAAGGGCCGACCATACTCGACAGCCATCAGGCCCGCGAGCCCGGGAGTCACTGTCTGCCTGGCATCGGTGTGCGCCACGAGTCTCCGTTCCAGAGCAGAAAAGAACTGCCGCTCGAATTCGTTCGACTCAGGAATCATTTCCGGCATGTATTCATGGGCATCGTAGAGAACTTCGATGCCGAACAACTCCTTCAGGATAATCGCGGCCGGCAGGGTGAAGGCGTCGGATGCGATGATCGCCTGTACACCACGCAGGCGTCGGCCGGCTTCGACGAGCGTCATCGTTGTGGCGAGCAGCACCCGGAGGGAAAAGCGCAGGCTGCCAAGTCGTGGCGCGTGTGTCGGAGCACCGACCAGCGTCGCGAATTCCTCCTGGGGCAGCCGATAGGCCCGTTCAAGGAAGGCCAGCTCGTGCAGGATCGCGACCGCCGTAGGGCTGGTACCTAAGGGGCCGAACCACGTGAAGGCCGTACCGTCGACCCATTCTAGCCGCGGCACGGCCCAGTAGAGACCGTCCCGCGTCGACGTGCGCAGGATCGGCGCCTCGTCGGATTCAAGGACGCCGAGTTGGTGCACCAGCACGTCCGGCGGCGCGTGCCGTTCGGTCCAGCCGTGCCGCGGATCGTGGCGCGGCTCCATCGCCGAGAGGAGAAGCACCTGGCGCTCGCCCCGGTACGACAGCTTGGGCACGGTGAACGCGCCCTTCTCTTGCCCGACCTCTTCGATGCGGTCATCGAGACGGCCGATGAAGGTCTCGATCCAATTGGCGCGATCGAGGATCACCTCAGCGCGAGCCGCCTCGACGATCGCGCCACGCTGCGCCTCGTCGCGTATGATCGCCACCGCCGCGTTAAGGTCGCCACCAGGCGCGATCGGGATGAAGTGCCGGCCCGGCACGAGGAGTCCGGAATAATGCCCGGGAACAAGAAGTTGAAGCGTGCCGCAGGCCGCGGCTTCGAATTGCGCGGGCGCAATTTGTCGAGCATCGATCCGCCCTTCCAGAGCGGATAGGCGTGCGAGATACGCCTGCGCGTGATCCGGATCCTCCCGGAGTGGGCCGAGCTCTGCCTCGATGTCCGCGATCCGGTGCGCGAGTGTGCCGTCGAGGTCGAACAAACGTACGCCGTCCTCCGCACCGAGGGTCGCCTTGCATGAGAGCAAGAACTGGGTCCAGGCATCGCTGTCGAAGCGCTCCTCCCGTCGGTTCGCGATGTCGAGGAGGAGACCGCGGCCGGCTAGGCGGCGCACAATCTCAGCGCCGACGGCTCCCGCCTGCCAAGCGTGACTGTCCAACAACCGAGGACTGCCTTCGCCGCGGTAGCCGATATCGATGGGACGAGGCGCAAGGCGCGTATCGATCGCCCGCTGGGTTGGCGTCACGTAGCCTGGCAGCATCCGCTCCAACAACGTGGAATCGAGTGCTTCCTGCGGATAGATCAGCCCAACGCTCTCTGGCGGCAGGTTCGTGAACAAGATGTCGTAGCCGGTCTCCGCCATATGCGTAGCGACCGCCTGGGCATTACCGCCGTCCTCCCGCCGCATCAGCACCTTTACGCCAGCATAGTCCTTCAACTTACGCCGGGTGTATGCGTCGAGGCCGCGCAGGATCGCCGCGTCATCGGTAAGTGTGTGATGCAGTATGATTGCGGCATAGGAGTCAAGGTCGACATCCGGGGCCAAATGCGGCGTTCCCACCGGAGGCGCGTACTCGCCCAGGTTGAGAACGGTGATCGGAAAGCGCGACAGCCTCTGTATCAAGGCGATTGCTTCGGATGGGGAGATAGAGGCGCCGATATCGAAGCAGCAGACAAGGAGCAGTTTGTCCGGTCGCGGCTTGAACGGTCCCTCGCCCTGGCGGGGGGCTCGCGACCGGGGAGAACTCGATGTTAGTCCCGCGACAGGCAATCTGTTGCTAATCGTGAAGATGGTGTCCTCCTCCCCTCGGTTGCGGGCCTGCCCGGCCTTGAGACAGCCCGTTACGGACCGTGGCGATAATAGTGTCCTGCATCTCCGCCGAAAGGTCGGGGTGCGTATGTAGCGCCACGACGTCAACTGCTACGCCATGGGAGAGAGGCAGGCCGTTGCCCGCGACCGGGTAGCCGCGATAGGCCGTCTGCCGGTGCAGCGGCATCGGATATCACACCATAGTTGAGATTTCCCGCGCCTTTAGGTCAGCCAAGAAGGTCTCTGGGCGCGCAGCTGGTACCCAAATCTTGAACTGTGCCGAGAGCGAGGATGATCCAGAGCACTGGGCCGGCAGCGTCACAATTCCTAAGAGGCCGGGTATGTTGCGCTCGGCAACCCCCTGCCGCAGGACAAAAGCGATCTGCTCGTTCGTAAAGCGTTTGCGAGGCATGGCATCCACCCTCCTTCAGAGTTCAGGATGCCCGAAAAACTTGCGCTCGGCGCGGACCAGTTTGCTGGGTCAGGGTCACTCGTGGTGCGGGGTTGTATGATGAGAGGCATAGTCCTATGGCTCAAGGTCAGTTGGCGACCCGAGCCTGAGCCGATCGAGCTGTCACGACCCGAGACCGTGCATAGACCATGGACCACCGCCAGGGCGGACCCATTGCTTCAAAAATGGTGCGTTCAGCACGCATCAGTTCGAAGCAAGATTAACGACAACGCGATCGGGTATCGCCCTGCGAGGGATGGAGGTTTTTGTGCTACGGGACGAGGTCGTGTTGGCTATCGAGAGCGCGCAGAAGGCGCTTGATGACGCGCGCATTAAGATGAAGGCGCGCGACGAGACCCTACGGGCGATGGCAACCGCCGAGGCTGATCAGCGAGTTCAGGCGCTTCAGACGGTGCTCGACGCGCTTTTGGCGAGTATGAAGCCGCGCGGATTCGACCGGAAGAAGTTCCAAGCGCGCATCGCCCTGGCGGGCCGCGACACGCCGGATTCGGGCCCTGCGGCCGTCCGGCACGCGATATACCTCGCCGAGGCGCGAAAGGTGCTTGGGATTGACCCAAATGCCCCGGCTTGAGTCGCGAGGCGACAATGCGAGTGGCGGCTCGGCGTCATCGGTGGAGGTTCGGAGAAACTGGCCCTCGATGGACAGGGCCTGGGAGCCGATCCATTAGTCCCGGGACGATCGGGGAGACCTGAGTGATAGATTCCGTTGAGGAGCGCCTGAAGCAGGTTGAGAGCGCGCTGCAGGCAATGCGATCCGAACTGTTCCACCGGGAACGGATCGACGCGGCGCTGGCCGAACATCGGGAGGCCGCTGTGCGGACCGTACTCGATGCGATGATCGCCAGTCTCGGCTGGCGCGGACTCGACCGCAAAAAGTTCAAGGCACTCATCGCCGGCGCGGCGCAGAAGGTCCCCGATCACGGCCCCGCCTCCGTGCGCCATGAGGTCCTGTATGCTGAATCTCGGAAGGTTCTGGGGATACAGGGCTAGGTGTATGGTCTCGTATGATTTCCCAGGGCTGAGCTCAATACTCATGGAAAGTCTCGACATCTGGAAACCAAGATCGGAGGACGATCGTCAGCCAATCCGACGTTCTATGGGAATGTTCAGTGCTGAGAGTCCTCTGCGAGGGTCCGGTCTAGCCCCACTTCCAAAGGCACCAGGCTGGTGAGATCGAAGAGTTGGCCGAGCCTCGCGACGGGCGGCACGAGGTCGAGAGCGGTCCCGTTGCCAATTTCGAAGACGGGACGCTTCGCGAGCCTCATTCCGATGATCTCCGCGAGGTCCGACAGCGTGACGGCGCGCGGCGAGGCCACATTGAAGACGCCGTTCCAGGCCCGGGCCAAGCTCTCGATCACGATGTCGCACAGGTCGTCGACGTAGATCGGTGCGAGGCGCAGGCCCTTGCCGTCGGCAGATAATTCCACCGGGACTTCGCCGCGCACGCGGCCGATGATCGAAGGGACGATCCGATCGGTCTGCCCCGGTCCGTAGGGGCTAAAGATGCGCAGGACGGCGACCGGCATCAGCGCCGAGAAGGGCGTCGCGATCACCTCGGCTGCGAGCTTCGTCGCTCCCAGGCAGGTGTCCGGCCTCAGCGGCGCCTCTTCGTCCAGTCCGTTGCGGAACGGCTGATACACGGTTCCGCTTGACAGCAGGCAGAACCGCGATGCACCGGCCGTGGCGGCGTAGTCGAGCAGCGCAAAGGTGCTTGCGGTATTGACCGCGAACATCTCCCGCCCGTCTGCAGGGAAGGCGCGGTGGTTACGCGACTGGGCCGTGTGGACGATGGCGTCGATCTGCTGCGGCAGGGTGGTCGGGGCGGGTTCGCAGCCGAAGTCCCAGCGGACCGCACGGGGGTCTGCGACATCCCCGCGCGTCACGACGACCGGATCATATCCCGTCAGGACCAAGCGGCGGACCAGAGCCCGGCCCACGAAACCCGTAGCGCCTGTGACGAGCACCCGCATTGGGCTAATCCGACGGCCGCGTCAGCAAGACGGAGATGCCGTTCGGATTCGCATCGTTGACTTGGAACTTAGCAACCCCGAGATCCGTCAGCCATCCCTCGACCTCTTCTACGGAGTGCTGCCAAGCGTCGTGAGGGTGATACCAGTCAAAATTTACCATGTTGTTGGTTTCGAAGTCGAAGGCTTCGTTCCAGAAACATTTCAGAAAGCTGTAATAGATCAATCGCTGAACATCATGCGTCCCGGCCGGGATGCCGAGCACGTCGATCGGTCGCGACAGGGTCACCGTGCCGCCGATTCGGCTAAGCTCGCGCCCGAGTTCGGTGATCGGTTCGCAGGCACCGTAGCACGCGTCCGGCGTCATCCGAGTGAAGGTGCTACGGATGTGATCATCGCAGAACCGCCGCGCGGGTCCCATCTGCTTGTACACGTAGAAGAAGAACTGCCCGCCCGGCCGTACTTTCCGATACAGTGCCTCAACCGCTGCCCGCGTATCTGGCGTGTGGTGCAGAACACCGTCGGCGACGACGAGGTCGAAGCTCTCGTCTGCGAAGGGGGCAGCCATCAGGTCCGCTCGAACGACGGTGCAGTTCGGCAGCGTCCGCGTGTTTTCGAAGGTCGTGTCGGCGGCCTCTGAGATATCGAGCGCGAACACTTCGCCTCGGCAGTGGCGGGCCATAAACCGTGTATTGAAGCCCGATCCAGGGCCAACCTCCAAGATACGGCTGCGGCAGGCGTAGAAATCTGGCAGCTCGGCCCGATCCGCCAAGCCGAACTTTTTCGCGTACCAGTCGAAGAGGAACGTCTCGTGACCCGGCTCCAGGCCGTAATTCTTGAAGCGGCGCCATTTGTCGGAGAACGTCTGCGTCGTCATGGCCTGCTGGGCCGCGCGAGCGTCACCGGCCCCACGTGTGGGGAGGGCAAGCCCGTGACGTGCACAGAAATCAATCCACTCAGGGTCCGCCGCGCCGTCAAGGAAGGACGGCACGCCTCTCAGGATCGGAAACCACGATCCATCCGCGGCACGGAGCAGCCCCTCGCGAACATGGTCCTCATCGCGCGCGAAAACCTCGAGGTTCAGGCTCGCCTCGGAGCTTCCCGGAACACGCAGGGCTTCAATCATGGTCTCGCGCAACGGATAGTCTCCTCAAGCCGTGCTGTGCCCGTCCACCGCGCTCCGGAGCGTGAACCGGAGCAAATCCCGATTCGCGCGCTGGCCCCCGGCCGCCATCAGGCCGTCAGGAAAGTCGTTAGACGATGGCGGCCCGCGCGCGGCGGGCCTCGACTTCCTGGATGTGGGACATACGCCAAGCGATGAGATCGCGCAGCCCTTCCTCCAGGCTGACGCTCGCGGTGAAGCCGATCTCCTGGGCCGCGCGCCGGGGCGAACCGATGCGGTTGCGCACGAGGGTCGCGTGGCTGCGCGGCGCGTACTGGATCGGCTGGTTGCAGCCCGTGAGGTTGAGCAGCATCTCGGCGAGTTCCCGCAGCGACGTGCGCCGCCCCGTGCCGACGTTGTAGAACCGATCGACGACCTCGGCCTTCAGGGCGCAGAGGTTGGCTGCCGCACAATCCTTTACCGCCACAAAGTCGAACGCCTCGCTCCCATCCCCGAGGATTGTCGGCCCCTCGCCGCGATCAATCGCATCGAGCATCTTCATGATGACTGCGATATAAGCTCCCCGGTAGTCCTGACGCGGTCCATAGACGTTCATGTAACGCAGTCCAACAACGTTAAGCCCGTAGCGATGGTGAAACGCCCGAGCCATCGCCTCGCCGGCGATCTTGGTCGCACCGTAGAAATTCTTGTTGTTGAAGGGGTGTTCTTCGGTCATCGGCTCCTCGACAGCATCTCCATAAACCGACGCCGAGGAAGAGTAGACTAGCCGCTGAACGCCGTTCCGCACGCAGGCTTCCAGCACGTTGAAGGTGCCACGGACGTTCACGTCGAAGGCCGACCGGGGAAACTCGTGACACTGAAGCAGCCAAAGGGCCGCGAAATGCAAGACCCCGTCAGCACCTTTCAGCGCCGCGTCGAGGATGTCCGTCTGCATGATATCGCCGCCGGCTTCGAAGATTTTCACGCGCGGATCGCGCAGCGCGCCTGCTAGATTCTCCGGCGTACCGCGGACGAAATTGTCGTAGATGACGATTTCATTGACATCTTGAGCCGTGAGCTGATCGACGGCATGCGAGCCAATGAGACCGGCTCCACCGATCACGACGATGCGCTTTCCCTGGAGATCCATGATCCGCTCCTTAATCAATATCTATCGGGCAAGCGATCCGGCTGATGCTCGATCCAACTTTACCGCGACCCGTCGGCGCGACCGTCAAGACCGCTCGGCTCTCGCACGCTTCGTCCGATAATCCTAGAGCGCGGGTCGCTGGCCATAATACCAGGACGCGCCAAATTGAAGCCTCGATGCTTTCAGGCCTGCATGGCCCGATCGAAGGCTTCTACGAACTTCCGCTCCTCCATCTCCCAGTGATACGTGCGGCGAGCGGCTTCGTAAGCGTTGACGCGATACTCAGCCAGCTTGTCTGGCTCGGCGATAAGTACATTCAAAGCATGAGCGATCTCGTGAGGATCCAGTTTTGGAAACAAGCGTCCGACTTTGAGCTTCTCCGTCAAAGCTCTCATTTCAACGAGGTCGGAGCTCATAACGGCTAACCCCGCCATCATGTATTCAAAAAATTTATTGGGCAGCGCAAATTCAGTATTCTTGCAAACGTTCACGAAAGGGTTGAGGCCGATGTCGCAAAACGCAGCGGTCTCGACCAATTCAGTGACCTTGACCGGCTGTTCAAAATGGACTTTGTCGGCCAAACCCACGCGCTCCACATGCGCGCGAAGCACAGACTCATATTCGCCAATCCCCCGCAATACGAATAGTGCGTTTGGGACATAGCGGGCGGCCTCGACCATTTCGTCCAAACCGCGGTAGGCGAAGTAGGCGCCGTGATACAGGACCCGTGGGACATGGTTACGTCTCTCAAGGGTCGCCACGTTCGGAAGATGCCGGATCGAGGGGACGTTGTGAATCGTCACGAACCCATCTGCATGATACTCAGTACGGAAGTAATCGGCGATAGCACCACAGACCGTAAACCGGCATTGCGAGAAAGGTATCAGCTCCTTCTCCAGCGCAGTGTAAAACCTGTGCCAGATGTGGCCGCGCATATGGGTCGGAAGCTGTTCAGGATAGACCTCATGCGCGTCGTAAACAATCTTTGCGCCATTCACGCGATGCAGCATATGAGCCGCAACTAGCGTGTCGAGATCATTCGCATAAACGACGTCTGGCTTAAATGATTGCGCGGCGCGAAAAAGATCCAAATTAACTAGGAGGATGGACCGAATCCGATTGATCGACTGGATCAATCCGAGATGAAGGTCCCATTGCCGGTTATTGCAAATGTACTCGACGCGGCGATCAATCTGCCAGATAATGTTGTCCAACGCGTTGATACGTCGAACGTCCAATTCCATTACGCGTGGATCGCATCGGCCTATGATCCGCGCGGTATCCGGAGAAACTTTAGAAATTTGTTGAACACGCTCAAGGTCATAATTGTGGGCGACTTCCACCCGCTCAATCTCGATGCCGTCGACGATTTCGGATTTTGACTTCCCACCCAGGCGCATCTCGAAGACGCGGGCGGTGTGGCCGCAATCTTGGAGGGATCGAGTAGTCCTGCGGACGCGTGGATCGCGGTGCGTCTCATTCATGTTCAGCACAGCTATCCGCAAGATTCCTGTTCCTCTTCTGCTCAACCAGCCCCGCACCCATAGAGTCGCGTGAACGCCTCAGCACAGCCGTTGAATTTATTTGACTTGACCGATCCCTTATAATCGCCGAGAGGCGCTCAGTTCACCGCATCAAAGAAATCCTTGGGCACGGCGACGATCCGTGCTGCGGTCTCGCCGCAGCCGTAATCCGGAATATCGTAACGCGGCGAATTGCGCGGATGACGCCACAGTTGACTCCAGCCGCTGTCGACGGTCTCGACCCACTCAGTCTCCTCGCGCAGCGTCACGCATGGCTCGCGATGAAAGTAGGCTTCTTTCTGCAGCCCCCCGAATCCGTTAGGACCGCCGCCGCGTACCGTTTCGTGGAGGAGCATTCCCGCGTAACCGTCAAGCTCTACATCAGGCGGCAGTTGTAGCGTCCGGTCATCATTGCGATGCTGGGAAAGATTGAGCACTGTAATCGGAAAGCGAGAGCATCGCTGCAGACAAGAGATCGTTTCAGGCACCAGTACGATGCCGTTAGGATCATACCGGCAGACAAGGAGGATCGGCTCCGGTCGGACCGTTGCTCGTATAGAGCCCAGACGCGATGTATGAAACCGTCGGCCGATATCATCTAAAGAAGCACTCACGCCTTGCTCACGCACTCGCGGACCGCTGCGATGACGACATCTTGCGTTTTTGCATCGAGATCTGGATGCATCGGTAGGGAGAGGACTTCGTCCGCGACGCGATCGGAAACTGGCAGGCCATTGCCGGCGCAGGGGTAATGGCGGTAAGCCGTCTGCCGATGCAGTGGCTTAGGGTAATAGATGGCGGTCGGGATACCCTTTGCCTTTAGGTCAGCGACGATAGCAGCGCGATGCGAAGCAGCCACACGGATCGTGAACTGAGCCCAAACGGATGTACATCTCTGCCGAATCCGAGGAACTGAGACGACGTCGGCGAGGCCATCCTGGTAGCGACCCGCGACCCTGTCACGCATCGCGATTTCCTCCGGAAACACCGCAAGTTTCTCTAGGAGGACCGCCGCTTGCAATGTATCAAGGCGTGAATTTACGCCGATACGGACGTTATCATATTTGTCGGTGCCGCGCCCGTGGACGTGGAGCGAGCGAAGAAGTTCCGCGTGCCGCTCGTCATCAGTGAGGATCGCACCACCATCTCCGTAGCAACCTAGCGGTTTTGACGGGAAGAAGCTGGTGGTCGTGAACGTACCGACAGATCCGACTAATCGACCTTGATACGAAGCGCCGAGACCTTGAGCAGCGTCGCAGATGAGGGTGAGACCATGATGCGCGCAAAACGCCTCAATCGGATCGTAGTCGGCAGGCTGTCCGAATAGATCTACGGAGATGAGCGCCCGCGGAATAAGGTTCGCCGTCTTAGCGGCGGCAATGCCCTGCTCGAGACCGGCAGGATCAAGGGTATAAGTCTCGTCCTCGATGTCGACGAAAACTGGGCTTGCACCAAGCCAAGCCACGACCTCCGCTGTCGAGGCAAAGGTGAAGGAAGGGACCAACACGGCATCGCCTGGCCTCAGATTGAGTGCCATCAGGCATAGCGCAATTGCGTCAGTGCCATTACCACAACCGATCGCGTGCTTGGCACCACAAAACGACTCGAGCGCACGTTCAAATTCTGCGACTTGTCGACCGAGAATGAAGTTCGCCTCATTGATGGCACTCAGCACAGCCTCATCTAGTCGGGCGCCGAGGCGACGACGTTGCGCCTGTAGGTCGATGAATGCGATTGGCTCCGCGCTCAAGCTCAAATTTCCTCCAGAACGTTAGCGCCGTTCAACCGGTAGCGATGACCCTCGCGGGGGCAGACCAAGTCACTACCAAGGCGTTCGCCAAGTCGACTTACCCAGCCGATTTGCCGGGCCGGAACCCCAGCGACGAGGGCAAAGTTCGGCACGTCGTGAGTAACAACTGCTCCAGCGCCTATGAGGCAGTAAGCGCCCAACCGATGGCCGCAGACGATCGTCGCGTTTGCACCGATGCTGGCCCCACGACCGACAGGCGTCGATCGGAATTCGCTCTTACGATTCACGAACGCGCGCGGCGTGTCCACGTTGGTGAAAACGCAGGATGGCCCGCAGAACACGTCATCCTCAAGGTCTACACCCTCGTATAGCGCGACGTTGTTTTGGATTTTGCAGCCGTTCCCGACCCGGACTCGCGGTCCCACCATGACGTTTTGGCCAAGCACGCAATCGCGTCCGATCGTGACGCCGGACAGCACGTGCACGAAGTGCCAGACCCGCGTTCCTTGGCCGATTGTGACGTCCGAATCGACGTAAGCCGACTCGTGGATCTGGACCCCCGGGAAGCGCGGATCCTCAATCATCCCATCCGCACTAAAGGTCATGCTGACCCCGTATTGGCCGCCGCTGACCCACGAAGGGATGGCGCTCGCCCACTTCTGTGATCGGGATCGACCGAAATGCCGAGACCACCTCGATGCAGGGTCGCACTGCGTCGAGTCCATAGCCGGCTCCAGCTAAGATCTCCTCGTAGCTACGCGTGTGAAGATCGGTGAACCCGTCCGAGAATTCCACCGCCTCGTCGTCGACCGAAATCGCGCGGTAGGTCGTCTTTTGCCCTCTTATCTCCAGCGGCAAATCTGATCGATCCACAGACAAGAACCAGCGCACATCAGCGTTCGCGTAGTGCAGCACGCCCGAGGCCCGCTCGCCTTCGCGCAACGTCGCAGTCTGGGACTCGAAGGGCCCGAAAACGAAGTTGAGCATGTCGAAGAAATGGACCCCGATGTTCGTCGCAATGCCCCCCGATTTCGGCTCCTCCCCCTTCCAAGATGCGTGATACCAGCGGCCCCGAGAGGTGATGTATGTGAGATCGACCGCGTGTCGCCGGCCGGAATGAGCGACACGCTCCCTGAGCGCAAGGATCGCCGGATGAAGGCGCAACTGGAGGATGGTCGACACACGCCGGCCGGTTTCCCGTTCCAGTTCGGCTAGTCCATCTATGTTCCATGGGTTGAGGACGAGGGGCTTCTCGCAGATCGCGTCCGAGCCGGAGCGAAGCGCGAACCTCACATGTGCATCGTGCAAATAATTCGGGGAGCAGATCGACACGTAATCGATCCTGGAGCCGCGACGACGGATCTTATCGATGTGACGATCAAATCGTTCGAACTCGGTGAAAAAGTGTGCGTCGGGAAAGTGGCTGTCGAGAATGCCTACGGAGTCATTCGGGTCGAACGCGACCAGAAGGTTACCGCCGACCTTCTTGATGGCTCCCATGTGGCGGGGCGCGATGTAGCCCGCGGCGCCGACCAGCGCGAAATTTGTCACGGGCTCCTCCATAGCGCGATCCGTCAAGCTTTTACGATATGCATACCCACGGCACCCGCGCGTCCGCACGCATTGCGTGTGTCGACGAGCAACCGGGCCCGGGCAGCGAGGGCGCCGAAGTCAATCGCGTCGTGATCCGTCGCGACAAGCACCGCGTCGTAGGCCTCAACCGTTCCATCTGCCAGCGATACGGACCTGCGGCCGGCCAGCGCGGCATGCTCACGTGTCGGCGGAATCTCAGGAACGTGGGGATCGAAGTAATCGACCGCGGCACGCCGTTCTTCGAGGATCTCGATCAGCCGCAGCGACGGGCTTTCCCGCATGTCATCGACGTTCTTCTTGTATGCAATGCCGATCACGAGCACCCGCGCACCACGCAATCCGCGGCCGGCGGCGAGGTCAAGCGACTCGGCGAGACGATCGACAACGTAGTAGGGCATGCCTGTATTGATCTGTCCGGCGAGTTCGATGAAGCGGGTTGTGATGTCGTATTCCCGCGCCTTCCACGTCAGATAGAATGGATCGATCGGGATGCAATGGCCGCCGAGTCCGGGACCAGGGTAAAATGGCATGTAGCCGAACGGCTTAGTCTTGGCTGCGTCAATCACCTCCCAGACGTCAATACCCATCTTATGGTAGATGACCTTAAGTTCATTCACGAGCGCGACGTTAACAGCTCGAAAAATATTCTCGGTGAGCTTGACGGCTTCGGCCGTGGCGGGCGTCGACACCGGAACGGTCTTGACGACCAGCGTGTCATAGAGAGCTTTAGCGATGCGCAATGCCTCGGAGCCATCACCGCCGACGACCTTCGGGATAGTTGAGGTGCTGTGGGTCTGATTTCCCGGATCCTCTCGCTCGGGCGAGAACGCTAGATAAAAATCTACGCCACTACGAAGACCTCCGGCCTCAAGCATCGGTTTGACGACCTCATCGGTCGTGCCCGGCCACGTCGTCGATTCAAGAACCACTAGTTGACCAGGCCTGAGGCGGGCCGCCACGGCCTCGCTCGTCCGCTCAACAAAGCTCAGGTCTGGCTCGCGATTCCGTGTCAGCGGCGTTGGTACCGCGATAATGATCGCATCCACCTCGGCAAGGCGACTGAAATCGGCCGTAGCCGAGAACCGGCCGGCCTGTACGGCATCCGCGACCGCGGCCGACGGAATGTGCTTGATAAAGCTCTCGCCCAAATTGAGCTGCTCGACTCGTCGGGCATCGATATCGAATCCGATCACCGGAAAACCGGCTTTGCATGCCGTCAGCGCGAGCGGAATCCCGACGTAACCTAATCCGATGATGCCAACCCGATAATTCCGCGCGGCTATCCGTGTGATGAGATCATCGGCCGACGGCGAACTTGCGGCCGCTGCTTCGCCCAACTGCACCAAAGTGAGGTCTCCTTGCGAATTTCGCCGCTGGCCGACCGCCAATTGCTGCCGTACCGCAGTCTCGCGAGCTAAATTGCGTCGTGCAGAGCTGCAGGCCACCCGCCACGGCCGCCCTTCTGCGACCCTGGGACGTGCTGGTCAAGTAGCCCTCGACGCGCGCAGGTGCTCCTGCCGCCGTATGCGATTGCGCGCGCTAGGCTTAGCTGACGAGAATCGGCAGCAATGACGTTCCAAGTGACCTGCCTTGTCAAAGCCAATTTCGTCCGACAGAAGGCCCGCTCTACCCAAGGCTTCCCCTCGGCCATACTCCGATCAGGCGGTCCTTTGGAGAATCATCGTGTGCTGCGGAAGGGACGCTCGAGGACATGTGTGGCATCGCGGGCGCAGTGTCGCTCCAGGGCGGTCCGATCCCGCGACTTGATCAGATCCTAACGGCGATGGGTGGACTGATCGCCCATCGCGGTCCGGATGGGGAGGGCACTTGGACAAACTCGTCCCGGTCGTGCGGCCTCGTTCATCGCCGGCTGTCGATTATCGACGCGACTCCGAGCGGCAGCCAGCCGATGGTTGGGCAGGATGGCTCGGTCGTGACCTTCAACGGTGAAATCTACAACTACGTCGAGCTTGCGGAGCGTCTGAGTCGCGACTGGACCTTTCGGTCGCGGTCAGACACAGAGACGATCCTCGCTGGCTACGCCAGATGGGGCCTCGACTGCCTGAGCGAGTTGCGCGGGATGTTCGCCTTCGCGATCTGGGACGGGGCGCGGCTCGTCGCGGCCCGGGACCGCTTCGGCATCAAGCCCCTCTATTATGCGGTAGTCCGGGATGTGCTGTACTTTGCTTCCGAGCCGAAGGCACTCCTTCCGATCATGCCCGATGTTGTCACCGATCGGGATGCCTTGGCCGAGTACCTGACCTTTCAGTACACGATCGGCGAGCAGACCCTATTTAAGGGCATCAAGGCGCTCCTGCCTGGTCATACCCTGATCGTCGCAAACGGATCGATCGAGGTGCGCAAATACTGGGACATCCAGTACGAGATCGACGCCGACCACACAGAGCACTGGTTCGCTGAGGAGATGCGTCGTCGCCTCCACGATTCGGTCAGGCTGCATTTGCGCGCAGACACGGAGATCGGCGCCTACGTCTCAGGTGGGATCGACTCGAGCCTGGTGGCGAGCCTCGCCGCACGCCAGGACTCGCGCGTGACGCGCGCATTCCACGGGAAGTTCGTCGAGCACGACGGCTACGACGAAAGTGGCTTTGCCGCGGAGGCGTGCGCCCACGCCGGTCTTGACCTCCACCAGATCGCCATTACCGGCCAGGATTTCAACGATAACATCGAACGGGTTGTCTACCACCTCGACACGCCGGTAGGCGGCCCTGGGTCGTTCGCCCAATTTATGGTGTCCGGACTAGCCGCCCGCCACGTCAAGGTGGTGCTCGGAGGGCAAGGCGGGGACGAAATCTTTGCCGGCTACGCGCGCTACCTGATCGCCTACCTGGAACAGTGCCTCAAGGCCGCGATCGAGGGAACGCAGCGGAACGGCAATTTCGTCGTCACTCCAGAATCGATCATCCCGCATCTGCGCGTCCTGCAGGAGTACAAGCCCCTCATCCAGCAGCTGTTCTCGAAGGGTCTCTTCGGCCCCCTGGACGAGCGCTACTTCGCGCTTATCGACCGCTCATCGGACACCACCGCAGAAATCGACTGGCAAGCGCTCGACCGCCGCGGCGTCTTCGAGCGCTACACGGCGATCTTCAACTCGGCGCGCAACGTGCGCAAGGAAGCTTACCTCGACTCGATGATGCACTTCGACTTCAAGGGATTGCTGCCGGCGCTTCTACAAGTCGAGGACCGCATGTCCATGGCACACGGCCTCGAAGCACGCGTGCCCCTCCTCGATCATCCGGTGGTGGAGCTAGCCGCTACTGTCCCCGCCATTGTGAAATTTCAGGGCGGCCAGATGAAGCACTTCCTCAAGACTACGTTCCGTCAGGACATCCCCGAAGCCTTGATCGGCCGGCGCGACAAGATGGGCTTCCCGGTTCCGATCAAAGAGTGGCTGACGGGACCATCGCAGGCGATGTTTGCCGACCTCTTCTCCAGCCGCGCCGCACGCGAGCGCCGCTTCATCAACGCGCCGGTTATCCTGGAGAACTTCCAGGCGGCGGGCCGCTACTCCCGCAAGGCCTGGGGCCTGCTCAATATTGAACTCTGGCACCGCATCTTCCACGACCGCGCCGCTCAGTATCGGCGCTTGGTGGACGAGGCCGTACCTAAGGCAGCCGCAGGCTGATCCCTTGGACGCGGCGTCTGAGGGCCACCGCGCGATGGTGATGCGCCGCCGGAGGAGCCCGGGGACGAAGGAATGGCGAGGAGCTGATCGGATGTGCGGCATCAGTGGGGTGATCTGGCGGGCTCAGGACAGGCCGGCGGCTCGCCATGAGGTCGAGCGGATGAACGCTATGCAGTTCCACCGCGGACCTGACGGCGGCGGCGTTTTCACCGACGGGAACGTGGCCTTGGGGCACCGGCGCCTGTCGATCCTGGACCTTTCCGAACTCGGCAAGCAGCCGATGACGAGCGCGGATGGGCGCTACACAATCACGTTCAACGGCGAGATCTACAACTATAGGGAACTCCGCGGCGAGCTGGCGGCGGCCGGCTACACGTTCCGCTCCTCGACCGACACCGAGGTTCTGCTCGCGGCCTACGCCCTTTGGGGCGAGGCCTGCGTCTCGCGCCTGAACGGAATGTGGGCCTTCGCGATCTACGATCGCGACGCGCGGACCGTATTCCTGTCGCGCGACCGCTTCGGGATCAAGCCGCTCTACGTCGTCGACGACGCGCAGCGCTTCGCGTTCGCCTCCGAGATGAAGGCGCTGCTGGCAGCCTTCCCCGACCTGCGCGACGTCAACTACGCGATGCTGCGCTACTTCCTGCCGTGGGGAAGTTTGCACGACGGGCCGGAGACCTTCTTCAACCGTATCGAGTCGGTCCCGCCCGCTCACAACCTCATCGTCGAACTCGCCTCAGGCCGGCGCAGGAGCTACAGTTACTGGTCGGTCGACCCAGAGGCGTTCGCGCGCAAGTGGGTTGGCACCTCGCCCGTCGACGATCTCGACGCGCTACTGCAATCGGCCATCCAGCTCCACATGCGCGCCGACGTGCCGGTCGGGACCTGCCTGTCCGGCGGCCTCGATTCGAGCACGATCGTCGCGCTGATGAGCGAGCGGCATCCCGAGAAGATCCGCACCTATTCCGGTCTCTACAAGGGCCGCGAATACGACGAAGAGATATACGTGGACGCGGTCAACCGGCACCTTGGCTGCGTCGGCGAGGGCGTCCGTCGCCAGCCCGACGGCGATCTGCTCGATGACCTCGCGACCATAACGTGGCACCAAGACACACCGAGCGCGGGGCCCGGCCTCTACACGCAATTCAACGTCATGGAACGCGCCTCGCGTGACGTGAAGGTCATCCTCGACGGGCAGGGTGGCGACGAGCTCTTCGCGGGCTACCTGCCCTACTACCAGACCCGCATCAACGACCTGTTCCGGCGGGGCGGCGTGCGCCCGTACCTGTCCGGCTACTGGCTGATGGCGGCCGTCTGGAAGCATCACGGCACGAAGTGGCTGAACGGCGTCGACGACCGTTTCCTCGTGAGCCACTCCCGCGCCTTCCTAGCCCGGCACAGGAAGCGCTTCGGGTCCACGCCTGCGCCGCAGGCGGTGGAGCCGGCCTTCTTCCATCCCGACCTCGCGGCCAACGAGAACGGGGCCATCACCCGCAGCCTCGGCACCCCCTACGCCGACGAGCTGTCGAACGTCCTCTACAATCATACCATGACCCAATCGATCCCCGCGCTCCTGCACTACGAGGACCGGAACTCGATGGCCTTCTCGGTTGAGGCGCGGGTGCCGTTCTTGGACTATCGGATCGTCGAGTTCGCGATGGGGCTGGATCCGGCCTACAAGATCCGCAACACGTGGACGAAGTGGATCCTGCGCAAAGTCGCCGCGCCGCGGCTGCCGGCCTCCGTCACGTGGCGGCGCAGCAAGCTCGGCTACCCAACCCCTGCCAACCGCTGGATCCGGAGCGGGCGTGATGCCGAGCACATGCGTGACCTGCTGTTCTCGCGCAGCTTCCTCGAGCGGAACGTCGTCACGCGCGAGGCGGTCGAATTCTACTGGCGCGAACATCAGGAGGGACGGTCTGACCGGAGCTGGCTCCTGTACCGCTACGCGACGATGGAACTCTGGTTCCGGCACTTCATCGACCGGCTCGAACCGCGGACCGCGCGTCCCGTCCCCGGCCCGGCCCTCGCGGCAACGGCCTAGAGCTGTGCTCAGACCGGAAACCCGTCCCAACGCGGTCGCGAGCCCTCGTATGTCCATATTGACCCTGCGCGGATCGGCCCCCTGACATGTGCGGTATCGCGGGACTGCTCCACCTCGACGGCCGGCCGGCCTCCCCAATCGTCCTACGGGCGATGACCAACGCGATCGCCCATCGCGGCCCGGACGGCGAGGGCCAGTTCTGCGACGGCTCCCTCGGGCTCGGCCACCGCCGGCTGTCGATCATCGACCTCAGCGACGCCGCGCGACAGCCGATGTCGACCCACGACGGCCGCTTCGTCATGACCTACAACGGCGAGATCTACAATTTTCAGGAGATCAAGTCGGCGCTGACGATGCGCGGGCACGTCTTCAGATCGAGCGGCGACAGCGAGGTGCTGCTCGCCGCCTTCGCTGAGTGGGGCGTGGGCGCCTTGCAGCGGCTGAACGGCATGTTCGCCTTCGCGATCTGGGACGCGGCCGAGCGCGTGCTGACCATCGCCCGGGACCGGTTCGGGGTGAAGCCGGTCTATTACGCGCTGTCGAACCGGACCTTCATGTTCGCGTCCGAGATCAAGGCGTTCCGGGCCGTGCCTGGCCACTACTTCCGCCTCGACGTCGAGGGGCTGGCCGAGTACCTGTCCTTTCAGAACTTCTTCACCGACCGGACGCTGTTCGCCAATGCCAAGCTGCTGCCGGCGGGCTGCTACATCCAGATCCGTCCAGGCGCGGAGGCGCCGGTGCAGCGCCGGTACTGGGACTTCGCCTTCGAGGAGCCCGCAGGAGCGGTCGACGAGCACGCCCTCATCGAGGAACTCGACCGCCTGTTCACGCAGGCGGTCAGCCGGCAGCTCCAGAGCGACGTGGCGGTCGGATCCTACCTCTCGGGGGGGATCGATTCCGGCGCGATCTGCGCGACCGCCGCGGCGGAGCTGCCGCAAATGCAAACCTTCACGGTCGGGTTCGACCTCAACTCCGCCTCCGGCGTGGAACTCGGCTACGACGAGCGCAGCCGCGCGGAGCACCTGTCCTACCTGTTCGGCACGGAGCACTACGAGATGGTGCTCAAGGCTGGTGACATGGAGCGCGCCCTGCCGAGGCTCGCCTGGCACTTGGAGGAGCCGCGCGTCGGGCAATGCTACCCGAACTACTACGCCGCCCGCCTCGCGTCAAAGTTCGTCAAAGTCGTTCTGTCCGGCACCGGCGGGGACGAGCTGTTCGGCGGCTATCCCTGGCGCTACTACCGGGCGGTGGTCAATGACAACTTCGATCATTATGTCGAGAAGTACTTCGGCTTCTGGCAGCGCCTGGTTCCGAGCGAGGTCCTGCCTGACCTAATGCGGCCGGTCTGGGGCCGGGCCGCGCACGTCTCGCCGCAGGAGATCTTCCGAGGCGTCTTCCAGGCCCACGCGGAGCAACTCACCCGCCCGGAGGACTACGTCAACCACTCCCTCTACTTCGAGGCGAAGACGTTCCTAGCCGGCCTCCTGGTGGTCGACGACAAACTTGCCATGGCCCACGGGCTCGAGAGCCGGGTGCCGTTTCTCGACAACGACCTCGTCGACTTCGCCATGAAGCTGCCGGCTCACCTCAAGCTCGGCAACCTCACCGAGGTCGTACGCCTCAACGAGAACGAGCCAGGCGGCAAGGCCGAACGCTACCGGGAGCGCACGAAGGACGGCAAGCTGATACTGCGCCGAATGATCGAGCGCCGTCTCCCGCAGACGATTGCGCAGCGCGAGAAGCAGGGCTTCTCCGCGCCGGACGCGAGCTGGTTCAAGGGCGAGAGCATAGCCTACGTCCGCCGCCGAATTTTCAACGACAGGGCCGCCCTGTACGATTACCTCGATCGTGATACCGTCCAGTCGCTCGTCAGCGACCATCTTGAAGGGCGGCAGAACCGGCGCTTGCTGATCTGGTCCCTCCTCAATATCGAGCAGCTTCTTGAGGCATATTTCTAAATCACAGACAGAGGACGTTAGACCTCATACAACACACCTGCGATCGGCTCAAGACCGAGCTCAATCCATCAACCCACAACACCCGATCTGAGAGCATGACAGCCTTGAACATCACCGAGCCAAGCTTCGATGACACTGAATTGACGGCTTTGAAAGAATGCCTTGATTCAAAGTGGGTCACCCAGGGCCCGATGACGGCACGCTTCGAGGCGCTGATCGCACAAGCACAGGGTGCTCGACACGCGCTTGCCTGCACTTCAGCAACATCGGCGCTGCATCTGGCAGCCCTTGCTCTCGACCTCGGTCCGGGTGACGAGGTAATCGTCCCTGCATTAACCTGGGTAACAAGCGCGCATGCTGTGGAATATGTCGGCGCACGCGCAGTCTTTGCCGACATAGACCTCGCGACCTATAACTTAGACCCGACGTGCGTCGAAGCAGCCATAACTCCGCGCACGAGAGCCATCACTGCGGTTCACCTCTTCGGGCTTGCCGCGCCGATGACCGAGCTGGTCGCCTTAGCGGAACGACACAAATTGGCTATCATTGAAGATGCTGCGTGTGGCATCGGGACTCACTACATGGGACGTCCAGTCGGCACGATCGGTGATCTTGGCTGCTTCTCTTTCCACCCTCGCAAAGTGATCACAACCGGCGAGGGAGGCGCGGTCACTACAAACCGCGATGACCTCGCTGCTCGCGTCCGCATACTGCGCAATCATGGAGCCAGCATCCCGCGCGCCGATGACGATCAGGGACCTTGGACGATGTCAAATTTCGACGACCTGGGTTTTAATCTGCGCTTATCTGATATCCAAGCGGCGGTTGGGGTCGCGCAGATGGCCAAGCTCGAGCGACTGATCTCAGACCGTCGTCGCGTAGCTCGGCGCTACGACGCTATGTTGCAGGAAGAGCAGACGCTTTTCCTGCCAATCGGCGGCGACCGGGGCGGGCATAGCTACCAGTCATACGTAATCCGGCTTCGTGATGGCGGTCGAGCACGGCGTAACGCCGTGATGCGTGCCTTAGCCGAAAGAAGCATCCAGACCCGTCCTGGCACGCATGCCGTTCACCGCCTCGGATACTATAGAAATAAATACAATCTCACTCCTGAAATGTTTGATAATGCATCGCTGGCTGAAGATACCACGATCACGTTACCAATTATTCCCAATATGAGCGAAGCGCAACAGGATCAGGTAGTTGATGCACTATGCGAGGCCTTACGCTGACGACGATGTCGCGGCGTCAGGCAAGATGATCCCACACTCGAAGCCCGATATCGGTGAGGCTGAAGTCGCAGCGCTTACACGCGTCGCGCTGACAGGCATGCTGGTCGACGGACCTAACTCGGTATCTTTCGTAGAGAACCTTAGCAAACTGGCCCAGGGACGCCATGTCTCGCTCTGCAGCAGCGGAAGACACGCACTAGCCACGGCCCTCTCATCTCTGAAACTGCGAAGAGGTTCAGGCATCATCCTGCAAACCTATGTTTGCGATGCGGTGGTATGGGCAATTTGCAAAAACGACCTAACACCGCAGTTCGCAGATATTGGTGATCATTGGTGCATGACTCCGGACACAGCGAAACGGGCTAAGACACGCCAGACAGGAGCGATCATCTTATCGCCACCATTCGGCATTTTCCAATCAGCGAAGCAATTTCGAGATCTAAATTTACCGATTATTCACGACCTCTGCCAAGCATCACTAGCTACTATTGCCGACGCACAGCCAGAGCATTCCGGCGACGTGACCGTAACATCCTTTCATCCCACAAAATACATTTGCGCCGCGGGCGGCGGAGCAATCATCAAAGCCTATCCAGAGTCAGACAGTGCTTCAAAAATTAATAGCGAGCATTGCGGCACGCCGGCGCTGTTTTCGGAGCTACAGGCAGCCTTGGGCGAAGTTCAGCTCAGTAGGCTCCCGGAATTCGCGCGAAAGCGTAGCGCTTTATACGAATCTTACCTAGCTGCCGCACCGGAAGCGACGACCGCCGATATCCGCGCAGCTATCGATGTTGATCCCGGCCGTCTATTTCGCTTTCCGATCCGTACAAGAAACAAACTTCGAGAAACCATGGCGAGCTTTCATTCATCTGGCGTGGCCGCCAGAAGCGGCGTCGACAGCTTAGCTCATCGAGCCTTCGGCCTCCATGATGATCTCTTTCCAAACGCAGTGTGCGCCCTCAAAACGACGATGTCAGTTCCATTCTATCCAGCTCTGTTGCCCGAACAGGCCAGTCGCGTAGCGGAAACCCTTATGAGATTCGCATGCCCCTAACTGGCTCCCTCCTGACGCCAGCCGACTTTACCGCCTTCAGTCGGTTCATTGCCGTTCATCCTGAAGCGCTTGTCTACCACACCCCTGAGTACCTCGATGCGTTGTCAGAGATTATACCGGGGGCACAGCGTGTAATATTCGGCGTCCGAAAAAATGATCAGCTCATCGCTGTATTTACCGGCTTCCTAATGGAAACGGAAGCGGGTCGAATCTTCAATGCGTCACCATACTTTGGCAGCCATGGTGATATCTTGATAGATGAGAGCACTGACTCGGACGCATCCATAGATTGCATCTCAGAAATGTTATGGTTATATATACGTGACAAGGCCGTCGACTCTGTCAATATCGTTGCGCATCCAATGAAATCCCACGTTGTTGGGTTGGCGCAGAAACTAGGCCTTTCTGCCTGGGACTCGCGGATTGGACAAATTTCGCTTCTTCCCGGGGCCGAACATCGCCAGGCGATCGTCGACGGTATTCTTTCTCAATGCCGGCAAAAGACAAGAAACCAAGCTCGAAAGAGTTTGAGAGGCGCCTTCGACATCAAACTTTCCGACCACGAGGACGATTGGGCAGAGTTCACCGAGCACCACCGGCGCGGCATGGAACGGATCGGTGGACGAGCGAAAGCACCAAAAGAGTTCTCGGCACTGCGACGAAATCTCGGCAGTGCGCTGAAGTTATACGTCGCCTACAGAGGCACCGAGTTTACCGCCGGCCTACTGATCTTATCCCACCGCGAATGGCTAGAATATTTTACGCCGGTTGTGGTAGAGGCCTATCGCTCAGAACAGCCGCTCTCGGCGCTCATCATCAAAGCTATGGCTGACGGGGTGATTACCGGTAAACGTTATTGGAATTGGGGAGGAACATGGCATCAACAATCGGGAGTCTACCATTTTAAGCATGGCTGGGGCGCAATTGATTACCCTTATATTTATTATGGAAAAATGTTTACGCCGCGACTGGCTAACCTCGTTCCGAGCGAGCTGACCAGGCTGTTTCCCTATTTTTACGTTCGACCCTTCGTGTGAGCTCAAAATGCCCATTGACCTGATATACTTCACCGGGGGAGCCAGGGAGAGAGTCCTGGAAGCCGTTTTGGCCGCGGGCCACCGCGTCAGTGAGATCTTCGTTAATGATCCGGTACGCTGGCCGAACGTTGTGCCCACTTTGCAAATCGCAAGCTGTCGTGGGATCAAAGTAACTGTCATCACAAGAAAGACTGATTTATTAAAGCATTATGATCGCTTGCGAGGAAAGCAATGTCTTTCTGCCGGTTACAACTATCTATTCGACGATTTATTTTTAGAGACTGTGTCGTGGTGCATTAATGTGCACGGTTCTTTGCTGCCAAATTATCCGGGAGCTAGAACGCTCGGTTGGATAATCGAGAATGACGAGCCTCGCAGCGGAGTTACAGTTCATATAGTTGATCGTGGTGTCGATACTGGCGCTGTTGTGCTCCAAAGAGAGTTCAATGTATCGCCTTTTGAAACAACACGCAGCTTGTCCAATAAAACATACTCTTTTGAACCGCAAGTGGTCGTGGAAGCTTTATCAATTATAGAACAATTCGGCTTCACCCGCACTATGCCGCAATCGCCTAACCAGACCACCCATCTGAATCGTGTACCTTCAGATGGGGAGGTCGATACAAATCTTTCATTGAAGCAAGTGTTCAACAAAATTCGAGCGGCTGATCCTGAAAAATATCCAGCCTACTTTTATCATCATGGCGAAAAGGTTTTGATCAACCTTTGGCGGCCGGATAAAAATAGCGATGAAGAGGATTTAATTTAGCATTACGCCGTTTTGAGTTAGATCTCGTAAGGAGGAGCGGCTTCCGATTCTACTCGGCATATGCCGTTGACCACCACGAACACGCTGGCAGGCAGTTCTTGATGCGACCAGTGGCGCCTGTCCTTCATCACCACGCCAGCCGAGTGCGCGCGCTTCCTCAGTTGGTGGTCTCCTTGACCAAGAGCATCGCGTCGTGAGCCCCATAGCGCCCTACGATCCGGACGTGCACTACGCCAGGAAGCGCGCGACCACATGGATCGGCTACAAGGTCCACCTGACTGAGACCTGCGATGACGCCAAGCCCCCGCTGATCGTCCACGTTGCGACGACACCGGCCCCGATCGTGGACCGGGCGGTGCTCGACCCGTTGCACGCGGCGCTGGCGACGAAGGACTTGCTGCCGTCACGCCATCTCGTCGACGCCGCCTATATCGACGCCGACGGCCTCGTGGCCGCCGCGCGTGATCACCACGTCGTCCTGATCTGACCGGTGTCGAAGGACAACCAGTGGCGAGCGCGTACCGAGGGCGCCTTCACCATCGGAGGCTTCCACCTCGACTGGGATCGGCAGATCGCGACCTGCCCGGCGGGACAGACAGCCGGAATTGGCTTCCCAATTACGACCTCGGTCGAACGGTCATACGGATTCAGTTCGCGGCACAGCACTGCCGAACCTGCAGCCTGAGGCCTCGCTGCACCCGCTCGCAGCGCCGTCTGCTGACCCCGCGCTCGCGTGTGGAACATGATGCGCTCGTCGCGGCGCGGGCACGAGAGACATCGTCGCGCTACAGTCGGCCTTCGCAAATGACCGGCGACGGCGCGCTGGCATCGAAGGCACGCTCTCACGCGGCGCACGGGCGATGGGCCTGCGTCGCAGTCGCTATCTCGGACTGGCCAGGCTGCACCTCGTCGCTTTCGCCTGCCTCATGCTCAAAAAGGCCGCTCAACTCGCAACAGGTTCATAACAGCCGCTAGGGGACGGCGTAGGCCAAATCTGCTTGCCGATGCCAACACGGTGACCCGCATCGAGTTAGGGTCAGAATACTGCTTTTCGAATCAAGATTTCCCAGCGCACGCAAAAATGTTGAAAATTTTGGGGCTGATCTGTCGCGAAGCGATCGGACCTGCAGTGCAACGCCTTCGTCATGCCGTAATGCTGCAGAGGGCACGCTACGGTATAAATCCAGCAGTGGTGGCCGGCAATTTGTAATTACCCACGCCTGTGATGGCCGGGTTCAGGCGCCCCCGGTTTTGAGGATGGCGCCGAATGGATTGGCGCCGCTCAGGCGGGCGGTGTCGACGACGGTGCGGATGGCGGCCTCGCCCTCAGCCGCCCACATGGCGCGGTAGCCGTTGGTGACCTTCCGCTGCACGACAGCCGGACGAAGCAGCCGCTCGGAGCCGTTGTTGGTCGGCTCGACCTTTCCAGGATAGGCGAGGAACACCAGGAGCTGATCGCGCGCGCGGCGGATCTTGGCCTGCAGGTCGCGGGTCAGGTCACAGCGGCTCGACGTGGCCAGGATGGCGCCGAGTTGCCGATTCAGGCTCCGGCGCTTGGCCGAGAGCGTCGAGGCGGCGAGATCCGTAACGCGCTCGGCCAGGGCGAAGACGCTTCCCAGCCAGAGCTGCAGGCGCCTGAGCACGGGATCGTCGCTGACCTCGACGACGTAGGCAACGTCGCGCGCCAGATGCGCCAGGCAGGTCTGGTGCTCGGCGGCATGGCCCTGCTGGGCCGTGTAGCGATCTGAGATCCACACCGCGGGCCAATGCCCGTCCATCATCTCGCGCACCACAACAGCGCCGCGCGTCGGCGAGGCCGTGTGCACCACGGCTTGCGCCGAGTGGAACAGCCAGTGGTAAGCGTTCGAACCTTCGATCCGCACGCCGGTCTCGTCGCAGGCGACGACCTCAGCCTTGCGCAGGGTCGCGATGGCCGCGTCACGGCCGGCACGGAAGCGGCCCTGCGCGCGCCGGAGCAGGTTCATCAGCCCGCCCTGGCTGAGGGTGAGGCCGAACAGGTCGCAGAGCGCCGCCTGCAGCCGCTCATACGAGAGCGCTTGGAAGGTTTTGAGGTACGTCGCCACCGCGTGCAGCCGCGGACCGAACGGCGTACCTCGCACTGCCTCGGGTGCCGGCGCGATCACGCGCGTCCCGCAGCGCGGACAACGAACGGCAAGGCGCCGGTGCTGCGTTACGACCGGCGCCACCGCGAGCAGCTCGATCCGCTCAGAGACGCTGGCGATATCGGCGCACAGGTCCCCAGGCAGAAGGCCGCCGCAGCACGCGCACGCCTCGGGACGATGCTCGACGACTGCGTCAGGATCATCGCTGACGACGCGGCTATGGCCGTCGTGGCCCGGCTTGGCGCCGCCGGGCTTGGAGTGCTCCCGCTGCTCCTTGCGATCCGTCGCGGGCGGCTTGGACGAGGTGCGCGAGGTCTTCTCTGGCCGCTGCAGCCGCAGCACCACCTCATCCTGAGCCTGTCGAAGGATCGATCAGCTCTTCGCGGCTTAGCCGTTCCAGTTCGCTGCGGCCCATCCCACGAGGGAATCAGCGAAATCCGACCCGCGCAAGAGGCAAGCTCGTCCCGGCAAGCCGCCCAGCGGTGGGCGTTCAGCCGCCGACCGATCCACCCCTTGAGTAATTACCGCAATTTGCGCTCGTCAGTCGCTCGGTATCCGGCGGAGCGAAAAACAACTCTCGCGAAGACATACAGGATCTTAATGAATGCCGAATTGTAATTTGGCGTAATACCTATTATGAGTCGATCCCGACGTCGTTCCGTTCGTAAAGGGCGGTCGCCTCGTCAAATGAGATTGGTGGCGGAGCATCGATTAAAGAAGGTACGATGCGCTGAAGAGCAGCCATCCTCTTTTTTATGCGTCTTGTGACGCGCGGAGGATATTTACCTGTCTCAAGATACATTCGGCCGAGATCAATGGCCGTTGCTTCAATTGTATAAAAATGCTCGGCATAGATACGTCCGCGGCGCCCAAGCTCAGTCAAGTCAAAACGGCCTCGTAAGCAGTCTAGCAGAACGTCGTAAATCGAATTAGGAGGCGTATTAATAATTGGCGACCGATCTGGGTCTGCGACTTGCGTGCGATTCCGAATATAGCACAAAACCGGTTTGCCGAGCATCATCGCCTCTATACCTGTGTAGCCGTGAGATCCGATGACAAATTGCTCAGCGATGATGTCACACGACCTGAAAAGCTCGATAACCTCAGTATTCGGCACGCCCTGAACTCGCACCAACTCAATTAGGTGTCCCTCTCGCTGCAGTCGCTCAATCGCCGAAATAAGATAGTCACTACCTTTGAAGTGCGGATGGTTAGGCGCGTGCGCTACTCTTAACGGCATCCCTGGTTTCCAAGAACATCCAGAGAATTTGAATTTTTTCGCGTCGATCGGTAAATATTGAACTTGGTAGAATCCGGGAATATACTGCGAGATATCTAGATTTGCCGCGGTTGCATTGGCGAAGTGCTGAATATTCTTGACGTTTGCAAGCCCCAGATCATCGTCACAGATACAAAAACGTCCCGGCTCTGGACAATTTGCGCACATATTGTATCGACCAAGCGCTAGCGTCGTTTCCCGCGTTCGAGCGTCGGCACCGTAAGCGTAAGTGTAAAGCCTTTTCTCGAAGGATCGGATCTCCTGCATTTCTTCAATTTTGTGGCCGAGCGGCCCCTCGTGCATCATCAGACCCCTATCGTAAAAATAATTAAAGGTATCGTACCGGATGAGAGCAGCGTAAAACACTGTCTTATGGAAAATAACTGCCGGCGCGTAGCCCTTTGCATGAGCCCAGAAGAATAACTTCTTGAGATTGATGTCAAATGTCTTAGATATGTAGTATGTGTTGAAGACAACACTTTCCGACCGAAACCCGAGTAGGCGGTCGCACTGCGCGGTGAGTGGTAGAGTCAGAATTGGGGTGACACCCCAAAGTGTTCTAGGAGTTCCGAAGGTCATGCGACGCCATGCTGCAGCGCGAATAACAGCGTTCAACACATTCCATCCTAGCGCGGTAACGCGTCGGATTATTAGTTGCGCAACTTTATTAGCGATCATACTGCAATCTCTGCACCACTTGGAATTGGACTTTTCGCCCCGGAGTGGGTGGTCATTACCCTATGCTGCGCGATTGTGGAATCGTATTGGCTGAGCGGTGGCGCGGTTCAGGGTCCAGCCCAGCTCGGTATCCAAAGGACGTTAAATGTGGACGAGCTCCGCGCGGCGGTGGTGGCCGCTTTTAAGTGGCTTAGGAGGAACGGTCCGGCCGTCGCGAACGGCGGGTCGTGATCAGGGAGGCCGATAACGGCATTCGGAGTTGAGTTGGTGCTCCGAACGCTGATCGTCCAGGATCTTGTTCTGCATGTTGACATCCTCGTGGAAGATGCGAATGCACTCGCGAATTTAGCGGCTGTCCTCAGTGCGGCGGCGCTCCATGTTCTGCTGCTCGCAAATGATGTCCATCAGCTTGCGCGATCTCTGGGCGCATGGGCCGGGCGTGTTGCCGCCATCCACCGGCGGGCGGCCCGTGGTCGATCTCGAAGCGCCCTCAGCGGCACACCAGCCGATCGTCGGGCTCATCAGTCCGTAGGGCCGCCGAGCTCGGATTTTCGTGATCACCGTGATGTTTTCGGAACTTGCCTAATCCTATGGCAGATGAATCCCGCATGGTCGATGGTGCAGATCTCGCCGGGAGTGAGCCTGTCATTCGGCCGCCCGTTATCGCTATCCACGGCTGAGGCATAGCTCGAGCGCGCGCGGGCGAGCGCCACCACCATGAGAGGCGTGCAGGAGATCGGGGCTCCTTATAAGTTGGCCGGGGCTCAGACGGCCATCAAAGGCAGCTTTCTACGCACGCTGTAAAGCGGTCGACGGGCCGTACGTTTGCGCGTAGATAAAGGCCACCTGCCGACCCGAGCCAGGCACGGTTGTGTCCAGAAAAGGAGGTTTACTTTGATTGATCCAAGTCGACCTTATTTCGCTATTTCAAGCGATATTGATTGGGCCTCAGAGGATTGTATACTTGATTTTCTTGATATCATTTCAGGTAATGAGATCCGACCAACTCTATTCTCCACGCATAAAAGCGACATAATAAACTCCTATCAATCGAGAGATTTAGTCGATGTCGGCCTTCACCCAAATTTTCTGCCGGGATCGACGCATGGCTCTACATTTACCGAAGTTGCCCAGCACGTTCATGATCTCCACCCTGGAGCGATTAGCTTTCGGTCGCACGCCTATATGGACGGGACACCTATTTCACTAGCGATGCGCGCCCACGGAATGTTGTATGATAGCAATCTTAGCCTGTATCTTCAGGCCGGGATAATGCCGCTCGAGCACTGGAGCGGCATCCGGCGCTTCCCGTCTTTTTGGTGCGAAGATGTACATTGGACTCGGACCGGTGGAAATTGGTCTTTCAACGACTGCGCCGACGCTTTTTTCACTCCTGGTCTGAAGATAATCAACGTTCATCCAATCCACGTCGCACTGAATACACCGATTGGGTCATTCTATTCAGACATTTCTATCAAAGCGCCGGATCTCACGAAGGTCGACGTCCAAAATATACGATTCCAAGGTCGCGGTACGCGCACATTCCTTCAGGATATGATCGCTTCCGTGAAAGGCGCCGGACACTCATTCTATACACTTCGTGAACTATACGAACTTGACCAGAAAACAAACGGAGTTATTTAAGATGACAAGCGAACATGAGAAGTATTGGTCCTCGTCATACGAGGAGCGGCAGTCTTTTTTAAAGGAGCTCTACAATAAGCGGGACGCAACCGATCCGTATGCAACGTCGCGAGACGGAGATCAGCGCGAACTTGAAATTAGCGCAATCCGAAAGGTTCTTCTGAATGTCGCACCTGGTTACATGGTCGATCTTGGATGCGGGAACGGTTATACTTTGATTTCAGTGGCTGTCGATTTGGCAGGCTGGCGCATGGAAGGAGTGGATCTATCCGACAAACTGATCGACGGCGCCAACACCATTTTGGAAGGTAGCCGTTCGGCACTGAAATCAGAGCTGTCGTTTCAATGCGGCGACGCCATCATGTTCGTCAAAGACATCCCCGCAGGTACTGCCGATGTGATTTTGACAGAACGTTTTCTACTAAACCTTCCAGGGAAAGACCTGCAGCACGCAGTTATCGCCGATATTCATAGAGCATTGCGTCCCGGCGGCCTGCTCCTGATGTGCGAAGCATCCAAGACTGGCTTCACCGAATTGAATCGTCTTCGTGCGGCTGTAGGACTCGAAATTACAGCCGAAACGAGCGCGGACAACATCTCCGCAATCAGATTTGACGATGAAGAGATAGAGCGGCACGCATCGAGCATAGGCTTCCAACTTGTCGCGAAGGAGGGATTTAGTCTATTTTTTGCCATCAGCCGCGTTTTCTATCCAGCAATGATTTCGCCAGAAGCCCCGAAGTTCAACTCCAAAGCAAATAAACTGGCGAGAAAGATCCAAGAATCCTTACCCCTGCAGCCCGGTATTGGATCAAATGTTTTATGGACACTTAGAAAAATGGACTGATTGCAGAGTGATCACCACTTTCTTCTCGACATCGCGAAGGTGTAAGCTCTTTCGAAGGCCACGATAGCGGTCCTGTTATCAACAAACATGCCGGAGTATCCGCCAGGGGTTCCAGCGGCCAGCGTATTCGGCGCCCATGGTCCCGTGGCGGAGCCCCACCCCTTGGCCGCGCTCATGAAAGCTCACCTCCGGAAACAAGGTGGGCGCTCGTTGGCTGGCGCCTTGTGGGATAAGATCCTGGACCTGGATACCGTGCTGTCGCGAAGGCCTGTATTCGCCCTATGTCTGGACCTACGATCTCGCTCCATATCGTCGTAGCCGGCACGCGTCGCTCGTGGACGCGTGAGGAAAAGCGAGCGATCCTCGCTGAGGCGGAGAGCACCACCGCGTCGATCTCGTCTGTGGCACGCCGCCATGGCCTGACGCCATCGCTCCTCTTTTGCTGGCGACGCGAGGCTTGGGATGAGGAGCGGGCGGCCCTGCCGGCACCGGTGGGGCTGCCGACGCGTGACGAGAGTGCGCCGGGTGGCGCCATCGAGGTGGAACTGGCCAACGGCCATCGACTGCGCGCCGAGGCCGGTGCCGATCCGGCCTTGGTGCGGGATCTCCTCGCGGCGCTGCTGGATCGATGATTCCCGTTCCCTCGGACTCGCGCGTGCGGCTGGCCACCTGCCACACGGAGATGAGGAAGGGCTTCGACGGGCTCGCCGCGCTGGTGCAGGATCACCTGCACCATGATCCGTTCTCCGGTCAGGCCGTCGTCTTCCGCGGTCGTGCGTGACTGCGGATCAAGGTCCTGTGGTGGGACGCCCGGGGGCTGTGCCTGTTCTCGAAGCGGCTCGAGAGAGGCCGTTTCGTCTGGCAGGGGACTGTGTCAACGAGCACCGAAGTCTGGTTCTCCGTCATTTCGTGTGGCGGAGGTCAGACGGGGTTGAGCACACGCTGACGGAGGAGTTCGAAGCCGGCACGGCCATACATGCTACGCTTGATCGTCTTCAAGCGGCTGATTTGGCCCTCGGCCGGGCCAGTCGACCACGGCAGCGCCATGGCGTTTGCGAGCCCTCCGGCGTCGCGTTGCAGGCTGGCGGCGAACCCGTTCAGCGCGCTCGACCGCGCCGCGGCCAGCCAGTCCTCGACGGCCTCCGCAGAGTGACCGCGGAGCATGGCGGCCAAGCGGGCTGCCAGATCGGCCGCGTCAGCCAAGCCCGGAGCCTGACGCCGCAGCCGCTCGATGAAGGCGCCATCTTCACCGTTGCACGCATCGGCCCCACTTTGGAGGAGGCGCACGATCCGCCGCGTCCCCGGCGGCCTCCAAGCATACGACGCGCCGGCGGTTTCATGATCGAGCCTGTCCGCTCCGGCCCGACGCCGCGCCGTAGCCCATGCCCGAGCGACGCGCGGCTTGATCCGGGCGCCGAGCCGGTCGAGTTCGCGGGCCAACTCGGCCCCGTTGCGGCAACCCTCGGCCCAGCGCCGGTCGAGATAGGCGCGGTGGGGATCGATGACGCTCGGGCGCGCCAGCTTTTTCCAGGTCGGTGGCTCGTCCCGCCACAGCCATCGCCATACGGTCTTGCGGTCGAGATCGAGATGGCGGGCAAGGCCGGCGACGGAAGCACCGGCCGCACGAAGGCGCCGGAGTTCGGCGTGGCGCGCCTGACGGGGAGCGTGCCTTTCCTGCTTGCGTCGGTCGACCGACGTAAGGGGGCGAAGTCGGTTCCGCTCGGCCCGAAGCGCAGCGGCCCGTTCGTCCCCAAATGTCCGTGCCACCGAGCGGATCACGCTGTGCTGGCCGGTGACAGCCTCCTGCAGGGCCTCGCCCAGATTGCGCAGCACATGCAAGCGGTCGAGGACATGCATTGCCCCGGGCGCTCCCTGCCGGACGCCCCCGCCGTAGACCTCGGCCCGGTCGCGGGCGACGATCCCGACGCTAGGATGGCCGTAGCCAGTTGGCGACGGTGCCGGCGTCGCGATCGGGCAAGAGCTCCGCGATGGCGTTGCGTTCCAGATCGACGATGATCGTTCCGTAGCGCCGCCCGCGCCGCCTGGCCCACTCGTCGATGGCGATGACGCGTGGCAGCCGTGGGGTCGGGGCCGGCCCGCCCCGGACCATGCGCAGGAAGATGGACGGGCTGGCCGGGAGTGCCAACCGGTGGGCCAGTCGTGTGGCCGGCGCTCCGCCGAGGGCGAGGCCGAGATGCCGCTGCACATCCTGAAGCCGTCGGGAGCGCCTGGCGCGCGGGACGGCGACGTCCGGCAGGCTCTGGCTGAAGGTGCGGCGGGGGCAGACGGGATTGCGCCAGCACAGGCGTCGCAGGCGCACGTGCGGGCTTACTGACCGCCCCTGCCAAGGCAGGTCGGCGAGGCGGCGCTCGTAGGAGCCGTTGCTTCGATTCGAATGCCTTCGACAGACCGGACAGCACGATGCCGCCGACCGCGGCACGGCCATCACCGTCACACGCTCGGGCTCGGAGGCGACCGCGGTGACGCGCAACGAGGACGGAATGAAGGGGAGCAGGTGTTTGGGCATCGGAAGCTCGGGGATCGCTCCATCCCATCCGAATCGCCGCTACGCCCGACGGCTCCCGCTCATCCCATTCCGCCACACGAAATGACGGAGAACCCAATGTTCAACGCCCACTGACAGTCGCGGTCGGGCGCAAGAACTACCTGTTCGCCGGCTCGGCGCGGCGCCGAGCGAGCCGCGGCATTCTACACGCTGATCGAGACGGCCAAGCTCAACGGGCTCGACCCGGAGGCCTGCTTGCGCGACGTGCTCACCCGCCTCGCCGATCATCCAGCCAAACGCCTGGCCGAACTCCTGCCCTGGAACTGGTCGCCGGTCGCTGCTGGTGCTCAGGCCGCCTGATCAACTAGGCCGCTCTCCGAGCGCTTACGATACAAGCTTGGACACGCGGATTTTAGTGGTGGCTCCGGCCGCCGCTCAGTTCCGCAGTGACCGGAACCCGGCTGGCCTTCGCGTTCGGACGCCGGCACGTTTGGATGTCGGAGAAAGACCATCAATCAGGGCGGGAGGTGAGGCCCGAGACCGGCGACTGGGCCTCGTCCTGCTCGAGGCATTGATCATGCGCTTCACGAGCCGCTGACGGACTCTCTAGTTTTACCACTCAGGCCGGCCGCCTTTTGGGCGGCACTCCGGCGAGTGAGTTCAGCCGCCACCGACGACCAAGGCCCACGTTCGGCACAGCCTTCCGCCGGAAGGTCGCCTTGTTCGATGAAGCTCGCATTGGCTTCCTGACAGATGTTGATGGCCTCGTCGATCGATATAATATTATTTCTGATCATAACATCTAGCAGGGATAAGCCGAACAACATCGGAAGGCCAACAGCGATGTCGATCTGGCTTTCGATCCGGACGGCCCTTTCCTCCAAACGACGGAGGCGCCTGTTGATGATAGCGCGGCTCCTAGCAAGCGAGATAAAGGTCTTTCGGATCTTCAAAAATCCCAGCATTCTACCCATTCCAAGTTGTGCGGCTCTCGATCTCGGTGTGGATAGTCCGCACCGTCCGGACAAAGCCTTGCGCCGAACGACGACCGTCCTCCGATGCTCTCCCGCACCAGGACCTCTAGCCCCCGCGGGGGGGGAGGGGGGGTGGTGCAGCCCCGTGCGACCGAAATTATCAGACGGATGCTTCGGAAGAACGACCAAGGCCACGTCCACATTCCGTTGGCGCCAACACGCATCGCGGTGCATCCGGTCCAGGCCGAGAGCTTTTTTGGCAAGGTCAATGGACTCGTGATGAACACGATGCAGTGTGGTATTCGTGTCCCATAGCTCACGAGCGTCGTCATTTTTTTCTGCGAAGTGCGGCAGATGACAGGTACGCATCCGGGGAAGAACGTGACAGCGCCTGATCGCGATGCCTTCCGATACAACGAGGCTCCACGGATCAGGTATCGGGAGATCCAGTACTTTCACAGGTCCAGGGCAGCGCTCCAAATTCCTCCGGTCTGCGCCCCGTAACCAGGCCGGAGGTTGCTCCTTAGAAACTTTGCGAAGCGCAGCAAATGGGCTTCGGAGGAGGATCAAAATCACGCGAGGATGAATGGTCTGCTCGGGTCTTTATAGCAGGCGATCATGCTTCGTGCGATCCTGGCTGGATCGTGCCATCGCTCGACAAAGCGCCTTGAAGCCGCTGAGATTTCGGGCCACTCGCTTCTACGGTCAATAATTGATAGTATATGTTCTGTTAGGTTGAGCGGATCGACATTGACGATCGGCAGATCTTTGACGAAATCGCGAGGAAGATTTACGAAATCACGCTCACGTAGCGTACACAGCACGATTTTCCCCATTGCCATAGCTTCTACGGCGAAACCGCCGTACCATCCCGCTAGGATCTGATCGATGATCAAGTCGGCGGAGCGATACTGAACCATCGCCTCCTCGTGCGACATGTTTTCAATCAGAACGACGTCGATTGGGCGTTGCCGGGCTACGATGTCGAGCGCTGCCAGGATGATGTCAGTGCCCTTGATGCTGCGATTGCTTGGAGCGTGCACCACGCGGATGCGTCCGGACGTATTCGGTTGCGTGACGGTGACTGCGTCGATCTCGACGCTCGCGTAGGGCAGGAATTCTCCACGCGGAAGGTAGTGACCGAGTTCCGGATTGAGGTAGAAGACCTTATCGGCGAGCGGCAGCAGCGTTTCGATCAGCGTGACCCGCTTTGCATCAAGATGGTCCACGCAGGTCCGGTAGAGGGTGCAGGCACCGGGGGCGCAGCAGGTGACGGGATTGCGAACGTTCGACCGCGCCGCCATCCGAATATCACAACCTTGAAATGTAAAAAACACTTTCCGTCCCATCTGATGAGCGATCTTGAGATCCAGAAATGGATAAGGACTAGGCTTGTTGAGATCATCCCAGGAAAACAGGGATCTTCCATAATACGAATGTAAAACATCATATTCGATGGGTGCCCGGAGGGCCATCTCTGTTCTCTTCGTGAGAGCAGCGGCAGAGTCGTCCCCTAGCACTCCGATAGCCCGGTCTGCCTTGTACTCGAACACGGGCGGTATGTAGTGGACGACTAGTTCACTCTCGACATCGAGTTTGCGTTCGTGGTTTGACAGGACCCAAGGCTGGTTGCCGAGATTGCTCGGCATGTGCAAAACTCGCATGCAGTAAGCCCAGGAAGGAGTTCGGCCTCGGGGACAGGCGCATCGGAGAAGGTTCGAATCGAGTAGACAGCCGTGCCATCGGCCTGCGTCCTCCCCAATGACGTGCCCAGATCGGGTGCCGCCGCATCACGCGGGTGACGAACTTGACGACCGCGCCTTCGCTTCCGCCAATTCCAGCCCCACAGCTGTCAGGCGGGCTCTGAGATGATCCTGACTCTTTATGAGCTCGTCGACCATTCCGTTGAGCCGCCTCATCTCAAGCATCGCTTCGATGAGGACCGGGATAACGGCCTCGTAAGCACTACGAAAGGCAGCCGCCTCTCCTCCATCGGCTGGGCTTGGCCTAACAGACTCGTCCCGTGTCCACAATGCGCGCAGACAGGCCAGAGTGGATCCGATGCGGCCGGTTGGCTGAGACATAGGCATATAGCGATCTGCTCTAAAGGCTTTAGAACATGTCTCTTTGCACATTTCTCTGACGCGCGTCTCCGTCGCGGATGCCTCAGGACAGCAGGTACTCGATGGCCGAAGCCGCGCCCATTCGGGGGAACCGACGGCGTCGTATTTTGTCGATCATCGGGATGATAAGGTGCAGCGAGCCAATTCGAGGCGTCATACGGTTACGCCAAACGTCTCACCCCAAATACCGAGGTTGACGATCCTCCAAAGTGTGAAGTCGACGGGTCGACGTCCCTCAAGCATGTCGGAGGCGAATGCCCGCGTCGCCGCGGGATCGAACAGATCTGGGTACAGAGTCAGGCTCGCCTCAATCCCGGCTACGACACGTTCGCGCAACGGGCCTCGGAACCAGGCTTCTTCCGGGGTGGAGAAGCCGAGCTTGTCGCGCCTATGACGGATCGTCGAAGGAAGTATCCTGTTCATAGCGCGTCGTAGCACGCGCTTGGTGTCCCCGCCGACGACCTTGTGACAATTGCCAAGGGCGAGGTTGAATTCGACCAAGGGATGGTCGAGGAACGGGACACGCGCCTCGATAGAATGCGCCATGGAGTTCCGGTCCTCCCAATGCAGCAACATTTGGAGGTTCGACGCGTAGGTCAACGTTAGGCAGAGTGTGCGCACATCGACGATCGGCGGCAGATCGAGCGATGCCGTCGCGAGCGCGAGGGGGCCATTTGGGTTTCCGGCGGCGCGGATCAAGGGACCGCTCAGCCAGTCGTAGTACGGCGGCTGCGGCGCCGGAGGCGGTAGTTTCGTGCCGATCCAGCCCGCTAGTCCAGCAGGTAGCAGCGGCAGTACGTGCTCCCGCACGGGTGGCGACATTGGCGCGCCGTGGTAGCGCCGACGCTCGATGATCGTTCGCGCGATCTGGCCGATTTTTCGCTGCTGGCGCAGGGCGACTAAGTGATAGCCGAATGCGCCGTGATAACCCGCAAGTTGCTCGTCGGCGCCCTGGCCGTCGAGCATCACTTTAATGCCAGCTTTGCGCGCCGCCTCAAAGACGCACCATTGCGCAAAGATCGAACTCGAGCCGAACGGCTCGTCTTGGTGCCAAGTGATCTCCGCAGCCCGGTCGAACACATCGTCGGCGCGCGGGTAGACGAAATGTGGATTTGCGCCCGTACGGCCGACCACCGCATCCATGAACGGCTTCTCGTCAACTTCCTTGTTTGGATAGCATGCCGAGACGGTGTTGAGCGCCGCATCTGCCGGCAAGTCACGCGCCATCAGGCAGACGATGGCGGAAGAGTCGAGGCCTCCCGAAAGGCAGGACCCGATTGACACATCAGATCGCAAATGAAGCCGTACCGACGCATCTAAGAGGTCGCGAAAGCGCGCTGCGGCGTCCCTTTCTGTCAGGTCAAGGTGGCCGGCAGTCGCGGGATACCACCGGCGGATTTCTGCCCGCGGCACCGATCCGTCGGCTCGCACTATGACTTGCTCTCCGCCGCGTAACTGGCGCACGCCCTCGAACATCGTCTCGGCCGTGTGGTCTGAGACACCCGCACTCAGAAAGTCATGTACTCGCGCCACATTCATGCGACCCGACCATCCCTTCAGACCGATCAATTGCTTGATCTCGGAAGCGAAGGCGAAACCACCCACTCCTTCAAAAACGTAGAGCGGCTTAATCCCGAAACGATCGCGCGCAGCGAAGAGCGTCTTCTCCCGCTCATCCCATATTAGGAAGGCGAACATACCGCGCAGCTTGTGTAGGCATTCCATTCCCCATACCATGAAGCTGCGGAGTAGCACTTCGCTGTCGCTGTCTGTGTAAAAAGTTTCCCCCTTTAGCATTAATTCGTTGCGAAGTTCCAAGTAGTTGTAAATCTCGCCATTAAATATAAGATGGTAGCGACAGGACCGATCGCTCATCGGCTGTAGACCGGCATCCGAGACGTCGATGATAGCTAAACGCCGATGTCCAAGGGCTACGGGACCGCTACCACTTGCGTAAACTTCCCACCCACGACCGTCAGGACCACGATGTTGAATGATGTCAATCCGCTGCTCGTCCGGCTCGAAACCTATGGATGCATAGAGACCGCACATCGCTAGTATTGTCCCTTAAATATTAATTGGCAAAATATACAGGGACGATTTACATAGGTACAAAATTGCATGAAGCTGAGACATTTCGTTCCTAAAGCCCTGGAGGACGTCATTGCCTTGATGTCGCGCGTGAAGGCTCTGCTAGGCCGCATCGCGGACGGTCGTTAGCGGATCCGACAGACGGTGTCACGGAGCAAGCGGCCTCCTTTCAGATGGAGCCGCTTTCTGTGGCCAATAGATGACGAGTGATACTGGCCCGCTGCGAAGAGCCCTTGACGCTCTCCCATGAGGTGCCTCCGCTGTTTCGCACGCGCTCCGTCCTTTCCAGCTTAGCTTCGTTAAATGTTTGGCCCCATAATTTGATAGTGCCGGTACTTGGTGAATTGGCACGATGTATAGGAAGTCGGTCAAAGGCGGGCGAAGAAGGGCATTTCGCCTCTGCCATGGAGGCCGGCCCAATGCGGATGGGAGGCTACGGCCTGAAGCTTCGCCCATCCGGCTCCGCAGACCTCGTCCTTCCCATCGTTGCCGTTCCAGTCGAACTGGATGCCGGTGTGATCACCTGGGATGGCTGTGGAGGGGCAGGCTCGTAGATTGCCGCATGCCGCATGCAGCCGCGACCGTGTGATCGCCGTGATGCCGCTGCGGTGCATGGCATCGAGAAACAGGAGCGCGGACAAGCCGCTGTCGCCGACGAGAATGAGATCGCCGCTCGGCAGCCAGTGACGGGCTTGCAGGGCTAGGTGGCGGCCAACATCGAGCAACGGCTTGTACGGACGGCCCCGTTCGCGACAGTCGCACTCGGACGGCACCATCGCAGTGAGGAGCGGCAGGGCCCAGACTTGTCTGGCCCAGGGGACCGGGGCGAGCAGCATCAAGCTCATAGAGTCGCAGTCCGCCCGTCGTGACGCAGTAGCTATCGGAGTAGCGGACCGGGCCGCCATAGGTTTCTTTGGCCGCGATGCGCTTGCCGCGGCGGCGGTCGATCGTGTCGTCGAGCGCCAGGATGACTGGACCGTGTACGGCCGCGCCGGCTTCGACCTGCTTCGACAGCGCGTCCTTCACGCCGCCGGAAGCGCTCGCTCTCCTCCAGGCAGAACTGCTACAAACTCTCAGCACCGAACCGCCGGAAGGACCTGCTCCAGAGGGCGCTTGATACCGTTACTCGAACGAGTTGCGAGGCCAACGATCGACCGATCTGTGAAGGCATTCGGCTCCTCGCCCGCATTTGGTAAGCGCAGCCAGGGCACAAGCATGAGTTGATTCTATCTTCGCTTTGCCCGAGAACTCATCGCATAATCGACAGCTGCATGTCCGTCGGTCATCGGAATGCCTGTCGAAAAACAGAATGGGTCCAGCATGGCCCGGCTTTGATGATGGAGCTTTCGGGCGTGCGAATCCACACGACAGCTGTAATTGATCCCAGCGCACGGATTGCGCCCACCGCAACGGTTGGGCCGTTCTGCGTCATCGGGCCCGATGTTGTGATCGGTTCAAATGTCCGCATTGATTCCCATGCAATCATCGAGGGTGGTGTCGTCGTAGAGGAAGAGTCTCATGTCGGCGCCGGCGTAGTAATTCATGGCTCAGCTGTGATCGGATCGTCAACATCTATTTTTCCTTATGCAGTCATTGGACAAACTGGACAGTTTCCAGGCCATCATAACTCTGATGGAAAGGTAGTAATCGAGGGCGAATGCGTTATACGAGAATTTGTGATTATCAATAAATCGGTAACCTCGCCGGCAACGCGCGTAGGCCGAGGCTGCTATCTAATGGCCCGAACGCAAATCGATCACGATTGCATTCTCTCTCCGTATGTAAAAACCGCTACAGGCGTCACGCTCGGCGGCTCTGTTCATGTTGAAGACCACGCTTACCTCGGCATGAACTCGGTGGTGCATCAGGGGCTTCGGATTGGCCGCGCCTGTATGATCGGCATGAACGGCGTAGTGAAAGCGCATGTGCCCCCCTTCACAACCCTCGTTGATCGGCGGATCAACCGTATCAATGTGATCGGTCTCACGCGCCTTGGAGCAAGCGAAGAGGACATCACACGCGTTGAGGCGTTCTATCGAGGAAAGAGGGACGAATTACTGGTTCGGATAGGGAGCGACCCATGGATCGACGCTATCGAGAACTTCGTAGCCCAGGTAGCTCCGGACCGAATGGAGCTATTTGCGTGAACGGCGTAGCCTTAATACAGATTTCTAAAATTGAATGCGATTATAGCAATCCTGCCGCCACGACGCCGCGGCCGGCCACCGAAGATGGCAAAGCTCGGTACCATCGCTGGTTGATCAACGACTACCACCGAACCTGCCAGATAGGAAATTTTGAAAGCCCACAATTGCGGAGACTTCGGTGCCCATTGAGACAGCTCGGCGGCAATATCCTCTTGCCGCCCGGCGAGTGGTGCATCCATCTTGCGATCACGCTGGCCGCCGATTCAATTGCGCAACGCCGAGGTCGGCGGCGACCTTGTGTCCAGAGCGATGGCTCGTCTGGGCGAAGCGGACCGCCTCGGCACGAAACTTGGGTGTAAACCGCTCATTGCGTTCTGCCATCGGAGGCCTCCTTCACGGAAAGAGTTCTCCACTTTTCCGAGGCATGTCCAATCCTCCGCAGGCCGGCCCGTGCGCGGCTTCGGCGGAGGCAGCAATGGGGCGATCCGCCCACTGCGCGTCAGGCAGTTCAAAGTGTCGCATCCCGATCACATGGGGTTGACCCGCAGCCTGTGAACCCTTTGCAGAGACGCCTTAGTGCTGCCGCTGCGAGATGCCGTCTGGTGTTTGCATCCTCTCTTGCGCCAGAGAGGTGCCATGCAGCTCCATGGGGTTCGTCGCCTCAGCCTCAATCCGCTGAAACAACGGGGTTATCAGGCTTAGGCCAAACCACTGCATCGTTGGGCATCGTACGCAGCACGGTGCACCCCATACCAATCATTGACCGCTCACCGACCTTGAGGCCCTGCAACACCTTGGCGAGCGGACCGACGAGACCATCCGCACCGATCGCGCAGCGGCCGCCAATGAATGCTGCTGGCGAGATCGTCGTGTTATCCCCGATCTCTGCGTCGTGGCCGATGATGGCACCGGTGTTCACAACGCAAAATCGTCCTAGGCGCACGTCAACGTTGACGATCACGCCGTGCGCCACGAACGCGCCTGCGCCCAGCATCACCCCCTGGCTGACAATCGCATGAGGTGACACCAGGGGAGGGCAGGGCAGAGCGTGCCGGTCGAGCCAAGCGATGATCTCGGCACGCGCCTGGATCGCTGCCCGGCTCACGCCACCCACCGCCAGTGCCACACCATCGTATTCGGCTCGGTCGGCCAGCAACTCGTCGAGATACCCCCTATAGCGCCCGACCTGTACGGTTGGCTGATTCGAATAGGTTGCCTCTACCGTATAGCCACGCAGTTGCGCGACCTCGGCGATCTCCTTGGAGAAGCCCCCTCCGCCGATCAGGGCTAGACGCTGGATGTCAATTGTCACGGGAGACCATCCATCACGCGATCTGCCCTATCATAAAGGTGCGGTGCTTTGCCCTGATCGGCGAACCGTTCCGCGGCACCGCTGCCGATTCCGCTGCTGCCTCCGACGACGAGGATGTGCTCTGCAGCTTCCGCCATGCTTATCCAGGCTTCAGGACTGCAACTTCGCGACGGCAATGCCGAGAAGGTCGTCTGTGGTGGCTGCCTTCGCGATCTGCGATGGCTCGACCTCAAGACCCAGCGTATCGAACAGGGCCATGATATTGAGGATGCCGAGGGAGTCGAAGGTCTCGATCTCGCCAAGCTTCTGGCCGCGCGCGAGCGGCCCCTGCTGGTCCAGGATCGCGCCGAGCTCGTCCAGGAACCCAGCCTCAGTCATCACGCGATCTCCTCAAACTTCAGGACGGGCGGAGCATAAATTCGGTCCGTGGCAAGAGCGCACGCACCCCAACTCAGACCCACGCCGAACCCGGCTAGCACCGCGCGCAAGGGCCGGTGCGAGAAATCCTCCGCCAGGAAGCCCGAGATCGTGCCCGGGATCGAGGCTGAGTTCTGGTTCCCGTAGACGGATTGCGTGCCCGAGGGAAGCTTGCCGTCGTCAAGGCTCAGGCGCCGCTGCAGGTTCTTGAGGATGTACTTGTTCGGCTGGTGCAGAACGTAATAGTCCGGCTCTTCCGGCCGCAAATCCGCAGCCGCTAGGATGTCGGTAATCAGCGCCGGCACGCGCTTCAGGGTAAAGTTGAAGACCTGCGCGCCGTCCATGTTCATGGAGGCCGGTTTGTCCCGATCCTCGGCATCCCGGCGCAGGCCGCTATGGGGGATAAACAGAGCCTTCTCGCCCGACCCGTCGCTGTGAAGCTGGAAGACGCTCTCGGTCTCGCGCCGCTCGACCAGTACTGCAGCCCCGGCATCGCCCATGATGGGGGTGATGGCACGGTCATCCTTGGCGACCATCCGGCTCGCCACGTCACCGACGCAGAGCAGGATCCGCTTCAGCCCGGATTCGACAAGGCTGTAGGCAACCGAGAGTCCGTACACGAAGCCGCTGCAGCCCAACCGCATGTCAAAGCAGAGCGTGTCGGTATTCATGCCGAGGCGGTGCTGCATGCCGATCGCCGTCGACGGCGAGCTGTAGTCAGGTGTCTGCGTGACCAGGATCAGCCCGTCGAGATTCTCCGGCCTCAGACCGAGGCCGTCGAGGAGGTGCCGGGCGGAATGCAGGCAGAGGTCGGCCGTCGTTGTGTCGGCCCGTACGACTACGTGGCGCGTGGCGAAGCCCATCGCGCGCTTGAGCCGTTCGGCCTCGTCCGGCGCCATCCTGAGATCCGCCGCCTCCGCGTCGAAGGCGAGCGACCGACCGCCGACCGTGGTGACGAGGCCGGCGAGGCCGGCGTGTCGGAACCGAAGCTCAGCCACGGTTTACAGCTTCCGCCACGTACTCGAACCAGTTCTGGATCCGGAGCAGCGGCGAGCGCGTGCTGTCGAGGATGCTCTCGTCGGCCAGCGGAATGTAGCGGCCCAAGGCTTTCTCGATCTCGGACTCGGTCTCCAACAGAAGCTCGACCACCGCGAAGGAGTCGATCTTCTCGAACAGGTTGTCCTCGGGTCCGAGCGCGCCCAGCTCCGGCCGGCCCCACGTGTCCACGAGGCGGTCCAGGGTGGCGCGGGCCGCGGCTACGGCGCTCTCAGTCCGCGATGATGTGGATGTAGGCGGTGTCATCCGGTCCTCGGGTCAATCGATAGTCCCTTCCCTCGGGGCCAGAGCCGACGAGCGCGAACCCGTTGTCGTCCAGAAAGGTCTCGACCATGCGGTTCTTTGGGGTTGGGCGGTAGTGGGCCCTCAGCTCCGGATCCGCCTCTTGCTGACAAATGTAGCGCAAGACTTGGCTCTCAATGCGGCGCCCGAGGGCCCGACAGCTCATCAGGAAGGTCTCGAGCGCGCCGCCCCGGACGACGGCGACCCCGACGATCCCCATGTCGCCAAATCGGTCGGCCACTCGCGCCGCGTAGACGCTACCCTCGCGCATCGCGGTGGCGACCTCGTCCTCGGTGTAGCGCCGCGTTGTGAGATTGAACTGGTTGGTCTTATTGATCAGCTGCGTGACCCGCCGCAGGGATCCCGGATTGTTCCGCGCCATGTGCACCCGGATGTCGAGGGAGGCGAGATACTCGTCCATCGAAGCTGCCGAGCGTTGCAGTTCTTGCCGCTGCGCCTCGCCCCGGTACAGCTCAGTTTTGGCCAGATCTTCAACGGTCACGTTCCGAGCGCGCAGGGACGCGATCCCGTCGAGCAGCGAGAGGGCCTGCTCTGGACGCGTGCGGTCGAACAGGTGGCACTCGACACTGGGAAGCCGCGCCCGGACCTCCTCGATCTCAAAGGGATTGTCGTCGATAAAGATGAAGCTGTCGAGGCCGAGATTAAGCGTCTCGGCGAGTTCGCGGATGTTCTCGCTCTTCTCCGACCAGTTACTGCGGTAGGCGACGAGGTCGTCGAGGCGCAGCGGCATCGCACGCTGCTCGAAGACCGAGCAGAAATCCTCCTCGTTGTTCTTGGTCACCGCGCAGAGCAGGATGCCCAGACTCTTCAGGCGCAGCAGCTGGCGCTGGAGCTGCGTGTGGACGATTCCTGGATAGTCGTTGTCGACCTCGAGGTTCTCCACACCGTCCTCACCCACGATGCCGCCCCACAGCGTGTTGTCGGCGTCGACTACCACTACCTTGCGGCGCGCCCGCAGCCGGGCCGCGATGGCGTCGGCGTAGCGCTCGACCAGAACGTCCACAGCGGCCGGAGCATAGGGCATCTGGTACATATAACGGTTACGCTCGCGGAAGGCGTTGGCGAAACCGAGGAGCGCCAGGGCACCGGCCGCGTCGATGACGCTGACCCGCTCGTGGGATCGGGCGAGGCCGAAAAGGACTGCGTTCACACGGGCAAGCGCCTCCAGCTGATCATGAAGATCGCTTTCCACGGACGAGACCGGCACGAAGGGCACGGTGTTGAGGATGATGGTGCCGGGAGCCTGCGCGAGCCGGGCCAAGACCAGCTCGGCGAGCCCCCGCGCCCTTGCGGCCGCGCCCTTGTCCGGGGCGACGTCGAAGTACCAGCGGTGGTCGAGATGCACAATCAGGACGTCGGCGGCAGCGGGACCCGTCAGGACCTGCTCTATCTGCCCAATAGGGAGATGCTCGAAGGATACGTCGGCGAGATCCGCGAGGCGGCCCGACACCTTCCCGAACGGGTTGGTGACGACGTTTCCGACGAAGCCAATCGACAGGGCGCGAGCCGTGGTCATCCTCGATACCGGTCCCTGCGACACCCTGCGGATGCCTGGCCCTCCGGCGATCGACCGGTCCCTTTACATCCGTGTGAGCGCGCCCTCTTGCGAGATCGCGTGCCATAAAGCAAGGGGCCGGGCGTCCAGTGGCCGGCCAGCCAGGCATGGGCGACCGGCCGCGGCCGGGCCGGGGAGGTGACCGGCGGATGAGGAGCATCTCGATGAACGAAGCCGGCTCGGACGATACCTCTGCGAAGATGCGGATCTGGACCGAGGCGCACCAGGCCGCCTTCGCGCGGGCCACCGGCGACGTGAACCCGATGCACATGGATGCACGGATGGCCCGACGGACGCTTGCCGGCGAGCGGGCCGTCCACGGCGTCCACGCCGCTCTCTGGGCCCTTGATGCCTGCGCGACCGCACATCCCCTTGATCGGCTTGCGACGCTGCAGATGCGGTTCGAGCGGTTCGTCCTGGTCGGAGACTGCACCGTGCTGACGGCCCACGAGGCGGACGCGCAGCACCTGCGCCTGTCCCTATCGGTGGATGGCGCTCGTACCTTAACGATTCAGGCAACTTTCGCGACGGAGCGAGCGCCGGCTCAGCCAGTCGAGTGGGCGCCGACCGCGATTCCCGCGGAGCCGGTCGCCCGCGATCCGGAGGCCCTGACGGATCTGACCGGGGCCTTCTCGCTGCCTTCCCCTGAGGCGATCGCCGCGCTGGCGCCACGTCTCGCGCGTGCCCTCGGTCCCCACCGGGTTGCGGCTTTAGGCGGCCTCTCGACCCTCGTAGGCATGTTCGTACCCGGTCTGCACTCAATCCTCTCGAAGATCGACGTGACCGTTACCGACGGCGTTGCCGCTTCGAGCCTCGGCTACACGGTGAAGAGGTTCCAGCCGATGCTGCAATCGGTGACCCTCGACGCCGTCGGCCCCGGCATTTTTGCCCGAGTCGACGGCTTCGTCCGCCCGCGGCCGGTGGAGCAGGAGAGCTTGCAGGACCTAGCGGCGCTGGTCCAACCGGACACCTTCGCGGGCGTGTCCGCTCTGATCATCGGCGGGTCTCGGGGTCTCGGGGCCGCGACGGCCAAGCTTATCGCCGCCGGGGGCGGGGAGGTCTGCATCACCTACGCGTCCGGTGCCGACGAGGCGGAGGCGGTCGCTCGGGAGATCCGTCCAGCCGGCGGGCGCTGCCAGGTTCTCCGCTACGACGCAGCGGAGCCGGCGGTCGCACAGTTCGCGACGCTTGCGATGCGCCCGTCCCAGCTCTACCATTTCGCAACGCCCCGCATCTTCCGCCAGAAGCGCGCACCCTTCGAGCCTGCCTGCCTGGACGAGATGATGCGCGTCTACAATTCCGCCTTCTACGAGCTGAGCGTGTTCTGCCTCGATCGCAGCGACGCCGTGGCGGCCTTCTACCCGTCGACCACCGCCATCGATGAGGCGCCCCGCGACATGCTGGAATACGTCATGGCTAAGATTGCGGGCGAGACGCTCGCCACGACACTGGCGCGGACGATCCCGAATCTGCGGACCGTGATCAAGCGGCTTCCCCGGGTGAAGACCGATCAGACGGCCACGATCTTCCCCGTTCCGGCCGCCGCACCGAGCGCGGTGATGCTGCCGATCATCCGCCAGATGTCGGCGACCGCCTGATCCGGAGCAGCGCCGAGCGCGGGACCGGCGGGCCGGACAAGGCCGTTCTGCACGGATGAAGTTTGATGAAGGGTCCGAGGCCGCGATCTCCCGGACAAGTACAAGAGCTCGGAAGCTTTTAGCGGAACATTTTCTACAATTGAGGTCCGGGCAGTTTCAGCCGCACTCAGCTTCTTCAGCTCCGCCGCAAATCGCTCGTAGTCGCTCAGGAGTGTGCCCGGCTGTATCACTGCGCCTGTCAGTGTTCGCGCCAAACGCTACGATGCCGGCGACAGGGACTGTGCGGCTCCGCTTCTGATTTTCAGGTAGGTGGCGTTGATCCAGAAATACGGCCATTCCTCGTCGATCCGGCGGTCAAGGAAAGCGCCCTCCTCGCAGCGCGTCGAGATGCTCGGGACGGTAGCGTTCAGAGACAGGATCGGCCGCCGAGCGGACTATCTTTAGCGCTGCCAAGATCAAGCCGCGGAGGACAGCAGCTGGCTCGCACCGTTGTTGTAAGACTCGGCACCTTCCGCCGAGCGGCCGTGAAGTGATTGAACCAGCTTACTCTGCCGCTTCGGTATCGCGGTGGGCATCATCGTCGGCCGAGGACTCGTCAACCGGATCAGTCTCCGCGTCGGCTTCCTCGTCCGATCCAGCGGCGGCGGTGAAGAAGTCACCGGTCCGGACCGCCTCGCCGCCCGTCACCATCATGCTCAGGTAGGTATTGAGGGTGTTCGGAGCGACGTCCGGCAACCGGTCGGCGATCTCAGCGTGCGACAAGCCTTGTGAGCCCGCGTTGCTAAGGAGGGCCTTCAGGCGCCCCTTGGCCGAATTCGCTCGCGGACCGCGAGCCCCGCGCCGACCACCCTGCGCGGAGGCGGCACGATCGGCAGTCGGGACCCGTGCACCATCGGCTGCGTGGAGGCGCGCGGTTTCCTCCAGCGGAACTCCCTCCACGATCGAGGTCAGGGCGGCTTCGGCTGCGCGCAGCTTCGTGAGCTCGGCCGCGATCCGATCGTAGTCGCTCTGGAGAGCAGCCCGGCGCGCCCGAACGTCAACCAGGGCCTTCGTTAGGGTGTTATCCTCAGCCATCGGACGATCCCGCCACATCAAGTCGTTATCGTCAGGCATAGGTCATAGGAGCCTCCCAGCGTCAACAGAGCCTCAGACCGGCGCCAGCTCGGTTCGACCGAGCGAGCCGAGCGCCGATGTTTACGGCCCCGGCGCGCTCCGATAGGGCAGGGGAAAGCCGACATGGCGCCTAGCCCGGCTCAAATGACAGCCCTGAACCCAGCCCAGCGAACGCATGCTCACACGAGCGCCAAATTCCGACGCAGCGACCGGCAAGCTTCGCGCTTCAGCCCGGGTGCATCGCTCGGTTTCCGGCGCGGTCGACGGGCAGGACAGGTGGATCGGTGACGGGCTAGGAAGCGAAACGACCGGCGCGACGCGCCGCGACGTGAGAGCGGTACTTTGAAAAAACTCCACGGCTTGTATCGGAGCTGGGCGAGCGCCGGCTTGATCCGCGCGGGCAGCAACGCCGTTGCCATCCTTGCAGGCCCCAGAGGCCTTCTCCCGGCGAACGATATCACCTCCGCGGCAGACCAGATCGCCGCGCTGGCGCCGTTCTTCGACGCGGGCTTCTACGCGAGCTGGTACGGCATCACGGCCGATCCGGTGCGCGACTACCTGGTCCAGGGCTGGCGCGCGGGCCGCGACCCGCGGGCCGACTTCGCCTCCGCCGACTACCTCGCCGCGCGCCCCTACTTGGCCAGGGCCGGCATCAACCCGTTCCTGCACGCCCTGGCGCGCCGCCGCCGCAGGGGTGATCGCAGCGGGCAGGCCGCGGGCCATCCGCTGCCCCCGCGCGACACCGCCGAGGTCGAGCGCCTCGCCCGCCGCCTCGTGGACGGGCCGTTCTACCGCGCCGGCAACCCCGACCTCGCCGAAGCCGGCGTCGACCCGGTCGACCACTACATGGCCTCGGGCTGGCGCGAGGGCCGCGAGCCCGCGCCCCAGTTCGACGTGCTCACCTACTGCCTGACCCGCGGGATCACCTACGCCACCCAGAACCCGCTGATGCACTACGTCCTCCATGGCGGACCCGCCCGGCCGGACCCGGCCGAGGCGCTGGCCCTGCGGGTCGAGATCCTGGCGCCCTGGTTCGACGCCGCCCACTACCGGCGCGGCCTCGACGAGGCCCAGGCCGAGGCGCTGGCCGGCGCCTCCGACGCCGCGCTGCTGCGCCACTACGTCGAGGGCGGCTGGCGGGCCCTGGTGAGCCCGCGGCCGGACTTCGACCCGGCCGGGTTCGTGCAGGCGCGGGCCGGCAGCCGGGCGGTCCGGGACGACCCGTTCTTCCGCTACGTCGCCGAGGCGAAGCTCACCGGGCAGACGCCGTTTGCCGAGCCGCACCGGCTGAACCTGCCGGCGGTGGACGCGGACTGGTACCGGGCGACCTACCCGGATGTCGGGGCGATGCAGCCCTACCTGCACTTCGCCGGGGTGGGCTGGCGGGAGCTGCGCGATCCGGGCCCGGGGCGCTCGACGCTGGCGGCGCTGCTGCGGGTCTGCGGGCTGCGCCCGGCGCGGGCGCCCCTCGAGGACACCGGCTGGCTCGGGGCGATCGGTGAGCCCGCGGACCGGGCGGCCGTGCTCGACCTGCAGGCGCGTCTGGTGGCGGGGCATTTCGACCACGCGTTCTACCGGGCGCGCTACGGGCTGTCCGCGGAGGCGGACGCGGTGCGCGACTATTGCGACGCCGGCTGGCGGAAGGGCCGCAACCCCAGGCCCGACTTCGACGGACAGGCCTATCTCGACGCGCATGCCGGGGTCCGCGAGACCGGCCTGGCGCCCTTCGTCCACCGCCTCGCCACGGCGCTGCTGCACGGCACCGACATCTCGGCCGGGGCCTTCCACCCGGGCTACGGCGCGCCGGATTCGAAGGCGGCGGCGCTGGCCGAGGAAGCCCGGCTGATCGAGCCCCATTTCGACGCCGCCTTCTACGCCAAGCGCAACCCCGACGCCGCGGGCGCTCCCGGCGGCCCGCTCGCCCATTTCGTTGCCTACGGCCAGCACGAGGGCCGCGACCCGAGCGGGACGTTCTCCATCGCGTTCTACACGGAGACCTACGGGCACCTGTTCGCGCCGGGAGAGTCGCCGTTCCTGCACTACGTGCGCACGGGCCGAGCCGCCGGGCTGATGGCGGCGCCCGAGGACCTCGGCACCTATCCGCCCATGACGGCCCCCGACCCGCACGACTGGGACGGCCTGCCCCGGGCCCTGCCCATCGCCGAGGCCCGCGTCGTCGTCATCGTCCCGGTCTACAAGGGCCGCGGCGAGACCCTGCGCGCCCTCCACGCCTGCCTGTCGGCCCCGCAGGCCACCCCCTTCACCCTGCTCGCCGTCAACGACCGCTCCCCCGACCCCCAGCTCACCGCAGACCTCGCCGCCCTGGCCGCGCGCGGCCTGTTCCACCTCGTCGAGAACCCGCACCCTGCGCCTTCACCATCAACGTGGTCGCGCTGTTCGCACGGCTGCGCCTCGTCGCCACCGACGAGTTCGCCCGGATGATGGACCTCGACCGGCTGCGCCCGGTCCCGGCCCTGGAGCTGTTCCGCCACCACGCCGGCGACGTGATCCGCGGCGCCTTCGTGCCGCTCGCGGCCTTCGCG
>NZ_JAKSXX010000311.1 GCF_022829385.1 Methylobacterium sp. J-070 | reverse complement strand
AGGTGATGGGCGCCCTGCAGAACATCCGCCAGGCCAGCCAGCAGACCGCCGCCGGAACCCGACAGGTCGAGGCGGCCTCCGCCAACCTCACCGAACTCGCCCAGGCGCTCATGGCGCTCGCCGAACGATACCGGCACTGAGGGCCCGCCGCCTTGGCCGAGGACATCCGCCAGCTGCTGCTCGCCGCCTTCGACGTCGAGCACCGGGAGCACGTCGCGGCGATCCGCGCGGCTTTGGGCAGCGCCACTCCGGACTGGAACGACGTCTTCCGCCGCGCCCACAGCCTGAAGGGGGCGTCCCGCGCCGTCGACCTGCCCGCCGTCGAGGCGGTGGCCCACCGCCTGGAGACGCTGTTCGAGGGCGTCCACACCGGTGCCACGGTCCTGGACCGGGAGGCGGCCAACGCGGTCCACCTCGCCCTCGACCGGATCGAAGCCTACGTGGCCGGCCTCAAGGACGGCGTCGGCCCGGACATGCCGGCGGACGCCCTGGCGGCGCTGGGCCGGGTCCTCGGCCTTCCCGGCGCGGCACCGGAGCCGGCGAGCCCGGACCCCGCACCGGGACCCCCGCCTGCGCCCCCCTTCGAGCCACCACCCGCGCCGGTTGCTCCTCCGGCCGCCGGCCCTGCACCCGCCGCCCCGTCACCGGCCGCGCCGGCCCAGAGGCCGGTCCCCGAGCCGGCCGAGGCCGGGACCGCCATGCTGCGGGTTCCCGCGGAGGCGGTCGAGGTGATGGCCCGGGCGAGCCACGACCTCGCCAGCACGCTGGCGGGCCGTGCGCCGGCGGCGGAAAGCCTCGCGCGGCTCGCCCGGTTCGCCCAGGACCTGCGCACCGGCGCGGAGGCGCTGGCCGCCGGAGCCGAGGGGGAACGGCCGGAATGGCGCGCCTTCGCGGCCCGGGTCGGCACCTTCGCCCGGGAGGCCTCGGAGCTGTCCCGGCGCCAGGCGGCGGCCTCCAGCCGCATCGAGGGCGCCGCATCCCGCGTCCGCGCCGCCGCCGAGCGCCTCGCCCTGGTGCCCGCCGAGACGGTCCTCGCCCCCCTGGCCCGCTCCCTCCGCGAGACCGCCCGGGAACAGGGGCGCGAGGTCGATATCGACCTGCGCGGCCTCGATCTGCCGGTGGAGCGCGGCACGCTGCAGGTGCTGAAGGATCCGCTGCTTCACGCCCTGCGCAACGCCCTGAGCCATGGCTGGCAGCCGCCGGAGGTGCGCCGCAACGCCGGCAAGCCCGAGGTCCTGGGGCTCGGGCTGGCCATCGCGGTCCGCGGCGCCCGTCTCCAGGTCACGGTGTCGGATGACGGGCCGGGCCCGGATCTCGCCCGGATCGAGGCCACGGCCCGGGCGCGGGGCCTCATCGCCCCGGAGGCGGCCGCCGATGCCGAGACGCTCCTGCGCCTCGTCTTCGAGCCGGGCTTCTCCACCGCGGAGGCGGTCGACACCCTCTCGGGACGCGGCTACGGCCTCTCGGTGGCGGCGGACGCGGCGCGCCAGCTCCTCGGCAGCGTGCGCCTGGAGCCGCGGGCGCCGGCCGGAACCGCCCTGGTCTTCAGCCTGCCGCTGTCGGCGGCCCGGCGCAGCCTGCTGCTGGTCGAGGCCGCCGGACGCAGCTACGCCCTGCCGGGCGACGCGGTCGAGCGCCTGCTGCGGCTCAGGCGGGACGCGCTGCCGGTGGCGATGGGCCGCACGATCCTGCGGATCGGTGCCGGCGACGCGGCGGCGACCTGCCCGGTCGTCGACCTCGCCCAGGTCCTCGGCGCGGTCCCCGCCCCGGCCGATCCCGCCACCCTGACCGCCGTGGTGCTGCGGGCGGGCGGCGGCCGCATGGCGCTGGCGGTCGACCGCCTGCACGACGTGCGCTCGCTCCTCGTCCTGCCCGCGCCCGACTTCGGCGCCGATCCCGGCCTGATCGCCGGCACGGCGGTGCTGCCCGGCGACGTGCCGGTGCTCGTCCTCGATCCCGAGGGGCTCGCCGGACGCGCATCCGTCGCATCCGTCGGAACGATGGCGCAGGCTCCACGTTCGACGACTCACGCGCCATCGCGGGCGACGATCCTGGTCGTCGACGATTCGATCACAACCCGAACCTTGGAGAAGGGCATCTTGGAAGCCGCCGGCTACCGCGTAGTCGTCTGCGTCGACGGCCAGGACGCCCTCGACCGGCTGCGCGCCGAGATCGAGCCCGTGGACCTCGTCCTCGCGGACGTGGAGATGCCGCGCCTCGACGGGTTCGGCCTGCTCCAGGCCCTGCGGGCCGACGAGCGCTTCGCCCGGCTCCCGACGATCCTGATGACGTCCCGGGGAGACGCCGCCGACGTGGCCCGGGGCCTCGACCTCGGTGCCGACGCCTACCTGACCAAGCAGGCATTCGACCAGCGCCAGCTCCTCGACACGATCGGGCAGCTCCTGTGACCCCGGTCCGCGTCATGCTGGTGGAGGACAGCCTCGTGGTGCGCGAGCTGCTCCGCCACATCGTCTCCCGCGACGCCCGGCTCGAGATCGTGGCCGCCGTCGCCTCCGGGGAGGAGGCCATGGCGAAGCTTCAGACGGTCCGGCCGGACGTGATCTCGATGGATATCCGCCTGCCCGGGATCGACGGGCTGGAGACCACCCGCCGGATCATGGCCGAGCATCCGACGCCGATCGTCGTGGTGGCGGATTCGGTCGAGGATTCCTCCCTGCGCATCTCGATGAACGCCCTCCGGGCCGGCGCCCTGTCGGTGGTGGAGAAGCCGGTGGCCACCACCCACGCCGGCTACGAGGCGGTGGCCGGCGAAATCTGCACGCAGCTGCGGATCATGGCCCAGGTGCCGGTGATCCGCCGCCGCCCGATCGGCACCGAATGGGCCACCCGCGGCACAGTCCCGTCCCACGCGTCCCCGGCCGAGCTGCCCGGGCAGGCGCCGAGCCTCCTGGGGATCGGCGCCTCCACGGGCGGCCCCCCGGCGCTCGCCCGGGTGATCGGCGCGCTGCCGAACGACTTCCCCCTGCCGGTGCTGGTGGTCCAGCACATGGGGCCCGCCTTCATGGACGGATTCGCCAGCTGGCTCGACAGCGTCGTGACCCTGCCGGTCGGCCTCGCCCGGGACGGCGAGCGGGCCGAGCCCGGCCGCGTCTACGTGGCGCCCGGCGACCGGCACCTGGAGATCGGCACGGGGCGGATCCTCCGGGTGATCGACGCCCCGCCGGTCTCGGGGCAGCGTCCGGCCGCCACCGTGCTGTTCCGCTCGATGGCCCGGCAGTCGGGCGCCGCCGGCATCGGCGTCCTGCTCACCGGGATGGGCGAGGACGGGGCGGCGGGCCTCTCCGACATGCACCAGGCCGGGGCGCAGACCGTGGCCGAGCATGAGAGCACCGCGGTGGTCTACGGCATGCCGGCGGCGGCGGTGCGGCTCGGCGCCGCCCGCGCGGTCCTCCCCCTCGACCGGATCGCCGAGCACGTCCTGCGCCTCGTCGAGCCTGGGGCGCGGCCGTGACGGGGACCGAGGTCGGCGTCCCCGAGGGGCCCGCCCGGATCCTGCTGGTGGAGGATTCGGAGACTCAGGCGCTGGAACTGCGCCTCCTGCTGGAGGCCAACGGCTTCTCGGTGGAGCGCTGCCCCTCGGCCGAGACGGCCCTCGACCACCTCAACCGCAGCCAGCCCGACCTCTTGGTGGCGGATTACCACCTGCCGGGCATGAACGGCGACGAGCTGATCCGGCAGATGCGCCTGTCCCTGCGCACCCGGGCGCTGCCGGTCCTGATGCTGACCGGCGGCAACGGCGGCGAGCGCCAGGGCCTCGAGAGCGGCGCCGACGCCTACCTGCCGAAATCGGCCGACCGCGACCTGATGATCCTGCGCATCCGCGCCCTGCTGCGCGAGCGGCGCCCGGCCGGCGATGCCGAGGGGCCGGGCGCGGCCGCCTTCCGGCGCGGCCGGATCCTGGTGATCGACGGCAGCGCCACCTACCGGACCTTCCTGGCCGGGCTGATGGGCCAGGACGGGCACCACGTGTCGAGTGCGGACGGGCCGGAGGCGGCGCTGGCCGCCCTGGACGCGGCCGCCGGCGACGACGCCTTCGACTGCGTGACGGTCGATCTTCTCGGCCACGCCTATGACGGGCTGGCCCTGTGCCGGGCGATCAGCCAGCGGCGCTCCGGGCAGGCGGCGGGGGCGGGCTTCCACCTCGTGGGCATCGCCGGGAGCGATCCCGCCAAGGACTTCTTGGTGGACGCCTTCGCGGCGGGGGCCGACGACGTGGTCTCGAAATCCGACGCGGAGGTCCTGGCGCTCCGGGTCCGCGGCTTCGTGCGCCGCCGCCTGCTGGAGGAGGACGACCGGCGCATCGCCGGCCAGTTCGGCGAGCGCGAGCGGGCGGTGGAGCGCGCCCGCGCCGAGGCGGAGGCGGCGGAGGCCCGGGCCGGGCTCGCCGACGCCCTGGAGCGGGCCAACCGCGACCTCGCCGACGCCAACCGCCAGCTCACCGAGGCGCAGTCCAAGCTCGTCCAGGCCGCCAAGATGGCCTCGCTGGGCGAGCTCGTGGCCGGCATCGCGCACGAGATCAACAACCCCCTCGCCTTCATCCTGGCCCACCAGGGCACGGTGGAGCGTCTGCTCGGCGAGCTGCCGGGCGCCGCACCGGATGCGGCCGACCGCGCTGTCCAGAAGGCCCGGCAGCGGGTCGCCTCGATGCGGATGGGTCTGACGCGGATCCAGGATCTCGTCCTGAACCTGCGCAAGTTCTCGCGCCTCGACGAGGGCGAGCGCGCCCTGGTCAACGTGCCGGAGGCGATCGATACGGTGCTGGCCCTGATCCAGCACAAGCTCGGCGAGCGCATCGCCGTGGAGCGCGCCTTCGCGGGCCGGACCGAGATCCACTGCACGCCGGCGCTGCTCAACCAGGTGGTGATGAACATCCTGGGCAATGCCGCCGACGCCATGCCGGAGGGCGGGACCATCCGGATCACCACGCAGTCGAGCCCGGACCTCGACGAGATCCGGATCAGCGATACCGGCCCAGGAATACCGGAAACGCTGCGGGAGCGGATCTTCGAGCCGTTCTTCACGACCAAGCCCGTGGGATCCGGAACCGGCCTCGGCCTGGCGATTGCCTACAGCGTCGTTCAGGCGCATAGCGGCTCGCTGACCGTGGAGACGGCGCCGGAAGGGGGAGCCTGCTTCGTGATCGGGATACCGCGGCAGGCGGCCAGCGCATGAATGACGGAACGGCAGGTGCAGGAACGATCCTGGCCGTCGACGACGAGCCGGACATCCTGATCGCCCTGGAGGACCTGTTCGAGGAGTCCTACCGGGTGCTGACGACCTCGCGGCCCGCCGAGGCGCTGGAGATCCTGCGCGCCGAGCCCGACATCGCCGTGGTCCTCTCCGACCAGCGCATGCCCGGCCTCACCGGCGACGCGCTGCTCGCCGAGGCGCGCAGCTTCCACGACGCGCAGGCGATCCTGCTGACCGGCTACGCCGACATCACCGCGGTGATCGCCGCCCTCAACCGCGGCGGCATCGTCGGCTACGTGACGAAGCCCTGGGACCCCGGCCTGCTGCGCTCCACCGTCCGGCAGGCCTTCGAGCGGCACCGCCTGGGCCGGGACCTCGCCACCGAGCGGGCGCTGCTGCGGGGCCTGCTCGACCACGCCCAGGACGCGATCAGCTTCAAGGACGCCGACGGCCGCTTCGTGCGGCTGAACGCCCGCAAGGCGGCCCTCCTCGGCCACGACATCGCCGCCTGCCTCGGGCGGCGCGAGGACGCCCTCCTCGGCCCGAAGGCCGCTCCGGTCGCCGAGGCGGACGAGGCGGCGATCCGCTCCGGGGCGGTGGCCGAGAGCCTCATCAGCGACGGGCCGACCGGGGCCGAGCAGTGGAGCCACGTCACCCGGGTGCCGATCCGTGACGCCGGCGGCGCGATCAGCCACCTCGCGGTGATCGAGCGGGACGTGACCGAGCAGCGGACCCTGGAGGCCAGGCTGCGCCAGTCCGACAAGATGCAGGCGCTCGGCACGCTGGCCGGCGGCATCGCCCACGATTTCAACAACCTCCTGACGGCGATCCTGGGGAGCCTGGAACTCGCCGGCCCGCGGGTCGCCGACCAGCCGCGGGTGCAGCGCCTGATCGAGAACGCCCGCGGGGCGGCCGAGCGCGGCGCCTCCCTGACCAAGCGCCTACTCAGCTTCAGCCGGGCCCACGACCTTCAGGCCCGGGCGGTCGACGTGAATGCCCTGATCGCCGGGATGAGCGACCTGTTCGGGCGCAGCCTCGGCGGCCTCGTCACCGTCGTGACCGACCTGGAGGACGATCTGCCGGCGGTCCAGGTCGATCCGGACCAGCTCGAGCTCGCCGTGCTCAACCTCTGCATCAACGCCCGGGACGCCATGCCGGAGGGCGGCACCATCACGGTGGCGACCCGGCGCCTGAGCATCGGCGGCGACCCCGAGATCGCCGACGGCCCCTATCTCGGCATCAGCGTCACCGACGAGGGCACCGGCATCCCGGAGGAGATCCTGCGCCGGGTCTGCGAGCCGTTCTTCACCACCAAGGCGGTCGGCCAGGGCACGGGGCTCGGTCTCGCCATGGTGTTCGGCCTCGCCCAGCAATCCAAGGGCCGGCTAGCGATCGACAGCGAGGTCGGCCGGGGCACCCGCGTCGAGCTGGCGCTCCCCTTCGCCGCCCAGGCGCCCGAACAGGTCGCGCGGGAGGCCGGCGCCGCACCGGTCGAAGGGCGGCGCGCCCGCGTCCTCATCGTCGACGACGATCCCCAGGTGCGGCACGTGACCGCCTCGTTCCTCACGGGCTTCGGTCACAGCACCACGGAGGCGGGCGGCGGCGAGGCCGCGCTCCAGCATCTCCAGCGCGACCGATACGACATCGTCGTGGCGGATCTGGCCATGCCCGGTATGAGCGGCATCGAGCTCGCCGCCGAGATCCGCGACCGCGACCCGGGCCTGCCCGTCCTGATCCTCACCGGCCATGCCGACGCGATGCAGATCCCCGAGGACCTGCCGGTGCTCTCCAAGCCGTTCCGTTCCGCCGATCTGGCGGCCCGGGTCGCCACCCTTCTGGAGGATGCCGCCGGACAGACCGGCTAGCCGGCTCCGGAACCCCCCGGCGGCCGGCTCATTGTCCTCGCATGGGGCTCAAGGGCCCCGGGTCTGAAAAGGAGGTGGACCATGAGCGATCACGGCATCTTCCCGCGCCGCCGGCGCGACATCGACCCGGACCAGGACGGTCCACCGGACGCGTTTCAGCAGGGATAGGGGTTTTCGGACCGCGGCGCGGTCGAGTTCCCGGCCCTTCCGAACCGGGCCGACACGGCGAGCTCCCGCGACCATCCGAAACGTGGACCCTGCTCCAGACCCGTCGGCGCGAGCCGGCGGGTTTTCGTTTTTGTATCGCCAGAACGCGAAGAAGCCGCCCTGGGTGAGCCGGGGCGGCTTCTTCGCGTGTAAGACGGTTGAGAACGGAGCCGCGTCTTCCCCTCCCCCGCAGAGGGGTAGGGAGAGCCTGCCGCGCCCGCGCTGGGCTCAGGCGGCCTCGGCCACCTGGCTCGGGCCGGAATCCTTGCCGCGGGCCTCGACGTCGCGGTCGACGAACTCGATCACCGCCATCGGGGCGTTGTCGCCCTGGCGGAAGCCCGCCTTCATGATCCGGCAATAGCCGCCCGGGCGGCCCTTGTAGCGCGGGCCGAGCACCGTGAAGAGCTTCCGGACCATGTCGGCGTCGCGCAGCTGCGCCATGGCGAGACGGCGGGTGTGGACGCTGTCGATCCGGCCCAGCGTGATCAGCTTCTCGACCACGGGTCGCAGATCCTTGGCCTTCGGCAGGGTGGTGACGATCTGCTCGTGCTTGAGCAGCGCCACCGACATGTTGGCGAACATCGCCTTGCGATGCTCGGCGGTGCGGTTGAAACGGCGACCGCGATAACCGTGACGCATGGTGCTGGCTTCCTTCTCGTCGCGGCCGCCGTGCCACGGTACGGCCGGGCGCCCCAACAGCGGGGCTGTTCATTCCGCATGACCCCGCGGCGGGTTCCTTTGGGACTTCGCGTCGTGCCGGCGAAGTCCTCGGTCCGGGTCGGGCGAACCGACGGCGCCGTGCAGCGCCGCCACGTCCGCCCCGAGACGGTCTCGCCTCAGTAGTGCTCCTCGAAGCGCTTGGCGAGATCCTCGATGTTCTCCGGCGGCCAGCCGGGGATGTCCATGCCGAGGTGCAGGCCCATGCCGGCCAGCACTTCCTTGATCTCGTTGAGCGACTTGCGGCCGAAGTTCGGGGTCCGCAGCATCTCGCCCTCGGACTTCTGGATCAGGTCGCCGATGTAGACGATGTTGTCGTTCTTCAGGCAGTTCGCCGACCGGACCGACAGCTCCAGCTCGTCGACCTTCTTGAGCAGCGCCGGGTTGAAGGGCAGCTGCGGCGCCAGCGGGGCGGCCTCTTCCTTGCGCGGATCCTCGAAGTTCACGAAGACCTGCAGCTGGTCTTGGATGATGCGCGCCGCGTAGGCCAGCGCATCCTCCGGCGAGACCGCGCCGTTGGTCTCCACCGTCAGGGTCAGCTTGTCCTTGTCGAGATCCTGGCCCTCGCGGGTCGTCTCGACGCGGTAGCTCACCTTGGTCACCGGCGAGAACAGCGAATCCACCGGGATGAGCCCGATCGGCGCGTCCTCGGGGCGGTTGCGCTCGGCCGGGACGTAGCCCTTGCCGGTGGCGACCGTGAACTCCATCCGGATCTCGGCCCCGTCGTCGAGGGTGCAGATCACCAGGTCGGGGTTGAGGATCTGGATGTCGCCGACCGTACCGATGTCGCCCGCGGTGACGAGGCCCGGTCCGGTCTTGCGCAGGGTCATGCGCTTGGGCGCGTCCGTCTGCGAGCGGATCGCGATGGTCTTGATGTTGAGGACGATGTCGGTGACGTCCTCGCGCACGCCCGGGATCGACGAGAACTCGTGCAGCACGCCGTCGATCTGCACCGACGTCACGGCCGCGCCCTGGAGCGACGACAGGAGCACCCGGCGCAGGGCGTTGCCGAGCGTCGTGCCGAAGCCGCGCTCAAGCGGCTCGGCGACGACCGTGGCGACCCGCTTGGGGTCGTCGCCGGTCGTGACCTGCAGCTTGTTCGGCTTGATCAGTTCCTGCCAATTCTTCTGAATGACCACGATCCTACCTCTCGTCCTTGCCCGGGATCCGCGACGCCCGTCCCCGCGCTTCGGCCGTCCGGCGCCGCCCCCTGGCGCCCCGAACGGTCCCTGAATCCGTTTCCGCCGTTACTCGCCGCCGACCCACAGCACCGGCACGAAGCTGTAGCCCGCCCCGTCCCGGTCCACGTAGCCCAGCGCCGGGAATTCGAGATGGCCGCCGGCGATGAGCGTCCGCTCGCGGGCCACCTCGTCCAGGATCCGCTTGCGCGTCTCCCGCGCCTGGTCGCCGTCGACATCGAAGCCGACGCCGGCCTCCGGGTTCTTGAACTGGATCGCCGGCAGGTGCACCACGTCGGTCCACATCATCAGCGCCTGTCCACCGGAGACGATGCGGAAGCCGCAATGGCCCGGCGTATGGCCGGGCAGGTGAACCGCCGTGATCCCCGGAAGAACCTCGCCGCCCCGGTGCTCGCGCACCCGGCCGGCATAGGGAGCCAGCGCCTTGCGGGCACCCTCGAAATAGGGCTTGGCCGCCTCCGGCGCCCTGGCCAGGGCCTCGTCCGGGAGCCAGTGCGCCGCCTCGTCGGCGTGCAGCACGATCTCGGCGTTCGGGTAGCGCGCCGCCCCGTCCTTCACGAGCCCGCCGACGTGGTCGGGATGCAGGTGACTGACCAGCACCGTGCCGATCTCCTCGGGCGTCACGCCGGTGAGCGCCAGGGCCGCGCCGACCCGACCGAGGGTCGGCGCCGGCGCGAGGTCGCCGTAGCCCGTATCGATCAGGGTCGGCTTGAGGCCGGGCCCGGTGATCAGGAAGGCGTTCAGCGTGATCTTGGGCTGCTCGGTGCGGAAGCCCGCCACTTGGAGGCGCCCGGCCTCCGCCTTGGAAATCCCCGTCACGAGATCGAGGCTCGCCTGAAACCAGCCGTCGTTGAGCGCGGTGACCGTGAGGTCGCCGAGGTTCCAACGCAGCACGCCCGGAAGCGGCTTCGATCCCGTCATGAGCTTCTCCGTCAAAGGGCTTCGCCGTTCCCGATCAGACGCGGCGGCGCTTGCGCGGCCGGCAGCCGTTGTGCGGGATCGAGGTCACGTCGCGGATCGACGTCACCGTGAAGCCCGCGGCCTGGAGGGCGCGCAGCGCCGACTCGCGGCCGGAGCCGGGGCCCGACACCTCGACCTCGAGGGTGCGCATGCCGTGCTCGGAGGCCTTGCGGGCGGCGTCCTCGGCGGCCACCTGGGCGGCGTACGGGGTCGACTTGCGCGAGCCCTTGAACCCCATCGCGCCGGCGGACGACCACGAGATCGTGTTGCCCTGGGCGTCGGTGATGGTGATCATCGTGTTGTTGAACGACGCGTTCACGTGGGCCACGCCCGACACGATGTTCTTGCGTTCGCGGCGACGGACGCGTTGCGGTTCCTTGGCCATGCTCGTCTCACTCTTCCTTCAAGCGCGCCCGTAATTCCAGGCGCTCGGGATTCTTTTGGGACTGGGCCGGGTGCCCGTGCAGGGCCGTCCGGCCTGCGCCGGACCCCTTGCGGGACACGCGGCGCGACGGAGGGAAGGCCGCGCGGAGCACGGCCTTCCGCGTGGGAAAAATTACTTCTTCTTGCCGGCGATCGGCTTCGCCTTGCCCTTGCGGGTGCGGGCGTTGGTGTGGGTGCGCTGGCCACGGACCGGCAGCTGCTTGCGGTGACGCAGGCCGCGATAGGCGCCGAGATCCATCAGGCGCTTGATGTTCATCGAGACTTCGCGGCGCAGGTCGCCCTCGACCAGATAGTCGCGGTCGATCGTCTCGCGGATCGAGAGAACCTCGGCGTCGGTCAGCTGGTTGACCCGACGCTCGGCGGGGATGTTCACCTTCTGGGTGATCTCCTCGGCCTTCTTGGCGCCGATGCCGTGGATGTACTGGAGCGCGATGACGACGCGCTTGTTGGTCGGGATGTTGACGCCTGCGATACGGGCCACGATCACTCTCCATTGTGGGCCCGGGGATCCGGGCCGGTGTCGCGCGCGTCCGGTGGAGGCCGGCCCCTGCGCACGTGAAACGACGACGCGGCCCGCGGGCAGCCCCTGACAGGGCACCTCGGACCATCGTTCGGTTGGACGAAGGAGGGCCTGCTAGCGCGCGGGCGGGCCGATGTCAACGACGGAGTGCCGGGTCGTCATGCCGCCATGCCTCGCCACGATGCGGCGCATTCGAGAGGTTCGGGCGGATCCGAAGCCGAAATCACGGGGGAGCCGGATGGCGATTGTGACCAGCGACGGTGCGACCCTGCGGGCCTTCGCCGAATCGGTCCTGCAGGCGGCCGAGGAGACCCTGGACGAGGTCGTCCCCGTGACCCTAGCGGTGATCGGCGGGGTGCTCGCCGAGGCCGAGCCCGGTTCCGTGGCGCTTCAGCCGGCGGAGGCCGGGCCGGCCCTGCTCTGGGCCACCTTCGGGGGCTGCCGGATGGTGTTCCGATTCAATCCCAGGACGGCCATGATCGAGTTGCGGGACGGCACCCTCGACGGTCATCCGATCCGCCTGTTCGGCTTCCGGTCGCTGGCGATGGATATCGTCAACTTCTTCGGCGCCCTGCACAGGGACGGGCGGTTCTAGAAGGCTGCCGAAGACGTCTCGCTCCGGCGGCGGCGGAGACGATTTTCGTCGTTTGAACGGGTTCATCGGACCGGCGATGGCCGGCCCCATTCCCGCCGTCTGTCGCGCCCGGCCCTCGCCGCGACCTTCCGCCCGCCGACCTCCCGACGGATCGATGCGCCCCTCGCGCTCGGGCCGTCCCGATCGGCATCGGCCTGGGCCTGTCGGGCTTCTGCCCCGGCCGTGGCGGCGCTCTGGACCGGGGCGGCACCGGTCCTTGTCTTCCTGGCGGCGATGCTCCCCGACTAGGCGGCGTATGAGATGGGCTCACAACGAAACTGCAGGACCGTCGCGGTCAGGCCGCAACGCGCCCGATTACGCTGAGAGCGCGTGCCCGGTCGCCAGGTAGCGGCTCGCGGGCCGCGCCAGACCCAGGTGATCGCGCAGCGTCGCCCCGGAATAGTCCCGGCGGAAAAGACCGCGGCGCCGGAGGATCGGCACGACCGCGTCCACGAAGGTCTCAAGGCCCTCCGGCAGCACGTCCGGCATCAGGTTGAAGCCGTCCGCCGCGCCGGCACGGAACCACGCCTCGATGTCGTCGGCGATGGCCTCCGGCGTGCCGGCGACGATGCGGTGGCCGACGCCGCCGCCGAGGGCGCGCAGGAGCTGGCGGACCGTCAGCCTGTCCCGGCGCGCGAGGGCGACCGTGCCGAGGAACATCGTGTGGTTGCCGTCCGGCGGCAGGGGCAGCGGGTCGGGGAGCGGCTTGTCGAGGTCGAGCCGGGCGGGGTCGATCCTCAGCGTGCCCGCGAGCCGGGCGAGGCTGTACGCCTCCGGCACGAGATCCCAGAGCGCATCCTGGCGGCGGCGCGCCTCCGCCTCCGTGGAGCCGATCACCGTGGCGAGGCCGGGCAGGACGACCAGCGCCTCGGGGCTGCGGCCGTAGCGCGCCGCCCGCGCCCTCAGGTCCCGGGCATACGCCACGCCGTCCTCGAGGGTCTGGGCCAGGGAGAACACCGCGTCGGCGGTGGCGGCGGCGAGCTCGCGCCCGTCCTCCGAGCCGCCGGCCTGGAAGGTGACCGGGCGTCCCTGCGCGCTGCGCGGCACCGTGAGCGGCCCCGCGACGGCGTAGTGCACCCCGCGGTGCTCGATGGCGTGGACCTTGGCCGTGTCGACGAACCGGCCGCTCGCCTTGTCGCCGAGGAAGGCGTCGTCCTCCCAGCTGTCCCATAGGGCGTGGACGAGATCGGTGAACTCGCGGGCCCTGGCGTAGCGGGCGCCGTGCTCGGAGGCGCCGGTGAAGCCGAAGTTGCGGCCGGCGGCGGCGTCGGCCGTCGTGACCACGTTCCAGCCGGCCCGGCCACGGCTCACGAGGTCGAGGCTCGCGAAGCGGCGGGCGAGATTGTAAGGCTCGTTGTAGGTCGTCGAGGCGGTGGCCACGAGGCCGACATGGCTCGTCGCCGCCGCGACGGCGGACAGCACCACGGTCGGTTCGAGGGCGTTGAACGGCCGGTAGTCGATCCGGTCGTTGATCGCCGGCGTGTCGGCGAGGAAGATCGCGTCGAGCTTGCCGCGCTCGGCGATGCGGGCGACGCGCACGAAGTGGTCGATGTCGAGAAAGGCGTCCGGTCGGCTCTCCGGCAGCCGCCACGCGGACGGGTAGACCCCCGAATGCAACAGGTTGACGTTGAGATGCAGTTGGCGGCCGCTCATCGAAGCCCTCCGGGTCAGCGGGTGCGGGGGATGATCTGCTCGGCGAAGCGGCGCATCTCCGCCTCGAAGGGCTGGAACTGCAGCATGAACAGCTCGATGCCGGCGGCGTGGAAGTCACGGATCCGCGCGGCCACGGTCTCGTAGCTGCCGACCAGCCCGGCGGCGGTGCCGCCATTGGTCCCGACATGGCGGGAGGCCGCCGCATCGGTCTTCGCGAACATCACGCTCGCGGCATCCGTGCGAGCGCGGGTGTCGGCGCGCAGGGCCGCGTCGCGCTGCGCGAGGGCGAGGAGGCGGGCATGCTCGGTGTGCGCCTCCGCATCGGTCTCCCTGGCGATCACGAAGGCCGAGAGGCCGTAGCGCAGGGCGCCGTTCGCGGCGGGGCGCCGGGCCACGTCGGCGATCAGGGCGGCGACGTCCTCCAGCGGTTGGCCGTTGATGAACCACACGTCGGCATGGTCGGCGGCCAGCGCCCGGGCCGGCTCGGATTCGCCGCCGAGATAGATGGTCGGCCGTGGCCGGAAGGTGCCGGCCGGGCGGAGCCGATAGTCCTCGACCTGGAAATGCGCGCCCGCGAAGTTGACGGCCTCCCCGCGCATCAGCCGGTCCACGAGGCCGATCCATTCGCGGCCATAGGCGTAGCGCTCGTCATGGGCCGGGAACGGGAGCCCGGCCCGCTCGAACTCGGCCTTGTTCCAGGCATTCACGAGGTTCAGGGCGAAGCGTCCGCCGCTGATATGCTCGATCTGCAGCGCCATCTTGGCGAGCACCACCGGGTGGTACAGGCCGGGCTTGATCGCCGCGATGATCTCGATGCGCCGGGTGAGCGCGGCGAGCGCCGCCGCCCCCGTCCAGGCCTCGAGCTGGTCGCGCTCCGCGTCGTAGGGGTTCATCGTGTGCTGCGCGACCAGCACCGCATCGAAGCCGAGCGCCTCCGCCTCCAGCACAAGGGCGCGGTTGCGCTCCCAGCCGGCGTCGTCGGGCTCGTCGGGATCGTGATGGGCGGCGCGGGAGCCGTGAACCGCGGCCCAGATGCCGAAGCGGGGTGCACTCGCCACGGCGTCAGCCCCGGCTCGTCGGTATCGGGAAGATCGGCACGTCGGTGGCGTCGATCCGGCGGGGGATGAGCTTGGCCTCGTAGAACACGTCGGCGATGGCCTGCTGCTCGCCGAGCTGGCTGCGCTCCACCGGCTCCACCGCGTAGGTCCGGCGGCTGTTGGCGGCGGCCACGACCGCCGGAGGCAGGTCGCCCCAGATCGGGGCCAGCAGCGCCACGGCCGCCTCCGGGTTCGCCCTCATCCAGGCGCCCGCCTCGACCAGGGAGCGGTAGACGGTCGCCACCACCTCCGGCTGCGCGGCGACGAAGCTGTCGTTCACGAGATAGTAGCGATGGTAGGTCGTCAGCCCGCTGCCGTCGGCGATGACCCGCACAGGGCGCTTGGCCTCCGCGAAGGCCAGGAACGGATCCCAGATCGACCACGCGTCGAGGCTGCCCTGATCGAAGGCCACGGCCCCCTCGGGCGCCTGTAGATAGGCGGGCTTGATGTCCGCGACGGTCAGGCCGGCGCGCTTGAGCGCGGCGGCCAGCACGTAATGGCTACCCGAGCCGCGAGAGACGCCGACCGTCTTGCCCTTCAGGTCGGCGACGGTGCCGATGGGCGACCCGGCCGGCACGATGATCGCCTCGGCCGCGGGCGCGCCCCGCTCGCGGGCGTAGAAGGTCAGGGGCGCCTTGGCGGATTGGGTGAAGATCGGCACCGCGTCGGCGACGTCGGCGTGGATGTCGACGGCCCCGGCATTCATCGGCTCGATGACGCTAGTGAAGAGGTGCCAGCTCGGCGTGAAGCCCAGCGGTGCCAGCCGCTCGGCGAGTGTGCCCTTCACCTTGAGCACGGTGAACAGCACCGACGAGCGCTGCATGCTGATCTTCACCTCGCGGGGCGCCGCGCGCACGGCCGGCGCGCCGAGCGCCAGGGCGGCCGCCGCGCCGAGCCCCCCGTGCAGGAGCGTGCGCCGGGAGGGTCCAAATCGGCCCATCGTGTCGTCGGTCATCGAGCGCTCGCGAATCGTGAGGAGCGGAAGGGGAGCGCCGGAGCATGGCGGCCAGCGGACCCCTTATTGAAGGCCGGCAAGGCGGGTCTGATCAATGAAATGTGCTTTCGAATTGGCCCGCGTACGGAGGAGCATGTCCCCCGAAAGGGGATTTGCGGGAGATCGCTTTCTTTCCATCTGCGCCGGCACGAAAAAACGCCGATCTCAGTTGCCATTGTTGACGCAGAGGATGGATCTTCGGCGAAACTTGCCGCCACAAAACGAAAATTCTCTTGCCGAACGTCTCACGATACGTCGATCCCAAAGACGAAGGCCGGCAAAGAATCCGGCTTGAGATCGACGGCCGGCTCGCCGATTCATCTGGGAAACGCCCCCCGGGGCGATGTCGGACATCGGAAAGTCGAAGCCATGGCGCATGTGGATGCGGGCTGGGGTGCGGGGCCGAGCGGGCGCTACGAGACCCTGGCGGAACCATTCCGCCCGGTCTTCGCCGCGATCCGCGCCACCGCCGTCGAGCGGGATCGCGAGCGCCGCCTGCCGCATGCCGAGATCGCCTGGCTGCGGGAGGCGCGTTTCACCACCCTGCGGCTCGCGCCCGACGAGGGCGGCCACGGCGCCAGCCTGCCCGAGCTGTTCGCCCTGCTGATCGAGCTGTCGGCCGCGGATTCGAACGTCACCAACGCGCTGCGGGCGCATTTCGGCTTCACGGAGGACGCGTTGTGCTCCGCCTCGCCCGAGTGGCGCGCGGCCTGGATCGCGCGGATCGGCGCGGGCGCGACGGTCGGCAGCGGCGTCTCGGAGACCGGCCCGGCCAAGGTCGGCACCTTCGACACGGTGGTGCGGCGGCGCGGCGGAAGGTTCACGGTCGACGGGCGGAAATTCTACACCACCGGCTCGCTCTTCGCGGACTACATCCATCTCTCGGCCGAGGACGAGGCCGGCGGGGCGGTGACGGCCGTCGTGCCCGTGCGCGCGCCGGGCGTCACCATCGTGGACGATTGGGACGGGTTCGGGCAGGCGCTGACCGCCAGCGGCACCGCGACCTTCGAGGGCGTGGCGCTCGACCCCGCGCTGATCAAGCCGGACCCGGATCGCTTCCCCTACGCCATGGCGTTCTTCCAGCTGGTGCATCTGGCGACGCTCGCCGGCATCGGCCGGGCGGCGGCGGACGACGTGGCGCGGCTGGTGGCCGAGCGGACCCGCGTCTACAGCCACGGCAATGCCGGGCGCACGGCCGACGATCCGCAGATCCAGGCGGTGGTGGGCCGCGTCCGCGCCAACGCCTACGCGGCGGGCGCCGTCGTGCTGAAGGCCGCCGAGGCGGTTCAGAGGGTGTCCGACGCGCACCGGGCCGGATCGCCGGACGCAGAGCGCCAGGCGACGCTGGCCGATGTCGAGGTCAACCAGGCGGTGAGCGTGGTGACCGACCTGATCCTGACGGCGACGACGAGCCTGTTCGACGCCCTGGGCGCCTCCGCGGTGAAGGTGGGTGCCGGCCTCGACCGGTACTGGCGCAACGCCCGCACCATCGCCTCGCACAACCCGCGGATCTACCGGGACCGCAGCGTCGGCGCCTTCGCGATCTCCGGCGAGGCGCCGCCCCGACAGTACCGCGTCGGCTCGGCATGAGGCGCCCTTGGCACGCAGCGACCGCATGCGCCTCGGCGCCTTCCTGTATCCCGGTGGGCATCACGTCGCCGCGTGGCGGCATCCGTCCTCCGACGCCGATGCCGGGATCAACGCCGCCCATTACCGGCAGCTCGCCCGCACGGCCGAGGCGGCGAAGTTCGACCTGATCTTCCTCGCGGACGGCGTCAGCATCCGGGGCGACGACCTCGACGCCCTGAGCCGCACGGCGATCCGCTATGTCGGCCAGTTCGAGCCGCTGACCCTGCTGTCCCACCTTTCGGCGGTGACCGAGCGCATCGGCCTCGTGGCGACCGCCTCGACCACCTACAACGAGCCGTTCCACGTCGCCCGCAAGTTTGCCTCCCTCGACCATCTGAGCGGTGGCCGGGCGGCCTGGAACCTCGTCACCTCCGCCGACCCGCGGGAGGCCTGGAACTTCAGCCGCGAGAGCCACCTCGCCCACGCGAACCGCTATGCCCGGGCGGAAGAGTTCGTCGACGTGGTGCGCGGCCTGTGGGATTCCTACGAGGACGACGCCTTCATCCGCGACCGCGAGGGCGGCCGCTTCTTCGATCCCGACAAGCTGCACCTGCTGGCCCATGAGGGCGAGCACTTCTCGGTCCGGGGGCCGCTCAACGTGCCCCGCCCGCCACAGGGGCATCCGGTGGTGGTGCAGGCGGGGTCCTCGGAGGCCGGCAAGGCGCTCGCCGCCCGCACCGCCGAGGTGATCTTCACCGCCCAGCAGACCCTGGAGGATGCGGTCGCCTTCTACGCCGACGTGAAGGGTCGGATGGCCCGGTATGGCCGCGACCCGGAAGACCTCAAGATCATGCCCGGCGCCTTCCCGGTGGTCGGTCGAAGCGAGGCCGAGGCGCAGGACAAGTTCGCTTCGCTGCAGGCATTGATCCACCCGGTGGTCGGCCGCTCGCTTCTCGAACAGCTCACCGGCGCCGACCTGTCGGCCTATCCGGACGACGCTCCGGTGCCGGAGATGCCGGAGACAAACGGCGGCAAGAGCCGCCAGGACCTCTTCCTCCGTCTGGCCCGGCGCGAGGGCCTGACGATCCGGGAACTGTACCTGCGCGCCGCCAGCGCCCGGGGCCACTGGACGATCGTCGGCACGCCTGCTCAGATCGCCGATGCGCTGCAGGAGCGGTTCGAGGCCCGCGGCGCCGACGGCTTCAACATCATGCCGCCGACGCTCCCAGGCGGGCTCGACGACTTCGTCACCCTGGTTCTCCCGGAATTGCGGCGGCGGGGGCTCTTCCGGCACGCGTACGAGGGCGCCACGCTCCGCGACCATCTCGGCCTGCCGCGGCCGGACAATCGATTTCTCGCGGCCCCCTCGCGCTGAAGGCAGGGCCTGACCGGTGCGACGCCCTGGATCGACACCCGGCGCACGACACCGGGCTCATCGTCGTCATCGTCCACAGCCCAGTGCATCGACGCCCGGTTGCCCCGGATCGCCTTTCGAAAGGACTCGCCTGCCGATAGACGGTGCGACGACGGCGGCCCTCACGTCCTCGGTGGGGTCCACACGATGTCCCGGACCTTGATGGGGCGGGGGATCAGCCCCAGCCGGAAGAAGCGGTCGGCGGTGGTCTGCTGGGCGGTGAGGATCTCGTCCGAGAGCGGACGGACGGCGAACTCCGTCCGGTCGGCGGCGACCTTCTGGACGGGGTAGGGAACGCCGGTCACGGAGGCGAGCGCCTGGGCGACCTCGTCGCGATGCTCCCGCGCCCAGCCCGCCGCCTCGGACAGGCCGGACAGCGCGCCGGCGACGAGGCCGGGGTACCTCTCGGCGAAGGTCCGGTTGGCGAGGAAGAAGGACGAGACGTCGTGCGTCTGCCCCGTGGTCGCGACGACGCGCGTCTCGCCGCGGGACTGCGCCAGAGCGAGATAGGGATCCCAGATCACCCAGGCGTCGACGCTGTCGTTCGCGAAGGCCGAGCCGGCGTCGGAGGGCAGCAGGTAGGCCGGCTTGATGTCGGAGAAGCTCAAGCCCGCCTTCTCCAGGGCGGCGATGAGGAGGTTGTGGCTGCTCGTCCCGCGCCCCACGGCGACGGTCTTGCCCTTGAGGCCGGCGACCGAACGGATCGGCGAATGCGCCTTGACCAGGATGGCCTCGCCGTCGCGGGTCGGTGCCGCCGCGCCGACGTAGACGAGGTTGCCCCCGGCCGCCTGCGAGAAGATGGGCGGCGCGTCGCCGGTGTAGCCGAAGTCGATGCCGCCCGCGTTGAGCGCCTCCAGCAGAGGCGGACCGGCCTGGAACTCGACCCAGCGGACGGCGACGCCCTGCGGCGCGAACCGCTTCTCGATCAGGCCCTGCTGCCGGCTGACGACGATGAGGCCGACCTTCTGGTAGCCGATCCGGAATTCCTTGGGCGCGTCCTGCGCCAGGGCACCGGCGCCGAGGCAAAGGCCGAGGGCCAGCGATCCGAGAAGGGCGGCGGCATGGCGTCTTGTCGAGGTCACGGCAAAGGCTCCTTTGGTGGGGTCGATGTCGTTGGGGGCGATGCTGCCGAAGGCCGGAGCACGGCGCTTCACCGCGTGGATGTCAGGCTCGGCAGACCTCGCGCTGACCGAACCGCCGCTCGAAGGAGCGGGCGGATGAAGCCCTCGTCCCGGCAGAAACCGGAACGGTTGGCCAAATACGACGGGCCCAACAAGACTTTATCCGCAGAATTCTGTGCCCTCGCCGGGGGCGAGCTTGCATATATTTCCTCGATCTTTCCGAGAAATCAAAAGCATTCGGACCTGTTATTCCGCGCGAACCCGTGCAGGTCTTCTTCGGACGCCGCGGCCCAGGAAACATTCCTTCTCTACGGCGGAGACACCCCGGCCGCGGGCCGGAACGCATGGGCGGCATGGCGCGCGGGGAGGCGGTCGCCCTCGCCGAACAGCTTTCTGCGCAGCGAGCCGGGCGCATATGCGATCTTGTACAGGCCTCGGTCCTGGAGCTCGGGGATCACGAGGTCGATGAAGTCCGAAAAGCTTTCCGGTACGACGATGCGGCTGAGGTTGAACCCGTCCACCTCGCCTTCCTCGACCCAGGATTGGAGTTCATCCGCGATGGAGGCCGCATCGCCCGTGAGCACGGCGTAGCGCCCGCCCAGGCCCATTTCCGACAGCAGGTCGCGCTTGGTCAGCCCCCGTTTGGCGGCTGCGGCCGTGGCCGACTGGATCGCATTTCCCGGCGCGTAGGGGATCGCTTCGTCGAGGCCGTAGCGGGCGAAATCGATGCCGGTGGAGGCGGAGAAATGCGCGAGCCCCGCCTCGGCGCTGGCGTAGCGCATGTATTCGGCGCGCTTGTCCTCGGCCTCGGCGCGGGTGCGGCCTGGGATGGCGGCGATGCCGATGAAGACCTTCACATCCTGCGGGTCGCGCCCGGCGGCGGCGGCCTCGGCGCGGATTGCGCGGACGGACTCGCGGGCCGTGGCCTTGTCCCGCGCCGAGATGAACACGCATTCGGCGTGGCGCCCGGCGAAGGCCCGGCCGCGGCCGGAGGCGCCCGCCTGATAGAGCACGGGCGTCCGCTGGGGCGAAGGCTCGCAGAGGTGATAGCCGTCCACCGCCAGGAACTCGCCCCGGTGAGAGACCGGCCGGATCTTGCCCGGATCGCTGAACACCCGCGCTTCGCGGTCCCGGCGCGCGGCGTCGTCGTCCCAGCTCCCCTCCCAGAGCTTGTAGAGGACCTCCAGATACTCGTCGGCATAGTCGTAGCGGCGGTCATGGGCCGGAAGCGCCTCGCCCCGGCCGCGATGGGCGCTTTCCAGATACCCGGTGACGATGTTCCAGCCGACCCGGCCACCGGAGAGATGGTCCAGGGTCGAGATCCGTCTGGCGAAGGTGTAGGGCGCCTCAGCGAAGACATTGACGGTGATGCCGAAGCCGAGATGCTCCGTCACCGCCGCCATGGCCGGGACGATCAGCGTCGGATCGTTCACCGGCAATTGTACGGCCTCCCGCGCCGTCACGTCGAGGCCGCCGCCGTAGATGTCGTAGACGCCGAGGATGTCGGCGATGAACATCCCGTCGAACAGGCCGCGCTCCAGGAGCTTCGCCTGGTCGGTCCAGTAGCGCAGCGTGTTGTACTCGCTGGAGCGGTCGCGCGGGTGGGTCCAGAGGCCGTGGTTGATGTGGCCGACGCAGTTCATGTTGAACGCGTTGAGCCGGATCTGCTTGCGGGGGGAGGTCATCGCGCCCGGAGCCTCCGGACCACGCTGTCGCCCGTGAACTGAACGAGGCAGACGAGGACGATCAGGATCGCGATCACCACTGACATCACGGTGGTGTCGAAGCGCTGATAGCCATAGCGGATCGCCACGTCGCCGAGCCCGCCCGCGCCCACCGCCCCGGCCACGGCCGAGGCGCCGATCATCGAGACGACGGTGATGGTGAGGCCGCCGACGATGCCCGGCAGGGCTTCCGGCAGCAGCACATGCAACAGGATGTGGCGGCGGCGGCAGCCGATGGATTGCGCCGCCTCGATCAGGCCGGGATCGACCTCCCGCAGGGAGACTTCCGCGATCCGCGCGAAGAACGGCGTGGCGCTCACCGCCAGCGGCACGATGGCCGCCCAGACGCCGATCGTGGTGCCGACCACGAGCCGGGTGAACGGGATCAGCGCCACCAGCAGCACGATGAAGGGGACAGCGCGGAAGCCGTTCACGACGAGGCCGATGAGGCGGTTCGCCCGCGGGGCCGGGAAGATCCCGCCCGGCCCCGAGGTGACGAGAAACAGCGCCAGCGGGATGCCCGCGAGGACCGCGATCCCCGCCGAGACGCCGACCATGAACACCGTATCGAACGCTGCCTGCCAGAGGCGGTCAATCATCTGCGGCGACATAGCCGATCCCCTCGACGTCCTGTCCGATAGCCCTCAAACGGGCCTCGGCCTCCGTGCCTCCGGCGGCGATGAGCATCCGGCCGACGGCATGCCCCTGGATGTGCTCCACGCCCGCCTGCAGGAGGTGCACCGGCCCGCCCGTCGCCGCGACGAGGGCAGACAGGTCGGGGGGCGTCCCCCCGGAATAGGTGATCCGGAGCACGGCCCTGGGGCCGGGGCCGGGATACGGCTTGAGGCGTGCGGCGAGGTCGTCCGGCACGTCGCGGGTGAGGGGCGCGAGCAGTGCCCGCGTCGCCGGATGCTCCGGCGCGCCGAACACCCGCCAGACCGGCCCGACTTCCGCGACCCTTCCCGATTCCAACACCACGACATCGGTGCAGATTTCGCGGATCACGCTCATCTCATGGGTGATGAGGACGATGGTCAATCCAAGCCGCCGGTTGATGTCCCGCAGCAGGCCCAGGATCGACACGGTGGTTTCCGGGTCCAGCGCCGAGGTCGCCTCGTCGCAGAGCAGGATCTCGGGGGCGCTCACCAGGGCGCGGGCGATGCCGACGCGCTGCTTCTGCCCGCCCGAGAGGCGCGACGGGTAGGTCCCGGCCTTGCCCTCCAGGCCGACGAGTCGCAGCGCCTCATCCACCCGCCGGGCGATCTCGCGCGTCTCCACCCCCGCCACCGTGAGCGGCAGCGCCACGTTCTGCCACACGGTCTTGGCCGAGAGCAGGTTGAAGTGCTGGAAGATCATGCCGATCCGGCGTCGCAGGGCGACGAGGCCCTCCGTGCCGAGGGCCTGGATCGGTTCGCCATCGACAAGCACCCGGCCGGAGCTCGGCTCCTCCAGGCGGTTGACGGTGCGGAGCAGGGTCGACTTGCCGGCCCCCGAACGGCCGATGATGCCGAAGATCGCACCCGACGGAATGTCGAGGCTCACGTCATCGAGCGCCCGGACCTCGCCGCCCGCCGAGCGATAGGTCTTCGCGATGCGCTCGAACCGCACGGTTCCGGCGGAGCGCATCCCGGCGGCCGCCCGCGAGACCGGGACGGCGTGCGGTCTCGCCACGTCAGTCTCTACCGGGCCCGTTCCGTCGAGACTGTCCAAAGCCAACCCGACCATCGTCAGTTCTGCCATGCGAGCAGGTATAGCTTGTCGCTGCCGGCGAAGGATTTGTGAATCTGCTTTTTCACCGCATCCGAGGTCTGGAAGATCGACACGAATTTTTTGATCGTCGGGTCGTCCTTGCGGCTCGCCTTGGTGACGAAGCTCACCGCGAACAGCTTGTCCTCGATCCCGGAATAGATCAGCCCGCTCGTCGGGTCGAAGGTGCCGGCGGCCACGATGAAGTGCGGATACCCTTGGGCGAGATCGACATCGCCGGTGATCCGCACGAGTTGCGGTCCCTCGACCTCGGTGAACTTGAGCTTCTTCGGGTTCTCGGTGATGTCGTCGACGGTGCCGAGGAAACCGACGCCGTCCTTGAGCTTGACGAGCCCGGCCTTCTGCAACAGCAGCAGGCCGCGTCCCTGGTTCACCGGGTCGTTGGCGATGGCGACCTTCCCGCCCACCGGGATCTGGTCGAAGCTCTTATGCCTGAGGGAGAACAACCCGATATTCTGCAGGATTCCGATGCCGACGATATCGAACCGGTAGCCCTTCTGCTTCGAGGCATTCTCCATGAAGGGCCGGTGCTGGTAGAAGTTCAGATCGATATCGCCCGCGTCGAGGGCGACGTTCGGCGTCGTCCAGTCGCTGAACTCGATCACCTTGACATCGATGCCCTCCGCCTTGGCCTCCTTGGCGGCGGCGGTGATCGCGTCGCTATAGGCGCCCGGCACGGTGCCGATCGTCAGGGTCTCGGCCTCGGCCGCCATCGTGCCCGCGCAGAGGAAAGCGATGGCGAGGGTCTTCAGGACACGCATGGGTCGTGGGCTCCGGTCTGCCGCCGCGGCGGAGCCGGGGCGGCGTGGTCAGGATCGGGGAAAAGGAGGGGACGACCTCGGCGGGGCCACATCGGTCAGGACGGGCGGACGGGGAGCACCGAGCCGCGGTAGCGGTTGCGGATGAAGGCGGCGACCTCGGCCGAGGTCAGCAGCGACGCGAGACGCAGCACGCGGGGGTCCTTGGCCAAGCCCTCCGTCGTGACGAGGACATTCGCATACGGGTTGCCCTCGGCGCGTTCGAGGGCCAGCGCATCCCGGGCGGGTTCCAGCCCCCCTTCCAGCGCGTAATTGCCGTTGATCACCGCGAGGGCCACGTCATCCAGGGAGCGCGGCAATTGCGGCGGCGCGATCTCGACGAAGCGGAAATTCTTGGGGTTCTCGACGATATCGTCCAGGGTGGCGTTGACGCCCGGCTCCTTGGCCCGCAGTCGGATCAGGCCGTTGGCCTGCAGCAGCGACAGCCCGCGACTCGTGTTGGAGACGCTGTTCGAGAGGGACACAGTCCCGCCGGCCGGCACGTCGGCAAGGGATTTGGCCCGGCGGCTGTACAAGCCCAGCGGCTCGACATGCACCGCCGCGACGACCGCGAAGTGCATCCCCATCGAGGCCTCCTCCGAGCGGAGGAAGGGGACGTGCTGGAAGAAGTTGGCGTCGGCGTCCCCGTCACGCAACAGGGCATTCGGCCGGAGATCGCCCGAAATCTCGATGTTCTTCAGCGGCAGTTCGGGGGCGAGCGTCGCGGCGACGAAGTCGAGGATTTCCGCGTGCGGTATCGAGGACGCCACGACGCGCAGGGGCGCCGTCGCGGCGCGGGCCGGTCCGATGCTCAGGGCCAGGGCGCCGGACAGGAATACACGGCGGGTCGATCCAGGCACGGCGCACGCTTTTCGAAAGGAGTTCAAGGATTCAAGGTTATCCTCGTATCTCGAAATCAAAGCTGCGCATCAAGAGTAGCGCTTGTCGAATTTTCATCCGTATGAAGGGGATTGTTCCCATGCTTTACATTTGAAAGACAAAGATGTTCTCCCGCCACAGATCTGCTGACGACCCGCCCGGCCACGTCCGATCCCGGGGCGACGACCCCAATCGACGGATGACCCACACGCGCGCGTTGCAGAACCTCCGCTGGTGGGGGGGTAGCTTCCGCAGTCCTCCCCGATTCTGAAGCGCCGGACGGCCAACGCAACCCGCTCGAACGCGGCTTGCGGGGCCGACGACCGGCTCGTCTGCCTCTGCTTTCGTGGCCGATCAGCTCTTCTACGAAGTCTCGGTGGACCTCCGTAGTGAGACGTCGCGTGATCGCCGATTGCCGAAACGCGTCAGACACCGCGTTCTTGCTCACGCGTTGCCGGAGGGCAGCCAGAAATCGGTGAAGAGTGCCTGCGCTCTACGCGGCATCGGCGGTGACTGGACCTCCGTCACAGGTGCCTGAGTGACGGTGCGTGGGGTTGGCCGCGTGCAAGGAATGGTAGGGCAGGACGACGTCATTCAGATGGGCCGGCTTCTCCTCGGCGACCGAGACGTCGACGTCGAGCAGCGCGCGGCAAAGGCGCGTTCCCGCTGACCTGCCTGAGGACATTCGGCCCCAAGGCCGAGCGGACACCCACAACTTTGCAGCCCGCCGGGTGATCGGACGACCTTCCGCCCCACCCTGTCAGGACACGATCATCTCGCGGATGCGGGCCGCCATTGCCTCGACCGGAAAGGGCTTGGTCAGCACCGCCATGCCATGTGCCAGATGTCCATTGCCGAGCAGGGCGTTCTCCGCGTAGCCGGTGATGAACAGCACCTTGAGGTCGGGACGGGTCTCGCGGCCGGCATCCGCCATTTGCCGCCCATTCATGCCGCCGGGCAGACCCACGTCGGTCACGAGCAGGTCAATGCGCACGTCCGATTGCAGCACCTTCAGCCCGGCCACGCTGTCGGCAGCCTCGATCGCGGTGTACCCGAGGTCCTCTAGGATATCGGTGACCAGCATGCGCACGGTCGGCTCGTCATCGACCACGAGCACCGTCTCGCCCTGCTCGGCGCGGGGCAGCGCTGTTGCCGTCACGGCATCCTCGTCCACCTCCCCCTCGCCGAGGTGACGCGGCAGGTAGATGCACACGGTCGTGCCCGCGCCGACCTCCGAGTAGATCCGCACCTGCCCGCCCGACTGCTGGGCGAACCCGTAGATCATCGACAGGCCGAGGCCGGTGCCCTCCCCGATCGGCTTGGTCGTGAAGAACGGCTCGAACACGCGGGCGAGCACCTCCGGCGGCATGCCGGTGCCGGTGTCGGTCACGCACAGGGAGAGGTACTGACCCTCGGGGATCGCGTGCTTCCGGGCTGCTGGCCGATCCAGCCACTTGTTGGCGGTCTCGATCGTGATGCGCCCGCCGTCCGGCATCGCGTCGCGGGCGTTGATGCACAAATTGAGCAGGGCATTCTCAAGCTGCGACGGGTCCACCAGCGCGGGCCAGAGACCGGCCGCGCCGACCGTCTCCAAATGGATCGCCGGGCCGATCGTGCGCCGGATCAGATCCTCCATGCCGGCGATCAGCCGGTTCACGTTGGTCGGCTTGGGGGCGAGGGTCTGGCGGCGCGAGAAGGCGAGCAGGCGGTGGGTCAAGGCAGCGGCACGTTTCGAGGCGCCTTGGGCGGCCGCCATGTAGCGCTCGACATCGTTGAGCCGGCCCTGGCTCATGCGGGTCTGCATCATCTCCAAGCTGCCGCAGATCCCCGCCAGCAGGTTGTTGAAGTCGTGCGCCAAGCCGCCCGTGAGTTGCCCGACCGCCTCCATCTTCTGCGCTTGCCGCAGAGCGGCCTCCGTAGCGCGCAGGGTCTCGGCCGCCTCTTTCTCCGCGGTGATGTTGCGGCCGCTGGCGTAGATCAGGCCGCCCTCGGGGGCCGCGACCCACGAGATCCAGCGTGCGCTCCCGTCCTTATGCAGGCAGCGTGTTTCATAGGCGGGCAGTTCGCCCAGCGAACTTCTGTCCAGGGCCTGCGAGCTACCCGGGCGATGATCCGGATGGTTGAAGGCAAGGTGATTTTTGCCGACCACCTCGCTGATCGGCCAGCCCAGGATAGTCGTCCAGGCTCCGTTGGCCGACAGGATCGTACCCTGGGCGTTCACCACCGTCTGCAAGTCGCGCGAGTTGCGCCATACTTGGTCCCGTTCGCGCGTCCGCTCCTCGACGCGCTGTTCCAAGGTCTCGTTGAGGCGCCTCAGCCCCTCCTCGGCTAGCCGGATCGCCGTGATGTCGCGCGAGACGGACAGGATCTTCTCCGGCCGTCCCTCGGCGTCCAGGATCGGGGTGATCTGCACGTCCCACCATTTCGGTGTGCCCGCCATCGTGGGGGCGGGTCCCTGGAAATTGGCCGAGCGCCCCTCCCGCGCCGCCGCGACGCCCGCCTTGGCGTCCGCGTTCCCCTGCCCCGCCCAGAAGTCCGGCCAGGGGCAGCCTCGGATCGCGTTGAAGTCGCTGACCTCCATGATGCGCTGGCCGCCGTCGCTCATGAAGCTCAGGGTGCCGTCCAGGTCGAGCACCTTGATGCAGTCGTTGCTGCTGGCGAGGATACGCCGGTTGAACTCCTCGCTTTCGCGCTGCGCCTGTTGCGCCGCATGAGCCTCCGTCACGTCGGAGCCTTGGACGAAGATGCCGGTGACGGTCCCGGCATCGTCGGTGATCGGCTCGTAGATGAAATCGACGAAGCGTTGCTCGGGCACCGGTCCCGAACGTTGAAGCTGGATCGGCACGCTCGTCGCGACGAAACGCTCGCCCGTGCCGAAGACCCCGTCGAGCAACTCGTAGAAGCCCTGCCCCGCGATCTCGGGCAGAGCCGTGCGAACCGTCTTGCCGATCGGGTCGCGCCGACCCACGAGGCGCAGGTAGGCGTCGTTGACGAAGGTGAAGACGTGTTCCGGGCCGCTCAGGATGGCCGTGAAGCCCGGCGCCTGCTCGAACAGCCTGCGCTGCCGCTCGGCCTCGTCCCGCATGCGGCGGTCGGCAACGACCTGCCCGGTGATCTCCGCGCCTTGGTTCAGCAGGCCGACGACGCTGCCGTCCTCGCCGCGGATCGGGGTGGCGCTGAAGTTCCAGTACGTCGTCTCACGCCTGCCCCGGCGTACCATCGGCAATTCGACGCACGTTTGCGCAAAGCCCTCGCCGGTCTGCATGCAACGGTAGAACGGCGCGGCGACCTGCTCCCAGGACGAACCCCAGACCTCGGCGACGGGACGGCCGAGCGCCGTCGGGTGCCGTTCGGCCATCGAGGGGATGTAGGCGTCGTTGTAGAGCATCCGGAGGTCCGGCCCCCACAGGATCGTGCCGAGCATCGGCGAGTTCAGGCAGGCCGCGAGCATGGAGCGCAGCGACTGCGGCCACGTCTCCGGAGGCCCGAGCGGCGTGGCTGCCCAGTCTTGGCCACGCATCCGCTCGCCCATCTCGCCGCCGCCTGCGAGGAAGGCGAGGTCGCGCGTCGGCACCCTAGACGCGTTCATGCGGCTGCGCGGGCTGACCCGGGGCGGCCGGGCTGACCTCCCCCCGGCCTTCGTCCTGCGCGGGCAGGAGGCGGCGCGCGGCGCGGATCACGTCGCGGACCGAGGTGTACTTGCCCTTCGCGACTCGCGCGTCGATCCACTCGGCCCGCGGGCCGGTCAGAGCGATGTGGCGGGAGTGCTTGGCGGGCATGACGTGCCTGTAGCACAACCAAGCCGCGGGTGTTTCCTCGCGTTCACCCCACACGAGGTTTTGCTTTCGCCGGCGCAGCATACGTTCCGCCTTGGGGGGCAGCCGATTGGACTGCTCCGAGTGTCCGCCAAAGTTCGTGAGCGGGTGCGACGGCGATGTCTGGTTCCTTTGGATTTCGCGCGGAAGCAGACCGTCGGATCATCTCCTGGCTCGGCCACTCAGCGTGCGTGCCGAAGCTGGCGTGCTGCGTCGCGAGAACCCCGCACCGCGCGCCTCGAATACCGAGACGGCCCCGCACGGCGGGACGACGCTGCCCGTGCCGCTCGGTCATGGGGAACCCATGTCCGACGGGAGCGGCACCGCAACGCTGGCGGATCGATTGAACGGAGTTTTCGTTTCGAGGCGGGGGTCGAGCCACAGAGCCTTTTCGCGGGCTGCTTTATTACGCCGTCGGGTCCGTGCATGATGGAAGGACGAGTATCGCGTCCTCGGACGCAGGTGCTTTCGCGGGATCTCGTCCAAAGCCCGACGTCAACGGGCGCGTCGATCCCGCCGCAGGGAGGATTCTGGATGGATCGTCGCGTCCTGTTGGCCGGCGTCGGCGGTCTCGCCGCATGGTCTGCGCTTCGCCCGCCGGCCTCTGCCGTGGCCGGGGACAGGACGCCCATCGTGCTCTGGCACGCGATGTCGGGCGCGAACGGCGAGGAGGTCGATCGGCTGACGCGCGACTTCAACGCGAGCCAGTCCGAGGTGACGCTGGAGGCGGTGTACAAGGGCAGCTATCCCGAGACGCTGACGGCGGCGATCGCCGCCTACCGCGCGGGCAAGGCGCCGCACATCGTCCAGATCTTCGAGGTCGGCACGGGCACGATGCTGCAGGCCGGCCCCGCCATCAAGCCGGCCTGGAAGCTCGCGGACGAGACCGGGCTCGGTCTCGATCCCAAGGCCTACATCCCCGGCGTGCGCGGTTATTACAGCCTGCCGGACGGCAAGCTCGCCTCGATGCCGTTCAACTCCTCGACGGCGGTCATGTGGTACAACCGCGACGCCTTCGAGAAGGCGGGGCTCGACCCGGACAAGCCGCCGGCCACCTACGACGAGTTCGCGAAGGCGGCCCGCACCCTCGCGTCGAAGGCGCCGACGCCCATCGCCAGCACGTCGGCCTGGATGACCTGGATCCAGTTCGAGGAATACGCCGCGATCCAGAACCTCGCCTATGCCACCGAGAACGACGGCTATGACGGCCTCGGCGCGGAACTGCTCATCAACACCAAGCCGTTCGTCGAGCAGCTGCAGCGCTTCCTGGACCTGTCGAAGGACGGCGCCTTCAAGTATGCCGGCCGCGACGGTGCCCCCGACGCGATCTTCTACTCCGGCCAGGCCGCGATCGGGTTCGGCTCGTCCTCGGGCCGCGCCGACATCGTCAAGAACGCCAAGTTCCGTTACGCCGAGGCCTTCCTCCCGACGGAGCCGGCCCTGAACCCGCGCCCGAACAACTCCATCATCGGCGGCGCCAGCCTGTGGGCGATGACGGCGCCGAAGCGCTCCGAGGCCGAGTACAAGGGCGTCGCGGCCTTCTATGCCTTCATCGCGAAGCCCGAGCAGGTCGCCCTCTATGCCCAGAACACCGGCTACGTCCCGGTGACGCTCGCGGGCTACGAGGCCACGAGGCGGTCGGGCTATTTCGACCGGAATCCCGGGACCGATGTGCCGGCGCGGCAGCTCTCCCGCGGGGACCTGACCGCGAATTCGCGGGGGCTGCGCCTCGGCCGTCTGCCGGAGATCCGCGCGATCCTCTACGAGGAGATCGAGAAGGCACTCCAGGGTCAGCAGGCCGCGCAAGCCGCGTTGGACAGCGCCGCCGCGCGCGGGAACCGCGTCCTGCGCGACTTCCAGAAATCCGCGCGCGGCTGACGCGGCGGATCGGCGGAAGGCGCGTCAGATATGGAACGACGGACGCTGTTCCCGGGCCGCTTGCTGCCGGCTCTGCTGATCATGCCGCAGCTCGTGCTGACGGTGGTCTTCTTCCTGTGGCCGGCCATCCAGGCGATCAAGTCGAGCCTGGAGCGCGAGGACGCCTTCGGCACCAGCACGGAGTTCGTAGGCCTCGACAACTTCGCCGACCTGTTCGCCGATCCGCTCTACCTCGCGGCGATCGGGCGGACGGCGGTGTTCTGCGCGTGCGTGACCGCCGCATCGATGGGTGTGGCGTTGGTGCTCGCGGTCCTGGCGGATACCGAGATCCGGGGCCGCGCCTTCTACCGCACGATGCTGATCTGGCCCTACGCGGTGGCGCCCGCCATGGCGGCGGTGCTGTGGGTGCTCATGTTCCACCCGCAGATCGGCCTCGTCGGGGCATGGCTGAACCGGATCGGAATCGCCTGGGACTACAAGCTCGATGGCACGCAGGCCATGGCGCTCGTGATCCTGGCCGCCGCCTGGAAGCAGATCAGCTACAACTTCATCTTCTTCCTGGCGGGTCTCCAGGCGATCCCGAAGACGATCATCGAGGCGGCCCGCATCGACGGCGCCCGGGGCTTCCGCCGGTTCCGCACCATCCTCCTCCCGCTGCTGATGCCGACGGTCTATTTCCTGCTCGTCGTCGATCTCGTCTACGCAGCCTTCGACACCTTCGCGACGGTCTATGCGGTGAACGGCGGAGGGCCGGGGCAATCGACCCAGACGCTCGTCCTCAAGGTCTATCTCGACGGCGTCGTCAACGCGAATGTCGGCTCGTCCTCGGCGCAATCCGTGGTGCTGATGGCCGGCGTCATCGTGCTCTGCGCCTTGCAGTTCCGGTTCCTCGGGCGGAAGGCGGCCACCTGATGCGCCGGAAGACGCTCCATCTGATCCCCCACGCCGTCCTGATCCTGGCGATCCTGCTCTTCGCTCTGCCGATCTGGATCGCGATCGCGGGCTCGACCCAGGATTCGGCCGTGATCGCCCGCGGCGAGGTCTCCCTCGTGCCGAACCTCTCCGGCCTCGGCGTCTACCGCGACGTGCTGGTGAACGGGTCGGCGGGGGCCGGGCCGGTCTGGCGCGCCCTGCTCGTCTCGGCCGGGATGGCGCTCGCCATCGCCTTCGGCAAGATCGCCCTGTCGCTGCCCTCGGCCTATGCGGTCACCTTCTTTCGCTTCCCCTTCCGCATGGCGGCCTTCTGGCTGATCTTCCTGACCCTGATGCTGCCGGTCGAGGTGCGGCTGATCCCGACCTTCCAGGTCATGTCCTCCCTCGATCTCATCAACAGCTTCACGGGCCTGACGATTCCCCTCATCGCCTCCGCGACGGCGACGCTGCTCTTTCGGCAGACCTTCCTCGCCGTTCCGGACGAACTCGTCGAGGCGGCGCGGATCGACGGGGCCGGGCCCCTGCGCTTCCTGCGGGACATCCTGATCCCGGTCTCGGGCGCCAACATCGCGGCGCTGTTCGTGATCCTGTTCGTCTACGGCTGGAATCAGTACCTGTGGCCGCTGCTCGTCGCGACCGATCCGAAGCTCGACACGGTGGTGATCAGCATCGTCAAGATGATCGGCGTCGACACCGCGACCGAATGGAACAAGGTCATGGCGACGGCGGTGCTGGCGCTGATCCCCCCCGTAGCGGTGGTGCTCCTCATGCAACGCTGGTTCGTGAAGGGCCTGACGGAGGGCGACAAGTGATGGCGGGCCTGAGGCTCGACGGCCTGCGCAAGAGTTTCGGGAGCACCGAGATCCTGAAGGGCGTCGACCTCGCCCTGGCGGACGGCGAGATGCTGGTGATCGTCGGTGCGTCGGGCTGCGGGAAATCCACTCTGCTGCGCATCGTGGCGGGCCTCGAGACGCCCACCTCCGGGCGGGTCCTGATCGACGGACGCGACGTCACGGATCTCGACCCGTCGGCGCGCGACGTCGCCATGGTTTTCCAGAACTACGCCCTGTACCCGCACATGAGCGTGTTCGAGAATATGGCCTACGGGCTGAAGATCCGCGGCCTTCCGCGATCCGAGATCCGGGCAAAGGTCGATGCGGCCTCGGCCCTCCTGGGCCTGGAGGCGCTCCTCGAGCGCAAGCCGCGCCAGCTGTCCGGCGGCCAGCGCCAGCGGGTCGCCATGGGGCGCGCCATCGTCCGCGACCCGAAGCTGTTCCTGTTCGACGAGCCCCTGTCCAACCTCGACGCCAAGCTCCGGGTGCAGATGCGCGGCGAGATCCGCCGCCTCCAGCGGCGGCTGAAGGTGACGAGCCTCTACGTCACGCACGATCAGGTCGAGGCGATGACGCTGGGCGACCGACTGCTCGTGATGCACCAGGGCGTGCCGGTGCAACTGGCGACGCCGACGGAGGTGTTCGAGCGCCCCGCCGATACCTACGTGGCGGGCTTCATCGGCTCGCCGGCGATGAACCTGCTGCCCGGTATCCTCGGCCGCAACGGGACGATGGTGCGCGTGGCGGACACCGACATCGACCTCGGACTCCGGCGGTTTGACCGGCCCGACGGTCACCCGGTGATTCTGGGCATCCGGCCGGAACATGTCAGACCCGACGCATCGGGCATGACATGGCCGGTCGAGGTCGTGGAGCACCTCGGGTCCGAGATGCTGGTGCATGCGGGACGTCCGGGTGACGCCTCACTGACCCTCAAGACCGCGAATGGCGCTGCCGTGAGCGACACCATCCAGGTCGCGTTCCCTGCCGCGCATCTCCACATCTTCGATCAGGCGACCGGGCTGCGGATCAAGGCCTGAGGGCCGGCCGAAGCGGCGTCTCGAAGCGTGGCACATCCCGATAGCGGCCGAGGATCCGCGTGCATTGCGTTCGCCTGCCCTGAGACCTGCGGTCCGAGTGATGAAAGGCCGCTTCAGGAGGCTGGGACGTTTCTGCTCACGGCTTTCCGGACGCATCACTCGTCGATGCGTGATCGGCACGATGTGTCAGATTTCCTCACACGAGCGTCAGCATAAGTCGTTTGCCGGGCTCGCCAGGGGACGGCATCCTGTGCGCGAACGATGCAGGAAGCCGGATGACGCTCCCACCACAGCTTACGGCGTCAGGCGCTGTTGCGCCGTCCCGGGACGCATCGCGGACGCCGGTGGCGACCGGCACCAACCACGGCCTGCACCTGCACCCTCGGCGGCAGCGCGCGCGCGAGCCCTCCGCTCTCCGGCCGGCTGGGTGACGCGGCCCGACCGATACGGGCTTCAGCGGCAGCCGCCGTGACCGCGCTGGCCGTCGTTTCGATCATGCTCGCCCGATCACCGCATCGCGCCGAGAGAGCGGCCGTTCGGCAGCCTCGACCCCGCTGATCACCACCAGCCGGCGCCGCACCGACACACCTGAGGCGCCTCCATGAGTCCGTTCGTCCTCGCTTGCGTGATGTGCGCCGCGATCCTGCATGCCGGTTGGAACGCGGTGCTCCGCGGCGGCGGCGACCGGCTCTGGTCCATGACGCTGATGATGGTCGCGGTCACTTGCGTCACCGCAACCGCGGCGATGTTCGTACCGTGGCCCAATGCGGCGAGCTGGCCCTACGTGATCGCCTCGGCCGTCATCCACACCGGCTACAACCTGTCCCTCGTGCGGACCTATCGTGTCGGCGATCTCGGCCAGACATATCCCATCTCACGCGGGTCCTCGCCCGTTCTGGTCGCCCTGGGCGCGATGATCTTCGCTCACGAAGCCATCAACATCGTCTCCGCCCTCGGTATCCTGCTGGTCTCACTGGGCATCATCTCCCTGGCCTTCCAGGGCAAAGGACTCACGGCCGACTTCCTGCCCACCGCCCTCACCACGGGCGTGTTGATCGGGGCCTACACGGTCGTTGACGGGATCGGCGTACGGTTGTCCGGGAGCAGCGTCGCCTACACGAACAGCATGTTCCTGCTGTGGAGCATCACCATGCCCCCGATATTCTACGCGATGCGTGGACGACCACCGGCCTACACCAGGGCGCAGACGGTGATGGCGCTGACCGGCGGCCTCGTCTCGCTCCTCGCCTATGGTATCGTCATCTGGGCCATGCAGGACGGCGCGATGGGCGTGGTGTCGGCGCTGCGCGAGACCAGCGTGGTCTACGCCGCCATCATCGGGCGCGTGTTCCTCAAGGAGCGGCTGAGCGCACGTCGGATCACCTCCTGCCTCGCCATTGCCATGGGCGCGGCATGTCTGGCTTGGTGAAGGCCGATCTCTCTGGAGGGTTCGCGGACGGCGCGCACGCACCCCTATCCGCCGCAGATCCAAGAGCGCTATGCTCATCCCATGAGCAGACTTGCCGAACACGTCCTCATCGTCGTCCTGACGCTTGTCCCGCCATGCGCGCAGGCGCAATCTCCGCCCAACATCGCCGCGCTGACCGGGCTCGCGCCGGTTGCCGCGTTACCCAACTCGCCCGAAGGCAAGGCGGCGCTGGACGCGAACCTGAAGATCACCGGCGACATTCAGAGCGGCGCTCTCGCTCAGCCACTCCTCATGTCGTTCCCGGAGCAGCAGAAATTTGCGCTGCGCGACAGTTTCATCACCGACGGCAACGCCACCCAACTCGCCGATGGCCTCGGATCGAAACTCGGGGCCGCATATCAGGAGCGGGCCCAGTACAAGGATTTTCAGACATTTACGAGCGTGGCGCAATCGGTCGCCGACTTTATCGGATATACGAACAACATCGCCAAATCCGACTCGAACGCGGGCAAATATTTCTTCGCTAACGCGACAACGAACGGCAAAACGCCGGTGTCGGAGGCTGCGGCTGCAATCCTGTCCGCCCACGGCGGCGTCATCGATGTGTTCGGTAAGACCTATGGGCGTCCGGCTGGCAGCCGGGGAGCCGACGCCTATGGCAATTCCCGTCCGTTCCAGACCGAGCCGCGCCTGATCGCCTTCCGCAGCGAGGATTATTTCGGCCGTCCCTCGCACAGCCTGGATTGGCTGCGCGGACCCAACCAGAACCTGTTCGACAGTCCCTCGTACCCGAGCGGCCACACCACCTATGGCTACACCGAGGCGGTGGTCCTCGCGATCCTGGTGCCCGAACGCTATCAGCAGATGATCGCCCGAGCCGCCGAATACGGCAACGACCGCATCGTCGTCGGGGCGCACTACGCGATGGACGTGCTCGGGGGGCGGGCGACTGCCCTGCACGCCGTCGCCCATCTGCTCGCCAACGATCCGGCCTATGTCGGGCAGACCCGCAAGAACCCCGCCGTCCTCAACGAGATGAGCCATGGATCGGGCAAGGACATCGTCATCACCGATTATACCGCAGCCCTGAAGGCGGCGCGGGCCGATCTCCACGCGTATCTGAGTGGCGCCTGCGGCGACACCATCGCGACCTGCGCCGCAGCCGACAGCGGGCGCTTCAAGGACCCTGCAGCCAACGAGGCCCTCTACAGCGCGACCCAGACCTACGGTCTGCCGGTCGTGCACCGGAGCACCGCCGACCTGAAGGAGGATGTCGGCACCCTCGCGCCGGAGGCCGGCCATCTCCTGACCGCGGCCTTCCCCGCGATCACACTTGCCGAAGCGAACGCGATCCTGACCGAGACCCAGGGACCCGGCGGCGGCTTCCTGGACAACGGCTCAAGCTTTGGTGTGTACGCGCGCCTCAACCTCTACGCAGCCGCGGGGCGCGCCGCGACACTGGCCGCCACACGGGTGAGGACTGAGGCGATCAACCCATCGCCGACACAGAGTGATCGGTGATCCTGAGATCGTCACGCGTCTCGTCCTGGCCGCAATCCCCGGCGGCTCGATCGGTGTCTTGCGCGCGCGCCTGCTCTGGCCGGCCGGCCTGCGGACCCACAGGCTGGTGGGCGTCGGCGCCTGCCTGATCGTCATCGCTTCGGCATTCGGCTTCAGCGACGTGCTCGGCGCCGAGAACGTCGTCCTCGACCCCTCCCGCATCGCCGCTCACGTCGTCTCCGGTATCGGCTTCCTCGGCGCAGGGACGATCCTGCTGCGTGGGGAGGTTGTGCGAAAGGAGAGTCAAAGCACCTGCGAGAGGAACCGGCGCGTGCGCTCGTCCCGGGCGGAGGCGAAGAAGGTCGCGGGCGGCCCGTGCTCGACGATGACGCCGCGGTCGGTGAAGTAGATGTGGTCGGCGACGTCGCGGGCGAAATTCATCTCGTGCGTGACGAGCATGCAGGTCATGCCCTCCTCGGCGAGTTCCCGGATCGTCACCAGCACCTCCTTGACCGTCTCCGGATCGAGGGCGGCGGTCACCTCGTCGAACAGCATCACGTCGGGCCGCATCGCCAGCGAACGGGCGATGGCCACGCGCTGCTGCTGGCCGCCGGACAGCTCGCCGGGATAGGCGTTCTCCTTGCCGGCCAGCCGGACCTTGGCGAGCAGCGCCCGCCCCCGGGCCTCGACCGCGCGCCTCTCCTGCCCGAGGACGTGGATGGGGGCCATCATCACGTTCTGCAGCGCGGTCTTGTGCGGGAACAGGTTGTACTGCTGGAACACCATGCCGACCTTGCGGCGCAGCGCCAGCTTGTCGAGCCGGGGATCGGTCACCTCGATCCCCTCGACCTCGATCGAGCCCGCGCTGACCGGCACCAGGGCGTTGATGCAGCGGATCAGCGTCGACTTGCCCGAGCCCGAGGGGCCGATGATGCAGACGACCTCGCCCTTGCGGACATCGAAGCTGATCCCCTTCAGCACCTCGAACGTCCCGAAGGACTTGTGCACGTCGACGACGCGGACGATCGGCTGATCGGGGGTCCAGCTCGGGGACGGGGTGGCGGCCGGGGTCGCGCGCGTCATGGTCTCAGCGGGTCTCGAAGCGGCGTTCCAGGGCGGCGGTGAACCGGTCGATGGGGTAGCAGTAGAGGAAGAAGCACAGCAGCGCGAAGCCGTAGAGCGGGGCGAACAGCTCGGGGCGGCCGCCCTCGGCGGCGTGCACCTGCGCGGTCAGCGTCAGCATCTCGGTGACGCCGACGATGGAGGCCTGGACGGTCGCCATCGCGATGAGCGCGTAGACGTTCATCCAGGGCGGCAGCATCCGCTTCGCGCACTGGGGCAGGATGATCCGCCACAGCGTCTGCCGCCGGGTGAAGGCCAGGGACTCGGCGGCCTCCCACTGGGTGTTCGGCACCGAGCGCACCGCGCCGCGGACGATCTCGGCGACGTTGGCCATGACCGGCAGGCTGAAGCCGAAGGTCGCCTTCACCCAGTCGGGCAGCGGCACGCGGATGCCGAACACCGTGACCTGGAACGGCACCAGGAACATCACGAAGAACAGCAGCACCAGCCAGGGCACGTTGCGGAAGACCTGCGTGGCGCACCACGCGAGGCGGGGCAGGATCCGCCCCTCCGCCAGCATGGCCAGCCCGAGCCCGATGCCGGCCACCGTCCCGATCGCCATCGCCATCAGCGAGATCGCGACATTGAAGGCGAAGCCCGTGAGCAGGAGGGGCGCCCACTTGATCACGACCGCAAGCGGGGACAGCGCGGCGGCCCCGCCCTGCGCCCAGGCCGGGACGGCGACGAGGGCGAGCCCTGTGAGCAGCCAGAGGTGGGCCGGGCGCAGGCGCGCCGCCGGGCGGTCCTTGCGAAGCGCGAAGGGCAGCAGGACCGGCAGAGCCCCCGGGCGCGCTTCGCCCGGGCCGCGCGCATCCCGGCCGTGCGGATCCGGGGCGCTCATCGGCCGTATCCCGGAATGCGCAGGGCGCGCTCCCAGCGGTGCATGATCCAGACGAGCACGCCGACGAGGACCGCGTAGGTCGCCAGCAGCACGAGCATCATCTCGAGGACGTTCTGCGACTCGGACCAGATCTGCTTGACCGCGTACAGGGTCTCCGGGACCGCGATGGCGTAGGCCAGCGTCGTGGTCTTCAGGAGGTTGATGAGGTTGTTGTTCAAGGCCGGCAGGCAGACGCGCAGCGCCAGCGGCAGGACGACGTGCCGGTAGGCCTTGAAGCGGGTGTAGCCCAGGGCCTCGGCGGCCTCGATCGTGGTCCGGGGCACGGCCTCGATGCCGGAGCGGAAGATCTCGACGTTGAACGCCCCCGCGAACAGCGACAGCGAGATGATCGCCCACTGGACGTTGTTGAGGATCGGCGCGCGCAGGCCGTCCGCCGAGCGGATGTCCGGGAGCAGCGTCCCGAGCCCGAAATAGAAGAAGAAGATCTGCACGAGCGGCGGCGTGTTGCGGAACACGACCACGAAGCCGTTGACCAGCGCCCGCAGGAAGCGCGACGGCCCGCTCTGCAGGAGCGCGCCGACGGCACCGATGACGAGGCTGGCCAGGATCGTGCTGATCCCGAGCAGCAGCGTCATCCGCAGGCCGGCCACGTACCGGTCCCAGTCGTAGGGATCGTAGAAGACCGTGAAGTTGAAGCCCGCGGTCTCGTAGAGCTGCTGGAACCACGCCTGAATCGTGGCGATCATCGCGGGCGAACGCCCGGAGCCGTTCTGCAGGACCGCATCAGTTGGTCGCGTTCTTGTACTTCTCGTACATCGCCTTCGAGTAAGCGGTCGGCTCGATGCCCCACTTCTTCTCCTCGTCGACGATGAAGCCGGTCTTCATCCAGTCCTTGGTGGCGTCCGCGACGGCGGTCTGGAGCGTGGTGTTGCCCTGCGCCACCGCCATCATCCACGGGGCATCGAGGATGCCCTTGAGCGGCAGCGCGTAATCGGTCTTCCAGTCGTCGTCGAGCAGCTTACCCTGCAGCATGCTCTGGTCGTAGACGTAGCCGATGCAGTTGCCCTGCTTGAGCGCGAAGAGCGGCTTCTCGGATCCGTCGAAGGCGACGATCTCCGCCCCGTAGGTCCGCGCGACGTCCTTGTTGTACCAGGCCCCCGAGGTGGCGCAGAGCGGCTTGCCCTTCAGTTGCGCCCAGTCGGTGATGCCCGAATTCTTGGGGAGCAGGACGTTCACGAAGTCGGAATAGTAGTTCGGGTCGATCGCCTGGACGACGCGGCGGCGCTCGGGCTTGTCCGAGAGGGTGGCGATCAGCAGATCGACCTTGCCCTGCTGCAGGAACTCGATCCGGTTGGCCGAGACGACCGGCACGAGTTCGAGCTTCACGCCCAACCTCTTGGCGAGGTCGGCGGCGAGATCGGGCTCGAGGCCGATGATCGTCCCGCTCGGGTCGCGGAAGCCGAACGGCTTGTAGTCCGCCTTCACGCCGACGATCAGCGTCCCGCGCTTCTTGATCGCGTCGACGCCGTCGGCGGCCGTGGCCCGGCCGGGCAGCGTGACGGACGAGAACGCCGCGAGCGCCATCATCGCACCGGTGGTCAGAAGGGTGCGGATCGTGAGTTGCATCGGATCTTTCCTGCTCGGGTCGGCCGATCTTGACATGGTTTCAAGCAATCCACGAGCCATCGGCCAACACATCAACTGAAACGTGCCAGTGCGAAGGGCCTGAGATCGACCGTGCCGCCGGTCCCGGCCAGGTCCGCCGCAACGGCCTCGCCGATGCCGGCCGAGTGCTTGAAGCCGTGCCCCGAACAGGCGGAGACCACCAGGACCCGGCTCATCGCGGGATGCCGGTCGATGATGAAGCCGCGGTCGGGCGTCACCGTGTAGACGCAGGCCGCGGCCCGGACGACCTCCGGGGTCGCGCCGGCCAGCCGGTTCGCGACGCGCAGCCTGTACATGTCGACGGATTCGGACGGATCGACGCGACGCTCCACCCCGTCGGCGGTGGTGGTGGTGCTGTACTGCTCCGTCGCGACCTTGATGGAGCCGTCGAGCGGTGGGAAGCCGTAGAAGTATTCCGTGTCGCTCGTCCCGTACATCCAGATGAAGACCGGCGAATGCGGTCCGTAGGCGGCCTCATCCGCCAGCGCGTACCAGTGCAGGAGCTGACGGCGGATGGTCAGCAGCCGGTCGAACGGGCTCCCGAGCAGCGGCGCCGTCCAGGCGCCGGCGGCCACCACGGCGCGGTCGGCCAGGATGGTCCCCTCCGCCGTGTCGATGCGAACGCCGCTCCCGTCCTGCCGCAGCCCGACCACCTCGCAATTGGTGCGGATCTCGGCACCCGCGGCGCCCGCGCGGCCGAGCTGCGCCGCGAGACAGCGCTCCGGAAACACGTAGCCGCCGCCCGGCTCGTAATAGGCCTTCTCGTCACCCGCGAGGTTCAGGAACTGCGGGAACCGGCGGGACACTTCCGCACCGTCGAGCACCTCGTGGGCGATGCCGGCGCCCTCCGCGGCGCTGATGGAGCGTCCGACGAAGTCGGGCTTGCCGTGATGCGAGGAGACGCCGTGGCCCGGCGCCATGACGAGGGCCCCGCAGGCGTTCAGCAGGGTCTTGCCCGTCTCGGCCTCCAGCTCGCGCCAGATGCGGTGCGAGGCGGTGACGAAGGGGACGTAGTCGGCGCCCTCACCGACCGCCTGACGGGTGATCCGCGTCTCGCCGTGGCTGGACCCGAGCGCGTGGGGCGGCGCGAAGCGGTCGAGCCCGACCACCGCGGCGCCCCGCTTCGCCACCTGGTAGAGCGCGGCGCTGCCCATCGCGCCGAGTCCCAGGACGGCGACATCGAACCGGCGGCTCATCGCCGACGCTCCGGCCCGGCGCCGGGGCCTGGGGCCGCCGCATCGCCGGACGGGGACAGATCGACAGGTCGGGGCATCCGGAGGCGGTCTCGCGCGGCACGGGTGGACGGCACACAGAATGATGCATGTCCGGCGTCGCGTTTGACCGATACGGACGGTTTCTTGCACGATTGAGCCATCGGACAGCGGAGGGCGCGGGCGGAATGTATGCAGAGACCGGGGATTGGCCGCAGGAGATCGGCTTCATCCTCGTGCCCGGCTTCGCGCTGATGTCCTTCGCCTCGGCCTGCGAGCCGTTCCGCGCGGCCAACGATCTCGCCGGGCGGCAACTCTACCGGCTGCGCTATTTCGGCGAGGCAGCGGGCCGCGTGGCCGCCTCATCGGGCACGGAGGTCCCCGTCGAGGCGCTGCCGCGCCTGCGCGGCCATCTCCACACGCTCTTCGTCTGCGCGGGCGGCGAGCCGAGCGGGTGGGACAGGCCGGAGATCCACGCGACCTTGCGGCGGATGGCCCGGCTCGGCGTTTGCATCGGCGGCATCTCGGGCGGTCCCTACCTCATGGCCGCGGCGGGATTGCTGGCCGATCGCGCGTTCACGCTCCACTGGGAATATGCCGGCGCCACGGTCGAGACCTTCCCGGACGCGCGTCTGACCCGGGCGCGCTACGTCACCGACGGCGATCGCCTGACCTGCGGCGGCGGCGTCGCCCCCTTGGAGATGGCCCACGCCCTGATCGCCGAGCGCATGGGGGAAGCCTTCGCGCGCCGCGTCTCCGACTGGTTCCTCCACACCGCAATCGGCGCCGCCGACGACCCGCAACGGGCCTCCGCGGTGGAGCGGTACGGGATCCGACATCCGGCCCTGCTGGCGGTGCTCGAAACGATGGAGAAGACGGTGGAGGCGCCGCTCGGCCGGCAGGCCATGGCGCGACTGGTCTCGATCAGCCCGCGTCACCTCGACCGGCTGTTCCTCGAGAAGCTCGGGCTGAGCTTCTCGACCCAGTACAGGGCCATCCGCCTCGCCCATGGCCGTCGCCTGCTGCGCCAGAGCCCGCTCAGGATCGGGGAGGTCGCCACGGCCTGCGGCTTCTCGAGCGCGGCCCATTTCGCGCGCAGCTACCGGTCTCAGT
>NZ_JAKSXX010000310.1 GCF_022829385.1 Methylobacterium sp. J-070 | reverse complement strand
GTCCATGGGTGGTCAGGCGATGCTCGATGCCGTGCTCGTGGCAGACGCGCGCGAACATGTGCCGGCTGTAGAGGGCTGTCGGGCCTGAGCGGTTGCGCGGGGCATGGCAGAACCGCACCCCCTTGTCGGTCAGCACGGTGTTAATCTTGTCCGGCACGAACGCGATCAGTGCGCGAAGGAAGTCCGATGCTGCGTAGCGGTTCGCTTCAGCTTCCAGCTTGACGAAAGCCAGCTTTGAGGTTCGGTCGATGGCCACAAACAGGTAGAGCTTGCCCTGTTCTGTCCTGACCTCGGCGATATCGATGTGCATGTAGCCGATGGGGGAATTGGCAAAGCGCTTTTCCTTAGGCCTGTAGCCCTCCATCTCCGGCGGGCGGCTGATGCCGTGCCGCTCAAGGCAACGGTGCAACGACGAGCGCGTCAGATGCGGGATCGTGGGCTGCAGGCCATAGAGACAGTCATCCAGCGGCAACAGGGTGTGCCGTCGGAAGGCCACGATGATGGCCTCCTCGAGGGTCAGAACCGTCGATCGGGGCTGCTTCGGCCCCATGGCGGCATCACCTGTCGTCTGCCGGGCTCGCCATTTCTGGATCGTCGTCGGGCTGACGCCGTAGCGCTCGGCCGCTTCTCTCACGCTCTCTTGACGTAGCTGTATTGCGCGACGGATCGCCTCCGTCGTGCGTGACCTGACCGGTATTTTGGACCGAGCCGAGTGACAGGCTGCTGCATGGTAGCGGCCATGGGTAGCCGGAAGGCCAGATCCGGGTAGCTACAGGCGCGGGCGGCCCGTAGCCCAAGGATGAGTGCGGTCGGACGCGGTTGTATGTTCTTCCACGGCCCGATCACGATCTGAGCTTCCTTCAGCGAGTAGAAGATCTTCTGGTGCAGGCACCCACCCGAAGCTTTTGGCGTAGGCTTGCGTCGTCGACAGCCGTGCCGCGTTCCCGCCGCCGGGACGATCATAGCCCACGAACTTCCACGCATCCGCCATCAGGCGGTGCGCTTCCTCGGGACTGCCGGCGTTCCGCTGGCCCTGCGTGAGCTGCGGATTTGCCTGCAACAGGAACTCGGCCTGTGCTGCAACCGGATCGGCGGCCCCGGCGGGGCCGCAACCCGGCTGATCGCCGATCAGCCGGTGCAAGCCGCGGCTGACCCGGCCGGGGTTGGCAGCGTAACGAGCCATTCGGTTACCGTCATGGTTGCCTGTGGCGGTCGCCCAGAACGTCGAGGCGGTACTTGTCCGTCCGGGTCTGACCGAGGACCCGCAGAAAAGCGCGGGCGCACTCGATGAAGCGTGCCGTCGCCTCATCACCGGTGAGCGGATAGTGGGTCTCGCCCGTCCAGTGCACGAGCACGACGTCCCCACCAGGCCGCAGGCAGTTTCGAACGCGCTCGGCCAAGCGAGCGACGTCACCGGCATCGAGGTAGTAGACGACCTCCGATAGGAGGATCAGATCAAACGTCCCATCCGGCCATTGCCCCGGAACCTGGACGCGTTCGAATCGTACGTGCGCCAGTTCCCGGCACCGTTGCCGCGCCCGCGCCAGGGCGCGTTCGGCAAGGTCGATGCTGACCAGGGCGTCGCAGCGCCCGGCCAGGGCCTCGGTGAGCACGCCGATGGAGCAGCCGGCCTCCAGGGCGGTGGCGTACCGGGCCCGCGGCAAGGCATCGAGCGTCGCCGCGTACTTCGCCCGCTCGTAGTCGCTGGTCTCGAACTGCCAGGGGTCCGGATCGGCGGCGTAGCGCTCGTCGAAGTAGCTCGGCGGCAAGGAGTGGTCGTACCGCATCATCGCTCGCTCCGCCCGTCGAAGAGGTCTCCGGCCGTACCAGTCCCCGCAAGGATCTCGGCCGCCGCGGTGGTGAGGGCCCGGTCCGGCGCGGGCTGGCGCAGGTAGGTGGCGAGGTCCCGCGAGAGCCGCTCCAGGGGATGCTCGCGCAGGAAGCCCTGCAGGCCGACGGAGCGCTGGGCGAGCTGCAGCACTTCGAGGCCGGCCTTCTCCACCGCAAGCCGGGCCAAGTTGACGAAGGCGACGATGCGCTCGGGCGCGAGGTCGTCCTCTGAGACGATCCGTGCGGCACGCTCGACCCACCCCCGCGCGCCTTCCACCGCGATGGCGCCCTCGCCGAGGCGCGCGAGCTGGTGCGCGTCCGCGCCGCGGCCGATCGCGGCGAGATGCCCGCGCCACGCGTCGAACACGGCCTCGACGCCGCCGAGCTGCACGGCGGCGAACCGCCAAGCGCCGCCCGAGAAGACCGGCTGGCGGTGGTAGTCGTCCCACCCGCCCAGGATCTCGTCCCCGGTGACGGCGATGTCCTCGAAGTCGACAGTGCCGGTCGCGGACGCGCGCATGCCATGGGCGTGCCATCCCGAGAGGTCGGCGCGGCTGCCGGGCTCCAGCGGCACAACCAGCATCAACGGCGGAGCACCCGGCGCGCGCTTGACCGTCACCAGGGCCCGCGTGACGAAGCCAGCACCCGACGCGAAGGTCTTCACGCCGCGGAGCCGGCAGTCATCCCCCAGCTTCAGGCAGTCGCCGGGCGGGTCGGTATTCCAGACCCCGAACAGGTGTCCGTCGCGCACATCCGCGAACAAGCGCGCCCGCTGCGAGAGCGAACCGTACCGGGCGACGAGCTGAAGCGCATTCACGTGGCCCTCGTAGATGCGCCCGAGCGCGAGGCTCCCGTACCCGACGAGGCGCAGCACCGCGGCGAGGCCGCACGCATCCGGCTCTTCACCGAGGCCGACGCCGCCCTCGTCAGCGGGAATGGGCGCAGCAAGCAGGCCGAGGCGGCCGAGGTCGGCGACGTCCTCCGCCGGGAAGCCGTCGTCGCGGTCCTGTTCGTTCGCACGGCGAGCGGCAGCGAGGGCCGCCTGCCGCGCGGCCGCTACCGCGTCGGACGCCAGGTCGGGCGGGGTCCTCTGGTCCATGTGCTTTGCTCCCATCAGGCCGCCGCGGCGGCAATCTCTTCGACCGTGCAGCCTGTCAGGACCGAGCGCGGTTGCTCCTCCAAGATGTCCGGCTCGCCCGGCTCGCGTGCGATCGCGTCGCGCGACTTGACCAGCAGCCAAGAGACATGCCGCTCACGGGGCCGCGGTTTCATGCGCGTGAGGCGCCACCGTCCCGACAGCTTCTCGCCGAGCAACGTGAACGCGAGCGACCCCGCCGCAAGCGCCGCGGCCGGGTCGCCGTCCGGCTCCCAGATGCCGCGGTCCCACAGCAGCACGACGCCCGCCCCGTAGCTACCCGCTGCGATCACGCCCTCGTAATCGGCGTAGTCCAGACTGTGGTCCTCGACCTCGACGGCCAGGCGCCGCTCGCCCGCGACGAGGCTCGGGCCACGGGTGACCGCCCAGCTCTTGAGGACGCCGCCGAGCTCCAGCCGGAAGTCGTAGTGTAGGCGACGCGCGGCGTGCTTCTGGACGCGGTAGGCCAGGGGCTCAGGCATGGCCGGCACGCTCCGCCGACGTTTGCGAGGCATCCTCCACCGCGACGACCGTCGACCTACGGGAGCGGCCGAGGACCTTGCTCGTTGACCGGAGCAGGCCCAGGACGGCGCGGGCGTGTCGGATCTGGCGGGGAAGTTCGGCAGGCCGCAGCGGGCGATACCTGAGCAGGGGACTGGCCGCCTCGGTCGCGGCGAGAACAGCGCCGAGCGTGGCGAGATCAGCAATCGCCGCCGCCACATCTGCCTGGATGCCGAGCCATGGAGCCCAGAGCGCCGTGCGACCAACGCGCCGCGAGGCCTGCAACCGGCCCATCCGGCGTCGGCAGGCGAACCGGAACAGGGCCCGCGGAAGCGGCTCCAGCCGTGGGTCGCACGGGCTTTCGGGCACCTCGCAGCGCAGCTTCATCGTGTCCGCGGCCCCGCCGGGTGCGCGCCCGTCGAGCCGCCCCGAGGTGACCACGAGGATGTCAGGGTCGTGCCGGACCCGCGCGTCGCTCGACAGCAGCGACGACACGAAGGCCTTGTCCTCGCCGACCGCGAGTGCCGGCATGCCGCCGACCTGCCGGTAGGTGGCGAGCCGAACCGCGAGCGTCGCGCCCGAGGTCGTCCAGTGCCGCGGCCAGGGATCGTGCGCGACCGGGTTGATCCATGCTTCAAGCTCCGTGAGCAGCGCCTCGTAGGCGCCCTCCAGCGCACCGCGCGCGTGCAAGGATGCGGGCAGGCGCGCGGCATCCGCCTCGTCGAGGGCGATCCGGCCGGCCACGGCATCGACACCGTCCGTGATGGCGGCGAGGTTGCGCGCGACCCAATCGTTCGGGACCCGACTGTCCGCGTCGGTCGTGAGGATGACGCCGTCCGGCGTCCCGCTCTCCTCCAACCACGCCGCCGCGGCCTCCATGGCCGCCCGCCGTGCCCATCCTGCGTTTGCCTCGGCATACGCCCGCTCGATTACCCGAACCGGGCGACGCAGGGACGTCCGAAGGGCTGCGACCACATGGGCCGTCCCATCCGTGCAGTTGTTCAGGAACAGCAGGACGCCGAGCCCGCTTCCCCCGAGACCCTCCTGTCCGTCCAGGGCGCGCAGGCAATACTCGATGCGTTCGGCTTCGTTGAAGACCGGGACGGCGACCACCGCTCGCAGGGCCTGGTTCGGCGTCCCTTGATCGACAGGTGACGCCACAACTTCTTGCTCGGTCAGCACGAACATCTCCGGCGAGCCGGGTTATGCGCCGGCACCCCGCAAACCTGCCGCGCGGCACTCCTGTTCTGGGGCCCAGCCAGTTTTCATCCGGCGACGTTGCCGCACCTGAGACGGACAACATGCAGCCAGCTTTCAGTCTCGGTGCTCTGAACTTCGCCCTGGCAGGCGCGCGCGAGGGCTTCGGCCCGTTTCTCGGCGTATACCTGCAGAAACAGGGCTTCGACCCCGCCGCCACCGGCTTCGCCATGGGTCTCGCCGGCTTCGCGGGCCTGCTCGCAACGACGCCGGTCGGGGCGCTGATCGACCGGACCACGTACAAGCGGGCGGCGCTTGCAGCCGCCGTCCTCGCCATCGCCCTGGGCGCCGTCGCTTTGGTCGCCACCGACAGCCTGTGGCTGATCGGCGTGTCGCAACTGGTCATCGGCGTCGCCGACACCAGCATCGCGCCCCTGGTCGCGGCGGTCACGCTCGGCATCGTCGGGCAGAAAGCCTACGGCCACCGCGTCTCGCGCAACGAGGCGTACAACCACGCCGGCAACGCCGCGAACGCAGCTTTGTCGGGGGTGCTCGGCTACACGCTCGGGCTCGGCTACGTCGCCATCGCCATCGTGGTCATGGCGGTCGCCTCGTGCGGCGTGCTGCTCACCGTCGACAAGGGCAGCATCGACCACGGAACGGCGCGGGGCGGCGAGCAGGACGAGCGCTCGACCCTTCGCGTGTTGTTCGAGACCAAGCCGTTGCTGATCCTGGCAGGCACCGTGTTCGCCTACCAAACCGCGAACGGCGCCATGCTGCCGTTTCTGGCGCAGGCGCGCACGGCGGCCGGCGCCGATCCGAGCCTGACCACCGGCGTGATGACCGTCGTCTCGCAGGCCACGATGGTCGGGGCCGCGCTCCTGGCCGCCCGTGTCGCGCGGGGACGGGGGCACGCCGGCGTGCTCTCCATCGCCCTCGGGCTGGTCGTGGTCCGCGGCATCCTCGCGGCGTTCGCGACCTCGTGGTCGCTGGTCGTCCCGGTGCAGGTGCTCGAAGGCTTGGCGATGGGTCTCGGCGGCGTCGCCATCCCGGCGCTCGTCGCCGAGATGATGAAGGGCACGGGCCACGCGACGGCCGGCCTCGGCGGCGTCATGACCGCCTACGGTGCGGGCGCGACCGTGAGCCCGCTGCTCGCCGGGCTCGTCGCGCAGTATCTCGGCTTTTCAGCGTCGTTCTTCGCCCTGGCCGGCGTCGCGGGCATCGGCTTGGCCGTGTGGACGGTGGGCCGTCGCCTCCTGGGCACGAGTGCTCCCTCAGGGCACACTGGCGAGGCGTCTGCCGAGCCGGCGTGACGGCTTGGAGCCTGCGACATGGATGCGCGAACGGGAGCGAAGGCCTGGTCCAGCGTCCTGACGGGCTCCTTTCCTGCCTTCGTTCTCCTTCAGGGCTCGCTCTACGCCGCCTACGGGACGGAGTCGCCCTTTCTGCCGAGCTTCCTTGGCGAGCGCGGCCTGAGCGCGGGTGAGATCGGCGTCGTGCTCGCCGCGGGCACGCTGATGCGACTCGCCGCGGGCCCCGTCGCAGGTCACCTCGCCGACCGCTACGACGCGACCAGGGCCGTCCTCGGCATCGCCGCCGCCGCCGCCGGGGTGATCTCCTTCGCCTACCTCGCTGGGTACGGCTTCTGGCCGTTGATGCTGGTCAGCATGCTGCACGCGAGCGCCATCGCGGCCCTGGCGCCGCTGTCCGACGCGCTCGCGCTCACCGCCGCGGAGCGGGAGGGCACCTTCTCGTACGGCTGGGTTCGGGGTGCCGGCTCGGCGGCGTTCGTGCTCGGGACCCTGGCCTCCGGGCTGCTCGTTGCCCGGGCCGGCGTTGCGAGTATCATCGTGTCGAGCGGTGTCCTGTTCCTCGTCATGGCCCTCGCCACGAGCCGCGTACCGGCTGCCGGTCCGCGGGAGCCGCAGGCCAGCCTCGGCCTCGACGGCGTACGCGAGCTCCTCGCAATGGCACTGTTCCGCCGGATGCTCATCGTGGCCGCTCTGGTCATCGGCAGCCATGCGCTCAACGACGGCTTCGCGGTGATCCTTTGGCGCGAGGCCGGCATCGGGCCGGGCACGATCAGCCTGCTGTGGTCCGAGAGCGTCGCCTCGGAGGTCTTCGTCTTCGTGCTCGCCGGTCCGTGGTTGCTGTCGCGCGCGAGCACCGCCCAGGCCGCGATGCTGGCTGCCGGGCTGGGCGTGCTGCGCTGGTCGGTTCTGGCCTCGACGGCCTCGGTCCCGGTTCTAGCCGTCATCCAACTCACGCACGGGCTCACCTTCGCGCTGCTGCACCTCGCCAACATGCGCCTGATCACCTCGCTCGTGCCGGAGCGCCTCGCTGCCACCGCGCAGACCCTCTACGGCACGCTCGGTCTCGGCGTGGCCTCGGCCGTCTTGACCGCGACGGCCGGCCTTCTGTTCGGCGCGCTCGGGGCCGGCGCGTTCTGGGCCATGGCGGCACTGTGCGTCCCAGCGCTGCCGCTCGCATCGAGCATGGAGCGAGGTCCACCGGCGGATGCATGAGCACGCAAAGTAGCAACCGAGCGGACCCTGGCGCATCCCGGCATCGCCTGGGACGAGAACGACGAGGAGGGGGCCCGGAAGGCGATCGGCGACTGGGAGGAGCAGCTCCGCGCGGTCGCGTACGACTTCACGACCGCCCACGGGGCTCACGACAGCGGGCAGAGGGCCTTAGGGCCAGACGCCGTCTCGGAGGACGAGACCCGCTCGTCGCCGCGTGGTTGCGAGCGGCCTGGTAGCGACCTCAGCCGCGGTAGGGCAGAGCCGTAGTCGACGACCTCGACGCCGGCGTTCGATCCATTCCCCCTGCGCCGCGATCTCAAACGTGGAACCCGAAGGTGTTCGCGAACCCGCGCCGACCGGCGACGGTCACCGTGACGATCCGCCCGTCCCGGGTCCGGTCGACCCAGCCGAACTCCTCGCAGCGGCGGCACAGCAGTGCCCCGAGACGGCCGGCGAGGTGCGGTCGCCGCTCGCTCCAGTCCAGACACGGTCGGCAGAACAGACGCTTGCTCCGCGAGTTCCGGCTACAGGTGCCCGTTGCATCAACGGCGCGGGATAATCATCGTCGGCCTTGCGTGGTACCGTACCGTACCGTACATTCTTCGCGACGGACCGGCCGCTGAGGGGTCTCTCACCGCGGACTGACGCCAGGTCTCGTCTGCCACTATCCGGCGACCGTCGGACCGGTGTCGTCGATGTCTGATGAGGTGCACGCGATGGCGAAGGTGCTGATTCTGTACTATTCGAGCTACGGACACATAGAGGAAATGGCACGCGCCGCCGCGGAAGGCGTGGAGACCACCGGCGCGAAAGCCGCACTCAAGCGCGTGCCGGAGACCGTGCCGCAGAAGGTCGTCGAAACGGCCAAGTTCCAGATCAACACCGAGCACCCGGAGGCCGACCCGAACGATCTCGTCGCCTACGACGCCGTAATCTGCGGCACGCCCACGAACTACGGCAATATGTGCTCTCAGATGTCCGCCTTCTGGTCGCGCACGACACCACTGTGGAAGAGAGGCGCGCTGATTGGAAAGCTCGGAGGCGCGTTCTCATCCACGGCTTCGCAGCACGGTGGCAACGAGGCGGCGATCCTGTCGATGCACAAGACGCTTCTGCACCACGGCTTCGTACTCGTCGGCTTGCCCTATTCGTTCAAGGGGCAGCTCGAAACCGGCCACGCGGTCGGTGGCTCACCCTACGGCGCCACCACCATCGCCGACAGTGACCTCTCGCGTCGGCCGAGCGTGACCGATTTGGAAGGTGCCAAGTTCCAGGGCCGCCATACCGCCGAGATCGCGGTCAGGCTGTTTGGGTGACTACGCCGCGACGTCACAGTGTTGGCCGCGCGCCAGGGTCGAAGGTAACCTATCCTACCCATTTCTGGTTCGGGCGACGATGAGCAGCGCGGCGATGAACGTCTTGAGACGGCCTTCAGCCGCGGAGCGACGCAGCCGCATCCTGCGCGCCGCGGCCGACGTATTCTTTGAGCACGGCTTCGCTGCCACCAGCATCGACATGATCATCGCGCGCATCGGCGGCTCCAAGCGCACGATCTACGCCGAGTTCGGCAACAAGGAAGCCCTGTTCACGGCGCTCGTGAGCGAACTCGCCGACGACGTCTTGGCGCCCCTGCACGAACCGGGTGGCAACGAGCCCCTGGACATCAGGACGGCGCTGGTGCGGGTCGCCGAGAGACTGATCAGTGCGTACACGTCCAAGGACCTCGTCGGCGTCTACCGCGGGATCGTCAACGAGGCGCACCGCTTCCCGCACCTCGCGCGAGCCTTCTACGACAAGGGGCCGGGGCGAGCGGCACGCGAACTCAAGATCCTCCTCGACGCTGCGATGAGACGAGGCGAGATCAAACCGATCGACACGGCGGTCGCGGCAGATCACTTCGTCGGCATGGTGCGCGACAATCTGCATCTGCAGGTCGTCCTAGGACTAAGTGGAGCACCCAACGGAGACGAAATACGGCTCAGAGCCACGGGCGCAGTGGAACTCTTCCTCAGTGGCATCGCTGCTACGTCGCGAGATAGGTAGCGAGCAAGCTAGGTGAAGTGCGGACCGGCGGCTTTCATTCGGCATCAGGTAGGGGCAGACGTTCACCAAACGCCATATCTGAGCGGTTTTCTTTCGTCGCTGGTCGATCAGGACTGTTTCTCAACGGGCCCAACAGAATCCAAACGCGACTGCATTCAGAGCTCGGTTTCGAATAGCTGACTCCGGCCGGGCTTTCGTGCCCTCTGGCCAGCTGAAGAGTTCTCCGTTACGCAGCCACCGAAGTCCGACGGATCATCCGGGTTAGCCGTGACGGGCAGACCCCTTGATCCGAGCCAGACACGCCGAAGGCGGATCGGTTCTACCGTGACCGCTCAGACGGCTGGGGCGGATCTGGATGACATCGACCAACGGACGACAAGCCCGACGGCACCGATGACGATGACTGTCGTCGCATAGACGTCGGCCGTAGAAGTGTAGCCGATCTGGCGCACGAGATATCCCGCCAGAAGCGCGGGCAGGCTGAACGCCAGATAGCTCTGCAGATAGTACGCCGCCAGGAGTTCCGCGCGCTCGTCCGGCCGCGCGAGCGGTATGATCGATCCCAGCGCGCCCAGAAAGCCGGTGCCGAAGCCCGCGCCACCCACGAGCGTACCTCCGATCAGAACAAGCACGCTCCCGCCATGCATCCCCGCGAGGACGATCGCGAGACCCGTCGTCATGGCAATCGTGCCGACGGTGAGATTGGAGCTGGCGGCCAAGGTCCGTCGCAGCGTAATGGCCAGGGCACCCGACAGCATGAGGGCCGTCACCATCGCCCCGCCGATCAACGGCGTCCGCGTTTCGGTCGCCACCGCGACGAGGGAGGGCACGAGGGACAGGTAGAAGCCGCCGAGCATCCACATCGCCACGTTGCTCGGCGTCACCGCGATCAGGGTTCTCCTGACCTGCGGCGGCACGACGACCCGAGGCCAGAGCGAATGCAACGCTCCGATCCGACGGGAGCCCGTCTCGGCCGTCAGCCAGAGTATGACCGCCTGGATCCCGAATATCGCACCGAGGATGGCGTAGACGAGATGCAGCGGGTGCGGGGCATACTGCACGAGGATGCTCGTGCCGAGTGCCCCCACGGCCATGCCGAGGAGGGGAGCAAGCGAGTTGACGAGTTGTCCACGGGCACGATCGACGTCGACGAGGGCCGCCCCCAGCGAACTCGCCGCGATGCCGGTCGCGATGCCTTGTACGATCCGAGCCGCGATGAGGTGTCCGGCTCCGTCGGACACCACGAACAGCAGCATCGCCGTGAGCTCTAGGAGGATGGCGCCGAAGATCACGGGTCGCCGACCGAGGTGGTCCGATAGGGATCCGGCGACAAGGAGCGCCGCCAGAAGGGCCAATGCATAGACCGCGAACACTGCGGTCGTGACGATCGGGGAGAGCGAGTAGGTCTCCTGATAGAACCGGTACAGGGGCGTCGGGGCGGACGAGGCCGCGAGGAACGTGCCGAGTACGAACGCGTGGAATGGCAGGGCGTATCGCTTCGCGACATGCGCATCCGCGGTTGGAACGGCTATGGCCATATCCGCCTCTTAACGCTAAATCGTTGCGTTAGTCATGTATGACATGATCGCCACAAAAGCAAATTCTTTGCGTTTGTGGCGCGGCATAGAGCGCGGGGTTTACGATGAACGCCAAGCAGGGGCCGCGACCGGGCGGACGGAGCGCCAGAGTCCAGGCGTCGGTGCAGACGGCCGTGCGCGAACTCCTGGCGACTATGGACCGATCGGAGATTACCGTGCCGCTGATAGCAACGGCCGCAGGCGTGACGCCCTCCACCATCTATCGACGCTGGGGCACCCTCGGGGAGCTTTTCGCCGACGTGGCGGTCGAGCGGCTTCGGCCCGACTCCGATCCGATCGACACAGGCAACGGTTGGACCGATCTCGAGGCTTGGGCGGAGCAGTATGCGGAGGAGATGTCGTCGGCACCCGGGCGCGAACTCATCCGGGACGTCCTGGCGGCAGCGGACACGAACTGCTCGCAGCGATGCTGCTCCTACTCTCGCGAGCAGATCGCGATCATGGCCGAACGGGCGGCGGAACGCGGCGAGAGCTTCCCAGACCCGGAGGCCGTATTGGACGGCGTCGTTTCGCCGATCGTCTATCGGATCCTCTTCGGCGATGCTCCAACCCGTGATCGGATCCGGGACCTCGTAGGTCGTACGATGGCAACAACCGGATCGGGCTCAGACGAGCGCCACTGAACTCCGCTCAGCCATTGGGCTCAACGAGAGCGATGTCCGCTTGCGACAGGTTGCTCGATAGCCCGTAATACGTCGAGCGGGTCGGAAGCTGCGCGTCCGCTTTTACGGGCCGCCTGCTCCGAAGCAGCCATTCCGCTAACGGCCAGACAACGGCATGCCGAACTGCCGTTTCACGCAAAACCGGACCTTCGGCTTCGCGCCCATCACGGTCACTCGACGCCAGACGAGAACGGTTCCGAAGCGGACATCAACCTCTCGGGCAGCACCGATGGCGTTTCTCGCGTGAGCGCGGCCGGGGAGACGCGGCGTGACGCGGTCATTGATGACCGCGAATCCCCAATCTCGTCACTGGCAATGCGAGCCAGGTAATCGGCCTTGCTCGGCTGCATATGATCGACGCAGAGCTGCGCGAGCGCCCAGCGATCGCGCCCACGCAGGAGGTCGATCATAATTCGATGATGATCGATCGAGACCCGAAGACCGTCGGCATCCGCCAGGTTCTTGGCGCGTATCGAAAGCGTCAGGCCCATGTAGTCGGTGAGCGTGCGCACGAGGTACGGGTTCCCGCAGGCATCGAACAGGGCGATATGGAAGGCGTCATTCGCCTCGTGGATGCCGCGCAGGTCGCGCTTTTCCACCGTGTCGCGGTAAGCGTCCTGGAGCGCTTCGAGTTGGGCGATCAGTCCGGGCTCGGCCGGCAGCGGGATCATCAGCATCGCCTGTCGCGTCAGCATCTCGCGGACTTCGTAGATCTGCCGCACCTCCGCGGCGGAGTAGGAACGGACCGTCGCCCCGATGTTCCGCTCCCGCCGAACGACGCCCCGGCGCTCCATCTCGACCAGGGCTTGACGGATGAAGTGGCGGGAGGCGCCGAAGCGCGCCATCAGGGTATCCTCGGTCAGGCGGGCCCCGGGGGCGAGCCGCCCGAAGATGATGTCCTCCTCCAGGCGCGCCACGATGACACCGATGCCCTCGCGCCGGAGGAGCGGGCTGGCGTCAAGGGGCCTTGCCCCGGTCATCGCGCCTCCGCCCGGCCCGCGAGCCGGTAGCAATCCTCCACGAGCCGCAGGGTCTCGAGATTGTCGGCCGGCGCCGTCTCGAACGGTGAGCCGTCGTCCAGGCGATCGATGAAGTGGGCGATCGCGGCCGCGTAGGATTCCGCGTAGATGGCGGCGAGGTCGAAGGCCCGGGTCCGCGTCTCCCGTCCGGTCATCGACAGTTCGGATCCCTGGAGCCGGATCGCGCCCACGGGGCCGAGGATCTCGAGGCGGTCTGGGGAAGCGGCCGGAGCGCCGTGGGCCGCGAAGGTCGCGAACACCTGCACGGCGGCCCCGCCTGGGCCGGAGAGCTGGATCAGCGCCGTGTCCTCCCCCGCGAGGTCCGGACAGGTTTGGCCGGTCGCGCAGGCGGTGACCCGCAGCGGCCCGAGCAGCATGCGCAGCGTGTCGAGGTGGTGGATCAGGACCTCGGCGACGAGCATCCGCGCCTCGTCGCGCATGAACGGCTGGCGCTCCAGGGCCGGGAACTGGCCCGCCGCGTCCGGAAGGGTGCCGCTCGTCACGAGTTCCAGCCGCGCCGCGAACGGCTGTCCGATGGCCCCCGCGCGCAGCCAAGCCGCGGCTTCCCGGTAATGGGCGCGGAACCGCCAGTTCTCGTGCACCATCAGGCGCGCCCGGCCCTCCACCGCGGCGACCAGCGCCTCCGCCTCCGCGAGGGTCGGGGCCAGGGGTTTCTGGCAGAGGATCGGCAGCCCGCGATCGGCCGCCAGGCGGACGAGCTCGGCATGCGCCGCCCGGGGCGCGGCGATGTCGATCGCGTCGAGTCCGCCCGCAGCCAGCATCGCGCCCGCGTCCGCGTAGGTGCGGGGGATGTCGAACGCCTGCGCGCGCGCCGCGCGCCGCTCGGCCGACGGGTCGGCGATCGCGACGACCTCGGCGCGATCCTTCAGGGCGGCCCAGCCCGCCAGATGATGCTGCGTGACCCATCCCGCCCCGATCAGGCCGATCCGCCGAACAGGACTCATGGCATCGCTCCGGCCCGGCCCGGGCCGCCCGCCACCATGGTGTTCGCGGGGATGACGTGCGCGGGAATGGCCGCCGTCGTCCGCGCGTCGAACAGGAAGGCCGCGTCGGGCCGGAAGAACAGGTCGACGACCGCACCCACGTCGGCCCGCGTGTCCCGCGGCAGGCGCGCCGTGCACTCGGTACCCCCCTCCGTCTCGACGGCGAGGAGCGTCTCGGCACCGAGCGGCTCGACGGCGAAAACCCGCCCGCGGATCCGGCCCGTCTCCGCGGCCCCGGCAGAGGCGGCCGCGAGGTGCAGGTCCTCCGCCCGGACGCCGAGCACCACCTCCCGACCGGCGAACGGGGCCAGCGCGGCCGGCGTCCAGCGCGCGAGCGGGGTTTCGATCGCGGGCGTGCGGATCCGATCCCCGCCGGACAGCGGCACGGTGAACAGGTTCATCGGCGGCGAACCGAGGAAGCGGGCGACGAAGGTGTCGGCCGGGTTCCAGTAGACGTCGAGCGGTCGCCCGACCTGGGCGACGCGCCCGCCGTTCATGACGCAGATCCGCGTCCCCATGGTCATCGCCTCGACCTGGTCATGGGTCACGTAGATCATCGTGGAGGCGAGCCGGTGATGCTGCTTGATCAGCTCGTTGCGCGTGTTGACGCGCAGAGCCGCGTCGAGATTCGACAGCGGCTCGTCGAACAGGAACACCATCGGCTCGCGCACCATCGCGCGCCCGAGGGCGACGCGCTGGCGCTGCCCGCCCGACAGGGCCTGGGGCTTGCGGTCGAGGTAGGGCACGAGACCCAGTATCGCCGCCGTCTCTCCGACCCGCCGCTTGACCTCGGCAGGCGGCGTGCGCCGGCGCCTGAGGCCGAAGGCGAGGTTCTCGGCCACCGTCATGTGCGGGTAGAGGGCATAGGACTGAAACACCATCGCGATGTCGCGGTCCTTGGCGGGCACGTCGTTCATCGTCCGCCCGTTGATCGCGAGCGTGCCGGACGAGATGGTCTCGAGGCCCGCGATCATGCGCAGGGTCGTCGACTTGCCGCACCCGGACGGGCCGAGCAGCACCATGAACTCGCCGTCCCCGACCGTGACGTCGACGTTGTCGACCACGACCGGCCCCCCGGAGCCGTAGCGCTTGCAGATCTTGGAGAGCTGAACGACGGCCATCCCGGCCCCTTACTTGACGGCGCCCGCGGTCATGCCGCGGATCAGCTTTTCGGAGAAGAAGACGTAGGCGAGGATGACGGGCACCACCGAGATCATGACCCCGGCCGCGATCATGCCGATGTCCTGGAAGTGGTCGCCCATGAAGGCTCGGATGCCGATCGGTAGCGTGCGCTTGTCTGGATCGGTGATGAGCACCACCGCGAACAGGAACTCGTTCCAGAGCTGGATGAAGTTCAGGATCAGGGTGGTGGCGATCGCCGGCATGCCGATCGGCAGGACGATGCGGCGGAAGATCTCGATGTCGCCGTAGCCGTCCATCTTGGCGGCGTCGAAGAGGTCCTGCGGGATCCGGGCGAAGAACCCTTCCAGCAGGTAGACCGTCAGCGGCAGCTGGAGCGAGACGTAGACGAGCGTCAGCCCGAGGAGGCTGTTGTAGAGCCCGTAATCGACCAGGATCTGATAGAGCGAGATCAGGGTGATCTGCGGTGGGAAGATGATCGACGAGAACAGGACGCCGTAGATGATCCGGTTGCCGCGGAAGCGGTAGCGGGCGAGGGCGTGGGCGGCGGCCGCGCCGACCAGCGTCACCACCGCGACCGCCGCGACGACGACCACGGTCGAGTTCCAGAAATAGGTGGCGAAGTCGGAATCGACCCAGGCGATCCGGAACTGCTCCCAGTGGAACGGGCGGGGCCAGGCATAGTGGTCGGCCGAGATCTCGCCCGTCGTCCGCACCGACATGGTGGCCAGCCACAGGAACGGCGCCAGCGTGTAGACGGTGTAGGCGGCGATGACGACCGCGAGGGCGGTCCGGCTCGCCAGGAAGCCGCCGCGCCCGGCGGCCGGGGGCAGGGTCCCGTCCGCGCTCACGTCAGTACTCCAGCCGGTCACGGGACTTGAAGACCCGGTTGAGGACGATGACGGCCGCGCAGACCACGCCGAACCAGACCGTCGCGATCGCCGACGGGTAGCCGAGATCGAAGGTGTTCCAGTTGAAGGCGCGCTTGTAGACGTAGGTCGAGACCGTCTCGGTCGCCCAGAGCGGTCCCCCTCCGGTCATGATCCAGACGAGGTCGAAGACCTTCATCTTCCCGATGAAGGCGAGGACGTAGAGGTTGAGCAGCGTCGGCCGCAGCATCGGCACGATCACGTGGCGCAGCTTCGCGCCCCAGCCGCAATTGTCGAGTTCGGCCGCCTCCAGCACCTCGGACGGCAGCGCGTGGATCGCCGCCAGGCAGACCACCATGTTGAACCCGGCCCACTTCCAGGCATGCGTCACGATCAGGGCCGCCAGCGCCGTGTTCGGATCGCCGAGCCAGGAGCGGGCCAGGGTGCCGAGCCCGGCGGCCCGGAGCCCCTCGTTCACCACCCCCCAGTCGTAGTTGTAGATCCACATCCAGAGGATCGCGACCACGACGTACGAGAGCAGGACGGGCGTGAACCACGCGACCCGGAGGAACCGCGCGAACGGGATGCCGGCGTAGAGGGCGAGTGCCAGCAGAAGACCTGTCGCCACGTCCAGGATCGGGGCGACAAAGGCCCACACGAAAGTGTTTCGGACCGCGATCCAGAACGTCTCGTCACCGACGAGGTCGCGATAGTTGGCGAGCCCGACATAGCTGCGCTCCGACCCTTCGATCGTGAACAGGCTGTCGAAGATCGTCCGGAAGGCCGGGTAGGCCGTCAGGCCGAGATAGATGACGAGCGCGGGGGCGAGGAAGACGGCCAGGACAGGCCAGGGCGCCCGCCGCGGATGCGATACGCGACCGGAGACCGTGGGGCTCTGCGGGACCTCATCCGTCCGCGTTTCGAGCGCCGTCGTGCCCGCCACCGCGTCAGCTCCCCTTGCGGCAGGCCGCATCCATCTTGTCGGCGGCTTCGCCCACGCCGATCAGCCCGGCCGGGAAGGCGTTGTTCATGACCTGCGTGTAGGTCTCGGCGCACTTAGCCCGGTAGTACATGAGCGGCGTGCCGAAGAAGTACGTGGTGCCCTTGTTGCGGGCGTTGAGCTCGGCGAAATACGCGGCATGGCTCGAGTTGATCTTCGTCGGATCGGATTTGAGGCCGGTCTGCAGGGATACCTGCCCCATCCATTTGTCGCCGTTCCCGGCCGCGGCCATCGAGTCGAGCAGCGCGCCCGCGCAGGCCTTGTTCTTCCCGCGCGCGTACATCACGAAGCTGCCGGCCACCGCCAGCGTCTTGCAGGTGGGGCACTGACCCTGGTCCATGGCCGGGAACTGCATAATCCCGAGCGGAAAGTTCACCGGCATGCCGCCGCTCTCGGGCGACGCGAAGGCGCGGCCCGTGAACCAGCTCGGATCCGGGAAGGTCAGGGCCCCCGGCTTCTGATAGAAGTAGTAGTGGGACTCGCCGAGCTTCAGCGTCGCGAAGCTTTTCGGGTAGGCGCCGGCATCCACCAGCCCCTTGAACCAGGTCATCACCTCCAGGACGCGCGGGTCCTTGAAGGACAACGTCCCGTTCAGGAGCTTGCCGTAATCCTCCGTGCCGAGCTTGCGCAGGAGGGACTCGAACAGCAGCAGGCCGCCGGGGAACGGCCGGTCGCCGACGCCCTGGGACACGGGCGTGATGCCGGCGGCAGCGCCCTTCCTGACCAGATCCGCGAAGCCGGATTGCGTGAGCTGGAACGAGGGCGGCACCTCGACCCCGACCTGCTTCACCAGATCCTTGTTGTAGTACAACTCGACCGTGTAGGCCTCGACGGGCAGACCGTAGACCTTGCCTTTCGAAGTCCAGGCCGGCTTGGCCCAATCCTCGAGCTTGGCCAGATCGACATGGCCGTCGAGCGGTTCGAGGAAGCCGCCCGCCAGGAACTCGGGCTGGTCGGGCTCCAGATAGAAGACGTCGGGGGCTTGGCCGGTGCGAACGGCGGATTTGGCCTGCGTGTAGATGTCGGCCTTCGGGATGAAGCTCAGCTTGACTGCGCACTCCTTGTTGGCAGCCTCGAAGTCGCGGACGCGTGCGGTCACCCACTCCTTCTTGGCAGGCTCGTCGGGCCAGTTCGACCACATCGTGATCTGGACGGGCTCCGCCGCCCCGGCAGCCCCAGCCGCGATCAGGCTCAGGCCGAACAGGGCCGCGATCCCGGTGCCCGCTCTAAGCATCGCACCTTCCTCCCGTGTCATTGTTGTGCCAGATGGTCCGCGACCGATCGCGGATTGTCAATAAAAATGCGGGCGTCATCGCTGCTATCGCCAACGCTCTCGCTGAATTCCTGCATTTTATCGATAATCGACCCGGGCGCTGCAGATCCGCGAACGCCGGCTGAGCCTGCGCCGGAGGTCCCTGGTCGATTCAGACACGGAGCATGGTCCGGGGCATTCACGAGCCGCCGCAATGAAGAGCGGAGCGCAGGCGCTGATGAACGCTGCGCGCACGCGCACAACGCGCTGACAGCAGCGACATGGCAGCTCTGGACTCGCTTCAGTTGAGTGGAGAGCGGTTTGGTGGGCGATGCTTCTTTCGAACTGGGTGGGGCTGGTGAAGCCGAGCGCCGAGTGACGGCGACGGGGATTGTAGAAGCCATCGATGTAACGGGCCAGCGCGGCGATGGCCGCGGCTCGCGTCTGGAACGCGGTGCGCCAGACCACTTCGCTCGTCAGCGTCTTGAAGAATGGCTCGACCATTGCGTTTTCATAGCAATTTCCCTTGCCGGACATCGAGGTCACGATAGCTTTTCCTAGTATTTTTGCCTGATAATCGTTCGATCATCACTGACTACCGCGGTCGGAATGATGCATCAAACCTAACGGCGGATGCCCGACGCCGAGAGCGCGCCGAAGAGCAATCAGCGCGAGTTCCTTGTGAAGCCGATCGCCCGCCGCCCGGACCACAACCCGCCGAGCGTACAGGTCGAGGACCGCCGCCAGATACAGCCAGCCCTCCCGCTTCTTCGCCGTGTCGATGAGGTGGAACCTCATCGACTTCCCTCCTTGGCGAATAAAAGCCGTGGCCCGCTTCAGGATCACCCGCTCCTGGCGCAGCACCTCGTTCTCACGGCGCAGGCGCTTGAGCTCGGCGGCCATGTCCTCCTGCCGGTCGGCCGGCGGGTGGTCCATAGACCTCTCACGTCGGCCGTCGATCCAGTTGCGCAGCGTCGAAAGCCCGACACCGAGACCGGCGGCGACCCCCCGGCGGGACCGCCCGCTCGTCCGGGCCAGTCGCACCGCCTCGGCACGAAACGCAGGGGTAAAGGTCTGCCTCCAGTCTGCCATCGGAACCCTCCTCCTTCAGGAAAAGAGCTCTCCACTTTTCCGCAGCAAGTCCAATAACGTACTGCTTCACGCAGGCGTGGATACTGCAACGCCAAATCGCTGGATCGAGTTCTTTCCGAAGCGGTATTTACGTCCCGTTAAGCATGCCTCTCGATGGTGATGGAAGGTTGGAACGATATGCGATGAAGCCGGGGCAGCCGCTGCGAGACCCGAACGCCGTGGTGAATGAGATCCTGGACCAGGCGATCCTACATCACGCAGCCGGACGCCTGCAGGACGCCAATCATCAGTTTCAGCGCTGCCTTGACCTCGATCCGGGACATGCGGCGGCGCATTACAATCTAGGTTTGATCGCCACGCAGCTTCGTGACTATGCTTGTGCGGTCCACCATCACACCGCAGCGCTTCGTGCCGCGCCAGACATGCCCTCGCGCTGGGTGGCGCTCGCAGGGGCGCTTCTTGCCTGCGACCGAGTGATTGATGCGCGTGCGATACTCGAACGCTTCCTCACGTGTGGCTTCTCGCGAGAGATCGTGTCCGGGCACTGCCGTTCACTAATTGCGATGCTCGGCGCCAATGCCCTTCTGGCATATAACTCCGGGCAGCTCGTGGAGGCTGAGGGCCTGCTCGAACTTGTTATCCTGCTGGACGATCATAGTGCCGGAGCCGTGCATCTCGCTGGGCTCATCGCCCTGCGCACAGGGCGCACGCAGCACGCTGTGGACCTGATCACCATTGCGGTCTATCGCGACGGCGGCAACGCCACTTATTTTGCCGATCTCGGCCGCGCCTTCCGAGCGAGTGGCAATCTTATCGCCGCCGGCTCGGCCTTCGAGAAGGCGCTCGAAATCGATCCGGCCCTGGACGACACCCGCGCCGACCTCGCCACTCTCTATCAGGACACGGGGCGCCTGCAGGACGCCGCGGCTTGTTGGCGCGAACTGGTCGTCCGGGCTCCGGGCTCAGCTGAAATGCACAACAACCTCGGCGCAGTACTGCACAGGCTCGGACGAACAGAGGAGGCTGTTGCAACCTTAGAGATGGCATTAGCCATAAACCCCGCCGCCGCCTTTGCACTGTGCAATCTCGTTCATGCGAAACTCTTCGATGAGCGCGGTTCGGCGGAAGATTTTGCGGAGATGGCCAAGACCTATGGCCGCCGCCATGCCAATGCGCTGCGGCGCATCCGGCCCTTCGCCAACGACCGCAGTCCGGATCGACGCCTGCGCATCGGTTTCGTCTCGGCGGACTTCCGCGATCACCCGGTGGTGCGGTTCCTCGAACCCTTCCTCCACTATGCCGACCGGGAACGCTTCGACCTCATCGCCTATAGCAATGCCGGCCGCATCGACGGGGTGACCGAGATGCTGAAAGCCCGCTTCGGCATTTGGCGCACGATCGAGTTCCTCGACGACGAGGCCGCAGCGGACCTGATCGAGGCGGATCGTATCGACATCCTGGTGGACCTGTCCGGCCATAGCGGCGGCAACCGCCTGCTGGTCTTCGCGCGCAAGCCCGCGCCCGTACAGGTGACCTGGATCGGGCTGCCGGTCACCACGGGGCTAGCTGCCATCGACTACCGCCTCACCGACGCAGTCTACGATCCGATCGGAGAGACCGAGCATCTGCATTCTGAGGTTCTCTGGCGCGTTCCCGGCACCGGCACCTGTTACCGGCCTTTCCTACCGGCGCCCGATGTCGCCGAGACTGCGCCCTTCGTGACGAACCGGCACGTCTCCTTTGGCTGCTTCAATCGCTTTGAGAAGCTGACGGACGGTACGCTCAAGGCCTGGGCCGCGATCCTAGCAGCGGTGTCCGACGCCCGGCTGGTCTTGCTCGTCGCCGACATCGACGATCCGAGGACGCGCGGGCCAGTGGAAGCACGCCTCGCCGCCTGTGGACTTCCGCTCGACCGCATCGACTTCGTGCCGCGTAATGCAACCAATCGCTATGCGATGCACGGCCGCGTCGATATTGCGCTGGATCCGTTCCCGTTCAACGGCAACATCACCACCTTCGACACACTCTACATGGGCGTGCCTGTGGTGACGCTCGCCGGCCCACATACGGTCTCGCGTGTGGGCGCCACTATCCTAGGACTCATGGGCCTGCCGGACCTGATCGCCCGCGACATCGACGACTACGTCGCCATCGCCCGCCGTCTTGCAGGCGACCCGGAGGAACTTCTGCGTCTACGCAGCGGTCTACGCGAGCGTCTGGTCGCCAGCCCTCACATGGACCACGTCGGCCATGCACGCGAAGTCGGTGCCGCCCTCAGTGAGATGTGGCGTCTTTGGTGCGCCGAGACATTGTCGAGCGAGACGACCACTCTCGCCTCTTCATGATCCGATACCAAAGAATAATCTCGTGCAACGGCCATTTTGCTTCCGAGCCCGAGCCAAAATTGCTGGATAGCAAATGAAAGTCCTCTTCCGCTGCGCTCACCTGGCTGTCGGGACGGCCGCGATGGGTCGCCAGACGGCCGTCCGCTGTTACGTCTGACCATCTCCGAAGCAGACCAGCCGCTTACGGCCACGACCTACCGGCCTCTTCGCGCCCATTGCAGCCATGTAGCCGTCCTAGCTCGCATTCTGAAAGTAGATGACGACGACAAGGCTCAGTCATTTCGTAAGAAGCAGTTGGCATTTGATCCCGGGAGCGCCTGGAAAAAGTGCAAACGCTTTGAATCCAGATCGAAACTTCATCCTTTCGACCCAGCCGTCCCAGGAGAGTCGATCGATAAACTGGCTGTCGTTACGCACCGTGGCTTTGCAACGGGGGATATGCCTGCCCCAGTTGAAGTTGCGGCAGATGATGAGCTACAGGGCTTCACGGCACGAAAAAGCCCGCCGCGGCAGCTGCCGAGCGAGCTCTTATGACGCGATACAGTATCCCGCCTGCCTTCAGCGGGCGGTTCCTGAGCCGGTCGCCCCCGTAACATCGGCTTGGTTGGCCTTGATGGCCCACAACTCCGTCGACAAGCTGATGGGGGCACCGGGCTTGTAGTCCGCCGAATCCTGGATGTGCGACGTCGTCACGTAGATCGTGCCGTCGGGCCCTTCGCTGAACGTGTCCGGCCACCGAAGCCTGTCGTCCTGCACGAGTGTGGTCAGGCCGCCGCCCGGCTTGGTCAGGTCGCGGACCTTCACCGCGTTGTCCTGCGGCGAGGTCACATACATCTGCCCGTCCCTGCGGGATATCAGCAGCCCGTCGGCCGGGCCGTTCTCGCCGACCGTAGCGATCTTCCCGCTCAGGGTTCTGTCGCTCAGTGACTCGGGCACGAATGAGACCGTGGCCCAACCTGTCAGCGCGTCGGTCGGGAGGCTGTATAGGGTCTTACCCTTGATGGCCTGCCAGTAGAGCGTCTTGCCATCAGGCGAGAGCGCAATGCCGTCGGCGGAGAACTCGACGCCGCGACCGTCGGGACGACGTAGGGGCTTGCCGTCGTACTGTATGGTCACGCTCCTGTCTGGCATGGTCGAGGGGTGGCCGGACAACACGCGCTTGGCTGAACCGCTGTCGAGGTCGACCACGATCAGCGCTCCCTCAGCCCCGGAGTCCGTCAGGTAGGCGGTCTTGCCGTCGGGCGAGATGCGTACGTCGTTGATGTAGGAGGCCTGCATCACCGTGCTGGTATCGAACGGGATCGTCTTCACGACTTGATTGGTCTTCAGGTCGATGCCGACGAGCTTGGCTCCGTCCTTGACCACGTGCGCCATGGCGGGTGCGGCGGCGTCGACCACCCAGAGGCGATCCTGCGCGTCGGCGACGACACTCTGGACGCAGACGAAGTGGGACTTGGGATCGACCTCATCCTTCCTGGCATTGCGCCAGCTGTTCCAGTCGTCGTTCGGATAGGCGACCGGCTTGCCATCCTTCAGTTCGGCAACCGAGACCGGCGCATCCTCGCTCCAACGGGGGAAGTTGACGAACATGCGCCCGTCGCGACTTACGGTGATCCCTGTGACCTGATGTGCGAAACTCGCGATCTGGGTGAGATTGCCCCCGGTTGGAGCTCGGCTCTGGGCTACGGCGGGGGCCAAGAGCGCTGTGGTGCTGGATATCAGGCCGAGGGCCAGCCCGAAACGGGCGCTCGCTGGAAGCTTCATAGTGGGCACACTCCGAGAGGTATGCCGGCCAACTCCTCAGCGGGTTCCGGGCTCCCTGCCATCCTCTGCCGACCCCGAAATGGTTCGCGTTCCGGCAACATGGCGGCGATCTATGACTGCGTCGGGTAGACTTGAGACGGTCCGCTTTTGAGACTTCGAGGCATCGAAGCGGACGACGGCTCCAGCCTGATTCAGGAACGATGCCCCTCAGGCGAGGACATATGCTCTCTACTCGGGCGCGCGCCTATGATCCGGGCGCACTCCCGCCCACGCCCAGGTTTCGGAAGTCGACGGGGCCTATGCCTGGCGCGCACGCGAGAACGCCACGGTGGCGTCGGGCAACCGTGCGTTTTTGCCCCAAGTCGTCGGCAATCCGCGAAGGCGCTTCAAGACCTAATTGAGTCCGCATGTCGGTTTGCGAGCGGGCTGGAAATCCGTGCGTGCCGAGCATCCAGCGCGGCCGCCTTCTAAACGAACCTCGCGAGCAACTGCCGATTCCGTGTCGTCTGAGGCTATCACAATGCGCATTCTTCCCGTTGGTGTATTCGCTCTCGTCGTCATGGCAACGCCTGTTTTCGCCCTGAACGCAGGGGACACGATGCAAGCTTGGGCGGGAGCATCATCCACGGACAAGGACAATCTACTGCGCAAGCTGGATACAGTGAACAGCGGAGAGGCCTCTCGGGACCGTGTGCGCTCTTGTCTCGACGAAACCTCAAAAGCGCCCGGCCACACGAATCTACCGATCTCAGAGGTTGCAAAGGCCTGCTCTGAACAGGCTGCGCGAGAAAATATATAATCACTTCAAATCGGTCTTATCCACTCGGCAACCAGAGTTCCAAGTCGACAATAGCAACGAAGATCCGGTCGTCGAGCTGGGATAGATGACCGGTGCGGGTGGGTTTCCGTCGGTCCGCTTTGAGGTGACACAAGCCGCGATGCGGACGAGGCGGCGCGATCCTCTCAGGTCAGGGCCCAGCGGCTTTTCTGCTTGTGCACGCGCGTGAGCGCTTCGATGAACAGTGGCTCCCATTCGAGGATATGCCGCGTCATGAGCGCCTTCGCGTCCTTTACAGAGCCCCGGTTCACCGCCAACTCGATCATCGCGTAGTGCTCCTCCACCGAGGCGGCCTGTCGCGCCGCACCGTTCTCCGAACGGATGCCATAGAGCCGCATCGTATCGCGCAGCTTCAGCGCCGTTCGCGCCAGAACCGGGTTGCCAGCGGCCACTAAAAGCTGCTCGTGGAAGGTCCGGTCGGCGGCCATGTATGTCGGCACGTCGCCCTCCCTCACCGCCGCGGCGATCTCGTCGGCGATGGCGGTCAGTGGTGCCGCATCCGGAAGGCCGCGCTGCACCAGCTTCTCAAGGCCCATCGTCTCCAGGCGCACGCGCACCTCGAAGGTATTGCGCAGGTCCTCGATTGTGGGCGTCACGACGACGAAGCCGCGGTTGCGTCGAACCTCCAACAAGCCGTCGGCGGCCAGTTGAAGCAGTGCCTCCCGGATAGGGGAGGATGAGATGCCGAGGTGCTGGGCGAGCGCCGGGCCGGACAGGATTGTGCCCGGCGGGATCTCACCGGAGATGATGTCCATCTGCAGCTTGCGGCGGACCTGCTCGCCGAGGCTGACCTCTTGGATGACGATGATGTCGTCGACGCTGGCGTCCATGGCCGGTGTCCTTCGCCGGGTACTCTTTCACAATTATTATAACCCCGTGCGTGCGGGCTTGCAAAACTGCGTAGCCCATAGTACGCAGACGTAGTGCACTACTCAAGTGCATCGATGTCGATGCAGGCAGGTTAGGAGGCTGTCATGTCGGTTCATCTGCACGCCGCTCCCGGGTCCAGCAACGTCGCCAGAACTCGCGGCCCCTATCTCTTTGTACGGCGGAGACCAGCAATGACCCCGACCATCGCTGCGGTGGCTCAGGCGCTGCTGTTCACAGGGGGCCTCCGTTTAATCCATGCCAGCCGGGGCCAGTCCCAGGCCGTCGGCGCCGTCTTGGCGACCATCCTGATCATGGCGCTGGGTGTTGCCGCCCTCGCCGTGCTGCCGCCGAACGCCGTGTCCGACGATGCGATCCGCGCGGCTGATCCGGCCTTCGAGCTGTTCGGTCCCTGATGAGCGCCATGCCGCCACGGGGAAGGCATATCCGATCTCGGTGTGCCGCGACCGTTGAGTGACCCTCGTCCCGGCCGTTCGGACCGGGCGATCCCGATGAGGAGGCGATGATGGCGGTGCGGCCCACGGTCACAATTTTACTAACGGCTCTCGGTGTCTCGGCGGCCGGCGCCGTCACGCCCGATCCGGCCTTGGCCTGCGACGGCTTCAGCGAGGCGCCGATCAGTTGCGACGATGGCGCACCGGATAGGTTCGCCCAGTGGATGCTCAAGCGCGCCGCCGCTGCGGTCGGGGTCGACGAGCCCAAAGCCTTGCTTGAATTCAGCCGTGGCGAAGGCGGCTTCCGCACCGCTGACAGCTACGTCTTCTGCGTCGGACCAGACGGGGTGATGAGCGCCCATCCCAACCCGATCCTGCGCGGCCACGACGTGCGCGGCCTGCACGACAAGACCGGCCACTACTTCATCAAGGACATGCTGGAGCAGGCCAAGCCCGGCAAGGTCTCGGTGATCAGCTACCTGTTCCCAAAGCCCGGCAGCACGGTCGAACAGGCGAAGACGACCTACTTCACGCGTGTCGCCGATCAAGTCTGCGCGGTCGGCGTGTACGATGCCGACGTAGCCGCACCGGAGGCAGCGACACCCGATGCGCGCGTAGCCAGCCTGCGGACGAAACTCGACGGCGAGATCCCAGCCTCGGCGAAGGCCGACTGGACCGCCTTCCTGGAGGCCCTGAGCGCGCAGGGTGACGCGAAGGCCGCAGCGGTCGCCGAGGCCCGGCGTAACCTCGCCGCCGCTACGACCGCCCTCACCCCCGTCGTACCGAATTCGGCGGCCGCCGAGTAGCCCGAGACGAAGAGGGCACACCTTGGCGATGAGCAGCTTCGTGCCGTTGACGGAGGCGGCTGCTTTCACCTTCGGCTGCGCGGTACTGCGAACAGGCTGGTTGGATCCGGATCGCCGAAGTGCCGTGCTGGTCGCGGCCGCCGCACTGCTCGCTGCTGGGTTGCTGACCGCTCTGACGCCCGCGGGGGTCGGCATTGATGCGAATGCGCTCGATCCGGCTGCCGTATGGCCCCTTGCAGTCGAAGCCAATCCTTAGCGCAGATAGACGCGCCGGCTTGACGATCGCCGAGGTCGGGATGGGCAACGAGACGCCCGCTTCCCGACA
>NZ_JAKSXX010000019.1 GCF_022829385.1 Methylobacterium sp. J-070 | reverse complement strand
GGCCGGAAGGGCAGGGATGCAGCAGGTCGAGGCGGGCTCGGCGGGCGCCGAGAAGACCGGCCGGCAGGGCCACGACTTCCGCCGGGGGCTGGTCCGCGACGCCTGCGCGCGGCCGGTGGTGTGCGGGGTGCGCGAGGCGAGAACGGTCTGAGCCGTCGGCCGCACGGGCGGCCGCGGCGAGGCCTGAAGGCCGGCGGAGGCGTCGACGCTGAGGGAGTGGGCGGCCCTCGGCCGGCGGTGAGCTGCCGGTGAGGAGCAGAGGACTCCAAACCGGGCGAACGGGTCTCCGACCCGGTTGTGTTGTCCAGGCGCCTACGGTGCCCGTAGGCAGCGGGCGCCTTCAAGGCCCACGTTGATGTCCCCACCCGTTGGGCCGGCGTCCGCTTCCTGGGCCCGCCGGCGAGCCGGGACGCGGGCTGCACCGTCTCGGCGTTGAGGGTGATGCCGGCGGTGGTGAACAGATCGGGCGGGAGGGGACAGGCATCGTGGTGAAGCTCCACTGCTGCTGCCGTGATGAGTCCTGCGGAGACGTGTGCCAGCCCCCGAGAGCTTGCCGCGATCAAGTCGCAGCCGATCTCGATGGCGTCGACGGCAGCTCAGGTACCTGGGTCATCACCGCCGCTTGGATCGCGCTTCATCGGCCCTTTATGCCCGCGACCCGGCCCTGCCCTTCGGGTGCGACGCGGCTTTTGTGGGCTGTTGGGTCGCTGATCATTCTCGTCATCTGCGCCGCTGGTGAAGACGGCCGCGCGCAAATTCACGCACCGTCGCGGCTCCGTCACCTCTGAGCCGCAATGGCACCGGTGCCTCCAAGTCGAGTGATCAACTTGTGCCGATCGGCTGCCGTCCGATTGCACCACCGTGAACGGCAGGCCACACATCGAGCATCGCACGTGGATGAAGCGCATGGCCGCCTTTCGGCAATCAGGAACAACGATCCGAATACAAAGGGAGTGCCCGCACGCCTGGTCGGTGGCCGACAGCTTGGCTCGCATCGGCGGGGAACTCTGATCCTTACAGCCGGTTGGCTTAGTAACTATATCGAGCAGCACCGCCCCGTATTGCTCGATACAGATACGCCCGGCCCAGGATCATCTCCCCTGGGTCGGGCTTTTATTTCTATCCGGTAACAAGTCGATACAAATCTGTGACCCATTACGCTTCTGCCGATGGGATCCGCCGTGCGTGCGGCCGAGTTCATGGATCAGACTGCATGGATAGGAGATGATCCTGATGAAACGTCTTGCTCTTGCCTCGACGGCGCTGCTGGCCGCGGTCGCATTTGTTCCGACCGGTGCTGATGCGCGCGGCTTCGGTGGTGGCGGTTTCCGTGGCGGTGGGTTTGGTGGGGGCTTCCGGGGCGCCGGCTTCCGCGGTGGCTACGGCGGCTTCCGGGGCGGATATGGCCGCTACGGCTACGGGTATGGCCGTGGATACGGCTACGGCGGTCTGGGGCTGGGCCTCGGCTTGGCCACGGGCGCTGCCGTCGGATACGGCTTGGCCGGCGGCTACTACGGATACGGCTACCCCTATGGCTACGGCTATGCCCCGGCGGGCTACTACGGTGGTCCCTACGGCTATTATCGCCGCCCCTATGGCTACGGCTACTACGGGTACTGAGGTCGGCTCACGGGTGCTGTACACGCGCTCGTAACCGAACCCAGGCATCATGTTGTTGGGCCACGTCGCGTATCGGCCCGACTGCAGGTGAGATCGGACGTCCGCCGCGCCGTGAGCAGATCGGGGTGGGGCCGAGCGGCCGATGCTCCGCATGAGGTTCAGGTCCATGCCGATCCAATCGGAGAAGAAGCTGTCCGACGCCGAGCTGGATCGGCTGGCGCGCGAGCTGTTCGCCGAGGTTAGGGCACAGCACCCCGAGAAACAGCTAGGCAAGCCGGCAGGGGACGCGGCCGGCGATGTCAGTGTGGACCTACTGGACTGGCTGTCGGACGGTGGCGACGGCGATGGTGGCGGCCACAGCGGTGACTGATCCGGCCGGCGCTCAGCATTCGGCCGCGCGCAACCAAGCATAGCCGTGTGCGTTCTTGGGAAGCGGCGCCGTTGGGCGCCAGAGGCTTCCCCCATG
>NZ_JAKSXX010000309.1 GCF_022829385.1 Methylobacterium sp. J-070 | reverse complement strand
GTCGGTCAAGATCCCGGTGCCCGGTGTCGCTACGGCTGAGCTGCAGGTCCACATTGGCCCCGGGCTGACGCAACCACACGGCGCGTTCGGTGCGTCGCAGCTCGACGAACCCCAGCTGCCCGACGAACATGTCCACGACGGGCGAACACGGTGGAGAGCCCGAGGCCGGTGCCCTTGCCGATCTCCTTGGTGGTGAAGAACGGCTCGAAGATCTTCTCCATCAGCTCGGGCGGGATGCCCTGGCCCGTGTCGCGGACCTCGATCAGCACATGGTCGCCCGCGG
>NZ_JAKSXX010000308.1 GCF_022829385.1 Methylobacterium sp. J-070 | reverse complement strand
TGCCGAGCACCAGCGGCATCGCGTTCGCATAGTGAACGACACACGTATGTGGAGCACGTTCATACCGAAGATGCACGCGATGCCTGCTATGCGATCCACCACTGAAAGGCCGGGCGGCCATATCATCACGGCCCGCCCGGTCTCGCGAGGATCTCTAGCGTCGGCCGTGAATGACCAAGGTGAGCACATCGCGAATCGCGCCGGCAAAGACCACGAGGCCCAGCGGCGACTCCTGCGCTGCTGGACGAAGCCCCTCGCTACCGTGCCTGTACATGTCCTGAGCATCCGGATTGCGCACGCG
>NZ_JAKSXX010000307.1 GCF_022829385.1 Methylobacterium sp. J-070 | reverse complement strand
CGTAGCCGATCCCGAGGACGCGCAGGCCCGACACCGAGCCCAGGAACTCGTGCAGGGCGCGCCCGACCACGCGGTGCGTCGTGCGGCCCAGGGGGCTGGCGTAGAAGGCCCGCAAGCCATTGACGTCGAGACGCATGAAGGGACACGAGATCGAGGCCGGGACGATGATGGTACTCAATGGTGAGCCGGACGGCCCGCGGCAAGCGCCGAAGGAACCCGGCCGCTTCGCCGCCAGTTCACGGCCACAGCTTTCGCGCTTCGAGAGATCTCATACGATGGCTGCCGAAACCGAGATCCACACCTTTCTGTGCCGCAGCGACAATATCGGCGTCCTGATCCGCGACCCGGCCACGGGGGCCTGTGCGGCGATCGACGTTCCGGAGGCCGGGCCGGTCCTCAAGGCGCTGGACGAGACCGGCTGGCGCCTCACCGACATCCTCGTCACCCACCGGCACGCGGACCATGTCGAGGGCATTCCGGCGGTCAAGCGGGCAACCGGCGCCCGGGTGGTGGCGCCCGCCAAGGCCGGCGACGCGGTCCCGGAGGTGGACACCACCGTTCGCGAGGGCGACACGGTGCGGATCGGGAACCTGGTGGCGGAGGTCTGGGAGACACCCGGCCATTGCATCGACCACGTCACGTATTCGTTTGCCGAGGCCGGGCTGGTCTGCGCCGGCGACACGCTGTTCACCCTCGGCTGCGGCCGGGTGATGGAGAGCCCGCCGGAGGTGCTCTACCGGTCCCTCCGGCGCTTCGACCACCTGCCGGACTCGACCCAGGTGTTCAGCGGGCACGACTACGTACTCGCCAACGGCCGATTCGCCCTCGCCGCCGATCCGGACAATGCCGCCCTGAAGGCGCGCGTCGCCGAGGCAGAACGCGCCGAGGACGAGGGCCGCTTCCTCATCCCGTCGACCATGGGCGCCGAGCGCGCCACCAATCCGTTCCTGCGCAGCGGGCTCCCGAACCTCGCCGCGTCGGTCGACATGCCGCCAGAAAGCGATCCCGAAGCGGTCTTCGTCGCCTTAAGGGCGTGGAAGAACCGCTTCTGACGCAGGTGATAACGAGAAAAATTTGTTGCCTTCTCAAGGCGAACTGACACATACGGGTTTTTAAGCGGTCTTAATCCGCTCAGGTTAACCGGGCTCCCGGGGGGAAGCCGTAACGTCAACGCGAAGCGCCGGGACGCTTCAGCCGGTATGATGGGGGTCCGTCTCGCCCTACCACCTGTCCACTTCCCGCCTTCCTCTTCCGTTCCTCAAGCCAGAATCTGCCGGGTCCAAGGAAGAGTCGCTCGACGTCAAGGTCAAGCTTCCCGGAACCGACGACGGCGACACCGTCCCGCATCGCGACAGCGGCGATGCGGCCGGGACGCAACGGCCCCGCGCACCGGTCGCGGCGGATGTCCGGCTGCTTGGCATCGCCACCGAGCATCTCTCGCGCCTCGGGCCGAAACGCGTCACGGTCGTCGCCGTCGCCGCGGAGGCCGGCATGACGCACGCCAACGTCTACCGCTACTTCCCATCGAAGGATGCGCTCCTCGACGCCGTGGCGGGCCGCTGGCTCCGGGAGGTCGAGGCCCGGCTCGCCGGCATCGCCGACGCGCCGGATCCGGCCGACGACAAGATCGAGCGGCTGCTAACCGCCCTGGCGACGGTGCAGCGGGACGCCCTGGTCGACGAACCGAATCTGTTCGCGGTCCATCTCGACGCGACGGTGTCGGCCCGGCCGATCGCCAGACGGCACCGCGTGCGCCTGCGCAGCCTGGTCGAGCGCGTGGTCGAGGAGGGGATCACCTCGGGGATCTTCTCGGCGCGCGATCGGGAGCGGGCGATCGCCTACATCTTCGACGCGAGCTACCGGTTCACGCATCCGCTGGCGATCCAGCACGATGCGGAGGTTCCGCGCGACCTGATCGAGGCCCGGTTCGGGGCCGTGATCCACGCGATCCAGCGGGTCCTGCGCTCCGGGATCCTCTGAGCAAGCCGACGGACGATGCGATTACGAAGGCCCGGACCGTGCGTCCGGGCCTTTCGCGTTTCCGGTGGACCGACCACCGCTTAGACACGCCGGGGAGGCGAAAATGACAGCCTCGCGGATCTGTCATCCGAGCTTGGCGGCGGTGCGGGACCAGGGTGCAGTGCACCTAAAACCTTCGCGACGTTGACGTTTCCCAATGCCCGTCGAGGGGGTCTCGGGCGGTCGGCCCGAGGGGATCGCCGACGCGCCGGCCCGGCATCGGCTTGAAGCGGCGGTGCTTTTCGGCCACACAGCCGCGCAGATTTCGGCGCGGCGAATCCGCCCTGTGGCCAAGGTTGCCGCACAGGTCCGGCATCGCCCGAGGCATCATCGAAGTCGACACGCAGCGGAGACGGATCCGACATGGCTCGCAACAAGATCGCGCTCATCGGTGCCGGCCAGATCGGCGGCACCCTGGCTCTTCTCGCTGGCCTCAAGGATCTGGGCGACGTCGTGCTCTTCGACATCGTCGACGGCGTGCCGCAGGGCAAGGCGCTGGACATCGCCGAGGCCGCCCCGGTCGAGGGCTTCGACGCGACCTATGCGGGCGCCAGCGACTATGCGGCGATCAAGGGCGCCGACGTGGTGATCGTCACCGCCGGCGTGCCGCGCAAGCCCGGCATGAGCCGCGACGACCTGATCGGCATCAACCTCAAGGTCATGCAGGCGGTGGGCGAGGGCATCAAGACCTACGCGCCGGACGCCTTCGTGATCTGCATCACCAACCCCCTCGACGCGATGGTCTGGGCGCTGCAGAAGTTCTCGGGGCTGCCGACCAACAAGGTCGTCGGCATGGCCGGCGTGCTGGATTCGGCCCGCTTCCGCCATTTCCTCGCGGAGGAGTTCAAGGTCTCGGTGGAGGACGTCACGGCCTTCGTGCTCGGCGGCCACGGCGACGACATGGTGCCGCTGACCCGCTACTCCACGGTCGCCGGCGTGCCGCTGACCGATCTGGTCAAGCTCGGCTGGACCACCCAGGAGAAGCTCGACGCCATGGTCGACCGCACCCGCAAGGGCGGCGGCGAGATCGTCAACCTGCTCAAGACCGGCTCGGCCTTCTACGCGCCCGCCGCCTCCGCCATCGCCATGGCCGAGAGTTACCTGCGCGACAAGAAGCGGGTCCTCCCCTGCGCCGCCTACCTCGACGGCCAGTACGGCGTGAAGGGCATGTTCATCGGCGTGCCGATCGTCATCGGCGCCGGCGGCGTCGAGCGCGTCCTGGAGGTCACCTTCGACCCAGCGGAGAAGGCGATGTTCGACAAGTCGGTCGCCTCGGTGACCGGCCTGATCGAGGCCTGCAAGGGCGTCGACGGCTCGCTGGCGTAAGGAACAGGCGAATAGCGAATAGTGAGTAGCGAATAGGGCTGCCCTGCCCGCTCGCGCCACGAAAACTATTCGCTATTCGCTACTCACTATTCGCTCCTCCCCCACGAGGTCCCGATGAACATCCATGAATACCAGGCCAAGGCCGTCCTGAAGGAGTTCGGCCTGCCGATCTCCCGCGGCGTGGCGATCTTCGATCCGTCGGAGGCCGAGGCCGCCGCCAAGGAACTCGGCGGCCCGGTCTGGGTCGTGAAGAGCCAGATCCACGCGGGCGGCCGCGGCAAGGGGACGTTCAAGGGAGCCCCCGAGGGTGCCAAGGGCGGGGTGCGGGTCACCAAGTCCATCGACGAGGTGAAGCAATATGCCGGCGAGATGCTCGGCCAGACCCTGGTGACGATCCAGACCGGGCCGGCCGGCAAGCAGGTCAACCGCCTCTACATCGAGGAAGGCGCGCAGATCGCCGAGGAGTTCTACCTCTCGATGCTGGTCGACCGGGTCACCGGCGGCGTCGCCTTCGTGGTCTCCACCGAGGGCGGCATGGACATCGAGGCGGTGGCCCACGACACCCCCGAGAAGATCCACACGATCGCGGTCGATCCGGCCACCGGCGTGATGCCCCACCACGGCCGCGCCGTCGCCAAGGCGCTGGGCCTCACCGGAAGCCAGGCCAAGGAAGCGGCCGCGCTCACGGAGAAGCTCTACGCGGCCTTCATGGCCAAGGACATGAGCCTCCTGGAGATCAACCCGCTGGTGCTCACCGCGGACGGGCATCTCAAGTGCCTCGACGCCAAGATGGCCTTCGATTCGAACGCCCTCTACCGCCATCCCGACGTGATGGCCCTGCGCGACGAGACCGAGGAGGACGCCAAGGAGATCGAGGCGTCGAAATACGACCTCGCCTACATCGCGCTCGACGGCACGATCGGCTGCATGGTCAACGGCGCCGGGCTGGCCATGGCGACGCTGGACATCATCAAGCTCTACGGCGAGGAGCCGGCGAACTTCCTCGATGTCGGCGGCGGCGCCTCCGAGGAGAAGGTCACGGCGGCGTTCAAGATCATCACCGCCGACCCGAACGTGAAGGGGATCCTCGTCAACATCTTCGGCGGGATCATGAAGTGCGACGTGATCGCCAACGGCGTCATCGCCGCCGTGAAGGCGGTGGGCCTGCAGGTCCCGCTGGTGGTGCGCCTCGAAGGCACCAACGTCGAGGAGGGCAAGGCGATCATCCGGAATTCCGGCCTCAACGTGATCCCGGCGGACGACCTCGACGACGCCGCCCAGAAGATCGTCGCCGCCGTGAAGGGAGCCTGATCATGTCGGTGATGATCGACGCCAACACCAAGGTCATCTGCCAGGGCTTCACCGGCAAGAACGGGACCTTCCACTCCGAGCAGGCGATCGCCTACGGCACCAAGATGGTCGGCGGCACCAGCCCCGGCAAAGGCGGCGCGACCCATCTCGGCCTTCCGGTGTTCGACACGGTGGCGGAGGCCCGCGAGGCCACCGGCGCCGACGCCTCGGTGGTCTACGTGCCGCCGCCCGGCGCCGCCGACGCGATCTGCGAGGCGATCGCCGCCGAGGTGCCGCTGATCGTCTGCATCACGGAGGGCATCCCGGTGCTCGACATGGTCCGGGTCAAGCGGGCGCTCACCGGTTCGAAGTCCCGCCTCGTCGGGCCGAACTGCCCCGGCATCGTCACGGCGGGCCAGTCGAAGATCGGCATCATGCCGGCCAACATCTTCCGGCAAGGCTCGGTGGGTATCGTCTCGCGGTCGGGCACGCTGACCTACGAGGCGGTGTTCCAGACCTCCAATGCCGGCCTCGGCCAGACCACCGCGGTGGGCATCGGCGGCGACCCGGTGAAGGGTACCGAGTTCATCGACGTGCTGGAGCTGTTCCTCGCCGATCCGAAGACCGAGTCGATCGTGATGATCGGCGAGATCGGCGGCTCGGCCGAGGAGGAGGCCGCGCAGTTCCTGCAGGACGAGGCCAAGCGCGGGCGCAGGAAGCCGATGGTCGGCTTCATCGCCGGCCGCACGGCGCCTCCGGGCCGCCGCATGGGCCATGCGGGCGCGATCATCTCCGGCGGCAAGGGCGGCGCCGAGGACAAGATCGCCGCCATGGAGGCCGCGGGCATCCGCGTGTCGCCGTCGCCGGCCCGGCTGGGCTCGACGCTCGTCGAGGTCCTGAAGGGCTGAGATCCGCGCGCCTGCGTTGCGGCCATCGCAGGGCCGCGATGCCCATATGGGCGTGCCGAGACGTATCAGCGGGGCGGTCTCGCGCCCCGTTCCGGTTTTGGGGCCCCGTCCCGCGGACGGAGAGCCGGATGAGCCGGGCGACCGGCCCGCGCGACAGGATGGACGGACCATGGCACGCCAGGACGTGAACGAAGCGCTCCTCGAAACCTCTTTCCTCTACGGCGCCAACGCCGCCTACATTGAGGAATTGCAGGCGGCCTACGCCCGCAACCCCGCCTCGGTCGATCCGGAGTGGCAGACGTTCTTCAAGGGGCTCGGCGAGGACGAGACCCTCGTGGCGAAGAACGCGGCCGGCGCATCCTGGGAGAAGCCCAACTGGCCGGTGCCCCTCAACGGCGAACTGGTCTCGGCGCTGGACGGCAACTGGTCGGCCCTGGAGAAGGCGGTCGGCGACAAGATCGTGGCCCGGGACGCCAAGGAGCAGAGGCCCGGCAAGCCCGTCGACAGCGTCTCCGCGACCACCGGCGTCTCGGTGGAGCAGGCCACCAAGGATTCGGTGCGGGCGATCATGCTGATCCGCTCCTACCGGATGCGCGGCCACCTGCACGCCAAGCTCGACCCCCTCGGCCTCGCCCCGCGCGGCGACCACGAGGAGCTGCATCCGCAGCATTACGGCTTCGCCGAGGAGACCGACTGGGACCGTCCGATCTTCCTCGACAACGTGCTCGGCCTCCAGTTCGGCACGATCCGCGAGATCGTCGACATCCTGGAGCGGACCTACTGCCAGACGCTCGGCGTCGAGTTCATGCACATCTCCGATCCCGCCGAGAAGGCGTGGATCCAGGAGCGGATCGAGGGCAAGGACAAGGAGATCTCCTTCACCCCCGAGGGTCGCCGGGCGATCCTGAACAAGCTGATCGAGGCCGAGGGCTTCGAGAAGTTCCTGGACCTCAAGTACACCGGCACCAAGCGCTTCGGCCTCGACGGCAGCGAGTCGATGATCCCGGCGCTGGAGCAGATCATCAAGCGCGGCGGCGCGCTCGGCGTCCGCGAGATCGTGCTCGGTATGGCCCATCGCGGCCGGCTCAACGTGCTCACCAACGTGATGGCCAAGCCGTTCCGGGCGGTGTTCCACGAGTTCAAGGGCGGTTCCGCCTCGCCCGCCGAGGTCGAGGGCTCGGGCGACGTGAAGTACCACCTGGGCGCCTCCTCGGACCGCGCCTTCGACGGCAACAACGTCCACCTGTCGCTGACCGCCAACCCGTCGCACCTCGAGATCGTCGACCCGGTGGTGCTGGGGAAGGTCCGGGCCAAGCAGGACCAGTGGGCCAAGCCGCATATCCAGCGGTCGAGCGTGCTGCCGCTGCTGATCCACGGCGATGCCGCCTTCGCCGGGCAGGGCGTGGTCGCGGAGTGCTTCGGCCTGTCGGGGCTGAAGGGCCACCGCACCGGCGGCTCGGTGCACTTCATCATCAACAATCAGATCGGCTTCACCACCGATCCGCGCTTCTCGCGCTCCTCGCCCTATCCGTCGGACGTGGCCAAGATGGTCGAGGCGCCGATCTTCCACTGCAACGGCGACGACCCGGAAGCCGTGACCTTCGCCGCCAAGGTGGCGGTGGAGTACCGCCAGAAGTTCGGCAAGCCGGTCGTGATCGACATGCTCTGCTACCGCCGCTTCGGCCACAACGAGGGCGACGAGCCGGCCTTCACCCAGCCGAAGATGTACCAGCGGATCCGCAAGCACCCGTCGGTGCTGGAGAATTACGGCCGCCGGCTCGTGGAGAACGGCACCCTCAGCCAGGAGGCCCTCGACGCCCGCAAGGCCGAGTTCCGCGGGATGCTCGACAGCGAGCTCGACGTCGCCACCAACTACAAGGCCAACAAGGCCGACTGGCTCGACGGCCGCTGGTCCGGCTTCAAGGCCGTGCACGAGGACGTGGACGATCCGCGCCGCGGCCGCACCGCGGTCCCGGCCGAGACCCTGCAGGAGATCGGCCGCAAGATCACCCAGGCGCCCCCGGGCTTCCACCTGCACCGCACGATCCAGCGGTTCATGGACAACCGCGCCAAGGCCGTGGAGACCGGCGCCGGGATCGACTGGGCGACCGCCGAGGCCCTGGCTTTCGGGGCGACGCTGCTCGACGGCAACCGGGTCCGGCTCTCGGGGCAGGACGTCGAGCGCGGCACCTTCTCGCAGCGCCATGCGGTGGTGATCGATCAGGAGAACGAGCAGCGCTACACGCCGCTCAACGCCATCCGCGAGGGCCAGGCGTCGATCGAGATCATCAACTCGATGCTCTCCGAGGAGGCGGTGCTGGGCTTCGAGTACGGCTACTCGCTGGCCGAGCCGAACGCCCTGGTCCTGTGGGAGGCCCAGTTCGGCGACTTCGCCAACGGCGCCCAGGTGGTGGTCGACCAGTTCATCGCCTCGGGCGAGCGCAAGTGGCTGCGCATGTCCGGCCTCGTGCTGCTGCTGCCGCACGGCTACGAGGGGCAGGGTCCCGAGCACTCCTCCGCCCGCCTGGAGCGCTACCTCCAGGCCTGCGCCGAGGACAACATGCAGGTGGCCAACGTCACCACCCCGGCGAACTACTTCCACATCCTGCGCCGGCAGCTGAAGCGGGACTTCCGCAAGCCGCTGGTGCTGATGACGCCGAAGTCGCTGCTGCGCCACAAGCGCGCCGTCTCGACCCTCGACGCCCTGGCGGAGGGCTCGACCTTCCACCGCGTCCTCTGGGACGATGCCGAGGAGGAGGGCGCGCAGAACAAGCTGGTGCGCGACGACAAGATCCGCCGCGTCGTGCTGTGCTCGGGCAAGGTCTACTACGACCTGCTGGAGGAGCGGGAGAAGCGCGGCCTCAACGACGTCTACCTGATGCGCGTCGAGCAGCTCTATCCGTTCCCGCTCAAGGCGCTCGCCACCGAGATGGGCCGCTTCCACAACGCGGACGTCATCTGGTGCCAGGAGGAGCCCAAGAACATGGGCGCCTGGTCCTTCGTGGAGCCCTACCTCGAATGGGTGCTCGGCCAGGCCGGCTCCGCGGTGAAGCGCGCCCGCTACGTCGGCCGCCCGGCCTCGGCCTCCACGGCGGTGGGCCAGATGTCGAAGCACCAGGCGCAGCTCCAGGCCTTCCTCAACGAGGCCCTGGCGGTCTGATCTTTCTTGGGACCCGGCGGCGGCCCGCTCGAGCCGCCGCCTTCGAACTCCAGGCCGTCCGGCACGGCCCAACCGATCCGGAAGTGCGAAACGACATGGCTACCGACATCCTCGTCCCGACGCTCGGCGAATCCGTGAGCGAGGCCACGATCGGCCGCTGGTTCAAGAAGCCCGGCGACACGGTCGCGGCCGACGAGCCGATCGTCGAGCTCGAGACCGACAAGGTGACCCTGGAGGTCAACGCCCCGGCGGCCGGCGAGCTCGGCGAGATCCTGGTCAAGGACGGCGAGACCGTGGAGCCCGGCGCTCTTCTCGGCTCGATCGTCGAGGCGGGCGCGGGCGGCGGCGCCGGTGCGAACAGCGGCAAGAAGCCGGCCCCCAAGGAGGTCGCCGAGACCAAGGCCGAGAGCCGCAGCGAGGCGCCGAAGCCCGCCGCCGCCCAGAAGGCCGAGGCGCCGGCGCAGGAATCCTCGGCGGGCTACGGCAACCACGGCGACGCCGGGGCTCCGGCGTCCCAGCGCCCGACCGGCGACAACGGCCCGGCGGTCGCCAAGCTCGCCCGGGAATCGGGCGTCGATCCCTCGGGGATCAACGGCTCCGGCAAGGACGGCCGCGTCACCAAGGGCGACATGCTGGGCGCGATCTCCAAGGGCCCGGCCCCGGCCGCCGCCCCCGCCCGGGAGGCCCGCCCGACCCTGCCGCGGGCGCCCTCGGTCCCGGACGATGCCGCGCGCGAGGAGCGCGTGCGCATGACGAAGCTGCGCCAGACCATCGCGCGCCGCCTGAAGGACGCGCAGGACACCGCCGCGATGCTGACGACGTTCAACGACGTCGACATGTCGGCCGTGATGGCGATGCGCAGCCAGTACAAGGACATCTTCGAGAAGAAGCACGGCACCAAGCTCGGCTTCATGGGCTTCTTCACCAAGGCGGTGATCGGCGCCCTCAAGGACGTGCCGGCGGTCAACGCCGAGATCGACGGGCAGGACCTCGTCTACAAGAACTACTACCACATCGGCATCGCGGTCGGCACCGATAAGGGCCTGGTCGTCCCGGTGGTGCGCAACGCCGACGACCTGTCCATCGCGGGCATCGAGAAGACGATCGCGAATTTCGGCAAGAAGGCCCGCGACGGCAAGCTCTCCATCGAGGAGATGCAGGGCGGCACCTTCACGATCACCAACGGCGGCATCTACGGCTCGCTGATGTCGACGCCGATCCTCAACGCCCCGCAATCGGGCATCCTCGGCATGCACCGCATCGAGGAGCGCCCGGTGGTCCGCGCCGGCAAGATCGAGGCGCGGCCGATGATGTACCTCGCCCTGTCATACGATCACCGCATCGTCGACGGTAAGGAGGCGGTGACCTTCCTGGTGCGGGTGAAGGAGGCTCTGGAGGATCCGGCCCGGCTCGTGCTGGACCTGTGAGACGGAGCCGCGGATCGAGAGTGGGGCGGCCGGCGAGGTAGACCCATGCCGGTCGTCGCCAGGGTGGACGGCGTTCAGATCCTCTCCTACGCCAATGAGCACCCACCCCCACATTTCCATGCAGTATCGCCGAGCACCGGGCAGTCATCGATATCGAGACCTTGAGCGTGACCGAAGGCTTTCTCCCGATCGCGAAACGTCGGATCGTCCTGGCCTGGGCGGCGACGCGGAAGGATGCTTTGCACGACGCCTTCATACGAGCGACGTCCCATGAGAAGGTGGAGCCGATCGCATGAAGCGGCTGCCACGCATCGCCTCAGCGGATCCGGTCATTCACGGGGTTCTCAAGCTTGTCTTCGTTGACGGCTACGAAGGCGTGATCGACCTGAGGCCGCTGTTGGCGAAAGGCAAGGTTTTCGCGTGGCTTCAGAACAGCGAGAACTTCAAGGCAGTTCAGGTCGAGGAATACGGCCACGCGATCTCGTGGACGGACGAAACCGGTTACGTGATCGATCTCGGGGCAGATTCCTTGCGGCGTGACTGCGAGCGGCAAGCAGAGATCCACAAGTTGATGGTCGGTTGATGGATACCGGGGGAGCGAGAACGTGAGCGGAAACTCCAATCCCGTCGCCATCGTCACCGGCGGCAGCCGCGGCATCGGGCGGGCCGTGGCGCTGCTCCTCGCCGAGCGCGGCTACGCGGTCTGCCTGAGCTACGTGTCGGATGCGGCCGCGGCCCAGGCGGTAGTCGATGCCATCACCGCCCAGGGCGGCACCGCGCGTGCGGTGCGCGGCGACGTTGGCGAAGAGGCCGACGTGATCGCGCTGTTCCAGGCCGCCGACGGGCTCGGCCGCCTGACGGCTCTGGTCAACAACGCGGGCGTGGTCGACCTGAAGTCCGACGTCGCCGACATGAGCGTGGCCCGGCTCCGGCGGATGATGAACACCAATGTGGTCGGCAGCTTCCTGTGCGCCCGCGAGGCCGTGCGGCGGATGTCGACCAAGCGCGGCGGGGCCGGGGGCGCGATCGTCAACCTGTCCTCGGTGGCGGCGCGACTCGGCGGCCCGGGCCAGTTCGTCGACTACGCGGCCTCGAAGGGCGCGATCGACAGCCTGACCGTCGGCCTCGCCCGCGAGGTCGCCGGGGAGGGGATCCGGGTCAACGCGGTCGCCCCCGGGATCATCGCCACCGAGATCCACGCCAGCGGCGGCGAGCCCGACCGGGTCGAGCGCCTCGGCCCGGGCGTCCCGATGGGACGGGCCGGCACCGCCGAGGAGGTGGCCGCGCCGGTCGCGTGGCTGCTCTCGGAGGAGGCCGCCTACACCACGGGCGCCATCCTCGACGTCGGCGGCGGCCGCTGAGCCGACCCGCGCCCATCCATTCTTTCTTCGGCTGCCTCAGGGCGGCACGACCGAGCGGAAGCGAACCTTCATGTCCTACGATCTCGTCGTCATCGGCACCGGCCCAGGCGGCTACGTCTGCGCGATCCGCGCGGCCCAGCTCGGCCTGCGGACCGCGGTGGTCGAGAAGCGCGCGACCCACGGCGGCACCTGCCTCAACGTCGGCTGCATCCCGTCGAAGGCGCTGCTCCACGCCTCGGAGGCCTTCGAGGAGGCGAACAAGCATTTCGCCGATCTGGGCATCGAGGTGAGCGGCGTGAAGCTCGATCTCAAGAAGATGATGAGCTTCAAGGCCGAGGGCGTGGCCGGGAATACCAAGGGCGTCGAGTTCCTGCTGAAGAAGAACAAGGTCGACACCTTCCACGGTACCGGCAAGATCGCCGGGGCCGGCCGGGTCGAGGTCGTGTCGGAGGATGGCGGCAACCAGATGCTCGAGACCAAGAGCATCGTCATCGCCACCGGGTCGGACGTGACGCGCCTGCCGGGCGTGACCATCGACGAGAAGGTGGTGGTCTCCTCCACGGGCGCCCTCGAGCTCGACCGGGTGCCGAAGAAGCTCCTGGTGATCGGCGCCGGGGTGATCGGGCTGGAGCTCGGCTCGGTTTGGCGCCGGCTCGGCTCCGAGGTCACCGTGGTGGAATATCTCGACCGGGTGCTGCCGGGTATGGACGGCGAGGTCGGCAAGCAGTTCCAGCGGATCATGACCAAGCAGGGCATCGTCTTCAAGCTGTCCACCAAGGTAACCGGCGTCGAGGTCGGCAAGAAGGGTGGCGCGACCGTCACCGTGGAGCCGGCCGCGGGCGGCGCTGCCGAGGCCCTGCAGGCGGACGTGGTCCTCGTGGCGATCGGCCGGGTGCCCTACACCGAGGGTCTCGGCCTCGACACCGTGGGCGTGCAGCGGGACGACAAGGGCCGGATCCTCACGGATGCCCACTACGCCACCAACGTCACCGGCATCTACGCGATCGGCGACGTGATCGCCGGGCCGATGCTCGCCCACAAGGCCGAGGACGAGGGCGTCGCGATCGCCGAGATGCTGGCCGGCCAGTCCGGCCACGTCAATTACGGCGTGATCCCCAACGTGGTCTACACGTTCCCGGAAGTGGCCTCGGTGGGCAAGACCGAGGAGGAGCTGACCAAGGACGGCATCGCCTACAACGCCGGCAAGTTCCCGTTCACCGCCAACGGCCGGGCCAAGGCCAACGGCACGACCGACGGGTTCGTGAAGGTGCTGGCGGACGCGCAGACCGACCGGGTGCTCGGCGTGCACATCGTCGGGGCGGATGCCGGCAACCTGATCGCCGAGGTCGCGGTGGCGATGGAGTTCGGCGCGTCCTCGGAGGACATCGCCCGGACCTGCCACGCGCATCCGACGCTGACCGAGGCGGTCAAGGAGGCCGCCCTGGCGGTGTCCAAGCGCGCGATCCACGTCTAACGCGCGGGACCGGGGACGCCCCGCGCGGGATCAGGCGATCTTGCGCCGGGCGTTCGGCAGGTCAGCGATGCGCAGGAGCGCGCTGGGCGCCGGGGCGGCGGTCAGGGCGTTCAGCAGATAGGGCCGGCGCAGGCCCAGCGCGTTGTGCAGCGCCAGGTCGATGTCGCGGGCGTAGAACGGCATCCGCAGGACCGCGTCGACCCCGAAATAGCGACCCGCCTGGGCGACCGGCTCGAGTTCGGAGGTGGTCAGCAGGGTGATCCGGGTCGGCAGGCCCAGCGGCTGGATCTGGCAGGCGAGTTCCATCCCGTCGATGCCGCCGAGCTTCACGTCGATGAACGCGAAGTCGTAGGCGCCGAGCTTGAGCTGCTTGAGCGCGTGACGGCCGTCGTCGGTCTCCTCGAGCTCGATGGCGAAACCGCTGCGCGCCACCACCCGGCTGATCGCCGTGCGGCCGGCGGGGGACGAGCAGGCGAGCAGCGCCCGGGTCGGTGCGCGGCGGCGGACATCGGCATGCAGGAGCTGCTCGATATGCGCCGGATCCAGCGGCGTCTTGAGCACTTCGTAGGCGCCGAGGCTCTGGGCGATCTCCTGCCAATGCGGCAGCACGCGGGTGGCGACCAGCACGAGGCAGGGCGGCTCGGCCCCCGCCCGACGCGCCACCGCGACGGCCTCGGGACCGCTCAGATCCTCCAGCTGGAGACCCACGAAGGCGAGGGTGGGGCGTTGGCGCAGCAGGATGTCGCAGAGTGCCTGTCCGGATGTCGCCTCGTCGACCACGGCCTTGGGATCGAATCGCTCGACGATCGCCCTGAGGGATTCGCGGCGGCCCGCATCGCAATCGGCGATCACGACACGTGCCGACGTTCTCCCGTCTTCAAGCCCCATGACGCCCGCCCAAGCCGATCCGTTCGCTAACGAGCAGATTGGACGTAGATCGTGACGAAGGTCTTAAAAAATCGATTGTGCACTCGATCTCGCGGATGATCTGCCTATTCCAGGCAAGAGCAGCGCCGAGGACCGCTTGCTGTCAAACCTAGATTAATACCCAGCGCGCGGATGAGCGGCCGCGTAGGCGCTCATCAGCCGGGCGGCATCGACCTGCGTGTAGAGCTGCGTGGTCGACAGGGAGGCGTGGCCGAGGAGTTCCTGGATGGCACGCAACTCCCCCTGGCGGGCGAGGAGGTGCGTGGCGAAGGAATGGCGGAGCGCGTGGGGCGTGGCGGTGTCCGGCAGGCCGAGCGCCCCCCGAGCCCGGGCGACCGTATACTGGATGATCCGCGGCGAGAGCGCCCCGCCGCGCGCGCCGACGAACAGCGGCCCGTCCGGCGGCAGGGGCAGCGGGCAGGCCGCGACGTAGTCGGCCACGGCCTGGGCCACCACCGGAAGGATCGGCACCATGCGCTGCTTGCCGCCCTTGCCGAGCACCGTAACCTGATCGATGCCCGGAAGCGGCGCGTCGCGGCGGGTGAGGCCCAGCGCCTCGGAGATGCGCAGGCCGGCGCCGTAGAGCAGTGCCAGCACGGCCGCGTCCCGGGCGAGCACCCAGGGGGCGCGCTCTTCGCCCGCGCGGATCCCCGTATCGGTGAGCGCCACCGCGGCGGAGACGGGCAGGGGGCGCGGCAACCGCCGCGGGACCTTGGGCGAGCGCACGCCGCCGAGGGCTGAGACGGTGCCGCAGCCCTCCCGCTCCAGGTAGCGCGCGAAGGAGCGCAACCCCGCGAGCATGCGCATCAGCGAGCGGCCGGAGACCCCGTCGGCCCGGCGCGCCGCCATGAAGGCTCGGATGTCGCGCACCTTCAGCGCGACCAGCATCGGGATCGTCGGGGTGCCCTGTCGCGCTGCGAGGTGGAGAAGGAATTGGCGCAGGTCCCGCGCGTAGGCCTCGACGGTGTTGGGCGCCATCCGCCGTTCGCGCGCGAGGCCGTCCGTCCACGACTGGACGATGGCGCGGAGGCGCGCGTCCCCCGGGATCAGGATCAAATCGTCGGGCGCCGCACGGTCACGCATCGTCTCAGTCCACCGGATGAACCTTGCCGAGCCCTTAATGCGGATCGCGGCCTCGACGCGATCGCGCGAGGCTCGTCGGCGGCGGCGACCCGTGCCAAGCTGGCGCGATGACCCTCCTCGCCTATGCCGGCGCCGCGCTCGCGGAGATCGCCGGTTGCTTCGCGTTCTGGTCCTGGCTGCGGCTCGGCCGCTCCGTCTGGTGGGCGCTGCCCGGTCTGGCCTCGCTGGCGGCCTTCGCCGGCCTGCTGACGCTGGTGGACAGCCCGGCGGCGGGTCGCACCTTCGCGGCCTATGGCGGCGTCTACGTGGCCGCGTCGGTCCTGTGGCTGTGGCTCGCCGAGGGCCAGCGGCCCGACCGCTGGGATCTCGCGGGCAGCGTGGTCTGCCTCGCCGGGACGGCGCTTATCCTGCTCGGGCGCCGGGGATGAGGCGGGTTCGGCGCGCGTCGCGAGGGCCCGAGGGCCTGCCACACTCGCGACGCGATCAGGGCCGGCCCTAGCGGCCCATGGCGTAGAATTCGGCGTTGGGCCGCAGATCCGCCACGCTGGCGAGCCGGTTCGACAGGGCGAAGAGCGCGGTGATCGCCGCGATATCCCAGATGTCGTCCGGGCTGAACCCGTGCCCGGCGAGGGCCGCGTGGTCCGCCGCGTCGATGGTCTGGGAGGTTGTCGCGACCTTCAGCGCGAAGGCCAGCATGGCGCGCTGGCGCGGGGTGATGTCGGCCTTGGCGTAATTGATCGCGACCTGATCGGCGATCAGCGGGTCCCTGGCCCGGACCCTGAGGATCGCCCCGTGGGCGACGACGCAGTAGAGGCAGTCGTTGGCGGCGCTGGTCGCCACCACGATCATCTCGCGCTCGGCCTTGGTGAGGCCGCCGGCCCGGTCCATCAGCGCGTCGTGATAGGCCATGAAGGCGCGAAACTCGTCCGGCCGGTGCGCCAGCGCCAGGAAGATGTTGGGCACGAAGCCGGCCTTCTCCTGCACCAGCGCGATCCGGGCGCGCAGGTCCTCCGGCATCTCGGAGAGCTTCGGTACCGGGAAGCGGCTGACCGGGGCGTCCTCGCGCATGATCGTCCTCCAGAAAGGCGTGCCTTGGTGAAACCAAGCGTTCACGATACGTACGGCAGCCTCGGGCCGTTCGTCGAGCCGTGGAGCATCATGTCCAGCCCCGTCCGAATCCTCGGCATCGATCCCGGCCTCCGCCGCACCGGCTGGGGCCTGATCACCGCGCAGGGGAGTAAGCTCACCTACGGCGCGTGCGGCGTCGTCACGTCGGACGGCGATCTGCCGCTGGCCCTGCGCCTGCGCGAGCTGTTCGAGGGGATCGGCCGCGTCGTCGAGGCCACAACGCCCAACGAGGTCGCCGTGGAGGAGACCTTCGTCAACAAGGACGCGCAGGCCACGCTCAAGCTGGGCCACGCCCGGGCGATGGCGCTTGTGGTGCCGGCGCTCGCCGGGCTTCCGGTGTTCGAGTACGCGGCGAACCTGATCAAGAAGACCGTGGCCGGCTCGGGCCATGCCGAGAAGGCGCAGATCCAGGCGATGGTGCGCTTCCTGCTCCCGAAGGCCGAGTTCCGGGTCGCCGACGCCGCCGACGCGCTCGCCATCGCGATCACCCATGCGAGCCATCGGGATGCGCATGCCCTCCGCCAGGCGCACCTGCCGGGCGGCAAGCGTCGCAGCCTCACCGGCCAGGCGGCCGCGGGACAGGGTCTCGAAGGACAGGGCTTCTCCGCCGCCGCCGCCGCGCGCATCGAGGCGGCGCTGGCGAAACAGGGCTGACGGGATCGGGAAGGACTTGGTGGGGGAAGTAGGACTCGAACCTACGAAGCTTACGCAGCGGATTTACAGTCCGCCCCCTTTGCCGCTCGGGACATTCCCCCAAGGCGGGTTTTTCACCCGCGGCGCCCTTATGGTGAGGGGCTGGCCGGGTGTCAACGCTTGTGGTGCCCCGATCCGGGCCACGATCTCGGGTTCACGCGACCGCGCCGCGGCCCGAACCGGCAATCTCTTCACCCCACGATTGCGGAGCCGGGCCCGGTGACGTTGCGCCGGCTGGGGTGGGCTGATCCGGCATCGGCAGCGGGTCGCCCTGTGCCGGGGGGTATCGGCCCCCCGCGCAGCGGCACGCCCGCCGCCGACCGGCTGACATCGGAAGAAAACGCGAACGTTCCGGGACTCGAGGGATTCACAAAGGAATCGCGATCCGTCACGGTGGCCGGATGTCGCCCTGCTTCGCCGGCCGTTGACCCGCCCCGTCCCGTCCCTGCGGTCGCACCAGCGCACGCTGATGGCCCTCGTCGCCGCCATGGCGGGCGGGGAGGCGTCCGGCGTCCGGAACATCCTGGCCGCGGTGACGCCCGGCGGCGGCAAGTCGCTGCTGCCGGTGATCGCCGCGCACCGGCTGATCACCGCGGGTCTGGTCGAACGGGTGGTCTGGGTGGTGCCGCGGGATTCCCTGCGGCTACAGGCCGAGGAGGCGTTCGCCGATCCGCTCTGGCGGGCCGCCTTCGGACATGCCCTGAGCGTTCGGGCGGCCGACAACGAACGCGATCCCGCCCGCGGGCTCGCCGGCTATGTCACCACCTATCAGGCGGTCGCCGCCGCCCCGGCGCTCCACCTCGCGGAGGCGCGGGCGCGCCGCACCCTGCTGGTGGTCGACGAGGTCCATCACCTGCCGGCGCCCGGCCGTCAGGGGGCCGACGAGGCGTCGCCCGAGGACGGCGAAGCGGGCGCGTGGTCCCGGGCGATGCTGCCGGTGATGGAGGCGGCCGCTTGCCGCCTTTACCTGTCGGGGACGCTGGAGCGGGCCGACGGGCGCCGAATCCTCGGGCTGCCCTATCGGCCCGCCGCGCCGGGCCGGGGGCCGGAACTCGACCTCGACGCGCCGGGGCTCGCGGTGATCGGCTATTCCCGGGCGCAGGCCCTCGCCGAGCGGGCGGTGCTGCCGGTGACCTTCGGGGCCATCGACGGCGAGGCGAGCTGGCTGGAGGGCGGGCGGATCGCCGGGGACAGCCCCCGGGTCGGCCCGCACCGTCTGGGTGCGGGATCGGTGCGCGTCACCACCCGGCCGGCCCTGTTCACCGCCCTGCGGACGGGCTTCGCCCGCGATCTCCTGAGCGAGGCGTTCTTCGCCACGAAAAGGCTGCGGGCCCGGCGCCGGGACGAGCGGTGCATCCCCGCCGGGGAGCCGGCGCGGGGGCTCGGCAAGCTGCTCGTGGTCGCGCCGGACCAGTCGAGCGCCCGGGCCTATCTCGCGACCTTGCGGAGCTGGATGCCCCCGGGGCAGGGGGAGCGCGACGTCCGGCTCGCGACCTCCGGCCAGGGGGACGCTCACGCCGCGCTTGCCGCGTTCCGGCTGACGCCGGAGCCGGCCGTCCTGGTGACGGTCGCCATGGCCTACGAGGGTCTCGACGCCCCCGAGGTCTCGGTGGTCGCGGCCCTCACCCATATCCGCTCGCGGCCCTGGCTGGAGCAGATGCTGGCGCGGGCCACCCGGGTCGATCCGCAGGCCGGGTCGTACGACGCGCAGCAGGCGCTGATCTTCCATCCCGACGACCCGCTCTTCGCCCGCTTCCGCCTGGAACTCGAGACCGAGCAAGGCAGCAGCGTGCGGCCCCCGCGCGAGCGGCCGGCGGGGGCGCTCGTCCCCGAGCGGACCCACTGGCGCGACGAGGAGCCGGCCGGGATCACACCCCTGGAGAGCAACGCGATCGGCCTTCGCTACGCGCTGCTGCGCCCGCGCCTCGCCGAGCCCACCCCGACGCCGCCGGCGCCGGAACCGCCGTCCATCACCGAGCGGACCCTGCGTCAGCGGCTCACCGCCGCGGTGGCCGTGCAGGCGGTGGAGGACGAGGCATCCCTTCGGGTGCCCCGAGGCGGCAACCTCGCCCACCGCTACAATGCCGTCCTGAAACGCGTCCTGGGCAAGGGCCGGGCGACCATGACCCTTCCCGAGCTGGAAGCGGCGCTCGCCTGGCTTGAACGCAACCGGCTCTCGGACCATCTCGACCAGCTCGACGGCGATGCCCGCTACGCATGGTCCGCCCGCCAACGCCGCGGCCGCTGGCAGCCGCAGCGCGCCGCAGGCCGCTGACCCGCCGGGATCCGCCAGGAGAGCGTCGTGACCGAGACCCTGCCCGCCGCCTTCACCGCAGCCCTGACCGAGGCCGCGCCCCCGGCGACGTGGCCGGCGCCGCTGGCCGCGCTCTGGTGGCTCGCCAGGGACCCGTCCGGTCCCGGTTCCGCGGCATGGGAGCGGGCCCACGCCCTCGTGCAGGACACGACCGGCCCCGACGCGGCCTGGGTGCACGCGCATCTCCACAGGATCGAGGGGGACGCGGGGAACGCGCTCTACTGGTACGCCCGCGCCGGCCGGGCGGTACCGAGCGGCACGTTGACCGAGGAGCGGACCGCCATCGTCTCCGCCCTGTCGGATCCCGCCTGATCCGCCACCGTGCGACGGATCGGTTCCGGCGCCTGCGCCGTTTCTGGCCGCGACCGGGTGGGTGTTTCTTACTAGAAGGCGATTTTACGGATCATAATCTACTAGAAGTATCGGAACGCGAAGCCGCAATGGCGGTGTCGGCGGCGACGCGGTGCGCCCTCACGCTTGGACTGATCTCACAACTTCAGATTAAGTCGCGTCGATCCCGAGGATGTGTCCCGGGCGCACGATTTGAACTCTGGCCAATCCTTTCAGTCTACGTTCTTTAATGACTCGCTTGGCGTCGAAAACTGATTATGGGTATGTGTCTCGGTTTCGGACTCAGGGGAAAACGCTGGTCACCATGATGAGCCTGGTTTGTCTTGCCTGCGGTGTGGCTCTCGCAGGCGTCTCGTTAAGCGTCCCGGCGCGCTCCGCCGCCCTGGAGCGCTGGAGCGGTGTCTGCCTCGTGCTCGGCCTGGGACTGCTCGGCGTCGCCCTGCACGGCGCCCGCGGTTAGCGCATTTTATATATGATGCGGCTTACGAACCGCGACGCGCTCTTCTGCCCCTTGCGGGGAGGGGAGGCGCGCTCAGACCGTCAGGCGCGTGATCCAATTCAAATCGAAAACGCTGTCGCGCGGTCCACGACCGTGCCGCATCAGCGTCGGCACGGCAGCGGTCCTTCGGCCGGTCCGAGCCACGCGGGGAGCCACCTAAAGCCGCGACGCACCCGCTCCCGCGTAGATTCGAGCCTCGTTCCGAGGGTGGATAACCGGCGCCCGGGTGAACGGCCGCGTCCCGCCGCGGGCCCGCCGACCCGGTTGGCGATATCCCCTCAGGCTTGGCTCGGGGCGGGCTCCCGGGCCCGGCTGCCGCAGGTGGAGCAGAAGCGTTCGAACGTGCTCTTGCGATGGTCGCAGGCGGGGCATCGCTCGAACAGCCCGATCCCGCAATGCGGGCAGAAATTCGCATCCGGGCTGGCGAGGTCGACAGGGCGCTCGCAGCCCGGACAGACCTTCTTGGCAAGGCGAAGCAGGGCCTGATCGGTGGCGATCTCGGTCCGTCGCTCCTGGTCGGGGCGGGCTTCGGCCGCCTGCTGGCGGTCCCGATAGGCCTGGAGGGCGTTGATCGCCACGCGCCCGGCCACGAGGGTCACCACGACCCCGACGCCGTAATGGACGTAGCCGCCGTAGCTCGGCAGATACGGCACCAGCTCGACGAAGAACGCGAAGGCGGCCGCCAGCGCGAACCCCCACACGAAGGGCCAGTTGCGGGGGGTCCGCCGTTTCAGCAGCAGCCAACCCGCCAGGATCAGCGGCGGGAGCGTCACGGCGAGCCGGTAGCCGAAGACCCGCAAATCCTGCCCCCGCTCGGCGGCGAGGAGTTGCTGCTCGGCCCCGGCGCGCTGCTCGCCCTCGGCGGCCGTCAGCGCCGATTCCTTCTGCGCGAGGCCGAGATCTTCCTGAGCCAGGGTTTCCAGCTGTTCCTCGACGCGCCGTTCGGCGGCCTTCAGCGCGTCGAGCTGGCGTGTCCGGGCGACGAGCTCGGGATCCTGGTCGACGCGCTGGGTCGCATCGCGGGTCTTCAACCAGTTGGCGAAGGTCTCGCGGGCGGCCGCGGAGGCCGACCGCGCCGCATCCAGGGCGAGTTCCACCTGATCCGTCTGCCGGCGTTTGTCGCTTCGGTCGCGGCGGACCTGCTTCAGGGCCGTCGCGGTGGCATCCGCCTGTGCGGGGTCGAGGAACTGTTTGAGCGTGTAGCGGTGCTCGACCTGCGGGAGGTCGCCGACGACCAGGGAACCGAGACCGATCAGGAAGCCCGCGAAGGCGAGGGCCACCAGCCAGAGGACGAGCGTGAAGGAGCGCTCGGACAGACTGACACCTGATCTCAAGGCACGATCCTCGGCAGCGCGCGGCGAACGCGACGGCGTTTGACGTCATGCGGGCAGCCGCCCGGATCGGGGCGGCCCGATCGGCCCGCGCCGTGAGGGGCCGCCCCCCCCCCGCGATCTCCCGCCGGGTCGGCATCCGTCCGGCGACGCGGCCGAGCTTAGAGCCGGTGCCGTTCCCGGTGCAATCTCCGGGGCCGCACGTCTCGGCGGGCGCTCGCACCGGGACGGGACCGGGGCCGGCAGAGTGCCCTCGCGGGTGAGAACACCCGCGCGATCGGGGGTCTACCGGCCTTCGCTGAGGCCGGCCGCGCGGGAGCGGCCTGTCCGGGCGCGCGGTCGGTTCGGGTCCCGCAAGGGCCGACGCACGGAACGTCAAGCCGCAAAACCTGTTGTCTGGCCGCCCGGCACGAATGGTCGGGCCTCGTGAATCGGAGCGGACCTATGAGCCTCCTCGGCAGCATCGTCAGCAAGATCCTGCACCCGTTCGGCGGCGGAACCGCGGACGCCGCACCCGCGCCGACCACGGGCTCGGGTGGAGCGGCCAGCTCCGGCACCGCTTCGGCTCCGGGAAGCGCCGGTGGCGGCGAACCCGTGGATGTCGCGGCGGTCCTCACCGGCCTCGCCGAGAAGAACTCGCAGACGCTCGACTGGCGCCACTCCATCGTCGACCTGATGAAGCTGCTCGGCCTCGATTCCGGACTCGCCGCGCGCAAGCAGCTCGCCGACGAATTGCACTATACCGGCGACAAGGAAGACTCGGCCACGATGAACATCTGGCTGCACAAGCAGGTCATGCAGAAGCTCGCCGAGAACGGCGGCAAAGTCCCGGACGACCTCAAGCACTAGGTCGTCGCGTCAGCTCGGCCCGGATCACATCCCGGCCGACCCCAGCGAGAGGGGCCCGCGTCAGCGGGCCTCGAGCGCCCCCGGATGTCGCGGCGATCCCCGAGCAGCTCCGTCCGGGCTTCCGCCGCGCTTCGGCACCCCTGGGATGCGGGATCGATCGGGATGGGTTCGATCGCCCGACCCACGACTTGTCCGGGTCAGCGGCCGGTCCGGACCCGCGTCCAGAGCCGCGTGACGAAGCGCTGGGTGCGGTCGTCCCAGGCCGTATTGGTCGACAGGCGCTGCATGGTCGCCTCGTCCGGATAGATGCCGGGATTGCTCAGGATCTCGGGCTTCACCAGCTTCTTCGCCGCGAGGTTGCCGCTGGCATAGGTGACGAAGTTGGTGTTGGCCGCCGCCACGTCGGGCCGCATCATGTAGTCGATGAAGGCGAGCGCCTCGGCCGGGTGCGCGGCGTCCTTCGGGATCGCGAACGTGTCGAACCACATCAGCGCGCCCTCCTTGGGCACCACGTAGGCGATCTCGATCCCGTTCTTGGCCTCCTCGGCGCGGCGCTTGGCCTGCATCACGTCGCCGGAATAGCCGACCGCCACACAGATATCGCCGTTGGCCAGGGCCTGGATATACTCCGAGGAGTGGAACTTCCGCACGGTGCCGCGCACCTTGTACAGGGCGTCGGTCACGAGGGTCATGTCGTCCCAGCGCTTGGAATCGGCCTTGGCGCCGAAGGCCGGGAGCATGCTGGGGATCAGGTCCTCGGGGGAGTCGAGCATCATGATCCCGCACTCCTTGAGCCTGTTCGCCGAGGCGGGGTTGAGGATCGCGCTCCAGGAATTCATCGGCGCGCTGGAGCCCAGGCGCTCGCGCACGGCAGCGACGTTGTAGCCGATCCCGGTGGTGCCCCACATGTAGTCGACGGCGTAGGTGTTGCCGGGATCGTAGACCGCGAGGCGGCTGCTGATCTCCGGCCAGAGATTGCCGAGGTTCTTCAGCTTGGACTTGTCGAGGGGCAGGAAGGCGCCCGCCCGGATCAGCCGCTGCAGGTACGGCCCGGACGGCACGACGATGTCGTAGCCGGACCGCCCCGCCAGCAGCTTGGTCTCCAGGATCTCGTTGTTGTCGTAGGTGTCGTAGACGACCTTGATGCCGGTCTCGCGCGTGAAGGCGTCGAGCACCGCCGGGTCGATATAGTCCGACCAGTTGTAGATGTTGACGACCCGCTCCTCGGCGGCGGCGGCGGGACCGACGGCTGCCGGGCCGAAGCCCAGAAGGAGGGCGGCCGCGACGGCCGCCAGGGCGAGGCGGCGGAGGCCGGTCACCGGCTCCTCGCGGCCACGACCACGATCTCGACGAGGTATTCGGGCCCGGCGAGCCTGGCCTCGACGGTGGCGCGGGCGGGGGGGTTGTCCTGCGCGACCCAGGCGTCCCAGGCGGCGTTCATCTCCGCGAAGGTCGCCATGTCGGCGAGGTAGATCGTGGCCGAGAGGATCCGCGCCTTGTCGCTGCCGGCGGCGGCCAGCAGCCGATCGATCTCCGCCAGGATCTGCTGGGTCTGGATCGTCACCCCGGTGCCGACCGTGTCGGCGGCCACCTGCCCGGCGAGGTAGACCATGTCGCCGAAGGCGACCGCCTGCGACATCCGCTTGCCCGGCTCGATCCGCTGCACGTCCATGCCCAACTCCGTCACCTCAGAACCGGCATATCTGCCGCCGCACCGGGCCGGCCGTAAAGGCCGGCGGGTCCGCGCGCCACGGCGCCCCGAGGAAAATCGTCATCGCGACCGGGGGTGCGGGCAACCGTCGCGGGTCCCAGAACGTTCTGCCGGCATCGTCAATCACGCCTTGGGGTTTGTCATGGGTATCCTCTGGACCATCATCATCGGGTTCCTCGCCGGCGTCATCGCCAAGTTCCTCATGCCGGGCCCGAACGAGCCGGCGGGCTTCATCCTGACCACCATCCTGGGCATAGTCGGCGCCTTCGTGGCGACCTTCCTGGGCCAGGCGATCGGCTGGTACGGACCGAACCAGGGCGCGGGCTTCATCGGCGCCATCGTGGGCGCCGTGGTCGTGCTGTTCATCTACGGCCTGATCGCCGGCCGCCGCACCACGACCTACTGACCGGCCCGCAACCGGCCTGAAACGCGAGGGGCGCCCCGAGGGGCGCCCCTTTTCGTTTGCAGTCCCGGGCTCAGAAGTGCTCGGACGCCGCCTTCACGGCGCAGTGGCCGGTCGCGCCCCGCACCGCCAGCCCGACGCCGACCACCAGGGCCAGCAGGCTCAGGAGCTTGTTGGGGCGGGGCTGCGCGGCGGCGGCGGCGATCCCGAGGCCCAGAGCCACCGAGACGGCGCGCTCGGTGGTGGACAGGTTCGGCTGCCCGCTGAAGATGTCGTGCATCATGTCGTTGGCCATGGAGAATTCCCTGCTGTGCGGTCGCCGGGCGAACGCGGGCGCGCCGGTCGCGTTCCCGCCGCCGGCCGAACGGGAGGTGGTGGATGCCACGAAAGACGTCGCGCGCGCGGCCGGTTCAGGCCGATCTCCGCGCGCCCGCCGGACGCAAGGCCTTCGAGCACGCCCGCGCCGATCGTCTGAGCCACACAGTGCCCGATCTTGTGGCCCGGGGCGGCACGATCACGCGCTGCATGGGCGGGCCGCTCCCGCAGGACGGCCGCACTCCGAGACGGCGACAGGCACGCGGGCAACGGCGGGACGTTGCTCGGCAAGCAGCTCTCGCCGTTCGTGGACGCAGGCGGGGGCCGCAAGGCCGGGCGCATGCTGAAGCCGTGGCCCTTTAACAGCAAAGGCGCGGCCCCGGAGGGCCGCGCCTTTGCGGACGGTTCGCGCCGGCCGTGGCCTGCGCGGTTGCGTGCGGGCGCTTACTCGCCCGCCTCGCGGCGACGCTCGCCCCGGTGGCGGCCGCCCTCGCGGGGCTCGCGCGGCTCGTCGCCACGCTCGGCCCGGTCGGCGTCGCGCTGGGCCTTCACCTTCTCGGTGATGTCCTCGCCGGTCTGCTGATCGACGACGCGCATGGACAGGCGGATCTTGCCGCGGTCGTCCTGACCGAGGAACTTCACCTTCACCTTCTCGCCTTCCTTGACGACGTCGGTCACCTTGGCGACCCGCTGGGCGGCGAGCTCCGAGATGTGGACGAGGCCGTCCTTGGCGCCGAAGAAGTTCACGAAGGCGCCGAACTCCATGCACTTCACGATCGTGCCGTCGTAGATCACGCCGATCTCCGGCTCCGCCACGATCGAGCGGATCCAGTTGTAGGCCGCCTTGATCGCCTTGCCGTCGGCCGAGGCGATCTTGACGATGCCGGTATCCTCGATGTTGATCTTGGCGCCGGTCTTCTCGACGATCTCGCGGATCACCTTGCCGCCGGTGCCGATCACGTCGCGGATCTTGTCGGTCGGGATCTGCATCGTCTCGATGCGCGGCGCGTACTCGCCGAGCTCCGGACGGGCGGCCGTGAGGGCCTTGGCCATCTCGGCGAGGATGTGGGCGCGGCCGTCCTTCGCCTGGTCGAGGGCGACCCGCATGATCTCCTCGGTGATGCCGGCGATCTTGATGTCCATCTGGAGCGAGGTCACGCCCTCGTCCGTGCCGGCCACCTTGAAGTCCATGTCGCCGAGGTGATCCTCGTCGCCCAGGATGTCGGACAGGACCGCGAAGCGCTCACCCTCGAGGATGAGGCCCATGGCGATGCCGGCCACCGGACGGCGGAGCGGCACGCCGGCATCCATCAGCGACAGCGAGCCGCCGCAGACCGAGGCCATCGACGACGAGCCGTTCGACTCGGTGATCTCCGACACGACGCGGATCGTGTAGGGGAACTCGTGGGCCGGCGGCAGCACCGGGCGGATCGCCCGCCAGGCGAGCTTGCCGTGGCCGATCTCGCGACGGCCCGGGGAGCCCATCCGGCCGGTCTCGCCGACGCTGTAGGGAGGGAAGTTGTAGTGGAGCAGGAAGCGCTCCTTGTAGGTGCCGTCGAGCGAGTCGATGAACTGCTCGTCCTCGCCGGTGCCCAGGGTCGCGACCACGAGGGCCTGGGTCTCGCCGCGGGTGAACAGCGACGAACCGTGGGCGCGCGGCAGCACGCCGACCTCGGAGACGATCGGGCGGACGGTCTTCAGGTCGCGGCCGTCGATGCGCGAGCCGGTGTCGAGCACGTTCCAGCGCACGACCTTCGACTGGGCCTCCTTGAAGGCGGCCTTGACCTTCTCGACCGGATACTTCTCGGCGCCCTCGGGGCAGAGGGCGGCCATCACCTTCGCCTTCACGGCGTCGACGGCGGCGTAGCGCTCCTGCTTGACGGTCTTGGTGTAGGCGGCGCGGAGTTCCGCCTCGCAGACCTCCAGGACCGCCTTCTCGACCTCGGCGTTCTCGGGCGCCTTGAAGTCGCGCGGCTCCTTGGCGGCCTTCTCGGCCAGGCGGATGATCGCCTCGATCACCGGCTGGAAGTGCTTGTGGCCGAACATCACGGCGCCGAGCATCACGTCCTCGGAGAGCTCCTTGGCCTCCGACTCGACCATCAGCACGGCGTCCTGGGTGCCGGCGACGACGAGATCGAGGCTCGACTCCTCCTTGGTCTCGGTGACCAGCGGGTTCAGCCGGTAGCCGCCGTTGATGTAGCCGACGCGGGCGCCGCCGATCGGGCCCATGAACGGCACGCCCGAGAGGGTCAGGGCCGCGGAGGCCGCCACCATCGCGACGATGTCGGGATCGTTCTCGAGGTCGTGGGTCAGGACGGTGACGACCACCTGGGTGTCGTTGCGCCAGCCCTCGATGAACAGCGGGCGGATCGGGCGGTCGATCAGGCGGGAGACCAGGGTCTCCTTCTCGGAGGGGCGGCCCTCGCGCTTGAAGTAGCCGCCCGGGATGCGGCCGGCCGCGTAGGCCCGCTCCTGGTAGTTCACGGTCAGCGGCATGAAGTCGATGCCGGCCTTCGGCTCCTTCGTGGCGACCACGGTGGCGAGCACCGAGGTCTCGCCGTAGGTGGCGACCACGGCGCCGTCGGCCTGCCGGGCGACCTTGCCGGTCTCGAGGACGAGCTTGCGGTCACCCCACATCAGCTCTTCGCGTTGGACGTCGAACATTCTCAATCTCTTCCTTGCCTGCGGCGGGCCCGGCCCGGCGCCGCCCGGGGGCAAGACGGCGAGACACTCCGCTTTGGGAAGCGTCTCGCGATCCTGCCCCGATGCCGGCGCCTCGAAGCGGCCCGTTTGTCGGGAGGCCGGACCCATTCCGGCAGCCCGCGATGGTGAAACGCGGCCCCGGGCCGGGCCCGGGACCGCGCGAGACGTGCCTTAGCGGCGGATGCCGAGACGCTCGATGAGGGCGCGGTAGCGGGCCTCGTCCTTGCGCTTGACATAGTCGAGCAGCGAGCGGCGCTGCGAGACCATCTTCAGCAGGCCCCGCCGGGAATGGTTGTCCTTGGCGTGGGTCTTGAAGTGGCCGGTCAGGTTGGTGATCCGCTCCGTCAGGATCGCCACCTGGACCTCGGGGGACCCGGTGTCCTTGGCGTCCTTGCGGTTTTCCTTGATGAGCGCGGTCTTGCGCTCTGCCGTGATCGACATCGCATGCCTTTCGGGTTGTGCTGGTCGGATGCGGCGCCCCATCCGGGCGCGCGCGGGCTCGGCGTTCGGCCGGTGCCAGGATGTCGTCCAGCACGGTCACAGCGCCAAGCGGCTCAAGCCCCGCCCGGTAACCCGGTGCGAGGCCGGGCGATCCATACACGAAACCATCCGAGATGCCAGCCCCGGGGCAGGGCGCGGCCGAGCCGGTTCGCGGCGCGCTCCCCGCCGGCGCCCCGAGTGAACGGTTAACGCCCGCATGCTAGCGGGATTCCAGCACGAAACCCGGCCCGGCGATGAACGGCACCCTGTCGGATGCGTGCGGCGTCCTCGTGGCGACGCTGCTCGGCGTTCCCCTCGTCCTCCTGCCGGGCTACGCGCTCGGCACCCTGACCGGCATCCTCGGATTCCGCGCGCTGCCGCCCGGTCCGCGCTTCCTGTGCGCCGCCCTCCTGGGGATCGGGCTCCTGCCGGCCCTCGACAGCCTGCTGGTCCAGGCGGCGGGCGTTACGGCGGCGGCCCTGGCGAACGGCGCGCTCGGCGTCGCGGCCCTGCGCCCGGCGCTGCGGGACCTGCGCGGCCCGCTCGACCGGCCGGCCCTGGCGCTCGGCGCGCTCTGGCTCGGAGCCGTGGCCTACGCGCTGATCGACATCGATACCGGCACCGCCCTCTACCAGCCGATCACAATCATCGACCTCGTCAAGCACGCGGCCCTGACCCGGGCGATCGTCGAGAGCGGGCTGCCGCCGATGGATCCCTTCGTCGCCCGCCCGGAGCCGGCCAGCTACTATTACTTCTTCTACACGCTGGCCGCCCTGGTGGACCGGGTCGGAGGTCGGCTCGTCGACGGGCGCACGGCCTTCGCGGGGCTGACCTTCTGGACCGGGATCGCGCTCCTCGGCCTGCTGGACCGGCTGCTCGCGGTCTCGGGCCTCGTCCGGGAGGCCGGGCCGCGGCGGGTCCGCGCCGCCCTCCTCTTGCTGCTGCCGGCCGGCGGCCTCGACATCCTGCTGGTCGCCGCCGACAGGGCCACGTCCGGCACCTGGCTGCCGATCCCGGAATGGCTGAACGAGCAGGTCGTCAACTGGCCGACCTCCCTGGTCTGGGTGCCGCATCACGTGGCCGGGGCGCTGGCGGGGTGGCTCGGCCTCCTGGCGCTCGCCGAGGTCGCCGACCGGGTAAACCCCGAGCGGCGCGCGGAGGCCGCGGCGGTCGCCGCGGCGGGGGTGGCGTTCGCTTCCTGCGCGGGCCTGTCGGTCTGGGTCTGCCTCGGGGTGGCGGGTACCGCCGGGATCTGGCTCGCGCTGCTCGGGTTCGAGCGCCGCTGGCGCGCCGCGGCCCGGCTCGGGGCCGCAGGACTGCTCGGCACCGTCCTGGCCGCGCCCTACCTGCTCGGCCTCCTGTCGAGCCGGGCGGGGTCGGGCCCCGCGATCCGTCTCGCGGTCCGGCCGTTCGGGCCGCTCGAAGGCATCGCCGACGAGCCCGTCCAGAGCGTGCTGCGGACGCTCCTGCTGCCGGTCAACTACGCCTTCGCCCTCGGTGCGCTCGCCGCCGGGGCGCTCCTGTTCTGGCGTCTCGTCCCGCGCCGGGAGGCGCATGCGCGCGAGGCGGGGCGGCTCCTGACCCTCTGCGCGGTCGCGTCCCTGCTGATCGGCGGCTTCCTGCGCTCGGCGATCCTCTACAACGACCTCGGCTGGCGCGTCGTTCTCCTGGCCCAGGTCTCGGCCCTGGTCTGGAGCGCGTCGGCCCTGGTCCGGATATCCTCCGGGCCGCGGATCCGGCTGCCCGCGCCGATCGGCCCGCTGCTCCTCCTCGGATACGCGACGACGCTGTACGGCTTCGCCGGAATGCGGGCCTATCCCGCTGCCGGCCGGGCGGACTTCGCCTTCCTCAACAGCCGCCCCGGCATCGACCGGGATCTGCGCGTCGCCTATGCCTGGGCCGGCACGCACCTGCCCCCGGACCTCGTGCTCCAGGCCTCGCCGCTCGCCCCGCGGGTCTTCGCGTTCGGCCTCTACGGGCGCCAGCCCGTGGCGGTCGCCGACCGGAAGGCGCAGCTGTTCGGTGCCGGGCCCGACCGGGTGGCCGCGCGGATCGCCGACGTGGCGCCGATCTTCGGTGCGGACCTGACCGCCGCCGACGTGCGCCGCCGGGCCGCCGCGGCCGGCATCGGCGCGCTCGTCGTCACCGCTCTGGACGCGGCCTGGAGCGGCCCGGATGCCTGGATCTCGCGCGTGCAGCCGGTCTACGCGGGACCGCGGGTCCGGATCCTGCGCGTCGAGGACATCCATGACTGATCGCGCCGCCTCGAACCCGGGACGGACGCTGCGCTGGCTCGGCGCGCAGGCGCTGCTGCACGCGGGCGCCCTGGGTCTCGGCCTCGGCTGCTTCGTGCTGCTGTTCCAGACGGATCTCTGGTCCGGCGTGACGATCCTGTTCTACCGCGGCCTGATCCTGCTGGTGGTCGCCTTCCTGCTCACCCTCGCGGCCGTCGCGGCGCTGGCGGGGCTCGGCCGCCCCTGGGGCCTGCGCCGCAGCGACGCGCTGGCGGCGAGCGTGCTGTCGCTCTCCCTGAACCTGAGCGCGTTCGTGATCCTGCCCGTCACGGTCGACCGCTCCATCAGCACTTTCCTGCTCGGGCAGATGGCGGCCCACCCCGGCGAGAGCTTCAGCGCCGAGCGCGCCCGCGCGGTGTTCGAGACCGTCTATCTCGGCGAGTTCCGCCAGATGGAGCGGCGGCTGGCGGAGCAGCACGCCTCCGGTAACGTCGCCCCCGCGGCGGACGGCTACGTCATCACCCCGCAGGGCCGGGCCTTCATCCGCTTCGCCGGCCTCGTCGCCAGGGCCTTCCGCACCGACACCCGGCTGATCGCCGGCACGGGGCGCGGCGAGGCGGCCTCCACGCGGGTGTCCGCCGCGCCCGGTGACGCGGGCGGCGGCCTCGACGGCGACCTGCGGAGGTGATCCAATCCATCGACGGCGCTCCGCGCCCTCCCGATTCTGCGTGCGGCCGAGGGGGCGGGGCGCCGATCCCGGTGGACCCGCGCGGCCGAGCCGGCCGACGGGCACGGAACATGCCCGGCCGCGGCGCTCGGACGATGGGGCGACGACGGAGAGACGCGATGGCGGGATCCGCGGTGACGACAGGGACCGGCGACACGTCCGATCCGGGCCGCGAGCTCGCCCGGAGCCTCACCGCCCCCGGTCTCGTCGCCATCGGGCTCGGGGCCACGATCGGCGCCGGCATCTTCGTGCTCACCGGGACGGCGGCCGCGCAATATGCCGGTCCCGCGCTCAGCCTCTCCTTCGTCGTCGGCGGGATCGCCTGCGGCTTCGTCGGCCTGTGCTACGCTGAATTGGCGGCCATGATCCCGGAGGCGGGCTCCACCTACACCTACACCCGCGCGAGCCTGGGCCGGTTTCCCGCCTGGATGATCGGCTGGGACCTCGTGCTCGAATTCGCCGTGGCGGCCGCGACGGTCGCGGTCGGCTGGTCGGGGTACGCGCAATCGCTCGCGGCCGAGTTCGGCCTGCATCTGCCGCCGGCGCTCGCGGGAGCACCCGGCGACGGCGGCTACGTGAACCTGCCGGCCGCCGGCCTCGTCCTGGCCCTGACCCTCCTGCTGACGCGCGCCACGCGGGACGCCTCCCTGATCAACGGGCTCCTGGTGGCCTGCAAGGTCGCGATCATCCTGGCCTTCGTGGGCGTCGGCGCCGCGCATCTCAGGCCCGAACTCTGGCACCCCTTCGTGCCGGACAATGCCGGATCCTTCGGCGCCTTCGGCTGGAGCGGCGTGTTCCGCGGGGCCGCGGTGGTGTTCTTCGCCTTCGTGGGCTTCGAGACCGTGGCGACCGCCGCGGGCGAGTGCCGGGACCCGCAGCGCGATGCGCCCGTGGGGCTGATCGGCTCGCTCCTGATCACCACGGTCCTGTACGTGGCGATGGCGGCCGTGCTCACCGGGCTCATCCCGTATCGCGAGCTCGACGTCGCCGACCCGGTGGCCAAGGCGGTCGACGCCATCGGCCGGTCGGGCTTCGCGACGGTGATCAAGGTCGGCGCCCTGATCGGCCTGACCACCTCGGCGCTGACCGCCCTCTACGGACAGGGCCGGATCTTCTTCGCCATGGCGCGCGACGGGCTGCTCCCGGGGGTCTTCTGCGAGGTCCACCCGGTGACGCGGGCGCCTGTGGCGAGCCAGGTGGTGATCGGGCTGTTCACCGCGGCGGTGGCGGGCCTCGTGCCCATCGACATCCTGGGCGAGATCGTCAGCATCGGCACGCTCCTGGCCTTCAGCCTCGTCTGCGCTCTGGTGGTGATCCTGCGCCGGACCGATCCGGACCGGCCGCGTCCGTTCCGCGTGCCGGCGGCGACGCTCACGGCGGGGCTCGGAATCCTGTCCTGTGCGACGCTCATGGCCTCGCTTCCGGCCGATACCTGGATCCGTCTGGCGATCTGGCTGGCGATCGGACTGGTCATCTACGCCGGCTACGGCCGGCGCCACGCCCGCCTCAACTGATCAGGTTGATGGTGGCCTGCGTCAGGGTGCTGAGCGTGGTCGAGGCGTTCAGGCTCAACTCGTAGTTCCGAATCACCTGTTGCAGGTCCGCGTTCTCCGTGGTGGCGTTCACGTTGGGCAACCGGATGTAGCCCCTGGGATCCGCCGCGACGTTCGATGGGTCGTAGCGCCTGCGGAAATCGCCGGTGTCGCGGACGATCCGACCGACGGGATTGCGGTGGCTGTCGGCCACGACGGGGGCGAACACCGCGATCTTGCGGGCGTAGGGGGTCCCGCCGGGCGTCGTCGCGGCGGAGTCGGCGTTGGCGAGGTTCTCCGAGATCGTGCGGATCCGGCCGCCCTGCACCTGCCGGCCGGCGGCCAGCACGTCGGAGGCCGAATTGAGGGCGCTGGTGTCCGGCATGCGCGGGGCTTGATCGGGGGTGGACGAGAGTCAACGATCCTTTCCGGATCGGCTTAACGGCTGGTTAAGCGCTTCTCCCGCCCGGTACTGCCGCCGGGTCCCGACCGCTTCATGTCAAAGCGTCGATCGCCTTCTCGATCGGCATGAAGAAGGTTAGGGAGCCGATCGGGCATTCCTCGAACTCGGCATCCGTCCAGAACTTGCCTGCGGCGGCATCGAGCGCGTGCACGAGGATGGCGCGCACGCCGATCGTCTCGGACGCGTCGATGATCCGAACCAACGCATCCCGGAGCAGATCCTGCCCCAGGCCCGTCCCTCGGTAACGAAGGTCACGAGCCAACCGCCCAATGACCGCCACCGGAACCTGTTTCGGCATGCCCCGGGCGCGCTTGATCCTGCTCGGCATCGAGCCGCGCTCGACGCTGCCGCTCGCGATGCAGTAGTAGCCGACCACATCGACGCCTTCGCAGACCACATAGGTGCGCGCGGTCCGCCCCTCGCTGACGCCGGCTTGCTCCCGAATCCAGCCGTTGAGAGACGGCTCCCCGCAGTCGAAACCAGCCAAGCGATGACCTGCAGAGAGGCGAGCGGGCGCGGTCAGAAGCCGCTTCTGCATGGCAGGATGAGCCTTCACGTCTCCCACGGCGGACGCCGCTTCATCAGCGCCTTGAGGCGCGCGCCTGCAGAACGCGGGTTATCGAGCGCATGCGTGAAGGCGTCGTGTTGCTCGGCGGTCAACACGAAGAGGCGCTGGTCGAGGAGCACGTCGATCGCGTGCCGACGGGCGGTCTCGATCATGAATTCGGTGCGGGTCTTGCCGACGACGGACGCCGCCGTATCGATCAGCTCGCGCGTCTCCGTCTCGACGCGCAGGTTGATGGTCGAGCCACGGCGCGCCGGGTCCTGCCGCGCGGCGGGGCGTTCGGTGACATCCGGCATCGTCGCTACCTCCCGTCCAAGGCGTCACGCCACACTTCACCAACCGTATACACGATGTCAACACACTGCGCGGCCTACCGCATGCGTGCCGTCGCAAAGAGGTGATCGCGCATCGGACGCGGGACGCATCGGGAGATGCCACCGCGGCGCGGCAAGAAGAAAAACCGTATCAAAAGCTTGCTGCGGACAAGCCCGGAGTCGCGATCGGAGCTTAACGCGCCCCGCCGGAGAGGCTCAGCGCCTCCCGCAGGTCCCGGCCATCGGTCAGCCGGAGCCCCCGGCGGCGCAGGGAGGCGAGCAGCGCCCGGTCGGGGAACGGGCAGTAGGGCAGCACCGCCTCGGTCCGGCCCTCCGGCACGGCGCCGGTCCGGGCGATGGCGTCGAGCAGGCGGTCGAGCATGCCGAGCCCGTGGGCATGGAGGGCCACGCTCGCCCGGGTGGCGGTGGTGCCGGCCGGCAGCGGTACGCCCTCCTGCGCGAGGATCGCCCCGGTGTCGATGGTGGCGGCCAGCCGATGCAGGGTCATGCCGAAACTGTCCGGCCCGTCCGCGAGGGCGTGGATCGTCGGCACCGGGCCGCGGTGGCGCGGCAGCAGGCCGGGATGGCCGTTGATCCCGCCGAGACGCGCCAGCCCGATGGTCTCGGGCTTCAGGATCTGGTCGAAATGGTAGGTCAGGATGAGGTCGGGCGCCGTCTCGCGCAGGCGCTGGGCGACCTCCGGCCCGTTGACGTCGTCGACCGTCAGCGTCGGAATACCGAGGCGGCGGCAAAGGGTCCTGAGGGGCGTGGCCTCCGGTGCCCCGGTGCTGCCGGAGGCCGCCTGCGTCAGCGGCGCCAGCGGGCGCAGCAGGTCCGGCAAGCCGAAATTCACCGCGAGATACGGCAGGATCCCGACGCCGGACCGCGCGAGGTGCCGCCGGACCTGACCGGTCAGGCCCCCGCTCGACGGCCGCTCGGCGTTCGAGAGCCCCACGAAGGCGATGTCGGCGGGATGATCGGCCACGAGGCGGCGAACCGCGCGGGCGTTCGGCAGGGCCTCCAGGACGAACAGAGCGATCCGGGCGCGGGCCATCAGCGCCGCTTCCGCCGCTGGAACCGGAACGCGTAGAGACCGGCCTTCCGGACGCTCTCCGGCAGGAGCAGCACGGTGCGGGCGAGCGCCGCGAGGACGAACGGGAAGGCGATCACGTCGCGGTTGGCCGCGATGCCCTTGGCGATCCGGACGGCCGCCGCGTCGGCGCTGATCTCCAGCGGGCGCCAGCCCTTCAGCTCGCCGCCCATCGGCGTCTTCACGTAGCCCGGGGTCACGACGTTCACCTTCACGCCCCGGGGGCCGACCTTCTGGCGCAGGGCGAGGCCGTGGGCGACCAGCGCGGCCTTGGCGCCGCTGTAGGCCGGCGCGTCCTGCAGGGGAGCATAGGCGGCCAGCGACGACAGGAGGGCGATCTGGCCGCGCCCGCGCCGAAGCATCAGCGTCAGGGCGGGCAGCACCACGTTGAGCGAGCCGGTGTAGTTGATGTCGGCGGTCTCGAAGGCCACGTCCTCGGCCTCGACCTGACCTTCCTGATTGCCGCCGTTCACCGCGGCGTTGGCGATGACGAGGTCGAGGGGTGCGGCCGCGTCCGCAGCCCGGACGAGCGCCACGGCGGCGTCCCGGTCGCGGGTGTCGAGGCGGGCCGCCTCGACGGTCGCACCCTTGGCGCGGCAGTCCCGCGCGACCGATTCCAGGCGCTCGACGTTGCGGCCGACGAGGACAAGGCTCGTGTCGGCCTGCGCGTAGTGGCGCGCCAGCGCGGCGCCGATGCCGCTCGACGCGCCGGTGATCAGAATGCGAGGCATGCGGCGGGTGCTACGCCGCCGAGCGTGGAAAGATCAAGCTCGGGGACGGCCCGGCGACGGCGAAAGCCGTTTCAAAGGCCGCCGATCGGCCCCCGGCCGAGCCGGAATGCACGTCAGTAGACCGGCGCCAGCTCGCCGTTCCGCTCGGCGGCCTCGCAGATCGCCCGCGCCGCCGCCAGCATCGAATCGGGCAGGGCCGCCTCCATCCGCGGCACCGAGCCCGCCACGGCCCGGTCGATGGCTTCCTTGGAGAAGAAGCCGCCGTTGACCTGGGTCCGGTGCAGGACGACCCGGCGGAAATCGGCCATCAGGTCCATCTCCGGCGGGGTCGGGTTCCTCCAGAACCCGTCGAGGTCGCCCTGATGGGTCAGGCCGGCCATGTTGTAGATCGCGGTGCCGACCGCATGGGTCGGGCGCCCCATCTCGAGCGACAGCATGCCCACCGTCGAGTTGACGATGACCACGCCCCGGGCCCCCTTGATCAGCGCCGGCAGGTCGCCGCCGTCGATGAAGTCGAGGCGGTCGCTGACGCCGTGGCGCCGGGCCGAGGCGCGGGCGAACTTGCGCCAGTTGATCAGGCCGCTGTCGAGGGGATGCAGCTTGACCAGCAGCCGCGTCGGCGCCGCGGAGGCGTCCGCGAAGGACTTGATCACCCGGTCCATGAAGCCCTCGACGCCGAGGAACGGCGAGTGGACCCGGATCTGGTAGTCGCTGTCGAGCTGGAGCGGCAGCAGGAAGTAGTCGCAGCCGACGGCGCGGTAGATCTCGTCGCAGCGCGCCGCCTCCCTGCGCGTGTGGGCGCGCCGGGTGAACTTCTTGATCCAGCCCGCGTACTCGGCGGCGATATGGGTCGGCCGATGGCTGCGGAAATGCGGATAGAGGTAGGGGAACAGGACGTTGGCGAGGTTGTAACCGACGTCCCAGACGCTCCGGCGGGCCATGTCGCCGGTGGACGGCATCGCCCGGCCGGGCTGTGGCAGGCGCCGCGCCAGGGCCCGGATCTCGGCGGCCGTGCGCGGCAGGGACGAGAAGCCGTTCACGCCACCCAGCTCGCAGGTGATCCAGTTCGGGCGGATGTAGCCCTCCTCGAACACGTGGACCCTGAGGCCGCGGTACTCGGCGATCATCCGGGCGGCCTTGTGGAACGGCCGGCAATCGCCGAACAGCACGATGTCGGTGACGGCTTCGCGGGACAGGTAGGAATCGAGGTACTCGCCCCAGGCCTCCCGGCGGCCGCGGTAATTGTCGGCGTCGCCGCGCCAGAACAGCCAGTCGCCCGGGCACAGGTTGATGCGCCGGACGGTGTGTCCCCGGGCGCGCAGCGCCTTGCCGAGATCGGAGAAGAACGGCGTCGCGATGCCCTGCAGGAACAGGAAGGTCGCGGGGCGGTCACGGAGGGCGTCGGGGGCGGGCTGTTGCATTCCGCGGCGCTTCTATCCTTGACCCTGGGCCGGTCGGACCGACCCGGCGCGAGACGATGAGGTGGCACGGTGCCCGGCGGCGCCGCAATCCGAGCCCGCCCGTCGATACGGCTTTTCCGCACCGGCGTGGCCCGTCTGCAACGCTCGCGCGTCTGCCGCACCGGAACGGATTGAGCCGGCAATCACGGCGACGATATGTCCAAATCCCTTCCGACAGATGGCGCCGGTGACGCCTGCCACGATTATCCCCGTCTTACCCAGCCATCCCACGCCCGCGAAAATGCGCTACAGGCGGCCCCAACGGATCGCCCGACCGGAGCCGGACCCGCAGACCATGCCGCCTGACACGATCCCGTCGCTGTTCGCGACCGGCCGAACGATCCGCCGCCTGCGGGCGGAGATCGAGGCCGCGACGGGCCTCGCCTTCGCGCCGGCGCGGCGCGGCGCGGCCGGCGCGGTCTGGGGGGCCGGGCGCCTGCCCGGACCGCTGCTCGCGCTCGCCGGATGGCGCTGCCTCACCGTCGCACCCGGACCGCTCCTCAGCCCGTACGACACCCCGGAGACCGGGTTCTCGTCCCTGCGGATCGGGCTCGACGGCGCGCCGCTCGGCGGGGAGGGGGGTGTCCACTACCTCGATCCCTGGACCCGGGCGCCCATCGCCCGGGCCGCCTGCGTCGAGCGGGTCGAATGGCTCGCCGCGCGCTTCGCCGGGAACGAACGGCGCGTGATCTATGTCGGGATGTCCCGCTGGAAGCGGCCGGCCCTCGACGTGCTCGGCGCCGGACCCGCCGGGCCGCCGGTCCACGTGATGACCACCGAGGCCGCGATCGCCGCCGGACGGCGCCACCAGGGCCGCGTCCTGGCCTGGGCGACCCGGGCGCCGGGCCGGTTGGAGGATGCCTGCGCCCAGGCCGGGCTGCCGCTCGCCCGGGTCGAGGACGGGTTTTTGCGCTCCGTCGGCCTCGGCGCGAGCCTGCAGCCGGGCGCCTCCATCGTGGTGGACGACCTCGGCATCTACTACGACCCGCGCCGGGAGAGCCGGCTGCAGCGGCTGCTCGCCGAGGCGGCGTTCACCCCGGACCTCGTCGCCCGGGCAGGGCGCCTGCGGGAGGAGGTCGTGGCGCGCCGCCTGAGCAAGTACAATGTCGGCCTCGACGCGGCGGCGCTGGACTGGCCGTCGGGCCGGCGGATCGTTCTGGTGCCGGGACAGGTGGAGGACGACGCCTCGGTGCGGTACGGCTCGCCGCTGGTCCGGTCGAACCGGGCCCTCCTGGAGGCCGCGCGGCGGCGCAATCCCGAGGCCTTCCTGCTCTACAAGCCCCATCCCGACGTGGAGGCGGGCTTCCGCCCGGGCGCCATCCCGGAGGACGAGGCGCTGGCCCTCGCCGACCGGATCGTGCCCGGCATCAGCATCGTGGATCTGCTCGACCGGGTGCACCACGTCGAGACCATGACGTCGCTCGCGGGGTTCGAGGCGCTGATCCGCGGGCTCACCGTGGCGACGCACGGCCGGCCGTTCTACGCGGGCTGGGGGCTGTCGGAGGATCTCGCCCCGGGGGCCGACCGCGGCCGCAGGCTGAGCCTCGACGAGCTGGTGGCAGGCGCCATGATCCTCTACGCGCGCTACCTCGACCCCGTGGCGATGAAGCCGTGCCGCCCCGAGCAGCTCCTCGACCGCCTCACGGCGGCCCGGGACGCGGCCCCGCGCAACGCGCTCTCGATCGGCCGCGCCGCGCATCTGATCATGCGCGCGCGCTATGGGCTCCTCAACCCGGTCGTGCGGGCGCTGCGCAGCCGCCGCGGAGTCGGCGGCGACGCCGGCGGCGATCCGCGGTAGAAGCGCGCCTGGGCTCGCGGAATCCGGTCGTCCGAGACCTTCCTGCGACACCCAAGCGCGGGCGCCGGCTGCTAAAGCCGTGGGCCAGCCGCACGCCCCGGAGCCGAATCCGGTCATCCCGCATCAGGAATGGCCCTCAAGACCATGCCGACAGACGTCTTTTCCGCCGGATCGGACCGCGCCCCGGCGGCGAGCCCGCCCGCCCCACGCCGAGTGCTTGAGCCTTGACGACGTTCCTCATCGCCACCGCGATCGCACTCGGCTTCTGCCTCGTGCTCGAGGTCATCGCGGGCGATTCCATCGGCCGGGCGAGCCTGGCGCCGCGGGACCTCGCCCTGCGGCTCCTCGGCTACCTGCTGATCCTGCTGTTCTGGTTCGAGTTCTCCTGGCGGCCCTGGCTCGCCGGGTTGACCTGCGCGATCTCGGTGGGGGCGCTGATCGTGGTGAGCCGCGCCAAGCGTTCGGTGATCGGCGAACCCTTGCTGTTCAGCGACTTCGCCCTGCTTCCGCAGGTGCCGCGTCATCCGCAGCTCTACTACATCCCCCCTCTCTGGGACCCGCGGATCTCGGTGCCGGCGCTCCTGACGCTCGCGGCGACGATCCTCTGGTACCGGACCGAGCCGAGCGTGCTGCCGGCCGCCACGCTCCCGCGCATCGCGGCCCTGATCGGCCTGCCGCTCGGGCTCGGGCTGCTGGTCTGGGCCGCGCCGCGGCCGCCGCTCGCCCGGCTGATCGCCCGCTGGTTCCCGCACCCCGATCTGGAGCCGGACGTGGCCCGGGTCGGTCTGCCCGCGAGCCTGCTGGGCTACACCGCCCGGGCGCTGGCGGGCAGCGAGCCCGTGCCCGAGGCGCCCCCGCTGCCGCCCGGATTGGGTGACGACGTGGTGGTGGTGATCCAACTGGAATCGTTCATCGATCCGGAGCGCCTGGGCGGGCCGCCGCTGCCGGCGATGGACCTGTTCCGGGCCCGGGCCGCGCAATACGGGCGCCTGCGGGTCCCGGCCCACGGCGCCTACACGATGCGCAGCGAGCACGCGGTGCTCACCGGCCGCACCCCCGAGTCCCTCGGTTTCGGCCGGTACGATCCCTACACGTCGCGCAGCGGCGACGAGCCGACGAGCCTGGCGCGCCTCGCCCGCGGGCGCGGTTACGGGACCCTGTTCCTCCATCCGTTCCACCGGGACTTCTTCCGCCGGGCCCAGGTGATGGAGGCCTTCGGCTTCACCGACCTGGTGATGGGGGAAGCCTTCGAGGGCGCCCCGCAGGTCGGTCCGTATGTCGGGGACGTCGCCCTCGGTGAGCGCCTGCTCGCAGAGGTTCGGGCCCGGAGCCGGCCGCTGTTCCTGTTCTGCGTGACCATGGAGAACCACGGCCCCTGGAAGCCCGGGCGTCTGCCCGGCATCGACGATCCGCAGGCGCAGTACCTCCATCACGTCGCCCATACCGGGCGGATGGTGGAGGACGTCGCGGCCGGCCTGGAGAGCCTGGCGCGGGAGCGCGGCGAGACCATCACGCTCTGCGTGTTCGGCGATCACGCGCCGTCGCTGCCCACCTGCAAGCCGGGCTTCGGGGATCGGACCACCGACTACGCCCTGTTCCGCTTCGGCCACCCGGCGGCTCCGCCCCGGCGTCACGACCTCGCGGCGGATGCGCTGGGGCTGACGCTGCGGGAAGCCCTTGCCGCGGCGCCCGCCGACATCGCCGCCGCCACGTGATAAGGTCAAGCTTGTGCGCCCGAAGCGTGGCAGTGCCACGCTGGTGACGCATTACCGGCCGATAGCGTGGCCGCGTAGGAAGCGGCTTCCGCGGGGCCGTTAAAGCGATCGCAGCGTTTGGCGGTCAATCTGGATATCCCGGCCCGGGCCAAAGACGGCAGGGCGCCGGCGAGGAGAAGTCTCTGTGATGCTGCGTAAGACGGCGCGCACTGCCCTGATGGCCGCGGTCGCGGCCGGATCCGTCGGCGGCTGCACGTACCTGCCTGCGGCGGGTCCGACGGCGAGCGCGATCCAGTCGGGCGCGGAAGTGGCGACGCCGGACGGCGGGATCCTGGCGCGCTACGAGATCATCGACGTGACGCCGGCCGTGGTCGAGTCCCTGCGCGGC
>NZ_JAKSXX010000304.1 GCF_022829385.1 Methylobacterium sp. J-070 | reverse complement strand
GCGCTCGGCTCTCGCCAAGAGCCTCGGTCTCGGCAACCAGCGCCGGAAGACGGCTCCGAAGGCTGCAGACCACGCTGAGACCGTCTCCGAGAAGCCGAAGCGGGCTGGCCGGCCGCGGAAGGCCAAGGGTAGCGCTGAGGCGTAGGTTCGGCAGGCTACTGCGTCAGCCGCAGCGCACCGATGCTGGCCTGGATCTGCTGGAATGCCCCAATCAGGTCATCCGAGGTGTTCGCGAGGAAGTACTGGTTCGATGATGAGGCGCAGTTTTTTAGGAGCGTCTGACCTGCCGCGTCGATTGGATCGGACGGGATGCTGAAGCCGATCGTATAGATCGAGATGTTGACCGCTTTCGCGTTGGTGCACGCTTGTGCGGTGAGCGCGTCGAGCGCGTTCCGGGAACTGGCGGTGTCGGAGACGTTCTGGTTCGTAGATGGCAGTCGTGGGTTTGGGGTCGTGCCGTTAGCGTTCTGGAAATAGCCCGCTGCGAAGTACATCGAACCATTCGGAGAATATGGGTTCGTCGCCCAGCTGTTGGTGCCGTCGGTCATCAAGATGATGATCTTGTTGATCGTCGTTGCGTTCGAGCTGTTCGCGGTCGACGCGTAGGCGCTCCCGTCCGCGAAGACACTCTTGGGCGAGAGCGTCCGCCAGCCCCACATGAAACCCTCGTGGATATTAGTCGAGCCTAAAGGCGCCATGTTGCTGATCAGGGTCTTCAGGCCCGTTGTGTCGTTCGTCAGCCGCTGAAGTGGTTGCGTCGTGCAACCAAAGTTCGGACCGTTCGGGATCCCCGTGGACGTGTTTAGGGACGTGGGCGCGGCGTTGTGCGGGCTGACGTACTTGCAGGCCCGACCCTCGGCGGAGTTGAACGATGTACTCGACGACATCATTGCGCAAGTGCCGTTGTTGGTGCCGTTGTCATCGTCAATGTAACTGTTGAAGCTATAGTAAGTGTTGTTGTTGACCGTGTATCCTGCGTAAGTCTTACTGGAGTCGCCCGGTTCGTCAGGGGCAAGCATCGGCACGTAGTAGGAGTCCTTGGTGCCGCTCGTTGGCGCGCCGTCCTGGACGTTCAGGGGATAAGGTAGCGTCTCAAGGCATCCGGCCCAGCCCCAGCCGGAATAGGCAGCTTGGAGCTTGGCGAAGATGTCGAACCGGCTGGTGAAGTTGGATCCGCCGGGCGAGAGCACGTTGGTCCAATGGTAGCTCGACTGGCCGTTCTGGTCGATCCAGGTAGCGTAGCGGTAGGTCGACGGGTTGACCGCCACGGCCGCCGCGAAGGGCACGATCGAGATCTTAGTCGCGCTGGAGAAGGCGGCGCTGGTGTAGACGTAGTTGACGAAGTTCGTCGCCGCGGTCTGGACCGCCTGCAGCTTCGTCTGGCCTCCGCTCGACTCGGCCATCGATCCGGTGTTGTCGAGAACGAGCGCGATCTCGAAGGTCTTCGGCAGGGGCGTGGCGCATTGCGACTTCGCGCCGGGATTGATGCTCGTCGTGCCGGTGAGCTTGCCGAAGAAGGTCGTCGACAGCTTGTGGGCTGTCAGTGTGATCTGGCGCGGGTTGCTGGTGATGACCAACGGGTCGACCACGAGGTTCGTTACCCCCATGGCGCCGACCATCGTCGTCTGGGCCATCGTGTTGAGATCGGGCGTCGTCGTCGTCAGCGGCGTCTGGCATAGGAGGATCGCAGTGCCGTCCGTCGCGGCCTGCAGCTTGGTCTCGAGCCGGGTCGCGAAGCCGTAATCGACCGCCGCGCCGGAGAGCATGAGCATCGGCACGCTGAGGAAGGCGAACAGGATCGCGACGTTGCCGCCACGGCTACGCACAAACCGTCTATGGAGGGTCACGAGTTGTCGGACCTCCAGCCAGGATCTTCCGTAAGAATTCTGAGTCATTGCCCATGAAAAACGTTCTATCTAAAAACCGGCTCCTAACGGTTTTAGAAATCAGTTAATTTAGACTTACTACTGGCTATTTGTGTCTGTTTTGAATGACTCAGCAATATATCATAGGAACCCGCTCCCCGAATGACCTTTGAACGCATTGGCGCGGCGGATGTAGCCGACGACCGTCCGCGGATCCCGGTGGCCGCTCTGATCCATAAAGCGGGCCGAGATTCAATGCTGTACCGTCGCTGCAAATGGTGCTCACGTTGTGATCTCGGCATCTAAAGCCCGGCGGCACCCATGCGACGCTTCCTAGCGCTCTTCACCGCTCTAGCTACCCTCGCTTGGCTCCCCTCGGCGGGACATGCGCGGAGCACGCCTGAGCCGACCAGAAAGCCGGCTGCAGGCGCGGCAGCTGCCGGCGAGGAAGCCGCATCGGCCGTCGACCCGGCGGTGCTCGACCGGTGTCGGCAGCGGGCGGACAGTCAGAAGCTTAGAGAGGGCCCGGAGCGGAAGGCCTTCTTGGGGACCTGCGTCACGCCGGAGGATTGACGCCGCACATGGGCGGGCGTTCGCTTCTTCCCAGCCACCCCCGTACTGCGATAGTTCGCTACGGTGATAGCAACATGCGTCGGTACCGGCGTGCATCGATGGTGCTGTAAGCTGCTACACCCCTAAGAAGCGCGCGCTGCTCTCGCTTGGCCGAGCATGCAGATAGCGCCCGGTCGTCGCCACCGAGGCGTGCCCGAGCGTGGCCTGCACGAGGTGGCTCGGCGCACCGCGGTCGAGGCTGTGCGAGGCGTGGGCGTGCCGCAGCCAGTGCGCCGAGACCTCGATAGGTAGGCCGGCCCTGGCAGCCGCGGCCTTCACCACCCGGTGGACCGCGCTCGGGTCGAGCGCCCCACCCTTCCGCGAGCGGAACACGGGTTGATCGGCCGGTGCCTCGCCGCGCAGGGCCGCCAGCACCTTCCAGGTCGCGGCCGAGAGCAGCACCGCCCGCGTCTTCCCACCCTTACCGAACACCGTCGCCTGCCCGGCCTCATCCCGGGCCGCGAGATCCCGCCAGCGTAGCCCGCAAACCTCCGAGATGCGCAGGCCGCCGCCATAGAGCACCGTCAGCAGCACTCGGTTTCGCAGGACGGGCTCCTGCCGGATCATCAATAGTGCGTCCGCCTCCGACATGATCCGCTCGGCCAGCGTGTTCTTGATCGGCGGCACCTTCACGGCCGCGCCGATGTTGAAACGCAGGAACCCGACCTCCTGGGCGAACGTGAACAGGCTTTTGAGCGCCGCGGCGGTGAGCGCCACCGTCGCCGAGGACCCGGGCCGGGCCGCGATGTAGTCCTGAAGCTCGCTCATCCGGACGGATCCGAGCGGCTTGCCGACATGCGCCAGGAAGCGGCACGCTTCGCGCTCGTAGTTTCGACGCGTGTTGGGGCTCGACGACCGGGCGAGCCATAGCCGGATCATCTGCGCGTCATCGTCGGCCTGGGCCGGCGGTAGCCCAGGCTCCGGTTCAGACGTGATGACCGCCGGCAGTGAGACCATGGCACTTCAATCCCACTCTTGGCTGTCGAGGGAGCAAGCGCCACCCATGCGCGTGGCAATGGCGGACATCGCGCTATCCAGCGTCCCGTGAGCGGTCACAACGCCGTCGAGGCTGCAACCGAGCTTCGCGACGATCTTGTAGGCCTCAGGGTTAGCCGATCGGGTGACCTTCCCGAGATCGCGTCCCAGACGGTCCCGCAGCTCCCATTCCGCCTGCGCCTCTGCGACGGGTTTCAAAACGACGTCCATGGCGCTCCTCGTACCTGACGCAAGATAACAGGACTTGTATTGCGTTCGTGACGATGCCACACCGACAGTGTCGCAGCAAGCCACATCGCTACGGTGCTAGCACGCTACGACAATGCGTTCGAATGCCCTCACGGCGCTGCGCCGATGCGTGGGCAGCGAGCCAGCGGGTAACGGGTGTTTCACGCTGCGCCCGCACGGTGATGCTGAGACACGGGAGCACGGACGTTGCGAGTCGTCGTCTTCACCAGCCGAAAGGGCGGCAGCGGCAAGAGTACGCTGTGCGCACACCTATCTGTTTATGCCGATGCGCCGAATGCACCGGCCCTTCTGATCGACACCGATCCGCAGGGCAGCCTCGCGCTCTGGCATGAGCTGCGTCAGGCCGAGACGCCGGTCTCGGTGAAGTGCGAGGCTCGCGACCTTCCCGACACCATCGAGGCGGCGCGCAAGGATGGGATCGGCTGGTGCTTCGTCGACACCCCGCCGCACAACACGGCCGACATCGCCGCCGCCATGCGCGTGGCCGACCTCGCGGTAATCCCGTTCCGGCCGGCCGTCTTTGACATCGCCGCGATGGCGGCCACGCTGGAGATGGCTCGCGCGATCGGCAAGCCGGTGCTGCCGGTCATCAACTCGGCCCCGCCACGCCGAGGCGTCCAGGCCGCGCACGTCGTGACCGAGGCTCGCGAGGCGCTGTTCGCGATGAGCGCGACGCCCTGGGCCGGCCAGATCACGACTCGGGCGGCCTTCGCCCACGCGCTGGCGAGCGGTCAGGCCGTCGGCGAGTTCGAGCCGGGGAGCGCCGCGGCCAGCGAGGTTTCGGAGCTGTGGCAGGAGACCCGCCGCGCGCTCGGCATCAGGGGATCGAAGAAGTGAGCAAGAAGCCCTCGTTCGCCAACCTCGGCACCCGCTTGGCTTCGAAGGCCGCCGAGGCGACCGCTTCCGCGCCGCTGGCCGTGATGGAGGAGGACGCCCAGGCAGAGACGGCCGCGGCGAAGCCCATGCGTGGCAAGCGTCAGCCGGACGGCCGTCGCGGGATCCTGGTCCGCGCGAGGCCCGAGGCGTGGAAGGCCCTCAAGATGGTCGCCCTCGACCGCGAGGTGACGCTGCAGGACGTGATGACAGAGGCCATCAACGACGTGCTCGCCAAGCACGGCAAGCCGCCAGTCGCATGACGCCGGTAGCACCGTGCCGGACTAGATCGGCATAGATGCAGCAGCATTGACCCGCACAGGCGCACGGACGTGCGTCGCTACGGTGCTAGCGCCGTAGTTTGCTGCATTGGCATGCCGCTGGCTATTTACGGCTCTACCAACCGCGGACGCGGTCGGGGTTGCGCGCGAGGCCGGGATGCAGCCAGTCGGCTGGTCCCGGCCGGTCGCTCAGAATTTCTGAAAACGCTTACTTCGTGATCCGCACCGAGACCGGGTCGCTGCCCGGGAAGCTCTCCTCCAGCGCATCGTCGAGCCGCTCGTGCAGCCGGTCCGGGTGGTTCTCAGGGAGGTGGCGATCGGTCGTCGTGATGGCGGATCCTGCAGAGACAACTGCTAGACGCCTCCGCTCCGCGGCGGTTCGAAAAGCCTCGTAGACAAGCAGCCCGAAGCCGGCCGCGATCATGAGCGCCGGGACGGGATTGACCCGGACATCTGCGACAAGCCGCTCGACGGTCTCGCTCGCTGCCTGTCCTGACCGGCGCAGGTCGGCAAAGTCACGCGGGATCCCTGGCCGATTGAACCGGGCCTGCAGATCGGCCAGCGTCCGGTCGAGCCGGCCTCGGCTGGCCTCTACGTCCTGCTCTAGCTTGTCTGGCGAGTCACTCATGTGTCTATGCGCTCCGTAAGGACTTTTGCGTCCTGTTTGACCTGCCGCCCCGTCCGGGTCGGCTCTAGCGTGGACAGAGAGGTCTTGCTGCGCCCAAACAGTCCGAGACCGATCGCGAGCAGGAGAAAGTCGCCGCCCACGATCAGCGCCGCCAACGCGTCGGACTGCAGGAGAACAGCAATGCCCTTCACCAAGGCGAGGAGCAGCGTGAACAGGCCCGCAATGGCGAACACGGCAGCCATGAGCAGCAGGCTGAGGCCGAGGGATATGTGGTGGACGCTCAGCGCCAGCTCGGTACGGAACAGCGCAATCTCGCCGCCGACGAGGTCCCGTAGTTCGCGGATCGCATCGCCGACGAGTGTCGGGATGCTGCGCAATCCTGGCTCGGCCATCTCGCTTTTCTAGACGTCAGGCGTCGGGAGGACGTCAACCGGGACGACCGCGCGCGAGCGAGGAACCGGACGAACCTCGGGCGTGCGGAGGGCGCGGAACAGCGCGAAAGCGGCCAGGGCAGCCGCGGCGGTCGCCAGAGCGGGACGCCGCCGGACCGCCGCGTGCACCTCATCGTACATCTCACCAAAGGAGCGACGTGAGATGGTCTCGGCCAACTCGTCGACGCAGAGCGCGGCCTGCTCGAACACCTCCTTCAGCTGCGGCAGCGCGTCGAAGCTGGCACCTGTGTCGCGGATGGCACCCCCGACGTCCGACACGAGCCGTGCCGCGTCGGCCTTGCGCTTCTCGATATAGCCCTGGGTCTGATCGCGCAGCGCGTCGGCAAAGCCTGGACCGGCCGCGCTCGGCCGGCCATTCTGAGCACCGTTCGGCATTGGGCAGTTACTCCGGGGCACTCTCGACCAGAAGGAACCGTAAGCGCCCCATACAGTTCCGCTGCACCGCCGGCTGCGTGGT
>NZ_JAKSXX010000302.1 GCF_022829385.1 Methylobacterium sp. J-070 | reverse complement strand
TGTAGCACCGCCACAATGTTCTGGATGAGCGGATCGCCCGGGTCAGCCGGCAGGCTCAAGATCGCGGCGACGATCAGCCAGAAGCCGACTGCGGCCAGAGCGGAGGCGGCTGCCAGGGCGGCAATGCCGATGAACTCGTGCAGCTCCATAGCTACGGGTGTGACCGGCATTCGTGAATTTGCACCCTGTCTTTCTGCGGTCCGCGTCGCCACCGATCGCCGGCACGTCCTAGCAAGCTACGCCGCCCTGAACCCTCCCGCAGCCTGAGGAGGCGCCATGCCCCGCAAGTCCGACCCCGACCGCCTACCCCACCCCGGCCGCACCTCGGCCGAGCGCCGCGCCCTTGACAGGGTTGGTTGCGGCGAGCCGCCCGCCTGCAGCCCGAAGACGCTGCGCAACCTGCTGGAGGCTGGGCTGATCGTGGACGTCGGCACCGAGACCCGCCGCGACGCGCTCGGATCCTACCGGGTGCCGGCCTACGCCATGCCCCTCCCCGTCCACTACCAGTGGTGCAGCGCCGTCGCCTTCACGGACGCGGAGATGGAGGCTTTCGAGCGCGAGCTGGAGGCGAGCGCATGAGCCAACCTGCCGCCTCCGATCTGACGCCGACGGGCGCATTCGTCCTCGGGCTCGTACAGAGCATCGAGCGTCGTGAGCCTGGCGCGCCCGCGGCCATCGCCTTCCGAACCGCGCTCGCCCGCAAGGGACGTGAAATTTGCGCGGCTGATGGCGTCGGGGCCCTCGACATTCTGATGCGCGCGATCGCCGCCACGGATCTAGGCCGCGCCGCAGAGCGCACTGCGCTCCTCCGCGCAGTCTGGACCGATTTCCTGCCCCGATCGGACAAGGCCTGAGATGAGTGTCCGCTTAGCCGCTCAGGTGGCCCAGCATCTTTTCGAGCGCGTCGAGTACGCCGTCGAGTTCGGCCAGGGTCGCGATCAAATCATCGGCGGTTCGCCGCCATGGGTCTGTTGGGTCCTGCGGTATCTGCGCCAGTACCGTCCTGACATGCCTCACTTCCTCGCGCCCGAGCGCAATCGCTGCCGCAAGCAGAGCCGGGTCGGCCTGCGCGAGCGTTCCGACTTTGGGCTGGCGGCCCAGAAGGCGCTGCATCGCGGCCAAGTTCACCGCCATGGTGTGCAGCGTGGCCGACGTGGGGTCGCCGGTCTCCTTATCGTCGTCGTCCGGCGCCTCGCCTGTCATCGCGTCGCGCTTGGATGAAGGGGCGACAAATCGGCTAGTTCAAGCAGCACCCGCGCACCCTTGATCGCGGCCATGGTCGCCGCAGGCGCTTCGTGCGAGCGGGCTTCCCTCTCCTGCTTGTCCAAGCGACCGAAGGAGTTGTCTGAGCGCCGAGCATGCGGTTCAGGCGTCTCGCCGAGCAGGTCGATCAAAGCCGCCATGAAGGCGCATGGCAGAGCCGCAGTCTCGGCCTCGTCGTGCATGTCACAGGGCATCCAGCGTCGAGGGACGGTCCCTGTACTTCGACGCCTTCAGGTCCGCACTCACATGGATCACAAGCCAAGGCTGGATCAGCAAAACGTGACTGCAGCGAGAACAACCCGGATGCGGCCATGACGGGCCTCCTAGAAGCCAGGGCAGTCCGGAGCCGGATCGCGCTCGCCGAGGGGGCTGTCTCGCGCCTGCAGGCCGGCATCGAGACCAGCGCCGCGGCCTCATCTCTCCGCGTCGTCGGGATCATCCCATTCGACGCGGCGAGGCCGAGGCAACGGCTCAGTTCCAGAGAAGCTGATCGAGGTCGCCGCGGACATGGCTACGATGATGAGGCAGATGGCAGCCACGCGTTCGAGCATGGCGCCGCCCTCAGGCGTAGGGGCGGATCGCTAGGCTCTGACGAGCCGCACGCTGGCGCGCACGTGCATTGTGCAATCGCCTCATCTGCTCCTGGAGGATCTCATCCTCATACGGTGGCCGGGCTGTTATCGCGGCAGTCTGCTGAGTCCTCGAGAGGTCCTCACGCTGCGGATAGGTTGGACTCATGGCCGCTCCCTCCGTAATTACTACGTGGAAGCTGCGCTATTCGTCGATCGGCTGCAACCCGACTCGTCGGGGTGGAGCTAAGGACCGGTGGAAACTCCATACCCGTCTATCAATGCAGCGCCGTCGGCGGGCTGATGAACCGCAGCGGCCGCTCGCCCTGTGGCAGAACGCAGACGACCGTCAGGCCTGCTTGCGTCGTGATCGCTTCACTGTTCGAGCCACTGTATCCAGTGATCATAGATCCGTACTATATACCGGCGGCAGAATGATAGTTAGCGTCTAAGACGATGGCCAAGCCGAGCAATCTCAAGCCCTTCCAGCCGGGCCAGTCCGGCAACCCGAACGGCCGCCCCCGCATCCCCGACGACGTGAAGGCGCTCGCCCGCTCCTACACGCGCGAGGCGATCGAGACGGCCGCCGAGATCATGCGGAACCCGGAGGAGACCGGAACCGCCCGCATGTCGGCGATCAACACCATCCTGGACCGCGGCTGGGGCAAGGCCCCGCAGCACGTCACGGTCGACAACATGGGAGAGCTGTCCGATGCCGAGCTTGGGTCAGAACTCGCCGCCGCCGTCGAGCAGCTTCGACGTCTCGGCCGCGCGGGAGCGGGTGAGGCGCCTGACGATGGAGGCGAAGCGCCGCCAACGGCGCACTGACATTCAGGACTCGATGGTCGCGTGGTCGGTGGCGGCCGGCTACACCCCGGCGCACCACCACGAGGTGCTGATTTCCGAGCTGGAGCTGCTGGAGAGCGACGACGAGATCGACACCCTGCTGGTGTTCATGCCGCCGGGCTCGGGCAAGAGCATCTACACCAACCACCTGTTCCCGGCGTGGTACGTAGCCCGCCACCCCGACCGGAACGTGCTCACCGCCTCGCACAGCTCCGAGCTTGCCGAGCGGTTCGGCCGGAAGACCCGCAACCTGATCGTCGAGCACGGCCAGGACCTCGGCGTTGCCCTGTCCGACGACAGCCAGGCCGCGAACCGCTGGGCAACCACGGCCGGCGGGGAATACTACGCCGTGGGTGTGGGTGTCGGCATCGCCGGTTTCCGGGCCGATCTAGGCATCATCGACGATCCATTCGGCAGCCGCGAGGACGCTGAGAGCCGGCGCATGCGCGACCGGGTCTGGGACTGGTACTCGGACGACTTCTCGACCCGCCTCAAGCCCGGGGCGAAGAAGGTCATCATGCACACCCGCTGGCATGACGACGACCTCGCCGGCCGCATCATCCGCCAGCTCGACGACATCGCCCGGCCCTACCGCGTGCTGAACCTGCCGGCGCAGGCCGGGCTCGCCGACCCGCTCGGCCGGCAGATCGGCGAATTCCTCTGGGACGACGGCGACTACGGCTACGGCGCACAGCTCCGTCGGCGGAAGGAAGAGGTCGACACCCGCACCTGGGCGAGCCTGTACCAGCAGGTGCCGGTGCCGGAGGGCGGCGCCTACTTCGAGCGGGAATGGATCCGGCCGGCCAAGGGCTCCCCGGCCCGCGAGAACCTGAACGTCTATGGGGCGTCCGACTATGCCGTGACCCGGGACGGCGGCGACTACACGGTGCACATCGTCGTGGGCCTCGACCCTGACGGCCACATGCACATCCTCGACCTCTGGCGGCGGCAGGCCGACAGCGCCGAGTGGATCAGCGCCTGGTGCGACCTCGTGAAGAAGTGGCGCCCGCTGGAGTGGGCCGAGGAAACCGGCCAGATCCGTGCCTCGCTCGGCCCGATGATCGACGCGGCCGCCCGCGAGCAGAAAGCCTACGTCCCGCGCCGTCAGTTCCCGACCCGCGGGGACAAGGCCGTCCGCGCTCAGAGCATCCGCGCCCGCATGTCCATGCGCGGGCTCTACGTCCCCGGCGATGCGCCCTGGCGGAAGGACTTCGAGGCCGAGCTTCTGCGCTTCCCAGCGGGCGTGCATGACGACCAAGTGGACGCCCTTGGCCTCATTGGGCAGCTCCTCGACCGCGTGCGGCCTGGCATCGTGGCAAGGCCGAAACCGGAGCCGGTCAAGGCCCGCGGCTACAAAACGATGCGCTCTGGTGGAGGATCCTGGCGGGTGTAGAGGTCACACCTGCCGCATCGTCACCGACCCATTGTCGGGATCGACCGCCTCGACCCGAGGGCTAGAGAGGCCCATCACGCCGGCGGTGTTGTCGAGGGTGTGATTGCAGGCGGCAGTCAGCGTGTTGCTGCACTGAGTTGGCATCACAGGCAGCAGATCGCGCAACAAGCGAGCTACGAGGATCTCGCGCGAAAAATCGTGAAAGTCCTCGTCAGCGCACGCGCGCTCGAACGCCGAGGCTACGTTCTCGGCGATGATATGCGCAGCGCTTTCGAGGCCCGGAGACTGCATCATTACGGTATTGATAGCATCAGAAACACAAATTCACGCTGCGATACGATTGCATTTTTGCGCCCGTCCACAGAATATCCGCCCTCTACAAAGGCAGGTGCGCCATGAACAAAGTCGTAGAAATAATCGGCCCGCGGCCCGTCGGCTTCATTGAGCTGACGGCCGACATCGTCGCGGCCTATGTATCGAACAACTCGGTACGGCCTGCCGACATGGCGGAGCTGATCGCCAGCACGCACGCGGCGCTCGCGGGGCTTGGAAATGCCGGTACACCTGCAACCCCGGTGCCGGAGAAGCTGACCCCCGCTCAGATCCGGAAGTCGATCACGCCGGACGCGCTGATCAGCTTTATCGATGGCAAGCCGTACAAGACCCTGAAGCGGCATCTCACCGGCAACGGCATGACCGTGGAGCAGTACCGCGAGCGCTTCGGGCTGCCGCGGGACTACCCCTCGACGGCGGCGAACTACTCGGCGCAGCGCTCGGCGTTGGCCAAGAACCTCGGGCTCGGCCAGCAGCGGCGGAAGGCGGCTCCGAAGGCTGCAGAGGTCGCTGCGACCGTCTCCGAGAAGCCGAAGCGGGGTGGGCGGCCGCGGAAGGCTAAGGACGCTGCTGAGGCGTAGTGGCAGGCGGGGAGACGGATCTTTCCAAGCTTGGCTCCCATTACCTCTGTATCGCGGTGGTCGAGTGCCATCACACTCCCGCTAGCGAGCGCGCCGGTTGCTGTGTCCTCCCCCGTTCACGCGTGGCCGGCGCGTCCTCTCTAGCTCCCCAAACGACCGCTACGGTAAGCGCCGCCTGCGCACGGTGCAGCTGGCGCGGGTCGGCTTGGGGGCGCAGTGATGAAATTCAGACCTTGCCTTCAATCCCGAAAAATTTATCCGGAATACCTGCCAGCTTCTCGTACTCACGCACAAAAGATATTGCGGTCATTACTGCCCATTTTGTCGAAGAGGCTGAAATCCAGCGTCGAGGAAACAGTGCCTCGTTGTTTGCTCGGATGAAGGGGCCAGGCTTTATGCAGCTTCTAAGTTTTTTAGATAAAGCTTCGTGCGCTGGGGCATGACTATTAGGCTCAGGCTTGAAATGCACCACAGCATTCCTGAGTTCTACAAGCGCGCAGATGCTCCTGTATGGGTCTCTGGCATGGTCGATTTCAGTATTCTTCGTTATACGTAAAAATAATTCGAGTTTTGCGATCGTGTCTAATGTCCGCATGCTTCTGCCGCAGATACGCATCATCTCGTCAATCTGATCTGCAGCTTGCGGACCAAAAATCTGCTCACGATCAGCGTAGATTTCGTTTGCATATGCCTCAACTGCGGCCACCGCTGTAAGGACGCAGGCAACAGCATTGTACTGAGCTACGACCCAGAATTCCCCGTATTCTTTCCCAGCGTTAATGCTCTCTATTTGATCGACTGCCTTGTGAAAATGTATTGCAGCACACAGGTGGCTGTTAGCGTAGTGTATCCTGTAGTCAGAATTTATAATTTCTGCACTGTCTGAGCGCTCGCTCACATGCATGACGGCGTGGATTGGTGGTTTGGCCTTACCCATCGCCCTTGCCCTTCTACAGAAACCCGCTCCCCGAATGCCCCTTGAAGGCGTTCGCCCGCCGGATGTAGCCGACCACCGTCCGCGGGTCCCGATGGCCGCTCTGATCCATAATCCGGGCGAGATCGGCGCCACGCTCGGCGGCCGTGGTGATGTAGCCAGCCCGGAGGGAGTGCGCCCCGAACGTCGAGGCATCGAGGCCTGCGGCCGCGCAATACCGCTTGATGATGTCGGCCACCGCCTGGGTCGTCAGCCGCACCCCCTCACCCTGCCGGACGTTCCCTGACCGCGACACCGGCCGGAACACCGGGCCCGCCGTGATGCCTGCCGCGTCGAGCCATTCCCGCACGAGGGCAACGGGCCGGATGAACCGGCCATGCGGGATCGCTTTCTCCAGCCCCCTGCCCTCTTGGTCGGTTTTCGACCGGCGCACCCGAACCCGCAGGCCTTCCGGATCCTCGATCAGGTCGGCGACGTCGAGGGCGACGAGCTCGCTCCGGCGGAACGCGCCCGCGAACCCGAGCGCCAGCAGCGCCCGGTCGCGCTTGCCGGTCAGAGTGTCGGGCGTCCGCATCAGCAGCGCGGCCAGGATCTCGGCGGTCGCGGCCGCCTTCTGGGTCGGCGCCACGCCGGCTTTGCGCCTGGCGCCGCGGATAGCCGCACGCACGCCTTCGTCCTCCGTGGGGTCAGGTAGGCTTGCCAGCTTGTGGGCATGCCGGATTGCCGCCATGCGGCGCCCGAGCGTCGAGGCCGCCCGCCCCTCTTCGGCCTCCGAGACGATGAAAGCCGCAACCGCCTCTGGGCTCGCCGGTAGGGATCGAAAGCCGAACCGGGCGCACCAGGCCTGAAAGACTTCCGCGTCGCCGCGGTAGGCCCGGATCGTCGCGTCCGCCTTGCTGGCCCGCTGATAGGCGCGGACGATCTCCGCTGCTTCCGCAGGAAGGCTGGTCCGCAGCTCGATCGTCTCTGCGGGCAAGGCGTCAGGCATCGACCTCGTCCGCCTGGAGATCCTTCAAAGCGTGATGCTCAGAGAGTAGCCTTCGCATCGTTCGATCCGCCTCCGAGCAGTCGGTCGGCTCGGGCGAGGCTGGATCGCAGCCTTCGATGGTCTCGGTGGTCTGCTGATCGACCGCAGCGCGCTCGTCTCGGCTGAGCCCGGCCAAGCCGCCGAGCCCCAAGTCGCGCGCGATGTGAGCGGCGATCTCCTCGCGCTTGGCATGCAGGGCCAGAACACGCGCCTCCGCACGATCGGCAGCCTCCTGCCGCCCGACTTGCTGGGCAAGGGTGCGCCTCCATCCCGGCGGCAGTGTCTCACCATGCAGCAGCATCCGATCCGTGACGCTCGCCAGCACAAGCTGCCAGTGTTCTGGGCTGAGTTCGGCGAGCGGCTTGCCCTGACCCAGGTTGCGCGCCGCCTGCTCGGCAGCCTCTATCCACTCTGGCGGCAGCGAGAACGTCTCGGTCGGAACAACGACGACGGGCGTATCAGGCATGCCGACCCCCTTCAGCTCAAGTCACGCAAGACAACGCCGAACCGTGCTCGATTGTCCGCTCAACGCACTCATATCCACCATTGGTCAAACTTTCGAGAATGACCGTTATCACAAGTTACGTTGGATGCAGCCTTGCGGCAAGGCGGGCGAGCCGGATTGTGGGCCTGCCCACAGGCAGGCAACGAGGCTGGCAGGCAAGCAGACGAGACGTCACTGCGATGCGGGGCAGCCCTTGAACCAAGCTTTTGTCTGACACCCCCACTGATGCGCGACGACGGCGCCCTGAAGCATGGACCCGAGACCGCCCAAGATCGTGAACGCAACGACGAGACCGGCAATCGCCTTCTGCCCGCGGGTCAGCGCCAGCGACTGCCGTACCTCGACGGGCTTCCCGTCCCAATACAAAGACCCCTGCTGATCCAAGCCGAGCAGGGCCAGCCCCTCCAATGATATCGGCTGAACATGGGCGGGCCAGTCCGGCGGGCCAGGCACGGGAGCTATCTTGAACCGACGCGTGTGCTCCCAGTCAACCGATGCGACGCCGTAGTGAGCGCCTTCCTCCGTCATCACGCGATCCGCGACAAGCCGCGAGCCGCGAACACCGCGTTCAGCCCCTCCGTCAGAAGATCCTGCACCTGAGCATCCTCATCGGCCGCGATCCGCTTGAGCTGCCGGAACGCCTCGGGCGAGACATAGGCCGTCACCACCCGCTTGCCTGCGCGTGTCGTGGCCTTCGGATAGACGGTCCGCGGCGCGGGCTCGCCCGCCTGTGCGGCCGCAGGGGAGGGTGCGGCAGCCGGCTCAGTCGCGGGAGCCTCGCTCGCCTCGGATGCCGCTGGCGCTGTCTTCGCGCTGAACAGGCTCGGCCGCTTCGTCACGCTTGCCCCCTCGTCTTCTTGCCGGACTGCCCACCTGCCGGCAGGCCCACTTCGCCACGAGCCCAGGCGAACAGGGCGGCTATCTCTTCGGCCGCCTTGCCGTCGGGCTCATATTCGGAGGCAGTGCGGCCGTCGATCACCGCATAGCTGTAGGCCACCCGCTGATGGATCACCTGAGGCGCCACCTTGGCGCCCTGCTCTTCGAGCCCGCGCCGCGCCTCCTCGACGATTGCGCTGCGCGTCGGCGCCGAGGACAGCACCACCCAGGCGGGTTTCTTGGCGATGGTCGCTAGATCCCGCGTCGCCTCGATCGCCTCTAGGTCGAAGGCCGCCGGGCGGCAGGGGATCAGGATGAGATCGGCCGTGCGCGCCGCCGCCAGCGACGCCCGGTCCGCGTTCGGCGCCGTATCGATGATGAGGAGGTCCGCCCCGTTCGCCCGCGCTGCGTCCGCGAGCTGCGGCAGCCGCTCGGCATGATCGCCGATTACCTCCGGCTCGGGCGCCTGTCGCTTGTCGCCCCACTTCCGGGCCGTGGCCTGCGGGTCGAGATCGACGAGCGCCGTGCGGAAGCCCGCCAGCGTGCCGGCCACCGCAAGGTGGACCGCGACCGTCGATTTCCCGACGCCGCCCTTTTGGCTGATGACGGCTATTGTCCGCACGTCCGCACTCCCGCCTGTCGTCGTGACCGCCTGCAGCCCTGCCTGCCTGCCCACAGGCCCACGCGCCGACTCACCTGCCGTGGTTTCAGCACGGCAACCGCCGGCTGTCTGTGGCCGCCGAGACGCGCCGGCCCGCAATCCGTCGAGCCGACATGCCTGCCTGCCCACAAGCCCACGTGCATGCTTGCGGACGAGCGGACACGCCGTCATGTAGGCGCCACCAGCCGCGGACGCGGTCGGGGTTGTGCGCGAGGCCGGGCGAGCCGTGATGATATGGCCGCCCGGCCGATCCGCTCGCTACTCGGCCGGCACTGGGTACGAATGCGTTCCACCAATGCGGTATTCCACCCATGCCTGGCGCAGGATCTGGACCGACGAGGTCAGGAAGATCCCGGCCATGACAGCCGCCACCAGCAGGTCGGGCCACGCAGTCGCCATGCCCCACACGCCCAGCGCCGCCGCCATGACGATCACGTTCCCGATGGCGTCGTTGCGCGAGCACAGCCAGACCGACCGGACGTTGGCATCGCCGTCCTTGTAGGGCCGCAGCAGCAGGACCGAGGCGAGGTTCGCCGCGAGCGCCAGCACGCCGATGACGCCCATGACCTCGGCCTTCGGTACACCGAGGATCAGCGTCTGGTAGACTGTCGAGCCGAACACCCACAGCGCCATCAGGAACAGCGATAAGCCCTTGCCGAGGGCCGCCGTGGCGCGGGTGCGCAGGCTCGCGCCGATCACCGCCAAGCTCAAGCCGTAGGTGACGGTGTCGGCCAGGAAGTCGAGCGCGTCGGCCTTGAGCGCCTGCGACCCGGCAAGCTGCCCCGCCGCCATCTCGCCCAGGAACATTGCCCCGTTGATGCCGATGACGGTCCAGAGGATGCGCTTGTACCGCGGGTTCACCCCGTCGAAGACTGGCACCCCCTTTGGGCAACAGCTGTCAGCTTCCGTGCCGCAGGTGTCGGAGTGCCCGGCCGGTGCGGATTGCGCCGGTAGGACAAGCGTGGGCGGCTCGCAGCACGCAGCGTCGCTCTTGCAGCAGTGATCGGCCATCAGGTGGTCTCCCTTCGGCCTCTCAGATACACTCTCCAGTCACTAGAGGTTCAAGGCCCATGGCTGGCATTCCCATCGGCGAGTTGTCGCGGCAGACCGGCGTGAAGGTGCCGACCATCCGCTACTACGAAGAGGTCAGGCTCATGCCTGCTCCGATCCGCACCGAGGGCAAGCAGCGCCGCTACAGCGCCGCTGAGATCTCCCGGCTCAACTTCATCCGCCACGCCCGCGAACTCGGGTTCGAGGTGGAGGCCATCCGCGAGCTGCTGGAGATGAACGCCCAGCCGGATCGCTCCTGCGCCGACGTGGATGCACTCACCCGCCGCCATCTGGCCGAGGTGGACCGCCGCATCGCCCGGCTGATCGCCATGCGCGGTGAGCTGCAACGCATGCTCGACGAGTGCGGCCAGGGCCGGATCTGCGAATGCCGTGTGATCGAGGTGCTAGGGTCCGAACCTCATCAGCTTGACTGCGGTTAATAAGGGTGGCCGGATCGAGGAAGCTACCTGGGCCTGGGTCGATCCGCGAAAGCCGCTGCTTCAACCGCGAACACCCAGCAGCGGGCCACAAAGGTACCGATTGGGTTCAGACCCGAGGTGATCGAGATGCACCCGCAGGCCATGAAGCTGCTGGCTGACAAGGCCACTACGCCGGGGCTGCGCCGGACCATGGTCAAGACCGCCATCGTCATGGGCTTCCCGGTCGAGGGATGAGCGATGGCCGCGCCGGCGAACAGCAATACCAAGGCCGAGGCAGCCGCGATCCAGCACCTGATGCGCCGTCTCGACGGGTTCGCCCAGAGTGTGGGCTTGGACGAGGCGACCACGCGGCAGATCGTCGAGCAGGTTGCAGCCGAGATGCCGTTGCGGACCGACGAGGAGCGCTTGATCGAGGCGCGCACGCGCATGATTGAGGCGTCGGCGTAGCGATGCCCACCGAGCACCATGCCCCGGTGCGCGTCCGGCACCTCGAAGCCCTGCGCGCCTCCGGTATGAGGCCTATCTGACCACGATGCCGGTGCTGCGCCAGCTTGGCTACGTCGAGGAGCGCGCGACCCGCGGCCGGACTGGCTGATATGCATGGCACCTCACGCCGGCCGGGCGCGACCTGCTGGCGGCCCTCAGGATCCGCGAGAGCGCCGAGCCGTGATAATGCGGTCGCCCGGCCAGCCGGCCGTCAGAGCTGGTTCTCGACCTCGGCGAAGAACTCCTGCGCGCCCTCGACCCAGGCGACGAGATACCCGCCCTCGGGAGGGTGCCGATCGTCGAACAGGCGTTCAGCCAGGTCGCGATCCTCTTCCGTGTCGTCCGGGTCAACGGCCGCCTTGATCGCCCGCCAGATCGTGTCTGGGTCGTCGAAATAGAGAGACACGTCGATATCGCCGAGGCGCTTCAGGTCGCCGAACTCGGCATGATGAGTGGCCCAGTCTCGTCCGGCTGACTTACCGTCCTGGTCTCGCGCTCCTTGGTATGCCGCCTTGGATGCTCGCAGGCGTTCGATTGCCGTGCTCATGTTCTGACCCTTCCGATGGTTGAACGCGGCGATAGCTGTCTCGAAGGCCGGACGAGCGATGTCGCTCCAGTTCAGAGCGTCCCCCGTCTCGGCCATGCGAGCTTTCAGCTCGTCGCTCACGTAGATGCTGACGCGAGCCATGGCTTACCTGTGTGTGCGCACAGATGCAGTTATATGCGCATAAAGGTGGAGGCGCAAGCCATATGCGCATAGTGTGCGCACAAAATCGCCGAGAATGGTGGCCGAGGATGAAGGTCGCCCCATCAATCCGTCAGGACGCGGCGGCAAACTCTCCGAAGGCCGGGACGGCCGGATCGTCGAAGCACATCTTCACGACACGCTCGCCCATGGCATAGACCCGACGCATATGGACCGTGTGCCCCTGATCGGCGCGGCTTGCCTCGACCGCCTCGGCAAATGTCGTGTTGTCCAGCGTCGCCTCGATCAAGCCGGCCCGCTCAAGATCCATCGCCGGCACGATCCAAGACGACAACCACATGGACTGATAGATCAGCCCCGTGAAGAAGAGCGAGGATGCGTCGCCTCCGGCCGCCTGGATCTCGGGCTCGGTCAGTAGATCATGGTGCGCCCGATAGAGCGTCTGCAGCAGATGCAGACTCGGTTCGGTCAATGCATCGAGTGCGCGAGCAATCTCTAGACGCTCGACGTCCGGCAGATCGGAGGCGCCGATTTCGGCCACGGCACGGGCGAGGGCATCGGCCATTCGAGGGTTCGTCTCGGTCAACAGCCGTTGAAGCGCCGCTCGACCGGATCGCTGATAGACCGGGTCGGCCTTCAGCCGCTCTCGCTCCCGTTCCTGCTCATTCGCTTCTAGCCGTTCAATGCGAGCGCCGACGCTTTCGAGGAAGCGATCTGTCAGGTGGGCGTTTCCAAAGTCGACCACGTTTTGAAAAACATCGAAGGCGAAGACGGCTAGCGGTAGGGTGCTGAAGCCCGCCTTCACCACCAGCAGCGGGATGCGCTGGGCGAGCTGCCGCCCCGCACTCATCGGCTGGCGAGGTAGCTTGCCGCCTCCTGGGTCGGTCAACTTACTGGGCAAGCCGTTCACTCTGCTTCACCGCCGTTCTTGGGAATGAACTCCAGGCCAAAAGTTTTCATTCGATGCGCTCAATGACTGTTACCGGGCCACCCACCAAAACCTCGACTTGATCGCCGGACGGCTCGGTCCAGTACCGCAGGGCGCCCTCTGGCATGTAGGCTAGGAAAGGCTCTGCCGGATCGATGTCTGTCACGATCCCGAAATTGCCGCGGAACAGCAGCGCATCAGGCCAGGGCTCAACAGCGTAGATGCCGGCACCGGGCCGGAACCCATCTCGGAATTGCCGAGCCAGTGCGATGGTCTCTGCCGTGAACACGCATCGTAGACGTGAGACCGCATCGGGAGCGCAGGCGAGACGCGCTGTCTCAAGCGCTGCCTCCCATATCAGGGCACCGATCTGACCTGGTTCAACCTGGGGCGCATTTGCGGTCGACTGCAAGCTAGCCCTGCCGTAGCGGCCATGTGCGATGATGTCCCTCGGCTCGTGCTCAATCTGGCTGACGTGGAACAGGCGAGGCCGTGACAGCGGGCCTAATGTCACGCGCTCAAACAGCCCGCTTGGCGAACCAGAACGCTCCGAAGCCGACGAGCAGCGCGCCGGCCGGGAATGCGGCTACGAGAGCCAGTTGCGCTAGGGTCATTTCATACCCCTCAAAAGGAAGCTCGCCCCTAGATGTAGGCCGAAGCTGGCCACTAGGCAAAGAACGAGCTTCACAAAGAACAAGCCTATCTCCAGATCGCTCATCGTCTCGAAGTGGTTCTGCGCGATCGGCGCGAGGCCGCCCACGGCGATGGCCGCGATGGCGACGCCATTCATATAGGTGGCCGTCAGTTTCGTCCGCTCGTTGTGCATCGCCTTGAGGCGTTCGGCCTCAGCCTTGTCGTCCTCTAGCTTGCTCACGGCTGATCGCCGCCCCGCAGCCGCACGCCAGGGCGCCCGTGGTTCAGGAACTCGACGCCTGCCGCCTCTAAAGCAGCTCGCAGGTCATCCGTGGTGCGCTCACGGACAGCACGCTTGTCGGTTTCGAAATCGGCGATAGCCGCCCGGGACACCTTGCTCTCTCGCGCGAGGTCCTCGCGCGTCCAGTCCAGCAAAGCCCGAGCTGCACGACATTGCGCCGAAGAAAACGACTTTTCATCTGAATTCATGTTTTTTAGCTTGCTATGAAGGCGGATTTCAGATTATAAAGCTGAAATCAGGCGAAAAGCAAGGCGCCCGCCATGTCCCACCGCATCGTCTCCTGGACCCGCATCGACCGCGCCGGCCAGGACGCCCGTACCAAGATCCCCGCTGGCCTGATGAGTGCCCGCGCCCTCGTGCAGCTCGGCGCCCGCACCCGCCCCCTCGTCGCCGCCGGCCAGTACGACCGCGCCGCCATCATGACCGCAGCCTGCAAGGCCGCCGTCGGCATCATGGAGCGCTGCGGCGTCTCCCGCACCGAGGCCATGTCGTCCGCCCTCAAGGCCACCTGGCAGGTCGCCAAGGCCGCACACCGCGCTGCCGCGCACTGATCCCGTAGCCGCGCCGGACTGACCGGCGCTCGCACCTCTCCACCACCACCGACCCACCGCCACGAGCCCCACCAGGAGCGCGAACCATGAAGCACGCCCGCATCCCCGATTTCAGCCAGCCCGTCCCGGTTCGCGCCGTGTCGAGCGCTCGCCGTCAGCTCCTCGTCGATCGCCGCTATCGCAACCTGCCGGACGAGACCCAGCCCGGGACCATCGAGCCCTGGCAGGCCTTCGCTCCCGTCCGGCCCGACACCGCGCACAGCCGGTCTCTGCGTTTCCTCGACGTCGGCGCCGAGCTGCTGGCCGCCGTCGCCATCATCGGCGGCGGCATGGTTCTGACCGGCCTCGCTTCCCTGCTCTGACCCGACCCGCAACCCGAGCGGGCCGGTCGCCCGCGCCCCTCATCCGAGGATCCCGCGATGTCCCTGCGCATGTCCCTCAAGAACCTGATCCGCCGCGATCCGAGCGCCAGCCTGCGCGAGCGCGCCAACGACCTGCGCGGCAGTCTGAGCCGCCGGACTGTCGTCGCCGGTACTGTGGCCGCCGCCGTGCCCCTGCCGGCCCTCGCTGGCACCGTGCAGCCCAGCCCGGAGGAAGCGGCATTCCTCGCCCTGACCCCGGCAGCCTTGCCGATCCTGCGCCGCTTGATCCCGGCGCAGACCGAGATGACCCGCCTCGACATCGAAGCCGAAGCCGTGAACGGCGGCTACCCGGGGCCACACGATGAGGGGCGCCGCCGGGCCTGGGCGGATCAAGTCTCAGAACGCCGCAAGTCCAACGGGTTCGGCGCCGCCTGGGAGGCCGCCAATGCCCTCGACGACGAACTGACGGCGATCGTCGAGGGCTACGATCGCGTTCCGATGCGGACCCCGGCGGCTATCCTGTTCAAGGTCGCGCTGGACCATGTCGGGGAGTGGTGGGGCGAGAGCGCCCTCGACGATCTGCGCCGTCTCGCAGCCGAGCGGTTCGACCTTCCCAACGACAGCGCCCCCGCTGCCTGACGCCGCCCCGCGCGGCGCCCGATCCGCCGCGCCTCCTGTCACCCCATGATCCTTGGAGGCTGACCGTGTCCTCTCTCAAGCTATCCAACCCGTTCCGTCGCAACGCCGACCGCCCGACCCTGAAGCAGCGCGCCGCCGACCTGAAGGCCGGGCTAAGCCAGCACGTTGATGACGTTCGGGTCGAACCCGGTTTGGACGCGGCCCCGGCCGAGCCCGTCGACTGGAGCAGGCCGCCGCCCGGCTTCATGGCCTATCCTGCCGACGACCCGCAGGGTTTCGTCATCGTCCGCGAGGGCCTGCGCCTAGAGCTGGAGCGGCTGCATCGGGTCGCGCTGGCTGAGTACGCCCGCAAGGTCAGGCCGGACGCTACCGAGGCCACACGCGCTCGCGTCCGCCGGGAACTGCGTCTCGGCGTGTTCGAGTCCGCGTCGCCGAACGGGGACGCTGAAATTCTAGCGCTCGGGCTGGACCTCGACGCTGCACACGCTCGCTGGCGAGCCGCCACACCCGCCTACTGGGCGGCTCAGGATCACGTCAGCCAGGCGTGCAAGAGAGCCAAGGCGCGCGGCGGGTCGGTCACTGCAGCCAGCGAGGCAGCCTGGAAGACGCCCGGCCTTATCGAGGCCGATGATGCATTCGAGACGATCGGGGGCGAACTGGAGCGGATCAGCAAGGCGATCTGGCGCACGCCGGCACGGACGCCGCTCGGGCTTGCCGTGAAGGCACGGGCCACCCTCGTCATGGTGTTCGTGTCCGGCCAGTACGAGCGCGACAGCCATCTCGGCGAAGATGAGGATCTGACGGAGCAGGCCGCCCGCGCGCTGATCGAGGCGTGCTGCGCGCTGGTCGGCGTGGACTGGAAGGGGCAGCCGGTCGGAGCAGACGAGGCCCCTGCCGCACCGTCGCAATCGAAGTACGAGGCTGATTGCGCATGGGCCAAGGCGCAGGCCGCGGCCGTCGACCTGTCCGGCCTCACGCTCCTGCAGCTCCACAACCTGTTCGGTTGCTACGCCGCGGCGGCGGATACCTGGCTCACCAGCAGCGATGAGCCATGGCTGCAGCAGGATCCAGATAGCCCCTGGCGCGACCCGAACGCCGCCGGGCGGTTGGTCGACCGCGAGCAGAACCGCGCGGCGTGGATCCGAGAGCGCGTCGTCGACGAGTTGCGTAGTCGGAAGCCAGCCACCGACGCGGAACGCGACTACCGACTTCAGACGCTGATCCGGAACGAGATCATGTGCGAGGGCAACCTGCGGCACGCCCCCGATCTGCGCGCCGAAATCGCCAACGCGTGGGGCGGCTGACGCCCCCATCCCCTCTGTTGCCGTGCGTACCGCCCCGGCCGGATCAGCCGGGTCATTCCATCACACCCGAGACACCACCATGGGCGACGTGCTCACCTTCACCCCGCGTCCGAAACCAGTCGCCACCGCGATCCCGGCGCCGCTCGCCGGGCCCGCACTCCGCGCCAGCCTGGAGGAGGCGGCCCAGATCGCCCTCGACGCGGCGGACCGCATCATCGCCGTGCTCGACCGCATGGACGGGGACACCGACGACGAGGACGGTGCCGACGACGAGCCCTCGCTGGCCGCTCCGGAGAACGCCGCCGGCAGTCAGATCACATGGCTGCGCGGGAACGACCAGGACCGTGAGACCGAGGCGCCTGAGACCGTGCTGCCGGAGGTGGCGGCCGAGCCGCAGCCCGAGGCGCAGATCCTGCCCTGGCGCGGCCGCGGCAACGTCATCGCGGCGGCCGGTTCGCTAATCGTCGACCTGCTGGAGCGGGCGTGATGCTGATCGGTGCCTTTTTAAACGCTCGCTCACCGTCATGCCGCTTTGCTGCGAGCGGAGAGCGCCGTCATCGCCTGCTCAAGCTTGGCAGCTTGATTGGCTAGGTCGCGCGAGACATCCTGCAGTTCGCTTGCGGCGCTGCCTGCTGACTGGGCGGCCCGACTGACCCCGGTGATGCTGCCGGCGACCTCCTGCGTTCTGGAGGCTGCCCGGCTGACGTTGCCGGCGATCTCATGCGTCGCGGCACGCTGCTGATCGACTGCGGTTGCCATTGTAGCGGCGACTTGATCCATCTCGGCGATCATCACGGCAATGCGCTCGATCGCTGCAACCGCCGAACTGGTTGCACCCTGCATTGCCGCTACCTGCGCCGAGATCTCCTCGGTCGCCTTAGCAGTCTGGCTGGCCAAGTCTTTTACCTCGGCGGCAACCACCGCGAAGCCGCGGCCCGCCTCACCAGCACGAGCGGCTTCGATCGTGGCATTGAGCGCCAAGAGGTTTGTCTGCGACGCGATGGACGAGATCAGCGACACAACATCGCTGATCTTCGTCGCTGAGCCTGACAGGCTCTGAACGGTCGCGTCGGTTTGGTGAGCGGCTTGATTAGCGGACTGAGCGATCTCGGCAGCACGCGTGACTTGCTGTGAGACCTCGCTCAAGGAGGCCGACAGCTCTTCTGCTGCGGCCGCAACCCCGTCCACGTTCTGGGACGCCTCGTGCGAGGCGCCCATGACGGTTTGAGCCAAACCAGCGGTATCCGTCGTAGCCTTTACCGTCATCTCGGCACGGCTGCTCACCGTATCGGCACCTTGGGTCACGCTCGCCACGATGGACTGGACTTGATGCTGGAAGCCTTCGAGCTGCAACGAGGCTTCGCTACGGCGCTCGCCCTCGACACGCGCGTATGTCTCCAGCAGCAGTTCGAGATCGAACCACGCCAATCGGCCGATCACGCTGGAGAGGGTGCGGTGCTCACGCAGCTGCTTCATCCTGCCGGGAGATCCGAACCTGTCGTTGATCGGGTCGGCGAGACCCAGCTCGGCGACGAGGGCGCGCGATACGACCGAGTGGCAGATGACGATGGCGTATGCAGGGACCTTGTGACGGCTGAACACGGTGGCCAAGCGTTCCACCGATGCGTCGAACTCCGCTCCGATTTCGCCAGTGGCCACGAGCGTCCAATGGGCGAGCCGCGCCTGGTGAACCTCCGGGACCTTCAGAGCCTGATCAATCTCGGGCCAGCTCGCGAACGTGTCATGCAGCTTCTTGAGCAACGCTGGCATCATCTGCTTGACGACATGTGCGTGCGCGCGCAACGCTATTACATCATCGGCCGTGATGCCGAAGACACCAAGACTCTTTTTGTGCTTGGTATTTGTCGGCATGTCAGTCTCACGTAGGGGCAGCAAATTCTCCTGACTGTACGCATCGCTCGCGAAGCCCTGGTTAACGGCGGCATGGGATCTGGGCGGCGTGATCAGATCAGCACAAGTCGAGCGTCATTGCGGCGGCCGGGACGCTGCTCCTCGACCTGCTGGAGCGAGCTTGATGCCGAGGCCTGCTGAGGGTGGATTTCTGCCCGTCCGCTCCCGAGCGGCGAAAGACGGAAGCCGACAGGCAGAACTAATAGAAACTATACCCAGCGTGTGGCTTAGCCGGCATCGACTGCTAGGTTGGCGAGGTCGGCGAGCAGCCCCGGTCCGGTCGGTTGCCAGCAGAGGCGCTCCTGCGTCTTGTCGCTCGACGCGACGATGTCCTTCCCAATGAACCCGTTGAGCCAGCCGAAATGCGCGACGGCTTCGTCGGCGATCAAGGAAACGACCGGTAGGCCGAGCCGTTCGCCGATCACCTCCGCGATGGATCGGAGGGCAACGCCTTCCTCAGCCGTCGCGTGGTAGCGTGCCCCGGCGACCTGCTTCTCCAGCGCGAGGCGGAACACATGCACCGTATCGGCAACGTGCGCCGCTGACCACGCGTTCGCACCGTCCCCGATATAAGCCGAGCGGCCCGTGCGACGGGCAAGCCCGATTAGGAAGGTGACCAAACCCTGCTTGTGCGTATCGTGGGTTTGCGACAGGCGCACCACCGAGACGTTGACCCCGCGCTCCGTCAGGGCGCGTCCGGCCAGTTCGGAGGTGACGCGCGGGTTGGGGTGTTCAGCGTTGAAGGTATCCTCATCGGCCAGCAGACCGGGAACCGCTTCGCCAAACAAGGTGGTGGACGTGATGACGAGCGGCCGGTTCGAGCCTGCGAGCGCTGCGCCCAGCGCCTCGATCGCCCGCCGGTCTTTCTGGCAGTTGGCCACGTAGTTCGCGAAGTCGTGGTCGAAGGCGGTGTGGACGACACCGTCGCAGGCCGCCGCACCTGCGCGCAGGCTGTTGAGGTCTTCGAGGTCGCCGCGGCGGGCCTCGGCCCCTGCGGCCTGCAGTGCATGCGCCCCAGCGTCTGAGCGCGTCAGGCCGAGGACCTGATGCCCGGCGCCGATCAGTTCGGGCACGAGCTTGGCACCGATGAAGCCGTTAGCTCCGGTGAGGAAGATGCGCATGGTCTAGTGTCCCGTCCTGTCCGGACCTCCCATGCGCCTCAACATCATCCTGTTACAGTAGTGACTTTATCGTGTTATAGAGGCTGCCAGGATCGAAAGCCCCGTGACGCTCAATACATCCCTCGCAACCTATCTTCGGGATCGCCGCACCCGCCTCGACCCAGCCGCGTTCGGGTTCGGCGGCACGCGACGCCGCACGCCGGGACTGCGGCGGGAAGAGGTCGCGCAACGCGCTAACATCAGCCCGACTTGGTACACCTGGCTGGAGCAGGGACGCGGCGGCGCGCCCTCGGCCGACGTGCTCGACCGCATTGCCAAGGGGCTGCTGCTGACCGAGCCGGAACGCGAGCACCTGTTCATGCTCGCCTTCGGGCACCCGCCCGAGGTCCGCTATCGCGCGCTTGAGGGGATCACGCCGCGCCTTCAGCGCGTGCTCGACTCTTTTGAGGTCAGCCCCGCGATCGTCAAGACGGCCCTGTGGGACGTCGTCGCTTGGAACCAGGCGGCTGCCGCGGTGCTGACCGACTACGGCAAACTGCCCCCGGATCAGCGCAACATCCTGCGGATCGTGTTCTGTACCCCTCAGGTGCGGGACATGCAGCGGGACTGGACGAGCTTGGCGCGATCCGTCGTCGGCGCGTTCCGGGCCGATGCCGTGCGGGCGGGTGCCTCGGCCGAGATCGGCCGGCTAGTCGAAGAGCTGAGCGCGCGCAGCCCGGAGTTCGCGGCGTTCTGGCAGGACAACGACGTGCAGGTGCATGGCGAGGGCACCAAGCGTTTGCAGCACCCGACGGTTGGGCTGATTGAGCTTGAATACTCCGGCTTTGCCGTGGAAGGGCGTCCCGACCTCGGCATGATCGTCTACAGCCCGGCGTCGCGCTACGATGTGGAGCGCGTCCGGACCCTGATCGCAGCCGCTGCCTCTTCCGAGGGGTAGGAGGGCGGGCATCCGCCGGACGCCCCCCTCTCAGCTCAAGCCGAAATAGCCGCTACCTGGCGCAGCACCGTATCGAGGGTGGCTACTGGATCGGCCGGCAGGTCGATCGAGCGCCAGCACACTAGCCCATCTGGCCGGATCAGGGTCGCCCCCTCCGGCGAGACACCGAACGCTTGCGTGAAGGGTGCGTCGGCGGGGAACACTACGTCCCGCCCAACCTGATACGTCTGCACGATGCCGTCCACTGCCTTCGCGGCTGCACTCCAGCGCGCATTGGCCGACAGCAGCACGAACTCGCGTGTGAACAGGTCGAGAGTGGAGACTCGCTCGCCAGCGTGCTCGACCCAGACGTGCGGCGCGCGGGTCCCGGGCTGACCGGCCCACACCTCTGGATGCCCGGCCGGGGGCAACTCCGGGCCCGCGCGGAGGATCAGGTCCGAGCGGTGCAGCTGACCCAGCTCCATAGCCGCATCGCCATAGAGGTATTCGCCCTTGAGGATGTCACCGACCCAGGGCGCGTAGTCCGGTCGAGCGAAGGTCTGTTGGTGGCGCAGCCAGCCAATCGGCTGCCGTTCGGGCGTGTAGCTGTCGAGCAGGGCCGGCAGGGAGGTGCTGGCAAGAACCCGTTCCAGTTTCCAGGCGAGATTGTAGGCGTCGTCGATGCCGGTGTTGGCCCCGAAGCCGCCCCGCGTGGGCGGCAGCTGGTGGGCGGCGTCGCCGACCAGGAACACGCGGCCGTCCTGGTAGCGCTCGGCGATGCGCCCAGCCATCTCCCAACGCCCCGTGGTGATGATCTCGAAGTCCATCGGTCGGCCGAGTGCCCGCTCAACGGCGGCGCGCAGCTCCTCCTTGCCGCGCTCCTGGTCGTCAGCAAACATCAGCACCCACCGGCCATCGCCGTAGGTGGTAAGAAAGGCCTTGAACCCGGGCTGCTCGATCTCGAACTGCTGGATGCCATGGCGCAGGGCCTCGTCAGCCTCCGGGCAGCGGAACAACACGCTGCGAAGGGTGCGTAGGTAGCCGACGCCCTGCCGGTCAATGCCGAGCTGTTCTCGGATCGGACTGTTGGCGCCATCAGCAGCGATAAGATAGCAGGCCCGGATCGTGTCCGTCGCGCCGGTCGTCCCATCGCGAACGTTGGCCGTGACGCCGGTCGCGTCCTGGCTGAAACTCAGCAGCTCGACGCCGAGCCGGAGGTCGGCGCCGCGCGCTCGAGCAGCTGCACGCAGGATCGGCTCCAGCTTATCCTGCGGGATCGCCGCGCCGGTCACAGGGGACAGGTGGGCTTTCTCCTCCGGCGCTTTGCCGGGGGTCCAAGGGGTCTCCGAGAGCGGTTCGCCGCTCAGGCTCTCGAAGCGGGCGCGGCGCAGCTTGGCATTCGGGTCCCACTGCGGAACCTCGCCACCGATGCCGGCGGCGCGGAAGTATTCCAGTGTGCGCTCGGTGAAGCCCATCGCGCGGGGATGTAGTGAGCTGCCAGGGTGCCGCTCGACCAGGATCACGGGCACCTTGCGCCAGGCGAGGAACAGTGCGGCGGACAGGCCGACGAGGCTACCACCGACGATGAGAACAGGAGTGGTTTGCATAAGGATCGTCCTTGTTGGTTCAAGGACGCGTGCCGAAGCCCGAGAGGGATGCAGGGCGGCTGCAATGCCGCTCAGGGGTACCCCACAACGAGCGGACATGCGTCCGCATCGTCGTGGTCCGCGGCCCATCAGGGGCTGGAAATTGGCTCTCCCTGACGGGAGAGCTGACCGGGGCTCACCACGCCGGTCCACCTTTTTCGACACGGCTAAGGTACCGCGTGTCAGACGAGGGCACAACAGTGAGATTGTGGGCTGCTTGGCTGGCAGGAGCGTCGGTTTCAGCGTCTGATGAATGCTCATCGGCTTCGCCGAACCTCCGCACGCCACCCCGAACGGAGGTTGCCGGACGGCTCACGAATGGCCGCTTTCGGGAAGCGCCGACGCCGGTTTGTACGGAGGGTGGGGTCGGACGCAGCCTGCGATGAGCTGCTGCGGCTCACCCGGCGCTGGCTGGCACTGCACGAGGCGATCGGCGCCCTGCTGCCGGGGGGTGCCGACTGGGGGCTGTCGGCGACCATTGATCTAGCGCACGCCTTGGCCAATGCGTACTACCTAGACCGCACTCTATCGCGAGACTGTGAGCGCAAGCACAAGCCAAGATCCACATAGATCACTGTGTCATCGTGCGGATCCGTCTACGGCGAGGCGATGGCGTACCCTATGACCCTCGACCTGATGGCAACGCTGCATGTCGTCGATGACGATGTCGCGGCAATCGTCGATGCCTACATGGCCGATCCGCTAAGTGGTCCGATCCATTTTGGCGAGGGTTTCCGCATCGACCCAGCCGCTGCCGTCGCGGGCCATCCGTTTGCCAGGACGCTGATGGGTCAACCTTGGGCGAGCAATGATCTGCGCCGCGCAGCGGTGCGCGCTGCCATCCTGCTGGCGCAGCCGGAGCGGTGCTGAACGACCCGCTTAGGATGCCCGCAGCAGACGTTCCGCCTCATCCTCCGGTTTGATCCTCACGAGATTGAGCCGCGCTCGCACCCCCCTTGCCCGGCCTGAAGCAGACGTGCGCTCTAGCTGGGACCGTCACCGTGTTGCCGGTGCGCGGGTTACGGGCGACCCGGGGGTTGCGGTCGCGGACACTGAACGTGCCGAAGTCGCGCAGCTCCACGCGGTCGCCTTGGACCCGTGCCTTCGTGATGACGCCGAGGAGGGTGCGCACGACCGCCTCGCGCTCCTGAGCCGTGAGGTGCGGGTTCTGCCCGGCGCTGTGGGCGACGAGTTCGGCCCGGATCATGCCCCTCTATGCCGTCGAGGAGAGGCTTCCGTAATCGGGGCTCGACTGCTGTAAAGCGGTTCTGGCATCGCTCGGTATCCGCTTATGGCTCAGTTGAGGATAGCCGGT
>NZ_JAKSXX010000298.1 GCF_022829385.1 Methylobacterium sp. J-070 | reverse complement strand
CGTGCTCGACAACAAGACCAACGCGATCCTGCCCTGGCACAAGACCGGCTACGTGTTCATCAAGCGCGAGAGCCAGGACTCCGTCGCCTGGGTGTCCCTCGGCGGCGTCACCTCGCCGGTCACCACCGCAAACCGCTGAGCGCCGGACCCAGGACCCTATCCGGTTCGGCCGGCCCGCGTCCCGACGCGGATCCGAGCGGGCGACGCAGGGGATCCGCCGCCGAAGGCGCCGCGCGTCGCCTCAGGCGGCGCGGCTCAGCGCCGTCGGGACCGAGCGCGCGAGATAGGCCTCAACCCGGCCGATGAAACCGGCGAGATGGGGGGCGACGCCCCGCAGGCTGGCGAGATCGCGCACCAGGATGTCCCGGGACAACACCCGATCACCCTCGCTCGGCGCGTCGGCGAGGTAGGAATCCACCGCGTGCTCCGCGATGCCGATGGCGCCGACCCGTCCATCCTCGGCGAGTGCTCTGATCACCTGCTGGATGGCGGGCTGCATCGGGATGTCCTTCCACTGACGGCCGGCCCAGTACTGCGATGGACTGGCCGGAAACTTGCGGCGCGATGGCGGTCGACTCGAATCTTGTGCCGACGCGGCCATGAAAAGCCGGCAAAGCCAGTGCGAATCAAGGCCCTCCAGGCGTCCGCAGGGCCGGCATTCCTGTGCTGCATGCGTCTGCAGCACGTTCCGCAGGTGCAACACTGGCCCGAAATGGAACCGCTAGGGACCTTCGCGGGTTTCTGTCTCCATCAAAAATCATTGTGCGCCGCAAGGGGCCATGTCACCCTTCCGTCATCATCGGGCGGCGGGGGCTTGGACCATGCGGCACGCGGATGGCGGGGTCTCGTGTCAGGCGTTCGGCGTCCTGCAGTGGCGCGGCTGGGCGGAGCCCGCGCGGCGGGCCCGACAGGCGGCGAGCTTCGCCCTGGTCGGCACGCTCCTGACACTCGGCGGCGCCACCACCCACGCCCATGCCCGCTTGGTCCTGCCCGACGAAGCTTCCAAGGCCGAGGGGAGCGGAGCCGTGCGGCCGATCGCCGGCTGGACGGAATTCTGCGCGCGGACGCCCCAGGAATGCACCGTCGACCTGGCGGAACCGGCCGCGATCCCGCTCACCGTTGCGGTGTGGCGGACGCTGAGGAGCGTCAATCGCCGGGTCAACGCGCGCATCCGGCCCATCACCGACCAGGCGCATTGGGGCGTCGTCGACCGCTGGGACTTTCCCGATGACGGGTTCGGCGATTGCGAGGATTACCAGTTGCTGAAACGCCGGATGCTGGTGGAGCGGGGCCTGCCGCGGCGCGCCCTGCTGATGACCGTGGTGATCGACGAGACCAATGAGGGGCACGCGGTCCTGACGGTCCGCACCGACCGCGGCGACTTCGTCCTCGACAACAAGACCGACGCGATCCGCCCGTGGCGGCGCACCGGTTACGGCTTCATCAAGCGCGCCGGCCAGGACGGACCGGCCTGGGTGTCCCTGGAGGGCAAGGACGGCACCGCCCAGGTGGCGACGGCCGAGCCGTGAGCGTCGCCGTGCGGATGCCGGTCAGGCGCCGACCAGCATCGCCGCGAGGTCGAGGGCGACGCGGCCCGAGAGCAGGCCCCAGCCGCAGGCGACGACGGTCGCCAGCATGACGAACGGCATCGGCCGTCCCTCGATCCGGCGGCCCCGCACGGTGTTGCGGAGGATGATGAACGGCGCCGAGAAGGCCAGCATCGGCAGGGCGGCCACGGCCGGCAGGCCGCCCCGCTCCAGAAGGCTGAAGCTCGCCCGCCGCGCGGCGAACAACTCGAAGGCGCTGGCGATCAGCCCGGAGAGCGCGAGGCCGATGCACAGGGTCCGGATCGATTCGAGGGCGGTCGGGGTAAGGACCATTATTCGCGCTCCAGAACAGGATGCGCGCAGTTTAGTCACGGCGTTTACCGCTTGTTAAGCAATACCCCGGGTTAGCCTTAACTCGTGCACAGGCACGGGTCGGCGGAACCCGGCACGCCTCAGGCCTCGTCCTCGAGGTCGATGTCGAGGATCGCCATCCGGAAGACGAAGGAATCGTCGCCGTCCTCCTTGTCGTCGGCGATCACGCCGATCGACTCCTCGCCGATGAACACCTCGGCGGAATCGCCGGTCTTCATGGCGGTCAGGCGAATGTTGTTGTTGGCGAATTTGCGGCGCAGATAGTCCTGGAGCTTCGCGGTCTCGGCTTTGGTCACGCTGTCTGGTCTCCCCTGGCGGCGCGGGCGCCGCGGATGGCGATGGGCTCGTGGGCGGAGGGCTTGCCACGCCTGTCGCGGAGCGGCAAGCGCGGTCTCCGGACCGGTCGGACCCCGCCCCCCGGTCAGATTCCGTCGCCGAGGTGGATGAACTGGTCCAGGGCGACGAGCTGGTCCATGGCCCGGGCCGGATCGTCGCAGCCCGCGGTCCCGACCACCCGGGCCGGCACCCCCACAACGGTGGTGTTGGGCGGCACGGGGCGGAGCACCACCGAGCCGGCCGCCACCCGGGCGCAGGCCCCGACCTCGATGTTGCCGAGGATCTTGGCGCCGGCACCGATCATCACCCCGCGGCGGATCTTGGGATGGCGGTCGCCGCGCTGCTTGCCGGTGCCGCCCAGCGTCACCGCGTGGAGGATCGACACGTCATCCTCGACCACCGCGGTCGAGCCGACGACCAGTCCGGTGGCGTGGTCGAGGAACACGCCCCGTCCGATCCGCGCCGCCGGATGGATGTCGCACTGGAACACCTCGGAGATGCGGCTCTGGAGATAGAGGGCGAGGTCGCGCCGGCCGCGGTTCCACACGTGGTGCGCGAGGCGATAGGCCTCCAGCGCGTGGAAGCCCTTGAAGTACAGGACCGGTTCGAGCGCCCGGAGCGTCGCCGGATCGCGATCGATCACCGCGCCGATATCGGCCCGGAACGCCTGTCCGATCTCCGGATCCGCCGCGATGGCCTCGTGGAAGGCGTGGGCGACGAGTTCGGCCGGCAGCGACGGATGCCCGAGCCGGGCCGCGACCCGGTGCGCGACCGCGCCCTCCAGCGCGGTATGGTTCAGGATCGTCGCCACGATGAACGAGGCGAGCTGCGGTTCCGTGCGCAGCACATCCTCGGCCTCGGCGCGCACCCGCGACCAGACCGGATCGAGGACCGCGAGGTCGTGCGACTCGTGGTTGAAGGCTGGGCTGGCGCTCATGGGCGGATGCTCATGTTCGAGGCTCCGAGCTGTCGGTCCGCCGCTCCCGGCGGCGGGGTGGGTCCTGTCCCGCGTTCGGGCTGGACGAGGCCGCGAAGACCCGGCGCGGGATCGGAGTGCGGCCCGGGATCGGCATCGTTCCGGTCCGAAGGCCCGCGACAGCCGTTCGGGACGATCCCGTAGCGTGGTGTGCTGCGGCGCGGCGATCAAGGCCCGGGGCGGCCCCGACGCTGCGCCGCCGGCATGGCTGTCACCCGGCCGCGGCGACCGATCAGTCGGCCACCGCCACGTCCTGTCCGAAGCGGGCCTCGATCGCGGCGGTCAGCCGGTCGAGCATCGTCGGGACCGGGATGTTGGAGGTGTCGACGGTGGCGGACGCGCGCGCGTAGAGCGGCTCGCGGCTCGCCAGCACCGCCCGCAGCTCCTGCATCGCCGAGGTGTGATCGCCGGTCGTGGCGAGGTGGCCCTGCTCGCGGACCCGGCTCATGTGCTCCTCGGGCCGGGCGCGCAGCCAGACCGTGTAGAAGGCCTGGAGCAGGAGGTCGTAGGTGAGCGGCTCGGCGACGATGCCGCCGCTGGTCGCCAGGATCAGGGGGCCGGGATGCTCGGTCAGCCGGCGCAGGGCGCCCTGCTCCAGCCGGCGGTAGCCCTCCTGGCCGTAGATCGCGAAGATCTCCGGCACCGAGAGCGCGTTCTCGCGCTCGATCTCGGCGTTCAGCTCGACGAAGGTCCAGCCCAGGCGCTCGGCCGCGAGCTTGCCGAGCGTCGACTTGCCGGCGCCCCGCAGACCGATCAGCGCCACCCGCAGGCGCCCGTGGGAATCCGGCCGGCTGCCCCCGGACAGGGCCTCCTTGGCGGCGGCGATCTGCGCCGGGCTCGCCTGGCCGAGGAGATCGCGGACCACCGGCCAGTCCGGCAGCGCGTCGTTGCCGGTGATCAGGTCGTCCAGCCGCACGCCCATGGCGTTGGCCACCCGCCGCAGCAGGATGATCGAGACGTTGCCCTGGCCGCCCTCCAGCTGCGCGATGTAGCGCTCGGAGAGGCCCGAGGTCTGGGACAGGACCTTGCGCGACAGCCCGCGCACGGTCCGGGCGTGCCGCACGCGGCGCCCGAGGTCCGTGAGAAAGAGAGATTCCTGTTCCACCACGCCGGTCATGGCGCCGTCCGCTTTCCTGCCAGCGCGAAAGCAGAAATCCTGCCCTGCATGTCCGACACTTCGAGATCTATCATGCATCGCGATCCCGCGTCGGGCGGAACGCTGCCCGAACATCCGCACGAAGACCGGCGTCTCCCGCCCGGGGCTCTGTATTGCGCCGCCTATGTCCGGCCGCTGTGACCGGGCGCCGGGCGATGCCGGGCCGGTCCAACCACGTTGCTGGCGTGGCGCCTATGTGTTGCGGAACGTCGCGGTGGTCAAGCCTTGGGCATGATCCTTATGTGGGCGGTCGAGGTGAAACCGGGACAGTCCGGGACCGCGGCGTGCCTATTCGGCCGGCAGCGCCGTCGCCTCGCGCACGGGCGCGACGGCGGGCGCATGGCGTGGAGACGCGGCGGCGAGCCTCTGGAGGGTGGGGCGCCGCGGCGGCAGCGGCACCTCGACCGCGTCGGTCGCCGAGGCGACCGCCGCCGTCGCCGGGGCCGCCTCGGCGGCCGGCTCGACCTGCGGCGACAGGCGCAGCTCCGCGAGTTCGGTCGGGGCCGCGGCGGACGCGACGGCGGTTCCGAGGCTCGCGGGGCGACGCGGCGGCATCGGCACTTCGACGGCCTGGACCGCGGCCGCCGGCTCGCCCGGCGCGGGGGCCGCCACCGGAGCCGCAGCGGTCGGCTCGACGGTGAGGCTCGCGAGCTGGATCGTGCCGCCGCTCAGCGCGGCCGGGCGGCGGGGCGGCAGCGGCACCTCCACCGTCTCGGTCGGCTGCGCCGCCACCGCCGCGACGGCGGGGGCATAGGCGAGCGCAGACGCGGCGGGGCCGGCGGCATCCGCCGCACCGCCGCCGAACAGGCTCGCCAGGGCGCTGGCCGAGGCGGCCACGGGCGCCACCACCGAGGCGACTTCCGTGGAGATGCCCTGGCGCTTGGCGGCGTAGTAATAGCCGCGGTTGTAGTAGTGGTAGGCCTGGGAGAGGTTGCCCTGGGCGGTGCGGTAGGCGCCGGCGAGGTAGGCGACCCCGTAGCGCAGGTTGGTCGCCGGATCGTAGAGGCCGGCGGCGTCGCCGGTATAGCCGAGGCTGCGCGCGGTCGCGTGCTTGATCTGCATCAGGCCGAGCGCACTGCCGCCCCTGGCGTTCGGGTTGTAGTTGCTCTCGCGCTTGACCACCGCGTGGACGAAGCTCGCCGGGACTCCGTTCGCCTTGGCCTGCTGCTCGATCAGCGCGTCGATGTTGTCGCGCGCGGCCTGCCCGAAGGCGGCGGCGGGCACGACCGCGAGGACGGCGGCCAGGAGAAGGCGATGCATTCCGAGACCCGGTGCTGCTTGTTCTGTGGTCAAGCTAGGTCGCGGGCAAATGAGGCCGGAAAGCGGCTTCCCTTCGGCAAGCTGTGGGCGGCCGGGGTCCCGGGTCTTCCTGTGCTCTGCCGGACACAGGCGTGCGGCGCGGCGGGATCGGGCCGGATTATCCACAACGCGGCAGGCCGGGCCGGCCGCGGCGCTGCCCGGTCAGGCGCTCACGGGAGGATGAAGCGCTCGACCGCGTGGGCGAAGCCGTCCGCGTCGTTGCTGTCGGTGACGGCGCTGGCGGCCGCCTTCACGCCGTCCTCGGCGTTGCCCATCGCCACCGAGAAGCCGCTGCGGGCGAACATCGGCCGGTCGTTGCCGGCGTCGCCGAAGGTCGCGATCCGCGCGGCCGGGATGCCGAGATGCGCGCTCATCCAGGCGACGAACTGGCCCTTGTCCAGATGGGGCGGCGTGACGTCGAGATAATAGGCCTGCGAGCGGTGCACCGTCGCCCGGTCCGCCAGCGCCGCCGCGATCCGGGTCTCGCAGTCCGCGAGATGGGCGTGGTCGCGGCTGACGCCCACGATCTTCGCGGCGGTCCCCATGAGGGTGCCGAGGTCGGCCACGACCCGCGGCTCCGCGCCGATCGTGCGGCGCTCGAGATCGGTGTAGGGGCCGTGCGGGTCGCGCAGGCACCATGCGTCCCCGGTGAAGACCCAGACGTCGAGCCCCTCGGCCAGGAGGAGATCGAGGGCCGCCCGGGCGGCCGCCTCCGGGATCGTCCGCTCCGAGAGGACCGAGAGGTCGGGCCGCACCACGCTGGCGCCGTTGAACGCCCCCATCGGCAGGTCGAGGCCGAGTGCGGCGACGAGGCTCCGCAACCCGATCGGCGGCCGCGCCGAGGCGATGCTGAAGCCGATCCCCGCCGCCCGCAGCCGGCCGACGGCCGCGACCGTGGCGTCGGTGAGGCGCTTGTCGCTGGTCACCAGAGTGCCGTCGACATCCGAGATCACCAGGGCGATCTGATGGGCCGTGTCGGATCCTGCCGCCATCGCCTCACTCCGTTTCCGAACGCGGGCCGGTCTCGGCCGCGAGCCGCGCCACGACGCGGTCGGCGATCGCCTGCGGCGGCTCGCCGATCCCGACGGTGATCGGGCGCTCGTCGGCCGCGGGCACCTCCAGCGCGGCGAACTGGCTGTCGAGGAGGTACGGCGACATGAAGTGGCCCTGGCGCGCGGCGAGGCGCCCGGCGATCAGGGCCTTGTCCCCCTCCAGGTAGACGAGGCGGACCCGCCGGCTCCCGCGGGTGAGGATGTCCCGGTAGGCACGACGCAGCGCCGAGCATACCACGACCCCCGACTCGCCGGCCTCGAGCCGGTGCTGGATCCAGGCGGCGATCCGGGCCAGCCACGGGGCGCGGTCCTCGTCGTCGAGGGCATGGCCCGCATGCATCTTGGCCACATGTTCGGGCGTGTGGAAGCTGTCGCCGTCGACGAAGATCCAGCCGAGCCTCTCGGCGATCAGCGCGGCGACAGTGCTCTTCCCGGACCCCGAGACGCCCATCACCACGAGCACCTGCGCGGCCGCCGCGGCCTCGTCGGCCACCCCTGTCTGCGCCGTCATCCGGACCCCGCGGCTCCGAAGGCGTCCGGGGACGCCACGCCCGCCATCCATAATCCCGGCCGCCCGGATGGCAAAGGCCGCCGCCCCGTGTCGGGTCGCGGGTCCGCCGGAACCCCGGCTCAGGCCGCGCGTTCCGTCCTCGAAGCTGGAACATAGCAGGAACGCACGTCACATGGCCAAGACAACCGGGAAGACTGCCGCGAAGACCGATCAGAAGGGCGCGTCGCCGCAGGACGCCGCCCAGGACAATCCCAAGACCGATCCGAAGGACGTCTCGAACCAGATCAAGGACCCGAGCGAGTGGACCACCGGCGGCGAGCCGATGACCGGCGCGCAGGCCTCCTACCTGAAGACCCTGTCGGAGGAGGCCAAGGAGCCGGACGCGTTCGAGGCCGATCTGGACAAGGCGGAGGCTTCGAAGCGGATCGACGATCTGCGCCACAAGGCGGGCCGCGCCTGATCGATCACGGGCGCGCCTGTTAGGCCGGGCGCGCCCGGGCCGGTGGATGACCCGGCAGCGCAGGCCGGAACAGCCATGTTTCGGACACTGCATTAAGCCCGCGGCAACGGGGGACGCGCTAGAAACACATCCGGAACGCGGGACCACTCGGTTCGCGAGGCGGGACGAGGGTGGTTTCGACCATGGCTGAGCCGAGCGACGGTGCGGGGCGGGGTGCCGCACGATCCAGGGCTAAGTCCGTCCGCGCGGACCGGCTGACCGAGGCGGCAGGCCGCTTCGCCCGCGATGCGCGCGGTTCCACGGCGATCGAGTATGCTCTGATCGGGGCCCTGATCTTCCTTGTCGCGGCCGGGAGCATTCGCACCTACGTGTCCCGGATGACCGGCGTCTACAGCCAGATCAGCACCGCGGTGACCCAGAACAACTGACGCCCGTCGGCCCCCCGGGGCGAGATCCCCTGGCGCCCGCCCGCGCGACCGCGGAGCCATGGCCGCCGGCGCGCTCGGCACCGGCCTGCCGCGCTTCACCCTGACGTGACGTCCGGGCCGCCGCGCCGTCCGGATGCCGTGCAGGCCGGCGCTTCCGTCCCCCGCTCCCGGACCGGTCGTCCGCCGGCCTCCGCCTCGAAAAAGCTGTGCTTATCGAGGATGAAACCGCGGTCTCGGCCGTCGTCGGTCAAGTGTGGCCGACCCGCCACGGACACTCGGGCCGCCATGAGCTAGGCACGGGCTCGGCAATACCGATGGACAACATCTGGATGCGCAAACTTTCCCTCGCCCTGCTCGCTGTCACGGCGATGTCGGGCTGCACGTACCTGCCTGCGGCGGGTCCGACGGCGAGCGCGATCCAGTCGGGCGCGGAAGTGGCGACGCCGGACGGCGGGATCCTGGCGCGCTACGAGATCATCGACGTGACGCCGGCCGTGGTCGAGTCCCTGCGCGGC
>NZ_JAKSXX010000293.1 GCF_022829385.1 Methylobacterium sp. J-070 | reverse complement strand
CGCAGAGGGGGGAGGCAGACCGCGGCACCGTCGAGGGCGATCCGGTGAACGACCTCGCCCTCCCCCGGCCCGCCGAGACCGTCGCATCGCCGGTCGCGGCCGCTCCCCCACGCCGCCGCAGCCTCGCCTACCTCCAGGCCGCCCCGCTCGCCCTCGTCTTCCTGGTCTTCCTGGTGGTGCCGCTGGTGCTCACCGGCATCGTGTCGCTCTGGGAGTACAACGAGTACGAGATCATCCCCGCGGCGACGCTGCAGAACTACGCCGACGTGTTCGACGGTTGCCTGTCGGCCGACCTGTGCACGACCCTGCGCACCTATCTCTCGACGGTGAAGTTCGTCGCCCTGACGCTGGCGATCACCCTGCCGCTGGGCTTCTCCATCGCCTACTTCCTGGCCTTCCATATCCGCTCGGATACGGTGCGGATGGGCCTGTTCCTGCTCTGCACGATCCCGTTCTGGACCTCGAACGTGATCCGCATGATCTCGTGGATCCCGCTGCTCGGCCGCAACGGCCTCGTCAACGACACGCTCCGCGCCCTCGGGCTGATCCGGGAGCCGATCGAGGGGCTGCTCTACTCGGACTTCTCGGTGGTGCTGGCCTTCGTGCACCTCGACACGGTGTTCATGATCGTGCCGATCTTCAACAGCCTGGCGCGGATCGACCGGCGGCTGATCGAGGCGGCGCGCGACTGCGGCGCCTCAAGCGCGCAGATCCTCTGGAACGTGGTGCTGCCCCTCGCCAAGCCCGGCATCGCCATCGGGTCGATCTTCGTGGTGACGCTCGTGATGGGCGACTTCGTCACGGTCGGGGTGATGGGCGGCCAGCAGATCGCCAGCGTCGGCAAGGTGATCCAGGTGCAGATGGCCTACCTGCAATTCCCCGCGGCGGCCGCCAACGCCATGGTGCTGCTGGCCGCCGTGCTGATGATGATCCTGGGGCTCACCCGGATGATCGACTTGCGCCGGGAGCTCTGAGATGGACCGGCCGCGCGGCTTGGTCTTCTACGGGCTCGCCGGGATTTTCGCTCTCTACGTCCTGTTCCTGTACGGGCCGACGCTGACGATCCTGGCGCTCAGCTTCCAGGGCCCGTCCGGCGGCCTGACCTTCCCGATGAACGGGGTCTCGACCCACTGGTTCGCCAAGCTGTGGGCCGGCGTCGGCGTCGTCGACATCTGGGCGGCGCTGCGGCGCTCGCTGCGCCTCGGGCTCGTGGTGATGGCGCTCACCGTGACCCTGGCGTTCTACGCCGGCCTCGCCTTCCGGAAGGGGTTTCGGGGCGCCAGCCTCGTCTTCGCCCTGGCGGTGTCGAGCCTGATCGTGCCCTCCATCGTGGTCTCCCTCGGCATCGGGCTGGAATTCCGGCTGCTCGACGACGCCGTCAAGGCTCTGGCGGCGGCCACCGGCTGGGGATTCCTGCAGGACCACGGCACGTTCATGGGCCTCTATACCTCGGCGCTCGGGGCGCACCTGACCTGGACCCTGCCGTTCGGCCTGCTGATCCTGTTCGCGGTGTTCAACCGGTTCGACCCCGCCTACGAGGAGGCCGCCCGCGACCTCGGGGCCAGCGGCCCGCAGACCCTCCGGCACGTGGTGGTGCCGATCCTCGCCCCGGCGCTGGTCGGGGTCGCCCTGTTCGGCTTCACCCTGTCGTTCGACGAGCTCGCCCGCACCAGCCAGGCGATCGGCGGCCGCAACACCCTGCCGCTGGAATTGCAGGGCCTGACCACCACGGTGACGACGCCGGAGATCTATGCGCTGGGCACGGTGACCACGGCGGTCTCGGCGCTGGTGATCGGCACGGCGCTCGGCCTGACCCTGTGGCTGCAGAGGCGCCGGGCCCGGCGGGCGCTGGCGGGGATGGGGCCGTAGCGAGACAGATGTCCCGACAGTTGGGATCTAAACCGGCACGTCCCGGGCCGACAGGACACGGCCCGCGTAAAGCACCCGCAGGATCGTCACGTCCGTCCCGGTCACAGTGAGCGCATTCAGCACGCGGCGCTCCAGCGATACGGTGCGGAGGCCCGGCAGCAGATCGTCGCGGGGGAGGCTCCGCTCGGGAAAGTCGGCCAGGCTCGTGCAGAGCCTCGATGCGCTCCAGATGGGTTCCGGCCCTTTCGGTGCCGGATTGACCTTCGATGTAGCCGTAGAGGTCGAAGAGATCCGTGCGCGCCAGCGGATGAAAGCGGACGCTATGCGCCACGCTTGGCTGCCCCCGCCCGGGCGGCATGATGGGCCCGGAGATCGGCGAAGACCTGATCGGCCGGGATCGACGGACGCGGATCGTCCAGTGCCTCCTGAAGCCGCTGCCGAAGGATGGCGTCGAGAGCCTCCTCCTCGCGGTCGAGAGCCCGCAGGCCGGCGCGGAGAACCTCGCTCACGGTGGCGTAGGTGCCGGACTGGATCCGCGCATCGACGCGCTCCTGCAGGTCGCCGAGTGTCACGGTGACGGGCTTGCTGGCGCGCATGGATGGCTCCTCGATACCCTCCGGATCACGTATGACAATGTCATACACATCTGACCGTCGTCCAGCCGCGGACCGTCTGGCTGATCCTGCACCACGGCTATCCCGGACAGGTGCTGCGCGGTGGAACCTGATCCGGGATGCGCCGCCCCGACATTGCCAATCCGCCCCCACCCGTGTATGCGCACGGCGCGCCCTCCGACACCCTTGGAGGCAGGGGCGCACCGGGAAGGTCACAGCCGTCCGCGTCGGGCGGCTTTTTCGTTTCCGGATCTCGTCATCATCTGAAGGATCACGCCATGAGCGCAGTCAAGACGCTTGAGGCCGTGGCACGCGACCGGGTCGGCAAGGGGGCCGCCCGGGCCGTTCGTCGCCAGGGCCAAGTTCCCGCCGTCGTGTACGGAGGCGGCCAGCCGCCGCAATCCATCGCCATCGACCTCGTCCGCGCCCGCACCCTGATCTACGCCGGCGGGTTCAAGACCACGCTGTTCGAGATCAAGGCCGGCGGCAAGACCGTCCGGGCGATCCCGCGCGACTTCCAGCTCGACCCGGTCTCCGGCGTCCCGCTGCACGTCGACTTCCTGCGCGTCGTCTCCGGTCAGACCGTGACCGTCGAGGTGCCGGTGCACTTCATCAACGAGGACGCGGCCCCCGGCATCAAGAAGCTCGGCGGCACCCTCAACATCGTCGCCCACACCCTGACGCTCGAGGTCGCCCCGGACCAGATCCCGGACGCGATCGAGGTCGACCTGACCGGCCGCCAGATCGGCGACGTGATCCACGTCTCCGACGTCAAGATCCCGGCCGGCACCCACACCGGCGAGCCCACCGATCCGGTGGCCAACATCGTGCCGCCGACCGTGCTGGGCGCCGAGGTCGAGGCCGAGGAGGCCGCGATCGCAGAGGCTCAGTCGGCCGAGGCCGCCGAGGAGAAGGCCGAAGAGGCCGCTGCCGAGGACGAAGAGAAGAAGGATGGCGAGGAGGCCTGAGCCTCGTCGCATCCCCCACGTCGTCGAGAGCCCCGGCCCCGCCGGGGCTCTCTGCGTTTCGAGGGGCCGATCGCCGAGGGCCGGCGTCACTGAGCGATGGGACAGGCCAGCTCAGGCACCTCGAAAGACCCGGGTCACGGACCTCTCGAAGCCCGGATCCTCGCTACGGATAGAGCCGCGCCCGGCTCCAGCCGTCGCCGGCGCGGGTGAAGCGGACCCGGTCGTGCAGGCGGTAGTCGCCGTTCTGCCAGAATTCGACGCTCACGGGGGCGATGCGGAAGCCGGTCCAGTGCGCCGGCCGGGGGATCGGCCCGTCGCCGTACCGCTCGGAGAGGTCCGCAACGGCCCGCATCAGGGTGGCCCGGTCGGCGAGCGGGCTGGATTGCTGGCTGGCGATGGCGCCGAGGCGGCTCTCCCGGCGGCGGCTCGCGAAGTAGGCGTCCGCCTCCTCCGGCGTCACCGGCGTCACCGGGCCCCGGGCCCGCACTTGGCGGCGCAGGCTCTTCCAGTGCAGCACCAGGGCGGCCTGGGGATTGTCCGCCAGCTCCGCGCCCTTGGCGGACCGGGTGTTGGTGTAGAACACGAAGCCGTCCGCGTCGAAGCCCTTCAGCAGAACCATCCGCACGTCGGGCAGACCGTCCGACCCGGCCGTGGCCAACGCCATGGCATTTGCATCCTCCGGTTCGGCGGCCTCGGCCTCCTTCATCCACGCGGCGAACAGCGCCACGGGATCGTCGCTGAGGGTGAAGTCCAGGGACCTCGGGTCATCGGTCCTTAACTGATCCACGGCAACACTCCTGCCTGCCGCGTCCAGGGCCTGAGGGGGCACCGACATCGGCGTGTTCGGTCGAGCGGATAGCCCGTCGTGAGTCAGGTGTAATGCGGCGATGCGCATGTAAAGAGCCGAGCCGACGGTCGCGCCTCCGCGCGTGCGGACCAGTCCTGGGATTGACCCTGGCACTGTCCGGCTGCGGCCAGCCGCTGCTCGTGTTCCGGAGCGAGGCCGAGGCGCCGGCGCGGGTGGCCGACGAGCCCGTCGTCACCGGCAGCATCGAGAAGCGGCCCGCGAGCTTCGGCAACGACCTCGCCGAAGAGGATTGGCGGCGCGCCCGCGCGGCCCTGTCGGTCGCCCTGGATCCGCAGGGCAACGGCCGGCCGGTGAAGTGGGACAACCCCGAGACCGGCCTGCACGGCAGCGTCAACCCGACCGGCCTGCCCTACGTCGCCGAGGATCTGATCTGCCGCAATTTCCTGGCCTCGGTGATCGGGCCGGGGAACAGCCGCTTCGTCCGCGGCACAGGCTGCAAACCCTCCGGCGGTCCTTGGACGCTCAAGCGCGTCTGGACCGCGAAGGGCCCCGAGCCGTCCTGACGGCATTCCGTGCAGAGCAGCCCGTTCAACGCGCTCCCTCGAGCGCCGGAGGCGGGCCGGACGGTTCCCATCATGGGAGGCGTCGGGGCCCCCGGAGGGCGTGGTCCGGCGGCCGTCCGCGCCGCTCCCTAACCCCGTTTCGGTCGGGCAACGCGCCCTGCCCTCGACCGGACGGCGTCCCGGGCAGCGCCCGGCATCGCCCCCCCGACGCCAGGACAACGAGACCCGTAGGAGACCGGCCGCGGACGTCTCCGCGGCGACCTCCACCATGACGCCCCGACGCGGCGGGGGCTTGCGGGTGCCTCAGTAGGGACGGCCGTAATAGGGCCGCATCCGGAGGCGCGGCTGCGCCTGCGGGGGCACGGCGTAGCGGACCGCCGCCTCCGGGTCGTAGGTGCGGATATACGGGTCGAGGGCCGGGTCGCGGTAATTGCCGTTGTTCACCCCGGCCGACCGGTCGTTGCCACTGAGGGCGGCGTAGGGCGAGAGGCCGCTGCCGCTGTCCCCCCCGCCGCCACCCCCGCCACCGAAGGCGAAGGCCGTGCCCGGCACGGCGACGAGGAGCATCGCCGTCAGGGCCAGCGTCTTGCGCGTCATATCCTGTCTCCGAACCACATCCTGCAGAGCGAACGGCGTGGCCGAACCGGGGGTTCCCGGGCGGACCCCGCAACGGCTGCGCGACACGATATCACGGAGCCGCAACACAAGTTTACTCCGCAGAATGACATCAAGCTTTTTAATCACTTCCGCAGAAATCGCCCTGGTCTTTAGGCTTGTACAGGTGGACAGCCGCCCGGCCTTGCTTGATCGTATCGCCGAGCAACAGGTTTCAGTCCCCGACGGCCGTACCCACGGCTGTCCGGCGGGTACGGGCAGGATCCAGATCGCCGTGAGCGTCCCGACGAACATCGACACGCCGGACGCGGGGCCGTTCGGCTGATGGAGCGAGCGGGCGGCGGCACGGATCGACCTCAGCGGGCATCGCCTCAGGGACCGGTGGATGTGCGGCAAAGACCTGCGCCCGATCAAAGACCTGCGCCCGATCGAAGATCGCCGCGGACGCAGCGTCGACCGGCCCCGAACGGTCTGCTGAGGGCGCTCGTGGCCGAGGTGGATCCCGGCCCGGCGAAGGAGAGTGCGTCGAGACACGGCCCCGGAGCCGGCGGCCGGGCGCCGGCGCGGTCGGGGCTGGGGGCGGGCGAGGCACGCGCCTGTGCGCGGACGATCACGGTGCGGCTCGACCGCCGGGCCCTGCGCGGCTGGCACATCCGCCTCCTCGACCAGATCGGGCAGCGGCCCGACCGCCAGATCCGGATCGCTTGGACCGAGGGGTGCGGCGGCCTGCCGGCGAACGCGGAGCTGCTGTTCCGGCTGGAGGCCGCGATCCACGGACTGCCCCGCCCGGGCCTCGCCACCGCGGCCGAGCCGGTCGCCCTCGCACCCTATGAGACCGGTCCGGACGGGGGCGACGCCGACCTCGTCCTCGACCTCGCGGGAGAGCCCGGGGAACCGACCGCCACGCCGACGTGGCGGCTCGATTTCGACGGGATTCCCGGCGAGGCGGGCCTGCTGGCGGCCCTGTTCGCCGGACGGGCGCCGGTGGCGGCCCTGCGCGGCCCGGACAGCGCCCCGGTCGCGGTCGGGCGCCTCGGCGCGGAGTCGCACACGGTGATGCTCGCCGCCTTCGAGGATTACCTCGCGCGGACGATCACGCTGATCGCCGCCGCCCTCGACGGGGCCGCGTCTCCGACGCTGCCGGACGGCAGCCAGGCGCCCCTGCAGCCGGGACGGCCCTTCGACCTCGGCAGCCTGGGGGCCGGGCGCCGCGCCACCGGGGGGCTCGCCCGGCTGATCGCCCGCAGGCTCTACGCCCTCTGCTTCCACCGGCCGCAATGGCGGGTCGGCTGGCGGCGGATCGACGGCCCCGACCTGATCGACCTGCGCCGTCACCCGGAGGGCGGCTGGATCGACCTGCCCGACGACGGGCACCGCTTCTACGCCGACCCGTTCGCCATCGCCCGGGCCGGGGCCGTGACGCTCTTCGTCGAGGAGTTCGACTACCGGCGCGGCAAGGGGGTGATCTCGGCGGTGGGCTTCGATGCCGACGGGCCGCGGGGGCGCCCGGAGCCGGTCCTGGAACTCGAGACCCACCTGTCCTACCCCTTCGTGTTCGAGGCGGACGGGGAGGTCTGGATGATCCCGGAATCCCACGTCTCGGGGACGATCGACCTCTACCGGGCCACCGCTTTCCCGCGGGGCTGGGTCCACGAGGCGGTGCTGGTGGACGGGGTCGTGGCCGGCGACGCGACGCTGCTGCATCACGACGGCCGCTGGTGGCTGTTCGCGACGGTCCGGGCGGGCGGGGGCAGCTATTCCGACACGCTGCATCTCTGGCACGCCCCGCATTTCCGCGGCCCCTGGACGCCCCACCGGCTGAACCCGGTGCTCATCGACGTCGGCTCGGCTAGGGCCGCCGGGCCGATCGTGGCGCGGGACGGCGCCCTGATCCGGCCGGTCCAGGATTGCCGCCAGGGCTACGGCGCGGCGCTGGGCCTCGCCCGGATCGTGCGCCTCGACGAGGACGGCTACACCCAGCGGGTCGAGACGCGCCTGGGGCCGGGCGCCGCCTGGCCGGGCTCGCGCCTGCACATGCTCAGCGCGGCCGGCGGATTCGAATTCATCGACGGCTCGCGCCGGGCGCGGATGCGGCGGCCGGGGTGAGGATGCCGAACCCTCCCGCGCGAGGTGTCGTGCGGCGTGCGAACGTGATCGTTCAAGCTTCACGAGGCGGCTTCTTTCCCGGGCAGGTGGAGCACCAGCGGGACCCGATCGGGGATCCGGCACGGGAACGAGCCGCGCCGGCGGCACCGTTTCGTCCGGATGGACGCTTCGCGAAGTCCCGTGCTGGATCACGGGTCGCAGTCCGCTCACGCTCCCTGCGCCCGGGAAAGGCGACCGCCCCGAAGAGTCAGCGCGGCGCCTTCCGAATTGCCGAATAGCTTGCCCGGGCCGGCTCCTAGCGTTCCTGTTCTTCGCCAACGCAACATAGGGCCGGAACGGCTGCGGGACGTCCAAAGCCGTAGGTCAGCCGGGTTGCTCCGCTCCATCCGCGAGAGGGCAGGCGCACGCCGGAGTTGAGCAAAGCCCGCACGCTCACGCGGCCCGCTTGTGCCGAACGGCACCCGCGCACGGCTCGCATCCCGGCCCCGCCCGCGGTAAGCGGGTGCTTCGCGCGCGAACCTGAGAAGAACCGCCGGGACGATCTTCATGGCGAGCCCCGTCGAACATGCGAGCTTCCTGCCGCCGGTCCTGACCTTCCTGTCGGCCGCGGTGATCGGCGTCCCGGTGTTCCGCCTGATCGGCCAGAGCGCCGTGCTCGGCTACCTGGTGGCCGGGGTGCTGATCGGGCCGTCCGGCCTGTCGCTGATCGCCGAGCCCGACACCGCAGCCAGCGTCGCCGAGATCGGCGTGGTGCTGCTGCTGTTCATCGTCGGCCTGGAGCTGCACCTGTCGCAGCTCGTCTCGATGCGCCGCGACATCTTCGGCCTCGGGACGGCGCAGCTCGTGGTCTGCGCGCTCGTGCTCGGCGGCGTCGGCGTGCTGGCGGGCCTCAAGCCGGGGGCGGCCGCGGTGATCGGCCTCGCCCTCGCGCTCTCGGCCACCGCGGTGGCGCTGCAGCTCCTGGAGGAGCGCGGCGACCTCGGCAGCGCATACGGGGGCCGGGCCTTCGCGGTGCTGCTGTTCCAGGACCTCTCGGTGGTGGGCATCCTGGCCCTGATGCCGCTGCTGGCCTCGGCGGGCGGCGCGACCGACGCCTCCTGGCTCGGCGACGCGGCGCTCTCCACCGGCAAGGCGCTGGCGGCGATCCTCGCGGTGGTGCTGGTCGGCCGCTACGGCCTGAACCCGTTCTTCCGGCTGCTCGCGGCGAGCAACGCCCGCGAGGTGATGACGGCGGCGGCGCTGCTGGTGGTGCTCGGTACGGCGCTGCTGATGGAGCAGGTCGGCCTGTCGATGGCGATGGGCGCGTTCCTCGCCGGCATCCTGCTCGCCGAGTCGAACTTCCGCCACCAGCTGGAAGCCGACATCGAGCCGTTCCGCGGCATGCTGCTCGGCCTGTTCTTCATGAGCGTCGGCATGTCGATCGACGGCGGCCTGGTGCGGGAGGTCTGGCCGGCCCTGTTCGGCGCGACCTTGGGGGCGATCCTCGTGAAGGTCGCGCTGGTCGCCGGCCTGTTCCGGCTGTTCGGGTCGGACACGCTGGGCGCCCTGCGGGGTGCGGCCGTCCTGGCGCCCGCGGGCGAGTTCGCCTTCGTGCTGCTGCCGCAGGCCGAGGATCTCGGCCTCACCGGCGCCACCGCGACGCGCTTCGCCGTGGCCCTGGCCGCGCTCACCATGCTGATCGGGCCGATCGCCGCCAAGGGCCTCGACAAGCTCATTGAGCGGCGCAACGCCCAGACCACGCACGACCTGGAGGCCCCGTCGACGGAGCTCGCCGAGAGCGGCGAGGCCCAGGTCCTGGTCATCGGCTTCGGGCGGTTCGGGCAGCTGCTGACGCAGGTGCTGCTCGCCGAGGGCATCACGGCCACGGTCATCGACAAGGACGTGGAACAGCTGCGCGCGGCCTCGCGCTTCGGCTTCCGCATCTACTACGGCGACGGCACGCGGCTCGACGTCTTGCGCGCCGCGGGGATCGGCCGGGTCGAGCTGGTCTGCGTCTGCGTCGACGACCGGGAGGGGGCCCTGAAGATCGTCGACATCGTGCACGAGGAATTTTCCAGCGTGCGCACCTTCGTGCGCGCCTACGACCGCCTGCACGCGGTCGAGTTGATGAACCGCGACGTGGATTACCAGATCCGCGAGACCGCCGAATCCGCCCTGACCTTCGGGCGGGCGGCGCTGGAGGGGCTCGGCCTGTCGCCGGAGGCCGCGGCCGCGCGGACCGACGACGTGCGCAAGCGCGATATCGCCCGCCTCGTCCTGCAGCAGGCCGGCGCCCTGCCGGACGGCGCCAGCTGGATGCGCGGGGCGGCGGCGGGGCTGAAGCCCGAGCCGCTCACCGCCCCCATCCGGCCCGCCCGGGCGCTCAGCACAGAGACCCGCGACCTCGTGGGCGGCGACCGGCGCGAGGCGGCCGAGCGCGTCCTGGAGCGGCCCGCCCTCGCCCCGCAGGACGTCGACGCCGGCGAGGCCGAGGGCGACCCGGACTCCGAGCTGGAGGCGGAAGGCGGCGTCCGGAATGCGTGACCGACCGGATGTCTGACGGCCCGCCCCCGGCGGAGACCGGCCGCTTCGTCTCGGGCTCGATCCTCCGGCACGTCGTGGTGATGGCCGCCACCGGCTCCGTGGGGCTGATGGCGATCTTCGTCGTCGACCTGCTGTCGCTGTTCTACGTCTCGAAGCTCGGCGACCCGAACCTCACCGCCGCCGTCGGCTTCGCCGCGATCGTGCAGTTCTTCGCCACCGCGGTGAATATCGGCCTGATGATCGCCGCGGGCGCCCTGGTCGGAAAGGCCGTGGGCGCCAGCGACCCCGCGGCGGCCCGGCGGCTGGCCACCTCGGCGCTGGTGCTCGGCAGCCTCGTGGCCGTCGTGATCGCGGTGCTGATCGCCCTCCTCGCCGACCCGCTCCTGACGCTGATCGGCGCCCGCGGGGACGCGTTGCGGGTGGCGGCGCTGTTCCTGCACATCACCCTGCCGTCGAACCTCCTGCTCGCCGCCGGCATGCTGTTCACCGGCCTGCTCCGGGCCGTCGGCGAGGCGCGGCAGGCGATGCTGGTCACCGTGGCCGGGGCCCTGGTCACGGCCGTCCTCGATCCGCTTCTGATCTTCGGGGCGGGCCTGGGCGTCGAGGGCGCGGCGATCACGGTCTGCCTGGCCCGCGCCACCTTCGTGGCGGTGGGGGTGCGCGGCGTCGCCCGCCACGGGCTCCTCGGCCGGCCGCGCCTCGCCGACCTGCCGGCCGACGCGGCCGCCCTGTCGGAGGTGGCGGGACCGGCCGTGCTCACCAACCTCGCGCCCTCGGTGGCGAGCGCCTTCCTGGCGCGTCTATTTGCCGGCTACGGGGCCGATGCGGTCGCGGCCGCCGCGGTGATCGACCGCCTGACGCCGGTGGCGTTCGGCGGCCTGTTCGCCCTGTCGGGGGCGATCGGCCCGATCCTGGCGCAGAACTGGGGCGCGGGCCGGTTCGACCGGATGCGCGGCGTGCTGCGCGAGGCGGTGCGGGTGACCCTCGCCTACGTGGCGCTGGTCTGGCTCGTCCTGGCGCTCGCCCGGGCCCCGCTCGCGTCCCTGTTCGGCCTGCACGGGGTGGCGGCCGAGCTGTTCGGCTTCTTCTGCCTCGTCGGCGGGGCGATCTGGTTCTTCAACGGGCTGCTGTTCCTGGGCAATGCCGCCTTCAACAACCTCGGCTTCCCGGTGCGCTCGACGCTGCTGAACTGGGGACGGGCGACGCTGGGCACGATCCCGCCCGCGATGCTCGGCGCGACGCTCTACGGACCCCGGGGCGTGGTGGCCGGCATGGGGCTCGGGTCGCTGGCCTTCGGGACGCTCGGCTTCCTGCTCGCCCGCCGCACCGTCGACCGGCTCGAAGGCGTCGGTCCGCCCGCCGCCGAGCCGGACGGCGCCCCGGAGGCGCCGCACCGGTCGGCACCGCTTCCGGCCGGCCACGCGCACCCCGGGCCGGTAAGCTGAGGCGGCGGGCGCGCCCGGCGCCTGAGAGGACGATCTGTTCATCGCGGCCGCGGCCGGTCGTCGAACACAAGTTCCGCCGGTATGAACTGGTATTTCGCCGCGCAACGGGTCACGATGCCCGCCCGGGCCGGTCCGGCCGGGGCAGGATCGAGGCGTCATGTTCAATCCGCTCGAGATGTTCCAGGCCCAGGGCGAGGCCGGGCTCCAGACCATGGCCCAGCAATTCGGCCTGACGACGGAGCAGACGGCCCGCGCCTTCGAGGCGCTGATGCCGGCCCTGACCTTCGGTCTCCAGCGCAGCGTCGGCATGGACCTGGGCAGCTTCGATCCGGGCAGCTTCGCGCGGATGTTCGGCCTGGAGGCCGCCCGGCCGGGGGCACCGCAGGGTCTCGATGCGCTCATCCAGATGTTCGGCTCGGCCCAGCTGATGCAGGGGGTGCTGCGGCAGGCCTCGGCGACGAGCGGCGTCGGCGCGCAGGTCCTGCGCCAGATGCTGCCGATGATGGCCGGTGCCGTGGTGGCGAGCATCGTCCACGTGATGCTGAACCAGCCGCAGGGCGAGCCCGCTCAGGCGCGGTCGAGCGCGCCGACCGTGCCGTTCCCGTTCGGGCCGGCCTGGGCCGAGATGGCCAAGGCCTTCATGCCCGCAGCCGGCGGGCCTCCGGCCCCGGCGCCGAAGGCCGCCCAGAAGCCCGCTCCCCGGCCGCCGGACGCCAAGGCGGGCGAGGCCGGCTCCGACATGCTCCAGCAGATGCTGCGCACCGGGGCCGAGGTCCAGGGCAACAACATCCGGGCGATGCAGGACCTGTTCGAGACCTTCTGGCCCTCCGCCGGCGCGCAGGCCCCGGCCACCCCGCCGGGCGGCAGCGCCCGGGCCCCGGCCCCGTCGGCTCCCGATCCCGCGATCCCCGACCCGGCGGTCGCCAAGGGTCGGCGCGGGCGCCCCTCCGGCGGGACGGGGTGACGCGGGGGCGGGCGCCGGAGGTCGGTTGACTCGGCGGGTCCGCGCCGCATCTCTCGGTGGCGAGGAGAGGCGTGCCATGACCGACCACCTGACCGCCTGGACGGACCGCGCCGAGAGCGTCGCGGCGAACGGCGTCGCCAAGCGAGCGATCCCGGGCGCCGGCGCGAGCCTCGCGCGCGTGGTGGTGCCGGCGGGCACCGCGGCGGCGCGCCACAGCCACGATCACGAGCAGTTCGTGCAGGTCCTGTCGGGCTCAGGGTTCCTGGAAACCGAGCAGGGCCGCAAGCCGTTCTCCGCCGGGAGCGTGTTCCATTTCCCCGCCGGGACGTGGCATGCCGCCGCGTTCGAGACCGAGACGGTGCTGATCGAGACGAATCTGGGTGGATAGACCGGGCATGTGCTTCCTGGGCACCCGTGACGGACGATAGCGCCGCGACGGCTTGAGGCTCTTACCTGCGGCAAATTATTCTTGGCGCGCGTCCAAAATGCCTGTGCTTGGCCAGAACGCCCCGCGCGTGTAGGAATTCCCGTTCCAACGCCCGCCCGTGCACGCCGACGAAAGGCCGGGCATCGCCCCTACCAGAACAGAGGCAGACCATGAGCGCCGGTACCGCCGCCGATAAGCACTTCTCCAACAGCTTCTTCGCCGCCCCCCTGACGGATGTCGATCCCGAGATCGCCGACGCGGTGGCCAAGGAACTCGGCCGTCAGCAGCACGAGATCGAGCTGATCGCCTCGGAGAACATCGTCTCCCGCGCCGTACTGGAAGCCCAGGGCTCGGTGCTGACCAACAAGTACGCGGAAGGGTATCCGGGCCGGCGCTACTACGGCGGCTGCCAGTTCGTGGACATCGCCGAGGATCTCGCCATCGAGCGCGCCAAGCGCCTGTTCGATTGCGGCTTCGCCAACGTGCAGCCGAATTCCGGCTCCCAGGCCAACCAGGGCGTGTTCCTGGCGCTGATGCAGCCCGGCGACACCTTCCTGGGCCTCGACCTCGCCGCCGGCGGCCACCTCACCCACGGCGCCCCGCCGAACGTCTCGGGCAAGTGGTTCAAGCCGGTCTCCTACACGGTGCGCCGCGAGGACCAGCGCATCGACATGGACCAGGTCGCCGCCCTCGCGCAGGAGCACAAGCCGAAGGTGATCATCGCCGGCGGCTCGGGCTACCCGCGTCACTGGGACTTCGCCAAGTTCCGCGAGATCGCCGATTCGGTCGGCGCCTACTTCATGGTCGACATGGCCCACTTCGCGGGGCTCGTGGCGGCCGGCGTCCATCCCTCGCCGTTCCCGCACGCCCACGTCGCCACCACGACGACCCACAAGACGCTCCGCGGCCCGCGCGGCGGCATGATCCTGACGAACGACGAGGCGCTGGCCAAGAAGTTCAACTCGGCGATCTTCCCCGGCCTCCAGGGCGGCCCGCTGATGCACGTCATCGCCGGCAAGGCCGTGGCCTTCGGCGAGGCGCTCAAGCCCGAGTTCAAGATCTACGCCCGGCAGGTGGTGGAGAACGCCAAGGCGCTCGCCGATACGCTGATGTCGGGGGGCTACGACATCACCTCGGGGGGCACCGACAACCACCTGATGCTGGTCGACCTGCAGCGGAAGGGCCTGACCGGCAAGGCGGCGGAAGCCGCGCTGTCGCGGGCGCACATCACCTGCAACAAGAACGGCGTGCCCTTCGACACCCAGAAGCCGACCATCACCTCGGGCATCCGGCTCGGCACCCCGGCCGGCACCTCGCGGGGCTTCGGCGTCGCCGAGTTCAAGCAGATCGGCGGCTTCATCGTCGAGGTGCTGGACGGCCTGGCCGCCAAGGGCGAGGCGGGCGACAGCGCGGTCGAGGCCAGCGTCAAGACCCGCGTGCACGCGCTCACCGACCGGTTCCCGATCTACGGCTGAGGCGTGCGCGGGGCCGGCCTTCCCGACCCCGGCGGCGTGGAATAGACAACGGCCGCGGATCCGACGGGTCCGCGGCCGTCTTTATGTGTCGAGTGCAGTCCCATGCGGTGTCCCTATTGCGGCGGCTCCGAGACCCAGGTGAAGGACTCGCGGCCCTCCGAGGACGGCGCCGCGATCCGGCGCCGCCGGGTCTGCCCGGATTGCGCCGGCCGCTTCACCACCTTCGAGCGGGTGCAGCTGCGCGAGGTCGTGGTGCTCAAGCGCTCGGGCAAGCGCGTGCCCTTCGACCGGGACAAGCTCCAGCGCTCCATCGACGTGGCGCTCCGCAAGCGCGCCGTCGAGCCGGAGCGGATCGAGCGGCTGGTCAGCGGCATCACCCGCCAGCTCGAGAGCGCGGGCGAGCCCGAGGTGACCTCCGAGGCGATCGGCGAGCTGGTGATGGCCGGGCTGAAGGGGCTGGACGACGTCGCCTACGTGCGCTTCGCCTCGGTCTACAAGAACTTTCGCGAAGCCAAGGATTTCGAGGACCTGCTCGGCACGCTGGGCGACGGCATCCTGCCGCCGGCGGCCGCGCCGGGCCCGGACGCCGCGGCGGAGCCGGAGGCCGGGGCGCCGGGCCGCCGCCGCGCCGGACGCCCATGAGCGACGATGCCGCCTTCATGCGCCTGGCCCTGGCGCTGGGCCGGCGCGGCCTCGGCCGCACGTGGCCGAACCCGTCGGTGGGCGCCGTCGTGGTCGAGCCGGGGACGGGGCGGATCCTCGGGACCGGGGCGACCGCGCCGGGCGGGCGCCCGCACGGGGAACCCCTGGCGCTCGCGGCCGCGGGATCGTCCGCCCGCGGCGCGACCCTCTACGTCACCCTGGAGCCCTGTTCCCATCACGGCCGCACGCCGCCCTGCACGGACGCGATCCTGGCCGCCGGGATCGCCCGGGTGGTGAGCGCCCTGGAGGATCCGGATCCGCGGGTGGCGGGGCGCGGCCACGCGCTCCTGCGGCAGGGGGGCGTCACCGTCGAGACCGGGCTGTTGCGGGACGCGGCGGCCCGCGACCATGTCGGCCACGTCACCCGCGTGACCCGCGGCCGCCCGGCCCTGCACCTCAAGCTCGCCCGCACCCGCGACGGCTTCTGCGCCGCCGCCGGATCGGAGCGCCTGCGGATCACCGGCCCGGTGGCGGACGGGGCCGTGCATCTGTGGCGGGCGCATGCCGACGCGATCCTGATCGGCATCGGCACCGCCCGGGCCGACGACCCGTCGCTGACCGTGCGGCTGCCGGGGCTGGCCGGGCGCTCGCCCCTGCGGATCGTCCTCGACACGCACCTGCGCCTCTCGCCGGCCAGCGTCCTGGCCCGCACCGCCCGGGATGTCCCGACCCTGGTCCTCACCACCCGCGCCGCCCCGGCCCATGCCCGCCGGGCCCTGGAGGCGCTGGGGGTCGAGATCGCGACCGTCGCGGCGGCGGCAGCGGGCGGGATCGACCTGCCGGCCGCCCTGGCCGACCTGGGCGCGCGCGGTCTGACGCGCCTGTGCAGCGAGGGGGGCCCCCGCCTTGCGGAGGCGCTCGCGCAGGCCGATCTGATCGAGGCCTGCACGCTGGTCACCGGCCCGGCGGAGCTGGGCGCGCGCGGCGGTCTGCCGGCGCTCGGCCCGGCCCTCGCCGGCTTTCTGGCGGGCGACCGGTTCCGCGAGACCGAGCACCTGTCGCTCGGACCCGACACCGCCGTGACCTACGAACGGAACAGGACGTAAGCGATGTTCACGGGACTCGTCAGCGACGTCGGCACGGTGGTCTCGGTCTCGGGCGGCGGCGACCTGCGCCGGATCGCGATCCGCGCGTCCTACGATCCGGCCACCATCGCCCTGGGCGCCTCGATCGCCTGCGCGGGCCCATGCCTCACGGCGGTGTCGGTGGAACCCGCCGAGGGGGGCTGCGTCTTCGCGGTGGATGCCGCCGCCGAGACCCTGGCGCGCACCACCGTCGGCTCCTGGGCCGCCGGCACGCGGATCAACCTCGAACGCTCCCTCAGGATCGGCGACGAACTCGGCGGCCATCTGGTCACCGGACACGTCGACGGCCTCGCCGAGATCGTGCAGCGCGAAGCCGTCACGGCCGATGCCTGGGGTGCCAGCGAGCGCTTCACCCTGCGGGCCCCGGCCGGTCTGGCGAAGTTCATCGCCGAGAAGGGCTCGGTCTGCCTCGACGGCACCTCGCTCACGGTGAACGGCGTTACGGATGACCGGTTCTCGGTCCTGCTGATCCCCCACACCCTCCAGGTCACCACCTGGGGGGAGCGGCGCACCGGGGACCGGCTCAATCTGGAGGTCGATCTGATCGCCCGCTACGCGGCCCGGCTCACCGAGGCCCGAGCCTGACCGTCCTCAGCGCGGCGGGATCGCGTAGGTGCCGGTGGCGTGGCAGACGAGATCCGCGTTGCCCGCGGCGGTGATCAGCACCTCGCCCACGGCGAGCCGCCGGCCGAGCTTGAGCAGCCGGCATTCCGCCAGGAGATCGCCCGCGGCGGGCTTGCGCAGGAAGTTGAAGGTCAGGCTCGTGGTCACGGCGAGCGCCACCGGGCCGATATTGGCGAGGATCGCCGCGTAGAGGGCGTAGTCGGCCAGCGCCATCATGGCCGGGCCCGACACCGTCGCCCCCGGGCGCAGGAAGCGCTCCTGGGCCTCCAGCCGCATCCGTGCGGAGAGCGGTCCCACGGCCTCGAGGTGATAGGCGCGCCCGCCCGCCTGCATCTGCGGGAATTCGCGATCGAGGAAGGCGTTGGTCTCGGTGAGGCTCAGGAGCGTGGCGGTCATGCCTGCTTGCAGCATGACTTGCGGTGCGGAGCAATCGGCAGAGCTCCCGCGTCCTGACATGCCGGCACGCAGCGGAGGCCTTGGAGGGTTCCAGTTCGGGCGCGATGTCCGGAGGGAGGGCTCCTGCGCGGCCCGCTTCCGCGGACCCCTCAGGATGCGGGGATCGGGTCGGACGTCGGTCTCGTCCGGCCGCTCAGAAAAAGATCGGCCGGGCGCTGGCGGTGATCTCGCCCAGCACCGTGCCGGTGGCCGGCTCGACCTCCTTGAGCACCACGTCGTAGCCCCAGAGGTCGGCGAGATGCTGGAGCACGCGCTTGGCGTCGTCCTTCTGCAGAGTGATCCTGTTGATCGCCTTGTGGTGCAGGATCAGGCGCCGGTCACCCTCAAGATCGACGTCCACCACCTCGATATCCGGATCGAGCCACGCGACGTCGTACTGGCGCGCGAAGGAGCGGCGCATCTTGCGGTAGCCGCGCTCGTCGTGGATCGCCTCGACCCGCAGCTCCGGCTCCTCGGGATCGTCGACCACGTGGAACAGGCGCAGGTCGCGCATCAGCTTCGGCGACAGGAACTGCTGGATGAAGCTCTCGTCGCGGTAATTCTCCCAGCAGTCGCGCAGGACCGCCATGGCGTCGCCCGTGCCGGCGATCTCGGGAAACCACTCCCGATCCTCGATCGTCGGCTGCTCCACGATCCGGGCGATGTCCTGCATCATGGCGAAGCCGATCGCGTAGGGGTTGTGGCCCCCATAGGAGCGGTCGTCGTAGTTCGGCTGCCGGATGACGTTGGTGTGCGATTGCAGGAACTCCAGGTAGGCCGCCTCGCCGATCTGCCCGGATTCCGAGAGGGCGTTCATGATCCGGTAGTGGCAATAGGTGGCGCAGCCCTCGTTCATCACCTTGGTCTGGCGCTGCGGGTAGAAATACTGGGCCACGAGGCGGACGATCCGCAGGATCTCGCGCTGCCACGGCCGCAGCCGCGGGGCGATCTTCTCCAGAAAATAGAGGATGTTCTCCTGCGGCAGTTCGAGCAGCGCCTTGCGCCGCTCCGCCGCCACGTCCGGACGCACGGTGCCGATCTTCTGCGGCAGCGTCCGCCAGAGGTCGTTGTAGATCTGCTCGCCGTGCTCGATCCGCTCACGCTCGCGGCGCTGCTCGGAGGCGAGGTCCGGCCGCTTCTTGCGGGGATAGCGGTGGACGCCCTGGCTCATCAGCGCGTGGGCGGCGTCGAGCACCTGCTCCACCGCCTGATGGCCGTAGCGCTCCTCGCACCGGCTGATGAAGCCCTTCGCGAAATCGAGGTAATCGAGGATGCCCTCGGCATCGGTCCACTGCCGGAACAGATAGTTGTTCTTGAAGAAGTGGTTGTGGCCGAAGGCCGCGTGCGCGATGACCAGCGTCTGCATGGTCGCGGTGTTCTCCTCCATCACGTAGGAGATGCACGGATCGGAGTTGATGACGATCTCGTAGGCCAGCCCCATCAGGCCCCGGCGGTAGCCGGCCTCGTGCTGGGCGAAGTGCTTGCCGAACGACCAGTGCTTGTAGAACAGCGGCATGCCGATCGACGCGTAGGCGTCGAGCATCTGCTCGGCCGTGATGATCTCGATCTGGTTCGGATACCAGGACAGGCCGAGCTGCGGCCCGGCGATGCCCTCGCAGGCGTCGTGGATGCGCCGGATGGTGTCGAAATCCCAGTCGTTCCCGGTGAACAGGGGTTTTTGGTTACCCGAGATGGATTTTTGGGGTGTCCGTGCCTTGACGAGGGTCATACGGCCTCCCGATCGATTGCTTGGATCCGGCCGGAGCCGCGCATCTCCCTCCCCCCGCTGCGGGGGAGGGTGGGCCTCGCATCAGCGAGGGTCGGGCCGGGACGAAGTCCCGCAAGAGGGGAGCGCCGCTTCCGGAAAAGGCGCGACGGACGCCACATCCCGGAGCGTCGCGCTGCCCCGCTCCCCCCCTGCTTCGCGGGGGACCTTCCCCCGCGGCGGGGGGAGGGAGAACCGTCGCGCGTTCTCACGCCTCCGCCTCGGCCCGCGCATCCTTGCGGCCGAACAGCTCGCGGAACACGGGGTAGATCTCCCGCCGGTGGTTGACCTTGCGCATGGCGATCGGCCCGCCGGCCTTGGCGATGGCCTCGTAGGTCCGCCACAGGGTGGTGCGGTGCTCGACGAAGCCGGCCCGGGGGCCGTTCTCGTCGCCGACCTCCAGATAGGCGAAGTGCTGGCAGGCCGGCAGGATGTGCGACCGGAGCAGCTCCGTCGAGGTCGGCCCGTCGGAGGAGACGTTGTCGCCGTCCGACGCCTGGGCGGCGTAGATGTTCCAGTCGTTGGGGTCGTAGCGCTCGGCGATGACGCGCTTCATCTCGACGAGCGCCGACGACACCAGCGTGCCGCCGGTCTCCCGGGAGCCGAAGAACGTCTCCTCGTCCACCTCGGTGGCCCGGTCGGTGTGGCGGATGAACACGATCTCCACGTGCCGGTAGCGGCGGGTCAGGAAGATGTGGAGCAGGATGTAGAACCGCTTGGCGAGGTCCTTCATGTGCTCGGTCATCGAGCCGGACACGTCCATCAGGCAGAACATCACCGCCTGGGCGATTGGCCGCGGGTACGGCTCGAACCGGCGGAAGCGCAGGTCGATCGGGTCGACGTAGGGGATGCGCTTCGCGCGCTCGCGGAGCTTGAGCAGCGCCTGCTCCAGGTCCGGCCGCTCCGGATCGCCCTCCGGCAGGGCGTCGAGCCTCTCCTCCAGCGCGGCGACCTCCTCGGGCTTGGGGCGCTTGAGGGCGATCCGCCGCGACATCGAATTGCGCAGGGTGCGGGTGAGCGCGAGGTTCGCCGGCGAGCCGGTCACCGTGTAGCCGGCCCGGCGCAGGCCCTCGGTCTCCACAACGGCGAGGCGGCGCTTGGCGAGATCCGGCAGTTCCAGATCTTCGAGGAACAGCTCCAGGAACTCGTCCCGGGTGAGCACGAACCGGAAGGCGTCCTCGCTGTTCTCGCCGCCCTCCCCGCCCTCGCCCGAGCCGCGGCCGCCTCCGCCGCCCGGCGGCCGCTCGATCGTGTCGCCTTCCACGTAGGTCTTGTTGCCGGGCAGGATGTGGTCCTGCAGGCCGGTGCCCGGCTGGCGGGAGAAGCGCGGCTCGCGCACGCCGTCCGCCGGCACGCTGACCCGGCCGTCCTTGCCGAGGTCCTTGATGTCCTTCTCGCGGGCGGATTCCCGCACGGCGCGCTGGGCCACGTCCTTCACGCGGCGCAGGAAGCGCTGGCGGTTGGGGAGGCTCTTGCCGCCCGGGTTCAAACGTCGGTCGACGATGTGCATCCGCTGCGAAAACCCTCGTCCGCGTGCTCCGGCCGGGTCCGGACCCTCTTCATACCATGCCGTGGCCGGAGGAATGGATCCCTCGTTCGCAGCTGGCCCGAGACCTTCGCCGGCCGGTCGCCCGGAAGTGTGGCGGCCGAGGGTCGATTCTCAGCCGGCCTGCTTCACCCGCATGTACCATTCCACCAGGCGGCGGACCTGCCGCTCGGTGTAGCCGCGCGCCACCATGCGCTCGACGAACTCGCCGTGCTTCTTCTCGGTGTCACCGTCCTTCTTGGAGCCGAAGGAGATCACCGGCAGCAGTTCCTCCACCTGGGAGAACATCCGCCGCTCGATCACCTCGCGCAGCTTCTCGTAGGAGGTCCAGCTCGGGTTGCGGCCGCCGTGCTGGGCCCGGGAGCGCAGGGCGAACTTCACCACCTCGTTGCGGAAGTCCTTCGGGTTGGCGATCCCGGCGGGCTTCTCGATCTTGGTCAGCTCCTGGTTCAGGAGCTCGCGGTTCATCAGCTGGCCGGTCTCGGCGTCCTTGAAGTCCTGGTCCTCGATCCAGGCGTCGGCGTAGTCGATGTACCGGTCGAACAGGTTCTGGCCGTAATCGTGGTACGATTCGAGGTAGGCCTTCTGGATCTCGTGCCCGATGAACTCCGCGTAGCGCGGGGCCAGCTCGGTCTTGATGAATTCGAGGTACTTCTTCTCGGTCTCGGGCGGGAGCTGCTCGCGCTTGAGAGCCTGCTCCAGCACGTACATCAGGTGCACCGGGTCGGCCGAGACCTCGGTGGTGTCGTGGTTGAAGGTCGCGGCCAGGACCTTGAAGGCGAAGCGGGTGGAGATCCCGTCCATGCCCTCGTCGACGCCGGCGGTGTCCTTGTATTCCTGCATCGAGCGGGCGCGGGGATCGACCTCGCGCAAGGACTCGCCGTCATAGACCCGCATCTTCGAGAAGGCGTTGGAATTGGCGTGCTCCCGCAGGCGCGACAGCACCGAGAAGCGCGCCAGCATCTCCAGCGTGCCGGGGGCGCAGGCCGCGTCCGACAGCTCCGAGCCGGAGATCAGCTTCTCGTAGATCCGCTGCTCCTCGGTGACGCGCAGGCAGTAAGGGACCTTGATCACGTAGATCCGGTCGATGAAGGCCTCGTTGTTCTTGTTGGTCTTGAAGGTCTGCCACTCGGCCTCGTTCGAGTGGGCCAGGATCACGCCGGTGAACGGAATCGCGCCGATATTCTCGGTGCCGACGTAGTTGCCCTCCTGCGTGGCGGTGAGCAGGGGGTGCAGCATCTTGATCGGCGCCTTGAACATCTCGACGAACTCGAGGATGCCCTGGTTCGCCCGGTTCAGGCCGCCGGAATACGAGTAGGCGTCGGGATCGGCCTGGGACAGGGTCTCCAGGCGGCGGATGTCGACCTTGCCGACCAGCGAGGAGATGTCCTGGTTGTTCTCGTCCCCCGGCTCGGTCTTGGCGATGGCGATCTGGCGCAGGCGCGAGGGCCGGACCTTGATCACCTTGAACCGCGAGATGTCGCCGTTGAACTCGTCGAGGCGCTTGAGCGCCCAGGGGCTCATCAGGCCGGTGAGGCGCCGGCGCGGGACGCCGTAGCGCCGCTGGATCTCCTCGCCCATCGTCTCGGGGTCGAACAGCCCGAGCGGGCTCTCGAAGACCGGCGACACCTCGTCCCCGGCCTTGAGCACGTAGACCGGGTGGACCTCCATCAGCAGCTTAAGCCGCTCGGCCAGCGACGACTTGCCGCCGCCCACCGGGCCCAGCAGGTAGAGGATCTGCTTGCGCTCCTCCAACCCCTGCGCGGCGTGGCGGAAGAACGAGACGATCCGCTCGATCGTCTCCTCCATGCCGTAGAACTCGCGGAAGGCCGGGTAGGTGCGGATCGTCCGGTTCATGAAGATCCGGCCGAGGCGCGAATCCTTGGCGGTGTCGACGAATTCGGGCTCGCCGATCGCCGCGAGGATTCGCTCTGCGGCCGAGGCGTACATCAAGGGCTCGTCGCGACACGCCTCGAGATACTCGGAGAGCGTCATCTCCGTGTCGCGGCGGGCCTCGTACCCTCGGGCGAAGCTCTGGAAAAGGTCGTTCGTCGCATGCATGGGCATTCGATAACCCTCTCAGACCGTGACAGCTTCATCCTGTCTCGGCTCGGATGCAACCGACAGGCCCGCTTTTGTCGCAGTGCGGCGAGCATGGCGCCCGGCATGTCGATTGCTTGCAACACCCCGGCGACCTGAAGGCGGCCCGGATGCAATTCCGCGCCGCCGCTTCGCACCTGTCGGAGGCGGCATGACGCGGCCGAGACTGTGCACGCCCGCCCCTGCTTACAGATCCGTGCCCTCTTTCTTGGCATCGTCCCCCGATTTGGCGCCGCTCGCCCCGACCGTGATCTTCACGGTCTGAGTCTGCACTTGCCCGTCGGCGCTCTTCACCTCGAACGTCACTTCGTCGGAGCCGGTGAAACCGCTGTTGGGCTGGTAGAACAGGGCCTGCACCGCCGCCTCCTTGTTGGGGCAGCGATAGCTCGCCGGCGTCTTCAGCTTGCCGACCTTGGTGATGACCGACCCGTTCTTCGGCGGCCCGGAGACCTTGAACTCGGGCATCGGCCCGGGAGAGCAATCCTTCTTGAGATTGGGCGCGATCTCGATCCGCACCGTCTTGCCGGGCGCGACGGTCTTGGTCCGGCTGGCCGGCGTCTGGGCCAGCGCCGGTCCGGCGAGAGCCAAGCTCCCTGCGAGCAGCGCGGCGAGCGGACGAAGGGCGATCATGGCAGCGTCTCTCCAATGCCGACCCGGGAGGCGCCTCCGGACTCCGGTCCGGACGCCCCGTTCATCGGTGATGAGCATGTGGGAACGCATCCGACGGCCGTCGAGGGTTCGGCATACGCGTCAAGTCTGCAGCGCCGCCGCGACGATGCCGGTGATGCGTGCAACCTGCGCGGCGTCGAATTCCCCGGCCAGGGCGGCGGCGAGACGCGCCTCGACCCGGGCGCGCTCCCCGGCATCGGCGATCGGCACCGGGGGAATGTCCGCCTCGGCGAGGCGGCACACCCGGCGGATCGTCTCGGCCGCCGTCAGCAGCTTCGCCCGGTCGGAGGGACCCATCTCCCAGAGCGGGTTGCGCAGGCGGCTGATCACCCGCTTCGCGTCGCGGTACTCCCGGTCGACGCCGGTGGCCGCCTCGATCTGGCTGACGAGGAACATCAGCTCCAGGACCTCGGAGGCCGCATCCGGGCAGGTGCGGACGATCCGCATGATGCGGGCCATCAGTTCCTGGCTGGGCGACAGCTTGGATTTGGGCGCGGCCATGCGGGCGACAACGCGGGTCGTTGCCGGAAAGTTCGGTCGGCGCGGGTGCGACCGAAGGCGGCCCTCCTGCGGGCCGCGCCCGTCGGGTCAGACCGCGCCGTTGTCTACCCTGCCCAGGTCGTCGAGCAGGGCCCGGCAGGCGCGCAGGTCCTCCAGGGCGTCCGCCAGGGCCGCCCGGTCCGGATCCCCGAGAGCACCGCCGCCGATGCCCGCCTCCGCCTCCTGGTGCGAGGGTTCGGCCGCCGCGGCCTCGCCGCGCCCGACCGCCTGGACGAAGCGGACCCCGTTCTCCTTGAGCACCCGCTGCGCCCCCGCGATGGTGTAGCGCTGCACGTGCAGGAGATGACGGATCCCGGCGACGAGCTCGACGTCCTGCGGGCGATAGTAGCGCCGCCCCCCGGCCCGCTTCACGGGACGGATCTGGCCGAAGCGAGTCTCCCAGAACCGCAGCACGTGCTGGGGCACGTCGAGGTCTTCGGCCACCTCGCTGATCGTCCGGAAGGCGTGGGCGCTCTTCTCGCCGGTTCCGGCGGTCTGTTCGGCGGCGAGGGCTGGGGGCATGGCTGTCTGATGCGGCGCGTGGAGGCGTCGATCTTGCCGGTCCGCGGGGCCGGGCTCAAGCCTTACCGGCAGCGGACGACATAATGTTCGCCGTCCCGGCGCGATCGGAGCCCGATCCGCGGCTGCCCCCTCTGCGGGCCACGATGGTTCTATGACCGGCCGGCGTCATCCGGCACCATGCGTGAACATCGTCCCTCGGCCGGTGAGGGCGCCGCGCGTCACCGCCGTAGCGGTCCGTTGCCGGGCCAGGAGCCCCGCTCACTCATCCTCGTCGTGCGGGCCCGTGCCGTTGAGGCCGTTGATCTTGGCCTTGAGCACGTTCGAGGGCTTGAACACCATCACCTGGCGCGGCTCGATCGCCACCTCGACGCCGGTCTTGGGGTTGCGGCCGACCCGCTTGCCCTTGCTGCGCACCACGAAGGAGCCGAACGACGATAGCTTCACCGTCTCGCCCCCCGCCAGACAGGTGCAGATCTCCGACAGCACGGTCTCGACGAGGGCGGCCGACTCGGTCCGCGACAGGCCCACCTGATGGTAGACGGCCTCGCTCAAGTCGGCGCGCGTCACCGTCTTGCCTGCCATGCCGTGTCCCCTCGCCCGCGTCGCTCGCCCCATGGCATCGGGTGCGGCGATCACGGCCGCGCCGAACGCTGAAGGCGTATCCCTATGATCTGGCACGCTAATCGGCGCCCTGCCCCCGGTCAACCGCGCCGGGGCGTTGAATTGTTTCGGCTCTGTCACCAGCGGATCAGCGCCGCACCCCAGCTGAAGCCGCCGCCGATCGCCTCGATCATCACGAGGTCGCCGGCCCGGAGGCGGCCATCCCGCCGCGCCACGTCGAGAGCCAGGGGGATCGAGGCCGCCGAGGTGTTGCCGTGGCGGTCGACGGTCAGGACGATCTTGTCCCGGGCGATCCCGAGCTTGTCGGCCGAGGCCTCGATGATCCGGCGGTTGGCCTGGTGGGGCACGAACCAGTCGAGATCCGCCGCGGTGACGCCCGCCTGGGCGAAGACGTCGGCGATCACGTCGGTCACCTGTCCGACCGCGAACCGGAACACCTCGCGGCCCTCCATCCGCAGCCGCCCTGTGGTGCCGGTGGAGCCCGGGCCGCCATCGACGTAGAGCTTTTCGCGGTGCCGGCCATCCGAGCGCAGGCTGGCGCAGAGCACGCCGCGCCCGTCGGCGTCGTCCCGGGCCTCCAGCACCACCGCCCCGGCGCCGTCGCCGAACAGCACGCAGGTGGTGCGGTCCTCCCAGTCGACGATCCGCGAGAAGGTCTCGGCGCCGATCACCAGCGCCCGGCGGGCGGCCCCGGTGGTCAGGAACTTGTCGGCGGTGGAGACCGCGAAGACGAAGCCGGCGCAGACCGCCTGGAGGTCGAAGGCCGCGCCCTGATGGATGCCCAGAGCCGCCTGGATCTGGGTCGCGGTGGCCGGGAAGGTGTGGTCCGGCGTCGAGGTCGCGCAGATCACGAGGTCGATATCCTGCGCCCCCAGACCCGCATCCGCCAGGGCGGCCCGTGCCGCCCGGGTGCCGAGCACCGAAGTCGTCTCGTCGGCGGCCGCGATGTGGCGCTGGCGGATCCCGGTGCGCTGGACGATCCATTCGTCCGAGGTGTCGACCCGCCCGGTCAGGGCGGCGTTCGTCACAACCTGCTCGGGCAGGCTCGATCCGGTCCCGACGATCACCGAGCGCAGCGCCGGCGAAGAATCTGTGCGGAGGACTGACATCGCTTTCCTTCCCGGGCGGCGCGGGCTTCACAAGTCTCAGGTGTGTCGCCCCGGACGCCCGAATTCCATCCGTCTGAACATGCGGAGCCGGGGCAGAGATCCGGACCCGGTGGTGAGCGCGCCCGGACAGCGGGCCGGCCGCGGGTGCGAGAAGACCGTTCCGGGCCGCGTCCGGCGATCCGAGGGGCGATCGCGGTCGGACGTGTCACCCTGTCGTCCCGGGGCAACGCCCCGGAATGACCGGGCGGATGCTCAAGCGTGGTGGGATACGCCACGCCCCAAGGCAAGGTGGAATCACGCCGGCGCCAGGGCCGCCGTCTGGTCGAGCATTTCGCGGATCGTGCGGATCATGTCGTGGCGCGCCATGTCGTGCGCCAGATCCACCGCGGCGGCGAAGCCCTGCGCGTGCTCCGAGCCGTGGCTCTTGATGACGATCCCCTCCAGGCCGAGGAACACGCCGCCGTTGGACCGGCTCGGGTTCATCTTGTCCCGGAGCGCCCGGAAGGCCTGCCGGGCGAACAGGGCGCCGATCTTGGCCGCCAGAGTCCGGGTCATGGCGGCGCGCAGATAGGTGCCGATCTGCTTCGCGGTGCCCTCGGCGGTCTTGAGGGCGATGTTGCCGGTGAACCCCTCGGTCACCACCACGTCCACGGTGCCGCGGCCGAGATCCGTGCCCTCGACGAAGCCGTGATAGGCGAGGCCGGGGCTCTCCATCTCGCGCAGGATCCGGGCCGCCTCCTTGACCGCCTCGTTGCCCTTCATCTCCTCGGTGCCGACGTTGAGCAGGCCGACGGTGGGCCGTTCGAGGTCGAACACGATGCGGGCCATGGCCGACCCCATCACCGCCATCTCGACGAGATGCTCGGCATCGGTCCCGATCGTGGCGCCGACGTCGAGCACGATGCTCTCGCCGCGCACGGTCGGCCACAGGCAGGCGATGGCCGGGCGCTCGATGCCCGACATGGTCTTAAGGCAGATCTTCGACATCGCCATGAGGGCGCCGGTGTTGCCGGCCGAGACGCAGGCATCGGCCTGCCCGTCGCGGACGGCCTGGATCGCCTGCCACATGGACGACTTGCCCCGGCCCTGGCGCACCGCCTGGCTGGGCTTGTCGTCCATCGCCACGGCCACGGTGGTGTGGCGGATCTCGACGCCGTCCTTGAGCCGGGGCTCCTTGGCGACCAGCGGCGCGATCACCGCCTCGTCGCCGAACATCAGGAAGGTGGTGCCGGGATGGCGCTCCCGGGCCAGTGCCGCGCCGGGCACGACCGTGGAGGGCCCGTGGTCGCCGCCCATGGCGTCGAGCGAGATGCACACGCGTTCGGACATGTCGGTAACGGGTCGCGGGGCTCGGCGGGGGAAAGGGCTCAGCCCACTGGCGGGACGGTCCCCGCCGGGCGCGGCGGACCATAGCGATACCGGCCGGGCGGGCAAATGAAATCGGGCGGCCCATGCGGGGTAATCGCACCGGGGAGACTTGATCGCGCGGGATCCGGGATCGGCTGGGCGTTCGAAGACCCGCCGCCATCCCGGGCCCGCCGGCGGCGCCCCCGACTGACCGAGGGTCTCCCGCGGAGGCTCCGCATCGCGGGCAGGCGTACCAGGCGTACAGGGCCGCGGCTTGCCCGCGCCTCGGCTCTACGCCTGCCCGTCACGGATCCGGCGCAGCGCGTCGAACGGCCCGGCATCGTCGCCCACCACCACCGGCTCGAAGGCGATGCCGGGCTTGCGGGGATAGGGATCGAGGCCGAGGGCCAGGAACTCGGCGGTGAGCGCGCCGAAGTCGATGCGGCCGCCCACGAGGGGGTCGGGGATGTCGGCGTCCTCGGCGTCGGTGCCGGCGAGCTGGTCGGTGCCGGTGAACACCACCTCGACGGGCTCCCGGACCGGCGCCTCGAACGGTTCGAGGCTCACGGTGCAGACCTGCGTCACCAGCGCCTCCACGGTGCCGGTCACCACGAGGCGGGTGGTCGCCCCCTCGATCGCGAACCGCCCGACCAGGTCGCGGAGGCCGGGAATGCCGAAATCGGCGGCCAGCGCCGCGCACTCGGCCGGGCTCGCCTCCACGGTGACGGCGCCGCGCCCCTGAGGCAGGCGCTCGACGTTGACCCAGCGCGAGAGCGGGCCGCTGTCCTGGCTGCCGTCCCGAGTCATGCGATGTCTCCTGTTCGCTCTCCAGTCCGGGCCGGGTCCGGCGCGAAGCCGTCCGGCTCCGGGAAGGGCGGCCCGGCCCCGAGCAGTCCGTCGAGGTCGGTCCCGGCGAGGGCCGCGTCGGCGGCCAGCACGTAGGCGGCAAGGCCCGCCCCGTCTCCCTCGCCGCCCAGGACGTTGCGGGCGAGGACCGCCCGCAGGGCGACGCCGTCGCCGGACCCGAGCGCCGCATCGTAGCCCTCGGCGCGGCCGTAGAAGGCCGCGCCGAGCTTCTTCATCCGCTTTGACACGCCCATGTCGCCGACCCCCGACTCGCGCAACGCGGCGTCGAGCTGGGTGAAGACGGAATTCACCAGATCCTGCGCCACCTCGGCGGCCGGCGCCGGCAGTTGGTTCAGCCGCCGCAGGACCAGGATGGCGTGCAGGCACAGGGCCTCGAACCGGCCCTCCAGCGTGTCGGGCACGCCGAGGCGCGTGTACAGGCCCGGCCGGCGCGCGGCCATGCTCAGGGCCATGTGCAGACCTTCGACGGCGCGGCGACGGGCGTTCGCACGCCGGAACAGCCCGCCGATCATGTCCGCCCCTCGGCCGCCGCGCGGGCCGCGGGACATCCTGGACGGAAGGCGGCCACCTGTGGCCAAGCTTGCCTTGTCAAAGCCATAACCCCGCGGTACGGCAACCCACGCCCAGGGCGCAAGCGCTGTCGGAATCCCGTGCCGGCGGCGACGGTTGCGTCCCGTCCGTCAACACGCTCTCTGGGGTCCCGATGCGGCGCCGTCTCGTCCAGTCCTTCGCGCGCCTCGCTCTGATCGGCCTCGCGGGAGCCGGCCTGTCCGGTTGCATCGGCGAAGAGCTCCGCCACGGCTACCAGGTCGATCAGGCGGCCCTCGCCACGGTCAAGCCCGGCATGAGCCCCGAGCAGGTGCTGCAGATCCTCGGCACGCCGTCGACCGTGTCCACGGTGGGCAACAAGTCCTGGTACTACATCTCGCAGAACACCCGCCGGACGGTCATGTTCCTGGGCGAGCAGGTCGAGGATCAGACCGTCACGGCGGTCTACTTCACCCCCGGCTTCAAGGTCGAGCGCGTGGCCCTCTACGGCCTGCAGGACGGCCGGATCTTCGACTTCATCGAGCGGACCACGCCGACCAGCGGCGCCGACCGCGCCTTCATCAGCCAGCTGTTCCGCGGCCTGACCCGCTACGAGCCGTTCGGCAGCGGCAACGGCGCCAGCGTCGTGCCGGGCGCGACCCGCGGCCAGTAGTCGGCGCCCCCTGCCACCAAGGCGCCGATCTCGGCGGGCTCGGTGAACAGATAGTCGGGGCCCTGCGCCGCCAGCGCCTGGGGATCGGTATAGCCCCAGGCCACGGCCCCGAACGGGCAGCCGACGGCGCGCGCGGCCTCCAGGTCGCGGATCTCGTCGCCGATGCAGAGCGCGCGATGCGGCACGACGCCCCTGCGCGCGAGCAGCCCCCGCAGCCGCTGCGCCTTCCCGAACAGCGAGGCGCCGCAGGCATAGGCGCCGATGCGGGCCGCGTTCTCCGGCCCCAGCACCCGGCGGACCGTATCGGCGCGGTTCGACGACAAGATCGCCGGCGTCACGCCCGTCTCGGCGATCGCCGCCAGCATGGCCGGCACGCCCGGGAACAGCGCGATCTGCCCGGCATCGCGCGCGGCCAGCGCGTGCATGTGCCGGGCGATGAACGGCAGCTTCCATCGCGGGATGCCGAGATGCGCCACGATCGCGCGGGCGCCCTGCAGCCGCAGGCCCTCGACCTCGTGGGCTTCGACCCGTCGAAAGCGGTAGCGGTCGGCGACGCCGTTCAGGACCGAGCAGAACCAGTCGAAGCTGTCCGCCAGGGTCCCGTCGAAATCGAGCACGACGAGGTGCGGCCCGGCGGCGCCGGTGCGGAGGTTCATCGGGGAGGCCATAAGGTTTGCGCGGCCGCGATCCGCGGGACGGGACCCGTCTCCGGCCGGCACCGCGCGCTCCCCCTCGCGGGCGGACCGGCGGATTTCCGACGCGCCGTCGGAGGGGGCGGTGGCGCGTGCCGGGGATGCGTGACCATCGACGGCCGACGCCCGCTCAGGCGCGGAGGTTCTCGAGCGGGACGCTGAGCCGCATCAGGAGGCCGCCGGGGGCCCAGTCGCGCTCCAGCACGCCGTCGAGCTGGCCGGCGACGCTGCGCTCGGCCAGGACCGTCCCGAAGCCCTTCCGGGACGGCGCGCCGGTGACCGGGGGGCCGCCGGCCTCCGCCCAGGTCAGCGTATAGCGCTCCGCCTCCCGGTGGCCGCTCAGGGCGACGCCGCCCTCCTTGGTGGAGAGGCCGCCGTACTTCATCGCATTGGTGGCCTGCTCGTGCATGATCAGCGCGAGGGCCGTCGCGGTGCGCTCGCCGATCTCGGCATCGTCCCCCGAGATGGCGACCCGGGAGCGGCCGCCCTCCTCGTAGGCAGCCATGATCAGGCGCATGAGCCCGAAGACCGTCTGGCCCGCCACCGCGGGGGCGCTTTCGGGCGTATGGGGACGGACGTATTCGTGGGCCTGGGCCAACGCCCCGAGCCGCTCGCGGAAGGCGGTGGCGAACGGCTTGGCGGCCGGGTCGCTGCGCGCGGTGAGCGCCGCGAGGCCGCCGACCACCGCGAAGATGTTCTTGATCCGGTGGGACAGCTCGCGGATCAGCAGGTCGCGGGCCTCCTCGGCGCGCTTCGACTCGCGCAGGTCGCGGGTGACGGTGGCGTAGCCGATCTCGGCCCCGGTGGAGTCGCGCACCGGGAAGATGTTGTAGAAGACCGCCACCGGCTCGCCCGTGCCGACGTGGCGGAACGTCAGCTCGCCCTCCCAGAAGCCGTCCCGGCGCACGGCCGGCATCGCGGTCTCGGTGAGGATCCGGCGGCTCTCGTCGGTGAAGAAATCGGGGATCCGGAGGCGGCGGGCGGCGGCGAGATCGGGCAGGCCGACCAGCGCCAGGGCCGCCTCGTTGAGGTGGGTGATCGCGCCGTCCAGGGTGGAGAGGCCGATGAAGTCCTTGGAGGTCTCGACGATCGCGGCGAGCTTGCGCGCCTCGGTCTCCGCCCGCTTCAGGTCGTCGATGTCGGTGCAGGTGCCGAACCAGCGCTCGATCCGCCCGTCCGCATCGCGCAGCGGCATGGCGCGGCCCAGGGTCCAGCGATAGGCGCCGTCCCGGTGGCGCAGGCGATACTCGATCTCGTAGGGCTCGCCGGTGGACAGCGAGTGGCGCCACCGGGCCCAGGCCCGCTCCTGGTCGTCGGGGTGGAACACCCCGTTCCAGCCGGTGCCGTCGGTGGAGCCGTAGGGCACCCCGGTGAACTCGTACCAGCGGTCGTTGTAGTAGTCGTGGAACCCGTCCGGCAGCGTGGTCCAGACCATCTGGGGCATCGCCGCCGTCATCACGCGGAAGCGGCGCTCGCTCGCGGCGATCTCCGCCTCGCGGACCGCCACCCGGGCGAGCGTGCGCCGGTGTTCCAGCAGGCTCGAGATCTGGCGGGCCAAGGCCGTGAGCGTGGCGGTCTGATCCGAATCGAGACCGTCCGGCCGCGGCGCCCGGTCGAGCACGCAGAGCGCGCCGAGGGGGATGCCCTGCGCGCCACGGATCACCGCGCCCGCGTAGAACCGGAAGGACGGCGCCCCAGTGACGAGCGGGTTCTCGATCGTCCGCGGATCCGCGGTCAGGTCGGGGATGATCAGCAGGTCGCCCGCCTCGATCGTGTGGGCGCAGACGGAGCAGTTGATCGGCAATTCACGGGTGCCGAGGCCGACCTCAGACTTGAACCATTGCCGCTCGGCATCCACCAGGCTGACGAGGGCCACGGGCGCGCGGCAGACATAGGCAGCGACCCGGACGAGATCGTCGTAGAGCGGCTCCGGCTCGGTATCGAGAATCGCGAGGTCGTGCAGTTCGGCGACCCGGTCGGCGGTGCTCCAGGGCCCGACGGTCGATTCGGATCGCGCGCTTATGTGAGGGGGCACAGCCATGGTCTCGCGCACACATAGGCGCGCCCGGGCCGGATGCATAGGCAGCAGCGCCGATTAAGGTTTTCGCCGCCCCGGTTCCCGCCGCCGGGCAGCCGGGCCGCGGCGAAGCATCGGTTTTCGGGGCGCTTCAGGCCGGTCGATGCGGTGCCGCGCGCCCCTGCGATGGCGTCTCGGTCACTGCGCGTCGAGCGCGGCAACCCGGTGCGGCGCACGATCACGGCTCGTCGCGGATCCCTCAGTCGCTTCGCTCCGCGCACGCGATCCCCGCGCATCCGGGGCCCGCCACGCAGGTCCCGGACGCGCGGTCATCCTGTCAGGCCGCGCGGGCCTGGCTCAGGGTCGGATAGTCGATGTAGCCCTCCGGGCCCTGGCTGTACCAAGTGGCGGCCTCGTCCTTGTTGAGCGGCGCGCCCTTGGCGATCCGCTCGACGAGGTCGGGGTTGGCGATGAAGGTGCGCCCGAACGCGATGGCGTCGGCCACGCCGGCATCCAGCGCCTTCTGGCCGCTGATGCCGTCATAGTCGGCGTTGAGGATCATCGGGTTGCGGAACACGCGCCGCATCGCCGGGGCGATCGGCGGATGGTCGGCCTTGCCGAAGGTCCCGTCCGGACCCGGCTCGCGCATCTCCAGGAAGGCGATGCCGACATCGGCGAGCGCCTGGGCGGCGGCCACGAACAGCGGCTCGGGGTTCGAGTCGTTGCAGCCCTGGATCGCCCCGTTGGGCGACAGGCGCACGCCGGTGCGCTCGGGCCCCGCGACCTTCGCCACGGCCTCCGTCACCTCGCGCAGCAGGCGCACGCGGTTCTCGATGGAGCCGCCATACTGGTCGGTGCGGTGGTTGGTGCCGTCCCGCAGGAACTCGTCGATCAGGTAGCCGTTCGCGGCGTGGATCTGCACCCCGTCGAAGCCGGCCGCGAGCGCGTTGGCGGTGGCGCGTTCGTAGTCGCCGAGCAGCCGCGGGATCTCGGCGACCTCCAGGGCGCGGGCCTCGGCGTAGGGCTTCTTGCCGGCATAGGTGTGGGCCTGGTCCGGGGCCGTGGTGGCGGAGGCCGAGACCGGCTTCGCGCCGCCCAGGAAGTCCGGATGGACCAGTCGGCCCATGTGCCAGATCTGGCAGACGATCTTGCCGCCCCGGTCGTGGACGGCCTTCACGATCGGCCGCCACGCATCGACCTGGGCGTCGGACCAGATCCCCGGCGCGTAGGGCCAGCCGAGGCCCTCCTGGGAGATGCCGGTGGCCTCGGTGAGAATCAGGCCTGCGCTAGCGCGCTGGGCGTAGTACTCGGCCATGATCGGGGTCGGCACGTGCTCACTTGTGCCGCGGCCGCGGGTGAGCGGCGCCATGAAGATCCGGTTCTTCGCCTCGATGGCGCCGATACGGATCGGGTCGAGCAGGGACGGCATGGGTTACCTCGTGCTGGTGCGGCGGCGCCGCATCCGGTGCGTTCCGGCGCCGAGGTGGCGCTGCGGCGCGGCGATGCCAAGGTGCAATGCAACAGCGCGGTCAGCGGCGTGCGGGGGCGCACATGGCAGGATGGACCAGAGAGGACGGTTACCGAGACGGATCGAATGGCAACGCGCATTCCGCTGCAAGCCACGCGAGCCGACGCATCATCTCTCCCAGTCCAGGCGCTGTATCAGGCATGCGCGGGAGGCGGGCCGTATCAGGTTGAGCGCAAAGATCCCGGACCGCAGGCCCGACTTGAGCCAGTCTTTGTCCTTCTCCCGCCAAGCTACGATCTTGGGTAGGGCGATGTCCTCGGGATCGGCGACAATCACCGTGACGCCGGGACAGCCCGAGCTCTCGTATGGCACCGCGCGCTGCTGCCAGTCGGTCGGCATAACAGCGGTTCCGGCAGAGACCCCGTCGCAGTAATAACCGTACTGTTGGTGGAAGCTCGATCCTCGGCCAATGTCGGCTTCAATGGCGTCCGAAACCGCCTCCGAGTCCGGCACATCGGGGACAAAGAGATCCACCTCAGGGGTCAACAGCATGTCGCCTGGTATGTTGTTGCACCGAACGAGGATGACGGCAGATCCGACGAGCACGAAGCGCCGATGGCCCGTCAACGTGCTGGCGGCCCGCACCAGGTGATCGAGCTTGTCCCGGCGCATCATCCGGCGAAATCCACGGCACTATCGCTCAACGCTGGGCTATCCCTGGAGCCCGTGTTCGTTCCTCGGGTGGAACCACGACGAAGACCGGCTGGGTATCGCGCAGAAGGTCCCCTTGCGGGGTATCCGCCAGCATCTGCCGCACGATCTGCCGGACATCCTGGCGAAGGAGATCCATCCAGAGTGCGTAGTACCGGGCCTGCGCCGGATCTGGGCGCACACACCGCTCCAGATAGGCCCTGCCGTTGTTCACCAAACCGGGATCATCTTCGAGTCGAATGGCAACGCGCCTCGCCACGTCGTAGGATCGCCGCTTGCTGCGGTCGTGAAAGTCCAGCTTCACCGGCAGATCGCCGACGAAACGTTCTCCCTCGGTCATAGCGGAGTCTCAGCGCATCCGGTTTGGCGCGCGCAGAGCACAGCGCGGCTTCCGAAGGCTACGAAACCCGATCGTGCCCCTTCATCACCGGCCACGGCATCATCGCCACTACAAGGATGGAATGTGCTCCACGGCGGGATCTGAAAGTCCCGCCGTGGACTTCGTCGCCCCTCAGCTATGCGCCAGCACCGCCAGCAGCAGCAGCGCGATGATGTTGGTGATCTTGATCGCGGGGTTCACCGCGGGACCGGCCGTGTCCTTGTAGGGGTCGCCCACGGTGTCGCCGGTCACCGCGGCCTTGTGGGCGTCCGAGCCCTTGCCGCCATGGTGGCCGTCCTCGATGTACTTCTTGGCGTTGTCCCAGGCGCCGCCGCCCGAGGTCATCGAGATCGCCACGTAGAGGCCGGTGAGGATCACCCCGAGCAGGCTCGCGCCGACCGTGGCGAAGGCCTGGCTCTTCCCGGCGATGAGCTGGATCACGAAGAACAGCACCACCGGCGACAGCACCGGCAGCAGCGATGGGACGATCATCTCCTTGATCGCCGCCCGGGTCAGCATGTCGACCGCCCGGCCGTAATCCGGCCGGTCGGTGCCCTGCATGATCCCGGGCTTCTCCCGGAACTGGCGCCGGACCTCCTCGACCACCGCGCCGGCCGCGCGTCCCACCGCCGTCATGGCGATGCCGGCGAACAGGAACGGGATCAGCCCGCCGAGCAGCAGCCCGACCACCACGTACGGGTTGGACAGGGAGAAATCGACGCTGACGCCCTGGAAGTACCGGTACTGCGTCGGGCTGGCATTGGCGATGAAGTAGTTCAGGTCCGACGTGTAGGCGGCAAACAGCACCAGGGCGCCGAGGCCGGCCGAGCCGATCGCGTAGCCCTTGGTCACCGCCTTGGTGGTGTTGCCGACCGCGTCGAGGGCGTCGGTCGACTTGCGCACGTCCGGGGGCAGGCCCGCCATCTCGGCGATGCCGCCGGCATTGTCGGTGACCGGCCCGAAGGCGTCGAGGGCCACGATGAAGCCCGCGAGCGCCAGCATGGCGGTGACCGCGATGGCGATGCCGAACAGGCCGGCGAGCGCGTAGGTGCTGATGATGCCGGCCACGATCACGAGGGCGGGGAGCGCCGTCGATTCGAGGGAGATCGCCAGCCCCTGGATCACGTTGGTGCCGTGGCCGGTGACCGAGGCGTCCGCGATCGACTTCACCGGGCGGAAGTTCGTGCCGGTGTAGTACTCGGTGATCACCACGATCAGCGCGGTGATCGCGAGCCCGATCACCGCGCAGCCGAACAGGCCGGCCGAGGTGAAGGTGACGCCGGTCGAGGTGGTGAACGTGGTCGCGAAGCCGCCGAGCAGGGTCATGTTGACGGCGGCGATCGCCGCCACCGAGAGCACGCCCGCGGTGATCAGCCCCTTGTAGAGCGCGCCCATGATCGACTGGTTGGCCCCGAGCCGCACCGCGTAGGTGCCGGCGATGGAGGTGAGGATGCAGGCCGACCCGATGGCGAGCGGGTAGAGCATCATCGGCTCCAGAACGTCCCGGCCGCTGCCGGTGGGGCCGGAGAAGAAGATCGCCGCCAGCACCATGGTGGCGACGATCGTCACCGCGTAGGTCTCGAACAGGTCGGCCGCCATGCCGGCGCAGTCGCCGACGTTGTCGCCGACGTTGTCGGCGATGGTGGCGGGATTGCGCGGGTCGTCCTCCGGAATCCCGGCCTCGACCTTGCCGACGAGGTCGCCGCCGACGTCGGCGCCCTTGGTGAAGATGCCGCCGCCGAGGCGGGCGAAGATCGAGATCAGCGAGGCGCCGAAGCCCAGCGCCACCAGCGCGTCGATGACCTCGCGGCTCGACGGATCGAGATGGGCGCCGCGGGTGAGGTACAGGTAGTAGAAGGCGACCCCGAGCAGCGCGAGACCGGCGACCAGCATGCCGGTCACCGCCCCCGACTTGAAGGCCATGTCGAGGCCGCCGCCGAGGGAGGTCGAGGCGGCCTGCGCGGTGCGCACGTTGGCCCGCACCGAGACGTTCATGCCGATGAAGCCCGCCGCCCCCGAGAGCACGGCACCGATCAGGAAGCCGATGGCCACCTTGATCCCGAGGACCACGGCAAGCAGCACGAACAGGACCACGCCGACGAGGCCGATGGTCGTGTACTGCCGCCGGAGATAGGCCTGCGCGCCCTCCGCGATGGCGGCGGCGATCTCCTGCATGCGCTGCGTGCCGGCGTCGCGTCGCATCAGGTCGAGGATCGTGACGATGCCGTAGGCGACGGCGCAGAGCCCGCCCACGATGATCAGAACCAAGGGAATCATTCGACCGTCCTTGTTATTATCGTGCCTGGCGGGGGCTTGTGATCGGCGAGCTCGACCGCCGGACGACGGCCATGGGACGCGGTGCTCGGATTCGGGGCTTTCCTTCCCAGAACAATGCCTTGATTGCCAAACTTCGCCGGAGAGCGCAAACGCTGTGTTTGAACCTAGTTTGCAGTGCGGCAGGAAAATGCTGCATTGCACCAACCGCTGACTGGCGGTAGCAATGCACTATCTTGCGGCGCCCGGACACCGGTCCACCGTCATTTTCGAACCCGGCCACGGTGTACCGGGATCGTCCGCCAGGCTCCTTCGATCAACCGAGTAAGGTTTCCGTCTGAACGCCCCGGTTGCCCACGTCCCTCTCCGTCAGCGCGCGCGGAACGACCCGGGGCAGCACCCCAGCGGCGAGCGTGCCGCTGTCCCGGCCTGCCTCCGCTCGCAGGGACGGCGGTGCCGAATCCATCATCCCACACGGCCCCGGGCCGGCTCGCCCGCGAAGTCCCGGTCTCCCGGGCAGCCCCTCAGAAGTGGCTGAACGCCCCGGCCGCGAACGCGCGCGCCGCGCCGTCGGCCATCGCGAAGCGGGGCGGCCCGTCGCCGGACGTGACCGTGCCGATGGCGGCGAGGGGAATGCCGGCCTCCGCCATCTCGCCGCGGAGGGACTCGAGATTATCCGGCGCCACCGCGCACAGGATCTCGTAGTCGTCGCCGCCGGTCAGGACCGTGTCGATCAGGCCGGGCTCGGCCGCGCAGGCGCGCCTTGCCGCCGCCGAGAGCGGCACGGCGGCCACGTCGATCCGGGCGCTCCGGCCCGCACCCAGCATCCGGGCGAGGTCGCCCGCGAGCCCGTCGGAGACGTCCATGGCGGCTGAGGCGTGGCGGCGGATCGCGGGTGCGGCGGCGAGGCGCGGGCGCGGATGCAGGTAGCGGTCGGCCAGAACCGCCCGCAGCGCCGGATCGAGACCGGCCGCCCAGGGCGCCTCCGGCTCCAGACGCAGCCGCAGGCCGAGCGCCGCGTCGCCGATCGTGCCGGTGACGCAGATCCGGTCGCCGATCCGCGCGGTGGTGCGCCGCACGATCGCGCCGGCCGGCACCTCGCCGATCAGGCTCACCCCGATCAGCGCGGGACCGCGGGACCGCACGGTGTCGCCGCCGAGGAGCGGGCAGCCCGCCTCCGCGGCCGCCCGGCCGAGCCCGGCCGAGAACTCGGCGAGCCAAGCCTCGGTCCAGTCGTCGGGCAGCGCCAGGGTCAGCAGGAAGCCGCGGGGGACCGCGCCCTTGGCGGCGATGTCGGAGAGATTCACCCCGAGCGCCTTGCGGGCGATTGAGGCCGGCGGATCCTCCGGAAAGTAGTGGATCCCCGCCACCACGGCGTCGGCGGTGAGCACGAGGTCGTGGCCGGGGGCCGGCGTCAGGGTGGCGGCATCGTCCCGGAGCCCGTCCGCGCCCGGCCCCGCCAGCGGGGCGAAGTAGCGGGCGATCAGCGCGGCCTCGGAGGCGCGGGCCGGCCCGGTCACCGATCAGGCCTCGTCGGTGGGCGACGTGTCGGCGGGGGATGAATCCGCGGGGAGCGGCTTGGACGAGCCCGGCTTGCCGGAACTCCTGCCCGCCCCCTTGCTCCCCGCCTTACCCGCACCCTTGGCGGGCCCGACCTCCCCCGGCCGGACCTCCCGGGCGAGCCGGTCGAGCACTGCGTTGACGAGGCCCGGCTCGTCGGCGGTGTAGAAGCTGTGGGCGACGTCGACGTATTCCGAGATCGCCGCCCCCACCGGCACGTCGGGCCGGAACATCAGCTCGTAGGCCCCCGCCCGCAGGATCGCCCGGAGCACGATCTCGATGCGCCGGAGCGGCCAGCCCTGGGCGAGGGCCTGGTCGAGCTTCGGATCGATGGCCCGCTGCTCCTCCACGGTGCCGCGCAGGAGGTCGCGGAAGAAGGCGGTCTCGGCCTCGGGATGCAGGATCCCGTCGACCTCCCGGCCGATCCAGAACGCCTCGAACTCGGCGAGCGCGTCGAGGACACCCTTGCCGGAGATGTCCATCTCGTAGAGCGCCTGCACCACGGCGAGGCGGGCGCCGCTGCGCGGGCTGATCGCCCGGGCGACCGGCTTGTCGCTCGTCTTGTCGGCCGTCTCCGGCTTCGTGTCGGTGGTCCCGGTCATGTCGGTTCTCGTCATCGCGGGCGGGAAGCCTCGGCCGCGCGCTTGAGGGCGAGCACCCCGAGCGCCGCCTCGGCCGCGCCGCCGCCCTTGTTCATCTCGGCGACCCGGGCGCGGGCGAGCGCCTGCGCCTCGGTCTCGACGGTCAGGATGCCGTTGCCGAGCGGCACGCGGCGGTGCACCGACAGGTCCATCAGCGCGCGGGCGCTCTCGCCGGCCACGATGTCGTAGTGGCCGGTCTCGCCGCGGATGACGCAACCCAGCGCCACCACTGCATCGTAGGGCTCGGCGTCGAGCAGGATCGCCACCGCGGCGGGGATCTCCAGGGCGCCCGGCACGGTCACCACGGTGGCCCGGGCGGCGGCGGCCTCGATCGCCGCGAGCGCGCCGGCGAGGAGCTCATCGGCGATCGCATCGTAGTAGCGCGCCTCGACGACGAGGATCCGGGCGCCGGCGAGCGCCGGGTCGGTGGGCTTGGGCGCCGCATCGGCGCGGAAATGGGCGACCATGTCTCTCGTCCGGCCGGGTTTTCGGGGATCGGCGGGCGGCCCGCAGGCCTCCGTCCGGGGGAGGACGGTTAGACCGAAGCGGCCGGCGCCACAAGCGGTCGGGGGGAGTGGTTCGAAGGGGAGCGGCTTCCCGGCGAGCCCTGCGCCCGGGACGAGGTTGCGGTTCATGCTGCGCCGCCCCTGTCCCGGACGGGTGGAGCGGCGCGGAACCCGATCCGAGACACGGCACGCGAGCCCGCCGCGGAAGCGGCTCCGAAACCCTACCCCACCAGCGGCGGCAGCGGCGCGGCCTCCCCCTCGGGAAGCGCCGTGCGGGCGACGTTCATGGTCATCGCGAGCAGCGCGTAGTAGCCGTTCAGGCCGGTGAGATCGACCGCCCCCTGCTCGCCGAAGCGCGCCACCACGGAGGCGTAGGTCGCCTCGCTCACCGCGCGGTTGCGCATCAGCTCGGTCGAGAAGGCGTAGGCCAGGGCCTCGTCGGCGCTCATCGTGTCGGGGCGGCGCCCCTCGGACAGCGCCTGGGCGGTCTCGGGGGCGACCCCGGCCTTGAGGGCGATGGGCAGGTGGATCGACCACTCGACCGGCTGGCTCCAGTCCCGGGCGACGATCAGGATCGTGAATTCGCTGATCCGCAGCGGCAGGGCGCTGCCGTAGCGCAGGTAGAGCCCCATCCGGCTCGCGCACTGCATCAGCTCGGGGCTGCGCAGGAGCGGCACGAACGGCCCGAAGACCGGGACGCCGCGCTCGGCCCGGAACGTCTCCGCGGCGGCGGCCTGGGCCTCCGAGAGGCTGTCGGCCGGGATCCCCGGCATGCGCTCCGCGCTGGTCTGCCCGCTGGCCATGGCGTTCCCGCTCTCCTGTGTCGTCCCGAGACGCGACGCGCTCTGGATTTCCGGTCCCCGTGCGCCTAGACCGTTGAGGCTCACCGGCACGACCCGCGCCCCGATCGGGGCGCGAACCCTACCGCCAGCGAGGCTTACGGCTTTGGCCCTCCCCGTCAACGAACGCCGGCGCATCATGCTGCTCACGGGCGCGAGCCGGGGCATCGGCCACGCCACGGTCAAGCGATTCTCCGCGGCCGGCTGGCGCGTGATCACCTGCTCGCGCCACGCCTTCCCGGAGAACTGCCCCTGGGAGATGGGGCCCGAGGACCATCTCCAGGTCGACCTCGCGGACGCGCAGGACACGATGCGGGCCGTCGAGGAGGTCCGGGGCCGGCTCGACGCCGAGGGCGGCGTGCTGCACGCGCTCGTCAACAACGCCGGCATCTCGCCCAAGGGTCCCGCGGGCGAGCGCCTGGGGGCGCTGGCCACCGAGTTCGACGGCTGGCAGCGGGTGTTCCAGGTCAACGTCTTCGCCACGATCCTGCTGGCCCGGGGCCTGCGCGACGAACTCGCCCGGGCCAGGGGCTCGATCGTCAACGTCACGTCGATCGCGGGCTCGCGGGTCCACCCCTTCGCGGGGGCCGCCTACGGCACCTCCAAGGCGGCGCTCGCCGGGCTGACCCGGGAGATGGCCGCCGATTTCGGGCCGCTCGGCGTGCGGGTGAACGCGATCTCGCCGGGCGAGATCGACACCTCGATCCTGTCGCCGGGCACCGAGAAGCTCGTCGAGCAGATCCCGCAGCGCCGGCTCGGCACCCCGGACGAGGTCGCCAAGGCGATCTACTTCCTGTGCACCGACGCCTCGTCCTACGTGAACGGGGCCGAGCTTCACATCAACGGCGGCCAGCACGTTTGACCAGAGCGCTCTCCGCCGCAGGGGCGACCGGTCCGGCGCGCGAACGCGCGGAAGCACGCGAACTCGAACGCGGACCTCTCGAACGCGGCCTCGGAGCCGTGCCCCTGGACCGGGCGGCTTATCGCCGGCGCGCACCCGGCGTCCGCGGCCGGACGCTCGCCGTCGGCCTGGTCCTGTTTGCGGCACCACTCGCCGCGCGGGCGGAGCCCGGCGTGCGGATCCTCGACCTGCCCTTCAAGGTCCGCGCCCTGCGGGGTCCCCGCAGCGAGGCCGCGGTCTCGGTGGCGACCTCCGGCCTCCTGACGATCGCCGGCGCCAAGGTCGGCCAGCCGGCCGGGCGGCAGGTCGGCGACGAGGAGAGCGCGCCGATCGCCCTGGTCTGGGGCGAGGCGGGGGGCGCCGTGCTGGCCCTCGCCGATGGGACCGTCACGGTCCGCCCGATCGGACGGGAGACGGTGGACGGGCTGACCGCCGCCGAGACGCCGCGGGGGGCCCTGCCCGGCTCGCGCCGGGCGCTCTCCGGGCCGCTCAGCGCCTATCTCACCGGGCGCACCCGCGCGGCAGACGGGAGCGAGGCCGCCTCCGTGCTGACCATCCGCGAGCGCCAGCCGATGGCGGTCAGCACCGATCCGAAGCCGGTCCCGGTGGCCACCGTCACGGTGCCGGCGGGGGGCGAGGCGGTGTTCGCGCCCCTGCGGCCGCGCCTGCTGCGCCTCGGCGACCGGCCGGCGCTCCTGGCGGCGACGCGCTCGGGCGCGGATGCGGGCGGGCTGGCCCTCGTCGATCGCCCGGACGGGACCGCCTGGTCGGTCACGGCGCGCACGCCGCCGCAGCCCGGTCCGCCCCTGAAGATCGCCGGCGTCGCCGACTTTGCCGGATCCGGGCAGCCCCAGGCCGCCACGGTGAGCGCCCGGGGCGTGCTCCAGCTCTGGACGCTGCATCCCGGCAGGATCGAGCCCGCCGGCTCGGCGGAGGGCTACGCGGCCGGGGACGGTGATTCGGATCTCGCCGTCACGGCCCCGAACGGCGGCGGCGATCCCGAACTGGCGCTGCCGGTGGCGGGCCGGCCGGAGATCGCCCTCGTCACTGCGCGCGGATCCCTGCACGAACGCCTGCGCGTGCCGCTTCCGGCCCCGGCCGAGACCGGCATCGTGGTCCTCGGCGAGGGCGCGGCGACGCGGCTCGTGATCGGCCTCGCCGACGGGCGGGTGGCGGTCGTCGCCCCCGAGGGAGGGACGCCGTGACCGCCGAGGCGCCGGCGGCCGAGAGCCGGCTGTTCCCGGCCCGACCCTTCGTGGGCGCGTCGATCGCGGTGATCCGGGGCGACCGGGTCCTGCTGGCCGCGCGCGCCAACGAGCCGATGCGCGGAGTCTGGACGCTGCCCGGCGGCCTCGTCGAGGCCGGCGAGACCCTGGCGGAGGCGGCCCTGCGCGAACTGTCCGAGGAGATCGGCGCGGCGGTCGGCCTGCCCACGGAGGTGGTCGGCGTGCTGTCGCCCACCGAGATCATCGTCCGCGACGAGGCCGGGCGCGCCCGGCACCATTACGTCGTCCATCCACACGCGGCCCTCTGGCACGGCGGCGAGCCGGTCGCCGGACCCGAGGCCCTCGGAACCCAATGGGCGACGCTGGCGGAGGTCGCGGCCCTGGCCACGACCCCGGGCCTGTCCGACACCCTGCGCGAGGCGTTCGCGCGCGTCGCGGCCCTGCGCGCCGGAGCGGCGACGTGAGGCGCCCGGCCTCGATCGCGTGCCTGCTCGCGGTGCTCGCGGGCGCCGCCGCCGGGCCGGTGCTGGCGCAGCAGCGCTCCGGCCGCCCGGCCGCCCCCGCCGCCAAGGAAGCCCCGAAGGAGGCGTCCAAGGAGGCGAACGCCCCCGCGGACGCGCAGGCGCCGTACGACCGCGAGCTGTTGCGGATGTCCGAGATCATCGGGGCGCTGGCGTTCCTGCGCGGCCTGTGCGGCACGGCCGACGCCGCCGACTGGCCGGCCCGGATGAAGGCGCTGATCGAGTCCGAGGGCGTGACGCCGGCCCGCCGCGATCGGCTGGCCGGGGCCTACAACCGCGGCTACCGCGGCTACGCGCTGACCTACCGGGTCTGCACGCCGGCCGCCCACGAGGCGGCCGCCCGCTACGTCGTCGAGGGCGACCGGCTGTCGCATGCGCTGGCCGGGCGTTTCGGGGGGTGATGCAGGCGCAGCACACCGCGCGACGATGCCGGCGAAGCATCGGATTTGAGCCCTCGCGTTAACCGATTTGAAATTCCCGGCTGGCCGAGCCGCCGGGACCTGCTTATCATCCGTGGTGTCCGTCGGGTCTTGGGCCCGGCGCAGCGGAAGTATCGGGTCATGCAGCACATCTCTCACACCGCCCCCATCGAGGTCGATGTCGAGGAGAAGCGCGTCGCGCTGAGTTACGTCTCGGAAGCGTTCGCGGAAGGCTGCCTCGACGGGCTCGACGGCGATTGCATGGCTCAGGCCGCGCTGTTCGCGGCCTTCCAGGAACTGGTGATGACCTACGGCGAGGAGGCGACGGCGCGCTACGCGGAAGGCTTCCCCGAGCGCATCCGCGGCGGCGCCTTCACGACGACCCTCCAGCACTGAGGCCCCGCGCCGGGCGGTTGAGCCGCGGGCGGGCCGCGCCTACCTCCCGGCCGCACGGTCCGGATCGTCGGACCGCTCCCGTCGCGTGAGGAAGTGCCCGCCATGCCCGTCGCCCTGTTGCCGGACCGCGCCCTCGTCGCCGTCACCGGTCCCGACGCCGCCGCGCTGCTCCAGGGCGTGCTGACCTGCAACGTCGAGACGCTCCAGGCCGGGGAGGCGCGGCTGGGCGCCCTGCTGACGCCGCAGGGCAAGGTCCTGTTCGACTTCCTCGTGTCGCGGATCCCGGACGGCTTCCGGTTCGACGTGCGGGGGGACCGGGCGGCGGATCTCGCCAAGCGCCTGTCGCTCTATCGCCTGCGCGCCCAGGCGGCGATCGCCGCCGATCCCACCGTCGCGGTGGCGGCCGCCTGGGACGGGGCGGCGCCGGCCGCCGCCGAGGCCGTCGCCGATTCCCGCCATGCCGATCTCGGCGCCCGGCTCTATGCCGCCGAAGGCGCGTTCTCGGCCGACGCCGCGGAGGCGGATTACCACGCGCACCGGATCGCGCTGGGCATCCCCGAGGGCGGGCGCGACTACGCGTTCGGCGACGCCTTCCCGCACGAGGCGCTGATGGACCAGCTCGGCGGGGTCGACTTCCGGAAGGGCTGCTATGTCGGCCAGGAGGTGGTCTCGCGCATGCAGCACCGGGGCACCGCGCGGACGCGCATCCTGGCGGCCACCTATCCGGACGGCATCCCCGAGCCGGGCACCGGGATCGCGGCCGGCGGCAAGGTCCTCGGCACCACCGGCAGCGCCGCGGGCGGACGCGGCCTCGCCCTGGTCCGCCTCGACCGCCTGGGCGACGCGCTGGCGGCCGGGGAGACGCCGCTCGCGGGCGGCCAACCGGTGCGGCTGGAGCGGCCGGCCTACGCGCGTTTCGCGATGCCGGAGGCGGCCGACGCTGCGGGTTGACGATGGATCGTGCCGCTTCGCGGCGAATCCTGTGCTGGATCCCGGGTCGCATTCCGCTGACCCTTCATGCGCCCGGGAATGGGCGGCGCGATGTATCCTGCAGCACGCCTTTCCCGGCCGGGTGGAGCGAAGCGGAACCTGATCCCGGACCCCGCACGCGAAGCGCCGCGATAGCGGCTCCGCTGCACCGATGGCGTTCCGCTCCTGTTCTCGCTAAACCGGTCCCATGTCCGAGATCGGCCTGATCGACCATCCCGATGGCTGCGCCCGCTGCTGGTGGGCCGGCCTCGACCCGCTCTATGTCGCCTATCACGACACCGAGTGGGGCGTGCCCGAGCGTGACAGCCGCGCCCTCTACGAGAAGCTGATCCTCGACGGGTTCCAGGCCGGCCTGTCGTGGATCACCATCCTGCGCCGCCGCGAAGGGTTTCGCGACGCCTTCGCGGGTTTCGAGCCGGAGCGGATCGCCCGCTTCACGGAGGCCGACGTGGCGCGGCTGATGACCGATACCCGGATCATCCGCAACCGCGCCAAGATCCAGGGCACCATCGCGGGGGCGCGGGCCTGGCTGCGGATCGAGGAGCAGGGGCCCGGCTTCGCGCGCTTCCTCTGGGATTTCGTCGACGGACGCCCGATCCAGGGCACGGCCCGGACCCGGCCGGAGATCCAGACCGAGACGCCGGTCTCCCGGGCGATCGGCAAGGCGCTCAAGGCGGAGGGGTTCGCGTTCTGCGGACCCACCATCGTGCACGCCTTCATGCAGGCGGTGGGGATGGTCAACGACCACCTCGTCGGCTGTCACCGGCACGGATCCTGCGCCGGGCTGGGGCGGGCGCCGTGAGCGCGCCCGCGCCGCGGGCGTGGCAGCGGATGCTCTCCGGCCGCCGCCTCGACCTCCTCGACCCCGCGCCCCGCGACATCGAGATCGCCGACATCGCCCACGGCCTCGCCCGTGTCGCCCGCTGGAACGGCCAGACAAGGGGACCGCACGTCTTCTCGGTGGCCCAGCACAGCCTGCTGGTCGAGGCGGTCGGCCGCCACATCGTCCCCGCCTGCGCCGATCCGGACAGCCTGGAGCTGCTGCTGCACGATGCGCCGGAATACGTGGTGGGCGACATCATCTCCCCGCTGAAGGCCGCCATCGGCGATGCCTATCGCGGGGTCGAGCTGCGCCTGCTCGCCGCCATACGCAGCCGCTTCGGCCTGCCCGCCCCGGCGCCGACGCTCGCCCGCCTGGTGAAGCGGGCCGACCGGATCGCCGCCCATCTGGAGGCGGTCCGGCTCGCCGGATTCGCGCCCGACGAGGCGGCGCTCCATTTCGGCCGGGCCACGGATCTGCCGGGCGCGGTCGTGGCGCTCGCCGAGCCGTGGCCGACCGCCGAGGCCGAGGCGCGCTTCCTCGATCGCTTCCGGAACCTCAGCGGAACCTGACCGCCTCGCCCTCGATCCGTCACGATCGCGCGTCACTGGCAGCCTCACCATGCCGACCCTTCACGTCTGCCCCCTCTCGCGGCTGCCCGAGACCGTCGCCGCCACCGGCGCGAGCCACGTGCTCACGCTGATCAATGTCGGCACGCCCCTGGAGCGGCCGGCCCTGATCGATGCCGAGAATCACGCCGTCATCGGGGTCAGCGACATCGCGGAGGCCCGCGACGGACATGTCTTGCCGGCCGAAGACCATGTGGCGCGCCTGCTCGACTTCGTCCGGGCGTGGCCCCGGGAGAAGCCGCTCGTCGTACATTGCTACGCGGGGATCAGCCGCTCGACCGCGGCGGCCTATATCGCGGCCTGCGCGCTGGCGCCGGAGCGCGACGAGGGCATGATCGCCGACGCCCTGCGGGCGGCCTCCCCGTCGGCCACGCCCAACCCCCTGTTCGTCGCGATCGCCGACCGGATGCTCGGCCGCGAGGGCCGCATGGTCGCGGCCATCGCCCGGATCGGCCGCGGGGCCGACGCCTTCGAGGGCACCCCGTTTTGCCTGGCGCTCGCGTGAGGGTGAGGTGTGGCGCAAAGGCCGCCGCGCCGCGTCAAAACGGGCTTGAGCGGGCTGGCGCGCCCCATCCCCGGGTTGTAGCCCCGGGGTCGAGCGCCTTAGAATCTCCCCAAAGGAAGTATCCGGGATGAATGCGAGCCGACCCGAGGTGGCCCCCGCCGCCGGCGACCTGCCCTTCGAGAAGGCACTGGAACAGCTCGAGGAGATCGTCCGCCGGCTGGAGCGGGGCGACGTGCCGCTCGACGAGTCGGTGGCGATCTACGAGCGCGGCGAGGTGCTGAAGAAGCATTGCGAAGCGCTTCTGAAGCGGGCCGAGGCGCGGATCCAGCGGATCACCCTCGGCTCCGACGGGCGGCCCGAGGGCGTGGCGCCGCTCGATATGTCCTGAGGCTCGGCGGTCCGACCGATCCCGTCCGATAGAGGTTGATGCCGTGGCGATTACCCCCGAGCAGAGCGCGCTTCTCGACCGTATCCCGAACCCCGCGGCGTTGCGGGGTCTTCCGGAGTCGGATCTTCAGGCGGTTGCGGACGCGGTGCGGGCGGAGATGATCGACGCGGTGTCGATCACCGGCGGCCATCTGGGCTCGGGGCTGGGCGTGGTCGAG
>NZ_JAKSXX010000282.1 GCF_022829385.1 Methylobacterium sp. J-070 | reverse complement strand
GTCCTCGTCGTCCGTCGGATCGGCCGCCTTCGCCAGCTTGTGGCCGTACCGGATCGCGGCGAGCCGCCGCCCGATCGTCGAGGCGGACCGCCCGACCTCGGCCTCGTGCGCCAGGAAGCCGGCCACAGCCTCGGGGCTCGCCGGCAGGGACCGGAACCCGAACCGGGCGCACCAAGCCTGAAACACCTGGACGTCGGCATGGTAGGCGCGGATGGTAGAGTCCGCCTTGCTCGCCTGCTGGTAGGCGCGGACAATCGCCGCGGCCTCGACAGGAAGCTCGCTCACGAACTCGGGCGCTATGACGGGAAGCGCGTCAGACGTCACGATTGTCCGCCCGGACCATCGAAGAGGATGACGAGGAGCCAGATCAGCATCAGCGTCGAGGTGATGCCGAAAAGGATGCGATTGATAGGCAGCATCTCATCGGTCTGCACGAGGCTGTAGACCACCACGCCGACTAAGCCGCCCCAAGCGCCGATCCATGCCAAGCGTGAGCTTCGAGGGTCAGGCATCGTCATCGAGCCGGTCCGCCGCAGAGTGCGGTCACTCTGCGCCTCCCGACCTCGCTGCACCACCGGCGGCTGATATAGCCCTGGCTTCACTTCCTCACCTGGCCTCCAATCCACCCTGTCCGTAACTTCCGAGAAGGACGATTATCGGAAGCTCCAGCAGTAGCGGGAGATTGGCAACCGACTTACATCTAAACCTACAACTAAAATTAAAAGGTATTCTTAAACGGTGAACCTATACCGGACACCTACAGGTCAAGCTAAACGGTATCTTTGGACCTTAGACCTACACAGTTTAGCTAACACGCCGGAGGTGAGTCGATGTGGGTTGTCTCGATCTTGGGTTTGAGGGGAGCACGAAGAGCACGCTGACGGCGCATCTCGCCGTAGCCGCTCACCACGCAGGTATCCTCACGGCCGTGGTCGACACGGATCCGCAGGCGACATTGCGGATGTGGTCGACGCGCCGACAGCTGGACGGGCCCCCGGTCCGCCCCGAAACCACGCCTGATTTCCTTGAGCCGACGCTGCGAGAGTTTGAGCGCCAAGGGGCCGAGCTGGTCCTGATCGACACAGCCGGCAAGGCCGAACTGATGGGTAAACGCGCGGCCGAGCTATCGGATCTCGTCCTGATCCCGACGCGTACAAGCCTCGCAGACATGGATGCGGTGCCAACCTCTCACGCTATGGCGAAGGCGGCGGGCAAGCCGCACTTCGTCCTATTCAGCGACGTGGACGTGAGCGGTGCAAAGCGTGACGTGAAGGAAGCGGCGGCAGGGTTCGTCGCCAGAGGTATCCCGACCGGTCGAGAGAACGGCGCGCCCATTATCTGTCATCGCAAGGGCTACAAGAGCTGCTTGATCGACGGCAGCACCATCTAGGAGATCGAGCCGGACGGGAAGGGCGCCGAGGAGGTTGATGCCCTGTTCCGCTGGGTAGCCAAACAAGTCGGTATCAAGGTGAAGCGCAAGCGGACGGAGAAGCAGAATGGCTAAGCGCCCCAGCCTGTCCGCCTCGTTCGTGGTCGGCGAACAGCCGATCCTAGACCCTACACCTCCACCTCCACCTAAAGGTCAACCTCAAGCTCAAAGTTTAGATTTACCTAAACCTACACCTAAAGTTCGCGACCACCGCGAGAACAGACAGGCGTTCACGGTTTGGCTCGATCGAGATCTCATCGCCAAGGTGCGCGGGCTTTCTCGCGAACTGGTTGCCGAGCGCGGCCGAGCCGGGAACTCGATCGAGGCACTGGTGACTGAGGCACTGAACGAGGTGCTGTCCAAGCACGGCCGATAGGCATGTCCGATGCCGGGCGAGCCGTGATGATATGGCCGCCCGGCAGCTGTGGTGGAGGCCACGATCCGCCGAGGCATATTGATCAATCGAGCTCAGATCCTCCCACCGATCTCACGATACCGAGTCTCGCCGGCGGCACGCGCCCCAGCCGCGGAGGCGTAGGCGTAGGGCGAACATTCCGAGCGTTTGCCGTCAGCCGAGGTGATGACCCAGCGGAAGCAGGTCGTGTGAACCGTGCAGGGCACAACCTCGACGCGCGCTGACCGTGCGACCAAACTCATGATCCAACGGAATGCCTCACGAGCCATCCGCGGTCTACGGCATCAACGGCGAATAAGTTTCAGAGCCACGCTCCGCTAACCCGGACACGTTCCACGATCTCATCGCGGCATAACGAGGAGGCATTCATCTCATCAGTGCAAGGGTGAGACGTACCAGCTGGGGGCGGCAGCTTCCGCCAGGAAACTGTTTCGCCGCCGCGTCCGTTCACCATAGGCGTGGCCAACCTCGGTGGCGCAACCGTTGGAGCCATCTGTGACACGCATCTCTCTCTTGAT
>NZ_JAKSXX010000277.1 GCF_022829385.1 Methylobacterium sp. J-070 | reverse complement strand
TGAGCGCCGTCGCTGTTCCGAAGGAGCGAGCGGCCGCACCGGCCTATGTTGACACTTGGTTGAAGGAGGCGAAGCGATCAGGCCTTGTGCGTCGGATCTTCGATGAGCAAGGTCTGCGTGAGGACGTCGTTGCTCCCTGACAGACCGACCGGCCGGACGAGCAGCGAGCACCTGAAGGCGAAGGGCTAAATGAAATGAGCGACACGCCTGCCCCGGATCGTGCTGCCCGCGTGATCGCCGAGAACGTCTACGCGGCGTTCTGCCGCCAAGCGAAGATGCCAGCCCGTCCGCTTGAGGAGCAGACGATCCTGACGCGGCTCGTCGAGGCGATCCGTCCACAGATCGGCAGCGGGTCTCCGGGAGCGATTGTCGAGGCTGCTAACGCCGCCTTGTCTGCCTGGGAGATGCGGGATCCAGATATTCGCGGCCCTCGCGTCGTAGCGATCAATAAAATCGACGGCGCGGTGACTTTAGGGTAGCCATCCGCCGACCCGTAGTGGGAGCCTTGAAGGCGGAGCGGTCATAGCGAGGCCAGCATGCGCAGTGGACGATCAAAGCGTAAGCTACCAGACACCCTGACCCAACACCTGACGGATCCGACGATCGTGGCCTTCAGGCCCCGGGCCAGTCGGCGTAGCCCCTACCGTGTGTCCGGATCAGCGGAGAAGGTTGCCGTCTCCGCCGTGACGTTGGTCGTCGTGGTGCTGGCCGGCGGCCGCATGTTGGGCCTGTGGTGACCCCTTTCGCCGCCTCGTTGAAGAGGCGCTGAAAGCGGACGGTCATCGCTCTAGGACGACATGCCGCCGACGATTATGGGAAGGAACGACTTCGGCAGCTCTAGTTAGGGATCTCACACAATGAGATCTCAGCTATGTGGTACCTCTACGGCTTCGTGCTGCTGGCTGGCGTCGCCAACGCGGTTCAATCAGGACAGAACGGAGCCCTTTCGAAGGGTTTGGACGAGTCTTTGACCGCCGGCTTGGTCGTGGTCGCAGGCACCGCCAGCTGCATTCTCGTGGTCGGCCTACTCTCCGGCAAGCTCGCATGGCCGACTGCGGCTCAAGCCCTCGCAATGCCATGGTGGGCCTGGCTCGGCGGTATCCTTGGCGGCTGCATCATCCTGGCGCAGTTTTTTGTCGCGCGTCAGATCGGCGCCGCACCTTTCCTCGGCCTTCTCGTCACCGCAGGCGTGGTCACCTCGATCGTGCTGGACAACTTCGGTTGGGTCGGTTTCGAGCGGCACCCCGCCAGTGTGTGGCGGATCCTCGGAGGTCTCCTGATGGTGGGGGGCGTGGCACTTGTCGCACTGTTCTGATCGTTGATCGCCCTCACATCAGTCTTATCCGCAGCTCAGCACTCAAAGCACCAATCCATAATGGCGAGCACTCGGTATGATCATCGACACGCGGCGGAGATCTGCCGCGAGCACGGCTGGGGCGTCGGCACCTGCCTTGTCGGCGATGCCGGCTTCGGCCCGACTGTCATCCAGATTACCGCCCTCGGTGATAAGATCATGCTCGCGAAGATCATTAGGCAGGGCTGCGCATCGATTGGCTACCACGATGCCCAGGCGTGGTCCCTTTCCCTCCGCGACTGGCAACATGTGGGTTGATCCCGGTCTGATCGCGAAACGCCGCACGAGGTGAGCTATGACATCGCTGCTCGACCAACTTCGTGAGATGACCGTGGTGGTCGCCGATACGGGCGACATCAGCACCATCGAGAAGCTCAAGCCGGTGGATTGCACCACCAACCCGTCGCTGCTCCTGAAGGCGGCCGGCATGGAAGGGCTCGCTCCCATCGTGGACGAGGCGGTGACCTGGGGCAAAGCACAGGGCGGCGAGACCGAGGATGTCGTTCAGGCCGTCGCCGACCGGCTCGCCGTGTCGGTGGGCGTCGAGTTGACGAAGCTGGTGCCGGGGCGGGTCTCCACGGAAGTGGACGCCAACCTCTCCTTCAACACGGACCGGACGTTGGAGAAGGCGCGAGCTATCATCCGCGCCTATGACGAGCGTGGCGTTTCACGCGACCGAGTGCTGATCAAGATCGCCTCAACTTGGGAGGGCATCCAGGCGGCGCGCGTGCTCCAGCGCGAGGGCGTGGACTGCAACCTGACCCTGCTGTTCCATCTCGCGCAAGCCATGGCCTGCGCGGATGCGGGCGTGTTCCTGATCTCGCCTTTCGTCGGCCGCATCACCGATTGGTACGCCAAGGCCGAGGGGAAGACCTACACGGGCGCGGACGACCCCGGCGTTCAGTCGGTGCGGGCCATCTACGCCGCCTACAAGGCGCACGGGATCGAGACCGTTGTGATGGGCGCCTCGTTCCGCAACGTCGGTCAGATCCAGGCGCTGGCGGGCTGTGATCGGCTGACCATCTCGCCGAAGCTGCTGGACGAACTCGCGGCCACGCAGGGCACGCTCCCCCGCGTCCTGTCGTCCGACACCTACGGTGAACCGCCCGAGATACCTGACACCGACGAGTTCTCGTTCCGTTGGGAAATGAACGAGAGCGCGATGGCGACGGAGAAGCTTGCCGAGGGTATACGGCAGTTCGGCAGCGATCTACGCGCGCTGCATGCGCTGATCCGAACGAGGCTCACTGAGCGTCATTAGGAAGGGTTACGCTGTGTCCCGCTCCCCGCTTCTGATTAGCTGAACGATCTGCTCATCCGTTTTCCCGCGGACCCTGTACCCGCGACGCTCCAACTCATCCACCATGCTTTCGCGGGTCTGTAACTGCTGTTCCAGCGACTTGCTCATTGGTCCGAAACGGGTGGCGACGGCTTGGCTTAAGCGTTTTGGCATACTCATTGGACAAATATATCTAGCGCATTTGATGGCATTGAGGCGATCTCCCCCGGCAACCTGTGATCAGATCGGTAAGGCAGTGCCTGGACTTGCACGGGCTGCCACTGCCGACTCAGATCGCTGGAACCGACCCGTGGCGGTTGTATCCACTACCAAAGTTCAACCGCGTTTTTAGGTAAGTCGCCCTCAGGAGTGGAGGGCGCGGTTCGTGCCGCTGCCGTGGATCGAGGCGCTCGTCGCCATCAATGAGGACATCACCGCCTGTGAGGGGCGCTTCCACCGACAGTGCGTTCAGGTGGCCCACTTGGCCCAGCATGGGCATGTCCCGGCCGAAGACGAGATGCTGCTCGCATCCTACATGACGAGCCTCACCCTGCTCCGTGCTCATCGAGACAGCCTCTTGGCGGCTGTCCCAACCGACGCATGAACGCCGCCAAATCCCGTTCCGGGATCGACTCGCGGCCGACCGTTGAAGCTCAGCTAACCGTCCTCGGCCATCCTGATCTCGGGCCGCGTCGCGTATCGGCCCCTCGCCGTCAGGAACGGCACAAGCCCCGCCAGCCCGTAATTTGATCGGGCGGCGGGGCAGCGTTCGTCATCTCAAGGACCTAATCTTCACCGCGGCCTCGGCGAGCATGCTGCATGTGCAACCTCTACAGCCTCATCCGGCCGCAGTCCGAGATCGGTAGGGCGTTCAGCATCGAGCACGACGACACCGGCAACCTGCCGCCGCAGCCAGGCATCTTCCCCAACACCGCGGCTCCCGTGATCCGCATGCGCGAGGGCGCACGTGCCTTATCGATGATGCGCTGGGGCATGCCGTCCCCGGCCTTCGCGCTTAAGGAGTAAGAAGGTCGATCCTGGCGTCACGAACGTGCGCAACACTGCCTCGCCGTACAGGCGACGCGGGCTGGTGCCCGCACACCGCTGCCTCGTGCCATTCACGAGCTTCAGCGAGAACGAGAAGGCCGCGGACGGCT
>NZ_JAKSXX010000276.1 GCF_022829385.1 Methylobacterium sp. J-070 | reverse complement strand
GTGTCCCTACCGACGAGCCTGCTCATGTTTGGTGCGGCCTTGGTGGTGACGGGAGAGCGCCGCCGCGACATCCGACGCGTTGGAGCGCCGCTGTTGGTCGCCGCGATCGGCGTCCTGCATTTCTGCGGCATGGCGGCCATGACGCTGACCTTCGATCCGGAGCGCTCGCTCCCGCCGCACGCCGTTCCGCCCGAAGTCATCGCGCCGGTCGTGGCAGGTGTGTCCCTCGGCCTGCTGGCGCTGGCTGTCGTCGGGCTGCGCCTCACCCTACAAGCCAGGGCACAAGCACGTCGGGACCAGCAGCGACTGCGCGAGTTAGCCAACCTTGCGGTCGAGGGGCTCGCCGTGTGTGATGACGACATGATCACCACCGCCAATCGCAGCCTGGAACGCCTGTTGAGTGTGAACCCTGGGGAATTGAACGGCTGTCGCCTATCCGATCTGCTGCCCGGCCTCGCCGTCGCGGCACTTCCCGAGCGCGAGGAGCGAGAGGCGGAGCTGGTCGGCGCCAATGGGTTGCGCGTGCCGGTGCGCGTCCTGCGCAGCAAGGTCCCGCTCGGCAACGGTCTACAGACCGTGCTGGCTATTCGCGACCAGCGGGAGCGCCTGCAGACCGAGTTGAAGATGCGAACGCTGGCCTACTCGGACGCGCTGACCGGCCTGCCCAACCGCGCTCATTTCCACGACCTGCTCGCGCACCACGTCGCCTCCCACCGGGAACACGATCACGCCTTCGCCGTGCTCGTCCTCGATCTCGACCGGTTCAAGCTGGTCAATGACACGCTGGGTCACGGACTGGGCGACGTGCTGCTCCGCAAGACGGCGCAGCGGCTCAAGGCGGCCCTGGGCGAGCACGACATCGTCGCGCGGCTGGGCGGCGACGAGTTCGCGGTCCTGCAGGCGGATCTGCCCAATCCCGAGGCGGTGCAGGTCCTGGCCGGACGCATCATCGAGCTAATCGGCCGCCCGTTCCTGATCGAGGGCCAGCTGATCAATGTCGGGGCCTCGGTCGGGGCCGCGCTTGCGCCAATCGACGGCGTGGAGCCCAGCCAGCTCCTGCGCAACGCCGACCTTGCGCTCTACAAGGCCAAGGCTGACGGCAAGGGCACGTTCCGCCGGTTCGATCCCGTGCTGGACGCCCGCGTACAGGCGCGACGTAGCCTAGAGGCCGATCTGCGACGTGCCATCGCGATGCAGGAATTCGAGGTGTACTACCAGCCGCTCGTCGATGCGCGTTCAGGCCGGATCACCGGGGCCGAAGCCCTGGTGCGGTGGCGCCATCCGGAGCGAGGCCTCGTCTCGCCCGCCGACTTCATCCCGCTGGCCGAGGAGACGGGCCTCATCGGGCCGATGGGGCAGTGGGTCCTGCGCACCGCCTGCGCTCAGGCGGCGCTCTGGCCGTCGCACATCCGGGTCGCCGTCAATCTCTCGCCCGCTCAGTTCCGGGATCTGCGGCTCGCCGACACAGTCAAGGCCGCGCTCGCCACCTCCGGCCTCGCCGCGGACCGGCTGGAACTCGAGATCACCGAAGGCGTGCTGCTGGCTGACGAGGAGCGCACGCTCGCCACCCTGACGCGGCTCCGCGCGGCAGGGGTGAGCATCTCGATGGACGATTTCGGAACAGGCTACTCCTCGCTCAGCTATCTCCGCCGGTTCCCGTTCGACAAGATCAAAGTCGACCAGTCCTTCGTGCGCCAGCTGCCGGGCGACGCGGAAAGCGCCGCGATCGTCCGAGCGATCATCACCATGGGCACATGCCTTGGCATGACGATCACGGTCGAGGGTGTCGAGACGGCCGAGCAGCTTGCGTTCTCGGCCGCGTCCGGCTGCGATCAGGTGCAGGGCTACCTCGTCAGCCGTCCGCTGCCCCTCAATGAGTTTCTGTCGTTTGTGGATGCACGCGAGGCTGCATGAACCCGCTGGACAACCTCGACCTGTTTCGACTGGTCTACAGGAGCCGCAGCACGTTCGAAGGAACCGCTGAGGAGGTGCAGCGGGCAATCGACAAGACCCTGACTACATCGCAGAGCAGGAACGCAGAG
>NZ_JAKSXX010000274.1 GCF_022829385.1 Methylobacterium sp. J-070 | reverse complement strand
GCCGACAAGACCGACAGGAAGGGCGACTACTTCGCCCCGGGGATGGTCCGCACAACCTCCAGGCGACCGATGAGTTACGGGGGTCGCCAGGGCACCATGATCCGCGTCGTGGGCCGCAAGGGCGCCATCGTCGACGCCTTCCTGCCGGCCGACGCGTCGACCGTCACGGAATTGACGGCCCTCGGCCATCGGTGAACCGGCGGTTAGACGCAGAAGCCCTGCCCCTGGGCGAACAGGGGCAGGTCTCTCGCGATGTCCCGGGCGCCGACCCCCGGATGTTCGGGCCCGTGACCCGGCCGCGTGACGCTCGACGAGCCCAGGCCGCCGCGCCGCGCCATCGACGCGCCGCCGAGGCGCAGGTCACGGCAGATCCGGTCGCAGATCGAAACGGGCCGGCGTCGGCCGCCGGTCTCAGGCGGCCGCGCATGCCTCCACGAAGGACGGCTCGACCTCGGTCCGGTCGAACGGGAGGCCCCGAAGGTCGCCGAGGGTCGCGCGGCCCGCCGCCCGCTACATCGGCGGTGTGACGCCGTCCTTGCCCACGGCGGCCCGGACCGCCGTGAGCCTGTCGCCGTCACGCTCGGCGGTGACGAAGACCTTGGCGCCGGGGCGGAGGGCCGATTGATCGGCGGGCTCGTAGGCCACGATCGACGTCTGAGACGATACCGCCACCGTCGTCGACTGGCCGTCGCCGTAGGTGAGCGTGAGCGTCTGCGCGCCGCCGGCTGCGCTGCTGCTGGAGACCGTGCCGTTGGTCATCGCGCTCTTGACCCGGGGAGCCGGGGCGGTGGCGGCCTTCACGGTGCCGTTGGTCATCGCGCTCTTCACGCGGCCGCCGCCGGCAAGGGTGTCGGGGATCATGTCCCAGTCCCGGTGCCCTTCGCCGGTTCCGCGCATGGCCTCGGGGAAGATGTGCACCTCCAGGGCCTGCGGAGGATTGTCGCCCTTGGTGGCGGTCCCGACGAACGAGCCCTCCGTGATGGCGCTGAGGCTCGATCTGACCAGGGCGATGACCTTGGTGGTCTTGGTCAAGGCGAGGGTCGCGGTGGCGCCGTCGATCGTGCGGATGGTCATCGAGCCGGGCTCCACCGCCTCGACCGTGCCCCTGATGCGCTCGGGCGTCGGTGCGGCCAGAGCCGCGCCGGGCAGAGCCAGCAAACCGGCGACGGCCGGTACCATGAACAGCTTCACGCGATCCTCCGAACTTCCATCCGGGGAGATGTAGCGCAGCATCCGCCGGGTGCCGGTCCGGCGCCTTGCATCCGATGCGCATCTGTCGCGCGCGCTCGGCCCGCCATGCCTGCCCCGGATCGCCTCAATGGCGATGAGCCGCCGTCCTGCCGCCCGACGCTTCTGCGCAACCGGCTTGCGCTCCGGCCCGATCGGGGATGCCGGCGCCGACCGGGGCGCGCTGACGGCACGGACGGCGATCCCCCGAGGCGACCGGTCGCCGGGGCTTGGCGGGAGAACCCGGCCGCGCGGTCCCGGACACGCCTCGGACCCGGGCGCCGGCTGTTTCCGCGACGGGCGCCTCCGTCATCGGCGGATCGATGCAGAGAAGCCCTCCAGCACATCTGCGATCACGTCGGGCCGCACCCTGACCGCCCCCGCGAAGGGATGGTCGATGGCGGTGATGACGAGCAGCCCGGAGAAGATCAGGAAGGACAGGATCCCCGTCATCATCGCCTGCACGCGGAGATTTTCCGTGCCGAAAAAGAGCGTGAACCCGATCGTCAGGAACGCCCCGCTCGACAGGATCAGCCAGAGTACCTTGGGGACGACACCGGGAGCCAGGACGAGTCTCACCCGCCGTGCCTGGGTCACGAGATCGAGCTGGTGGAGGGCTTCGGCCAGCAGGGACGTTCCGCGGCCGTCCCCAGGGTTGAACGTCAAGAGCGCCGCGTAGGTGTCGGTCAGCGCTTGCGTCACGGCCGGGCTCGCCTTGCCGCGCTCCATCGCCGGCCATTCCTCGGCGATGGTGGCCCTCACATAGTGCGTGACACCGTTGCGGAGCGCGCCGCCGGGCTCGCCCCCGATCCCATCAGCCAAGCGATACAGGGTCGCCACGGCGCCGGCCTCCTGGGCGGTCGCGCTCTCCGCCTCGCTGAATTTTTCCCACGCGATGATCACCGCGAAGGCCAGCAATACGGCGTAGAGCACCCCGACCGTCGCAAACTTGAAGCCGGCAACCTCGTTGTTGAGGCGCAGTTGATCGAGACTGACGTACCGGCGGACAAGGATGGGCCCGACCATGGCGATGAGCGTCATCGCGCCGATCAGGATCAGGGCGGACAGCCACAGCGGCTGGGTGGCAAGCAGTGACAAGGCCATGTCCGCCACCCTGTTCAGTCCTCATCGGACTATGAGGAACGGCGCGGTGCGACGCAAACCGCCGGATAGTCTGGCCGCGGGTCCCCGGTCTGTCGCTTGCTGCCTCGTTGCCGCCCCAACACCATGGGTCGGTTCACGCCCTAGACTGCGACACCCCACGAAAGTTGTAGTCGGTCTGATGCTCGGTGCCGAAGGAGCAGCCGATCAAGGGATCGGCGGCTTTGGCCTTGGCACACAGTCTCTTCGGTATGGTAGTTGAGCATGACGTCGTCAGACCATTGCCGAGGGCCGGGCGGAGGGTCTGCCGCCACGAGCATCGACGCACGACGTGACCGAGCGCCCGCAGACAGGGATCGCGAGCGACCACTTTCTGGTCAAGCAGGCGATGCCACGGGTAGGCGGCTTCCGCTCCTTCAACACCGCCCGCCGCACGATCTGCGGCTTCGAGGCGATGCCGTGGCTGCGCAAGGGCTTCGGCCTTGCCGCCATGTGGACCGTCCGCGAGCAGAACCAGCTGCTCCCACACGGCTTCGGGCTCCCGGTCGCGAACAACGCCTGAAGATGACGCGGGAGGGGCTCATCTGCGGCTTGCAAACCCGTTTGCCACAAGCCCCTCATCTCTACGGTCCGAGGCTCCGTGCGGCGGTGTCGGCGATCTGCTGATCGTGAGCAGGTGTATCCGCTGAGATGCCGATCGCGCCGACCACGCGGCCGTCGATCACAATCGGCACGCCGCCCTGCATCTGCACGAAGCCGGGCGCGGTTACTTGGGCGGTCCGGCCGGCGTTAATCGAACTCTCCAGGGCTTGGGTTGGCTTTCGGAAGGCGGCGGCGGCCCGCGCTTTACCGGGTGCCAGCTCGACACTGGCAAGCATTGGCGCGCGGTCCATCCGCTCAAGGGCGATCAGCCAACCACCGTCGTCAACCACGGCCACGACCGCGGGTGCGTGGATCCGCTCAGCTTCAGCCTCCGCGGCCGCGACCAATCTCCGCGCTGCCTCAAGCGTCAGGACCTTCTTGTCGGCCAGCTGGGCATGTCCGGCCCCTGCCGTAACGAGCACTGACATACCAGACAGGAATGCGAGGACGAGACACTGCATGCTGACCTGCAGGACTTCAGTCGGATCGACGGTCGGCAGTGCTGCTCAGCTAAAACAGCAATGCGCGGCTCAATATAACAACCGTGCATATGGCGGCGAAGTTCAAGGTCGATCTCGTATCCAAAAGATCGTCTTTATTGAAAGCTTAAGTGTGAGCCGGATTAAAGATTATGAGCTTGGCATTATTGGGAACTTTCTTGGTCGCGGATCGCTTTTCCAAGGGGCGCATGACCACGCGCGCGTGCGCAGGCCGAGCCTCGTCGGAGAGGACGGATGCAGATGATCAAGCTCCTCCTCTGTGGCTTGCTCGGCGTCGGCGGCCTCGGCACAGCCCATGCGCGATGTGCTGAGGATCTGACACGCATCGCGCTCACAGCCGCGAGGATGAATCCTGACGTTCGGAACCGGGCAGCATCCTTGGCGAGCGAGGCCGAAGCCAAAGCGCGAGCGCACGACGCTGTCGGCTGCGAAGCATTGACCCGCCAGGCGCTGATACTCCTGAACTTGCCCGAACTTCCCGCGCTGCAGCTCTCGACACCCCGGGCCGACGCGCCGCCGGCCCAACCCAACCAGCCCTCACGGCCAGCTGCATCGCCACGTGTGACGTCGCCCGATCCGCGCGGGGGGAAGGCCGTCCGAGATACGAGCGCGCGCGCGCACGGGGGATCGGGGGACGCGAGGGCACACCAGCGCGCACGCCAGACCGCCGCGCCAGAGGCAGGGAGAGGCGAACGTTCGGCCGAGCAGGCGCCGTCGTATTCGGGACCGCGGTCCTCGCCGGCGGCCGGCACCGGCGGTGCTGCCGCAGCACCGGGCGCTGCGGGTGTGTCCTCCGGCTCGAAGGCGCGTCCGGGTGAAGGCGCCTCCGGCCCGACCGCTGGCTCGGGCCGCCCGGCTGGGGCAGACACGTCCACTGTGGCCGGCAAGGACCGGAAGACCGATGGCGAGGGGGGAGGACGGCCGTGACGCGCGATCCCGACCATCCCGCGGGACGCGCCTCACGCCGCGGATTTCTGATCGGTGGGGCAGCCAGTGCGCTGGCTCTCGATGCGGGAACGGTCGAGGCGCAGCAGGCGACGTCGGTCGCCCCGCAGCGGCCGGACGCCGTCGTCCCGCCGGGTTGCCCTCCGCAGCCGGGGCAAGTCCCGACACGCGGCCCGCAGGGCTACCGCTTCCTGACAAATCCAGAGGTCGAGACCCTGACGGCCATGGCGGACCGTCTAATCCCGGCCGATGATCTTGGCCCCGGCGCCGTCGAGGCCGGTGTGGTGACGTTCATCGACCGTGAGCTCGGCGGACAGTTCGGCGCAGCAGCGCGATGGTACATGGCCGGCCCCTGGGCCGAGGGCGCCCCTTCACAAGGATGGCAGCTCGCTCTGACGCCGGCTCAAATCTACCGCATCGGCTTCCTGGCTCTCGACCGGTGGTGCCTCGGCGTGAACGGCAAGCGGTTCGTTGACCTTGGCCCTGCCGATCAGGACGCGGTGCTCACGCTCCTGGAGCAGGGCAAGATCGACCTGGACGGCGTCTCCTCGGCAGCCTTCTTCCAATTGGTTTGGCAGAACGTGGTCGAAGGTTATCTCGCCGACCCGGTCTACGACGGCAACCGCGGCATGGCGGGGTGGCGGCTGCTCAACTTCCCGGGCACCAACCCCGCTCTGACCGAGGCCGTCGCCCTGAACGGTGAGGTCTACCGGATCGACCCCGTCTCCATCGGTGCCTGACGACTCGGGAGGGTCGCATGCCGCGCCACATGCCGCACGTCGATGTCGTCATAGTCGGGATGGGCTGGACGGGCGCGATTGCCGCGCGAGAACTGGCCGACACCGGCTTGCGGATCGTGGGACTCGAACGCGGGCCTTATCGCGACACGATCCCGAACTTCGCCGTCCCGAACACGATGGACGAGCTGCGCTGGAGCGTGCGTGGCGAGATGTTCCAGAATCTGTCCCGCGAGACGGTGACGTTCCGCAATCACCTCAAGCAGACGGCCCTTCCGATGCGCCGCCTTGGCGCCTTCCTGCCAGGTGAAGGCCTCGGGGGAGCCGGGGTGCACTGGAATGGGCAGCACTGGCGCTTCCTTCCGACCGATTTCCAGATGCGAAGCCACAACGAGGCCCGCTACGGGAAGAAGGCGATCGACCCGGAGCTCACCATCCAGGATTGGGGTGTCACGTACGACGAGCTCGAACCGTACTACGATAAATTCGAATACGTCTGTGGCACATCAGGCCAAGCCGGAAACCTGAAGGGTGCGATCCGGGAGGGCGGCAACCCCTTCGAGGGCCCGCGCAGCCGGGAGTATCCCTGCCCACCGCTCAAGCAGAGCTACGGGCCTCGGCAGTTCGCCGAGACAGCACGCGGCATGGGCTACAAGCCGTTCCCGCAGCCCGCCTCGAATATGAGCCAGGATTCCTACACCAATCCCGACGGCGTGCAGATGGGGCCGTGCACCTATTGCGGCTTCTGCGAGCGGTTCGGGTGCTACAACTGGTCGAAGGCCAGCCCCTTCAATACGGTTCTGCCGATCGCTCTGAAGAACCCGAATTTCGAGTTGCGCTGCGACAGTCATGTGACCCGCGTCGAACTCACCCCGGACAGGAAGTCGGCCCGCGGCGTCACGTACGTGGATGCCGCGGGGCAGGCGCTGTTCCAGCCGGCCGACCTCGTCCTGCTCTGCGCCTTCCAGTTTCACAACGTGCGGTTGATGCTCGCCTCAGGGATCGGCCCGGGCTACGACCCACGGACCGCCAAAGGCACGGTCGGCAAGAACTTCACCTACCAGACGATAGCCTACACCTATCCGTTCTTCGCGAATAAACGGATGAACGGCTATGCGGGAGCCGGCGCCATGGGAATGACGTTGGACGAGTTCAACGGCGACAACTTCGATCACGGCCCCCACGGCTTCATCGGCGGCGGTTACATCCTCGCACAGACCACCGGTGCGCGCCCGATCCAGCAAAGCACGCTTCCTGACGGCTCGCCGAGCTGGGGATCCGGCTGGAAGCGAGCCCTGCACGATTGGTACGACCGGTCCTTCACGATCCAGGCCCATGGCGGCAGCACCGCGCATCGCGCGAACTACATCGACCTCGACCCGACCTATCGAGATGCTTTCGGCGTTCCACTGGCCCGCATCACGTTCGATTTCCCGCAGAACGACCTCAAGATGCGGCAGTTCCTGGTCGACAAGAGTGTTGAGATCGCCAAGGCGATGCGGCCTGATCACCTCAAGGTTTCTCTGCCCCCCGTCCCATTCAGCATTGTGCCCTATCAGACCACGCACATCGTCGGAGGGGCGATCATGGGCGTGGACCGCAACACCTCGGCGGTAACGACCCACCTGCAAAGCTGGGATGTGCCGAACGTCTTCGTGCACGGAGCCAGCGCCTTTCCGCAGAATGCGGGGTACAACCCCACGAACACGCTGGCAGCCCTGAGCTACCGCTCGATTGAGGCAATCAAGTCTAAGTATCTACAAAATCCGGGCACGCTCATTTGACGCTGGGTCTATGAATCGATCGATCCCGGCAGCGATGGAGCCGCGCGATCTGGAAGGAGCACAGCGAGCACCGGTCGGACCGGCCGGCCGACGGATCCGCGACAACGTCTTTCCGATCCCGGTGCGGATGGCGCCAATCCGTTGGAGGGGCGCCGTCGGCCTGAGCGAAGACCCTGTCGCGAGTGATGTCCTTCGTACGTTTCTGGGCAACGAACATGCCGAGTGAACAATATCGCTCCTCGCCCGTCCCGATTGTTCTGGTCCTGACGGAGCAGCCAGAGTCCGACGCTCGCGATCTGAGGGAAAACCCGGATCTGACCTGTGGCGAGGCGTGTTTGCGGAGGGTTCGGTTACACATTCAGGGACGCACAGGCGTGTCGCCATGCTTTGCCGCACGCGAATTCCGGCACGCCACGTCCATAGACCGCGTCCCGCGAAAGACTTGAGGTCACACGTTCAGGAGGTACCCCATGGACGCCAACAGACGCGTGTTTCTCGGAGCCGCAGCCCTCGGCGTTGGCGGGATGATGGCGGACCAAGCGCGGGCGCTGGAGCACGACCACGGCGACCCAGGTCAGGGCGGCTTCGGCCGCGACGTGCAGCAGCTCCCGTCGGGAGCCCAGGTCGCCTACCATGATCCGAAGGATGTCGGCGCGATGCCCGATTTCCGCTTCTCCCTCGACGGCAGCGTCCCGAAGATCACGTCGGGGGGCTGGGCCAAGGAAGCCACCGTCCACCAGTTCCCCATCAGCAAGGGTATCGCGGGCGTGCACATGTTCCTCGATCCCGGCGCCTCGCGCGAGCTGCACTGGCACGCCATCGCAGCCGAATGGGCTTACGTGATCGACGGCCGATGTCAGACCGTCGTGCTGGACCCCTCGGGGGCGAGCGAGATCAACAACTACGAACCGGGCGATCTCTGGTTCTTCCCGAGGGGGCACGGCCATTCGATCCAGACGATCGGCGACAAGCCGTGCCATTTCATCCTGTCGTTCGACAACGGCGCCTTCTCCGAGCACGGCACCTTTTCGATCACCGACTGGATCGACGTCACGCCGAAGGACATGCTGGCCCAGAATTTCGGCCTCCCGAAGGAGGCGTTCGACGCCTTCCCGAAGGGCGAGACCTACATCCAGGCCGGCCCAGCCATCCCGCTCTCCCAGGCGCTCGACGCGCCGTGGCCGAAGGACTCCACCCACAAGTTCCGGCTCCTCAAGGATCCGCGGGCGGTGCGGGAATTCGAGGGCGGCACGTTCCGGCTCGCGACGGTGGATGAGTGGCCGGTGTCCAAGTCTATGTCGGGCGGCGTCATGACCATCCGGCCCGGCCGGATGCGCAAGTTGCACTGGAACGTAAACGCCAACGAGTGGCACTTCTACCTGAAGGGGAAGGGACAGGTGCCGCTGTTCGGATCGGGGGGCCGGGGCAAGGTCGCCGACTTCAGCCCGGGTGACGTGGCCTACATCCCGATGGGCTTCGGCCACGCGATCAAGAACGTCGGTGACGGGGATCTGGAGATCGTCCAGACCTGGGACAACGGCAAGTTCGAGGAGATCGACCTCGACGCCTGGATCAAGGCCAGCCCGAACTATCTGGTGGCGAACAACTTCGCCGGGGTGCCATCCGAGACGATCGCCAAGCTGAAGCAGAGCTGAGGCTTAGGCCTGCTTGTCCTCGGCGAAAGGCGCGGGTTCGACCCGGAGCTGCGTTGGAGAGGCCCGTGCCACTGCGGGCCTCGCCTCCAACGGGATGTTCGCCTGCGTTCTGCCCGCTGCAGCTTGCGCACAGGCGGCCGGCAATCCTGCGCATCCCCGACCCGGATCGATCGTTTCCCGGCGGCGCGGGCTTGGCCGCCCGTGGACCTTGGTCTCACCGCGTCGCTGGATCTTGCGCCCGATCGCATGCACCTACGGATCGGCGATCAGGTCCTTGATCCGGGAGGCCAGCGCTTCCATCACGAAGGGCTTGGTCAGGACGGCCATGCCGGGTTCGAGGTGTCCGTTCCCGACGATGGCGTTCTCGGCATAGCCGGTGATGAACATCACCTTCAGCCCCGGTCGGACCACACGGCCGGCATCGGCCATCTGGCGCCCATTCATGCCGCCGGGGAGCCCGACGTCCGTGACCAGCAGGTCGATGCGCACGTCCGAGCGGAGCACCTTCAGGCCGGTTGCCCCGTCGGCCGCCTCGATGGCGGTGTAGCCGAGATCCTCCAGGACCTCCGTCACCAGCATGCGTACGGTGGGCTCGTCGTCGACGATGAGCACGGTCTGCCCCTGCTCGGCACGCGGTGCCCCCGACAGGTCGGGCACCGCGTCGGCCTTCTCCGCCGGACCGTAATGCCTCGGCAGGTAGAGGCACATCGTGGTGCCGTCGCCGACCTCCGAGTAGATCCGGACCTGTCCGCCCGACTGGCGGACGAACCCGTAGATCATCGACAGGCCGAGGCCGGTGCCCTGACCGATCGGCTTGGTCGTGAAGAACGGCTCGAACGCCTTGGCGATGACATCCGGAGGCATGCCCGTGCCGGTATCCGTCACGCACAGCGAGAGGTACTGGCCGGGTTCGAGGTCCCGTTCTTTGGCGGCACGGTCGTCGAGCCACTTGTTGGCGGTCTCGATGGTGATGCGACCGCCGTTCGGCATCGCGTCGCGCGCGTTGATGCAGAGGTTCAGCAGCGCGTTCTCAAGCTGGCTCGGATCGACCAGGGCCGACCAAAGGCCCGACGCCCCGACCACCTCCAGCGTGATCTCGGGCCCGATGGTGCGTCGGATGAGTTCCTCCATGCCGGCGATGAGGCGGTTCACGTCGGTCGGCTTCGGGTCGAGGGTCTGGCGGCGTGAAAACGCGAGCAGGCGATGGGTGAGCGCGGCCGCCCGCTTCGAGGCGCCCTGGGCGGCGTTGATGTAGCGGTCGAGCTCCGTGAGCCGGCCCTGGCTCATCCGGGTCTGGAGCAGTTCGAGGCTGCCGGAGATGCCGGTGAGCAGGTTGTTGAAGTCGTGCGCCAAGCCACCGGTGAGCTGGCCGACGGCCTCCATCTTCTGCGACTGCCGCAAGGCTTCCTCGGCGATCATCAGCTCCGCCGAGCGCTCCGTGACCCGCTGCTCCAGGGTCTGGGTGAGTGCCCGGAGATCCGCGTTCGCCCGGTCGCGCTCCGCCTCCACCGCGCGTCGCTCGTCCACATCGAGGAGAACCCCGGGGAACCGCAGCGGCGTCCCGTCCGGTGCGTAATCGACGCGGCCGTTGGCCTCGATCCAGTGGTAGCTCCCGTCGTCGCGCCGCACGCGGTACTGGTGCGCGTAGGCTCCGCCCTGCGCGACCACCGTCTCGATGGCCTTGATCAGCCCGGGCTTGTCGTCGGGATGGACCGTCTCGACCACCTGTTGCAGGCTGAAGCCCTCGCGGCCCAGGGCGGGGTCGAGGCCGAAGTTGCGGGCGAAACCCTCGTCGACGGTGAATCGATTGGTCGGCAACTCCCAGACCCAGGTGCCGATGATCGCACCGGCCGCGAGAGCGAGATGGACGCGCTCGACGTTCTCCCGCGCGATCGCCTCGCTCTCCCGCAGGCGCCGCTCGGCGAGCACGCGTTCGGTGGTTTCGACCACGATGGCGACGACGCCGGCCGGCCGTCCGGCGTCGTCCAGCACCGGCGAGTAATCGAGGTTCATCCAGACCCGCTCCGGTGCGCCGAAGCGGTCGAGGGTGAGTTCCTGGTCCTTGTAGGCCAGCGTGCCACCCGCCAGCCCGACCCGCATGACGTTGTCGTTGAAGTCGGCGATCTCCGACCACCCCTCGCGGACCTTCGAGCCGAGCAGGCGCGGATGACGGCCGCCTGCGAAAACCGAATAGGCATCGTTGTAGATCATGATGCCGTCCTCGCCCCACAGGAGGACGATGGGCACCGGCGAGTGCAGCACGATCCCGACGGCGGTGCGGAGGCTCTGCGGCCAGGTCTCGATGGCCCCCAGGGACGTGGCCGCCCAGTCGAGGGTCCGCACCAGGTTTCCCACGTCGCCACCACCCGCTCCGAACGGGTAGGCGGAGGCACTGATCGGCACGGTACTGACGGTCACTCCGACGCCTCTCGCAGTTGCGCGGAGGGCTCTCCGACAGGAGCGTGGTCCGCGATCGGCACGCGACGTCGACGAGCCCGGCCGGGAGACCCGCGCGCCTCCAGACCTGGTCGCACACGGGGCGGCCCCGACCGGCAGCATGCCCGAGGGCGGATATGCTCTTTCCCACCCCTCGCAATCAATCGCAATCCAGGGGTTCGAAGCCATGCCGCGGCTGCACGCGCGCAGCGGCCTCTCAGGGGCGGGGACCGTGCGCGAGCAGAACCGGGTGCTGGCGCGCGGCGTCCAATGCCCAGCCGGGACCGACGCAGGGAGGCGGAACCGCGATCGCCCGCCTGCGGCCCGCGCGCCGGTTCGCGACACGCCCGCGCCGACGGCGGTCGTGATGGGGCGGGTAGTCGTACCGCGGCGCGTGCGCGGCACCGCCGTCGCCGCGGGAGGCGTGGCGCTGACCGGCCTCGCAGGGATGCACCGGCCGGCGCGCCGCTCTTGCGGCGGGCCTCTATGCCGCCAGCGGACGATCGGCGGTGGTAGTGGCCGCCGTCGCCGTCGGGGTGGCGCTCGGCTCCGCAGTGGCGCTGCTCGTTTGCGAGGGGTCCGGCCCGCTGGAATTCGTCGCGGGCGGCGCGCCGTGATGGCCGCCGTGATGGTGATGAACGGGCGCCGGTTGGGAGGAGCTGCTCGGGTCCGAACCGGTCCCCGACGAGGATGAGGCGGTTGATCCGTTCGAGGTGGCGGTCGACTGGAGCTGCAGCAGGGAGGACAGCATGTCGCTCGACAAGGTGGACGTTGGGGCGACGCCCGTCGAAGCGGCCGGGCTCATCGCGCTCGAGCTCGATGTCGTGGAAGAAGTCTGCCCCGATGTATCCGCCGAGACGGCATCGACGAACTGGGTCGCCGCCGAGGTCGCGGCCTGCCGCGTCGCGCCGATGAGGTTTTGTTGCTGGTTTGTAGACGATATCGAGCTGATCGACATGGTTTGCCCTCGCGTCACCCCTCGAAGGGCGAGCAGAGCACGATGTCTTCGAATTTTCCTTTAATGAGACCCGAGCATATCAGAGCCGACAAGCGGGCAGATTTTGCCTTCTGGCGGGGATGGTGCTGACGATTGCGCCGAGAAACGATTGGATACTTCATTTCTCGGCCTGAAATACTCAGGTGCGCGGCCTTCGGACGCCGCTCGACGTGCAGGCGCTGGACGCCGACTTCCTGGTCTTCTCCGGCCACAAGGTCTTCGGGCCGACGGGGATCGGAGCCCCCTACGGCAAGACCGCCCTGCTGGAGGCGATGCCCCCCTGGCAGGGCGGCGGCCACATGATCGAGGACGTCACCTTCGCCAAGACGGTCTACAAGGGCGCGCCGGAGAAGTTCGAGGCGGGCACGCCGGACATCGCCGGGGCGGTCGGCCTCGGCGCGGCCCTCGACTACCTGCAAGGCATCGGCCTGCCGGCCATCGCCGCCTACGAGCACGACCTGCTGCACTACGCGCAAGCCGGCCTCGCCGAGGTGAAGGGTCTGCGCCTGATCGGCACGGCGCACGAGAAGGCGAGCGTGATGTCCTTCACGGTCGAGGGGCAGGAGGACGAGGCGGTCGCCCACCACCTCGACGCCCACGGCATCGCCGTGCGCTCGGGCCACCACTGCGCCCTCCCGGCCCTGCGCCGTTTCGGTGTCGACCAGGCGGTGCGGGCCTCGCTCGCGTTCTACAACACCCGCGACGACGTGGATGTGTTCCTCCGGGCGTTGCACACCCTGCCGCGGCACCGAACGACACGCGCCGGCCCGCAAGAGCCGGCGCGAGACTGTACACGACGCGCGACGTGCCGAGGCTCGTGCGGACGGCTGCCAAGCCGGAGCGCTCCCTGTACGGGCCGACTGATGCGCCGAGGTGGCGTCGGCCCCATGGGCCGCTGGCATGAGATCCTCACGAACGGAGGATGGCCGGCTCCTCAGGAGCGAGGATGAAACAGACGTCCGGGCCGGCACGGAAGCCGGCGGCGACCGTGATCAAGGACATCCGTCGGACCCCGCGCCGGCGGGTCCCGTCCGCGGAGACGATCCGCATCGTGCAGGAGCGCCTGTGCGGCGAGGACAGCATCGCCGAGCTGTCCGGCGCGAGGGCATCGCCTACGGTCGGCCCAAGGACGCCCGGGCGCCCGCAAATCACGGCTGGCCGTTCACCCGGCGCGAGCTGCCATGGCTGATGAGGTCTGGCCTGCGGGCGGCCTCCCGCTCACGCGCCCTCAGGTGCCCTTGAAGCATGCACGGGGGTGTTTTTGCCCCAGCCGGCACGCGTCGCCCCCCAAGGCCGACAATCCCGCTGCGCGCACCATCGAGCGAGGTTCAGCGACATCAATGGCTTAGCGGAGACTCTGCCGACAACCGTCCCGCGCACGCCCATGACCGGAAGGGCCCGCTCCGCCCTGTCGCGGCCCGGCGCCTTCGGCTAAGCTGTCGGCATGATTCGATGCGCCGGATCCCGTCCGTTCCGCCGGCTCGCGGCCGGCCTCGTGCTCGGGGCCGGCTGCCTGCCGGCAGGGCCCGTCGCCGCCCAGGCCCTCCTGTGGCCGTCGATCGGCTTCGCCCCCCTGCCGTCCTTCGCGTGGCCCGAGCGGATCGAGGACGCGGCCGGTCGCTGGACCGGCTCCTATGCCCGCCTGTCGACCGGCTACGCGGTGACGAGTTCGCGCCACGTCGGCAGCTATTCCGGCCCCACCATCGGCTTCGAGGCCGGCCGGATGTGGCAGGAGGGCCCGATCCTCTACGGGATCAGCGGCAGCTTCGATTCTCTCGCCGGGCTCGGTGGCACCCTGACGCCCGGCTACGGGCGGCTCGCCTACGGCCGCGACTTCGCCGGCGCCCTCGAGGTGAAGGTCGGGACGCTGCTGTCGCCGGACGTCCTGGTCTACGCCAAGACCGGGGCGGTGGCCCTGCACGAGACCCTGCGCGTCGGGCCGACGCCGGGCTCCCTGCCGTTCAGCCGCCAGGACATCGCGGTCCGGCCGGTGGCGGGCGTCGGGGTCGAGTGGGCGGTCACGGATCGGCTGTCGCTGGCGGTGGAGGCGGGGGTGGTCGGCGGCGGGATCCGCTGAGGGGCCGGGGGCCGGCCTCCCCGTGGGCGGAAACGCCTCTAACCCGTCCGGGGCGGCGGGGGCGCCGCCCTGCCGTCGCCGTCTCGGGGGGCGGGAGCCGCCGCCGCGACGAGCCGGGCGACATCGTGCCACCCGTAGGCGACCTCCGTCAGACGCCCGTGCCCGCGTACCGCCTCGGGCCCGTTGATCAGGGTGCCGCCGAGACCTTCGAGGAAGCGCCGGCCCGGCACGTTCGTGCGCAGCACCCAGGCACCGACGGCGCGATGCCCGACCTGCTCGAGACCCGCGGCCGTCGCGGCGACGAGCGCCCGGCCCGCGCCGCGCCGCTGGGCGGCCCGCACGACGTAGGGCCCCCGGATCTCGCCGTCGAAGCCCGCCGCCAGCGTGTCCGAGCGCTGGGCGTTGCCCACGCCGAACCCGGCCAGCCGTCCCTCGACCTCGACCAGGTAGACCGCCTCGTGGGGGCCCGGCGCGGGTTTGCTGAGAACCTGCGCCCACCACGCCTGCCGCACCTCGACCGTGAGGGCGGCGATCATCTCGTCCGGCAGGAGGCCGGCATAGGCCTCGTGCCATGCGGTCACGTGGATCGCCGCGATCGCGGCCGCGTCCTCCGGCTCCGCGGGCCTCACGGCCACGGTCCCTGCCTTGCGGATGCTGGTCACGGCCATAGGCAAAGGTCCGATCGCCAGGCCTCGCGCCCCCGCTATTTCGGCACGAACGCCCAGTAGTCGAGATCGAGGATCACCGCCGGATCGTAGCCCTCCCCGGCGCGGTCCGGGAAGGCGCCGCAGGGCTGGTTCTTGGTGGCGACCGTGCGCAGGCGCAGCAGCCCGACATCGTCCCGGCCGACATCGGCCGATTCCAGCACCTCGCTCCAGGCATAGACCGTGTCGCCGGCAAACAGCGGCGCGACGTGGCGGCCGGCATTGATGCCGGCGAGCGCGAAGGCGTTGGCGAGGCCGTTGAAGCTGAGCGCCCGGGCGAGCGAGATCACGTGCCCGCCATAGATCAGCCGGCGGCCGAACCGGGTGTCCTTGGCGGCCAGGCCGTCGAAATGGACCTTGGCGGTGTTCTGGAACAGGCGCGTGGCGATCTGGTGCTCGGCCTCCTCGACGGTCATGCCGTCGACGTGGTCGATCCGCTCGCCCACCGCGTAGTCGGCGAAGCGGTGCGGGCTGCCGGCGAGCTCCGAATCGTAGGCGGCGGCCGAGAGCCGCGGCAGGGCGCCCGCGAGATCGCGCGGATCGACCACCTTGGCGAGGGCCGGCACGTGCTCCTCGGCGATCGCGGCCTGCGGGTCGCGCTTGCGCACCAGCACCCAGCGGCAATAGCTCAGCACGGTCGCGCCGGCCTCGTCGGAGCCCACCGAACGCACGTAGACCACGCCGGTCTGGCGGTTCGAACTCTCCTTGAGGCCGATCACCTCGGAGACGGTCGACAGGGTCTCGCCCGGATAGACCGGACGCCGGAACCCGCCCTCGGCGTAGCCCAGATTGGCCAGCGCGTTGAGGGACACGTCCGGCACGGTCTTGCCGAACACCATGTGGAAGGTCAGCAGGTCGTCGAGCGGGCTCTTCGGATAGCCGAAGGCGCGCGCGAAGGCGTCCGACGATTGCACGGCGAAGCGGGGCCCGTAGAGCCCCGTGTAGAGCGCCGCGTCGCCCGCCGTGACCGTGCGCGGGGTGGCATGGCGGATGGTCTCGCCGAGGCGGAAATCCTCGAAGAAACGGCCGGGATTGGTCTTCACGGGCAGGCGTCCCCTTCCGACGGATCCCGCTGGCCGGGATCGGTCGCTCAGATCAGGAAGTGCACAAGATCGACGGTGATGAGCCTCTGCACAAACAGCAGCAGCAGGATCAAGATGATGGGGGAGATGTCCACACCGCCGAGATTGGGCAGGAGATTCCGGATCGGGCGCAGGGCGGGTTCGGTCAGGCGGTAGAGAACCTCGCCGATCTGCGCGACGACGGGGTTGCGCACGTTCACGACGTTGAAGGCGACGAGCCAGCTCAAGACGGCGCTCGCGATCAGCACGTAGATGAAAAGCTGGATGACGGTGTTGATGAGCCAGAGCAAGGCGTACATACGCGGCGTCGAATCCTCAGGTCTGCGCGGTGCCGATGCCCGTCGCGGGGCGGCGCATGAAAGACGGGCGACAGGAATTGACAGGCTGAGCCGCCCGCGCCTACAAGGCCGGCGCCTCGACGGGGCTGTAGCTCAGATGGGAGAGCGCCGCAATCGCACTGCGGAGGTCAGGGGTTCGATTCCCCTCAGCTCCACCAGGTTCCTCTCCGCAGGAATTCTGTGTGGTTCGTCAGAGACTTAGCTTGGATACGCCCCCGAGTAAGTCCCCGTAAGTCCCTGGGGACCAACGGCGTAAGCCCCTGGAATTTTCAGCGTCAGGTAACCCGGCGCCGCCCGTGAATGACGTCATCGCCGTCCCGTGACGAAGGCCGGGCGAACGTTCGAGTTTCGCCGCCACGCGTCGAGGAACCGCCCGAGATGCGGTCGCGTCGGACGCTCGCGCGATAGGTAATCCATGAGGCCGGCGACCGCGCGGTCATGCGCGTCCGCGTCGGTGCGGCCCGCCAAGTAGGCGTGGCGCAGGTAGACGAGGAAAGTATTCAGCGTGTCCGTCTCGCAGTACGCCCGGACGCGTCCGAGCTGGCCGGCGGCGACGAGCTCGGCGACGTTCGCCCCGTGCTCGCCGAGCTTGCCCGGCAGCCCCAGCATTGCGGCCGCCTCCTCGAGGGTGAGGCGGCTGCACGCCCCGTAGCCGGAGACCGCGTCCATCACGTCGGCGTGCCAGTCGCCGGAGAAGCGCGATTCGTATCCGGACCAGCGGGTGCCGCCACGGTACCAGGTCGCCGCGGCGATGCCGTGCACCATCGAGCGCTGGAGCATCACCGGCATGTCGAAGGCGCGACCGTTCCAGGTGACGCATCGGAACCGGCGGGAGGCGAAGTGGCGCCAGAACCCGTTCAGAAGGCGTGCCTCGTCCCAGTCGTCCTCGCCGCCGCTGCGGCAGGCCGTAACGCGGTACTCCTCCAGGCCGGTGTCGGGGTCTCGCAGGATGTCCGCCTGCACGAAGCTGACCGCCACCACCTTGTGCCAGGCGGCTTTGGCGAACTTGTCGCGGGGCCAGTCCGCCTCCGGCGGCATCAGCGTCTCGTCCGGCACGGTCTCGATGTCGACCGCCAGGACCGCATCCTGGCCCGGCGCCGGTTCCGGGTACCCGTGGGACGCGGTGCGCCTGGCGCCCTTCCCCACCATCGGGCGACGGGAAACGGCAGATGCGCCTGGCGGCGGCAGGAGTGGCAGGACGGGCTGGGTCTGTTGCATGCGTCGGCTCTCCGAAGTCAGACGAGAATGGTCCGAAAGGGCTCGAAGCCCGAGGTCGGGTCCCCGCGGTTCCGAGGATTGCTGACCACGCGGGTGCGCCCGATGCGCCTGTCGAGGACCGCCGGCACGTTGCCGTGGACCCAGACCGCCGGGGCGCCCCACGCCTGCATCACCGCGTCGAGATCCGAGGCGTGCCAGTTGACCCGCCACGGATCGAGGAGGGGCTCCGCCAAATCCGGCGGCAGACACGACCGCGACGGCGGATACGCCGTCGCGACAACGACCCGGTCGCCGGTGAGGATGCTCGGGATCACCGAAGCGGCCACGCTGCCGTAGCCTCCCGAACCGACGACGACGGCGGAGAGCGCGTCCTCGATGTACGCACGCGACCGATGATGGGCACCCGCGGCGTCGTGCGGGAGGAAGGGAATGCCGGGCGCGCTGCTCGCGAGGTCCTTGATCGACCAGCGATGGCGCGCGTGGGCGCGGGCCTCCCTACTGTTCGCCGTCCCGTCGACGGCGAAATCCGGCCACAGCGTCGCGCCAAGGATATGGACGCCGCTCGTCTCCGGATCCCCGAGGCGAATGGACGTGTCGTGCAGCAGCGTGATGCCGAGTTCCCGGGCGAGCGGGACGGCTCGCGCGAGCGCCTCGCCGACCGGAACGCCGTCGCAGAACTCGACCGGCCCCGGCACCAGGATGACGGGGCGGTCGTCCCGGCGGCCGTCGAGCGCGCGGGCCAGCCAGAGCACCGCGTCGCAGAGACCCGGGCAGATCCCGCCGGCGACGACGGCGGCGTCGAAACGGGGCGGTGCGGCGTCCAGTTCGAAGGGGTTGAGGTCGACCCGCAGATCCGACAGGACCCAGAGCCGCAGCGGCATGGGCTGCGTGGGGTGCCGAGTTTCGAGGCGGACGGCTTCATCCGGAGTGGCCTCGGCGGCCGGAAGCGGAAAGGCCTGCCGCGTCGGAAAGACATGCCGTGTCATGCCGCGCCCCCGGACCGGGCGGCGACGGACGGCGGCACGGCGTTCATGATCGCGCGCAGGGCGTCACCGGATAGGACGCGCTCCGCGAGCAGCCGCTCCGCCACGGTCTCGACGAGGGTTCGGTGCGCCTCGATGAGACGCAGCGCCTCGCCGTTCAGTCGCGCGAGATCGACCTCCACCGCGGCCAGCAGGACGGGGTCGAGGGCGAGACGACTCGTCACCTCGTGGATCGGGCCGCGGTAGGCCACTGCCTCGCCGAGCCCGTATGTGCCGTGGCACCCGGCGACCAGGGCCGTGGCCCGCGCGAGGTCGGATTGGGCATCGCCGCCCGCCCCGGCGCTCGGCTCGCCGATGAGGACGGTCTCCGCCGCGCGGCCACACAGAAGCGCCACGACGAGGTTCTCGATCTCCGTCCGGGTCGGCGAGGTCCCGAGCCGGTTGTTGATGCTCGTGGCGCCCGACGAGTCGGGTCGCGGGACGAGATCGACCTGCTTGACGTACGCGGCGCCGCGGAGCTCGAACCCGATGGCGTGCCCCGCCTCGTGGACCGCCCTGAGGCGGCGCTCGGCCGTCGTCGAGCGGTCGGGCGGGGCGATCCGGTACGCGAGATCGGCGACCTGCATCGGGCGTCCGGCGGCCCGCGCCGCGGCCCGCGCCTGCGAGATCCATCCGACGACCTGGGCGCCGGTTCCGCCAAGCGCCAATTCGCCGACCGGGGTCAGGTCCTGACCGGGAAGCTCGCCGTCGTCGAGGTGCTGGCGCATGATGGCCGCCAGTTCGGGTGCGGAAGGAGGATGGATGCGGATCACGCGTCCCAGCCGCCCCGGCCTGACGAGCGCGGGATCGAGCCGCTCGGAGAAGTTGGTGGCGGCGATCACGCACACCTCCGGGCTGCCGGGTGCGTTCAGGCCATCGATACCGAGCAGCACGCTCGTGCACACGGGGGTCCAAAAATCCCTTCCGCGGTCGGTGAGCGATTCCCTGCTCGGAAGCGCATCCGCCTCGTCGAGGAATAAAATACTAGGTGCGGCTGCGCATGCGCTCGCGTAAGTGGTCTCCCAGGCGCGCAGGACGCCCCCGAGATAGCCGTCCGACGCGCTGAACCAGGATCCGACGGAGGTCTGGACGAGCCGCAGGTCCGCCGCCTTCGCGAGCGCCCGCACGAAGGTGGACTTGCCCAAACCCGGCGCGGATCCCAGGGCCAGGTGTCGCTCGATCCGCTGGAACGCGGGTGCGCCGGTCTCCCTCCACGTTTCCAGTTCGCGCAGGAAGCGCGAACCCCACGCGTGCGCCTCCCCGAAGCCCGTCAGGGTGGCGAACGCGGGCGCCTCGGCGACGGACGGGTCGACGGTCGCCTTGGCCCGCACGGCAGCGGCGAGGCGCCCGAGGCACTCCCGCGCGGTCCGGCCGCGGAGTGCGGCGGCGACCTCGAAGTAGTCCAGACCTCGCGCTGCGCCGGGCGGGACGATGCGAGGGCATCTGCCGGTGGCGGCGCGGACGGCGCGCGCGACGACCGTGTCCGTCGCACCGACCAGCCGCACGCGTAGATCCGCCGCGCCGACGAGGGCGGAGGGCAGGTACCGGTCGGGCGCTTGCGAAACGCCGAGCACGCGACCGCCCTGGGAGAGCCTCTCGGCGACCGTCTCGTTGCCGAGGTCGGGCCTGAGCCCGCCGCGTGGCGAGCCGGCCCGGGCCACGACGTGGGACCATTCGGTCAGCCGACGACAGGCGTCGCATACGGGCTCGACCCAGGCCTCCGACGGGACCTGGATCACTAGGGCGAAGTAGGTGTCCCGGGCGATGCGGCGGCGCTCGGCGACCGACAGGGCCTCCTCCAAGGCGAACGCCGCCAAGGTCTCGGTGGACGGTCGGCGAACGTCGTAGCCGGACTCGCCGGTCTCAAGATCGAGGAAATCGTCCCTTAGGAAGGCGAGTGACGACATGGGGATCCTGTCGGTGGATGGACGTCGGGCGTGGGCGAAGGGTCGGGGAAGGGCCGACGGGCGGGGCTACGACGGCACCTCGACGACGAGGGCCGGGTCGAAACGACCGTTCTCCCGGTCGTAGCCGCGCGGGTTGCACAGTATGCGGGTCGCGCCGACGCGGTGGTCGGTGCAGGCATGGACGTGGCCGTGAATCCAGAGGTCCGGCCGCCCGGCGTCGATGAGCCCGGCGAGGTCGGACGCGAACGCCGGGTTCAACGCGCTGCCGACGAAGCGCGGGTCGAGCGATCCTCGGCTCGGGGGCGTGGTGCGTCACGACGACGTGGGGGCGGACGCGGCGCTCCGGCGGGTCCGCGACCCCGAGCGCGAGATCGAGGTGCCGCCGGGTGATCCAGTGCAGGGTGGCCGCGTCCTCGGGACCGAACGGGACGCGTGCGGGACGGTTCGAGATGGCGATGCGGCGGTGGTCGTTGAGGCCGATCCGGGCGGCCAGCATCGCGCCGGGCCGACGCCCGGCGCCGTCGAGGGCGTAGTCGGTCCAGAGCGTCCCGCCGGAGAACGTCGCGGCGGCCAGCTCGACCGTATCGTCATCGAGCAGCGTCACGCCGAACTGCCCGGCGGCCGACCGTCCTCGCGCGCGCTCGTCCTCGATGGAGCTGCCATAGAACTCGTGGTTGCCCGGGACGACGACGACGGGCATCGCCGGCCGGACAGTCCGGCCCAGCCACGCGATCGTCTCGACCAGCCCGCTCCCGACGTCGCCCGCAACGACCGCCACGTCGGCATCGGGGATGCGGGCCGGGTTCCAGGGCGATCGCGAGACGTCGCGGTGCAGGTCGCTGAGGATCCAGATCTTCATCGCGTCGGGCTCCCGGGCGTGGACGGGCGGTACGGGGATCGGGGTCACCGCCGCGGCGGCCGGGGCCGGGTCGGTCGGCGGCGTCCCGCACCTCCCGGCCGCGCGCGCAGCGGCGGCAGGGCGGCGAGCACGTGGGCGAGGACGGCCTCGGCCGCGGGATCGCCCAGCCAGGCGGGCACGAGCACGGACGAGAGCGCGAGATCGACGACGGCGGCGGAAGGCTTGAGCCCCCGCGTCAGGTCGAGCGTCACCGCGATCGCGGCCGCGGCGTCGCCGCGGCGGGCCGCCGGCCAGGCCCGATGGTGGACGAGTACGGCGCCCGAGAGAGCGCGCCGGACCTCCGCGAGCGAGACGGCCGCGATGTCGTGCAGGCGCACGGTCCGCCACAGGGTCAGCGGGTCGTGCTGCCGCGACGGATGGGCCGCCGTCCCCGCGGTCGGGTCGTCACGGTCGCTGCTGCGCATGATGCCTCCAAGCCTCTTCGGTCGGGCCGTCCCGTCACCTCGCGGCATCCCGGGTTCGCCGAACGCGTCCGCCTCGGTCAGTGGAACGCCGACCCGGCACCCTTCCGAGCCGGCTCGCCCAGGGCGAACCAGCGCGACAGCGAGCGGGCCCAGGTCTTGCCGTCGGTGGCGTAGAGGTCGCTCGTCGAGATGCGTCGACCGTTCGCGAAATTTGGATGCCCGTAGACCTCGCCGGTAAGGACGCGGACCTGCCGGGTCGCCACCGACCAACGCTCCAACCGGGGTGCGGCCTCGAGGTCCTCCAGGGTCGGGCTGACGCGGTCCTGGATGCCGTTGAGCGCGTCCGCGAGGTCGAGCAGGCGCTCGCCCGCCTCCCGCGTGTCGGGGGCCGTCGCCCTCTCGGCGTCCTCACCCAACGCTTTCGCGTAGGCGGCCAGGTCGACCGTAGCGGCGCTCCCGAGCGCGCCCGCGACCCTCAACACCGCGAGGAGCGCGAGCGAGATCGTCAGGCTCCGCGCGGTGCGGTCGCCCTCCAGGATGCGTTCGGCCTCGCCGCGGCTGAGGGCCGGCACCGTCATGGGCAGCGTGCGCACGCGCTCCGGTCGCGGCGCGAGGTCCGCGTGCCTGCGCATCGCCCGCGCGAAGGCGTCGGCCGCGGAAACCCCGCCGCTGCGCCCGCACCCGAGAAGCCACGGCACGCCCATCGCGGGACCGTCGTGCGCCGCCGGGCTTGCGGTGGCGATGGCCACCGCGGCGAGGTACTCGTGCAGCGGCGTCGCCCCGACGGGCATGACGGGCGCGTCGACCCGCTCCCGCAGCGAGGGGTATCCCAGGGCGAGCCCAGGCAGGTCGAGGACCAAGTCGTCCTCGGCGGCCGCGGCCTGCCCGAGAACGAGTTCGGCCAGCGAGCCCTCGTCCCGGGCCTCGAGTTCCAGGACGCTCAACCCGCTCTCCGTGATCCGCCGTCGCGGCAGCGGCGGTTCGCCGGGAAGCGTGATCCGCAGCAGCGTTACGGGCTCCCCGACGATGCCGTAGCCGTCGGCCATGAGGAGTGCGGCGTACGTGGCCTGGATGCGGTCGGCCGAGCCGAAGAATGCGGTGATCAGGGGCCGTCTCCATATCGAGGGTGAAAGCGGCGAGCGGGCGCAGGCCGCGCAAGCGGAAGACCGGGCTTCGACGTCGGGACCAGGAGGTCAGAGGGCGCGACCGATGTCGCGCGTCGCCCGGCAATCCGCCTCCCATGGATCACCGCGCGCGATCGATCCGGGATCGAGGCTCGTCGAGCGGCTCCGTATCCTCGATCCGGCATGTCGGTCCGAGCACATGCGCCGCGAGCCCACTCGGCGCCCGGTACCGTGGGGTCGTCTCTCGCGTTCCCGCTATCTGCGGGATGCACGTGCCTGGCACGCGCGACCCGGCGCGGCGCCGGTCCCGAGGATCCTCCGACCGCCGCTCGCCCGGGGTCGGGAAACTGGGCGGGCGCGTCGAGCTCGCCTCATCCTAGATCGTCCCGCCGTCCTCGGACAAAGATCCAAGCACCGACGACCTCTCCCTCAGGTAAGCAGATCCGTTTTCCGTGTATTGCTGCACCTCCACGTGCGCATCGTCGAAGTCGACATCCAGGATCTCGTCGAAGCGGCCATCGAGGAGTTCCATGTCGACCTCCTCCTGCGTCCGGGCCGGCGGCGAGGCGGCCCCACGGTCGACCGCCCCCGGGATCCGCCGACGCTGGCCGGCCCTCTCCCGGCGCCTCCGCCGCTCAGACCCGATACGGGATCCGGGAAATGGCGGCTCATAGGCTCGCGTTTTCCGGCGAGGCCGCCGGCCGGCGGGATTCGGCATCGTCTTGGCAACCATGGGACCGTGGCCTCTCGGGTGCGATGGATCGGGCGGGCGAATCTCACTGAAAAACGGGGGACCTCGCCCTGGGCGGATCATCCACGCACCGTCGCGAGGGTCCGCGAAGGCGCGTCGGCCTCGGGATGGCCGTTCTCCCCGGTGGCACGGGCATCCCTCGCGGCATCGCGGCGACGGCGTCGAGGCGCTCGAACTCGACGCAGAGCGCGCGAAGTCGGTCGCTGATTCGACGTTCGCGCTCGAAATCGCGCGCGGCCATCAACTCACCGAGGGTCCCGGCGTCGATCCTGGCCGCATGGGGATCGGCGGCGATCGCCGTCACGAGCGAGGCGAGGAGGACAGCCGTACGCGGCGAGGTTGGCGGCATCGCGCCGCCGGCCGGGACCGGATGCCCGGCACGATCCGGTCGGGGCATCGTGAACGGCACGGTGCGCGTCGCGAACGGGAGACGCAGCGTCCTGGACGCGGACAGCGTCGCCTTCGTCCTGAGGTCGACCTGGCCGGACCAGGGCAGGAACCACGGCGGGACAGCGTGCGAATGCTCGCCGCCGGCAAGTGCGCCGGCAGGCGTTCCCGCATCGTAACGGGCCGCTCGCAGGGCTCGGGTCGCCGCCTCCCGCTCCTGACCGACGGTCAGCACGACGTCCAGCGTGGCGCGCAGGTCCCGGTCCTCGAGACGCTCCAGCGGCAGGACGAACACGGTGTCGCCTTCGTCTTCCCGGCCGGCCGCCGCTCCCCCGCCGTGGCAGGGACGTGCGGCTGGCAGGAACGCGGGCCGTCCGCAACCGGGGCTTGACGGAGCCGGGTTCGGAACGAGCTCGACCCGGCTGCGGACGGACGCCATGCCGGACGCGACCGCGGCTGCCGTGGCAGGACCTGCGGCATCGTCGGAGAAGACACCCACTCTCATCCTTCGGACCTCCCGGGACGCCCCCACGCTGACCGGGTCTTTATTATACCAATGATATAAGTTTGTCCAGCCCGTCGCGCGGTGGAGAACTGCTGGGTTGACCCTGCGGGCGTCCGGGTCATTGGGGCCGGATGCATATCGCCGATCCACGGCCCTGCCCGTCGCCGGCCATCGCGTGCCCGGAACGGCACGAGCGCGACATCTCGAGGGGTCGCACGCCGGCCCGAATCGGATAGTGATGGGACGCTCGCCGACCGCGGCGTATCCGCCGACGGCGGACGGCTTCATGCCACGCTCGGGCCGCTCGGCGGAAAAGGCTATGTCTGACTTCGATTGGAACGGCGTTCTCGGAATCAGGATCTTCCATGCGTCGTCACAGCCGCCGTCGAACGCGGATATCGCGGATGCCGAGGACTTTCCGGTCGAACAGAAAGTCCCTGGATATCTTTGCCAGGCGGCCCGAATGTTGTTGGGTTTTTCCCAACAAGAGCTTCATGAGCTGGCCAACGTCTCGAAAAAATCCATCAACGACTACGAGAATGGTGCGGTCGACATCAAGGCATCGCTGGTTAACCGGATGGCTGTCGCGCTTCGCGAAGCCGGCGTGCGCTTCGTGGCGGGCCCCCGTTTCGTCGGCGTCGTCGTTCGCTCGACGCGCTCGGAGGCGGAAGACAGGATCCGTCGGCGCAGGGAGCGCCAATCCCGGGGTTCCGACAGGATCTCGGAGGGCGAGGGAACGCACGACGCGCCTGGGACGTCCGAGCGTCGCCCCAGGGGGCGTCCGCGGAACGCCGTCAGGTCACGGGCGTGATCGCTCGACCGTCGCCGTCCGGCCGCGGAAGGCCGCCGCCTTCGCCGGCGGGCGAGCCTGGCCGCGCGGGTCTCGGATAACCCGGTCGCGGGTTCGACGTCTCGCGAGCGTCGGCGGTCGCGACCGTGCGTCAGTCCGAACGCACTCGCTCGCGAGCCATCGCGTTCGCAGGGGCCAGCGGGCCAATCCGCGATTTCGCGGACCGTTGACGCGGGTTTCCGATGAATGGGCGGGCCGCGTTGCGTCGCTTCGAGGGCCGCCACCGGCCACGCTCGCATTCCGCCAGGGCCGGGCTGCGAAGGGGTGGGAGGCCCCGGAATTCGCGCCGGCAACATTCTTCGCGCCATGCCCGTCCCGATAACTCGGATCGCATCCGACCCGGGAAGGATCATGGCGGTCGCCGGGGTTGCACGGCCCCTCCCGACCGCCCGCTACCCTCGCTTCCATTCGGATAGCGAGAGGCGAAAGGGCACGATCCCGAACTCGGAGGCGGCCCGCTTGTCATATGCGAGGCTTGGCCGAATCCTGCTTGCGCGGCCATCGACGTACGCATCGGATTCACCGGACAGGAGCACGGGATCATGGCAGAGAGGCAAGCGCACGTAGCGGGATCGGACCTGCGGCTCGACGGTCTGGAGATCGCGGTCGATCAGGCTGTTCCGCAGTTGGTCGGCGCCCTCGTCGATTTCCTGGGGCAGAAGGGCGTGCTCGACCTAGGCGAGTTCGCGGCCTTCCTGAGGACGGCCCATGATCCGGATCCGCGGCTGGAGGATACGGCGGGTCAATTGATCACCACCCTTGCCGCCCTGACCGAGGAATACGCCGGGACGCGTGCGTCCGACCGTTGAAGCATGGCTCGGTCGGGAGCCGTCCCGAAGCGGCAGCTTACCTGAACGTGGTGGAGGGGGCGTTCGGGGCGGACGTGGACTACGCCGTGCCGCAGAAGATCCACACGGCACGGCGCCGGACGCGCGAGGGCCTTCGCCAGGGTCGTCTTGCCTATGCCGGGTAGTCCGCCGAGCACAACGAGCATGCGGGCCTCCAGGGCTCTGCTACGTCCGCTTATAGGGTCAGCTGGGTTGATCGCGAACGACTGCGTCGGGTCGCGAACGGTAGTTGGATCAGCGCCTGGAAGCAGACCTTCGGCTTAGCGCCCATCGCGGTCATTCAGCTGGCTGTGACGTTGTTCCGTAAGCGGACGTTACCAGCTGCAACCGACCATTCGCATAGATGCAGTTCATGGCGCAGCGAGTTCAGAGGTTCGCGCGGCGGATCGCATCCGGAGAACATCAGCAATCGCCAGCTTAGCTTGTCGAAGGGCTGCCGTCTCGTCCGCTCCCGACGAGGCGGCAGCTTCGAGGGTCCGGCACGCTGTTGCCAAGCGCGTATAGCCGAGGCTGCCGGCCATGGCGATCAGTGCGTGCGCTTCCTGCGCGATAAGCGGGCGTGTCGCCTCGGTCGGGAACGCAGATTCGATCCGCACGCATAGCTCACTGGTCAGGCGCTCTACCTCAGCCGCGCCGATCGCCTCCCGGAGGCGTTGGACCCGTTCCTGGTTGCGGATTGGGTCCGGGTTGGAATCTGGCAACAGGGTCGCGGCGGCGGGCATGCCAGCCGTCGCGGCAGATAGCCCGGCTGAGGTTAGTCGTACCAAAAGTCCCCCCTCGGCCGGTTCGCACGCCACCAGATCTTGCTCTTTCAGAGACAGTATAGCCGCCATCGCCGCGCTGTGTGCGAGCCCGGCCGCCAGGATGGTTGCCGGCACTCTATTGGCGGACAAGGGTAGGCTGCGCTCACCGACATAAAGCCAGGCGAGTAACTGGCAGGCGGCTGCATCGCTACTCCGGATGGTCGCGGCGAGCCCCGTGCGGCGCTCGCCAAAGGCGCGACAGATCTCTGCCAGCCCAGTCCACGCCTTCGGGTCGTTCACCCGGAAAGTCGCGTCGCAGCCTCGCTCGAAACGATCGGTGAGGTCGATGGCGGGCAGAAGATGTCCGGGGCTGCAGGCTGGGAGGGCTCGGAGCTGCGCGAGGCCGTCTTCTGCGCCAATCAGGATAACCTCGGCGTCCTCAACGGGGCCGACGACAAAGGCGTGGCTCACGGCGGCGATGGCCTCGGCGCCGAGATCCGGGTACAGGACGGCCCGCGGTCGTCCAGCCATTCCGCGTCGGCGCCAGAGCGCCTCGGCCGGCAACTCCACGGCGACCGGCGCCGCTGGCGGCTCATCTTGTTCTCGCAGGCGGTCGAGGGTGGCGTAGAGCAGCTCGGGCTCGATCGGTTTGACCAGGATCGCGTCGAACAGCGCGTCCGCGCCGCGGCGGGAGGCGAGCCCGTGGCGGTCGGCCGTGATCCCCACGAGGCGGACGTGGCCATGCGCGCCCATGATCTCGCGCATCAGTCGCGCGAGGGCGTAGCCATCCATCTCGGGCAGGTGATAGTCGATCAACACGATGCCGTGGCGGCGCTCACTCAACTGGCGCAGCCCCAGGAAGCCGTCGGCCGCGCTGTCGAGCGCGTAGCCTCGGGCCGTGAGCAAGGTGCCGATCAGGTCGCGCGAACCGGGGTCGTCCTCGACCAGCAGGATTCGGTCGGTCATGCGGTCCTCATGGGCGGGCCGCGGCACGAGCGACCGGGCCGCGGAGCGCCTCCGGCGGCAGGTCCGCGACGATCGCCTCGGCCGGAGCGGGGGGCTGGGCGCCGACGAAGGCCCGGCTCAGCGCCGCCGGGCCGGGTCCGGCATCCCGGAGGGCTCGCCCATCGTCCGGAGTTGCGGCCGCGTCGGGTATACCCAGGTAGCGCCGGCCCGCCGGCAGGGTGGCGGCCTGCCCGGCGGTCCCGACTGATGCCGGGTCCGGCGACCCGACGACGGTGCGGGGTCGCGCGTGCCAGCGCGCCGCCGAGGGGGCGCGAGGAGCCGGTGTCCCGATCATGGGGGACCCCTCGTAACGCGTCACGAGCTTGATCTGGTTCACTGCCGCCGCCATCGCGTCAAGCGGGATGTCGTCGCGACAAAGCCTGACCCGAAGCGATAGCGAGGCGGACCCTCTGGACGCCGGGTCGAGTTCCGGCGCCGCCGCGATCCATTGCCAGGCATACAGGCAGCGGGCGCCCCCCGCTGTCCGTCCAACCGCGAGCCCGTAGGGTCCGTAGGCATTCGCGGCGGGGTGCGTCACGACGTGCATCACCGTGCCCGGGAAGGCCGCCGCCAATTCTGCGCGAATCCCGGCCTCGGTCGGCCGTCCGCCGGGAACGAGATCCCCACTCAACACCTCGGCGCCGGCTTCCGTGTGAAACATGCGCAGCAGCACGAGGTTCTCCCGTGTTCCGCCGCGCTGCGCGAGGCTTAGCGACACGGATTGCTCGAACTCGTCCGCGGCGTCGCGCTCCTGCAGGCGCACCGGGCGACCGATCCAGTCTGGCAGGACGACGACCGGCGTGGCTGGCCGTGCCGGTGCGGTCGCCCGCGCGGAGTGTTGCCGCCCGTCCGCGATTGCGTCCAGGCTGGCATAGCGTGCACCGCCTGATGAGGAGCGCACCTCGTCGCGGGCCGTACAGGCGCCGAGGGCGAGGGCGGTCAACGCCAGGGCCAGGGATGTGCGGATGGTGAGCGTCACGGGGCCTTCTCTCGCACGATCTGGTTACGCATCACTTGCGGCGCGCCGATTGAACCGGTCGCCGTCGGGGCGCCTCGCTCCGGGATTGTAGGAGCCTGTACTTGGCCGCGCGCCGGCTCGTCGGCCTGGGCGGCACGTTCGTCCGCCCAGAGCGTCCCGCGTGGCGCAGGGCTCTCTGCGGCGCTGGGCTGACTGGCTTGCTCGGCTCCGTTCCAGGCCGGCAGCAGCGAGAAGCCGTAGCGCTCGTAAGGCATCACCCCGATGCCGGGCACGCGCCGGGCGACAGTCGGGGGCCTGCCCCGCGGTCGGTCGGACCAGTGAGCGTCGGCGACCGGACTGTTGGTGGGCGCGGCGCGCAGGTCGTTCTCCATGAGCACGGCGACCGGAAAGTCGCTGCGCCGGATCACGGGGGCTGCCGACGCACGGTTGGCGATGACCTCGTCGGGCTGCGGCACGCGCCCGCTCTTCGCCGCTTCGACCGGGGATGCGAGGTCGAGATAGCCGGATACCGGGCCTGTGACGGTCCTGGCGACCCGGGTCGGGGCGGTCTCGCAGGACATCGGTCGGCCGACCGCTGACTGAAACAGGAGGCCGACGACCCGCGGGAACAATCCGTCGTAACGATTGACGACGTCCAGAAACGTGCGCTCCTGATGCATCCGACGCAGCGACAGGGCGTAGCCGTAGACCGTAGCCTCCTTGGGGAACCACGCCACGGCACGCCGGAACCAGCTGAGCGCCGTGTCGAACTGGCAGCGGTTGTAAGCGTACCAGGCGAGCGCCTGCGCACCCTCTCCCGACGCCGTGGCAAGGGTGACCTCGGCGTAACGCTTCAGGCGTTCCGGTTCGATAGCGGGCGGGTCCTCCTGCGTGAGATCCGCCTCGAGAAGATCGATGAACAGCAGGGTGTTGTTCACCAGCGGTTCGCGCCACGCATAGGCTACGTCCTCCGCGTCACGGCGCAAGCCTAGGAGACGCAGAGTATGCGCCAGGCCGTGCGCCACCATGGCGTCGCCGCCACGGGCGATGGCGCGCTTGAACCAGGTGAGGGCGGTGGGCAGGTCGTGCCGCTTGAAGGCGAGCCAAGCCACGAGCGCCGCTTGATCGGGGTCGGGCGCGGTCTCCGCGTAAGCCTGGAAAACGGCGAGGTCCTCGGGCGGTACGGACTGGCCGGCCTCGTCGTGGAGCACCGCGCCGATGCGTCCGCGGACGAGGTCCACGCGGATCGCGTCGAGGTCCCGAGAGGGCCCGAGCGCGGCGAGTTGGTCGACGTCGGACATTGGCAGGATCTGCATCGCCCGCAGGAGACTGACCCGCCGCTCCTCTGGGCCGAAGCGGCCGGCGGTGAGCACGGCGCGGAGCAGGTCAAGGGCCAGTCCCTGGCGCTCCGTCCGGCCGTAAGCCTCGGCGGCGGCCCAGACCACCTCCGCGTCGGCTGCCTCGATCTCGGACCGGCGGCCCGCCGCGAAGATTGCGAGTTCGGCCCAGCGGCTAGTCCTGGCGAGGGACAGACAGGACTGCCGCAGGGCGCGCGCAGCCACGGCGGCCTGCAGCGCGGCCGATGGCTTCCAGCCCGGCTCAGCCTTGGCCCGGGTGACGAGCGCAGTCCCGAGATCCGCATCGCGGCCGGCCGCGAGAAGGTCCCAGAGCCCGTCCTCATCCTCGCCACCGGCGCGCGCGGTCCAGAGATCGGCCGGCGGCTGCCAGCCCGGATAGCGCCGTCGCAGCCGCTCGGTCTCCGCCTCCACCCGCGCGCGCTGATGCTGGCTCGCGTAGTAGCGCAGGGCGGTCTCGTCCGGCTTGGCGGCGTCGGCGGTCCCGGCGATGGCGGGCGCGCCGGCCAACAAGGCGACCGCGAGGATCAGCGCGGCGCGCATGTCGGATACCTCGAACGCAGGGCCGCAAGGGCCAGCAGGTGCAGGGTGACGGGGTAGTAGTTCTCACTGTCGGTTCGCACGCGCATCAGAGCCGACGGAAATGGCGCCCCGCGGCTCGCGCAGGCGGCGAGCGCCGGGATGGCGGCGTACCCGGTCTCGGTGAGCCGCGCCGCGATCCGGCCCGTATCCGTCTCGATCAGGGTCAGGCCGGTGTCGGGCTTCTGCCACAGGGCGAGAAACGGCGCGTAAAGGTCCGGATCGGTGACGCCCGCCATCGCGAGGTAGAGCGGGATGCGCAGGGCGTTGTAGCCGAACTCAACCGGGAACCCGGCCGCGGGCCGGGGCGCGGACCCGGACAGCGAGACCCACTCAACCGGCAGCCGGCCGGCTCCGAAGCGTGCGGCCGCGAGCAGGCGGCGCCCGCTGCGCGCCAGCGCGCTCCAGTCGAATTCAGGCGCGAGCAGCGAGACGCGATCGAAGGCCGGGAAGATCCAGTACGATAGGTTGACCACCGGACCGTCGGGACGCTCCTCGGCGGAGAAGCCTGCCACCGCCGGCAGGATCAGCGGGCCTTGCGGGGTGCGCGGTAGGATCAGCTTGCGCCCGAGTTCGACGGCGATCCGACGGCCGGCAACCCGGTGCGAGGGATCGTGCCACGCCTCGGTCGCCTCCGTGAGCGCCCAAGCGACGAGCAGGTCGCCGTCGGAGGCGTCGTTCATGTCGGCGACCGCGGGGCGCTTGTCCGGCTCCCAGCGCCACGCCAGGAGCTGGTCGTCGCGGACCATCAGGTTCGCCCGCGTCCAAGTCCAGATCCGCTCAAACGTCTCGCGGTCGCCCGCCGCCACGGCGAGCAGCATGCCGTAGCCCTGGCCCTCGCTGTGGCTGATGCCGCCGTTGGCGGTATCCACCACGCGGCCCTGCTCGGTGATGAATCGGGCCTTGTAGGCGCGCCACGCCTCGCCGCTGCCGAGAGCCCCGGCGAGAGGCGGCGCGGGGCCGGCCGTCGCTGCTTCGGCCAAGCTCACGGCCAGGAACGTCATGGCCAGGATGCTCATGACCATCCTCAGGATGTCGCCGCCGCGCACGAAGACGCTCATTCCGATCTCCGACCGAGGTTGAGCACGAGCAGTTGAGTTGAGCCAGCAAGACCGCCCGCCAGCAGCAGGCCGAACAGGCCGTAGAGACCGGCATGCAGAGAGAGCCAGCCCGACGCGACGCGGCGGAGATTGGCTGGTGCGGGTGGCAGCGTGGCAACGTATCGGGGCTCCGCCGCAGCCTCGATGATCACGGAGCCGTCGATGGACGAGAGCGCGGTGAGGCGGCCCTCTGGCCGCTTCCAAACCCGTGGATGGACGAGGCACGCAACCGCCTCCCGCAAGCTGGCGGCGGTGGGGGCCGTCACCAGGGTCAGCAGATCGTCCTCGGCGGGCCCGGTGATACCCTGCGCGATGAGGGCGGCGGCCTCCGCCAGGACTGGACCGCCCGTCCGCACCCCCCGCTTCCCGTCTGGCTTGGCGGCAGCCTCGGCCACGCCCTCGGGTAGCGGGGGCACTAGCGAGCTGCAGGCCGCGATGCCGTCGGTGCGCAGCACGCGGCGCCGCAACGCGGGGCCGCTCTCCCGTGACGGTGCTGCCTCATGGTCGGCCCAGGCGTCCAGCAAGGCTTGCGGATCGAGGCCTGCTGCGGTCAGAACGGTTCCGTCCAGGGTCCTAGCAGTTGACACGAAGACGGTCGGTCCGGTTATGGCGGCGCGGCCGGCGGCGAACGCGAAGGGCAGCACCCGGCCGGCGGCGAGACCGAGTCGTGCCACGAGCGTCGCCGCGGCCGCCATGGTGTCGCGATCCGGGGCCGGGACGACGAGGGTCGGGCGTCGGGCCGAGCCGGCGTAGGGGAAGGCCTCGGCGACGGTCTCGGCGATCTCGGGCTGCCGGCCGACCCGCGCCAGCGGCGGGATGGTCAAGCGGCTCGAGCCGGCGAGGAACAGTCGCTCCGTGGGGACCCCCGTCTCGTCCGCGCAGGCCAAGTCATCGGTGCGCGGCAACTCGGCGCGGATCGCGATCCGATTGAAACCCGGACGGAGCAGCCGCAGCGGCAGGAACACCGCGCGGCGGTTCATCGCCTCTCCGCCCGGGCGACCCAGTGGCGCGCTCGCCGCGTTCGCGCCGTTGATCTCCACGACGATCTGGGCGCCAGGCGCGAGGCCGGCCGGGTAGTCTGCGTCCAGGTCCAGGATCAGCTTGTCGTAGTCCGCCGGCATGAAGTCGTGCGGCAGGGCGAGGTCGAAGGCGATCCGATGGGTGCGCGCGGCCACGTGCGTGTCGGGGATGCCGAGCTCCGCGAAGGTGAGGGTCTCCCCATCCGAGACCCTGCGGCCGCCGGCATCGGCGAGCGCTCGCAGGCCTCGTGGCGTCCCGAGTGGGTCCGCCCGCGACAGCTCCTTGAGCTGCGCAAGCGCGGCGGTCACATCGGCATCTTCCGGCCCGGTCAAAACCAGGACGGGGCGGCGCTCCGCCGTCCGTGGCAGGAGCGCAAGGCGCGGCCCGGTCACAGGGCCGAGCGACGCCAGATCAACACTCCCGGCGAGTTCGGCCACGCGACCGACCGCGAGCACCAGTCCGTCGCCATCCTCGGCGGTCGGGCCGAAATCCGCCACCGGCTGAATGAACCGGCCGGCCAGGACGGTGGCCTGAAGCGCAGCGAGTCCCCGCTCAACGGTGCGCAGGCTCAGCTTCTCACCGGTCTGGATCAGGCGGATTGGCACTGCCCCGTCGGGTCCGCCCCGGATCGCCGGGAGGTCGGCGGGATCGGACGGCCCTTCGGACTTCGCCAGCAGGCCAGTCGTCGCGGGATCGATCTGTGTCCATAGCTCGTAGGTCGCCGGAATGGAGCAGTCGACGCGGTGGCGCTGCGCCACCGCGATGTCGATTCGGTTGAAGCCCCGGGACATCACCCCCGGCGGCACGTCGAAGCCGAGGCTGCGGGCACCCTTGGCTCCGTCAATGGCGGCGCTCCCCAGTTCGATGCCGTTGAGACTGAACGTCAGCCGCGCGGTCTCAGGTAGGATCGAGACCGCGGCCACGTAGCCGACCTGGAACCGGCCACCGGCCCGCGCCTCCGCCTCGGTGACGTAGAGTGGGAAGCTCAGGCGGCCGTTCTCGCCCCAGAGCCGCATCGGCGCCGCGATCGCGGGCAGCCGGCGGAGGGTCGGGCCGGTCTCGGCTGCGCCGGCCGGAACCGGCCGCGCGGCGGCAGCCAGCTCGACCGGGGTGACGGTCGCCGCCCGTTCGGTCGAGGGCAGCATCAGAACCGGGGCCGGTCCGGCCCCCGAGAAGGATTGGGCCGAGGCCCCCGCCGCGCAGGTGAGAAGGGTGGCCGCGAGAGCCGGGCGGAGACCGTTGCGCATAGGATTCTCAGGCGGCGGAGCGGATGGTGGCGGGAGCGACCGGCTCGCGGCCGAGCGCACGAAAATCAGGCCCGCGGACGAGGTCCGCGCGATTGGCTTCGGCGCGTTCGACCCCGGCGAGGGCGAAGATCTCGGCGAGCCAGGCCGCAGGGTCGAGCCGCGTCTCGGCGGCGGCCCCGATGGAGGCTGCAGCCGGAGTCGCGACGGTGAGCGCGGCGGAAGCCTCGGCGGCGGCGAGTTCGGCGACCGCGCGTCTCCAGGCTGCGTCCGTGAGCGGCATGCTGACGGAAGCGCGTGCCTCCAGCGCTTGAGCCGGCGGGGCCGCGCGTCGCGCCTGGATGGGCGTCTCCGCACTTGCCGGGACGATCAGCGGCACGGGCACCGTCGCCAGAGGTGGAAGCATCGCGGCGGCCGCCCTAGCGGCCAGGGGCGCGGCATCCGGGGCGATGGCCGGAGCAACGACCGGGGAAGCGATCAGCGTTGACGGCTCCTCCGCCGCATACGCGCGGATTGACCCTGCCGATGCGGAGGGAATCTCCGTCGGGGTCGGGCGGGCTGGCACGGCCACAGCCGGAGCGGTCAGCGGTTGCGCGACGGGCGGGACGCTGCGGCGGTCGCGGACGGCGTATGTGATGGCTCGCACCGGCTCCGTGACGCCCCAGACGAGGAAGCGCAGACTTCCGGAGAGCAGGTTCTCGTGCCGGTGTCGGCCAGAGAGGAACGCTCGCAAGGCCGACACGTCGCCGTACATCAGCTCGGCGAGGCTGCGGAACATGGCGGGGCCGGAATCTGTGAAGGTCACGTCCCAGGTCTCGCCCGACAGGCCGCTGCCCTGACGGAACGTGAGGGGCCCGCAGGCCGCCTCGGCGAGGACGATCCGGCCCACGCTTCCCGCCCCGGCCGAGACCGGCCACGCCGAGCCGTCGCAGCGGTGCAGGCGGCAGCCCTCGGCCGAGGCCCGCTCCACCATCACCTCGAACACCGCGCCACCGACCGACGCGACGGCGCGCCGCGTCACCGGCAGGCTATGGCTGCGTTCCGGCTGCCGGCGCTCGGCCACGACGCCCAGCGCCGCGCCCGCGATCACGAGGTTGAACAGGCACCAGAGCCCGACCACAAGCATCAGGCTGGTCACCCCGGGCTCGAAGAGGTAGCGCCACGCGGCTGTCGCGCAGCCCGCCACCAGCGCGCCGAAGATCGCGAAGAACGGCCAAGCCAAGCTCGACAGGTGGTCGTGGTCGAGGCCAGCGCCCTTGTTGGTGACGTTGAAGCTCGGCTTGCGCGGCGACAGCATCACCGAGACGATTGAGCGGGCGAGATAGACGCCCTGCACGTATTCGTAGAGTTCGGATATCCAGGGCCAGCGCACGCGGCCGTAGAGGTAATTCTGCATCATCATGTTGGCGGCCACGTAGGTCGCCGTAAAGGCCAGCGCCTCATCGATCGACGAGACGAAGATCTTCACGTCGAAGAAGATGTGCAGAAGCGGTGCCAGCATGAAGATCAGCCGCGGCAGCGGAAAGAACCAGAAGGTCATACTGGACAGGTAGCAGAGCCTCTGGATCGGCTTGAGGCCGCGCTTCAGCAGCGGGTTCTTCAGGAGCATGATCTGAAACATGCCCTGGCACCAGCGCGCCCGCTGGCCGATGAAGTCCGCGAAGGTCTCCGGCTGGAGGCCGGCGATCAGCGGCCGGTCGACATAGGCGCTGGTCCAGCCGCGGGCGTGGAGTTCGAATGCGGTCTCGCAATCCTCCGTGATGGTGATGCCCGAGAAGCCGCCGACCGCGTCGAGCGCGGCTCGCCGGAGCAGCGCCGCAGAACCGCAGAAGAACGAGCCGTTCCATTTGTCGAGGCCGGCCTGCGTGACGCCGTAGAACATCTCGTTCTCGGACGGCATCTTCGTGAATGTGCGCAGGTTCCGTTCCAGCGGGTCCGGGTTGATGAAGACGTGCGGCGTCTGCACCAGAAACAGCTTGGGGTCCTGCGCGAACAGGCCGACGGTCTCGCGCAGGAACGGCCGGAACGGCGCGTGGTCGGCGTCGAGCACCAGGATGAGGTCGGCGCGCGCCTGCGTCAGCCCGTTGTTGAGATTGCCGGCCTTGGCGTGCTCATTGCGCGCCCGGGTGAGATAACGGGCGCCCAGCGCGGCGCAGAGCGCCTGCAACTCGGCCCGGCGCGACCGGGCCGTCTCGGCCCTGGCGGGGTCGGCATCAGCGCATTTCTGATCGGTGCCGCCGTCGTCGAGCAGCCACACGCAGGCGCGCCCGGCCGGGTAGTCGAGGTTGCGCGCCGCCGCCAAGGTAACGCCCAGGATTTCCACAGACTCATTGTAGGAGGGGATGAAGATGTCGACGGTGGGGAGTTCCGCCTCGGGCAGCGTCGGCGCCGCGCCACGGGCCAGCGGCTCGACGTTGATGATCAGGCTGACCGTAAGGATCAGCACACAGTAGAGCTCGGCGAGTGCCAGCACGACGCCGAGCCCAAAGCTGACGGGATCGTCGAGCGCCGGCAGCGTGCCGGTGAGCCGCCAGTAGACGTAGCGGATGACCACGGTCGTGCCGAGCGCCAGGAATAACATCCGAGCAAGGCCCCGGCGCGGAAACAGCAGCCAGAGTACGACCATGCCACCGCCGGCCGCGCCGCACAGCGCGAGCTGAGCCGTCGGGCTGACAGGCTGCACCAGAAATCCGAGGGCGAGCGCGGCGCACAGCGCCCAGGTCGCCCAGAGCAGCCCCATCAGGATGCGCGGTCGCGCGGCCCTGGCGGAGGCCGCCGTCCCGACGGTCACGACGTCCCCCGTCACCGGGCTGTCCAGCGTCGTGGTGCCCATCAGAAGCCCGTCCGCAGATCGAGAGAGGTGTAGAGACCGCCCTTGCGGACGTGGTCGTAGACGTAGCCGGCCGACAGTCCGAGCTGCACCGCACCGATCTGCATGCCACTCAGGTGGCCACCGACCCGCCATTGCCGGTAGTAGTCGTCACCGAGCGCGGTGAATTCCGGCCCGACATACCCGCCGGCGAGCGCCGCGATGCCGAAGCGAACGCGGCCGTAATAGGCGTTGAACGTCGTGGCGTAGGAGCCGGTCGCTTGGAACATTGTGAAGGCGGTCGGCCGGGCATAGTAGTCCAGGGCCGTCTTCAGGCCGACGCCGGTGCGCGTGGTGGTCTCGCTCGCCCCGGACTGCGCGACCTCGTCGTGGCGGGCGTTCAGCCCAACGAAGCCGGTGAGCACGCTGTCCGGACCGACGAGCGCGTAGCCGGCCATCGCGGCGACATCGGTCTGCTGGCCGACGGCGTGGGCCGCGCCGGGGCTCTCAGCCCGGTATGAGCCGATCAGGCCATCGACCCGCACGCGGATACCGCTGGTGAGCAGGTCCCCTGCGGGCGCTGCCGTCACGGTGGCGCTGGCGAATTGCGACCCTTGCGACGCGATGGAGGCCGAGGTGTCGACGGCCACAATCCAGGCGTCGGGGCCGGACGGCGGCTCGGCCCCTGTATACCAGTCGGCGGCCTGGGCGACGGGGCAACCCGCCATGGCCAGGGCCGCGGCGCACCCGATGAGGCTACGGTGCATATCGATACGCTACGTGACTTGCAGGACGCCTTTAGGATCTGGCCAGCAGCCTTAATCGGTCCTTGCTGAAGCGGTTAGGATGCAGAGAAAAGACGGACTAAGCCGCTATAGGCGCCTAAACATGTAGTCTTCGGAAGACGAGGTCCGAGATCTCGCTCCGCCCTTGAAGCACTGGCGTACATCCGTGCGGACCATGCTTGCACGCGCAGCCTGTGGATGGGCGATTTGAGACTAGGCCGACTGGCCTAGTCCGGCCGCGAGGATCCGTGGACCGGCCGCCGCGGCAGCCGCCCGGTTGGCAACGCCGAGGGTGCGCAGGAGCGCCGCCACGTGCACCTTCACGGTGCCCTCACCGAGATCGAGGCTCCGGGCGATCTCCTTGTTGGATCGGCCGGCCACGATGAGTTCCAGCACCTCCCGTTGACGGCGGGTCAGCACCACCTCGCCGGCAGGCGGCGCGGACGCGCTGGGCGGTGGCTCGGCCATGAAGGGAGGCACGTAGATCGCCCCGTCGAGGATAGCCGAGACGGCGCGCAGCACCTCCGCGGTACCCAGCGTCTTGGGCACGTAGCCGTGGCAGCCGGCAGCCAGCGCGGTCAGCACATCGGCACGTGCGTTGGAGGCCGAGACGATGGCGGCCTTGACCGCGGGATAGCACTCGCGCACGGCCGCCACCGAGCCTGCGCCCGCCATGCCAGGCATCTGTAAGTCGAACAGGGCCAGTGCCGTCTCAGGTGTCCCGGATAGAGCGGCGATCGCCTCGTCTAGACTCGCGGTCTCAATCACCCGGGCGAAGCCGAGCTGCCGGGTGAGCAGGGAGGTCATGGCGAGGCGGAAGAACTCATCGTCGTCCGCCAGGATCGCGACGCGGCCACGGGTCACTCCATCCGGTTCTGCCGTCGCCATCACCGCGCTCCCGACGCGGTCCGGGCCGGGACAAGGCCGCACGCCAGCATCGCCCGCGTCTCGGCGGCGGCCGCGACAGCGAGGGCCTGGGTTCTGACCAGGAGCTCGTCGAACGCAACGTCCTCGGTCGCCCGCTCCAGGGCCAAGCAGGCTCGGCTGAGCGGCATGAAGCCCAGAAGGCCGCTTGCCGCTGCCAGGGCGTGCGCCTCCGCGCGCAGGACCGCACGCTCGGCCGCCGTACCAGGCGGGTCAAGCGCAGCGGCGCGAGCAGGATCTGCGTTGAAGCCTGCGTCAGGGTTCGCGAACGCATGCTCGGCGCGTTCCTGGAATTGTCCCAGCAGCCGGGTCAGCGTGTCTGGAGCGATCAGCGCCATGTTGTCCGCGTGGCGCTCACGGTCGAGCGTCGGTTCTGCATCCGGAATTGCGCCGGCCGACCTGTCGAGCCATCGTGCCACCGCGTCACAGAGCTCCTGAGGCTGGAACGGCTTACCGAAGTGATCATCCATCCCGGCAGCTCTGAATGCCTCCACCTGATCCGGCAGGACATTGGCGCTCAGCGCGACCACAGGCACCTGGGCAACTGAACCTGGCAAGCAGCGAATCAGTCGGGTAGCCATCATGCCGTCGAGGCGTGGCATCTGGACGTCCATCAGCACGAGGTCGTAGTTGGCCGCCTCCACGGCGCGCACCGCGTCGATACCATCCGTGGCGAAGTCGACGGTGTGGCCAGCAGCCCTGAGCACGGTGCAGGCCAACTCGCGGTTGATCTCCACATCCTCCACCAAGAGGATGCGTCCGGCTCTGCCCCGACGCGACGAACGGGACGGGATGGCCGCAGCGACGGCGGACGCCAGGGGTAGCGCAAGCGTGAACCAGAAGGTCGAGCCTCTGCCCGCCTCTGATACGAGGCCGATCGTGCCGCCCATCAGCTCGACCAGCCGGCGGCTGATCGCCAAGCCGAGACCGGTGCCGCCGTAATCGCGACGGATCGAGCTGTCGGCCTGCGAGAAGCGCCGGAATAACCGCTCCTGACGGTCAGGCGAGATGCCGATACCCGTGTCCGTCACGCTGAATCGGATCAGGTCGCCAGCCAGACTCATCCCTTCGTGGCGCAGGCTGACGGTGACGCTGCCTCGAGGCGTGAACTTCACGGCGTTGTTGAGGAGGTTCAGGAGGATCTGCCGCAGTCGCCCGGAATCACCCACGAGGGAGCCTGGAACGACGTCATCGATCCGCACGACGAGGTCGAGGCCCTTTGCAGCCGCTGACGTTCCGACGATGCCTACGCAGGCATCGACCAGTTGGCGAACCGCGAACGGCGCGGAGTCCAGGCTAACTGCGCCGGCCTCAACGGACGCGAAGTCTAGGATGTCGTCGACGATGGTGCGTAGGTTCGAGCCTGCCGTCGCGGCGAGCTCCGCGTAACGTTTGAGATCGCCGTCGAGACGCTCGGATTCCGCAAGCAAACCGGCGAAGCCGATCACCGCATTGAGCGGCGTGCGGATTTCGTGGCTCATGGCGGAGAGGAACTCAGTCTTGGCTGCGTTGGCGCACTCTGCCTCGATCCGTGCGGCCTCGGCCGCCGCCTTGGCCTCGATCAGCGCACGCTCGCCGTCCTTCCGGGTGGTGATGTCGAGAGTCAGGCCAACGATTCGCACCGCGACGCCGTCCCGGTCGAGTTGTGGGCGTCCGATCGCCTGGATCCATCGGCGATCGCCTCCGGCTATGGGGACACGAAACGCGACGTCGAAGGTCCTGCGACCCGAAGAGGCCTCCCGCACCGCCCGTAGGGTCGTCGCGCGATCATCCGGGACGACCCGGCGCATCCAATCGGCGACGTCTACCACCGCAGGGCGATCCTCTGGTAACCCGAGCCGACATGCGCTTTCAGGCGAGAGGATCATCTCGCCAGTCGCGAGGTCGATGGCGAACAGCCCGGCCCCCGCCGCTTCCTGAGCAAGGCGCAGGAGTTCGCCCTTCTCCGCCAGCGCCTCCCGCGCACTCACGACCTCGTCGATGTCGAGGGCAGACCCGAGCCAGCCGATCAGGTCGCTGCCCATGTGCAGGGGCCGGAACACAAACTGGTGCCAGCGGAAGCGGCCGTTCCGGTCGCGGACGCGACCCTGGACCTCGCATAACCGGCCGTGCACGCGCGCCTTGGCGTAGGCGTCGCCGATCTGGCCGGCGTCGTCAGGGTGGAACCGGTCGGTGCGGGCGGCGCGGGTGGTAGGAATCGGCCCACAGTAGGTTTCGAAGGCTTGGTTGACGTAGACCGTCTCGCCCGTGTCGGCGCGTTCCATCCAGACCAGTTGCGGCAGCGTATCTACGAGCGCCCGGTAATGGTCGCGGCTCGCGCGCAGGTCCGCATGAGTCCGCTCATGCTCGGATGCCTCGCGGATAGTGACGATGCGGTCACCGGTGCCGGGGACGTTCCGGACGACCAGCACCGTCGCGACCCAGCGCGCGCCCGCATCGCGCATTCGCACAACAGCTGTGTCGGAGCCGGACGGTTGTGCGGTAGTAGCGAGGGCGACCTCGTCCTCCGGGTGAACGGCTTCGTGCAAGAACCGGCCTACAAGGGAAGTGGCTACCTCGCCGAGGAATGCCTGCCCGCCCGCGGATGCGAAGGTCACCCGCCCCGCAGGATCGAGGCGCAGGATCAGCCCGGCGACGGCGTCAACGACCTGGCGCAGCGCCTCAGCCTTGGAGCCGGGCGACACGTGGCGCAGGTCGGTCATCGCCGAAAGGCCCGACGACCAGTGGCGCTCCACGGGCGTTGGCAAGTTGAGGTGAAAGCGGGATGAGAAAAGGCCTGTTCTGCGGTCATCGGCTGCGATACGGCGCGGGCGCTGGGTTACAAAAGTGCGCGCAGTCTCGTCTCGTAAGGTTAACCGTCTCTTTACCCTAATGCGGGCTATGAAGATTTCTAAGGGATTATCTTCAGACTGCCAGTGTCGAGTTGAATTTGCCCGGATCACAATAACGATATGTGCGATGGCGGTGACCGGCGCGAAGCGCCCCGATTCTTGGTGACCCTCTCGGCTCGGGTCCGAGATGCAGCGCGCACCTATCGAACGGCGATTCTCGATGTAAGCACGGGTGGACTTCTGATGATAGTGCCGAAAGACTTTGTGGCTGATCCCGGTACCCGACTTGAGATTGAGGTGGCGATGATCGGCACCGTGCGCGTGCGCGTTGTTGCGACCAGCGAGCGCGGCGTCCATCTCCGCATCGACTCGGATGCAGATGCATATGGTCTCGCCGTTCGAAGGGTGTCTAGAATTGTTCAGTCTTGGTAGCGAGGACCTCAGGTGTTGAAGTTGATTAATCTATAGATCACAAGAAGAAAGTTCCGCATGCTGTCGATACTGTAGATAATTTACACGAACCTACACCTGTATGGATGGATGCAATCCGATTGGCGGAGCCGCTGAGACTTCAGCTATATCAGGCGTCCTGACTTAGGTCGCGCGCCGCATCCGCCGAAGCACATACAGAAGCTGCGCTCAAGTCACAACAGGAAAGATACGCATACAGGGCCTAAATAACCTAAATCATTCGTGCTTTGGGGTACATAAGTGTGGTTCTCTGCCGTCGCTCCGTGCAGGAAAGTGAGAGCCCCGCTTGAGCGGCGCGTGGCGGCAGGTCGATGTCGTCGAGGCGCCAAACGCTTTCGCCGAGGCATTGTTCAGCGTGCCATGGCGCGATGCGCTCGCGGAACTTCCACCAGGGCCCCGGCGCACTGGATCTTGGTTCGCTTTGAAGCGCATGCTGGCTGGCCCTTAGCAAGGGCGTCCTAAAACCTCGATCCATCTCGACATCCGGACACGTTGACGTAGATGGTATGTTAGCTGTTCTTTGCTAGATGTAGTTAGTTTGAATTCGCGGCCCGTTAACTCGACATTAGCAACTCACACACCTACTGGTTGTAAGCGGCAGCCGTCGACCGCGGGAGTTTCGGACTAATCAAGAAATCTCTGGAGCAGCACCATGGGCAGGGCACTGGGCGGCAAACCGTTGGTCCTTGTTGTCGAAGACGATGCTGTCACCCGCATGGCAGCCATGGCCATGCTTGATAGCGCCGGGTATGAGGTGGTGGAAGCAGATAGTGGCTCGTCTGCTGTTCAGGAGCTTATGCGGGTCCCGGGAATCCGTGTGATCCTGACCGACATCGACATGTAGATGGGCATCGATGGTATCAAGTTGGCCGCCTGCGTGGACTTGGGCTGGCCAGGCATCAGCATTGTCATGACATCGGGCAAGGTGAAGCCTCTGCCTGGTGACGTGCCGAGGAATGCTCGTTTCGTGCCGAAGCCCTACGGCGAGGCGAAGGTGCTCGCTGCGATCAGCCGGATGATGGCTCAGTGACCCTCACGTTTTCGCAACAGGTTAGAAGCCGCATGTGAAAAGCGGATCTGCGGCACTCGCAAACAAGCGAGCGTTAACCTTGCCGGTCCATTAATGCTTGTCGGTAGCCTCGTGCGTATCGGCGGGCCCTATATGACCTCAGTCTCCAGCTCCACAGCGGCGCTCCTGCAGTACTTCCGAGATCGTGAAGCCAGGTCGGACGCACAGGGTACGAACACCAACGGCGCCAAGGCTCAACCGGCGGACACGGCTGGATCGAGTCTTAAGCTCGCGTCGGTTCAAACTAACAACGTCGGTTCCGCTGCCTCTACCGAACTCGATGTCTCGCAGGTCCAGGACCGTCTCGGTTCGCTCATCGATGCGCAGGTTTCATCCGGAAAGCTGACGGACTCGCAAGGCGATGTGCTCAAGAGGGTCCTGAATCAAGGTTCCACTGCCTCGGACGAATTCAGCGCTGTTGCGACAACGCCTGAGACTGTCCCGCAACCCAAAGGACCCACAAAAGCGGAGCCTTCAACAGCCGAATTATCTTCGCAAGGCGTAGGAGGTGTGCAAGACTCTGGCGCCGTGTTAGCGGCGTTCATCAAGAACCTGCAGAGCACGCAGGTCTCCAGATCGGGGTACGGCAGCACCGGCTCCGCTGCCTCAGCAACAATCGTGGGCACGCGGGTTCTCGACGTGAACACGTAAGTGCTGCTCGTGAAAAGAATGGTGGTGCATCGTCCGGAGGCGGCGGGCCCGCATTGATCCAGCACCAGCGCATCGAGGCACCGGCGCGTCGGTCCTGCGCCGTGCGCTTCCGATCGATCTATGCGCCGGCCGGGGTGACCTAACGTCGCCACTAGATGTTTGGTCCCGCTGTGTGGTGGTACGACTGATGGACGCGCTATGGGACAGGTTCTCCTGATCCTCACCCGATTTCGCGGTTCTCCCGCACTTTGCGTGGATAAGGCAGCGAGGAGCACGCGGCGGCGGCGGAGTGCGAAGCTGGCGCGGCCGTACATGGTACGCTTGAGCATCTTCAGCCGACTGATCTGCCCTTCGGCCTGCGCGTTGCTCCAGGGCGTCGTCAGCGCCGCCCGAACCGCCGGCCCGTCCTGCGCCAAGCCCGCCGCGAAGGTCTCCAATGCCGCCACGCCGCAGGTGCGCGTCTCGAGGAGCCATCTGTCGAGTTCGCCGGCCGCATCCACCGGTCGGTCGCCATCTAGGCCGCAGGCGCGCACCAACATCGTGAACCGCCGCGCCAGATCGGCGACGCGTGCTGCCTCGGCGTCGTGCCGGATGCGAGCGAGGTCGGCCGCGGCACGGGGCGGCAACGTCTTGATCGGCTGAACCAGGGTCCAGGCCAGTTGCTTCGGAGAGGCGATCGGTTCTGCTTTGGGAGCCTCCGCGCTCGGCGCTTCGGTTCGCGACAGCTACTTGTGGGCGGTGCGCGGCGCCGGCACCGTGCGCCGCTCGGCGACGTAGCGGTGCACCTGCCGATGAGTTCCAGCAAAGCCCTGATCGCGGATCTCGCGCCAGAGCGCCATGGCGTTCTGAAGTCGGCTTCTCACCCCGAGCCGGAGTTGCGGGACGGTCAGCGAACGGACGCTTTTAAGAAGCGCCGACGGCTGTCGGTACGGCTGACATGGGTCGAGGGTGTGTAAAAACGCAGGCGCGTTCCGAAGTTGCAGAACAATCTTCTCTGCACGAGAAATTCCCGCCCTCCAAATGGCGGCCCCGAGGCCAGTAGGGTGCTCTTTTCGATATCGGGCAGGGAGTTCGAGAGAAGGTCCTTCTACCGCCTCCGCGTTTTGACACAGCGTCGGTCGGTATGAGCCCGTCCGCTTTTGCAGCGGCACTTCTCCGGAGCGGACCTGCTTCTTACGGCCAGAGTCCGTCACGCCAATTCGGAAGCGCGCGCAGAATCAGACGTTCGGCTTGGCGCCCATCCCATCCCGGTCATTCAGTGAGCTGTCACGATTCCCCGTAAGCGGACGCTACTGTCAACGTTCGGAGGGCGGCCTATGGGACGAACCAATGGTACGGAAGCGGCCGCTGCCATGGCCGAACAGTGTTTCACCGTGTCTGTCCCGCGGCCGTCCCGCCGAGTTCCACACGAATCTCTGACGTTCGCGATTTTGCGTTTCAAATTCAGAGACCACCCAATGGAACGCTTATGATCCGAGGCACGGACCGTTCCAGTAGGGCTGGCTCTATTGAAACGAGCTAGCGTCGCAGCACCCCCTGATTAGTTTGAGGTCCTCCGCCAATTCTGTCTCAAAAATTCGAAAGCATCTGCGTGACGCGTCAGCGTCTTAAACACCAGAAGGATGCAAAGTTCGCCAGCGACACCACCCATCAGGGGGTTAGCCACGATCGCGGCTTTGCCCCGAGTTCAGGTCGGTTCCGGGTAGACCCGCGCACGCCTTCCTGGTTGGGGACACCCTTCTCCATGCATCCGAGCCGATGGCAGGTTGCCGGCTGACAGCTTCGCAGGTCGTTTGCCTCGCCCCAGAAGCATGCTCACGCCAGCGCAGATCAGCAAAACCGGTATCGGGTAGCGCCGCACTGCATTCAGGGACAGGTCGTAGAGGTCGCTACCCGCACCCCTGCTCCTTGCCGCGCCAAGCATGTCCTCGACGAACGCAACGGGGTGGAGGCGATCCTGGAGCTGGTTGAGCACACCTTCGAGCCGCGCCCGCCCAGCTTCGATCTCCCGCTCGATCTCGTTCACTGTCGCGTTCATATCCAAACTCACCGCACGTTACGCCGCCGCCGCCTAAAGCAGTCTCCTGAGTGAGGTGACCGGGCGCACGGGACCGCGCGCCCAGCCGTGGCTCGATCGCGCCGATTACTTCTTGGCGCTGCTCTTGCCGTGCGCTTTCGTCGAGCTCTCGTGCGCCTTCTCGGAGTGGCCGTGCGCCTCCTTCGAGTGCTTGGCTGCGGTGGTCTCGTCGCCCTTCTCGTGGTGCTCGGCTGCGGTCTTGTGCGACTTGGCGGCGGCCTCATGGTGCTTGGCCGCCTCGTGGTGTGCGTTCTGGGCCATGGCTATGTTCCTCGTTCGGCACCGTCACGGTGCTCGTTGCGATCGGATCGACCGGCGCGTCCAAGTGGGGCAGGTCCTACCTGGCGTGCGGTGTGACCTCAGGTCCGCCCTGCTTGAGTGCGCGGGCGGCCTGCCCTCGGCGATGTTGCGGTCCACCGCCGAGAGCGGCTCTCGTGAGAGCCGGGAAAGGCGCTTGAGAGGCGGTCCGCCTCGAACGGCTGTCGAGCTAATTCGAACCAACCGCTGAAAGCAGGCGGTCTGGGGCATCGCTGGCCGTCGTGGAGGCGAGTACCGAAGCCAGCATCCGTCAATGGGCACGTCTGTGGCGGTTTAGCTTGGAGGGCGACGCTCGGCATTTCCATGGGCGCCGCGCAACGCACGCTACCAGTGGGCGTGCTCCTGCTCGGTCGGCATCCGGCCCTGCGGACTGAGTTGGTCGACCACACCGGGCAGCAGTTGCGAGAGCTGCGACAGCAGGTCGGAACTGCCCATCCCGGTCTGCTGCGAGAGTTGCCCCACAGTCTCCGGACCGAGCGCCGCGCCGAGATCATGCGGCGCGATCGGTTGGTTCTGCCCCTGGCCGATCCACGAGTTGATCGCCCCGCCGTGGCCGGCCTGGGTGAACTGCTCGACCAGGGCACCGAGCCCCCCGGCTCCACCGCTGCCTCCGAGCAGACTACCGAGCCCACCCTGGCCGCTGCCGAGACCGCCGCCGCTTGGGTTACCCAGCATGCCGCCGAGGCCACCGCCCCCGGCCCGCGCAGCAAGCAGGCTCATCAGGACGCCGACGAGGGGGTTGGCGCCGGCACCCTGCTGTTGACCGGCGTTGCCACCGACCACACTGCCGATGATGCTGTCGAGTAGGCCCATGATCTGTCCTCCTGTGGCCCACGGGCCGGGTGATCGTACGGGTCGACGATGAGGTCGCGCGGACGCATGGATCGCGGCGATCAGACAGGGTGATTGTAAACCCGCACTCGGCGGGCACCGGACGTCTGCGTGTCCGTGCCAACCACGGGAGCGCTGACCGCATCGTTCTCGCGCACGAGCGAGCCGGCGGCTGCGTCCGAGCCGATTAGGGTCGAGGTGTCGCTTCGCGCCTCGCCAGCCGTCTCGCTGCTCCAGCCCTCGCTCTCCCAACCCTGCGCACGCGCGTCGAGATCGACAGCACCGTGTTCCTCCAGGATGCGCGTGGCCACGCCGGCATGAGCTTCATCCGCCCTCACAGTCAGCAGCGAGCCGCCGCGACGCACGCCCTCGGCATAGGCATGCGCGTCGGACTCGCTCACACCGGCCCCGGTCAACGAGCCGGTCAAACCACCCGCCGCGGCACCGATACCCGCACCGGTCAGCGTTGCCACGAGCCAGCCCGCGGCCACGACCGGACCGACGCCCGGGATGGCCATCAGCCCGAGGCCGGCGAGGAGGCCCGCGCCACCGCCCAGGATCGTGCCGAGGGTCGCACCGGTACCGGCGCCGGTGGCGGCGTGGTCGGCCGTGTCGCCCGTTCCGGAGGTGCTGGTCTCCGCCTTGTTGCTGACGAGGCTGATGTCGGAGTGCGGCACGCCGGCCGCCTCCAACTTCGTCACGGCCGCCGCAGCGTCGTCGTAGCGGTCGTACAGGGCTGAGAGGGTCTGTGTGGGCATGGGAGGACTCCGAAACGTTCGAGTGGGACTGATCGAGCGAGGGGCCAGCTACTGGACCGCGACGTTGCCCTTGAAGTCGAGGCCGACGCTGGCGGGCTTGCCGTCCGCCATCGCGCTGGCGTGCCAGATGCCATCGCCGTCTTTCTTGAGGTCCTTGACCTCGTGGTAGCCGGCCTTCTCCAAGCGCCGGCGGACCTCACCCTCGGTGAAGCTGTTGGCGCCCCGCTCCAGCTTGACGTTCGTCCCTGTGCCGGTGGCCGCTGCCTTGCCATCGCGAGCGTGATCGGTGTTCGGCCGCGTCACGGCGTTCTGCCCGCCGGAGGTCGCGCTGGAGGCGCCACCCATCGCAGGCTGCCCCGTGACGGTCGTCTGCGCCGATGCGGGCGCTGCTGCGAGCAACGGCAACACGAGAAGGATCGAGCGGTTCAGGGACATGGCAGGGCCTATTTGTCTGGCTTCAGTGGTGAGACGAGCCGATCCGAACTCGGATCTCGGCATGGTGCGCTGCCCAGCGCATCGAAGCTCCGGGCAGCGGCGCTCAGGTGATCAGACCGGCTTGCGCGTGCCCGGCGTGGTCCCAGTCGTCGTGGTGCCGGCCGTGCCGGTGCGGCTGACGTTGCCGCGCTCGTCCTCGACCTCGACCTCGGTGTGCCGCACCTTGTCGGTGACCGTCTCGGTGCGCTGACCCGCGTCCTTGCGGATGCCGACCTCCTCAACCACGCGGGCCTCCTTCGACACCACCGCCTGCTCGCGCAGCTCAGTCGCCTCGATGGTCTTGCTCTCGAACAGAGCCTCGTCAGCCGCCGTCACCGGCCGGTCGACCGCGCGCCGGTCGACGTGCACGGTCTCGTCGCGTAGGGTGACCTGCTCCTCGACTGGCTTCTCGATGACGTAGGAGCGAACCTGAACGCGGCCGGCCTCCGCCACACGCTTACCGACGCTGAGGCGCTCCTCCACGACCGGGATGTAGTCCGTCTCGCCCGCGGTCGTGCCGGCGCCCTTCAGGGCCGCGGCGTCAGTAGCTGCCGTTCCGGTTGCCGTCGTCCCCGTGGTCGAGCCAGCCGCGGTCGTGCCGCCCGTCGCCGAGTATCCGCTCCAGCCTTCCTTGCGCCACGTGGTCTCGCGCTGGTCGAGATCGACCGAGCCGTGCTGCTCCAGGATGTCGTAGGCCGTCTCGGTCTGCGCCGGCTCGACGCTCGCGGTCAGCAGCGTGCCGCCGCGGCTCAGGCCCTCACTGTAGGCGTAGCGATCCTCCTCGGGCATGAAGAAGTCCTTCAGCGAGCCCCAGAAGCCACCCTCGTCCTTGCGGTAGTCGTACGAGCCGCTCGTGCGCGCCGTCTGAGCTCCCTGGACGAGCTTGATCGCCGATTGCGGGATGCCGGCGGCGACGAGCTTGGCTTGGGCGGCCTGCGCCTCGGTCGGGCGATCGAACAGTGCGGTGATCGTCTGCGTCATGATGTTGTCTCCTGGGCTGAAGGGGAATTGATCTGCTCGCTGGCGTGACCATCCAGGCTCACGCGTTCCACCACGGCGCGCTGCTTGCGCAGCGTCACCGGGACCTCGACGTCCTCATCCGCTGAGCTTCGACGGATGTGCAGCTCCTCCTTAAGGACGAGGCGCTTCTCGACGACGAGGATCTCTTCGAGCACGGGGATGATCGTCACCCCGTCCTCCACGCGGACCGCCGGGGGCACCTCGCCTTCAGACAACGTCCGGTCGACCGGCACGCGGGTGACCTCGACCGTCTCGCTGCGCAGGCTCTCGCGCAGGACCTGATCGACAGTCTCGGTCCGGGTCGAGACCCGCACCCGCCCGGTCTCGACCACCTGCTTCTCGATGCGGGCGGTCTCCTCGATCAGCGGGAGGACCGCCTCCTCACCGACGGCGACCTCCGCCGCCTCTGCGCCATGCGTCCGTGAGGGCTTCGGCTGGCCGGCGGCGGGATCGCTCATGGTCAGATCCGACGCTGGGTTGTGGTAGCAACGCCGGTACGGCTCACCACCGGGTCGACGGCGGCGCCACGACCCGCGAAGAAGGCCGCCAGCGCGCCGAGGATCAGCGCCAGGGCGCCGTAGAGGGCGCCCTGCGAGCCGACACGGGCGGCGGCGTCGGCTGCCTGCTTGGCCTGCTCCTTGACCTTGGCCGTCGCGTCGTTGAACTGCTGCACGTACTGGGCGACCTGGGTCCGGGCCTGCTCGACCGGGATGTTCTGCGCCTTCGCCAGGGCCTGGGCCGCCTTCTCCTGCGAATCCTTCTGCTGCGCGGCATCACCGGTCACCGCGGCGCGCATCGCGCTGACGGCGGCGTTCTTCAGGGCCTCCGGATCGTTGCCGGTGCCGTTACGGACTTGGCTCTCGATGTTCGAGAACGGGTTATCCATGCCCGGCAGCGACGGGGCAGCAGCCTGTGCGGCGGTCTTCACCGAGCTGCCGATCAGGTTGCCGGCCCCGCCGAGCGTGCTCGACACAGCGCTCGACGCGCCGCTGACGACGCCGCCGACCGCCGAGGACAGCAGGTACACGACGACCAGCGTCGAGACCGCCCAGGCGATCAGGCCGTGATAGGCGGTGGTGGTATTGGCCGGCTTGCCGGAGAGGCGCCCGGCGAGCCAGCCGCCGGCGGCGGAAGCGAGGATGCCGGAGATCACGAACCAGATCCCTGCGCCCGAGGACAGGCTGCCGGCGGTCGGGGTGCCGTTGCCCGCCGGATCGACGGTCGAGAGCCCGATGCCGAGCCCGACCATGTTGAGGATGACCTGGGCGACGAGCGCGATCGCCGCGCCGGCGAACACGGCGCCCCAGGAGATGGAGTGCAGCGCCATCGTGCGCATGTCCTCCGCGGGGGAGACCAAGCTGGTGGTGGGGAGGTCGCGGTCATAGGCCGGACGGGTGGTGTCGGGTGTCAACGCCATGGTCGGTACTCTCAAGTCAGATGGTTCGATCTTCGGCCGGGAGCGGCGAAAGCGGGTTGGCTAGGGTCAGAACACCCGGCGACGGCTGACCAGGGCGTGGTAGAGCCACAGCACGACCACCGCGCCGACGACTGCGACGAGCAGGCTGTAGAGGTTCAGCCCCGCCGGGCTCGCCGAACTGGTTGAACAGGAAGCCGCCGACGACAGCGCCGACCACACCGAGCAGGATGTCGACGAGCAGGCCCTGGCCGGTGTTGTTCACGACCTTGCTGCCGATGAAGCCGGCCACGAGGCCGAGCACGATCCAGGCGAGGAGTGACATGGTCCGGCTCCACTTCTCTCGGTGTGGGTTGGAGTGCGTCCGTCTGCAGGTTTGCTGAAGGCGCGCAGAAGCCGCGGCTGCAGCCCCGTGTCCGCTCGCGACCCGGCATCAAGTGCGGGTCGCGCGCTTTGGTCTCGGCTCGGGTTTCAACGACGTGTGCGCGGCTTCGATAGCGGCGATCTCGGCGGCCGCTTCCGCCTGGATCGCGCGGTCGCCCTCGATGATGCTGATGGCTTCCTTGATCAGAGCCCGGATATGGTCGGGCGAGAGCACCTTCCGACGCCCCACCAAACGGATCTCCTCGTATCAACCCGCCGGGATGATCTTCCGAGATGCTCGCGTGAGCAGAGCTACCACTGCGTAATCAGGTGATCTACTCGAAGTTCCGACGATTTACATAAAGTACATTTGTACCAAACTGGCTTGGTAGTTCTGTCACGGTTTCCGCCTGCTTCAGCGCTGCTGCCGCGTGTTCGGCCCGATCCCGCGCTCCTGCGCCCACACCACCACGGCGCTGCGGCGGTTGACCCCGAGCTTGCGGTACAGCCCGGAGACGTGATTGCGCACCGTGTTCGGCGACAGCTTCAACTCGGCCCCGATCTCCTGGTCGGTGGCGCCCTGGCAGATCCGCGTGAGCATGTCCTGTTCGCGGATCGTCAGGTTCTCGACACCGAGCGACGGCCGGGCAGAGCGCGACGGGTGACGCAGGGTCGCCAGCTTGTCGATCACCCCGTGGCTGAACCACGACGCGTCCGCCATCACCGCCTCGATGGCGGAGATCAGTTCGCGCTCCGAGCGCTTGCGGGCGGTGATGTCCTGCAGGACGCACAGCACACAGGCCTCATCATTGATGCTCACCCGCTCGGCCGAGACGAGGCAGTCGATCTCGGCGCCGGCGGCATCCTGCAGCACGGCCTCGAAGTCTCGGACGCTGCCGAGCCGCCTCAAGTCGCGGGAGAACTTGCGCTGCTCGGCCCGGTCGATCCATAGCGCGAGGTCGGCGAGCGACTGGCCGCCCACGGCCTCGGGAATGTGCCCGAACGTCGTGGAGAAGGCCTGGTTGACGCTGGTGATCTCCAGTCCGTCCGCGTCCAGCAACGCGCCCGGCACCGGCGAGAGGTCGAACGCCTTGGCGAAGCGCTCCTCGCTGTGGCGCAGGGCCATCTCCGCCTTCCGGCGATCCTCAAGGTCGGCGAAGGTGAACAGCATGCACGGTTCGATGCCGCCCGGGCCGGGCATCTCGATGGCGTGCCCGGCCACGATCACGTAGCGGCCCTTCCCACACGGGGTCGCGAGCCGAGCCTCCATCTGCGGGATGGTGCGGCCCTCGTGCAGGCGATGGATAGCCATCTCCCGCCGCTCGGCCTCGCGCAGCAAATCGATCTCGCAGAAGCTCCGGCCGAGCACATCGTCGCGATGGTAACCGGTCAGGTCGAGAAAGCCGTGGTTGACCCGCACGAAGCGCAGATCGGCGATCCGGCAGATGATCGCCGGGGCCGGGTTGGCGTTAAACATCCGCTCGAACCGGGCCTCGGCCTGGTAGCGCTCGCTCACATCCTGCATCACCAGGGCGAGGCCGTTCGGTGTGCCATCGGCGTCGATAGTCACTAAGCTGCGGATGCGGTGCATCCACCTATGGGACGGATCCCGCTTGGGGACCAACTCGACCACGATGTCGCGGAACACCTCGCCGGCGAGCACCCGGTCGAGCGGATGCTGCAGCGGGCCGATCTCTCGATGATTGCGGTAGTGCAGCGTGAAGTTCGCGCGGTACTCGGACACGGTGGCGCCGAGATCGCCGGCATCCGCAACCCCATGCATCATCACGGCGGCATCGTTCGCATAGGCGATGGTCTGATCCAGCTCGATCAGGATCACGCCCTCGGACAGACCGGCCACGATCTGCCGCATCTGCGTGTGGCGCGTCTCATCCGCCATCGGCGTCTCTCCTTGCGAAACGCCAACGTTCGCACGCATGGAAAGCCCCGATGCGAACGACGGTGGCTGGAGGAAAATCTTCGACGGCAGCCGAGGGTTTCCAGCTGCATCGTACTCTGAGACCCCAAGCGGAACGAACGGCGATGCCGATTGCCGGAACGGCGTGATGTCCCTTCGGTTTGCGAGGTATCGACAACCGAACGGAGGAAACGATGTCGGCACCCAACAGCCTGAAAGAGGTCTATCTCGACGAGATGCAGGATCTTTGGTCGGCCAATGATCAGATGGTCCGGGCCGTGCAGCAGGACGCGGAGTGCGGCGTTCCAATAGGGCAAGCATTGTGGAACGGTGCAGCTGGAACTCAGCCTTGCCGTCCGCATATCTGCGCCGTACCTGTCACACTAAGCGGGCCGAAGGCCGCCTACACGACGGCGCCATCGATCCACCCCTCTGGAGCCTGTATCTTCGCCTCGATACCGGCGTGTTCCGCCAGAAGCGAGAGAAGGTTCGGGCCGCTAATCAGCTCAAGTGGCTTGCCATTGGCGAACTCGAACGCCGCCTTGCCGTAGCCGCTGGTGCTGACGAGGATGCCCTTCGATGCACCTTCGTTCATCACCGTGCCGTAAAGGTCGCGAACGGCGCTGACCCCGACCGTGTGCTTGTAGCGCTTGGCCTGGATCACGACCTTGCCGCCGAAGATCGGGCGTTGGTCGAAGGCCACACAATCCACGCCGCCATCGCGCGATGCCTGCGTCAGGCGCGCTTCGAGGCCCATGCGCTCGAACAGGTTGGTGATCAGCGACTCGAACTCGCTGGGCGTCAGCTCCATCAGGTTCGGCCGACTGTCGAGGGTCGACAGCACGTCCGCCTCCTGGATGAAGCGGTGATCGACCATGTTTATGTCGACGATTGGCTTCACCGGTACGAGTTCGGAGGGGTGTCCCGAGACGTGGGCGCGGAGCTGTTTCAGGCATGTGGCCGGCTCAACGCGGTCGAGGTTGAGCTGCGCGAACTGCTCGGCCGAGACGCGCACGGAGACGAGGCAGGGGCGGATCGGCCGGCCTGTCGCGCGATCGATCGTCGAGACGAACACGCTCACCACCGCGCTCTCGACCACCTGGGCTTCGTCCGAGTCGAAGGCCTCGTGCAGGAGGCGCAAGGCGGTCTGCGCCAGCGCCTGAGCGTAGAGGGCCTGCCGAGCCTTCTCGCTGCGCTTGGTCTCGACGATCTCATCGTTGGCCCGGACGTAGCGATATTTCTCGACAGTGGGGACCACCTCGTCCATCGCGGGGATTTCGTAGTCGACGACGAGTTGCTTGGACTCTGGCGCAAAGGCGATGCTGTGGTCCTGCGGGAAGCTGTCGGGGTACTCGGATCGCTGGAACACGGCTTCGAAGTAGGAGACGACCGCTTCCGCATCGCCAGCACGATAGGCGTCTCGTAGCGCCGAGATCTCGACGTTGTGGCGCTCCGCCTTGGCCTGCAGATCGGCGAGCGCCGCACCACGTCGCTGCCGGACCGCTTCGAGATCAGCCAGAAGTGCTTCGTGGGACGTCTGAGCCTGTTCCACCAAGTGTCGATGGCGGCCCTGCGCGCCCGGCATCAGCCGTGCGAAGAAACCGAGCGGCGCAGGTAGCAGCGTATCCAAGGGTGGGACGGGCGTCAGTCGTAACGACAGATCGCTATTCAAGTCCCCGTCAGAGACGTGCTTTAGCAAAGCGTCGAAGTCTACCGTCAGATCAGTCGACAACGCGGCTTCCAAGATACCGTTCAACTCCTCGATCTGATGAGTGAGAAGATCGTTCTCGAACTGGACCTCTTCGTGACGCGCTTCGAGATAGGCTTGGCGCTCCAGCTTATCCAACTGTCGGGCCGTCTGAGCAGCGACTCGTTCCTGTAGTCTCGCTTCCTGCGCGGCGGCGTGCACATAGCGCGCCTTGGCACGTTCCTGGTTTCGGCGGGCTCGATCGGCTTCCCTCGCCATCCTACTGACGGTGCTGATGAAGCTCCGGGCCACTGCGATCCTCCGATTGTTGGTTAGAGGATGCAACCCTCAAGCTAGGGTTGTCGAGAGGGAGGAGAATTCTATTTTCAGAACTCGGATGTTGCGTTGTAACTAAATGATGCCGTGTGACGGCGTCTCGCGCTGCTGCGAGCCCATCGCCGAAGAGCACCTGCGCCGCCTCGTGCAGCTCGCACTACCCGTGTTCGAAGGTCTGTTCGACCGCCGCCCGGACACCTCCGGTCGCTACCGGGGCCGGCTCCTGTTGCTTGCCCTTTGCCAGGGCGCGGCGCAGCACTGGGTGGACGGCCACCATGAGGTAAAGGATCTCGACGTGTGGGGCTTCTTCCGATCACACCCACGCGGGCGCTTCCCCGTCCGCTGGCGGAAGACGTGCGATTTCGGCCCTTCAGCGCTTGGCTACCACCCCGACGACACAGGCTACGCCGGGCGCCGTGTCGACGTGCTCGGGCGCTCCATCGAGGTAGAAGTCGGGGAGGATGAGGCGAGGGCCGTCCGGCGCTACCTCGCCAATGCCCGCACACGGACGGCTTGGCACCTCGCCCAACGCCCCGTGATCGCGTTGCACCCAACGTCGTTGTTCGGGCTGCAGGTATGGCCAGTTAGGCCGTAAGATCCAGAAGGGAGGACGCCTTGAGTCCAATCATGGAGGCCCTCAAGCAGTTCGAGGCGACCGAGGCCAACCTCCTCAAGCTGCAGCGGCTCTGGGACGAGCTGAAGGCGCTCTTTCCCGCGGCCGTGTCACTCGACCACAATCCCGAGTATGAGGACCGCGCCCGCTCTTTCGACAGCGTGCTGTGGGCGCTTCCGGCGATCGACGGCTGGAAGCCCAATCTGTGTCCACCCGACCTCGACGGCGTTGCCGCTACCCGTATCGACCTCTTGGAGCTGGACGAGCCGCTGGAGACAGCGCGGTTCGAGGCGGCTCTATGGTCTGAGGGGCGGCAGATCGGCGAGTACCGCTTCCGCCTCGATCAGAAGCGCCGCGCCCTGATCCGCGACGTGCTTCTCGGCGCGATGGACGAGTTCGATACATGCCTGCAGAGCGTCGAGCCGGTCGATACGGATCTGCCGACCTACACGGAGTTAAAAGCGCGGCCAGCATGGCAGCGTATGCGCGAGCTTGCCAACCAGATCGAGGTCCTGCTCGGTAGTAGCGTGCAGAAGCCGCCTGCATGGCCCATCCTCTGACGACACCTGGGCTTCGGCATGGTCGGCGACCTGAATGACATTAGGAAGGCCGACTGGCCGGCGGTGAAGGCCAGCCTCCACAAGGGACTGTACGGCGCCAACGAGCCGGTGCCAGTCGCCGCCGCCGACCTCGGTGAGCTGGTGGCCGCGAAGCCGCGCGGGCCGATCTTGACCAAGCTCGACTGGGCCAAGCTCGATGCGGAGGGCTTCGAGCGCCTGATCTACACGCTGCTCAGCGATCAGCCCGGGTACGAGAACCCCGAATGGCTGATGCGGACGAACGCGCCCGATTGCGGTCGCGACCTGTCGGTTACGCGCATCATCCCCGACGCACTCGCGGACACACGGCGGGAGCGCGTGATCATCCAATGCAAGCACTGGCTCTCGAAGAGCGTGCCGGTCGCCGACATCGGCGCTGCCAAGGATCAGATGTGCCTCTGGACCGACCCGAGGGTCGACATGCTCATCATCGCGACCACGGGCCGGTTCAGCCAACAGGCTGTGCAATGGATCGAACGACACAATGCGGGCGGAGCCTTGCCCCGCATCGAGATGTGGCCGGAGAGCCGGCTGGAGCGAGTGCTGGCCGCGCGCCCCGACCTGATCGCTGAATTTAAGCTACGGTGACAGGCAAGGAGCCGACCATGGATGATGCGCGAGCGCTCTGGTGCTTCTTCAAGGATCTCACCGACCGCTAGGTTCTGATCCTCTAGGAGGGCTCGGCGATGGATCGGGCGACGCGGAAGCTGATACCGATGTGTAAGTATGGCTTCGAGAAGCGAGAGGGCGGCGTTGCAGCCCAGGAGCAAACCTGCGCGCTGCTCAGGCGCCTCCATGCGGAGGGACTATACCGCTGATCTCCAGCCTGCACTCGCAGTCGCAGCCGCTTTCGACCCTTCGCTGACCCTCGGAATGTCCGCTCACGGGCAACTCGGCTGGCTGTCGCTTGCGACCGAGATGGGTGGATTTCCGCCAGTCCGCTTTGGAGGGTAAACTCTAATCAAGCGGACGTTGCCCTATCGCCCGCTCCCGCCCGTTAGGAGCCGGTCAAGTCAGGCTTGGTATCGGACGCGAATGGTGCATTCGAGCGACCAACCCGCGGGCCTAGTCGTTTACGTCCCGATGGCGGCCATAGGGGTGTGCCTATCGTGGTGGGTGGTGAAGTACCTTCTCGTATACTTGCGTCGCGGCGCCTTTCCAGCCGGTGTTCGAACAGGCTGGCCCGCCGTCGAACGTTCCCGGCAACCGATCCAGTTTTTGGCTCAGAGTTGCGTGTTCTGGCGCGATCGTCCTGATGCTGAATGTGAATCTTATAATCCTCATTCTTAATTTATTCCGGCATATATAGAGCAATATGTAGCGGCAGATTTATCCCGATTGACAGCATCGACTGCGATACCTTGACGGTCGTAATGGTGGACCACTCGCATGGGCCCGGTTTCAAAATCGCGTATCGCACGATTTATCCTACTCCTCGCGACCGTCGTTGCGCCGATCACAGCCCATGCGGACAGTATGGACGCCGTGCTGTCATTCGTCGAAGTAGTGGATGAGGTCACCGCGACGACCCACGTTTATCGACAGGCTCGCACGTTGAACTTGAGCGTAACCGACCGATCGCGTGTGTCTGACTGGAATGCCCGGCGACCGGGTTGACCTGACCGGCTGGCTTTGGACCGGGCTGATTGAGAGGATCAGCCAGGATCGAAGGAGTCGGACATGCGGCGAGGTCAGAAGACGAGCGCGGAGCAGGTGGTGCTGAAGCTGCGCCAGATCGAGGTGCAGACGGCACA
>NZ_JAKSXX010000249.1 GCF_022829385.1 Methylobacterium sp. J-070 | reverse complement strand
TAGAGGTAACGCCGTTCTCGATCAGCGGCTGACACCTGACCCTCGTACTCCCCCGTTACTCCCTATCAGCCGCCTGCACCAGCCTCCCGACAGCTGGACAATCAGGTCTGGGTGATCAAGGCTTGTGCCTTGCCCTGTGCGCCCAAATCGGGCCGACGTCGGGGGCCGCAACGCTTGGGCGTGATGGACCTTGAAAACACCCGGCAACGTTGTGCCGGGCAGGCAGATAGGTTCAGCATCGCCAGAGGGCGGATGCCACGCCAATTTTTCGACGTCCTGCACGATGGTGAGGACGTGACGCGCGACGACGATGGGGTCGACCTGCCCAACCTTGAGGCGGCAGAGATCGAAGCCTTAGAGATC
>NZ_JAKSXX010000018.1 GCF_022829385.1 Methylobacterium sp. J-070 | reverse complement strand
CGGACCCGCTGATGGGGGCGTGCCTCGACCTGCCCGACGGCGGCCGGCACGTCGTAATGGTTGTTGGGCTCGCACTCGCGGTGGGCCAGACCGCGTGCATTGTGTTCCCGTTCGCCAACCTGGAACTGCGCCGGAAGGCCGAGACGGCGCTGGGGAAGAGCGAGGAGCGCTTCGCCACGGAGTTCGGGATGACGCCGGTGCCGACCGTGCTGGCGCGGGCGGACGACCACCTCATCACCGGCATCAACGCGGCCTTCACCCGGGTCTTCGGACTGGGCGAGGACCGGATCCTCGGGCGCAGCCTGGCCGAGGCCGGGTTGTGGGTCGCCGAGGGCCAGCGCGCGGCGTTCGAGGCGCAGCTCGCCCGCGGCGGCGCGATGCTGGGCGTCGAGGTGTGCCTGCGCCACGAGAGCGGGGCGAATCTCGACTGCCTGGTCTCGGCCGAGCGGGTGACCCTCGACGGGGCCGCGTTCGTGCTGCTGGTGCTGCAGGACATCACGGAGCGCAAGCACACCGAGCGCGAGCTGTTCGGGGCGATCGAGGCGGTGATGGCCGACACGTCGTGGTTCAGCCGGGGGCTGATCGACAAGCTCGCCAACCTGCGCCGGCCCGGCCGGGACAGCGCCGACGGCTCGGTGCCGAACCTGACGGTGCGCGAGCGCCAGATCCTGAACCTGATCTGCTCGGGCCTGGGCGACGACGCGATCGCCAGGAAGCTCGGGCTGTCGCGCAACACGGTGCGCAATCACGGCGCCGCGCTCTACCGCAAGCTCGGCATCCACAAGCGCAGCGAGGCGGTGGTGTGGGGCCGGGAGAACGGCTTTCCGCTGAACCTCCCGGAGAGCTGACGACCGGTGTACCGGACCGGACGGACCATCGCCCGACCGGCCGGACCTGTCTCGAGACCGACGAGGGGCCCGTGACCGAAGACAAGTCCCCGCCCTCCGCCAAGCGGCGCGCGGGTTCGGTGAAGGAGGCGATCGGCAAGATCACCGGCGACGTCCGGGTCGAGGCCGAGGGCGCCCGCCAGAAGCGCGCGGCGCGGCCGAAGGCCGGCGGGTCCGGGCCGCCCGACCCGGACCGGCGCTGACGGGGATCGGCCTACGGGCGCCGGAGATGCCCCTGCCCGGCATCCGGGACGTGTGCGGCACCGGCTTCCCGGCCGACGCCACCGGCGCTGCGTGGCGACGATGCGCCATTCCATGCCAACCTCCCCGGGCGAGCCGGTCGCCGGGCAAGGGGGACGACGGAAAGGCCTTCCCCTGCGATCAGGACCGACTCGATACCGAAACACAGCCTGCTGGGATGCACGACATGGCAGATCTCTCCGGGAAGACGGTCCTGATCACCGCGGCCGCGCAGGGAATCGGGCGCGCGAGCGCGCTCGCCTTCGCGCGGGCCGGGGCGCGGGTCCACGCCACGGACGTCAACGCGGCCGCACTCGACGACCTGCGCGCCGACAACCTCGTCACCGCCATCCTCGACGTGCGGGACGCCGGCGCGGTCAACGCCCTGGTGGAGCGGATCGGCCCGGTCGACGTGCTGTTCAACTGCGCCGGCGTGGTCCACGGCGGGACCATCCTGGAGATGCCCGAGGCCGAGCTGGACTTCGCCCTCGACCTCAACGTCAAGGCGATGATCCGTACGATCCGGGCGGTGCTGCCCGGCATGCTGGAGCGCCGCGACGGCGCCATCGTCAACATGGCCTCGGTCGCCTCCTCGGTGAAGGGCGTGCCGAACCGCTTCGCCTACGGGCTCACCAAGGCGGCGGTGATCGGCCTGACCAAGGCGGTGGCCGCCGACTATGTCGGCCACAACATCCGCTGCAACGCGATCTGCCCCGGCACCGTCGAGAGCCCGTCGTTGCAGGCGCGCATCCGAGCGCAGGGCGACTACGAGCAGACCCGGGCGGCCTTCATCGCGCGGCAGCCGATCGGGCGGCTCGGCACCCCGGACGAGATCGCCGACCTCGCCGTCTACCTCGCGGGCGCGACCTACACCACCGGTCAGGCCGTCGTCATCGACGGCGGCTGGACGATCTGACCCCGCGACGGCAGCACCGCCCCGGTGCTGCCCCGACAGGGCGGGCCCGACGCCGAGCGCCCCTCAAAACCGGGCGACGAGGCCGACGCCGGCGATCATCAGGCCGCCGCCGAGGATGCGCCACAGGCTCGCCGGGTGGACCTTGAAGCCCACCAGGCCGAAATGGTCGAGCAGGATCGACGTGACGACGCCCGCCGTGACGATCAGGCCGAGGAAGCTCGCAGCCCCGATCGCCTTCGAGATGTAGAGCTGGGCCGCCGTCAGCCCCGCGCTCATCAGCCCTCCGAGCCAGGCCCACCAGGGCACCTGTGCGAGCCGGTCCATCCCCGGCAGGCCGTACTGTCCGGTGACGAGCATGATCGCCGCGATCGTGCCGATGCTGACCGCGAGGCTCACCACGCCCGCCAGGAGCGGCCGCGCCAGGGACTTGGCGAGGCCCGCATTCTGGCCCGGTTCGATCGCGCTGGCGATGCCTGCCAGCAAGGCGAAGCCGTAGAGGAAGATCATGCGCGTGTCCTGTCGGGGGAAGGCGTGGGATCGGTGGCGGGCGCCGTCAGAACACCGCCACGAGGGCGACGCCCGCGACCATCAGGACGCCGCCGAGGATCCGCCAGCGGCCGGCGCGATGCCGGTCGAAGCCGACGAGGCCGTAGTGATCGAGGGCGATCGAGCCGACGACGCCCGCCGTGATGACGCATCCCAGGAAGGCTGCGGCTCCGATCTGTTCCGAGATGTAGAGCTGCGCCAACACCACCCCCGCGCCGAGGATCCCGCCGGGCCAGGCCCACCAGGGGACCGGGGTGGCTGCCTCGGCGGCCTGCCGGTCCAGCAACCGGACCACCACGACGGCGCCGAGGAAGCAGGCCACCGACAGGGCGAAGCAGAACAAACCCGCCAGCATCGGCTGCCCGGTGACCTTCGCCAGGGTGGCGTTCTGGCCGGGCTCGATGGCGTTGGCGACGCCCGCCAGCAGGGCGAGGCCGTAGACAATCCACTTGGGCAAGGCGGGGCATCCCAGCGGGAGGAGGGGCCGCCACCGGGGCTGGGCCCGGCGCGGGTCGTCTGCTGCGCAACCCGCCGGGGCGCCGGGCGACTGCATCACATCGACGGAACGACCCAGGGACAGATCGACCCAGGGTCAGATCGACCCGGGGTACGGTCCGGCCGGGTGCGGCGCTTGGACGACGGCAGGGCGGGAAAGTTTCCGGCGCCCGGGCCGTTTGCATACGACGCGCCGAGGTGACGATAGACGGGGGACGATGGACGCCCGAAGCCCGACGACCAAGCCGCAGGCCCAGGGCAATCAGGCGGAGCTGACCCTGCGCGGGGTCGCGCTCGGCGCGGGCATCACCGTCATCTTCATGGCGGCGAACCTCTACATGGGGTTGAAGACCGGGATGACGTTCTCGTCATCGATCCCGGCCGCGATGATCTCGATGGGGGCGTTCCGGCTGATGGGCGGCGCCGGCATCCTCGAGAACAACATCGTGCAGACGCAGGCCTCGGCCGCGGGCACGCTGTGCAACGTCATCCTGGCTCTGCCGGGCCTCGTCCTGATCGGGCATTGGCACGGCTTCCCGTTCTGGCAGACCACGGCCGTCTGCCTGCTGGGCGGCCTCCTCGGCGTCGCCTTCTCGATCCCCCTGCGCCGCGCCCTCGTCTCCGGCAGCGACCTTCCCTATCCCGAGGGCGTGGCCGCCGCCGAGGTGCTCAGGACCGGCCAGCAGGACGCGGGCGGCCAGGGCCTGCGCGACCTGCTCGGGGCCGCCGCGGCCGCCGGGACGATCGGGCTCGCCACCACCGGGCTGCGGATCCTCGGCGACGGCCTGAACGGCGCGATCGGTCTCGGCGGGGCGGTGTTCCGCATCGGCACGGGCTTCTCGCTCGCGCTCGTCGGGGTCGGCTACCTCGTGGGCATCGGCGCCTGCCTGGCGCTTCTGACCGGGGTCCTCATCGCCTGGGGGATCGCCGTTCCGGTGCTGACCGCCCTGTCGCCCGACCCCGGCCAGTCCGCCGCCGACGCCGCCGAGGCGATCTGGTCCGGGCAGGTGCGCCTCATCGGCGCCGGCATCATCGCGGTGGGCGGCCTGTGGACGGTGGCGTCGCTGGCGCGCCCGATCCTGGGGAGCATCCGCGCGGCGCTCTCCGGCAGCGGCGGGCTCGGCAAGGACCATCCGCGCGAGGAGCGCGACCTGCCGATCACCTGGGTCGCCGGCGCGACGCTGGCGCTGTGCGTGCCCCTGGCGATCCTGTTCGGGTCCTACGCCGGGGCCGCCGATCTCGGCGGCCTGACGATCGGGCTGGCGGTCGGCGCGACCCTGTTCGCGGTGCTGTTCGGCTTCCTGATGGCGGCCGCCTGCGGCTACCTCGCGGGGCTGCTGGGATCGTCGTCGAGCCCGATCTCGGGGATCGGCATCCTCACCACCATGGTGACCGCGCTGCTCCTGCCGCTGATCCTCGGAGGGACCGCCGGGCCGGAGGGCGACCGGTTCGTCACCGGCATGGCCCTGCTGCTGACCGCCGTGATCATCACGACCTCGTCGATCGCCAACGACAACCTGCAGGATCTGAAGACCGGACAGGTCCTCGGCGCCACGCCCTGGCACCAGCAGGTCGCCCTCATCATCGGCGTGGGGGTGGGCGCCGTGGTGATCGCCCCGCTCCTGTCGCTGCTCTACGAGGCCTACGGATTCATCGGTGCGCCCGCCCGCGCGGGACAGGACGCGGCGAGCGCCATGCCGGCGCCCCAGGCCGCCCTGATGACGCAGATCGCGAACGGCATCACCCACGGCGTGCTGCCCTGGCGCATGGTGCTGATCGGCGCCGGTCTCGGGGTGGTGCTGGTCGCCGCGGAGGCCTGGCTGAAGCGGCGAAACCTCACCTTCCCGGCTCTGACGGTGGGGATCGGCATGTACCTGCCGCTCTCCGTGGAGATGACGATCGCCATCGGCGGCGTGCTCGGCTGGGCCGCCGAGCGCCGGCTGCGCGCCCGGCTCCGCGGCGCGAGGGCGGATCCGGCGGTGGATCGGGCGGTGAGCGCCGCGCGCCGCCGGGGCGTCCTCCTGGCCTCCGGCTTCCTGGTTGGGGAGAGCTGCGTCGGCGTGCTGCTCGCCGGAACGGATTTTCTGGCCGGGCACAGCGGTGTGATCGCCGTGGCCGGCCCGGATTTCGCCCCCTACGCGACCGGGCTCGGCCTCGCGGTCTTCCTGGCGGGACTCGCGGTCTACCTGCGGATGGTCTCCACCCCCGAACCGGACTCCCGGCGGCGGTGACGGACCGATCTGGAAATGCCGATCCGCATCCTCCCGGGGCGCTGCGGGCGCCCGTACCTGTTCAGGCCCCGTCCGCGGCCTCGCCGAGCAGCGTCCGGACGAAGCGGCGGGTGCGCGGGTCCTCGGGCCGGCCGAAGAGCGCAGCGGCCGCCCCCTGCTCGACGATCGTGCCGCCCTCCAGGAACACCACCGTGTCGGCGACGCGCCGCGCGAGGCGGAGGTCGTGGGTCGCCATCAGCATGGTCATGCCCTCGCCCGCGAGGCCGGCGAGCACGTCCACGACCTCGGCGGCGAGTTCCGGGTCGAGGGCCGAGGTCGGCTCGTCGCACAGGAGCAGGCGCGGGGAGGGGGCCAGGGCCCGGGCGATCGCGACCCGCTGCTGCTGGCCGCCCGACAGGCTGGCGGGCCAATCCGCCGCCTTGTGGGCGAGGCCGACCCGTTCCAGCAGTTCCAGGGCCCGGGCGCGCGCCCGGGCCTGCGGCCACTTGGCGACGGTGACGAGCCCCTCGGTGACGTTCTCCATCACGGTGCGGTGGGGGAAGAGCTGGAAGTTCTGGAACACCATGCCGGTCCGGCGGCGCATGGCGAGCACCTCCCGCCGGGCGGGCGGGCTTCCCGGCCGGAAGGTGAGGCGGAGGTCGCCGAGGGTGAGCGTCCCGGCCTGCGGGATCTCCAGAAGGTTCACGCAGCGCAGGAGCGTCGACTTGCCGGAGCCCGACGGCCCGATCAGCGCGGTGACCTGCCCCTCCGGGACGGCGAGATCGACGCCGCGCAGGACGGCATTGCCGCCGAAGCGCTTCTCGATGGCCGACAGGGCGATCACGCGCGCGCCTCCAGGTAGCCGCCGTAGCGCCCGAGCCGCCGCTCCAGCAGCGCCTGCAGCCAGGACAGGAGCGTGGACAGGACGAGGTAGATCAGCGCCACCTCGCTGTAGAGGATCAGCGGCTCGTAGGTGACGGCGACGATGCGCTGGGCCGCCTGGAACAGCTCCGGCACCGTGATGGCGGCGGCGAGCGAGGTGTCCTTCACCAGGGCGATGAAGGAGTTGGCCAGCGACGGCACCGCCACCCGCGCCGCCTGGGGCAGGATCGTGCGGCGCAGGGCCTGAACCGGATTCATGCCGGTGGCGTAGGCCGCCTCCCACTGACCCTTCGGGATGGACGCGATGGCGGCGCGGACGATCTCGGACGTGTAGGCGCCGACATTGAGCGTGAAGCCGATCACCGCGGCCGGGAAGGCATCGATCAGGATTCCGGCGCTCGGAAGGCCGTAGAAGATCACGAAGAGCTGCACGAGGAGCGGCGTGCCGCGGAAGATCCACACGTAGAGCCAGGCGAGCGCCGCCACGGGCCGGGGCGCGAACAGGCGGACCAGCGCGGTCCCGAGGCCGAGGCCGAGGCCCAGCGCGAAGGCGACGAGCGTCAGCGGTACGGTGAAGCGGAGTCCGGCTGCGAGCAGCGGCCATAGCGACTGGAGCATGAGGTCGAGCCAGTGCGGCACGGGGCGGCGTCTCCTTCCCGGGGAATTGAGTTGTTTCACATATCTGTATCGGAGAAAGGGCCTGATCCGCGCGCCTCCCTCCCCCCTCTGCGGGGGGAGGGAGCGAGCCGGACGATCTACTTCGAAACGTCGGCGCCGAAATACTTTTGCGCGATCGCCGCGTAGCTGCCATCGGCCCTGATCTCTCCGAGCGCCTTGTCGATGGCCGCCTTCAGCGCGGGATTGTTCTTGCGCATGATGATGCCGGACGCATCCGCATCGGCCTGCTCGGCGGCGATCCTCACGGGGGCGTTCGGCTTCTGCTTGCGGAAGTCCAGGAACGACAGGTTGTCGTTGATCGTCGCGTCGGCGCGACCGGTCAGGACCAGCTGGACCGACTGGTCGAACCCGTCCGTGCCGACGAGGTCCGCCCCGGACTGCTCGGCCAGGCGGGCGAAGTTGCTGGTCAGGCTCTGCGCGGCCTTCCTGCCCTTCAGGTCGGCGAAGGATGTGATGTCCGCCCGGTCGGCGCGGGTGATCAGGACCGCCCGCGCCCGGATGTAGGGCTCCGAGAAGTCGAACTTCGCCTGCCGCTCCTTGGTGATGCCGACTTGGTTGATCACCACGTCGTAGCGCCCGCCGTCGAGCCCCGCGATCAGGCCGTCCCACTTGCCTTCCAGGAATTGCGGGGCGACGCCGAGTTTCTCGGCGAGCTTGCGCCCGATCTCGACGTCGAACCCCACGAGCGCCCCGGAGGCGTCGTGGAAGGTGAAGGGCGCGTAGGTGCCCTCGGTGCCGATGCGCAGGGTCTTGGCGGCGCTGATCGCGTCGAGATCGTCGGCCCGGGAGGACGCGCCGAAGAGGAGCGCCGCGCAGGCGAGCGCCGCAGCGAGGGAGACGGGGACGAGACGCATCACGACGAACTCCTGAACGGGTGGTTGATGTCTCCCGGGCCGAGGGCCTGCCGCTCGGGCGGGAACCGGGACGACCGAGGCGGCGCGTCGCGAACGGCGCCAAGCCGCGAGCCTGATACCAAGCGTCGCCGCCATCGCCTACGCGTCGCCGCGGCCCCGGTGCCGGCCGGGAGCAGGGTTTTCCAACGTCCCGCACGTTTCCGACGGCTTCGTTCGTCGGGTGAGGGCGGCGGCCCGACATGACGGCCTGCCGTGGGCGGCCCCGAGATCCGGACCCGCCCGCGGAGCAACCCCTCGGCCGGCTCGTGATTCCCGATGCGAAGTCCCGCCTCTCGGCCCCGCGAGGACGGTGTTCAGGATCAGGTATCGATCGAACGTTCCGGCTGTGGAAAGAGAACAAGATTTTTCACCGGGATCCCCGATGAGCCCGTCGGTCCAAGGCTTGCGCCGACCGCTTCAACTCCCCGCAAACACGGCGCGGCTTTTGTCGAGGCTGTGCCGGGACGGCCGTTGATCTCGGAAGATCCTTCGGCACAGTGCCGGCGTGGTGCCGATCCGGGGCTGGTTCCTGGTCCCGGTGCGGCGGGGAACGGCATTTCATGATGGACCGGGGCGCGTCGCCCGCCTCGGCGGAGGACAGCGCATGACTTCGACGGCCCAGACCTATCGCGGCGTCTTCCCGGTCGCCCCCACGGTGTTCGACGCCGCGGGCGCCCTCGATCTCGACGGGCAGCGGCGGGCGATCGACTTCATGATCGAGGCCGGCAGCCACGGGATCTGCATCCTGGCAAACTTCTCCGAGCAGTTCGTCCTCACCGATGCCGAGCGCGAGCAGGTGATGCACGCCGTGCTGGAGCACGTGGCCGGCCGGGTGCCGGTGATCGTCACGACCACGCATTTCGCCACGCAGGTCTGCGCCGAGCGCTCGCGCCGGGCTCAGGACGCCGGCGCCGCCATGGTGATGGTCATGCCGCCCTATCACGGCGCCACGATCCGGGTGCCGGAGCCCGGCGTCTACGATTTCTTCCGCGGGGTGTCGGACGCGATCACCATCCCGATCATGATCCAGGACGCCCCGGTGGCGGGCACGCCGCTCTCGGCCGCCTTCCTCGCCCGCATGGCCCGGGAGATCGCGAACGTGGCCTACTTCAAGATCGAGACCGCCGGGGCGGCGTCCAAGCTCCGCGAGCTGATCGCGCTGGGCGGCGACGCCGTGGTCGGCCCCTGGGACGGCGAAGAGGCGATCACCCTGTTGGCCGACCTCGACGCCGGCGCCACCGGGGCGATGACCGGCGGCGCCTATCCTGACGGGATCCGCCAGATCACCGACGCCTACGCGGCGGGCCGTCGGGAGGCGGCGATGGACGCCTACGCGCGCTGGCTGCCGCTGATCAACTACGAGAACCGGCAATGCGGGCTGCTCGCCTGCAAGGCGCTGATGCGGGAGGGCGGGGTGATCGCCCACGAGACCGCGCGCCTGCCGATCCAGCCGCTCCACCCGGCGACCCGGGCCGGCCTGATCGAGCTCGCCCGGCGCAACGATGCGCTGGTGCTGCGCTGGGGGCGGTGAGGGGCAGCGGACGGAGGAGAGGGCGGCGGTCTGACAGGCACGTGGCTTTCCCTCCCCCGCAAAGGGGGGAGGGAGGATGCGGTGTGGTTCAGGCGCTCGAGGCCGGCTCCCGCCCCAGCACCGCCGACAGCCGCGCCACCGCCTCCCGCGCCAGCTCCGGGCTGATGGCGAAGCAGATCCGCACCAGACCCTCGCCCTCCGGCCCGAAGGCGGTGCCGGGCGCGACCCCGACCTTCGCCTCCCGCAGGAGGCGGAGCGCCAGGTCGAGGCTCGGCTCGTCGCCCCCCATCCGGGCCATGAGATAGAAGGCCCCGTCCGGCGCCGCCGCGGTCACGCCCGGCAGCTCGGACAGACCGTCCACCAGGATCGCCCGCGCCTCGGCGCAGCGGTCGACCATGGTGCGGATGAAGCCGTCGCCCTCGTTGAGCGCCGCGATGCAGGCGTGCTGGATGAAGGTCGGGATCGAGGTGGTGCTGTACTGCCCGAGCTTGGCGAAGGTCGGCGCCAGGCCGCGGGGGAAGATCACCCAGCCGGCGCGCCAGCCGGTCATCGCCCAGTTCTTCGAGAAGGTGTTGGTGACGATCAGCCGGTCGTCCTCGGTGCAGATCTGCAGGAAGGACGGCGCGATCTGGTTGCCGTAGGTGAAGTGCGCGTAGACCTCGTCCGACAGGATCCACAGGCCGCGCGCCCGGGCGAGGTCGCGCAGGGCCGTCATCTCGGGCAGCGTCATGGTCCAGCCGGTGGGGTTGGACGGCGAGTTGACCATGATCACCCGGGTCCGCGGCGTCAGCGCCGCCTCGATGTCGGACAGCGGCAGCGAGAAGCGCCCGTCCGGCCGGATCCGGTAGGGCACCGTCACCGGCACCCCGCCGGTGATGCGGACCGCCTCGGCGAGGTTCGGCCAGGCGGGGGCGGGGATGATGATCTCGTCGCCCGGCTCCAGCAGCGCCTGGGCCGCCTGCATGATCGCGTTCATGCCGCCGGCCGTGACGGCGAACCGGTCGGCCGGGATCTCCACCCCCCAGTGCCGGGCGTGATAGGCGCCCAGCGCCGCCCGCAGGGCCGGCAGGCCCAGCGAGGTCGTGTAGCGGGTGTGCCCGGCCAGCATCGCCCGGTGCGCCGCCTCGACGATGAAGGGCGGCGTCGGCAGGTCGCCCTCGCCGATCCACAGCTTCACCACCTCCGGATCGTCCCGCCCGCGGTCCGCCACCAGGCCGATCTGGCTCGTGCCGATGCCGCGGATGCGGTCCGACAGGGCGGCGGCGAGGTCGACCGGCGCGACAGGGTCGGAATCGATGGACGCGGCGACGGGTTCGGCCATGGGGCGCGGCGGCTCTCGTGACGTCCGGGCGGTGCCGATCGCGGCGCGTCTCGCGGCCCGGCAGCCCGTTGGCGGGTGCCGTGCCCGTGAGGTCCCGGTCTCTGGGGGGAATCGCCGCCGACCCTGCCGCGTCCGCGTCCGCGCGTCTAGGCCCTGCGGGACGGGCTGCCCGGCGCAGACGTCGCGGCGAAACGAAAATTATCGACTTTTCAGAAATTTCTGAAATTGCTATATGGTGGGTTGCAGTTCCCGCACGGGAGACCAGTCGTGCTCGCCAACCTCGATCCGCTGATCCTCGCCCGCATGCAATTCGGGTTCACGGTGGCGTTCCACATCGTGTTCCCGGCCTTCTCGATCGGCCTGGCGAGCTTCCTGGCCGTTCTGGAGGGCCTGTGGCTCGCCACCGGCCGGCAGGTCTTCATGGACCTGTTCAAGTACTGGATTAAGATCTTCGCGATCGCCTTCGCCATGGGCGTCGTGTCGGGGCTGGTGATGTCCTACCAGTTCGGCACCAACTGGTCGGTCTTCTCCGACAAGACCGGGCCGGTGCTGGGCCCGATGATGGCCTACGAGGTGCTCTCGGCCTTCTTCCTGGAGGCGGGTTTCCTCGGGGTGATGCTGTTCGGGATGCGCAAGGTCGGGCCGCGGCTCCACTTCGCCGCGACCCTGATGGTGGCGGTCGGGACCTTCTTCTCGGCCTTCTGGATCCTCGCGGTGAACTCGTGGATGCAGACGCCGGCCGGCTACGGCACGAACCCGCAGGGCTAGTTCGTGCCCCTGGACTGGTGGGCGGTCGTGTTCAATCCGTCCTTCCCGTTCCGCCTCGTCCACATGGTGCTGGCGGCCTACCTCACCACCGCCCTGGTGGTCGGCGCGGTCGGCGCCCGGCACCTGCTGCGCGACCGGGCCAACCCGGCCGCCCGGACGATGTTCTCGATGGCGATGTGGATGGCGGCCCTGGTGGCCCCCGTGCAGATCCTGGCGGGGGACGCGCACGGGCTCAACACCCTGGAGCATCAGCCCGCCAAGGTCATGGCCATGGAGGGGCATTACCAAAGTCATCCGGACGGCGCGCCGCTGGTGCTGTTCGGATTGCCCGACCAGGAGGCCGCCACGATCCGCTACGCGGTGGAGATCCCGAAGCTGTCCTCGCTGGTGCTGAAGCACAGCCTCCACGCGCCGCTCGCCGGCCTCGACAGCCTGCCCCGGACGGACTGGCCGCCGGTGCCGATCGTGTTCTGGTCGTTCCGCGTCATGGTCGGGCTCGGCATGCTGATGCTGCTGCTCGGGGCCCTGAGCCTCGTCGCACGCTGGCGCGGGACTCTGTACCGGTGGCGGCCCCTGCACCGTTTCGCCCTGGCCATGGGCCCGGCCGGCTTCGTGGCGGTGGTGGCCGGATGGATCACCACCGAGGTCGGGCGCCAGCCCTACACGGTGTTCGGCCTGCTGCGCACCACCCAGTCCGCTTCGCCCCTCCGGGGACCGGCCGTGGCCGCCTCGCTCACCGCCTTCGTGGTGATCTACCTCTCGGTGTTCGCCATGGGGGTGCTCTACATCCTGCGTCTCATGGCCAAGCCCCCGCAGGCCGGCGAGCCCGAACTCGAACCCGGCATCCCGATCCGGACCGCGGGCATCACCCCCGCCACCGCGGTCGATCCCGACCGCCATCTCCAGCCCATCGGGTGAGGCAGCCATGCTCTACAGCGTCGATCTCACCGTCGTCTGGGCGTTCGTGATCGCCTTCGCGGTCTTCGCCTACATCGTCATGGACGGCTTCGATCTCGGCATCGGCATCCTGTTCCCGGTCCTGCGGCCCGGGCCGGAGCGCGACACCGCGATGAACTCGGTCGCACCGGTCTGGGACGGCAACGAGACCTGGCTGGTGCTCGGCGGCGGCGGGTTGTTCGCCGCCTTCCCGCTGGCCTACGCGGTGATCCTGCCGGCCCTCTACGCGCCGATCATCGCGATGCTGCTCGGGCTGATCTTCCGCGGCGTCGCCTTCGAGTTCCGGTGGCGCGATCCCGGCCACCGCGCCGCCTGGGACGTGGCCTTCACGGGCGGCTCGGTGGTGGCGGCCCTGGCCCAGGGGATCGCGCTGGGGGCGCTGCTCCAGGGCATCGCCGTGGAGGGCCGCGCCTATGCCGGCGGCTCGTGGGACTGGCTGACGCCGTTCAGCCTGCTGGTCGGCGTCAGCCTCGCGGTCGCCTATGCGCTGCTCGGGGCGACTTGGCTGGTGATGCGCACCGAGGGCCTGGTCCAGATCCAGGCGCGCCGCCTCGCCCTGCGCCTCACCGTCGGGACGGTGGCGGCGATCGCCCTCGTGAGCGCCGCGACGCCGTTCCTGCAGGGGCGCTACTTCGAGCGCTGGCTGGCGATGCCGAACGTGCTCGTCACCGCGCAGGTGCCGTTCCTCGTGGCGCTCGCCGCCATCGCCCTGTGGCGGACGCTGCGGGGCGGCGCCGAGGGGGCGCCGTTCCTGATCGCGCTCAGCCTGTTCGCCCTGTCGTTCCTGGGGCTGGGGATCAGCATCTTCCCCGACGTGGTGCCGGGGCGGATCACCATCTGGCAGGCCGCCGCCCCCGAGGCGAGCCAGGTGTTCCTGCTGGTCGGCGCCTCGGTGCTGATCCCGATCATCCTGATCTACACCGCGTATTCGTACTGGGTGTTCCGCGGCAAGGTCGACACGCACGGATACCACTGATGGCCCTCGCTACCCCGCTTCCGCTGTGGAAGCGCCTCGCATGGTTCGTGGCGATCTGGGTCGCCAGCGTCGTCGGCCTCGGCTGCGTCGCCACGCTCCTCCGGTTCTGGCTCTCGAGCTGATAAGCCGGCACATCTCCGGGACCATCCTCGTCGGAACGCCGCCGTGCAACTGCCGCCCCTCGTCCAGACCTTCGTGCTGCATTTCGGCGAGATGGGCTCGCGCTGGGGCATCAACCGGACGGTGGGACAGATCTACGCCGTGCTGTTCGTGGCCGAGCGGCCGCTCAACGCCGACGAGATCGTCGAGCGGCTCGGCGTGTCGCGCTCCAACGTCAGCATGGGCCTGAAGGAGCTCCAGGCCTGGAACCTCGTGCGGCTCCAGCACGTGCCCGGGGACCGGCGGGACTACTTCGCCACCCCGGAGGACATCTGGCAGATCGTCCGCACCCTGGTCGAGGAGCGCAAGAAGCGCGAGATCGATCCGACCCTGACCCTCCTGCGCGAATTGCTGATGCAGGAGGCCGCTACGGAGGCCGAGCAGCACGCGCAGGTCCGCCTCGGCGAGATGCACGACCTCTTCGAGCTCTTCGCCGGCTGGTACGCCGACGTCCGCCGCCTCGACACCGATCGCCTCGTCCAGCTCCTCACCCTCGGCTCGAAGGTCCAGAAGGTCCTGGACATGAAGGACCGGCTGACCAGCCTGCCAGGCCGGCTCGGCGGCCGGACGGCGAAGCGGGGCTGACCGGCGGCGGAGGCGGGCGCCGGCGCGGGCCGGTAGCCCTGACCCGGTCTCCGCGCCCGCCCCGCCCGATCAGGCCACCGCGAGTCCCTGCCGATAGATCGCCAGGAGCGATGTCCGGACATGCTCGACATGGGCACACAGGAAACGGGCCGCCTCGTCGATCTTCCGCGCCTCGCAGAGATCGAGGATCTGCGCGTGTTCCTGCTCGGCCCGCGCCATCTCGACGGAGGTCGAGAGTTGGAGGCGCATCGGACGGTCGCAATCCTGCAACAGACCGGAGAGGATGCTCAGCGAGCGGGGCCGGTCCGCGTGCTGCAACAGGTCAAGGTGGAAGCGCCGGTTCAGCTCGCCCCATCGCAAGACCTGCCCCGTCCCGAGAGCGTCGCTGTAGGTACTCGAGATGTCGCGCAGCGCCCGGAAATCGGCCTGAGTCAGGTGCGGCGCCGAGAGAACCAGCAACTGCGGCTCGAGCTGGATGCGCAACGCGAAGATATCTTCGAGCTCCTCCAGGGAGATGCCGGTGACCACTGCGCCGCGGTGCGGCATGATCTTCACGAGGTTGCTGGCTTCGAGCTGGAGCAGGGCTTCCCGGACGGGAATGCGGCTGATCCCGAATTCTTCGGCGACGGCATCCTGACGAAGCTGCACGCCCGGCGGCAGGTCCCCGTTCAGGATCTGCTGCCTCAGCGAATCGGCGACCGCGGCCGCCACGGTCTTGTGCCGCAGGCGGTCGATCTCCGGTCGCGCAGGGGCCGCTATGGGCATCAGGCCTTCCCTCACCGTCTGCGGGCGTAAGCGTATACAGTATGCTTTAAAAAGCAACGTCAAGCTGCCAGAAAGTCGGTTTTACCCAGCGTGGCATTTTCAAATTTTCGTACCTCAGGTTGTATTATCCGCCTGAACCGCCGGGGATGCCCTGCGCGTGAGCCGATTACGGCCGTACCGCGCCGCGACGGAGATTTCTGTGGACCGGGGCGAGCGCGCATCGCGCGTCGGGGGCACCGCGCGGATGCCGCACGGCGTCCCCGATGCCGGCAGGGCCGATCTCCGCGGCTTCCCGACGGCGCCGCCGTGCACCCTCGGCAGACCGCCAAGCAAACGCCCTGGCCGATGTCAGCTGCGCCGCGCGGCGGACGCCGTGGATCGCTCCGGATGGCGCGGGGAAGTGGCCCACGGCGCCTGCGCCAACGTCTGTCCGAGATAGGCGACGAGGGCCGTCACCCGCGCGGGCCGCGGGTCGCCGGGGGGTGTCACCAGATGCAGCGCGATCGGCGGCGGTGACCATCCGGGCAGCACACGCTCCAGGCGGCCCGACTCCAAGTCGTCCCAGATCATGAAGTCGGGCTGCAGCGCGAGGCCGAGGCCGGCCCGGAGCGCGGGCGCCAGCGCTTCGGCGTTGTTGGCCCGCAGCGGACCCGCGGGGTGGACGACAACCTCGGTCCCGGTCTCGTCCATGAAGCGCCAGCGGTCGGGGGTCGGCAGGTAGGCGTAGCCGAGGCAGGTGTGGCGGGCGAGGTCGTCCGGATGGGCCGGACGCCCGTTCCGGTCGAGGTAGGCCGGCGTGGCCACCAGCGAGCGCCGGATCGCGCAGAGCCGGCGTGCCCGCAGGGACGAATCGGGCAGCTCAGCGATGCGCAGCCCGATGTCGAACCCGCCGCCCACGAGGTCGACCACCGCGTCCGACAGGTGCAGATCCACCGAGACGGCCGGGTACCGCCGCAGGAAGTCCGGCAATAGCGTCGCCACGTGCATGACCCCGAAGGTCATCGGCGCGGCGAGCCGTACCAGGCCGCGGGGTTCGGCGGCGCCCGCCGTCGCGCGGGCCTCGGCCGCCTCGCCCTCGGCCAGGATGCGCGCGGCGCCAGCCTTCGCGGCCTGCCCGGCCTCGGTGAGCGCGAGCTTGCGCGACGTGCGGTTGAACAGCCGGGCGCCGGTCCGCGCCTCGAGCCGCGCCACGGCCTTCGAGACGGTGCCCTTCGAGAGGCCCAGATCCGCGGCGGCCCGGCCGAAGGAGCCGGTCTCCACCACCTTGGCGAAGATCGCCCAGGCCTCGAAGTCGGGAAGGCGCATGGGTCATATCCGGAAACGATGGGTTTCCATCGTTTCTATTTTCGGGCCACACGGCAAGGGGCATATTCCCGTCATCGGACACACGCCGCGCCCGGCGCGGCGGCCTCCCGGGAGACATCGCCATGGTTCAGACCGGCCTCCATCACGTCACGGCCTTCTCCGGCCCGGCCCTGCGCAACCTCGACTTCCACACCCGCATCCTCGGGCTGCGGCTGGTGAAGAAGACCGTCAATTTCGACGATCCGGGCACCTACCACCTCTATTACGGCGACGCGGCCGGGCGGCCCGGCACGATCCTGACCTTCTTCCCCATCGAGCACGCGGCGCCCGGCCGCGTCGGGATCGGCGAGACGCAGGAGACCGCCTTCCGGGTGCCCCGCGCGTCGATCGGCTGGTGGACCCACCGCCTCATCGAGAAGGGTGTCGACCACGAGCCTCTGGTCCAGGTCTTCGGCGAGCCGACCCTGCGCTTCCGCGACCCGGACGGCCTGATGCTGGCCCTAGTGGGCGTCGACGACGGCGCCGCGGAGGGCTGGGCCTCCGGCGAGGTGCCGGCCGAGCACGCCATCCGTGGCCTGCACGGGGTGACGCTCCTTCTGGAGAAGGCCGAGCCGACGGCGGCGATCCTCACGGACGTCCTGGGGCTCCGCGAGGTCGGCCGCGAAGGCAACCTGATCCGCCATGCGGGCAATGCCGCGTGCGGCAGCCTCGTCACCCTGCGGGCGGTCGGGGGCTTCCTCCGGGGCCGGCCGGGCGCCGGCTCGGTCCACCACATCGCGTTCCGGGCGGCGGACGACGCCGCGCAGGCCGCGATGGCCGAGCGGCTCGCCGCGCAGGGTCTCGAGGTCACGGAGCAGCGCGACCGCCAGTACTTCCGCTCGATCTACTTCCGGGAGCCCGGCGGCGTGCTGTTCGAGATCGCCACGGACGCCCCCGGCTTCGCGGTCGACGAGCCGGTGGAGGCGCTCGGCAGCGCCCTGAAGCTGCCCGCGGGCCTCGAGCCGCACCGGGCCGCGATCGAGGCCGTGCTGCCGAAGGTCGCCTGACCGCCGAGCCCGCCCCGCGCAGAGCGGGGCGGGATCCCCACCGATCACCAGGGAGGTCGCCATGACCCAGGACATCCGCGATGTCGTCCACGCCTTCGAGCCCGGTCCCGGCACCGCGCGCCCGCTGCTGCTCCTGCACGGGACCGGCGGCAGCGAACACGACCTCCTGCCGCTCGGCCGGATGGTCGCGCCGGACGCCGCGCTCCTCGCCCCGCGCGGCGGGGTGACCGAGAACGGCATGCCGCGCTTCTTCCGCCGCCTGGCCGAAGGGGTGTTCGACGAGGCGGATCTGCGCCGGCGCACCGGCGATCTCGCCGCCTTCATCGGCGCGGCGCAGGACCGCTACGGTCTCGGGGCGCCCCTGGCGCTGGGCTTCTCGAACGGCGCCAACATCGCCGCGTCGCTGCTGATGCTCCAGCCGGAGGTTCTGGCGGGTGCCGTGCTGATCCGCCCGATGGTACCGTTCGCCGAGCCTCCCGCGGCGGACATCGCCGGCAAGCCGGTCCTGATCCTGTCCGGGGCGATGGACCCGATCGTGCCGGTGGAGAATGCGCGTCGCCTCGCGGCGCAGCTCACCGCGTCCGGCGCTTCGGTCGAGCACCGGATCCTGCCCGCCGGCCACGGCCTGTCGCAGGCCGATGTCAGCCTGGCAGCAGGGTGGCTGCGTAGCCTCGCCCTCCCGAATGCGGCCTGACGTCCGCGACAGACCACAGCACGGAACGGAGCTTCGCCATGACGTCCTCGCCCGAACGCACCGCCCCGACCGCCGTCGGAACGTCCGCGGCGGCCGCCCTGCCGGTGACCGGCCGTGTCCTGATGAGCGCGATCTTCCTGGTGAGCGGCGTCGGCAAGCTCGCCGCGCCCGCCGCCACGCTGGCGACCATCGCGGCCGCCGGCCTGCCCTTGCCCCCGGCCTCCTACGCGGCGGCCGCGCTGGTGGAGGTCGGCGGCGGGCTGCTGCTGATCCTCGGCTATCGCACCCGCCTCGTCGCCCTCGTGCTGGCCCTCTTCGCGGTCGCCACCGCGGTCACCTTCCACGCGGCGCTCGGCGACAAAAACCAGATGGTCCACTTTCTGAAGAATCTCGCCATGGCCGGCGGCCTGCTCCAGGTCGCGGCCTTCGGGGCGGGCCCGTTCAGCCTCGACGCCCGCCGGGGCCGGGCCTGACCGGACCCGTCCCCATCACCGGGAGGTCACCGAGCCGTTTTCCGCCGCGCCGGACGCCCGCTGGTCTTCAGCCCCGACGGGCCGGTCGATGGCGGCCTGCCCGCCCTCATCCAGGGTTGAGTTGCCGAGCGGCCTTTCCCGCGCCGGGCCCGGTCCCTAAACCTGCACCGGGCCGCGCGCCGCGGCTTGCCAGCCCAGGGACCCTGCATGCCGAAGACCGATGAACCGCTCGCCCTGGGGATCATCGGCGCGGGGATCATGGGCGAGCGCCTGCTCGCCGCCATCCACGGGGCGGCGGAATCCCCGGTGCGGGTCGCCGCCATCTGGGATCCGGCCCCGGAGGCCCTGGCCCGGATCGGCGCGGCCTTCCCGGGGGTCCCGCGCGTCGCCGACGCCGCCGCCGTCGTGGCGGCGAGTGCGTGCGTCTACGTCGCCTCGCCGCCCGCCTCGCATCTCGGCTACGCCCGGGCGGCCCTGGCGGCGGGCCGGAGCGTCTTCTGCGAGAAGCCGCTGGCGGTCGATCGTGCCGACGCCCGCGCCTTCGTGGCGGAGGGCGGCACCGGCGCGGTGAACTTCCCGTTCGCCTCGTCGCCGGGCGTGGAGACACTCGAGCGCTGGATCGCGGCGGGCGCGGTCGGGACGCCGCGGCGGCTCACCGTCGCGGTGGCCTTCGCGCGCTGGCCGCGCCCCTGGCAGGCCGACGCGGCCCGCTGGCTCGACGCCCGGGCCGAGGGCGGCTTCACCCGCGAGGTGGTCTCGCATTTCCTGTTCCTCGCCCGGCGCCTGCTCGGCCCGCTCCGGGATCTCGCCGGGCGGATCGACTATCCGGAGGCGGGCCGGTCCGAGCGGGCGATCGACGTGACGCTCACCGCCGGCGGGATCCCCGTGACCCTGACCGGGCGGGTCGGCGGCGTCGATGCCGACGATCACAACACCTGGACGCTGGAGGGCGACGCGGGCGCCGTCCGGCTGCGCGACTGGGCCATCGCCGAGCGCCGGGGGGCCGACGGGCACTTCGCCCCGGAGGCCGACGCGATCCCCAACGCGCGGCTGCGGCCGATCACCCTGCGGCGCCAGATCGAGGGCGTCGTCCGCATGGCGCGCGGCGAGCCCCACCCGCTCGCCACCTTCGCGGAGGCACTCGACGTGCAGGAGATCGTCGAGGCCATCCTGGCGCTGTGACCGGGCCGGTACCGCCGCCGGGATCAGACCTCCAGCAGGTCGACTAGGAACGGGATCAGCGGGGCGTCGGCCGGCGGCATGGCGAGGTCGCGCAGCGCCTTCGGCCGGACCCATTTCAGCGCCTGCCCCTCCATCGCCTGCGGCGTACCGGTCCAGCGCCGGCACACGTAGAGCGGCATCAGCAGGTGGAAATCCGGATAGGCGTGGCTGGCGAAGGTCAGCGGCGCGAGGCAGGGCTCCTCGACCCGGATGCCGAGTTCCTCGGCGAGTTCCCGGATCAGCGTCTCCTCAGGGCGCTCGCCGGGTTCGACCTTTCCGCCGGGGAACTCCCAGAGGCCCGCGAGCTGCTTGCCCGCCGGGCGCTCGCTCACCAGCACGCGGCCGTCGACGTCGACGAGAGCCACCGCGACCACCAGGAGCAGGCGCAGCGCCGCGGGGGCGGGCGCGCTCAACGCGTCACCGCGAAGGTGGCGGCGACCTCTGAAGACAGCTGGATCGTGCCCGCCTCGATCGGGACGCGTCGCCCCTTCGCCGCCATGGGCGCCGCCAGGGTGCGGGCCATCGGCGGGGGCACCGCCGCGCCGGCGGTGCTCAGCGTGCACAGCGGACCGAGCTTGGCGCCCACCGCGTCGGCCAGCGCCTCGGCGCGGGTGCGGGCGTCCCGGGTCGCGGCAATCTGGAGGGCCGATTCGACCCCGTCCGGGTCGCGCAATCCGAAGCTCACGCCGTCGATCCGGTTCGCCCCGGCATCGAGGGCCTGGCGGAGCAGGTCGCCGAGGCGATCCATGTCGCCGAGCCGGACGCTGACCAGGTTGCCGGCGCGGTAGCCGTCGGGCTCCTCGGTGACGGCACCCCCCGGCCGGGCGACGGTGCGGGTGGCCGCCTGAAGGGTCACGGCGGCCGTGCCGATATCGGCCGGCGGCACGCCCAGGGCACGGGCCTGCGTCGAGACGCCGGCCGCCGCCTTCGAGGCCCCGTCGAGGGCCGCCGCCGCGGTGGCGCCGCGCGCCTCGATGCCGACCGTCACCTCGGCGAAGTCCGGCGCCCGCGTCTCCGCGGCCCGTCCGACGACGCTGATAAGCCGCTTGCAATCCGCATCGTCGGCCCGTGCCTGGACCATCAGCGCCGACGCCAGGAGGGCGCCCGACAGGACCGCCCTCATGAGCGATAGTCCCCGTTGATCTCGATGTAGGCCTTGGTCAGGTCGCAGGTCCAGACCCGCGCCGTGCCGTCGCCCAGGCCGAGATCGACCCGGATCGTGATCTCCGGCTCGCGCATCACGGCGCTCGCAGCCGCCTCGCTGTAGTCCGGGTCGCGGGCGCCCTGGACCGCCACCCGCACGTCGCCGAACCAGATCGCGAGACGGTCCCGGTCGGCGGGCTCGCCCGCCTTGCCCACCGCCATCACCACCCGGCCCCAGTTGGCGTCCTCGCCCGCGACCGCGGTCTTCACCAGCGGCGAGTTGGCGATGGACATCGCGATCCGGTGGGCGGACGCGTCGCTCTCGGCGCCCGTGACCCGGACGGTGACGAACTTGCGCGCGCCCTCGCCGTCCTTGGCGACGAGCTGGGCGAGTTCGATGAGCAGGCTGTCGAGGGCCGCGCGGAAGCTGGAGACGCGCGGGTCGTCGGGGTCGGCGACCGCGGCATGGCCGGCCTTGTGGGTCGCGAACAGCATCAAAGTGTCGGAGGTGGAGGTGTCGCCGTCCACCGTCACGCAGTTGAAACTCTGCGTCGCGCCCGCCGACAGCAGCGCCTGCAGCACGTCCTGGGACAGGGCGGCGTCGGTGAAGACGAAGGACAGCATGGTCGCCATATCGGGGGCGATCATGCCGGCGCCCTTGGCGATGCCGTTGATCGTCACCCGCGTCCCGTCGATCTCGGCGGTGCGCGTCGCGAGCTTGGGAAAGGTGTCGGTGGTCATGATGGCGCGGGCCGCCGCGGCCCAGGCGTCGGATCCGCCTTCGGCCCGGGCGGCGCAATCGGCCAGCACCCCCTCGAATCGCTCCGCCGGGAGCGGCTCGCCGATGACGCCGGTCGAAGCCACGTAGACGTCGTGCGGATGGCAGGCCGCCGCCTCGGCGGCGATCGCCACGGTGCGCGCCACCGCGTCGCGGCCGAGGCGCCCCGTGAAGGCGTTGGCGTTGCCGGAATTCACCACGAGCGCCCGCGCGGATCCGTGGGCGAGGGCCTCCCGGCACCAATCCACCGGCGCGGACGGGCACTTCGAGCGCGTGAAAACCCCCGCCGCCCGCGTCCCGTCCTCCAGGGCGACGTAGAGCACGTCGGTGCGGCCGCTGTAGCGAATCCCGGCCTGGGCCGTGGCGATCCGCACGCCCGGCACGGGTGGCAGGGCGGGCGCGGCGGTGGGCGCCAGCGGAGAGACGGGCGGGGATTTCGCGGACGACATCGGCTCGGGCTCCGGCAGTGCGCGGTTGAGGCTTCGCGGCCGGCCGGTGTTGCCCGCGCAACCCCCGCGCCGTCAACCGCATGCCCAACCCTTGGTCAGGCCGCGCGCTGCATGCGCTTTGTGCAGCCCGGCGCCGAATGCGGCTTCAACACGGCGGCGGGCTTGCGCGGGGATTGCATCCCAGCCTAGCATGCTGCATCGCAATGCCATGCGCGAAGTCGAGTGCGGAATGTCCACAGCCGACGTCGGAACGGCCTCCAGCACGGTGCCGCAGGGCGGGTGCTACCGGATCCAGGTCCTGGTCGTCGGCCGCCATAAGCGCTGGCGCGACGAGGTGGCCGCGCAGGTCCGGCTTCTGGGCTATCAGGTCACCGCCTGCGACCGCGGGGTCGACGCCATGACGGTCCTGGCCCTCGGCCTGCCGGTGGACGTGATGGTGGTCGATTCCGCGCTCCAGGGCGGCCTGTGCTGCGCGCAACTGGCGGTCGAGGCGCGGACCCTGCGTCCGGGTCTGCGCATCGTCCTCGCGGGCGATCCGGCCGACGCCCCGGAGCCGGAGGTGCCGGGTCAGGTGACCGATGCGCTGCTCGTGCGCCGCGACCAGCTCCAGAACGGGATGGTGGCGACCCTGATGCGCGAGGCGCTGGCCCACCGCGCCGCCTGACCCTGGCCCGATTCGGGTCCCGGCGGGGCCGGCCCGTTTCGCGCGGCGGCGTTCGAGGACTGAGCGCTGCGGCGGCGGAGACTGATCCACCGATCCCGGTTCCGGATTCCGAGCCGACGCGTGGTTTTTGTGATCCGGAACGACGGGCTTTCCCGCCCTCACATCAGGCGGCGACGTTCGCAACGCTCAAGTGTTGCGGCGCGCGGGCGGGATGATCCCGGCCGACGCGAATTCCGGTGCCGCTAATACTGGTGCTCCCCGCGGAAACGGGCCGGCGGTCCTGCTGCGAAGCGTATTGCTTAGCAATGACCGTATCGCGGATCCTGATCTTCTGAATAACCGATCGCAATTTGAGGTATATTGCAGCAGGCGTTATGCGCGTGTCACGATTGGGGCGCCCTTAATCGCATGCAAGCCGCGGACGCGGTCTCAGATTCAAGGGCTATACCGTCGTGAAAGTCGGAATACGCGCTCGGATATATGGCGGCTTTTCTCTGCTGGTCGCGATCACCGCAATTACAGGATCCTTCTCGGTCTACCAGCAGGACGTCATCAACCAGGAATACGAGACACGAAGCGCCATCGAGCGGGGCGCACAGGAGATCCTCCTGATGGACGGCCTCGCCGCGCGGCTCTCCGCGAAGGCCGAGTATTACCGGTTGGACGGGAAGCCCGAGCAGATCACCGCCATGGAGGAGGTGCGGCGGCGGATCGAGGCCATATCCGGTGAACGGATGTCGGCCGCCCGGACCGAGGAGGGGCGCAATCTGCATCGGCTGATCGTCGAGAATGCCGCCGCGATGGGGCCGCAGCTCGACCGTCTGGAGGCAAGCGGTGCCCGACTGATCGCGGCCAAGAGGGGCCTGTTCGAATCGGGCAATACCCTCACCCGCCTGCTCGATGCGATGGCCGCCGAGATCCGCAACGGCAGCAGCGGCCAGGGGTTGCTGCTGCAAGCCCAGGATGTCGAGGTCGCGCTCCTGCGGGTCCGCCTCGCCGCCGCGCGATATGTGATCAACTTCGATCCCCAGTATCGGCCGGAGTTCCTGGAGAGGGTTCGGCAGGCTCAAACCACGCTCCAGGCCTTCGCGGGCGAACGCGGCGCCGCGGCCTTCGCCGACCGGATCACCGCGGTCCAGACCGCGCTTGCCGGCTACACCACCGGATTCGAAGCCGTCCATGAGGCGAACGCCGCGACGAAGCAGACGTTCGAGACCGGCATCAAGCCGCACACGGACGCCATCGAGCAGGCCTGCGCCACGCTGCGCGACAGGATCCTGACCTCGGTCGAGCGGATCAAGAAGGCCACGGCCGAGATGGTCCTGCGCGCCTGGCGCATCGAGGTCGGGCTCGGCGTGCTGGCCTTGATGATCGGCGGCCTGCTGGCCTCCATCATCGCGCGCGGCATCATCCGGTCCATCGACGGCCTGCGGGACGCGATGGCGCGGCTGGCGAGCGGGGACACGGACGTGGTCGTGCCCTCGCAGGATGCCGCGGGCGAGCTCGGCGCCATGGCCAAGGCCGTGGACGTGTTCCGCCGGAACGCCCTGGCCCGGGCCGAGCTGGAGGCGGCG
>NZ_JAKSXX010000001.1 GCF_022829385.1 Methylobacterium sp. J-070 | reverse complement strand
GGCTGCACGTACCTGCCTGCGGCGGGTCCGACGGCGAGCGCGATCCAGTCGGGCGCGGAAGTGGCGACGCCGGACGGCGGGATCCTGGCGCGCTACGAGATCATCGACGTGACGCCGGCCGTGGTCGAGTCCCTGCGCGGCCGGCCGCTCGACAGCCTGCTGGCCTCGTTCGGGGACCACCGCCCCTCCGCCGAGCCGGTGATCGGCATCGGCGACATGGTCTCGGTCTCGGTCTGGGAAGCCGGCTCGGGCGGGCTGTTCTCCGGGCCGCTGGTCGCCGACCGGTTCTCGGCCGGGTCGAAATCCGCCCTCATCCCCGAGCAGCCGGTCGGGCGCGACGGCGCCATCTCGGTGCCCTATGCCGGCCGCATCAAGGTCGCCGGGCGCCGGCCCCAGGACGTCCAGACGCTGATCGAGAACGAACTCGCCGGCAAGGCGATCCAGCCGCAGGTGCTGGTCTCGGTCACCCGGCCGATCAGCCAGGCGGTGACCATCACCGGCGAGGGCGCCGCCGGCGCCCGCCTGCCGCTCTCGGGCCACGGCGACCGCATCCTCGACGTCATCGCGGCCGCCGGCGGCAACCGCGCGCCGGTCAACGAGACCTTCGTGCGGCTCTCGCGCGGGCCGCTCACCGCCACGGTGCCGCTGACCACGGTGGTGTCCAACCCCAAGGAGAACATCTACCTGCGGCCCAACGACGTGCTCACCCTGGTGCGCGATCCGCAGACCTTCATCGCGGTCGGCGCCCTGGGCAACAGCACCGAGCTGCCGTTCCAGGCCGACGGCATCACCCTCGCCCAGGCCCTGGCCAAGGCCCGCGGCCTGTCCGACTTCGCCGCAGACCCGGCCGGCACCTTCATCTTCCGGTTCGAGCCCGCCAGCGTCGTGCGCCGGCTCAGCCCCGGCTCGAAGCTGCTCGGCACCCCGCTCGTGCCCACCGTCTATCGCATCGACATGCGCGACCCCAACAGCCTGTTCGTCTCCCAGGCCTTCCGCATGCGCAACCGCGACCTGATCTACGTCTCAAACGCGCC
>NZ_JAKSXX010000246.1 GCF_022829385.1 Methylobacterium sp. J-070 | reverse complement strand
ATATTTCAACGACACGATCAGGATCAACGACCACAGGATCAGCGACACCGCCCCCGTGGCCGCCGCCGGGACCGAGGCGCCGCCGGCGGTCGCCGCCTTCACCGCCTCCTTGAACGCGTAGAGCGGGCTCGTGCCGATGTCGCCGTACACGACGCCGAGCGCGCCCAGGACCACGGCGGGGCGGAGCCGGTCGCCCGCCGGTTCATGACCGGCGGTGCCGGATGCCGACCGGGGATCGGCTGCGGGGGCAAGAGACTGACTCAACGCACTACTCCCGCAGGACGAGACCCGGCCTCGATGATCGGGGCGCCGGACGCGTCGTCACCGCGAAGGTAGCGGCGGCGGCGGCGGCGTCCAGCAACGGATGTGGATCCGTCAGATCAGCTCGGCCAGCCCGGCCGGGCAGGCATCTCCGCGGCGCAGGCAGAAAACCGGCGCGCCCGCATGGCGGGCGATCGCCGCCGCCACCGTGCTGGCCGGCGCCGGCGCGCCCCGGCTCTCGCTCACCACCACGGCGCGCAGCGGCACGTGGTGGGCGCGCAGGGTCTCGCAGGCCGTCAGCGTGTGGCTGATCGCCCCGAGGTAGCTCCCGGACACGAGGAGCGCCGGAACATCCAGAGCCCGGAGCCAGTCGAGCCCGGTGGCGGCCTCGGTGACCGGACTCATGAGGCCACCGACCCCCTCGATCAGCAGCGTCCCCTGCGTGCCGGCGATCTGCGCCCGGGACCAGCCGACGAGGTCGGCCAGGGCGAGGGACCGGCCCTCCAGCACGGCAGCCTGATCGGGCGAGAGCGGCGCCGTGAACCGCCACGGCGAGCACGCCTCGACAGCCTCGATGTCGAGGCCGATAGCCTGCGCGTCCAGCAAGCGGGCGGTATCGCTGCCGGCGAAGCCGGGATCGTCGAGCGGCGGGACCCCGCTCGCGAGCGGCTTCACCGCCCGGACCGTCCGGCCCGCGTCCCGGAGACGGCGGGTCAGGGCGGCGGTGACGTACGTCTTGCCGATCTCGGTCCCGGCTCCGGCGATGAAGACCGCCCGTGCGGGCATCGCCGGCCTCAGGCCTGGAGGCTGCCGTGGCAGTGCTTGTACTTCTTGCCCGAGCCGCAGGGGCACGGCTCGTTGCGGCCGACGCGGCCCCAGGTGGCGGCGTCGTTCGGATTGCGCTCCAGCACGGCGCCGTCGGCGGCGAGACCCTGCGCGGCGAAGCCGTAGGCCGGACCGCCCCCGCCATCGCTGCCCGAGCCGTGCCCGGCATAATCCATCTCGTTCTCGCCCGTGACCGGGTCGAGATGCTGGGCGAACATCTGCGGGAGCGGCGGGCCGCCCGCCGGGAACTCCTGCTGCGGCTCCTGCATCATGATCTCGACCCGCGAGAGCTGCGCCGTCACCTGCTCGCGCAGGGCGGTGACGAGGTTGTTGAACAGGTCGAAGGCCTCGGACTTGTACTCGTTCAGCGGATCGCGCTGGGCGAAGCCGCGCCATCCGATCACCTGGCGGAGATGGTCCAGGGTCACGAGGTGCTCGCGCCACAGGTGGTCCAGGGTCTGGAGCAGCACCTGCTTCTCGATGTAGGCCGTGACCTCGGCGCCGTTCCGCTCGGTCCGTTCGGCATAGGCCGACTCGGCGGCCTTGAGCAGGCGCTCGCGCATCTCCTCGTCGGCGATGCCCTCCTCCCGGGCCCAGTCCTCGACCGGCGCATCGAGGTTGAGCACCTCGCGGACCTGCTCGCGCAGGCCGGCCACATCCCACTGTTCCGCGTAGGCGTTCTGCGGGATGTAGCGCGCCACGAAGTCGTCGATCACGCCTTCCCGCATCTCGTCCACGGTCTCGCGGACGCTGTCCTGGCCCATGAAGTCCCGGCGCTGCTCGAACACGACCTTGCGCTGGTCGTTCATGACGTTGTCGTACTTGAGCACGTTCTTGCGCATGTCGAAGTTGCGCGCCTCGACCTTCTGCTGCGCCTTCTCGATGGCCTTGTTGATCCAGGGGTGGATGATCGCCTCGCCCTGCTCCAGGCCGAGCTTTTGCAGCATCCCGTCCATGCGGTCCGAGCCGAAGATCCGCATCAGGTCGTCCTGAAGCGACAGGTAGAACTTCGAGCGACCGGGATCGCCCTGTCGGCCGGAGCGGCCGCGGAGCTGGTTGTCGATGCGCCGGGATTCGTGGCGCTCCGTGCCGATGATGTAGAGGCCCCCCGGCAGGTCCTTCTTGCGGCCCGCCTCCGGATCGGCCGGCTCGCCCGAGGCCAGCACCTTGGCGCGGTTGTCGGCGATCTCCGCCTTGATCGCCTCGATGGCGGCGTCGCGCTCGGGGCCGTCGGCGAGGTGGCCGAGCTCCTTCTCGATCCGCATCTCGAGGTTGCCGCCGAGTTTGATGTCGGTGCCGCGGCCGGCCATGTTGGTGGCGATGGTGATCGCGCCGGGGACACCCGCCTCCGCCACGATGTAGGCCTCCTGCTCGTGGAAGCGGGCGTTCAGCACCGCGAAGCGCTTGGTCACCCGGCCCTCGCGGGCGGCCTTGTAGACGTCGGTCAGGGCGTTCGGATCGGAATAATCGAGCAGGCTGTAGCCGTGCGCCTTCAGCATGTCGGCGAGGTGCTCGGACTTCTCGATCGAGCCGGTGCCGACCAGGATCGGCTGGTGGCGCGCATGCGCCTTGTCGATCTCCGCGATGATGCCGTCGTATTTCTCTCCGACGGTGCGATAGACCTCATCGTCCTCGTCGACGCGCTCGACCTCCTTGTTGGTCGGGATGTCGACCACGTCGAGCTTGTAGATCTCGGCGAACTCGTCGGCTTCCGTGGAAGCCGTGCCGGTCATGCCGGCGAGGGTCTTGTAGAGGCGGAAGTAGTTCTGGAAGGTGATCGAGGCCAGCGTCTGGTTCTCGGGCTGGATCGTCACCCGCTCCTTGGCCTCCAGCGCCTGGTGCAGGCCCTCCGAGTAGCGCCGGCCCTGCATCATGCGGCCGGTGAACTCGTCGATGATCACCACCTCGTCGTTCTTGACGATGTAGTCCTTGTCCCGGGTGAACAGCGTGTGCGCCCGGAGCGCCTGGTTCAGGTGGTGCACGAGGGTGACGTTGTGGGCGTCGTAAAGGTCGCCCTCCTTGAGGAGGCCGGCCTCGCGCATCGCCTCCTCGACGAATTCGTTGCCCTCCTCGGTGAGCGAGACCGTGCGCTGCTTCTCGTCGAGGTCGTAGTGCTCCCGCACCAGCCGGGGCATGAGCGCGTCGACCGAGACGTACAGCTCCGAGCGATCGTCCACCGGGCCCGAGATGATCAGCGGCGTGCGCGCCTCGTCGATCAGGATCGAATCCACCTCATCGACGATGGCGTAGTTGTGCCCCCGCTGTGCCAGCTGGGACATCTCGTACTTCATGTTGTCGCGCAGGTAGTCGAACCCGTATTCGTTGTTCGTGCCGTAGGTGATGTCGCACGCGTAGGCGTCCTTGCGCTGCGCGTCGTCGAGGCCGTGGACGATCGTCCCCACGGTGAGGCCGAGGAACCGGTAGACCCGGCCCATCCACTCGGCGTCGCGGGAGGCGAGGTAGTCGTTCACCGTGACGACGTGGACGCCCTTGCCCTCCAGGGCGTTGAGATAGACCGGCAGCGTCGCCACCAGGGTCTTGCCCTCGCCGGTCTTCATCTCGGCGATGCCGCCCTCGTGGAGCACCATGCCGCCGATGAGCTGCACGTCGAAATGGCGCTGGCCGAGCACGCGCTTGGCTGCCTCGCGCACGGTGGCGAAGGCCGGAACCAGGATGTCGTCGAGGCTCTTGCCGCCGGCGAGTTCCGCCTTCAGCATGTCGGTCCGGGCCCTGAGGGCCTCGTCCGACAGCACCTGGATCTCGGGTTCCAGCGCGTTGATCTGCGCCACGCGCGGGCGGTAGCCCTTCACGCGGCGGTCGTTTGAGGAGCCGAAAATCTTCTTGGCGATCGAGCCGAGCATCGTTGACCTGCGGACGCGCGAGCCCGCCCACGGGTGAGCGTGGCGGGCCGGCCTGGGCGGAGTTGGCCGGGCTTATAGAGGTAAACATCGGCCGGCGCACCTGAAAGAGGCAGCCCGCGACGCGGGTGGCCTCGGTCACGGTTCCGGCATCGGCGGAACGGCTGCGCTTGCCTTCTCGCGCCATGCGGCCCACCTGTGCCGCGGCCCGCCCTCCGGCCCGATCCGGTGCGGCCCAGAGATCGAAATCCGAGGACTTCGCCCGCATGCCGAACACCGCCCTCCTCCGGCGCGCCAGCGCGTTGGCCCTCCTGATCGCGATGCCCGGACTGGCGCTGGCCCAGGCGCCCCAGACGGCCCCGACGCCGGCCGCGAACCCGCCGGCCGCGTCCGTCGGTGCGGAGTCGGTGGTGGCGCGGGTCGACGGCAAGCCGATCACCCAGGGCGACCTCGCCATCGCGGCGGATGATCCCGCCCTGTCGCTGCCGGGGGTGGACGAGGCGCAGAAGAAGACCCTGCTGGTCGACTACATGGTCGACCTGCGCGTCGGCGCGCAGGCGGCCGAGGCCGCCAAGATCGGCGACACGCCGGACTTCAAGCGCAAGCTCGCCTATTTCCGCGACAAGCTCCTCCTCGACGATTATCTGGAGCAGGAGGCCAAGCGGGCGGTCACACCAGAGGCCGAGCACGCGATCTACGATCAGACCGTCAAGCTGATGAAGCCCGAGGAGGAGGTGCACGCGCGGCACATCCTGGTCGACAACGAGGCCGAGGCGAAGAAGATCGCGGCGCGGATCAAGGGCGGCGAGGACTTCGCCAAGGTGGCGGCGGAGACCTCGAAGGATCCGGGCTCGAAGGCCGAGGGCGGGGATCTCGGCTGGTTCACCAAGGAGCGAATGGTGCCGGATTTCGCCACCGCCGCCTTCGCGATGAAGCCCGGCCAGGTCTCCGACCCGATCAAGACCCAGTTCGGCTGGCACGTGATCAAGGTCGAGGAGAAGCGGGTGAAGCCGCAGCCGACTTTCGACGAGCTGAAGGAGCAGATCGACCAGCACCTCATCCGCAAGGCGCAGCAGGATATGATCCTGAAGCTGCGCTCGGAGGCGAAGATCGAGCGCCCCGACGCGCCCGCCGACGCGGCTCAGCCCGCGCCCGAGCCGAAGAAGCCCTGACCGGCCGGCTACGACGGAACCAGAGGCGTGGCGCTTGTGAGGGTGCCGCGCCGGATGAGCTCCGCGCGGTCAGTACGGCCGGTCCGGAACGAGGTAACTGGACTGTTCCGGCGCCGCCGGCGCCACGAGTCCGAGGGCGCTGAGCTCGTCGCTGCGGCGCCCCTCGGCGATCCGGTCGAGCACCGCGATCAGCAGCCAGGGACACGCGATCCCGATGAAGAACGCCATGTGATCCTCCGACGCCGGATCTGGGAACCGTCCAGCTTCGGAGGATGATAGGTCGACGGGCGCCGTCCGCAAGCGCCGCCGCGACGGTTTTGCCTCAGACCCAGCCCTGGAGTTCGCGGCGCACCACGTGCTCGATGACCTTCATGCCCAGGTCGGTGTCGTTCAGGCAGGGGATATAGGCGAAGCGCTCCCCGCCGTTCTCCTCGAAATAGTGGCGGTTCTCGCCGTCGAGCTCCTCGAGCGTCTCCAGGCAATCCGCCGTGAAGCCGGGGGCGACGATGGCCATGCGCTTCACGCCGGATCTCGCCAGCTCCTTCACGGTCTCGTCCGTGTAGGGCTTCAGCCATTCCTCGTTTCCGAAGCGCGACTGGAAGGTCAGCCGCATCCGGTCCGGCGACAGGCCGAGGGCTTCCCGGATCAGCCGGCCGGTCTTGTGGCACTGGCAATGATAGGGATCGCCCTTGAGCAGGTAGCTCCGCGGCACGCCGTGGAACGAGGTGAGGATGACCTCGGGCTCGAAATCGAGCTTGGCCAGACCGTCCCGGATCGAATCCGCCATGGCGGCGATGTAGACCGGGTCGTCGTGGTAGGGCGGCGAGACGCGCACGGTCGGCTGCCAGCGCATGTCCATCAGGGCCCGGAACGCCTGGTCGCAGGCGGTCGCCGAGGTGGCGGCGGCGTATTGCGGATAGAGCGGCACCAGCAGGATGCGGTCGCAGCCCTGGTCGAGGAGCGCCTGGATCCGGCCGGCCACCTCCGGCTTGCCGTAGCGCATCGCCCAATCGACCACCACCGAATCGCCCATCGCCGCCTGGAGCCGTTCGGATTGGCTGCGGGTGATGGTCTTGAGCGGGCCCTCGTTCAGCGTGGTGTTCCACACGCTGGCGTAGTCGCGGCCCTTCGGCCCCGGGCGCTTTGACAGGATGATCAGGTTGAGGAGCGGCCACCAGATCAACCGCGGCACCTCGATGACCCGCCGGTCGGACAGGAATTCCTTGAGGTACCGGCGCATGGGCCAGTAGGTCGTGCCCTCCGGAGTCCCGAGGTTCATCAGCAGCACGCCGACGCGGCCCCAGGCGACCTTCGGATGGTCGGCCGGCAGGGTATCGGTTGCGGTCTGGAGCGGCACGAGGGGCCGGCCGTTCGCCAGCGCCACGGGTTCCACGCGTTCGTTCATGGCAGCGTTCCGGCGCCGCGCGCCGAGTCCTTCCTCTGGTTTCAGATATCCGGGGGCCGGCGCGCGCGCTTGGACCTGGACCGGAGGCTCGACCCCGTCGGGCGCGTTCCCATGTAGGGTGCGATCCCGCCCGGCGAAGGCCGGACGCGACATGCCGCACCGCAATCCGCCGCACGCCCGACCCATGTCCCTAAACACGGGCGGCCCGGGCTGCAACCGCGGCCCCGGTGACGGGGCCGGGCGCCCCTACCCCACTCCCGGACCGGACCGCGAGACAAGATGACCGACACGCCCGTCGCCGACGCCCTCGCCGCCTTCCGCGCCTCCGGCTCGCCGTGGCTGGCGCTGCCGTTCTTCGCGGGTGGCGCGGCCGACGCGGTGGCGGCCCGGGTCGACGCGCGGATCGCGGCGGGCGCCCGGGTGCTGCCGGCACCGGACCGGATCTTCCGGGCGCTCGCCGAGACGCCGCTGCCGGCGGTCCGCGCGGTGATCCTCGGGCAGGATCCCTACCCGACCCCGGGCGACGCCAACGGCCTCGCCTTCTCGTTCGTGGGTGCCGGGCGCCTGCCAGCCTCGCTGAAGGTGATCCTCGCGGAGGCGGGCTCGGACCGCGCGGCCGGGGGCGACCTGACGCCCTGGGCACGACAGGGCGTGCTCCTGCTCAACACCGCGCTCACCGTGGAGGCCGGCAAGGCCGGGGCGCACCTGCGCTTCGGCTGGGCCGCGCTCACCGACGAGGCGGTGGCCGCCGTCTCGGCGCGTCCCGAGCCGGCCGCGTTCCTGCTCTGGGGTGCCCAGGCGCGGGCGCGGGGGGCGCTGATCGACGCGGCCCGTCACGGCATCTTCGAGAGCGGACATCCCTCGCCGTTGAACCGCGCCCGGGATTTCCCCGGGTCGGACCCGTTCGGGCGGGCCAACCGCTGGCTCGAAGCGCACGGCAGCCGCCCGATCGACTGGCGCCTGGGCTGAGCCGGACCCCAGCCTCATTGAGGCTTGGCAGGCTCCGCAGGTTTGGCAGGCTCCGCAGGTTTGGCAGTATCGGCGGGTTTTGCCGGCGCCGACGGTGGCGTTCCCTCCGGAAGAAGCACGTTCTGGGCGACCGTGCCCGCGGGCCCGTACTCGCCAGCCACCGCGATGCAGGCCTGATCGCGGTTCTGCGCCATCTGGTTCGACATCAGGGTGAACATCGTCTGCACGCGGTTACCGAACGGTCCGCGCGGCTGGACGTCCTCGGCCCGGACGTTCTGTTTCGCCAGAAGCGCCTCGAACTGGTCGGTGCCGATCCGGTAGCCGCAGACATTCGACGCGGCGAAGATGTAGGCGGCGAACTCCAGCGCGCGCGGGCTCGGGGCGTTGCGGATCTGCGCCTGCGCCGGCAGGGCGGCCGACATCAGGGCGGCGAGCATCGGGACGACAGGCAGGGCGGCGTGACGCATGCGTGGCGGTTTCCTCAGTGGCTGCGGCCTCTGTCGGACCGCCTCAGACGCCGGGGACATAGTCCGGACCGGACCGCGCGCCAATGCGACCTAATTCGCCAACAAACCGCTGCCCGGCATTCACGACTCATTGGCCTTAGTCGCAGTCCTGGGCCACCGAACCTCTCAAATCGCGTCCCCGTTCCTGTTGCGCGCGCCGGTGAGAGAGAGTGTTAACCTGCCCGCGTCACGCCAGACACGACGGTTTATCCAGATCCAGGCGGTCTGCATCGCATGTACGGCGTCATCTCCTCTGCCACACCCCTCGCGGCTCCTGCATCCCGCGATCCCGACCGGCGATTCCGGCCGGCCCTCGCCGGCGTGGACCGACGCGCCGGTCCGGCGGCGGCGGCGATCTGTCCGCACCGGGTTGCCCGCTGGGCCTGCGGCGAGGGCCTGGGAGCCGGCACCACCGTGGCGCTGCTGGTGGCGGATCTCGGACAGGCGGAGGCCATACGCCTCGGCCTCGCCCGGATCGGCACCCACGTGACCGTCCTCGACGGCACGCGCCCCGGTCAGCCGCTGGCCGACAGCCTCGTCCGGTCGGACGCCGCGCTGGTCATCGTCGATACCGCCCTATCCGACGCCTATGCGAGCGTGATGGGCCGGCTGGCGACCTATCCGGCGGTGTGGTGGAACGGGCCGGGCGCGGATTTCGCCAGCCTCGACCTCGCCCTGGACGAGCAGGCCTGAGGTCGAAATCGCAGTGCGATTCGGCTCGGTCGCCACCGACGGTGACCGAAGCCGGCGGCGGAAGCTCCAGACGGTGTCCTAGCGATTCAGCAAGGCGTCGAGGGCCTCGTAATGCGTGGGGTCGTCCGGGCACAGGCCGCCGCCGCATTCCGCCGCCGTCGAAACGGCATTGGCGAGAACGACGCAGAGGAACAGCAGCAGGCAGGCGTTCCCGAAGGCTCCGGCGCCGCGCCCGGCCTGCGGGTCGGATCGCAGGCCTCCGTCGGCCAGGAGCAGCACCCCCACCGCCGCGATCAGCGCCACGAAGGCGAGGAGCGCCAGCGTGTAGAAATGGAGGCCGACCAGCGTCGTGCCGTAGCCGCCGGTTCCGGGGACGACGTGCAGAGCGACCTGCCGGGCCGCCACGGCGGCGCCGACGACCGCGCTCAGGATCGCGATGCCGTAATGCGACGGCCGCGGACCGAACCGGACGCCGAGCGCGAAGCCGACGCCCGAGGCCGCGAATCCGGCCCGCTGCAGGAGGCAGAGCGGGCACGGCAATTCGCCGAGCGCGAACTGATACCCGAAGGCCACGAGGAGGATGGCGCAGCAGCCCAGAAGTCCGAGGGCGTTGAGGGTGCGTGCATCAAGCCTTGTCACGATGCGCGGTCCCCTCAGAAGTCGAGTTGAAGCGTCGACGTGGCATGCGCGGCGAACAGCCCGAGGGTGCTGAGCAGCGACGCGAGCCACAGGCCGATGGCCGCCCCCCGTCGTCCCGCGAGGATGGCGACCGCGCTTCCCGCAAATCCGATGAACGGCAGCACCATCATGGACAGAGACCTCACCTGATTGCGGCGCCGGAACCACCGGGCCCGCCGCTCGAGCTTGCTCGAATGGCGGTTAAAGCTTTCGTGAAACCGGCCCGGCGACGGACGGCATCGCTGCCCTCCGGTCGGCATGATATTCTCGATCGGGAGACCGACCCCGCAGACGGGCCGGTCCTGGGAGACGCACCATGACAGCAGCCATAGCGGCGGCCCCGTCCGTCCCGGGCGATTCGCAGGGCCCGGTCCTGTTGCGCAGCGACGCGGACGGCGTCGCGACCCTGACGTTGAACCGCCCGCAGGCGCGCAACGCCCTGTCGATGGCCCTGATGGGCGCCCTCCAGGATCAGCTCGACGCGATCCGCGAGGATCCCGGGGTGCGCGCCGTGGTGCTGGGCGGCGCCGGGCCCGCCTTCTGTGCCGGGCACGATCTCAAGGAGATGCGCGCCGATCCGTCCCGGGAGGCCACCGAGGCGGTGTTCCGGACCTGCGCGCGGCTGATGCTCAGCATCGCGCGCCTGCCGCAACCGGTGATCGCCCGGGTCCACGGGATCGCCACGGCGGCCGGATGCCAGCTGGTCGCCACCTGCGACCTCGCCATCTGCGCCGACACGGCCCGCTTCGCCACGCCCGGGGTGCAGATCGGCCTGTTCTGCTCGACCCCGATGGTCGCCCTGTCGCGCGCCGTGCCGCGGAAAGCCGCCCTGGAGATGCTGCTGGTCGGCGAGCCGATCGAGGCCGCCGAGGCGCTGCGGATCGGCCTCGTCAACCGGGTGGTGCCGGCGACGGAGCTCAATGCCGCCGTCAGCGCCCTCGCGACCCGGATCGCCGGCAAGGCGCGGCGCGTGCTGGCGATCGGCAAGGAAGCGTTCGGGCGGCAGATCGAGATGGGCTTGGAGGAGGCCTACGGCTACACGGCCGAGGTCATGACCAGGAACATGGCGATGGCCGATGCCCGGGAGGGAATCGACGCCTTCCTGGCCAAACGGCCGCCGCGCTGGGAGCCTTGAGCCCCGGCCCGTGATCCTCACCCGCCGCCGCGCGATAGGACGCAGGCCGATCCGTGGCGCGCGCGTAGGTTCTGGCGCGACCTTGCCCTAGGATAATGACTGGGTCCGATCCCGCCGGATGCGGCGCCCCATCGCGGAACGGCTGATGAGCACCATCGACCTGTTCGGTCTGACGCTGGCCTTCTACGGCGCGATGCCGCCGCCGCGCCGGCCGCGCCCCGAGCGCAACGGGGCGACCTGGGCGGCGGCGGTAGTGTTCGGGGGCGTCTGCCTCGCCACGATGGGGCCGATGATCACCATCTGGAGCTTCCACCGGCCCTACGCCGAAGCCAAGGCGCGCTGCATCGAGTCCGGCGGCCGCATCCTGTACGCGGCGCTCGACGGGAGCGGGCCCTACCGCTGCGAACGGCCCGCGACGGTCGGCGTCAGGCGGCCGGCCGGCGGGGCCGATTAATCCGCGACGCCGCAGCGTTGTCGGGTATATCCGGCGCCGCCTGCCGCGAACCGGATGCCGAGACCTTGGAAAACGCGCTCACTCGATGGCTTCAATCGACCGCCCTGCTGCGGTCGGATGTCGAGGTGCTCATCGGCTTCGCTCTGGCGATCGGCGTCACCCTGCACGCCCTGCTGCGCAAGCGACGGGTGAGCGTCGCCGTGGGCTGGATCGGGCTCGCGTGGCTGTCGCCGATCTTCGGCACGGCGCTCTACCTCACCTTCGGCATCAACCGGGTCTCGCGGCGCGCCCGGCGGCTGCGGACCAAGCCCTCCGACGCGACGAAGCTGCCCGACACCGACGACGCGGTGGTGCCCGAGGCGCTCTGGCCCCTGGACCGCGCGATCCGGCGGATCACCGGCCTGCCGGCCTTCGCGGGCAATTCCGTACGCATGTACCGCAACGGCGATGCCGCCTATCCGGTGATGCTGGCGGCGATCCGAGACGCCGAGGCCAGCATCGGGCTGTCGAGCTACATCTTCCGGGACGATGCCACCGGTCGCGCGTTCTGCGAGGCCCTGGTGGAGGCGCAGCGCCGCGGCGTGAAGGTCCGGGTCATCATCGACGGGATCGGCGGCGGCTACTTCCGGGCGCCCGTCCACCACCGCCTGACCGCCGCCGGGGTGCCGGCAGCCCTGTTCATGCACTCGGCCCTGCCCTGGCGGATGCCGTTCCTCAATCTGCGCTCGCACAAGAAGCTGCTGATCATCGACGGGCGCATCGCCTTCACGGGCGGCCTCAACATCTCGCATCCCAACCGGGTCGCCCTGAAGCCCGAGCATCCGATCCGCGACACCCATTTCCAGCTGCGCGGCCCCGTGGTCGAGCAGCTCGCCGCCGCCTTCGCGGCCGACTGGGCCTTCGTCGACGGCGAGAACCTCGACGGCACGCCGTGGTTCGTCGATCTCGATCCCGCCGGGTCCAGCGTCGCCCGGGCGGTGACGTCGGGTCCGGACGCGGACGTGGAGAAGATCGAGCAGGTCATCCTCCAGGCGCTCGCCTGCGCGCGCCGGTCCGTCCGCTTCGTCACGCCCTATTTCCTGCCCGACGAGCTGGTCACCGGCGCCCTGGCGCAGGCCGCGACCCGCGGGATCGCCGTCGACGTGATCATCCCGGGGGTCAGCGACCACCCGTTCATCGACTGGGCGACCCGGGCGCATCTCGACCCGCTGCTGCGGGCCGGCGTGCGCGTCTGGCTCGACGATCCACCCTTCGACCATTCGAAGGCGATGGTGGTCGACGACATCTGGTGTTTCGTCGGCAGCGCCAACTGGGACATGCGCAGCTTCCGGCTCAATTTCGAGCTGAATGTCGAGATCATCGACGCGGACCTCGCCGCGGACCTCGACCGGTTCATGCGCGACAAGATGCGGGCGCGACTCAGCCGGGAGGATCTCGCCGCACGCGGCCTGCCGATCCGTCTCCGCGACGCAGGCGTGCGACTGCTGCTGCCATACCTTTGAAGCGGCCCGGCGCGTGCGCCTCCGGCGCAGGACCGAGATGGACGACGATCGGCCGGTGATCGGAGCGACCGCGCGGCAGCACGGCGTGCTCGTGGCAGATCAGGCCGCGGGCGAGGCAGCGGTCGAGCCGCAGCGGCAGGACCTCGACCATCGCGTGGGTCGGCTGGCGCGGGCCGACATCGCGGAAACCCGGGATCAGCGCGGGGCCGACGATGTTGTAGTCGCCGAGCACCGCGGCCCGGGGGGGCAATTCGCCGACGATGCGGCGGAGCTGCCGACGGTTCAGCATCTGCCCGTGAGACAGGTGAACGTTCGCGACCCCGAAGTCCCCCAGGTCGAGGATCTGGCAGACCCGATGCACCAGGGCGCCGGAGGGCAGCGTGATCACCCGGGGCGGCGCCGGCCAGGGTTTCGGGCTCCACATGGCCAGCCCGTGGATCCGTCCCGGCAGGGGCGCCCAGGCATAGTGGCCGCCGATCCGATCCAGCAGGAAGCCGATCGCCCGGGTCGCCTCCTGCATCAGCAGCAGGTCGGGCTTCTCCCGGGCCACGAGGGCGGCCACGTCGTCGACGGCGGCGCCGGTGCGCCGCAGGAGGTTCCAGCTCACGATCTTGAAGGGCGCCCGCGCGCGGCTGGCCGGCCGGGCCCGGGTTTCGGTGGGCGGTGCGTGGCCGGAGCGAGCCGGGTGTGCAGTGAAGTTCATCGGGCCGGACTCGTACCTCACCGGGCGGTTCTTGTGCCACCGCCACGCTCTAACGCGCCCGGCGCCGGGACGTTCGACCGGATCCGAGCGGGGTGCGCGGGATCGTCTGGGCGCGATGCGGCCTGCCTTCGGAACGCGTCCCACAGGCCATCGGCGTACGCCGCTTGAGGCGACCCCGCTCGGCAGCCTAAGAGCGGCCCCTGAACGGCGCGGCCGTTCCGACATCCTGCGAAGTCGCTCCGGACACCGATGACTGCGTTCAGCTTCATCCACGCGGCGGATCTGCATCTCGGCAGCCCGCTGTCCGGCCTCGCGGCCCGGGACGCGGACCTCGCGCGCCGGCTGGCCTCGGCCGGGCGGCAGGCCTTCGAGGATCTGGTCACCCAGGCCATCGAGCGGTCGGTGGCCTTCGTGGTGGTGGCCGGCGATGTCTACGACGGCGACTGGGCCGATGCGACGATCGGCCTGTTCTTCGCCCGGCAGGTGGCGCGCCTCGACCGCGCCGGCATCCCGACGATCGTGGTGCGCGGCAACCACGATGCCGAGAGTGTCATCACCCGCGCGATCACCCTGCCGGCCTCGGTCCACGTCTTCCCGTCCGACCGCGCCGGCACGCTGCGGCTCGACGGGGTGCGGGTCGCCCTGCACGGCCGCAGCTTCCAGCGGCGGGCCGTGGAGGAGAACCTGTCGCTCACCTACCCGGCCGCCGTGCCGGGCTGGTTCAATCTCGGGATCCTCCACACCTCCTGCACGGGCCACGCCGCCCACGAGACCTACGCGCCCTGCTCGATCGCCGACCTCACGGCCCGGGGCTACGATTACTGGGCGCTCGGCCACATCCACGACTATGCCGAGCTGCACCGGGATCCCTGGATCGTGTTCCCCGGCAATCTCCAGGGCCGAAGCGTGCGCGAGTGCGGCGAGAAGGGCGCCGTCCTGGTCGACGTGGCGGACAGCCGCGTGACCGGGCTCGCCCGCCTCGCCCTCGACCGCGCCCGGTTCGAGCAGGTCTTCGTCGACCTCGCCGGGGCCGCCGATGCCCGCGCGGCGCTGGAGGCCGTGGAGGCCGCCCTCCGGCCGCTGGCCGCCCTGGCGGCGACGCGCCTCGTCCTCGTGCGCGTCCATCTCACCGGGGTGACACCGGCCCACGACGCGCTCGCGGCCGACCGGGACACGCTCACGGCCGAGATCCAGGCGGCGGCCCACCGGCTGCACGAGGACGTCTGGCTGGAGCGGCTGAAGATCGAGACGCACCGGCCCCGGGCGGCGGTCGCGCCCGCCGGCCCCGCCATCGACCCGGCGGCCCTTCTGGCTGACCTCGATCGCGACCCCGAGTTCCGCGCCCGGGCCCGCGCCGCCCTCGCGGAGATCGGCGGCTGGATGCCGGCGGCGGTCGCCGCGGAGGCCGATCTGGAGACCGAGATGGACGCGCTCTGCGCTGAGGCCGAGGCGCTGATCCTCGGTCGCCTCAGGGGGCGGCAGTGCTGAGCCGGCAGCCCTCGGACACGCGATGCGCCTGACCCGCCTCGCCCTGGAGCGCTACGGCGCGTTCACCGACCGCACCGTCGCGTTCCGGCCGGATGCCCGGCTGCACGTGGTGCTGGGCGCCAACGAGGCCGGCAAGAGCACCGCGCTCGCGGCGGTCACGGACCTGCTGTTCGGCTTCGAGAAGTCGACCCGCTACGCCTTCCTGCACGACATGCCGCAGCTTCGGCTCGGCGCCGACCTCGTCGCGGCGGACGGGCGCCGCCTCTCCTTCCGCCGCCGGAAGGGCAACAGCCGGACCCTCATCGACGCCGCGGAAGCCCCGCTCCCCGACGACGTCCTCGCGCCGTTCCTCGGCGGGATCTCCCGGACGGTGTTCTGCCGCGCCTTCGGCCTGGACGCGGCGAGCCTGCGGGCGGGCGGCCGCGAGGTGGTCGATGTCGAGGGCGAGGTCGGCGCGAGCCTGTTCGCGGCGGGCTCGGGCCTGCGCGGCCTCACGGATCTGCAGACCGCCCTCGAGGCCGAGGCCGATGGCATCTTCGCGCCGCGCCAGGCCAAGCACCGGACCTTCTATCAGGCGCTGGAGCGCCACGAGACCGCCCGGAAGGCGGTGCGCGAGAGGGGCCTGCGGACCGGCGATTGGCGCGCGCTGAACGACGACATCGCCGCCGCCGCCGGGCAGCTCGAGGCGCTCCGGGCCGAGCAGAAGGCCGTCGCGGTCGCCCGGGCGCGGCTGGAGCGTCTGAAGCGCGTCCGCCCGATCCTCGCGGAGATCGACGCGCTGGCAGAGCGCGCCTCCACCGGGGACGACCTCGGCGATGCGGACCCGACGTGGATCGAGCGCCTCGGGGACGCCCTCGAACGCTGCCGCGCCGCGGAGGCCGAGGCGGAGCGGACCAGCTCCGCCCTCGCCCGGTCGCGCGCCGAGGCCGAGGCCGTGCCGGTCGAGCCGGGGTTGACGGTCCGGGCCGACGAGATCCTGGCGGCGTTCAGCGGCACCAAGGAATACGAGAAGGGCGGCACCGACCTCCCCCGGATCGACGGGGATGCCCACAAGATCGGGCTGGAGCTGGAGCGGCTGCGCGCCCGCATCGGCGCCGCTGACATGGCGGCGCTGGAGACCGGGCAGCCGACCGACGCCGCCCGGGCTCGGATCGAGCGGTTGATCCGCGACCACCGGATGCTGGCGGCGACCGAGGAGCAGCTCGCCCGCGACGGCGCTGCGGCCTGCGCCGAGCGCGACCGGCTGGCCCGCGAGGTCGAGGCGGCCGGCGCGACCCGGGATCCGACCCCTTTGCGCGAGGCCCTGAAGCCGCTGGCGAAGCTGCACGAGCGCATCGCCGCCCACGAGGCCCTCGACACCGCGATCCGGCGGGAGGCCGCGCTGCTGCGCAACCAGGCCGGCCGGCTGTCGCCCCCGGTCGCCGAGACCGCCGCCCTCGCCCGCCTGCCCCTGCCCTCGGCCGACACGGTGGCGCGCTATCGCGCGCTCCTCGACGGCAAGCGGCGCGAGCAGGAGCGCGCCGCCGACCGCCGGGATGCGGCCCTCCGGCAGGCCGACGCCACCCGGGACCGCCTGCGCGAGCGCGAGGCCGGCCGTCCGATCGCCACCCGGGAGCGGCTCGACGCCGTGCGGGCGGCCCGCGACGCGGCGTTCGCCCCCCTGCGCGACGCCCTGGCGGCCGGACGGCCCGTGGAACTCGCCACCGTCGCCGCCTACGAGCGCGCGCGCCTCGACGCGGACCACCTCGCCGACGAGCGTGCCGCCGACGCCGCCCGGGTCGCGGCCCACGCCGCCGATCTCGACCGCCTCGCCGCCGAGGATGCGGCGGCGGCCGCCGCGGCGGGCATCCTCGCGGGGATGGCCGACGACATCGCCGAGGGCGAGGCGGCATGGCGCGAGGTCTGGCAGCCCGTGGGCCTGGTCCCCGGTCCCCCGGCGGAGATGGCGGCCTGGCTCGCCGAGGCCGAGAGCCTGATCGAGGCGGAGCAGCGGCTGGCCGAGCAGCGGATCGAACGGGACCGGCTGTGGATCCGGATCGAGGACGCCCGGGCGCCGCTGGCCGACCTCGGCCTCCGGGCCGGGCTCGATCCGGCGCCGGACGGCGGGGTGGGTCAGATCCTGGAACGGATCGAGGCGCGGGTCGCCACCCTGGCGAGCCGCTGGGAGGCGAACCTCCAGACCGGCGGCCTGCTGCGCGCCGCCACCGCGACGGCGGACAGGCTGGAGGCGGCGCGCGCCGAGACCGCGTCGCGCCGGAGCGCGTGGCGAGCCGAATGGGAGGCGGCGCTGCTGCCCCTCGGCCTCGACGCCACCGCCGGGCCCGACGAGGCGGAGGGCGCCCTGGAGGCCTGGCGCACGGTACCCGATCGGCTGTTGGACCGCGCCGCGCTCGATCGCCGGTCTGCCGGAATCCGGCGCGACATGGAGGCGTTCCGAATCACGGCGTCCGCCCTGGTCGATGCGCTGGCGCCCGACCTCGCCGGCGCCCCACCGACCGGTGCGGTCCGGACCCTGCACACCCGCCTCGTCGCCGCGCAGGCGCGGGAAGCCCGACGTGCCGAGCTGGATCGCCGGCGGGAGGAGGCCGAGGCAGCCGACCGCGCGGCGGCCGATCGGCGCGACGCGGCCCGGACGGTTCTGGCCCGGCAGGTCGCCGAGGCGATGCCGGCGCTCGCGGAGGCTCCCGTGCCGGAGATCGAGGCCCTGTTCGGGCGGCTGAGCGCCCGGGAGCGGCTGCGGGCGGAGCTGCTGCGGCTCCGCGGCGGCCTCGCCGGGGCCGCCGACGGGCTGCCGGAGGCCGAGCTCCGCGCCGATCTGGCCGCGCTGCCGCCCGAGGCGATCGAGGCGGAGCTGGCCCGGCTCGCGCTGGAGGCCGACGAGCAGGCGGAGCGCGGCCAAGTCATCTTCGCCGACCGGGATCGGGCCGAGCGCCGCCGGGCCGAGCTTGAGGGCGGAAGCGGGGCCGAGCCGGCGCTGGCGGAGCGGAAGGCCGCGGAGGCCGATCTTCAGGCCACCGCCCGGTCCTGGGCGGTCCTGCGCTTCGCCGGTCTGATGCTGGGCCAGGCGATGGCCCGGCACAGGGCCGGGCAGCAGGATCCCCTGGTGGCGCGGGCCGGGGCGCTGTTCGGGGCGCTCACGGGCGGCGCCTTCTCGGGCCTCGCTCAGACCTACGACGAGGCCGACACGCCGAAGCTCGCAGGGCAGCGGGCGGGCGGCGGCACGGTGGCGATCGAGGGCATGAGCGAGGGCACCCGCGACCAGCTCTATCTTGCCCTGCGGCTCGCCTACCTGGAGGATTACGCAGGGCGTGCCGAGCCGGCCCCGTTCATCGGCGACGACCTGTTCTCGACCTTCGACGAGGCCCGCACCGGCTACGGGCTCGACGCGCTGGCGGAGATCGGCGCGCGCGTCCAGCCGATCCTGTTCACGCACCACCGCCACGTCGCCGATCTCGCCCGGGATCGGCTGGGCGGCGCGGTGGATGTGGTGGAGCTGTAGCGGCAGTTCCGGCGGAAGGACGCGGCTGTCCTGCCAAGACCGCCTTCAGCCCGCCAGATATCGCGCCTCCAGATGCGCCCGGAACGCCTCCGTGCCGAGCGGCGACCCGGTGGCGCGGGTGAGCAGATCGTCGGTGCCGAGCAGGCTGCCGACTTCGTGGACGTTCGCCCGCAGCCAGCCCCGCAGCGGCCCGAAATTGCCGTCCGCGAGGCAGTCGGGCAGCGCCGGCTCGGCCGCTCGCGCGGCCCGGAACAGCTGCGCCGCCGCCAGGGCGCCGAGCGTGTAGGTCGGGAAGTAGCCGAAGGCGCCGCTGGGCCAGTGGATGTCCTGGAGGCAGCCGACGCGGTCGTCCGGCACGGTCAGGCCGAGGAGGTCCCGCAGGCCGTCGTTGAAGGCGCCGGGCAGGTCGCCGACCGCCAGGTCGCCGGCGATCATCGCGGTCTCGAGGCGGTAGCGCAGGACGATGTGGGCCGGGTAGGTCGCCTCGTCGGCATCCACCCGGATGAAGCCCGGCGCGACCCGGGTGTTGAGGGCGTGCAGGTTCTCCGGGGACCATTCCGGCCCCGAACGCCCGAACGCCTCGCGCAGAAGCGGCGCCAGGAAGGTGAAGAACGGCCGGCTCCGGCAGGCCTGCATCTCGATGATGAGCGACTGGCTCTCGTGCAGGCTCATGCCCCGGGCCGCGCCCACCGGCTGGTGACGCCACGGAGCCGGCCGACCCTGCTCGTAGAGGGCGTGGCCGGTCTCGTGGAGGACGCCCATCAGGGCCCGGCCGAAATCGGCCTCGTCGTACCGGGTGGTGATGCGCACGTCGTCGGTGGCACCGCCGCAGAACGGGTGCAGGCTGATATCGAGCCGGCCGCGGGTGAAGTCGAAGCCCACCGCCTCCATGAGCTTGAGGCCGAGCGCGCGCTGCACGCTGACATCGAACGGCCCGGCGAGCGGCAGCGGCGCCGGCCCCGACGCCTGGATCTCCCGGGCGCGGGCGATCAGCGCCGGGAGCCAGCCGGTCAGATCCGCGAAGAGCGGGTCGATCGTCGCACGCCGCATGCCGGGATCGTAGCTGTCGAGGAGCGCGTCGTAGGGGTCGAGGCCGAGGGCCGCGCCCTTCGCCTGACCGATCTCCCGCTGCAGCCGCAGCACCTCGGTCAGGTCCGGCGCGAGACTGGCGAAATCCGCGTCCCGCCGCGCCGCCCGCCAGACCATCTCGCAGCGGGAGACGGCGCGGGAGCTGGCCTCCACGAGATCGCGGGGCACCGCCGTGGCGTGCGCCTGGGCGCGCCGCATCTCGCGCAGGTTGGCGGCGGGCCACGCCTCGAGGATCCCGGCGCGCTCGGCGGCGTCGAGGTCCTCGGCGGCCGCGGGGGCCGTCAGCATCTCGTGGGCGAGCCCGCGCAGGATCGCGAGCTGGTCGCCCCGGGCCTCCGCGGCGCCATCCGGCATCAGCGTCTGCGCGTCCCAGCCGAGGATCCCGGCCGCGCCTTCGAGGGCGGCGAGGCGGGCGAAGCGCTGTTCGAGGGTCTGGTAGGCGGTCATGCGGTCTCCGGTCCGGTCGGTCACGCGAGGGCACGGCGGTACTCAGCCGGCCTGCAACATCTCGAGCTCCAGCCAGCGGTCCTCCGCCTGCGACAGCTCGGTCTCGGCCTGCGCCAACATGGTCGAGGCCTTGTCGAAGCGCCCGGGATCGCGGGCATAGAGATTGGGATCCGCCAGGATCGTCTTGAGCTGGCCGATCGCCGCCTCCAGCTTCTCGATGCGGGCCGGGAGCGTCTTCAACTCATGCTGGTCCTTGAAGCCGAGCTTGGGCTTGCCGGTCGGCTGCGGCGCCGGGCTGGACGACCGGTCTCGCGCCTCCTTCGCCTTCGGGGCGACGGTCCGCGCCTCGACCCCCTGCCCGCGCTGGATCAGCATGTCGCTGTAGCCGCCGGCATATTCGGCCCAGCGGCCGCCGCCTTCCGACACCAGCACGCTGCCGGCCACGCGGTCGAGGAAGTCACGGTCGTGGCTGACCAGAATCAGCGTGCCCTGGTAGTCGCCGAGCATCTCCTGCAGCAGGTCGAGGGTCTCAAGATCGAGGTCGTTGGTCGGCTCGTCGAGCACCAGCAGGTTGGCCGGCTGCGCCAGGGCGCGGGCGATCAACAGGCGGTTGCGCTCGCCGCCGGAGAGCACCGAGACCGGGGTCCGCGCCTGCTCGGGGGTGAACAGGAAGTCCTTGAGGTAGCCGATCACGTGGCGGCTGTGGCCGTTGACCGTGACGCTGTCGCCCCGGCCGCCGGTGAGGACGTCGGTGACGGTCATGCCCGGCTCCAGCACGGCCCGGGCCTGATCGAGCACCACCGGCAGCAGGTTGGTGCCGAGCACCACCTGCCCGGAATCCGGCGCGAGCCGGCCCATCAGCAGATTGATCAGCGTGCTCTTGCCGGCGCCGTTGGCCCCGACGATGCCGAGCCGGTCGCCGCGCATCACCCGCAGCGACAGGCCCTCGACGATCCGCCGCTCGCCATAGGCCTTGGCGATGTCGCGGGCCTCCACCACGAGGCTGCCGGACGATTCGGCGTCGGAGGCCTGCATGCTGACGCTGCCCACCGGCCGGCGCACCTCGCGGCGGTTCTTCCGGAGTTCGTGCAGGTTGCCGAGGCGGCGGACGTTGCGCTTGCGCCGCGCCGTGACGCCGTAGCGCAGCCAATGCTCCTCGGCGACGATCTTGCGGTCGAGCTTGTGCTGGTCGCGCTCCTCCTCCTCGAAGAAGGCGTCCCGCCACGCCTCGAAGCCGGAGAAGCCCTGGTCGATCCGCCGCGTCTCGCCGCGATCGAGCCAGATCGTGGCGCGCGACAGCGCCGAGAGGAACCGGCGGTCGTGGCTGATCAGCACGAGCGCCGCCCGGGTGCCCTTCAGCTCCGATTCGAGCCACTCGATCGCCGGCAGGTCGAGGTGGTTGGTGGGCTCGTCGAGGAGCAGCACGTCGGGCTCCGGGGCCAGCGCCTGGGCCAGGGCGGTGCGGCGCCCCTCCCCGCCCGAGAGCTTTCCCGGATCCTCGGCGCCGGTGAGGCCGAGGCTCTCCAGCAGGTAGCGGGCGCGGTGCGTGGACTCGCCCGGCGGCAGGCCCGCCTCGACGAAGTCGAGGGTCGTGGCGAAGCTCCCGAAGTCGGGCTCCTGCGCGAGGTAGCGGATCGTGGTGCCGGGCTGGACGAAGCGCCGCCCCTTGTCGGGCTCGACCAGGCCGGCGGCGATCTTCATCAGCGTCGACTTGCCGGATCCGTTCCGGCCGACGAGGCAGCTTCGCTCCCCCGGCGCGATGGTGAGATCGCCGCGCGTGATCAGCGGCGTGCCGCCGAAGGTGAGCGCGACGTCCTGAAGGGTGAGGAGCGGGGGAGCGGCCATGGGCCGGCTTATGGCAGCGCGGGGCGGCCTGTTCAAACGCGACGCCCCGCGAGAACGCCTCCCGTCAGGCGATCGGGTTGGCCGGCCCCGTCGGCGGGCTGATCGAGGGGCCGCCCGGATCGTTGACCGGGATCTCGGGCGGCTGGATGCCGGGGGACTCGGAGGGCGTGTTCCCGGGGATCTCGGGGCCGGGCGGCTGGGTCGGCGCCTGCGGCGGTTCGAAGGGGCGATCCGGGGTGGGGGCCGGCTGAGGCGGCACCTCGGGGACCTGCCCCGGGTCGGCGAGCGTGAACTGAGGCACCGGGATCCTCCGCGAGACGGACGGTGCAGACCCGCACCGTGTCGGCGGAAACAAGGTCGTGCCGATCCGGTTCCGGGACGCTACTTCTTGGTGAGCAGGAGGTTGCCCTCCTTGCTGGCCACCTTCTGGATCTTCTCGGCGAACAGCGCGAGCAGAAACGGCAGCTTCACCTCCAGGCGCACGCTCTCGGCGCCGACGTCGATCGTGCCGGCGACCTTCTGCGCCACCGCCGAGACGCCGAAGTCGAGCCGGTCGCCGGTCCAGGCGAGCTGGTCGACCGTGATCCCGCTCTTGGCCAGGAACGCCCGCGCCTGCTCGGTCCCGTGCTCGAGGCGCCTCTTGGCCTCGTCACGGCCGAGGTCGTGCGGGATGTCGACGATGAGGGGCTTGGGCATGCGGCTGATCCGGACTGAACCCGGCAGCAGATGGGGCCTTCGGGCGCGGCAGACAACGCCCGGAACCGCCCTGCCCGCTCGGGACAGGGCGGCCGGGCCTCGGCGCCGTCAGTTCAGGACGTGGAGGGAGACGTAGGTCGTGCCGCCCATGCCGAGGGCGCGGGCGGAGCCGCGCGACAGATCGATGATGCGGCCGCGCACGAACGGACCACGGTCGTTGATGCGCACGACCACGGAGCGGCCCGTCCGCTGGTTCTCGACGCGGACGCGGGTGCCGAAGGGCAGGCTGCGATGGGCGGCCGTCATCCCGTTCGGGTTGAAATGCTCGCCGTTGGCGGTGCGATGGCCGCTGCCGTACCAGGAGGCCGCTCCGCTCTGCGCGGCGGCCGGGAGGGTTGTCCCGAGGACGGTGGCCAGCATTCCAAGAGTGACGACGAACTTTCCGAAACCAAACTGCATTCTCAACGCATTCCCTTGTTTTTTCGGGACGGCGCCAGTCGTTTCGGAAACAGGCCGCAATAAGGCATGTCTATGCGCCGGGCGGAAGCGGCATTCCGCCGGGCCGTTTTTGGCCCGTGCTGATTACATGCGGGAGTGTTGCGCGACGTTTCTGGTTCGTCTTGCAAATACGCTGAGGCAAGTCGAACTGCGTGTTCTGGAAGTCCTTGTGCGGACGAGCCCAAGATTGCGCGGACGAGGCATAATTGCCTAAGCGTTGCACTGAGAGGGACCCTGTATCCCGCTCGGGTGGACACGACCCGGCCGGCGTCGCCGCTTCGGACCGGATTTTCGACCCGGCAAAAAGTGCAGCCCCAGAACGGGACGTCCGCCGACAAAATCGGAAAACCCGACCTTTACCCTGTCCGACGCATGGTCTGCCGGTCAGTCGCGTAACCGGTGTTTGCCATGGCTTCCCCGCGTACCGTGGCTGCCGACGCCGTCGCCCGGAAACAGGTCTCGCGTGCCGGGCGGCCCGCGTTGGCGCCACGGATGGGTCTCGTACCCGCCCAGCGTTCCCTACCCCTCGACCAGGTGCTGGTCGGGGATTGCATCGCGGCGATGAACGCCCTGCCGGCGTCCAGCGTCGACTGCGTGTTCGCCGACCCGCCCTACAACCTCCAGCTCGGCGAGGCCGGCCTGCTGCGTCCGGATCAGAGCCGCGTCGATGCCGTCGACGACGACTGGGACAAGTTCGCCACCTTCGAGGCCTACGACGCCTTCACCCGGGACTGGCTCGCCGCCTGTCGCCGCGTGATGAAGCCGAACGCGACCCTCTGGGTGATCGGGTCTTACCACAACATCTTCCGGGTCGGGAGCGCGTTGCAGGATCTCGGTTACTGGATCCTCAACGACATCGTCTGGCGCAAGGCCAACCCGATGCCGAACTTCCGCGGCAAGCGTTTCACCAACGCCCACGAAACCCTGATCTGGGCGTCGCGCTCGGCGGAGTCGAAGGGCTACACGTTCCACTACGACGCGCTGAAGGCCGGCAACGAAGACCTCCAGATGCGCTCGGACTGGTTCATCCCGCTCTGCACCGGCGACGAGCGGCTGAAGGATGCGGACGGCCACAAGGTCCACCCCACCCAGAAGCCCGAGGCCCTGCTCGCCCGGACCCTGCTGGCCGCGACCAATCCCGGCGACGTCGTGCTCGACCCGTTCTTCGGCACCGGCACGACGGGTGCCGTCGCCAAGCGCCTCGGCCGCCGGTTCATCGGCATCGAGCGCGAGACGGTCTACGCGGACGCCGCCCGCGCCCGGATCGCCGCCGTCGAAACCCTGTCGCAGGCGGCCCTCATGGTGGCGCCGACCAAGCGCGCAGAGCCGCGGGTGCCGTTCCTCTCGGTGATCGAGGCCGGGCACATCCGCCCCGGCGAGGTCGTCACCGACGAGCGCCGCCGCTTCCGCGCCACGGTGCGTCCGGACGGCCAGCTCGACAACGGCCTGGTGATCGGCTCGATCCACAAGATCGGCGCCCTGGTCCAGGGGCTCCCGGCCTGCAACGGCTGGACGTTCTGGCACGTGGAGCGGTCCGGCAAGCCGGTGGTGATCGACAGCTATCGGGCCGGCCTGCGCCGGGCGATGGCCAACGGCTGAAGCCGTTTGCGTTCCAAGCTTTCGGGTCAAGCCTGCGGGTGATGACGCTCTCCGCCATCACGAGCGAGGCAACGTGACCCGGATTGCTCCGCTCCGCTCGCAGAGACGGCGGCGAGACATCTGAATCCGACCCGCTCCCCCTGATCCTGAGGTGACCGCGAAGCGGGCCTCGAAGGAGGGCTCCAGCCAGCCGCGCGCGCTCTGGACGGCTCCTTCGAGGCCTCCGCTTCGCTGCGGCACCTCAGGATGAGGGGTGAGTTGGAGGACACTTGCCGCCCCTATCCGCCGCGCGCTCCACGTCTACCGCGCGCGGCTTCAGCGCTTTCTCGCCGCACCAGTCCGCCGCGCTGGTGGCCGCGCGCGCATCGTGTCGGCGGTCGGCTCCACCTCGCCCTCGAGCAGATCGTCCGTTTCCGGCGCCGGCGGCGGCGCGGGCTTCGGCCGGGGCTTCGGCACCGCCCGCACGCTCGGGCGCGGCGGGGGATCGGGCATCGACAGCGGCGCCTCCATGGCGGCCAGCAGCGGCATCGGCGGCGGCTCCTTCTTCGGGCGCCCGCGGGGCTTCTTCTCGGGTTCCGGCTTCGGATCGAAGGCGTGGGCCAGGACCTTGCGCATCAGGCCTGGCAGCGGCTCATCGTCGAGGGCGGAACGGGGGGTGAATCGCATCCCGGGCGGCGCCGGCGTCGACAGGGCCACCCGGGCGGCGAACACCGTCAGCTCCAGCGGGAAATGCGTGAAGCCGTGGCGGACGAGCCCCGGCAGCCGCTTCCAGCGGGCATCGAGGGGCGCGTCGAGCAGGGCGGCGGCCACGTCGTAATCCGGTTCCCAGGCGCTGCCCGGGGGCTCGGCCATGGTGCCGAGAAGCCCCTCGGGTGCCCGCGTCCGGAGCAGCACCGCCTCGTCGCCGCTGCGGATCGCCACGAAGGCGGCCCCGCGGCGCAGGGCTCCCTTGGCCACCTTGATCTTGCGCGGGAACGTTTCCTGCGTGCCGAGCGCCCGCGCCCGGCAGGGCAGCATCCAGGGGCAGAGGGCGCAGGCGGGACGCCGGGGCGTGCAGATCGTCGCGCCGAGATCCATGAGCGCCTGCGCGAAGTCGCCCGGGCGGTCCTCGGGAACCAGGTCCTGCGTCAGCCGACGGATCTCCGGCCGGCTGCCCGGCAGGGGCGCCTCGACCGCGTAGGCCCGGCTCAGCACCCGCTCGACATTGCCGTCGACCGCGGCCTCGGGGCGGTCGAAGGCGATCGCGGCGATCGCCCCGGCGGTGTAGGCGCCGATCCCCGGAAGTTTGCGCAGCCCGTCGGCTGTGTCGGGGAAGCGCCCGCCCGCAGCCGCGACCGACTTGGCACAGGCGTGGAGATTGCGGGCGCGCGAATAGTAGCCGAGCCCGGCCCAGGCCGACATCACCGCCTCTTCGGGGGCGTCCGCAAGGGCGAACACGTCGGGGAAGCGCGTGAGGAACCGCTCGAAATACGGCCGGACCGCCGCGATCGTGGTCTGCTGCAGCATCACCTCGGAGAGCCAGACCCGGTAGGGGTCGGCCACCGCGCCCGCCGGCGCCCGCCAGGGCAGCACCCGCCGGTGCCGGTCGTACCAGGCAAGCAGGTCGTCGGCGCGCGGTCCGGGACCGGGCTTGGTATCCTTGGCGTGGCGGGTTGGCATGAGCAGGCCGGCAGGGTCGGCGCTGCATACCCGGAGACCGGCGGCGATCATAGGGCGGCGCGCGCGTCCTCCCTTCGTCAACCATCCTGCGCTAAGGTCGCTGATCCGCAGGGGCAGGGCCCAGACCACCATGGCGCGCGTCAAACCGCTGGCCGAGCTGATCGAGAGTTGCATCGGGCCGGCCTTCGCGGCGCAGGGCTTCGCCTCGACCGATATCCTGGCTGCCTGGCCGGAGATCGTCGGCGAGCGGCTGGCCCGCTATTGCCGGCCGTCCAAGCTGGAATGGCCCAAGCGTCGCCGCAAGGATTCGGGCGCGCCCGAATCCGGCACGCTCGTGGTGCGCGTCGAGGGCGTCTTCGCCCTCGAACTGCAGCACCTGGCGCCCGTGGTGATTCAGCGGATCAACGCCCATTACGGCTGGGCCTGCGTCTCCCGGATCGTGCTGCAGCAGGACCGGGTCGGTCGCGGCGGGCGGATCGCCGCCCCCGCCCGGATCGATCCCGCCCGGGCCGACGAGGTCCAGCGCGCCCTCTCGGGAATCGACGACGAGGGGCTGCGCGCCGCCCTCGATCGCCTCGGGATTGCCGCCGTGGCCACGCGGCCTGAACGCTGACCGGTCCCCGGCGAGGCAATTCGGTCGCCTTGCCAGGACAGCCGCGCCCCGTTACCCGATGCCGGACGCCAAGACTGGTCAATCCGGCGGAGCTTCCCCGATGACGACGCGACGCGACGCTCTCAAGTTTTCCGGCCTCGCGCTCGGCGCCGGCCTCGCCCTCCCGTATCTGGCGCAGGGCGCCCGGGCGCAGGGGGTTGACGCGGCCGCCCTGTTGCAGCCGGGTCCGCTCGGCGATGTCTGGCTCGGCCCGGCGGACGCCAAGTGCACGATCATCGAATACGCGTCGATGACCTGCTCGCACTGCGCGGCCTTCCACCGGACCACGTGGCCGACCCTGAAGGAGCGCTACATCGACACCGGCAAGGTGCGGTTCACCCTACGCGAGTTTCCGCTCGACCCGCTGGCCACGGCGGCCTTCATGCTAGCCCGGTGCGAGGGCGATACCAAGTACTACCCGATCACCGACCTGCTGTTCGACCAGCAGGCGGGCTGGGCCTTCACGCCGAAGCCCGTGGATGCGCTGGAGCAGATGCTGCGGCAGGCTGGCTACAGCAAGCAGACCTTCGAGGCGTGCCTGAAGGACCAGAAGATCTACGGTGCCGTCAACGCCGTGAAGCAGCGCGGGCTCGACGTCTTCAAGGTCGACTCGACGCCGACGTTCTTCATCAACGGTGAGCGTTACACCGGCGAGATGACGGTCGAGGGGATGGAGAAGGTGATCAAGCCGCTTTTGGGCGCCTGATCGGCGACCGGGGCGACACGCGGAGGGGTGCTCCGGCGCGTCGTTCGAAACTGGAATACCAAACCAAAATCAAAGACTTACTGTGTATGGGGTTCGCCTTGACACTCAAGATGGGCGAAACTATGGTGCGCCGCGCTTGCTGGGGGCGTCCAGCCGGTTCCACATCCTCCCGCCCGACGAGTTCGAAGCCGTGACCGGCGAAGGCCCCAGGGACGGGAAAGGGACCGAGAAGACGCCGACGGACAGCGAACTCTCCGCGAGGCTCAGACGTCTCGAGACGCAGATCGAACGGAAGCGGCCGAAGGCTGCTCCCGATCCTTCCTTGCGCGCTCGGAACGGCGGGTCCTCATCGCTGGGACAGGCCCTGACGCTCTCGACCGAGTTCGTCGCGGGCGTGATCGCGGGGGGCATACTCGGCTGGATCGTCGATCATGTCTTCGGGACCAAACCCTGGGGCCTGATCGTCCTTCTGATGCTGGGCTTCGTCGCGGGGGTCTACAACGTGATGCGGGTGTCGGGATTCTCCGGCGCGCGTCCCGAACGGCGCGACCGGCAGGAGCCGTAAGGCGCGCCGGCGGGGATGAATCAGGGCGACCGGCGATGCCGGCGCACCGAACAGGAAGGGCGGGAGCGGGAATGGCGGTCACGATCGACCCGATCGAGCAGTTCGAGCTGAAGCCGCTCGTATCGCTGGGCCATATCGGCCATCAGCAACTCGCGTTCACGCAATCCGCCCTCTACATGTTCGCCGCCGTGGGGGTGATCGCGCTGATCACCATCGTGGCGACCGCGTCCCGCTCGGTGGTGCCGGGCCGCATGCAGTCGCTGGCCGAGATCTTCTACGAGTTCATCGCCGATACGGTCCACCAGGCGACCGGCGACGGCGGCAAGCGGTTCATGCCGCTCGTGTTCTCGCTCTTCATGTTCGTCCTGATCCTGAACCTGTTCGGGATGATCCCCTACGCGTTCGCGGTGACCAGCCACCTGATCGTCACGTTCGGCCTCGCGGCCCTGGTGATCTCCACGGTGGTGATCTTCGGCGTGATGAAGCACGGGACCCACTTCTTCGGACTGTTCGTGCCGTCGGGCGTGCCCAAGCCGCTCCTGGCGATCCTGGTGCCGATCGAGATCATCTCGTTCATCTCGCGCCCGATCAGCCTGTCGGTCCGTCTGTTCGCCAACATGCTGGCCGGTCACATCGCGATGAAGATCTTCGCATTCTTCGTCGTCCAGCTTCTTCTCGCGGGGGCGTGGAGCGTGCTATCGCCGCTCCCGCTGTTCCTGACGATCGCGCTGACCGCTCTCGAGTTCCTCGTCGCGGCACTTCAGGCCTACGTCTTCGCGACGCTGACGGCGATCTATCTCAACGATGCCCTTCACCCCGGCCACTAGTCACCAGACCTGGCCGGCTCCACCCGCCGCAAACGTCAACGCACGTTTCGATCTGAAGAGACCTCAGGAGTTACCATGGATCCCGTCGCTGCGAAGTACATCGGCGCCGGCCTCGCCTGCCTCGGCATGGCGGGCGCAGGCATCGGCCTCGGCAACCTGTTCGGTCAGTTCCTTGCCGGCGCCCTTCGCAACCCGTCTGCGGCCGACGGCCAGCGCGCCACCCTGCTCCTGGGCTTCGCCCTCACCGAGGCGCTCGGCATCTTCTCGCTGCTGATCGCGCTGCTGCTGCTCTTCGCCGTCTGATCGGCGCGCCGGAGGCCGCGGGTTCACGGCCTCCTCGGGCAGCCGCCCGATGAACGGGTGGGCGCTCCCCGGGGGGCGCCCGCTTCTTCCGTCACCGCCCCGGCGGTGGCCTCAGCGAACGGTGTCAGTGTAGCGGTCTCATGGCTCAGCCCAATCCCCTCACCACGCCGCCTCCGGGCGCCGACACGCAGATCGTGCCGGGCCATACCGAGCACACGGAGGCGCATACCGGCGCCTTTCCGCCCTTCGAGAGTTCGGGCTTCCTGGCGCAGCTGATCTGGCTCGCGCTGGCCTTCGGGCTCCTCTACTATCTGATGGACAAGATCGCGCTGCCGCGGATCCAGTCGATCCTGCACGCGCGCTCCGAGCGCCTGCGCGCCGACCTGGACCAGGCGCAGGCGATGAAGGCCGAGGCGGACGCCGCCGGCGTGGCCTTCGAGACCGCCCTCCGGGACGCCCAGGGCAAGGCGCGCGACATCGCGCAGACCACCCGGAACGCCCTGGCCGCCGAGGCCGAGGTCAAGCGCAAGGCGCTGGAGGCGGAGCTGAACGCCAAGATCGCCGCCGCCGAGGCGACGATCCGCACCCGGACCGAGGCCGCCATGGGCAACGTCCGCGCCATCGCGGGCGAGGCCGCGTCGGCGATCGTCGAGCGCCTCACGGGTCAGGCCCCGGAGCGGGCCAGCCTCGATCGCGCCCTCGACGCTACCGCACACTAGCCGGGAACCCACGATGCTGCTCGAAGCCGAATTCTGGGTCGCCGTCGCGTTCGTCGTCTTCCTGGGCATCGCCTGGAAGGCCGGGGCCTTCTCGACGATGATCAAGGGCCTGGACGGCCGCGCCAACCGGGTCCGTCACGAACTCGACGAGGCCAAGCGCCTGCGCGAGGAGGCGGCGGCCGTGCTCGCCGACTACAAGCGCCGGCGCGCCGAGGCCGAGAAGGAGGCCGAGTCGATCGTCGCCGGTGCCCGCGAGGAGGCCGAGCGCGCGGCCGAGGAGGGTCATCGCAAGCTCGACGACTTCCTGGCCCGCCGGACCCTGGCCGCCGAGACCAAGATCGCCCAGGCCGAGGCGCAGGCCGAAGCCCAGGTGCGCGCCGCCGCCGCCGAGGCCGCCGTGAAGGTGTCGGAGACGATCCTGCGCGAGCGGATGCAGGGCGAGGCCGCGCAGGGCCTGATCCGTGCGAGCCTCGGCGAGGTCCGGACCCGCATGCGGTCCTGATCCCGTCCCGGCAATCGATCGTCCAGAAGCCGCCTCCGGGCGGCTTTTTTCGTTTTCGGACCGCCGCGCCGAACATCGGCGACTGCGCCGGCGTTCCCGACGATGGTGAGAGCGGAGACGTCATGGCGGACAGGGCGCGGATCGTGATCGTCGGCGGCGGCGTCGCCGGCATCGAGGTCGCCACCCACCTTGGGCGGGGCGGCCGCGCCGACGTGACCCTGGCCGACCGCAGCCTGTCCCATGTCTGGAAGCCGATGCTGCACACCTTCGCGGCCGGCACGGCCCGGGCCGACCGGCAGAAGGTGGATTTCTTCGCGCAGGCACGGCGCAACGGCTTCCGCTTCCAACCCGGGGCCCTGGTCGGCGTCGACCTGCGGACGAGGCGCGCCCGCCTGGCCGTGGAGGCCGCGGACGGGCACCCGGAGGTGGACCTCGCCTACGACCTGCTCGTCCTCGCCATCGGCAGCCGCGCCAACGATTTCGGCACGCCGGGCGTGGCCGCGCACTGCCTGACCATCGACGATCTGACCGAGGCGGAGGCGTTCCACACCCAGTTGCGCCGCCATCTGCTGGCGCGGCTCGATCGCGGCGGGATGCTGGAGATCGCCATCGTGGGCGGGGGCGCCACCGGGGTCGAGCTGGCCGCCGAGCTGAAGCACGCCATCGACCTGCTCTCGGCCTACGGCTCGCCGGATATGCCCGGGCGCCTGCGCCTGACGTTGCTCGAGAGCGGCCCGCGCCTGCTGCCCGCCTTTCCCGAACGCGTCTCGCGGGCCGCCACCCGTACCCTCGCGGATCTCGCCGTCGCGGTGCGCACGAACGCGATGGTCACCGGGGCGGATGGCGCGGGCTTCACGTTGAAGGACGGCAGCCGCGTCCCGGCCGGGCTGAAGGTCTGGGCGGCGGGCGTGAAAGCGCCTGACGTGCTCGCCGGTCTCGACGGACTGGACCGCTCGCGGACCGGGCAGCTCGTCGTCGGCCCGGATCTGCGCACGACCGGCGATCCGGCCGTCCTCGCCCTGGGCGACTGCGCCAGCCTCACCGATCCGCATTCCGGCAAGCCCGTCCCGGCGACCGCCCAGGCCGCCCGGCAGATGGCCCAGCACCTCGCCCGCCATCTCGGCCGCGCCCTGGCCCGGGGTGGCACGGTCGCGGCGGAGCTTCCGCCGTTCCGTTACGTGGAGAAGGGCGCCATCGTCTCCCTGGCCGACTACAACGGGTGGGGTACCCTGGGCCGCTACACGTTCGGCGGCGGCCGCCTGAACGGGCTCTCCGCGCGGCTGACCCACGACCTGCTGTATCGTCAGCACCAGATCGGCCTCTACGGGCCCCTGCGCGGGACCCTGGCCTGGCTTCTCGATGATCTCGATCAGCTGATCGGGCCGCCCGTCCGCCTCGATTGAGCCGGGCTGCCGGGATGATCGCAGCGCCCGCAGCCCCCGTACCGGGTCAGTCGGTGCGCTCGCCTTCGACCGCCTTGGTCTCCTCCACCTCCGGCGCCACCTGCCCGTAATTCAAAACCGCCACCAGAGTCGCCCCGCCGAAGGCGTTGCCGAGCAGGGTCGGCAGGAAGAACTTCAATCCGTAATCGCCCATCGAGGCCGCGCCGGTGACCACCAGATAGAAGGCCTCCACGGAGCCGGCGACGATGTGCGCGAGGCTGCAGAGCGCTACGAGCCAGGTCATCAGCAGAATCACGAAGGGGGCCGCGCTGCCGGTGGCCGGGAGGAACCAGACCATCAGTGCCACCATCCAGCCGGCGAAGATCGCCTTCACGAATGTCGACCAGAACTCGTGCGCGATGGCGTCGTGGCTGATCTCGGCGAAAGCCTTGAGCACCGGCGGCTCGAACGCGCCGGAATGGGCGATCACCGTCGCGATGGTCAGGGTGCCCAGGATGTTGCCGGACAGGACGATCGCCCAGAGCCGCACCACCCGCACAGCCGTCTTCACCGAGCGATCGTGCAGCAGCGGCAGGATCGGCGTGATGGTGTTCTCGGTGAAGAGCTGCTGGCGTCCGAGCACGACGACCAGGAACCCGACCGCGTAGCCCATCGAGCTGACGATCTTGGCCCAGTCGGTTTCGGGCAGGTGGCTGCGCAGGACGCCCGGCACGATCAGCGACAGGGCGATGCTGAGACCGGCCGAGAAGGCGGACAGGAACAGCGCCAGACCGTGGCGCCGCAACTCCTCGTCGCCTTCCAGCCGGATGACCTCGTGCAGGACGTAGGCGTCCGGCCGGCCGATCTCCGAGACTTCCTTGAGCAACTCGTCCCGCCGGGCCGCCGGATCGGCCCGCTTGTTCTTGTCCCGCACCATCCGCTCAGCCTCGCTACGCCACTCGATCCGATCGGATGTCCGATTGTCAGGCTGACAGCCGCGCCAGCAGGTCTTCGACCGCGTCCCGCGCCTCGGCGAGCGCCTGGGCGTCGCGGCTGCGCACGACGATCCGGTTGCGGAAGCCCTCCGGCGTCATAGCCGGGTAGGACCCGATCGATACCGCCGGCCGCGCCTTCGCGATCTCGCCGAGGCCGCCCGCGTAGCTGCCCTCCGCCAGGCCGGCCGCCTCGATCGTCTCGGACAGCATGGTGGCGCCGCCCTTGAGGGTCGGGGCGATCGAATCGAGCATGGCCTGCATGATGCTGGGCACGCCGGCCATGACGTGGACGTTGCCGATCCGGAAGCCCGGCGCCTTCGAGACCGGGTTGGCGATCAGGTCGGCCCCGAACGGGATCCGCGCCATGCGCAGGCGCGCCGCGTTCAGGTCCTCGGGTTTGTGCCGCTCCAGCAGCATCGCGCGCGCCCGCTCGTCGATGTCGATGCCGACGCCGAAGGCTTCGGCCACGCAATCGGCGGTGATGTCGTCGTGGGTCGGGCCGATCCCCCCGGTGGTGAACAGATAGGTGTAGCGGGCGCGCAGCGCGTTCACCGCCTCGACGATCATCGGGGCCTCGTCCGGCACGATCCGCACCTCGCGCAGGTCGATCCCGGCGGCGGTGAGGAAGTCGGCGATGGTGCCGATGTTCTTGTCCTTGGTGCGGCCCGAGAGGATCTCGTCACCGATGACGAGGATCGCGGCCGTGATGGGGTCGGAAGGCTGGTTCATGGGCTCGGACGTCGTGCGGGGCTGACAGGCAGAGAGCGCGACCGTAGCGTGGTCCGCGACTACGTGAACCCCGGGGACCCGATGCAGTTCGCCGCGCCGCTCCTGCCGGGACGGCTCGTCCAGCGCTATAAGCGTTTCCTGGCCGACATCGACACCGAAGGCGGCGGGGTGACAGTCCATTGCCCCAACCCCGGGGCGATGATCGGGCTGAACACGCCGGGCGCCCGCGTGCTGATGTCCCGCTCCGCCAATCCGGCGCGCAAGCTGCCGCTGACCTGGGAACTCGTGGAGGCCGACCTGCCCGGCGGCCCGCAATGGGTCGGCATCAACACCCTGCGCCCGAATGCCCTGGTCGCCGAAGCCTTCCGGGACGGCGCGATCCCGGCCCTCGCCGGCCACGCCGTCCTGAAGCCGGAAGTCAGGTACGCGCAGGCGAGCCGCGTCGATTTCCTGGCCAGCGGCGCAGCGTCCGGGCCCTGTCATGTCGAGGTCAAGAACTGCCACCTGATGCGCCAGCCCGGGCTCGCGGAGTTCCCGGACTGCAAGGCCGCCCGCAGCGCCCGGCACATGCGCGACCTCGCCCAGGTGGTGGCGGAGGGCGGCCGGGCGCTGGTCGTCATCGTCGTGCAGATGCACGCGGACGCCTTCGACGTCGCCCGGGATATCGACCCCGTGTTCGATCGCGCCTTCCGGGAGGCGCGCGCGGCGGGCGTGGAGGTCCGCGCCTATCGCTGCGCTGTGCAGCCGGAAGGCGTCGCCATCGCGGACGAGATTCCGGTGATCACGCCGCCGTAGGGCGATCCGCGGCCCGGTCGGCCGGGCGCTCGAACATCAGGTTCAGCCGTGAGCGCGCAATCTCGCGATAGCCGTAGCCTTCGAGGTGCCTGGGCAGGTCGAGCTGCCACTGCCCGGTGCCGTTCTCGATCAGGAGGATGCGCGGCAGAAGCGTCTCCGGCGCCTCGCGCAGGAACGGCTCCAGGATCAGGTCCTCGGCGCCCTCGACATCGAGCTTGACGGCATCGACCCGGGTCAGGCCCTCGCGGTGCAGCAGGTCGAGGAGCGTCACCGCGGGCACGGTGATCCGGGCACCCTGGTTGGTGCCGACGATGCGCAAGCTGGATTCGCCGCGGTTGCGGGGGTCGATGAACAGGGTCAGCTCGCCGGCCTTGTCGGCCACCGCGCAGGCGACGGCCTTGACCGTGTGGAACGGGTTCTGGGCGATGTTGTAGGTCAGCCGGTCGAACACGTCGGGCTGCGGTTCCACCGCGACGATCCGGGCACCCGGCCCGGAGAAGGCGGCCACGCACAGGGCGTAAGCGCCGACATTGGCGCCGATGTCGAGGAAGACGCAGTCGCTCGGCAGGCGGGCCTGCAGCAGCGCCCGCTCCTCGGGGTCGAAGAACTGCGGGGTGAAGAGCACCTTCTTCTCGCAGTTGTTGTTGTAGGGGTGCAGCCGCATCCGCGCGCCGTAGCGGGTCACGTCGAGGGGCTTGCCGCCGAGCCGCGCGATGGCGATCCGGCGCAGGAACAGCGCGAGGCGGCGCCCATACCAGGACTCGGCCGGGATCCGGTTGGTGCGGCGGGTGATCGCCGCCACGAGGCCGGCCGGTTCGTAGGTGCCGTAGGGCTGCATGTCCGTCATGACCGGGGCGGTTTGCCAGCCGGCGCCGCGACCCGCAAGCGGATCGATCCGCGTTGCCCCGGCGCACCCGTCTGGCTAAAGCCGTGGCCAAGCTGATGAGCACGGGTTGCGCGGCATGGACTCCTTCGAATCCGACGGCGTGCGGATCGCCTATATCGACGTCCCGCCGGCGGAAGGCGGCGGCACGCCGATCCTGCTGATCCACGGCTTCGCGTCGAACCATGCGGTCAATTGGGTCAACACCCAGTGGGTGAAGGCCCTCACCCAGGCCGGCTACCGGGCGATCGCCCTCGACAATCGCGGCCACGGCGAGAGCGAGAAGCTCTACGATCCGGCCGCCTACAGCTCGGAGGCGATGGCGGGCGACGCGGTGCGGCTGCTCGACCATCTGGGCATCGCGCGGGCCCACATCATGGGCTATTCGATGGGCGGCCGGATCACCGCCCACATCGCGCTGGACCATTCCGACCGGGTGCGCTCCGCGCTGATCGGCGGCCTCGGCATGCATCTCGTCGAGGGCAAGGGGCTGCCGTCCGGCATCGCCGAGGCTCTGGAGGCCCCTGCCGGCACCCCGGCGCCGAACCCGACGGCCGCGGCGTTCCGCATCTTCGCCGAGCAGACCCGGAGCGACCTGCGGGCGTTGGCCGCCTGCATGCGGGGCTCGCGCCAGACCTTGAGCCGGGCGGAACTCGGGCAGATCGAGGTGCCGGTGCTGGTCTCGGTCGGGACCCTCGACACGGTGGCGGGTTCGGGACCGGGGCTCGCTGCGCTGATGCCGGACGCCCGGGCGCTCGAGATCGAGGGCAAGGACCACTCCACCGCGGTCGGCGCCAAGCCGCACCGGGACGGCGTGCTGGCCTTCCTCGCCGCGCAGCCCTGAGCCTTCAGCTCTTCAGGCGGTATCCCGTGCGGAAGATGTAGGTGACGAGGCCCAGGCACACGCACAGGAACAGGGCGGTCATCCCCAGGCTGACCGCGATGCTCACGTCCCCCTTGCCGAAGAACGCCCAGCGGAAGCCGCTGATCAGGTAGACGACGGGGTTGAGCAGGCTCACCGCGTGCCAGAACGGCGGCAGCATGCCGATGGCGTAGAAGCTGCCGCCCAGGAAGGTCAGCGGCGTCACCACGAGGAGCGGCACCAGCTGCAGCTTCTCGAACCCGTCCGCCCACAGGCCGATGACGAAGCCGAACAGGCTGAACGTCACCGCGGTGAGAAACAGGAAGGCGATCATCCAGAGCGGGTGGTCGATCCGCAGCGGCACGAACAGCGCCGAGGTCGCCAGGATGATCAGCCCGATCAGGATCGACTTCGAGGCCGCCGCGCCGACGAAGCCCAGGACCACCTCCAGCGGCGAGATCGGCGCCGACAGGATCTCGTAGATCGTGCCGGCGAAGCGCGGGAAATAGATGCCGAACGAGGCGTTGGAGATGCTCTGCGTCAGCAGCGACAGCATGATCAGGCCGGGCACGATGAACAGCCCGTAGGGCACGCCGTCCACCGCCGAGACCCGTGAGCCGATCGCCGCCCCGAAGACGACGAAGTAGAGGGTCGTCGAGATCACCGGCGCCAGGATGCTCTGGCCGGCGGTGCGCCAGAATCGGCCCATCTCGAACAGGTAGATGGCCCGGACCGCCGGCCAGTTCATGCCGAACCCCGCGCTCATGCCCGTGCCCCCTCCTCGCGGACCAAGCCCACGAAGATGTCCTCCAGCGAACTCTGCTCGGTGTGGAGGTCGTTGAAACGGATGCCCGCCGCCGAAAGCCCGGTCAGCAGGCCGGTGATGCCGGTGCGCTCGGCGCGCGTATCGTAGGTGTAGACCAGCTCGTTCCCCTCACCGGCGAGCGCCAGTGCGTAATCGGCGAGTTCCGGGGGCACGGCGGCGATCGGCTTCTGGAGGTGAAGGGTGAGCTGCTTGCGGCCGAGCTTGTGCATCAGCGCGGCCTTCTCCTCGACCAGGATGATCTCGCCCCGGCGGATCACGCCGATGCGGTCGGCCATCTCCTCGGCCTCCTCGATGTAGTGGGTCGTGAGGATGACGGTGACGCCCTGCTGCCGGAGGTCGCGCACGAGGCGCCACATGTCCTGACGCAGCTCCACGTCGACGCCCGCCGTGGGTTCGTCGAGAAACAGGATCCGGGGCTCGTGCGACAGGGCCTTGGCGATGAGGACACGGCGCTTCATCCCGCCCGAGAGGGTCATCAGCCGGCTGTCGCGCTTGTCCCAGAGGGAGAGCGCCCGCAGGATCCGCTCGATATGGCCCGGATCAGGCTTCAGCCCGAACAGGCCGCGGGAGAAGCTCACGGTGTTGAGCACCGTCTCGAAGGCGTCGGTGGTCAGCTCCTGCGGGACGAGCCCGATCGCCCGGCGCGCGGCGCGGTAGTCGCCGGCGATGTCGCGGCCATCGACCAGAACCGTGCCGGAACTCGCCGTCACGATGCCGCAGACGATGTTGATCAGCGTGGATTTGCCGGCCCCGTTCGGGCCGAGCAGCGCGAAGATCTCTCCCCGCTCGATGGCGAGGTCGATGTCGCGCAGGGCGGTGAAACCCGACTTGTAGGTCTTCGACAGCTTCGAGATGGAGAGGATCGGCATCAGGGCCTGGGATCAGCGGGGGATGCGCGGCCGCAGCCGGCATTCCGGTGCGCCGCCGGGGTCGGCCACATCGGACACGGGCGGCCTATAGCATGCCGAATCACCGGCGCTCACCGGGCCCATGTGCGCGAGCGCACCGCCGGGATTTTCTATGCGAGCGGGTCGCCGAAGCGTTCCACCATCGCCAGGCAGGCGCGGCGGCGCTCCCTGTCGTCGATCCGCGCGAACGCGGCCAGCAGGGCCGCGCATTCCGAAGCGTTCGGTCCGGAGGATCCCGGAACCCAGGCCATGCGATGTCGGAAGGCCGTGACCGGAATGTTCAGCGCCCCGGCGATCTGCCGGAGCAGCCGCTCCCGCTCGTCCGCGGCGGTGGCGTCGAGGTCGGATCCTCCAACGTCCGTCATGATGGCGTCAACACCAATCCCACAGCAGGGCGCCGGAGGGCGCGTCATGGCAAGCCAGCATCGCTCGCAGCGATGCTCAGCGCGACCATTCACAGATTCATCGCGGGTGCAACCTACCGTTATGTTCGGATGTGTGGGAACCGAGCTTAGCCGGTAGTCTGCGCCGGTGACCACTGGCGCATCCCCTTCGGTACAGAACAGTTTTTATCAGAGACGCGGTGATTTCCGGGGCTGTTCGTCCGTCATCGGATGCAATCGCGAGTAGCGCGACCACGTCGATCCGAACTAAGCTGCTCGCCGAAGCGTGATGAGGGCGACGAGCCCGAAGAGCGTTGCGGCGCCGAGAAACCGGCGCCAGGGATTCACGCCCCGGAGCAGCTCATCGAGCGCCCACCAAGCGAGGGCAAGGTCGGCGCCGACCGACAGCCAGGATGCGAGCGTCGGGGTGCCGCGGGTCGCCCAAGCCGCCAGCGTGAGGGCGCCGAACAGCCAGAGCGGCAGGTTCGGCCATTGGGCGATCGTGATCGCACCCGTGGTCCGGTCGCGGAAGACCCAGTCGAAACCGCGTCCGATCGGTCCGGTCCGCTCCTGATCCATCGTGTGCAGCCTCCCTGACGCGCCCTGGACCGGCCGTGCCGTGCCGTGCCGTGCGGGTCGTTAACCGATAGACAACCTTAATAAACGGAAACCGTCGGTAAATCCCTAACGGAAGCTGAAAGGACTCGCGAAAAATCCGTTAATGCGGTGATCTTCAGCAGCCGGGCAGCGATGACGCGGCGGGGCACAAGTGAAAGATCATGAGCGCGCGCCTCGAAGACTTGAAGTTCATGCTCACGCTCAGCGCGGTAGTGCTCTTCGGCAGCGGCCTCGACGTCATCCTGCGCTGACGGGGCGGCCGAGATCGTCTCGGACAGCACGTCCGCTGCGCACGATCGCGCGGCCGAGCGCCGAACGCGCGGTGGATTCGCCCGCCGCCAGCGTCCGGCCGGAGGTCGCCTGCAGGGTGAGCGTGCGCCCACCGGTGGCAGAGGTCCAGCGGGACCGGACAAGGACGGGAATCGACGGTGGCAACTGCCCGGACCGCAGGAAGCTGCGCAGTTCGCCGGCCTTCGCCTGGCGCTCGGCCCGGATCTTCACCGCGGCGATCACGAGGCCGATCAGCCCGGCCGTCTCCAAGAGCGCCGCGATCACATAGCCCGAAGCCATTGGAAACCACCACCCGCATCGAGGAAGGCGCCGCAGCGTCGCGGCATGACCTGATCTGCGCCGTCATGGTTAGCGCAGCCTTAACGGCCCCGTAGAAGCCTGCAGATCGCAAGAGGCCGGCGGGTTCGACTAATCTACGGGGGGGCGCCTGTATTCTAGCCCGACTGTCGAATGTCCTTCGACCTGCGGACTGATCTTCCCGCGCCCCGCATCAGCATTCGGCAGGCTCCGATGAGATTGCCTCGGGCGCTCCGGCGATGCGGCGCGTGATGCGGGCCGCGATCATCGCGCGGGGGGCGGGCTCGGCGGGTCGGTGGACGGCGCGCCGGTACCGGGGATGCGGACGATGATCTTCGCTCTCGCGCGACACGACCTTGTCGCCCTCGAGAACATCGTCGGTCCCAGGCATCGGCCGGCGTCCGGCCACCGATGAGATTTCTCGGCACGCCGGCATGGCGACGCTTCAGCAACCGTCGACCCGGCACGCGCGCCGTTGTGGCGGTGCTGCGGTCCGTGATCGGCAGCGCCATCGGGTCCGCCCGTTCGACGCGTACCGGCGTGCCATGCTGGCTCCGGGTCGAGACGGCAATTCCGGAGGCCCGGGCTGCCGGCTTCGGGCGGAGTTCGAAGAGTCGGCGGAAGGCCGGCGCCTTCGAGCCGCCCCCCGTTCCGCGCTACCACATATCGAGGGCGACGCGGGCCTCGTCCGACATGCGGCTCTGGTCCCACGGCGGGTCGAACACCATGGTCACCGTGCAGGACTGGACGCCCGGCACCGCGCTCACCGCGTTCTCCACCCAGCCGGGCATCTCGCCCGCCACCGGGCAGCCGGGGGCCGTGAGGGTCATATCGATGGCGACCTTCCGGTCGTCGTCGATGTCGACCTTGTAGATCAGGCCGAGTTCGTAGATGTCGGCCGGGATCTCGGGATCGTAGACGCTCTTCAGCGCCGCGACGATGTCGTCGGTCAGACGGTCCAGTTCCGCCTGCGGGATCGCCGAGGCGCCGGCGACGGCGGGGGCGTTCATGCCGCCGGTGATGGTGGCGTCGGTGGTCATCGCTTCACTCTCCCCGGGCCCGTGCGGACGGGACCCGCCTCAGCGCAGGTTATCAGGTGAACAGCATCTCTGCTCTGCCGAGCGCCTCGGCAAGGGCGTCGATCTCGGCGGTGGTGTTGTAGAGGCCGAAGGAAGCGCGGCAGGTCGAGGTGACGCCGAAGCGCGTGAGCAACGGCATGGCGCAGTGAGTCCCGGCCCGGACCGCGACGCCCTGGCGGTCGATCACCGTGGCGATGTCGTGGGCATGCGCCCCCTTCATCTCGAAGGCGATCACGCCGCCCTTGCCCGGGGCGGTGCCGATGAGGCGGAGCGAATTCATCGCCCCGAGCCGCTCCTGGGCGTAGGCCGTGAGCTTGGCCTCGTGGGCCGCAATCGCCTCGCGCCCCAGGCTCATCATGTATTCGAGCGCCGCGCCGAGCCCCACCGCCTCGATGATCGCCGGGGTCCCGGCCTCGAACCGGTGCGGCGGATCGTTGTAGGTGATCGCGTCCTGGCTGACCGTCCGGATCATCTCGCCGCCGCCCTGGTAGGGCGGCAGGCGCTCCAGCCATTCCTTCTTGCCGTAGAGCACGCCGATCCCGGTCGGACCGTAGACCTTGTGACCGGTGAAGACGAAGAAGTCACAGTCGAGCGCCTGGACATCGACGGGCTGGTGGACGGCGCTCTGCGCCCCGTCGAGGAGCACCGGCACGCCGTGGGCGTGGGCGATGCGGACGATCTCGGCGGCGGGCGTCACCGTGCCGAGCACGTTCGACATGTGGGTGATCGCCACCATCCGGGTGCGGGGCGAGAACAGCTTCTCGTATTCCTCCACCAGGAAGTTGCCCTGGTCGTCCACCGGTGCCCACTTGATCACGGCGCCCCGGCGCTCGCGCAGGAAGTGCCATGGCACGATGTTGGAGTGGTGCTCCATGATCGAGAGGATGATCTCGTCCCCCTCCCCGATCAGCCCGGCCCAGCCCATCGACGACGCCACGAGGTTGTAGGCCTCGGTGGCGTTGCGGGTGAAGATGATCTCGTCGGTGGAGGCCGCATTGAGGAACTGGCGGGTGGTCTCGCGGGCGCCCTCGAAGCCTTCGGTGGCGGCGTTCGCCATGTAGTGAAGGCCGCGGTGCACGTTGGCGTAGCCGGTCTCCATGCAGGACACCATGGCGTCGATCACCGCCTTCGGCTTCTGCGCCGAGGCCGCGTTGTCGAGATAGACCAGGGGCTTGCCGTAGACCTGTTGGGCCAGGATCGGGAAGTCCCTGCGGACCGTCTCGACATCGTAGGCGGGGGTGAGGACGGGTGCGTTCATCGCTTCTCACTCACAGGACGCCGTCCCTTCGGACCGGACGGACCCCCTCCCCCGTGCGGGGAGGGTCAGGGTGGGGGTGGTTCGGGAGGCGCCGAGCTTCATCCGGCGCAACCCCCACCTCCGGCTCCTCCCCGCGAGGGGGAGGAGACTGCGTCGCGTCTCCCAGGACGGGCGACGTGCGGACGCTACGCGCGCGTCTTCAGCCAGGCTTCGATCTCGCCGATCAGCGCCTCGCGAGCACCCGCGTGCGTGACCGCTTCCACAGCCTCACCCACGAAGGCCTGAACCAGCAGGCTCTCGGCGACGGGACGCGGCAGGCCGCGGGCCATCAGATAGAACAGCAGGTCCGGATCCGGCGCGCCGCAGGTGGCCCCGTGGCCGCAGGCGACGTCGTCGGCGAAGATCTCCAGCTCCGGCTTGTTCATCATCTGCCCCTCGTCGGTGAGGAGCAGGCAGTCGGACTTCATCTTGCCGTCGGTCTTCTGGGCGACCTGGCGGACGATGATCTTGCCCTGGAACACCCCGGTGGCGTCGCCGTCGATGATCCACTTGAACTGCTCGCGCCCGACACCGCCGACCGCGGCGTGGTCGGCGAGCAGGGTGGAGTCGGCGAGCTGGCCGTTCCGCAGCATCGCCGCCCCGTTCACCACGACGTTGGTGTCCTCGCCGGCGACGTGAACGTAGATCTGGTGGCGCGACAGCACCGCCCCGGTCACGAGGTTCACGGTCTCGACCTGCGCCTCGGCCTCGACCTTCAGCGAGAGGGTCGAGAGCGCGATGGTGGCGTCGCCCTCCTTGTTCAGGCGGGTGTGCCGGAACGCGGCCCTGGGTCCGACCACCACGTCGAGGGCGTCGTTGGGCTGGGCGGTGAGGCCGTCGGGGCCCTCGTGGCTCTCGAGCAGGGCGAATTCCGCGGCCTCGCCGAGCTCCACCAGTACGCGCGTCGCGGTCGAGAACGGCCGGTCGCCGGTGCCGACGAAACGGAGGTGCAGCGGCCGCTCCGGCTTCGCGCCGGGCGCGACCGCGATCAGGGCCCCGTCCGCCAGGAACGCGGTGTTGAGCTGATAGACCGGGTTCTCCCGGGCCTGCGCGACCGGGGCGAGCTGCTTCAGGGCGGGGTCGCCCCGGGACAGCGCCTCGTTCAGCGGCACGACCCGGACGCCCTCCGGAAGGCGATCGAGGTCGGACAGTTCGCGGACCAGATGGCCGTTCGCGAAGGTGAGGCGCGCGGCCTCGATCCCGCTGAAGGCCGTCGCCCGCGCCACCGCGGCCTTGGCGGCGTCGAGGCTCGGCGCCTCGGCCGGCGGAGCGGCCTCCGTGATGGCGGCCCGCAGGTCCGTGTACTTGAACGCCTCGACCCGGCGGCTGGGCAGGCCGGTCGCCTCGAAGAAGCGGAACGCCTCCTCGCGGGCGATGGCCTCCTCGGAGGCGAAGCCCTGGCGGGCCGCCTCGAACAGCTTCGACAGGCCGGCCTCGGCGGGGGAGCGGAGGTTGGTGACGTCGGCCATGGCTCAGGCGGCCTCGCTGGTGCGGTACTCGGCGTAGCCCGACGCCTCGAGTTCGAGGGCGAGGTCCTTGCCGCCGGTCTTCACGATCTGACCCTTCGACATGACGTGTACGGTGTCGGGCACGATGTGGTTGAGCAGCCGCTGGTAGTGAGTGATGACCAGGAACGAGCGGCCCTGATCGCGCAGGGCATTCACCCCCTCGGAGACGATGCGCAGGGCGTCGATGTCGAGGCCGGAATCGGTCTCGTCGAGCACGCAGAACTTCGGCTGCAGCAGCGCCATCTGGAGGATCTCCATGCGCTTCTTCTCGCCGCCGGAGAAGCCGACGTTGAGGGCGCGCTTGAGCATCTCCTTGTTGATCTCCAGCTTGTCGGCCGCGCCGTTCACCGCCCGGATGAAGTCGGGGGTCGACAGCTCCGCCTCGCCGCGCGCCTTGCGCTGCGCGTTCAGGCAGGCCTTCAGGAACGTCATCGTGCCGACGCCGGGGATCTCCAGCGGGTACTGGAAGGCCAGGAAGATACCGGCCGCGGCGCGCTCGTCGGCGGCCATCTCCAGAACGTTCTGCCCGTCGAGCAGGATCTCTCCGTCGAGGACCTCATAGTCCTCCTTGCCGGCGATGACGTAGGAGAGGGTCGACTTGCCCGAGCCGTTCGGCCCCATGATCGCCGCGACCTCGCCGTCGTTCACGGTCAGGTTGAGGCCATTCAGGATGCGGTTGTCCTCGATCTGCACGACGAGGTTCTTGATTTCCAGCATGTCTTCGTAGTCCTAAGAATCAGATGTTGGTCGGTCTCGGACCGTCAAAGGAATTTCTGAAGCGCCGTTATCACGGTAACTGCGGCACCGATGATCGCGCCGATCTTCACCGTCATGCGAAGCTCGAGTTCGCGGAGCGAAGCCTCGATATCTTTCTTCAGTTCCGTGAGATCGGCCTTCGTCGCCGTATCGGCAAGGATCATGTCGCGCGCCAGTTCGGCGTGCGCCACGGCCTGTTCGCGTCCGACACCGACTTGTTCCACTCGCTGCGTGAACGTGAGGGTGTCGAACGCGTAGGTCATGGCCGCGGCATCAGCCCACCGAGCCCTCCAGGCTGATCGAGATCAGCTTCTGGGCCTCGACGGCGAACTCCATCGGCAACTGCTGCAGCACGTCCCGGACGAAGCCGTTGACGATGAGCGCGGTCGCCTCCTCCTCGGAGAGGCCGCGCTGCTGGCAGTAGAACTTTTGGTCCTCGGAGATCTTCGAGGTCGTCGCCTCGTGCTCGAACACCGCCGAGGCGTTCTTCGACTCGATGTACGGCACCGTGTGGGCGCCGCACTGGTCGCCGATCAGCAGCGAGTCGCAGTTGGTGAAGTTCCGGGCATTGGTCGCCTTCCTGTGGGCCGAGACGAGGCCCCGGTAGGTGTTCTGCGAACGGCCCGCCGAGATGCCCTTGGAGATGATCCGGCTCGTGGTGTTCTTGCCGAGATGGATCATCTTGGTGCCGGAATCGACCTGCTGCATGCCGTTCGACACCGCGATCGAGTAGAACTCGCCGCGGGAATCGTCGCCGCGCAGGATGCAGGACGGGTACTTCCAGGTGATCGCCGAGCCGGTCTCGACCTGCGTCCACGAGATCTTCGAGCGGGCGCCGCGGCAGTCGCCGCGCTTCGTGACGAAGTTGTAGATCCCGCCCTTGCCGTCGTTGTCGCCCGGGTACCAGTTCTGGACCGTCGAGTACTTGATCTCGGCGTCGTCAAGGGCGACCAGCTCGACCACCGCGGCATGGAGCTGGTTGTCGTCGCGCTTCGGGGCGGTGCAGCCCTCGAGGTACGAGACGTAGGAACCCTTGTCGGCGATGATCAGCGTGCGCTCGAACTGGCCGGTATCGCGCTCGTTGATGCGGAAGTAGGTCGACAGCTCCATCGGGCAGCGGACGCCCGGCGGGATGTAGACGAAGGAGCCGTCCGAGAACACGGCCGAGTTCAGCGTCGCGAAGAAGTTGTCGGTCGCCGGCACGACGGAGCCCAGATACTTCTGCACCAGCTCCGGATATTCCTGCACGGCCTCGGAGATCGGCATGAAGATCACGCCGGCCTTCGAGAGCTCCTTCTTGAAGGTGGTGGCCACCGAGACGGAGTCGAACACGGCGTCGACCGCGACACGACGCTCGGGCGCGATGCCTTCCAGCACCTCGACCTCGCGGAGCGGGATGCCGAGCTTCTCGTAGGTCTTCAGGATCTCGGGATCGATCTCGTCGAGCGACATCGCCGCCGGGCGCTTCGGCGCCGCGTAGTAGTAGATGTCGTTGTAGTTGACCTTGTCGTAGGAGACGCGGGCCCATTCCGGCTCCTGCATGGTCAGCCAGCGCCGGTAGGCGTCGAGGCGCCATTCCAGCAGCCACGCGGGCTCGTTCTTCTTGGCCGAGATGAAACGAACCACGTCCTCGGAGATGCCCTTCTCGGACTTCTCCATCTCGATGGTGGTCTCGAACCCGTACTTGTACTGGTCGAGATCGATGGAACGGACCCGGTCGATGGTTTCCTGCACGGCAGGCATCAGCGTCTCCTAGGCATCTCCGGCGTCAAGGACCGGGAAGCGTCTTTCGGATAGCGGAGGGCGCGGCACTCAGGCCGCGCGCCCTCGCCGTTTATATAGGGGCTGTAGCACCCGTTCGAAGGCGTCGAGGAAGCATGCCGCATCCGCGTCCACCGTGTTCCAGCCGAGGCTGACGCGCAGCGCCCCCCCGGCAAGATCCGCACCGACCCCCATTGCGGCGAGCGTCGCCGAGCGGGCGACCTTCCCCGAGGAGCAGGCCGAGCCCGACGAAACTGCCACGCCGGCGAGATCGAGGGCGATCAGGGCCGCGGGCGCGTCGAGGCCCGGGACCGCGACGTTGAGCGTGTTGGGCAGGCGCACCGCTCCGGCGGCGAACACCACGCCGTCGGGCGCAAGGGCGCGGACCCCCGCCTCGATCCGGTCGCGCAGGGCGGATAGGCGCGCGGCCTCCCCGTCCAGCGACTCGCGGGCGATCCGGGCCGCCTCGCCCATGCCGACGATCGCCGGTAGCCCCTCGGTGCCGCAGCGCTGGCTGCGCTCCTGGCCGCCCCCCCGGAGCAACGGGCTCTCCAGGGTGACGCCCTCCGCCAGCACCAGCGCGCCGACGCCCTTCGGCGCCGCGAATTTGTGGCCCGACAGGGTCAGCGCATCGAGGCCCAGCCGGGCCATGTCGAGGGCGACCTTGCCGGCCGCCTGCACCGCGTCGCTGTGGACCAGAACCCGGCCGTGCGCCCGGGCAAGGGCCACCACGTCGGCCAGCGGCTGGACCGCGCCGGTCTCGTTGTTGGCCGCATGGACCGAGACGAGCACGGTCTCATGCGCATGGGCGGCGAGGCGCGCCTCCAGGGCCGACAGATCGATCACGCCGTCTGCGGTCACCGGCAGTACGTCCACCGCCGTGTCCGTGAACCGGTGACCCGCGGCCACGCAGGGATGCTCGGTGGCGGTGTGAAGCAGGCGGGTCGGGTTCGGCAAGCCCCGGCCGCGCAGGGCGCCCGACAGGACCGCGTTCGCCGCTTCCGTGCCGCCGCTGGTGAAGACGACCTGCTCCGGCCGCGCATTCACCAGCGCGGCGACCTGAGCGCGGGCGGCCTCCAGCGCGGCCCGCGCCGCGCGGCCCTCCGCGTGGACCGACGAGGGATTGCCGGGGAGCATCAGCGCACGCGCCACCGCGTCCGCGACGGAGGGACGGACCGGGGCGGTGGCATTGTAGTCGAGATAGGCGCGTGCCCGGCTCATCCGCGTTTCGTTCCGCCCTCTGCTGCAGCGCGTCACAATTCCTTGCCCGCGCACCGGCTCTCCGTGCTAAGGCGCGCCGAGACTATGAGATCCCCCGACCGAGCACGGTCGGTGCGACAGCCGACGCGACGCTCCCGACGGCCTTTTTAGAATAGTTCTAATTACCTAGAATTATTCTAAGAGCGCTTTTATGGAGTGCGCGCGGCGAGTCAAGGCTGTCGCGCCGATCGTCCGGCGGGCGATCTCGACAGCGAGAGACGAGCAATGCCCGAAGTCATCTTCACCGGTCCGGCCGGCCGCCTGGAAGGCCGCTACCAAGCCCCCAAGAAGCGCGGCGCGCCGATCGCCATCATCCTGCATCCGCACCCGCAGTTCGGCGGCACGATGAACAACCAGATCGTGTATAACCTGTTCTACACGTTCGCCAATCGCGGATTCGCGGCCCTGCGCTTCAATTTCCGCGGGGTCGGCCGAAGCCAGGGCGCGTTCGATCACGGTTCGGGGGAGCTGTCGGACGCCGCGGCCGCGCTCGACTGGGTTCAGTCGGTCAACCCGGAGGCGAAGTCCTGCTGGATCGCCGGCGTCTCATTCGGCTCGTGGATCGGCATGCAGCTGCTGATGCGCCGTCCCGAGATCGAGGGCTTCATCTCGATCGCCGCGATGGCGAACCGCTACGATTTCACCTTCCTGGCGCCCTGCCCCTCCTCCGGCCTGTTCGTGCACGGCTCCGAGGACCGGGTGGCCCCCGCCCGCGAGGTGATGCCGGTGATCGAGAAGGTGAAGACCCAGAAGGGCGTCATCATCGAGCACCAGATGGTCGACGGTGCGAACCACTTCTTCGACGGCAAGGTCGAGGAGCTGACCCAGACGGTGGACACGTACCTCGACAAGCGCCTGGGCAAGCGCGAGGAGGCGGCCTGACGCGGCCGAACCCCGCGCCTTGACGCGGGGAGGCCCGGAGGAATAGGCCGCGGGCTTCACCCATCGAGATTCACCGTCGCAGGTCTGATGTCAGATAGCCCGTCCGACCATCCCGTGGTGCTCCTGGTGGAAGATGACGGCCTCCTTCTGATGGAGGCTTCGGACACCCTCGCGGATGCGGGCTTCACCGTCCTGGAGGCGAGCCACGCCGACAAGGCGCTGCGGGTCCTTGAGAATCGCAGCGACGTCGGCGTCCTGATGACCGACGTCGACATGCCGCAGGGCTCGATGGACGGCTTCGCCCTCGCGCGCTTGGTGGCGCATCGCTGGCCGTCGATCCCCGTGCTGGTGGTGTCCGGCATGGGCACCCCCGGGCCGAACGACATGCCGGAGGGCGCGCGCTTCATCCCGAAGCCGTACGAGCCGACGACCCTGGTCCGGACGCTCCACGCCTTCCTCCGCCGCGCGGCCTGACCCCCCGGTCGGGGCGCCGACCACCCGACCGAGACCCATGACGGACAAGAACCGACAGCACCGCTTCGCGACCCGGGCCATCCATGCCGGCGCGGCGCCGGATCCCGCCACCGGCGCGCGAATCCAGCCGATCTACTTCACCAACGGCTTCGTGTTCGAGTCGACCGAGCAGGCGGCGGACATCTTCGCCGGCCGTCGGACCGGCTTCTCCTACTCGCGCGGCTCGAACCCGACGGTGGCCGCGCTGGAGCGCCGCATCGCCGACCTCGAGGGGGCCAAGGCCGCCGTGGCAGTCTCCTCCGGCCAGTCGGCGATGCTGCTGGTGCTGATGACCCTGATGAAGAGCGGGGACGCCTACGTCGCCTCGCCGCGCCTGTTCGGCGGCTCGCTCGGCCTGATGCGCCGCCTCGACGGCCGCTACGATCTGAAGCCCCGCTTCGCCCGCGGCATGAGCCCGGAGGATTTCGAGGCCGCGATCACGCCGGACTGCCGGGCGATCGTCTGCGAATCGATCGTGAACCCCTGCGCCTCGGTGATGGACCTCGACGGCATCGCCGCGGTAGCGCGCCGCCACGGCCTGCCGCTGGTGGTGGACAACACCCTGGCGTCTCCGGCGCTGATCCGGCCGATCGCCTACGGCGCCGACATCGTCGTGCACTCGACCTCGAAGTTTCTGGGCGGCTCGGGCCAGACCATCGGCGGCGTGATCTGCGATGGCGGGCGCTTCGATTGGGAGAAGGCCGGCGGCTACAACCTCATCTCCGAGCCCTGGCCGGACTACGACGGGCTGGTCCTGACGAAGGCGTTCCCGAAAACACCCTTCGCCGCGGCCTGCCGGTTCTTCGGCCTGCGCGACCTCGGGCCCGGCCTGTCGCCGATGAACGCCTTCCTCACGCTCATGGGGATCGAGACCCTGCCCCTGCGCATGGAGCGGCACTGCGCCAATGCGCGGGCGGTGGCGGCCTTCCTGAAGGATCATCCCGCGATTGATTGGGTGAGCTACCCGCTTCTGCCGGGGCAACCCGGCGAGGATCTCGCCCGCCGCTACACGCCGGACGGGCCCGGCGCGATCTTCACCGTCGCGCTGAAGGGCGGCGAGGCGGCGGCCTTGCAGTTCATCGCCGGGCTGGAACTGATCTCGCACCTCGTGAACATCGGCGAGATCAAATCGCTGGCGATCCATCCCTCGTCGACCACGCACCGGCAATTGCCGGAGCACGAGAAAGCCGCCGCGCGGGTCGGCCCCGAGACCGTCCGGCTCTCGATCGGTCTGGAGAACGAGGCCGATCTGATCGCCGATCTCAGGCAGGCGCTGGACAGGCTGGGCTGAGCAGGGCGGTTTCCTTCCCTGCGGGCCCGAGCATGTCCGGATCGAGTGCAGCGCCGTGGCGGCCCCACGAGATGCAGGGCGTCTCCTCACATCGAGCGTTCTCTATCTGCAGCGGATGAGGAAGCGCGATGCGCTCTCTTCCCCCCCTTGCGGGGAGGCGTTGGAGGTGGGGGTGGTGCAGACGGCACCGCCGAGCCGCATCCGGCACAACCCCCACCCCGTGACCCCTCCCCGCAAGTGGGATGGACAGAAGCGCAGCCGTCTTCCCCAACTCAGCGCCGCCGTTCCAGGATCGACACGTAATTCGCCACGGCCGCGCCGCCCATGTTGAAGATCCCGGCGAGTTCGGCACCCGGCACCTGCATCTCCCCGGCCTCGCCCATGAGCTGGAGGCAGGCCATGACGTGCATCGAGACGCCGGTCGCGCCCACCGGATGTCCCTTGGCCTTCAGTCCGCCGGACGGGTTGATCGGAAGCCGGCCGCCCTTCTCGGCGGACCCGTCGCGCACCACGCGATACCCCTCGCCCGGGGCGGCGAGGCCCATCGCCTCGTACTCGATGAGTTCGGCGATCGTGAAGCAGTCGTGGGTCTCCACGAAGGAGAGGTCGTCGTTGCCGATTCCGGCCTGGCTCCGGGCCTTCTCCCAGGCCATCCGGGCGCCCTTGAATTCCGTCGGGTCGCGCCGGGACAGGGGCAGGATGTCGTTGACATGCGCCCGGGCCCGGAAGCCGATCGCCCGCTCGAGCCCCTCGGCGGTCTCGGCATCGGCCACCACCAGGGCCGCCGCGCCGTCCGAGATCAGCGAGCAGTCGGTCCGGCGCAGCGGGGCCGCCACGTAGGGGTTCTTCTCGGAGACCCGGTTGCAGAAGTCGAAGCCGAGATCCTTGCGTAGCTGCGCATAGGGGTTGCCGACGCCGTTGCGGTGGTTCTTGGCGGCGATGCGGGCCAGCTCCTCGCTGCGATCGCCGTAGCGCTGGAAGTAGCCCGCCGCGATCCGCCCGAACACGCCCGCGAATCCGCCCTCGATCTCGGCCTCCTCCTTGCGGTAGGAGGCGCCGAGCAGGATATCGCCGGTCTCGGCGACCGACTTGGCCGTCATCTTCTCGGCGCCGATCACCAGGGCGACCCGGCCGCGGCCGCTGTCGACGAAGTCGAGGGCCGCGTAGAGCGCCGCCGAGCCGGTGGCGCAGGCATTCTCCAGGTGGGTCGCCGGAGCGTGGGCGAGACCGGGCCGGTTCACCGCCACCAGCGATCCCTCGAACCCCTGCTTCGAGAAGCCGGTGTTCATCGAGCCCACGTAGATCCCGTCGACCTGCGCATCCTCGACGCCGGCATGGGCCAGCGCCTCCCCCGAGACCCGGGCGATCAGCCCCTCGACATCCGGCTCCTCCAGCTTGCCGAAGGGGGTGTGGGCCCAGCCCACGATGCAGGCGCGCGTCATTCCGTGACCTCCCGTCTCTCGGAGGGACGATGGCCCCGGCCTCGCCGACGATCAAGCTCTCAGGCGCGGAGTCCGACCACGCCGGTCTCGCGCGCCAGCCGATCCAGGTCCGCGAGCGTGTCGGCCGGAAGCTGCAGGCCGTCGTGCCGGTTCCGCGCGTCGTTCCGCGCCTCGATCTCGCCGGGATAGAAGATCTCGTCCGCCTCCTGCGCCAGGGCTACGCCCTTCAGCTCGGCGATCATCGCCTCCATGCGGGCCGCGAAGGTCTCGGGCGGCTGGAACTTCGCGATGTCGAGGGCCAGCATGAACTGGCCGGCGCCGCTGCGCCGCTCGGCCTGATAGGGCCCGGCCACGCCGGTGCCGGACGCGCTGCCGGTCAGGATGCCCGACAGCATGTCCATGACGAGCGCGATGGCGTAGCCTTTGTGGCCGGCCATCGGCAGCACGAGGCCGTCGAGAGCCGCTTCCGGATCGGTGGTCGCCCTGCCCTCCGCGTCGAGCGCCCAGCCCTCCGGGATCGGCAGGCCCTTCTGGCGGGCGAGATAGATCTTGCCCCGGGCGACGCCCGTGTTGGCGATGTCGAGGACCATCGGTGCGTGCCGCCCGGCGGGGGCGGCCCAGGACCAGGGATTGTTGCCGACGACCTTCTCGCGGCCGCCCCATGGCGCCATCGACGGGCTGGCGTTGGTCGACAGGAAGCCGACGCAGCCGGCCCGGGCCGCCATCAGCGTGTAGTACATGGCGGTTCCGAAATGTCCGGAGTTACGCAGGGCCACGACGCCGACCCCGTGGGCCCGGGCCCGCGCGATCGCCGCCTCCATGGCGCGGGCGGTGAGCACCTGTCCCATCGCGTCGCCGCCATCCATCACCGCGATGGCCCCGGCATCGACCGCCAGCTCCGGCGAAGCCACCGGGTTGCACACGCCGGATCGGAGCCGATCGACGTACCAGGACAGGCGCATCACCCCGTGGGACTGGTGGCCCCAGAGATCGGCCTGGACCAGGGTGTCGGCGCAGAGCCGGGCATCCGCCGCGGGGAGGCCCGACGCGGCGTAGACCGCCGTGGCGAAGTCGAGCAGGCGATCCGGCGCGATCCGGTCACTCATGGGTCGCCTCCCCCATCAGGAAGTCGAAGTCGCAGCCCGCGGGGGCCTGGGTGACGGTGCGGCGGTAGAGCGCCTTGTAGCCCCGGGTCGGGGCCGGCGGGGGCCGGTGGCCGGCGAGCCGGCGGGCGATCTCGTCGGGCTCCACCAGCAGGTCGATCCGCTTGTCGCGGATCGACAGGCGGATCCGGTCGCCGTCGCGCACCGCCGCCAGCGGGCCGCCGATGGCGGATTCGGGGGCGATGTGCAGCACGATCGACCCGAAGGCCGTGCCCGACATCCGCGCGTCGGAGATGCGCACCATGTCCTTCACCCCCGCTCGGGCGAGCTTCTTCGGGATCGGCAGGTAGCCGGCCTCCGGCATCCCGGCGGCATGCGGGCCGGCATTCTGCAGCACCAGCACGTCGCCGGGGCCCACGTCGAGGTCGGGGTCGTCGATCCGCCGGCTCAGGTCCTCCAGGCCGGTGAACACCACCGCGCGCCCCTCGGACTCGAACAGCTCCGGGGTTGCCGCCGCGCGCTTGAAGATCGCGCCCTCGGGGGCGAGGTTGCCGGTGAGCGCCACCAGCCCGCCCACGGGCGAGACCGGGTTGTCGAAGGCGCGGATCACCGCGCGGTCGACCCAGCCGGACGGCTCGTCGAGCCGCTCGGCCAGGGTGCGGCCCTCCACGTCCACGGTGTCGAGGTGGAGGAGCGGGCGCAACTCGCGCAGCAGCGCGCCCATCCCGCCGGCGGCGTGGAAGTCCTCCATGTAGCCCTCGCCCACGGGCTTCAGATCGACCAGCACCGGCGTCTCGTCGGAGATCTGGTTGAATCGTTCGTAGGGGATGCGGATGCCGAGCCTCCCCGCGATCGCCGTCAGGTGGACGATGGCGTTGGTCGAGCCCGAGACCGCCATCAGCACCCGGATGGCGTTCTCCACCGACTTCTCGGTGATGACCTGCGACGGCGCGATCTTCGACTGGATCAGCCGAACCGCCGCGCGGCCGGTCTCCTCGGCGGCCACCAGCCGGTCCGAATGCACCGCCGGGATCGCCGCCGTGCCCGGCAGCGACATGCCGAGCGCCTCCGCGATGCACGCCATGGTCGAGGCCGTGCCCATCACCGCGCAGGTGCCGGCGGTGACCGAGAGCCGCCCCTCGACCTCGGCGATCTCCGCGGCATCCACGGTGCCGGCCCGGTATTTCGCCCAGAAGCCCCGGCAGTCCGTGCAGGCGCCGAGCCTCTGGCCCCGGTGGCGCCCCGTCGACATCGGACCGGTCACCAGCTGGATCGCGGGAAGCCCCGCCGAGGCCGCGCCCATGAGCTGGGCCGGCACGGTCTTGTCGCAGCCGCCGATCAGCACGACGGCGTCCATCGGCTGGGCCTGGATCATCTCCTCCGTGTCCATGGCCATGAGGTTGCGGTACATCATGCTGGTCGGGTTGAGGAAAACCTCGCCGAGCGAGACCGTCGGGAACGGTCGCGGCAGGGCGCCGGCGGCCAGCACGCCGCGGGAGACCGCCTCCACCAGCTCGGGCATGCCCCGATGGCAGTTGTTGAAGCCGGACGGCGTCATCGCGATGCCCACCACCGGCTTGTTCAGCAAGGCCGGCGAGATGCCCATCGACCGGGCGAAGGAGCGGCGCAGGTATCGGGCGAAGTCGCGGTCGCCGTAATTCGTCAGCCCGCGGTCGAGCCCGTGCGGCTCGGCGTGTCCGGCGTCTTCGCTCATGACATCGATCCTTGAAACGTAAGCCTCGCCGGGTCTCAGCGCAGGTGGAAGGCGATCCACGCGACCCCGGCGAGCACCGCGGCGGTCAGCAACCCCTGGGCGACTACGCGATAGCGGATTCTCACGCGCGGAACAGCTCCGGATGGCGCACCCGCAGCGCCAGGACGAGGGTCAGCGTCTTCAGGTCGGCGATCTCGGCGCGTTCCGCCATCCCGGCGAGGTCGGCGAGTGCCATCTCCACGACCCGGATGTTCTCATGCTCGCCCTCGGCCCCGCCGCCGTCGGCCGCCCGGTCCGCGCGCCTGTAGGGTGCGAGGTAGAGATGCAACTTCTCCGTGGTCAGGCTGGCGCAGGAATAGGTAGCGCCGACGAATTCCAGGGTGTCCAGGCGCAGGCCAACCTCCTCCAGGGCCTCCCGACGGACGTTCTCCTCCGGGGCGCCGTCGTCGATCAGCCCGGCGGGCGCCTCGAGCTGGACCTGCTCGCCGGCCGCGAACAGGGGCGGCACCCGCAGCTCGCGCACGAGGGTCGCGACCCGCCGCTCCGGATCGTAGGGCAGGACGCCCACCGCGTCGCCGTGATCCTCGATCGCCCGCTCCACGACGGCCCCGTCGGCCAGGCGCACCTTCGCGATGCCGAACCGGCACCAGCCCTCGTGCACGAATCGGATGGTGAGGATCTCGGCTTTCATCGCGCGTCCCTGTGCCTGCGAGCCGGCTCGACCGGAGATCGTCCCGCCTCGCCCTCCTGCGGGGGCCCGCGGCGGCGGTCCTCCGAGGCACTCTCCGAGGCAGCGATGTCCTGAAGGCTCACTCGAATCCTCCGCCGCGCCGCCTCAGGATGACCGCCAGGGTTGGGAACGCCCGGATCGGAATGGCTCTGAGATCCCTACACGGAACCGTGTCGTCGGGTTCCGGGAACGGCCACGCCCGCGGCCACGTTTGGTCGATCAGCGCATGGCCACGCTTCCGCGGGGCGCGCCCCGGCCAGGATCGATGCGGGCAGGACCGATCAGCAGCATCCACCAGCGATCAACGCGCGTCGCCGTGGTGATCTGGGTCTCGCTCGCCCTTGCCTACCTGGTCTTCGCCGGATCGCCGAGCGTGAACGAAGGCCTCGCCACGGTGGCGTGCGCCAGCCTCGGCACGGCCTGGTGGTGGGTCGTCGGCCGTCGCGGCGGCGTGCGCTTCCGCTTCGAACGGGCGGCGCTGCGGCCCCTCGCCGAGGCCGTCCTCGGCTTGCCCGGGCAGACCCTCCGCGTGGGCGTGCATCTGGTGAAGGCCCTGCTCGGCCGCGCCGCCGGCGGGACGACCCGCGAGCGGAGCGCCGCCGAGGTACCGTGGGCGACGCCGCACGGCGAGACGGCGCCGGCCGCGCGGGCCGTGGGCCTGTTCGCCGCCTCCCTGGCCCCGGACAGCTACGTCCTCACCCTCGACCGCGACCACGGGACCGTGGCGACGCACGTTTTAACGGGCGAAGCGCCGTGAACCTCTGGACGGCCGCCATCCTGGCGCTGCTGCCGCCGCTGATCCTGGGGGCGGTCCTGGCGTGGCGGGGGCGTCCCGGCCAGCGCTTCGCCGCCTACCAGCTTGTCGGAAGCGTCACGGTGCTGATCCTGACGCTGATGGCGTTCGCCACCGACCAGGCGTCGATCACCGACCTCGCCGTCACCCTGGTCCTGTTGAACCTGCCCGGCACGATGCTGCTGGCGGTCTTCCTGGAGCGCTGGATATGAGTTTCGCGATCGGCGTCATGCTGGGCCTCGCGGTGGCGGTGACGTGGCTCGCCGCCCTGGCCCTATGGCGCCTGCCCCGGGCGCTCGACCGGATGCATGCCCTCGCGTTCCTCAATGTGGCGGCGTCCGGCCTCGTCACGACGGCGGCCTTCCTGGCCGACGGGATCTCGGGGCGCTCGCTGAAGATCCTGCTGATGATGGCGGTGTTCCTCGGCTGGGCCGCCGTGCTGTCGCACGTGACCGGCCGGGCCGTGCTGATGCGTGAAGGCCGCTCGGCATGACCGTGATCCTGCCGCTGCTGTTCCTGCTCGCCGCCGGATCGGGCACCGCGGTGGTGCTCATCCGCGACCCGGCCCGGCAGATCTTCGCCATCGCGGTCAACGGCCTCGTTCTGGCGATCCTGTTCGACGCCCTGCAGGCGCCCGACGTCGCCCTGTCGGAGCTGGCGGTGGGCTCGGCGGCGGTGCCGCTCCTCTTCCTGGTCGCGCTGATGGCGGTCCGCAACCAGCCACCCGAGGAGAAGTCGTGAGCCCGCGCCTGCGCGTCGCGCTTCTGGCCCTGTCGGGACTCGCGCTGCTCCCTGGCGCCGCCGCGGTGATCGCCGGGCTGCCGCCCTTCGGCGCGACGATCGCGCAGTACGGCGAACGCATCAACGCGATCGCCCCGGACGCGCGGCACGTCGCCAATATGGTGAGCGCGATCAACTTCGACCTGCGCGGTCTCGATACGCTCGGCGAGGAGTTCATGTTGCTCGCCGCCATCACCGGGACCGTCGTGCTGCTGCGCGGCCACCGCGGCGAGGGCAATTCCGGGCGCGCCATGCGCCGGGCCGGCCGCGCCTTGATCCCGCGCTCCGAGGCGGTGGTGCTCGCCTGCCGGATCGCCGGACCGCTCACCGCCGTGTTCGGGCTCTACGTGGTGGTACACGCCACCGTGACGCCGGGCGGCGGCTTCCAGGGGGGCGTCATCCTCGCCTCCGCCACCCTGCTGATCTACCTCGGCGAGGGCTATGCCGGGTGGCGCGACGCGGTGCGCAGCCACTGGCTCGACGCCCTGGAGGGTGGGGGTGCCCTGCTCTTCGCCCTGTGCGGGCTGGGACCGATGCTCATGGGCGCGGCCTTCATGCAGAACGTCCTGCCGCTCGGTACCTTCCGCGACCTCTTCTCCGGGGGCCTGATGCTGATCGAGAATCTCGGCGTCGCCTTGGCGGTGACGGGCGGGTTCACCCAGCTCTTCCTGGAATTCATGGAGGAGACCCGCGCGACGGACGAGCCCGAAGAGCCCGGGGAGGAATCCGCGTGAGCATGCTCCCCTACGCGGTCGCCGCGTGGCTGTTCGGGATCGGCCTCTACGGCATCGCCACGAGCCGCAACTTCATCCACCTCGTGGGCTGTCTCGGGATCTGCCAGTCGGCGACCTACGTGCTGCTGCTCGGCCTCGGCTACCGCTGGGGCAGCATCGCGCCGATCTTCTACGACCATCCGCCAGGCACGCCGGCGGTCGATCCGGTGATGCAGGCGCTCGTGCTCACCGACATCGTCGTCGGCGCGACCCTGACGGCGCTCCTCCTGGTCCTGACCATCCAGGCCTACAAGCGCGGGGGCAGCCTCGACCCAGAGATCCTCCGGCCCATGCGGCCGGGCGGACAGCCCGATCGCGGGGCGAGCCGGGCGGACGACGGGGAGCGGACGGCTCCGTGACCGCTTCCGCCGCCGCGCTCCTGCCGCTCCCGGTCGCGATCCCGCTGGTCGTCTGTGCGGCCATGCTGGCCACCGCGCACCTGCTGCCGGGGCGCCTCCCCGACATCCTGGCGACCCTGGCGGCGCTCGCCGTCGCGGTCCTCTGCGCGGTCATCGCCAGGCACGCCGCCGAACATCCCCTCGTCTACTGGTTCGGCGGCTGGGAGCCGCATGACGGCGTCCATCTCGGCATCGGCTTCTCGGTCGACGAGGCGAGCGGCTGGGTCGCGGCCTTCATCGGCCTGCTCTACGCCGTCACCTTCGTGTTCGCCTGGGGCTTCTTCGGCCGCACCCACGGCCATTTCCACATCCTGATGCTGCTGTTCCTGGCCGCCATGGTGGGGTTCTGCTTCACCCGCGACATGTTCAACCTGTTCGTGTGGTTCGAAGTGATGAGCGTCGCCGCCTTCGCGCTGACGGCCTATCACCTGGAAGAATCCGCCCTCTCGGGCGCCATCAACTTCACGGTGATCAACAGCCTCGCGGGCTTCCTGATGCTCGGCGGGATCGGGCTGATCTACGCGCGGACGGGCACGCTCGATTTCGAGGGGATCGCCGCCGCGGTGGCGCGCAGCGGACGCGATCCGGTGGTGGCGGGGGCCTTCTGCCTCGTGGCGGCCGCCCTGATGATCAAGGGCGCGATCGTGCCGTTCCAGTTCTGGCTCGCCGACGCCCACGCGGTGGCGCCGAGCCCGGTCTCGGTGATCTTCTCCGGATCGATGGTGTCCCTCGGGCTGTTCGGCCTGGCGAAGCTGAGCGCCGTCGTGTTCGGGGGCTCCGATCAGCTCCGGCACGCCCTGCCGTTGCTTCTCACCGCCCTCGGCGGCGGCACCGCCCTGCTCGGCGGCTGGATGGCCCTGCTGCAGCGGCACCTCAAGCGGATGCTCGCCTTCTCGACGATCTCGCATGCCGGAATCATGCTCACCGGGATCGGAGCGCTCTCGGCGGACGGCACCGGCGGGATGCTGGTCTACCTGGTCGGCCACGGCCTGGTGAAGGGCGCGCTGTTCATGGTCGCCGGCATCCTGCTCGCCACGCGGGCGAGCATCGACGAGATCGCCCTGCGCGGCCTCGGGCGGGGGATCGGGCCGGCCGGGATCGCCATGGCGCTGGCCGGGCTCCTGCTCTGCGGCCTGCCGATCGGCGTGCTCGACCAGGGCACGCGCCTCGTCCAGGGGGCGCTGGCGCAGCAGGGCCGCGGGATGGCGCTGGCGGCCGGGGCCATCGGCGCGGCGCTCACCGGGGCCGCGGTGCTGCGGGCGGCGGGCCGGATCTTCCTCGGGCTCGGACCCGATCCCGGTGACGAGGCCGGAGCGCCGAGCGCGGACGAGCGCGAGAAGGCCAACCGGCCCCTCTGGCTGATGCTGGCGCCGTGCTGCGTGCTCCTCGCCCTCGACGTCGCCCTGCCGGCGGATCTGATCGAGCATGCCGTCCCGCGGGCGGCTTCGGCGTTCCTTCACCGCCCGGCGGTGGCCGCGCTGGCGGAGGGGCCGGCCTGGCTGCCCTGGACGTCCTTGACCGCCGCGCTGGCGGGTGCCGGCTACGGGCTGTTTCGGAGGCGTCTGCCGGCCCTCGTGGTCCGGCCGGTCAGCGTGACGCAATCGGCGCCGACGCGCGCCCTGGAGGTGCTCCACAGCGGGCTGATCGGCGACTACGCGGCGTGGCTGGCCGTCGGGGTTGCGGTCATCGCGGTGGTTCTGGGGCTGGCCTGACGGACGGGCCCCGGACGGCGGGTGACGCTGCCGGTCGGAGTGTCGGGAGTGGTGCCGCAAGAGGGATTCGAACCCCCGACCCCCTCATTACGAAACATAGGGTAGAGAGTCCGAGGATTGACAGGGCTGCTTACCGGGGCGCAGAAATGACGTCTCGGCAGGGGTTTGGGCGCGTGTACCCTCTCATCATGTGGGCGGGACCAGCCAGGGCGCTCGCGCTTCCTGCTTACTATGTGCTTACCGGTAAGCGATGCGCCTCACGAACCAGACCGCCCTCGCAGTTCAGGTCCCAGCCGGCCGCGACAAACTCGTGGTGTTTGACGATGATCTTCCCGGATTCGGCTTGAGCGTCAGCCGCGGCGGCTCGCGGGCCTGGGTCGTGCAGTACCGCAACGCGCTCGGCCAGTCGAAGAGGGAGACGCTCGGCAAGGCCGGGGTCCTCACGGCCGCCGATGCGCGGCGCGCGGCCGGTGAGCGGCTGGCGCGGGCGAAACTCGGCGAGGATCCGCACGCCGAGAAAGCCAAGGCCAGGGCGCGGGCCGCGGTCACCTTCGGCGCGGTCGTCGAGCCGTACCTCGACGCGGTCGGGCCGAGCCTGCGTCCGTCGTACCTCTCCGAGGTGAGCCGCTACCTGCGCACGGCCTGGAAGCCGCTTCACAAAATCCCGCTCCACGCGGTCGACCGGCGGCAGATCGCCGACAGGCTCGCCGAAATCCAGCGGGACACCGGCCCCCATGCGGCCAACCGTGCGCGTTCCGCGCTGTCAGCGCACTTCGCGTGGCTGGTCGGGACCGGCAAGGCCGAGGCGAACCCCGTCATTGGGATGCCGAAGCCCGCGCCCGAGGTGCGGCGCGCGCGAGTGCTTTCCGAGGATGAAGTCGGCCGGGTGTTGATGGCCTGTCGGAACGACGACTTCGGCCGGATCGTGCGGCTGCTGCTGCTGACCGGGCAACGCCGCGATGAGGTCGCCGAGATGACGTGGCCGGAATTGGATCTCGCGAGTGCCTTGTGGTCGCTACCCGGGACTCGGGTGAAAAACGGCCTGGATCACGACGTGCCGTTGTCTGCCCCTGCGCTTCAAATTCTGGCGACGATGGAGCGGATCGAGGGGCGCTCACTCGTGTTCGGGCAGGGCGAAGGTGGATTCCAGGGATTCTCCCGGGCGAAAGCTTCGCTCGATAAGCGGTCCGGCGTCACCGGCTGGCGGCTGCACGATCTCCGCCGAACTGCTGCGACGCTCATGATCGACCGCCTGAAGGTGCTTCCACACGTCGTCGAGGCGGTCCTGAACCACATCTCCGGTCACAAGGCAGGCGTGGCCGGCATCTACAACCGGGCGGTCTACGCCACAGAGAAGCGCGAGGCCCTAGACGCGCTCGGCGCCTACCTCGCGGGTCTTCAGCCACGCGTCGAGGTCGCCACGGCGGACGCCGAGCCGGCGTTCGCTCAGCCGAAGAAGCGTCGGGCCGCGGCCGTCTCTGCACATTCGGCGGAGCGTCGCCGCGCTCAGGCCTAGCTCCCGAGCTGCCATTTGGAACGGCACGACATGGCGTGCTGGATCAGACATTACCCCCTCCCCGCTCCCTCCGCTTGGCGTGTGGCGCCATCAGAAATTCCCCGGCGCGACTTGGCAGCAGACGACTCTGCGCGACCGATAGAGCTTCACCACCTGGGCGACGGCTTCCATGATCGTGAGGTGGCTCGCGACCGAGGGGTTCGGGATCGGCTCGCGCGCGATCGAGCGGATCTCGGAGAGGCGGGATGGGCGCGAGGTGAAGATCGAGGTTCATCGAAAGCTCCTTCGCGTGACGGGCTGAGGTACGGAGTTCGTTTTTAGGCGTCGAAAATCGAAAACTTTTCTCGCGACTTACTGTTATCGCCCGGGCAAGATACTTTCCAGCCGAGAGGTAGATTTACGATACGCTTGCAGACTGTTCAAGCGCGTTGTAATCGGTGGCTTCTTCCACTGTAGAGGAGCGCCGCCGATGGCGATGGAGACGACGATGACCGCCGAAGAGCGGGCCGAGGCGCTGGAGCGGCCGCTCGTGCCGGTGAAAACGGCCGGCCTGATCCTCGGGTTGAGCCTGACACCGACATTCAAGGCGATCGCGAGCGGCGACATCCCGACGATCACGATCAACAATCGGCGATACGTCCCGACCGCGCGTCTTCGCGAGATGATCGAAGGTCGTGTCGGCCAGTCGGAGAAAGCTGCCTAATCAGCTCCCGCACCGATCGACTGAGTTAGTTCCGGGAATACGGACCTCTCCACTTTGGAGATCCCTTTACGGGCCCCAAACAGCGCCGGCCATGCCGGTTAGGAGTAGGTACAATGGCTTTCGAAGAACAGAAAAAGGGGTGCGAGCGCCTGTCCGCGCCGCACCCCCAGGAGAACCAAGATCAAAGCTCAAACAGCGATTTAAGAGATAGCACGAACCACCAGGAGAACAAAGGGAAAAGCACGTTCCAGAAGCTCGGAAGCCTCACCGACGTCCCGGCGTTGCGGGACTACTTCAACCGCATCGGCGCCGAGCCGCGGTCACTCAAGACCGCTGTCGTACGCGAGAGCGCCGGGAAATACTGGCGTGACCTCGCGGTGATCCGCGTCGCCAAGGACGGCAAGGTCACGGCTCCGGCCGACTACGCCCCGACCGAGGACGAGGCCAAGCGCATCGCCGAGGAGTGTGCCGGTTTCCGGTGGCCGGAGATCCAGCCGCTCCCGACCCTGACCGATCTCCCGAAGATGGTCCGGGAAGCGGATGACGAGGACGTCTTCGAGTTCCGCGACGAGAACAACATGGTCGTGATGCTTCAGGTCCGGATGGAGCGCGACGGGGAGCGCGCCTATGTGCCGTGGACCTATTGGGACGACGGCGAGTGGCGGATGACCGAGCCGGACGGCCCGCTCCCACTCTACAATGCCCACCGGCTGAAAGAATTTTCGTCCGTCGTTATTCACGAGGGGGCCAAGGCCGCGCGCCACATGCAACGCCTTGTCGATGGCGTGACCCGCAAGGATCGGGATGCGCTGAAGGCGCATCCCTGGGGTGCCGAGCTGGGCCATACGCTTCACATCGGGTGGATCGGGGGCGCGCTGTCACCGCATCGAACGGACTGGGACGCCCTGAAGAGGGCTGGCATCACCCGCGCCGATATCGTGCCGGACAACGACGAGGTCGGCCGTTCGGCGGTCCCGTACATCTCGAAGGCGCTTCGCTGTCCGACGTTCGTGATCCAGTTCGGCGAGCAGTTCCCGTCCGGCTTCGACCTCGCGGACCCGTTCCCGGAGGCGATGTTCAAAGGCGGCCGCTACGCCGGCCCGGCCTTCCGTGAGTGTCAGCATCCCGCGACCTGGGCGACGGATCTCGTTCCGAATCCGGATGGGAAGGGGCGGCCCGCAGCGGTCCTCCGCGAGAGCTTCAAACTGATGTGGGCATATGTCGAGGATGCCGACCTCTTTGTCTGCCGGGAGATGCCGGAAATCGTCCGAAACGAGGCCGTGCTGAACAAAATGCTCGCGTCGTTCTCGCACGTAAACGACACGGTTCGGCTCGTGCTCAAGGAGTACCAGGGGCGGTCCGTTCGCCTTTGCTACCGGCCGGGTGAAGAAGGAACTTCGATCGTCGCCCACGGCTCGTCGGCGATCAACCTGCACCGGCCGTCGCTCATCCGTTCGAGCGCCGGGGATCCGGGGCCATTCCTAGATTTCATGAAGTACCTTTTCCCGAACGAAGCCGAACGGGTCGAGGTCGAGAAGTGGTGCGCGACCCTGATCGCCCGTCCGAGCGTCCGGATGGGGTACGGTCTCCTCCTGATTTCAGAAACTCAGGGCGTCGGGAAGACGACCCTCGGACAAGATATTCTCGCACCCCTCGTGGGAGAGTTGAACGTCAGCTTCCCGAGCGAAAAGGACATAATGAGCGACTTCAACGAATGGGTCGCCAATAAGCGCCTTGCCATCGTCAACGAGATCTATTCGGGGGCGTCTTGGAAGGCGTACCAGTCTTTAAAGACCGTGATCACCGACCGTTTTGTAACGGTCAATCAGAAGTACGTCCGTCAACATACGATCGACAACTGGGTCCACGTTTTTGCGTGCTCGAACTCTCGGCGCGCCCTCAAGATGGAGAACGAGGATCGCCGCTGGTTCTATCCGGAGGTGACAGAGACGGCGTGGCCGAAGGATCGCTTCACGGCGTTCCGGGAATGGCTCTCGGGCGACGGGCTCCGCATCATCCGGCACTGGGCGGAGAACTACGGGAACTACGTCGGCCCGGCTGATCACGCCCCGATGACGGCGCGGAAGGAGGATATGATCGCCGGATCGCGCTCGGACGCCCAGGCGGAGGCCGCCGCCATCGCCGAGGCCGTGCGCGACCTCGCGAGACCCGCGGCTGTCGCGCTCAAGGAGGTGATCGATTTCATCAAAGGCGGCGCGTCGGGGCGGGTGTTCGATACGGACTACGAGCTTCGGCGCACCATGACCGGATGCGGGCTCGCGGTCCTTCCGGAGCGTGTCAAGATCGGGGGACGGAGACTGTACATTCTGGTCAATGCGGCCATGAGCGCCGAGCTGGCCGAACTTACGAACGACGGGGCGATCGCGGCCATGGTTCGGGAGAAGAAGGTCGCCCCTGGCGATGTGTTGAACCCGAGGTTCTGAAGCCACCGGCCTCCACCCGATGCCCCGCTCGCGCCCTGACGAAGGCGTGGGCGGGGTTTTTCGTGTCCGGGGCACCGGTAGCCTGCCGGCCGAGGGAAGGGGCGGAAGGGCGGAATTGGTCTCGTTTCGGAGCGTGGGCCGGATTTAATAGCCGGGACCGGGAGGGGCGGAAGGGCGGAATGATCTTCGTTTCCGGGCGTGGGCCGGATTTAATAGTTCTCTTCTTCTACCCCTCTGATCATGAGCAGTAGAAGAGTAAGTAGAGTTAAAACGGCCCCACGCCCCAAAACGAGACCAATTCCGCCCTTCCGCCCCTCGCCAGATCCCATCCCCGCGGGCCTCGAAACCACGACGGCACGCGCACACCGGCCGGACAGAAAAATCCGCGGCGCCCAACTCGACCTTGCCGACCGCTCACACCCGCGCCAGCACCCGCTGAACCTGAACCGCCGACCACGCCGATCCCCGCGTCATTCCCCCGACGCCGGTCTGAAAAGGTATGCCCTGATCGGACTACCCTTAGAGTGGTACGATAAACGCCACTGGACGACGCAAATCGGACCGCTTATATTCGGACCGGTCTAATCGTACCGACGAGGTTCCGATGTTCGTTCGAGCCTACCTCCGCGCGTCCACCTCCGAGCAAGACGCCACTCGCGCTCGTGAGCCTCTGGAGGCGTTCGCCCGCGAGCGCGGCCTGACGATCGCGGCTTGGTATGTCGAGAACGAGAGTGGCTCGAAGCTGGCCCGTCCTGAGCTGTTCCGGCTCCTGGCGGACGCCCGCCCCGGCGACGTCCTCCTCGTCGAGCAAGTCGATCGCCTCTCCCGCCTCACCGCGGGCGACTGGGACCGTCTCAAGACCGAGATCTCCTCCCGCCGAGTCCGGGTCGTCGCCCTGGACCTCCCGACCTCCTGGGCCATGGCCTCCCCTGACCCGGACGACTTCACCGCCCGGATGTTCGAGGCGTTGAACGGCATGATGTTGGACATGCTCGCGGCCGTGGCCCGGAAGGACTACGAGGACCGCCGTCGTCGTCAGGCCCAGGGCATCGCCAAGGCGAAGACTGAGGGCCGCCTCCGGGGCCGCCCCGAGGATGCGAAGCGGAACGCCGGCATCGCCGCCATGCTCGCCAAGGGCGCCTCGTGGTCCCAGGTCCAGGCCGCGACCGGAGCCTCGCGGGACACGATCGCCAGGGTCGCCCGCACCGCGAAGGTAGCCTGACGGTCCTTCGCTATCGCAAGTAAGTAAAAGAAAAGCACCTTTAGGAGCCGAACTGCCTAAAAAATCAATTTCATTGACCTTGTCCCGCGGTCATCTAAATTACCCCCAGTCATCACGTCGATATAGGCCGCTCACAGGGCCGATATCGATTTAGGACCGGCGGGATACACCGTGGAAACCGAACTCGCTCCGGATCAAACGAAAGAAAAGCGTCTTTTCGTCGACTTCGACGGTCGGACGAAGTTCGCGCGTAAGCTTCGGGAGACCCGCGAGCGGCTGATCGCGGAGCGCGGCGGCCTCAATACACTCGACGCCGTCCGGCTCGACGCGATCCACGCCTTCGCCCTCCTGTCCCTGGAGCGCGAGCGCATGACCGCCGCGCGCTCGGCCGGCGAGGCGATCGACCTCGATCAGTTCGGGATGCTCTGTGACCGGTGTGATCGGCTGTCCCGCCGCATGGGTCCGCCGGTGTCCAAGGCCGCCCGGCCGCTCGACCTCGCTTCCCATCTCGCCGGCCGCCGCCCATGAGCCAGCGTCGCCTCATCCCCATGCGGTCAGCCCTGGACGACCCGGCGTTGTTCGGTGAGATCCTGCCTGGGAAGTCGTGGGCGTTGTGGCGGATCCTGCTCATCGCCTCCCAAGGCGAGACCCTCTCCGCTGAGGAGCGATTGGTCTTCCTCGAACTGACCGGTCGCGAGCGCGAGCCCGACGCGCCAGTTGACGAGTTCTGGGGTGTATTCGGTCGCCGGGCCGGGAAGACCCGCGCCTTCGCGATCCTGGCCGTCTACTACGCCTGTCTGATCGACTACGCCGACGTCCGGGCACCCGGCGAACGGCTGAAGGTCGTCCTCCTGGCCGCGACCACCAAGCAAGCGACCAAAGCTTTCACCTACATCCGCGGGATCATCGAAGGCGTCCCCCTCTTCGCAAACATGATGGACGGCGAGCCGACGGCCGACACGATCAGGCTGACGAACGGGGTCGACATCGAGATCCGCCCGGCGAACTACCGGACGATCCGGGGAGAGACGCTCGTCTGTCTCCTCTGTGACGAGGTCGCCTACTGGCACACCGCCGACACCGCGGCGAACCCCGACAGCGAGATCCTCGGCGCGGCCCGGCCCGCGCTCGCGACGACCGGCGGCCCCCTCTACGGCTTCTCGTCGCCCTACTCGAAGCGCGGCGAGCTGTGGAACACGTTCAAGCGCGATTTCGGCCCCGACGGCGACCCGAGCGTCCTCGTCGCGAAGGGGGCCAGCCGGACCATGAACCCGACGCTGTCCGAGAAGGTCGTCGACCGGGCTTACAAAGCCGACCCGGCGGCCGCGGCGGCAGAATACGGGGGTGAATTTCGGAACGACATCGAGGCGTTCATCACCCTCGAAGCCGTCCAGGCGTGCATCCCGACCGGTGTCCGCGAGCGTCCGCCCGTCGCCGGAATCCGGTATCGCGCCTTCGTCGACGTAAGCGGCGGTGGATCGGACAGCCACGTCCTGGCGATTGCGCACCACGACGGGGAGGTCGCCGTCCTTGATGCCGTCCGCGAGCTTCAGGGATCCCCGGATGCGGTGACGGTCGAGTTCGCCGGCCTCCTCAAGACCTTCGGCGTGACGACCGTGGTCGGCGACAACTACGGCGCGGCCTGGGTTCGCGACCGGTTCGCCGCGCACGGCGTGACCTACCAGCCGTCCGAGAAGAACAAGTCGGACATATATCGCGAGTTCTTGCCGATCTTGAACAGTGAACAGTGCCGGCTCCTCGACGTTCCGAAGCTAGAGGCTCAGCTTGTCGCGCTCGAACGCCGTACAACCCGCGGAACTGGCCGGGACATAATCGATCATCCGCAGATGAAGGGCGCTCATGACGACGTGGCGAATGCCGTGGCTGGGGCCATTACTGTTGCAAAGATCGAAGAACGGCGTAAGATTATCTTCACTCGTGAAAACATCGAACAACTGAAGCAACTGACGCAATCGAAACGCCCACCTCATCAAATGTTCGCCCGCCGTAGGTAGCCAGAAGGTCCCGCCGTCATGCCCGCGAAGCCCGAAAAGACCGAAGCAACTTCGGAGAAGACCCGGCCCCTCTACTATGACGAGGCCCTCCGGGTCCTTTCGACGAAGGAGTTCGTCCGCAACTGGGCGTCCTTCCCCCACCGCCGCCCCCGCCTTCAGTCCTCGAACCTCCGGAGCGCCTAAGATGCCCATCCCCTCGAACACCACCCGGCCGCACGTCATGGGCGGCTCTGCTCCCATCGCGCGCGATGCCGTCCCCGCCGATCGCGACGAGGCGATCCGTAACCTGATCGCGCTGGCCCCCGAGGGAGATCGCGCCGATCTGGAGGCTCTCCTCCTGGGCGACGCCGACGGCTCCGAAAGCGACGCGGTCCACAAGCCGTCGATCCCGGCCCAGGACGCGGCCCTCTTCCCGCACATGAACCGGATCGGAGGCTGATCATGGCCGACGCCCCCATGCGCTTTTGCGCCTCGACCGGCTCATGTGGATCCCAAGTCTCACTCGGACCCTCGAACCGGGTGAAGATCGCCAAGGACCGCGCCGCCACCGACGACAAGAAGGTCGACGCGCTCCGCGAGTTCGTCGCCTCCCAGATCCGAGGTGCGGACTACAACCGGTTCGAGGATCTCCTCGACGATATCCTCGACGACGCCGAGCGGACGAACCCGACCGTCGGTCAGGACGGCAAGAACCCCCTCCAGCTTCGCCAGACCCGTCGGCTCGCACGCCAGAGCCGCATCAGGACCGCCCAGGACGCTCGCCCGACGATCGCCCAGGACAAGCGCCCGCCCGCCTCCACCGACGCCGCCGAGCGCGCTCGGATGGCGGCGATCTTCCCTCACATGTCCCGCATCTAGGGAGCTTCTGTCATGTCGTTGTCCCTCGTCGCCGCCCGCTCCCCTGCCCGCGCCCGCCTCGCGGACCTCATCGCCGCGCGCAACCGGGTCTCCGAGGTTTTGGAGGCACGACGCCGGGACAGCATCGGGTTCCCGTACGCCTTCGAGGAACGGGAGGAGAAGCTCGAAGCCGAGATCCGGCGCGCGTCGACGTCGGCCTCCCCCTCGATGTCTGAAGACCACTACCGCCGCGAGGAGACCGCCGCGCGCCGGGCCGCCGCGCTGATCCGCGGCGATGACCTGCCCGAGGAGGAGCCCACAGGGGACAAGCGCCTCGCGGCACTTCGGGTCGAGCTTGAAGAGCTTCGAGCTGAGATGCGTAGGTCCCGGATGCTGATGGAGAAGAAGCGCGAGGATGTCGCCGCTCTGGAGCGGGAACTCGGTTCCGCGGACGGCCGGATCGTCATGGCCGCGAAAGAGGTCGTGACCGCCGAGTCCGACCGTGCCGCGATCGTCGCCGAGTATGAGCACCACGCCGCCCGTGCGGCGATCCTCGGTCGCGCCCTCGATGTGGTTCGGGCCGGCAACGCCCCGCCCGACCTCCATGCCGCGCGGAACGCTGCCCTGGCGGCCGGCCCCTGCCCGTGGGCCCAGGCCGCCGAGCGGCTGCGCACTGATCCGGACGCCCCGATGCCCACGATCGAGGCGGCGCTGGCCGCCGTCGGCGGGCCGGGGCCGTCCGCCCGTGATGCTGAGTGAACCGGGTCTCCTCGCCGCGAGGGAGAGGAAATCCACACGTGGACAGGCCGTTCGATGAACCGGCCGGCGCCTAGGCCGCGGGGCGCTCTCCAAATCCCGCGCCGCTTCATGACGCGAAAGCCCCCGGCGCTTCGGTGCCGGGGGTGCTTTAGCCTAACGACCCTAGATCCGGGCACGCGTTGTTCGCTTGCTGCCGCGCTTCCTGATCGAGAGCTTGTCTCTGCTGCGGGGTGATGATGCCGGTCGTGCCGACAACGACATGATACTGGGGCGCGCCAGCTTTAGAGAATAGTCTGATATTCACGACTATATATACTTGCAATCTGACAATCTGGTATTCCCAACTAACGTCATGCAAATGTTCAGATGCAAGCGGCGCCTGTGGATCGCCGCCGACCAAGTGGCCATAGTTGTTTGATTTGCCTAGAATGATCGGTAGCACCAATGGCTTAAACGCTCCGTACCCGAATTCCGCGACAGCAAAAGAGTATGCGATCTTCGAAAGCATTCGACAGAAAAAATCTGCTCTAACTGCTCCAATGCGCAATTTATGGTTTTCGTCTTTGAGATAAGGGCGGACTTCATCTTCCGGAGCATTCGCCCAAAATCCGCACCCAATCACATCCGAGTGAAATTCTGGCAGCCCGTGGAGCACTCTCGCTTTGCCCAGTAAGGGCAGAGCGAACATATGTGGAAATTCGGAAACGGGAACGGGAGTGGCTTCTTCTCCGGCCGAAGTTTTGATAAATATATCAAGTTTCTTGGGTCTATCCTTTTTTCTTCGAGTCTTCATTCCTAGTTTTACCCGAATATTTCCAAGCATAGTTCTTTGCACAACACCTTCAAATTTTCCTGTAATAGTTGAGCAATCGTCGCAGCTGGCTAGAGGTAAAACGATGTTACCGTCCAACCCCAGCGGAATGATATGTTCTTCTCCCAACCGCCCTTTATCCTCGCCGCAGTAGATGCAGCGACCGACCGGGTCATAGGTCTTCATCGGGGCGTCGGGTTGTGCTGCCATAATGCCCGGCCTTCTCGGCTCGCGTGATAGAACTTGGTTGCGCATTCTCGTGCCGGCCAGGAAGGGGGCCGAGAAGCGGTGCCCGCTAGGTTGTGCAGCATACCCAGAATTACACGACTGTGACCTGTGTCGAGCGCCCGCCGGGGCACACTCGCATCGCCAAGAGCAGCCTCCGTAACGTTTACCAGATGAGTCTTGCCGACGCTTAGACGGCGATCACCTGACGATCCAGCGCCGTTGGCGGTCTACGAGGCCGATAACCTCGACGCGCGCTTCACCACCGAGATCATCGGCGAGCGCGACGCGACGACGGGACCTCTCGGCCGACGACCTGAACGAGCCGGACTTCGCCGAGCGGTACCTTCAACTGTGGAAAGAGGGTCCTTCCAGGGGCTCGCGTGCCGTCGGTTCCCTCTGTGGACGGCTTTTCCCACAGGGAACGAAGATCGAACAGACCTATGGTTATATCCCTGCGGAAAGTGGGTACAAACCGCCCTCGACCTTGCACGCCGGGGGAAGATGGGTTCCCCTGTCCTCAGCACGTGAGGGGGAGGCGGCCCGTCCCCTAGCAAGGCAGCCGCCTCCCATCCCAGCCACGCGCCGCGACGCGGGTCCATACCGTTCGCTCTACACGGCCACGAGGAGAAGGCGGGGTCCACACTCGCCCGAAGGCGGCTTCCAACCCCGTCTTCCCTTGACGGCTCATCCTGCATCACGTCCGGCGTTACGCGCAACGCGTACGGCTACGCGGCCGGAAACGGCTTGTTGATCGGTGTTATCTTCGGGGATACCCGCCGCGACAGCCGAGCCGATGATGCGCGCGAGAGAGGCCCCATGATGCGAGCTGCGCTGTTCGTCGCCGGGCTGGTGCTGGCGGCTCCGTCGATCGCCCGAGCCGAGGTGATCAACCTATCGTGTGGCGGAACGTATTGGACGGCCGGGCCTCCGCCCTTGACCTCGCCAGCCGCCAACATAGGCGTTTAGGTAGATCTTGAAGAGAAGAGGGTCCACGGCCTGAAAAATAAGGTTATACCTATAACTTGGATAGCGCCGACAAACATAGGGTTCAGCTTACCTTGGACTTTTGATCCAGGAGTGGACGGAAAGATTGCAGGAAGCCTAGATCGGCTTACCGGCAAACTGAGTTTGGCGGGGAATAGAGGCTTGAAGAGCGGAGAACTAGCGTTCCTGTACGAACTAGAATGCCGACCGGTGAAGCCGATATTCTAGCGTCGAAGTAGGAGGGCCGGCTCGCGGTAAGTGGACCTCGTCAGCCGAAAGGACGCCACTTAACCGCGGGAAACACCCCGCCGACTCCTTCGAGACCGATCTTGGCCTCCGAGCGACCCGCGAAGCCGTCCGGTCCTACGTCGCCGCCTCCCGGGCCGCGCGTCTCCGGGCGTTCCGATCCGACCTCCGGGCCGAAGCCGCGCTCCGCCGGACCTCCGAGGCCGCTTGATCCCGCCGGTCGGGAGCTGCTGGTCGCGATCGTCGAGCGGATCGGGCGGGAGGAGTAGCCTCCGCCTACCCGGCCAGCCGGCGCCACCACGGTTTCTGCGTCCGCGTCGTGATCTCGTGCCAACGATCCCGGTCGGCGGCGATCTCCTCGATCCGCGCGGCGGCGGCGAGACCCCTCTCGCGCTCCGCGTCGAGCCGGACCCGGAGCACGTCGATCTGCCCGCGGGCGGCGATCGCCTCTTCCCGGGCAGCAGCCGTCAAGGCTTGGACTTCATCCCGCTCGCCGATCACCGCCTTGAGAGCCGCCTCGGCTTCGTCGAGAGCCCTTTCGAGCCGGGCGATATGGGCCGAGAGAGCGGCGACGAGAGGGGCTTCGAACGGGGTCTCGACGGGGGTGTCGAGCTCGTTTTCTTCATCTTCGACCGAGGCTTCGATAGGGGTCTTGAGATACCGTTCGAACTCCTCGGCGGGGACCTCGACGCGGGTCCGGCCGTCGTTACCCGGCACCCGCCGCCAACCGTTCCGACGCACGAGCTGCCGGGCGGAAGCGGGCTTCAAGCCCAGCTCCTGCTCTAGGTCGGCGTAGGTCATGACCCGTATCGACACCCCCATCGAAGCCCCCGTCGTCAGCCCTTTCGCACCCTGTGGATGCGCGTCGGCCAAAAGTGCCTCGTAAAGGCTTTAGAAAGGGTTTCAGGCCGCACGGTTCGACATCCCTCCCCTACACGCGTTCATGTTATGTTCTAAATCCCGTTGCGAGACGGAGGGCGGCGCGATGGCGAGGCGGGGCGTGTTCGTGAGGGCCGAGGAGGTCGCCTTCCTCGAAGAGGGGCGCCTCTTCCGCCGCCGCTGCATCGAGGTTCTCACCCGCGCGAAGCCGCAGGGCCCCCTCTACGTGGCTGTCTCGCGCATCGTGGAGGGGATCGACGACGTCGCCGAGGTCGTGGCCGGCGATCGGCGGCTGTTCTACCAGCGCGACGCGACGTCTCCGGGGCCGGACCTCCCGCCCGCGAACTGGCGGACGGTGGAGTAGACGCTACGACCATGGGAATAGGATAAGCCTAACAGCGGGCCATTCCCTATTTGAGGCAGAAGCAAACATTATATAAATAAAACAGCTTACTGTGTAAATTGATATTGCCGATCTTGAAGATTGAATAAAAGAATAAAGAGCCCTCACGCGGTTGTCGGGCCATGCCTCTAACGTACCGGTTCTGATGGAATTTTTCTTCGCTTCGTTATAGAGTATCAATGCTAGTAGCGCATTGATAAAGCCTGCAACTTGCCAGAGGGGCATATTAAAGCAATCTATTAGGTTGTCTCCTAGACTTTTAAGCGGACCTAGGCTGTTTGGTAAGTGAATATCGATGATAGCAAAATATACGTAAAGCTTAAACAGGAATGATGCGACTACAAACAATGAATAGACCAAAGTTACTTTGAACCACGGTTGCTCAACAGCTAGATTTAATCGCGTATCGACATCTTTTCCAGGATTTGACTGATAAAGTACCCATAGGAGGGGCAACCAGACAATAGCTGTGCTCTTAACGGAATATCTAAGCAATAAAGAACCCAATGTTATGGGTAGTATTATCGGTAATATTGATAAAATCCAAGGCAATGCAACGAGTAGGGTAAAATAAAGTTTATTTCTCGATGTAAATTCCTTTGCAGAAATCCAATACTTTTTTAGAAGAGCATACAAGTCCCATTGTTCTTCTGTCTTCAGAGCATACGGTACTTCCTCCACTCCAGGAATCATTTTAGGGCTGCTTCTAAAATCGAGTACAAAAACATTGTAATAATAATTTTCTGGTATCATTTTTATAGCTTTAATGGGACTTATGGCGACATTAACGATAGTTGTATAAACATTGACCGCAAAAACCACGCCTACAATCGAAAAGAACATAGTAATTCCAAATAAAAAAGACCTTTCTCCCAGGAATTCTATCGTTTTATTGCAATTATTTATTGTGGCAACGGTTATCTCCTTCGATCTAATCAAAAGGAACGGAGATATACAACTAGATAGTATTATAAATTTGATCGAGCCGATTTTCCAGGCTAAAAAAGCGGCTATCGTGCTCGCTATTATAGTCTCTATAAGTGCAAGAGATGAAAATTTATTAGCTCGGAGATTGCTATTCGACATTATTATCGGCCTGAAAGCTATTAGTAGATAGCAACATATTAGTTGGTAGCTACCTGCTAGCTGCATCTTGCTCCAAAAGCGCCGTTGCCCGCTCGAAAGCCTCGCCGAGCCCCCACCACTTCGCGTCGGCGATCCGGGTGAACGCCTCGATCGTCTCGGGCTTGAGCTTGAGCTGCGCGGTGCGCCCCGTGCGCCGTCGCCGCCTCCATAATCGGGTCGGCCTCTTCGACCGGCATCGGTCAACCGGCAGGCTTGAACTTCGGGTCCCAATCCGAAGGCTCGATGTCCGGGATGTGATCCGGAAAATGTCGCGCACAAGCCAACAGGAAGTAGCCAAGAGCGTTGTCCACGAAGACATGATCGTCCCCGGCCGGCGCGCGAAGTCCCGGGCCATCCCACCGTCCATGATCGAAGCCGCCGAAGCCCTCCCCGAAGCCGAAGGGTGGCACGTATTCCTCGTCACCAGGCCTGAACGGCACGCCCCGATCCCTGCCGCAGTGCTTGGCACCGTTCGCCATGCCTTCGATCGCGTCGTACCAGTAGATTAGATCCGAACGTAGAACATCGCGGATACGCTTCAGTTCGGCTTCCGGCTTGGTTGCTGGCGGACCGGCGCGCAGCAGATAGTCTGGGATGTGGAAGGCAGCGATCGCGGACAGGTAAGCAAGCCTTCGGTCGGCGGGATTCTTCATGAACTCCCTCACCGTCGGCATGACGACAACCTCGACGTACTCGGCTGGCGTCACCTGACCGCTCCTTTCATCCCTTCACAGAATGCGCCAGAAGGATCGCGGTCCAGACCGTGTCGCGCTTCCAGGCCAACCCGTCGAGCATCATCGCCCTTTCGGCCCTCAAGGAGCCGGCAGGGCGATCGGCGGAGGCGGTGGCTGGGCTGGTCCAGCCGAGCGAAGCTGCTCCTCAACTAATTGCACGACGATCGCGTGAAGGGGTCGAAGGTCGGGGTTGCCGGTGGTCGCGTGCGTCACGTGAGCGAATTGGAGAGCCTGGCAGTAGGCGTCCCTGTGTCGGCGAATCAGCTCGGGCAGGATCGGATCGCCGGGAAGCCAACCGCCCGCTCGCAGGCAGAGCACGAAATAGCAGGCGGCTCGGGCGGTGCGCCCATTCCCATTGATGAAAGGATGGATGTTGTTGAGGCGCCATAAGACATAAGTCGCAAGGGCCACCGCGTCGGTAACGTCCCAGACGCGGTTCACCTCGTTCACGAAGTCGTCCATGAGCGCCGGTACGCGGTAGTGATCAGGCGGCCGATGCTCGCCGACCGTCACGCCGCACGGACGATAAACGCCAGCGTCGTAGTGCAGGCATGCGATCGCGTGATAGTTCAGGGCCTTAAGGATCTGCTGAGAGAAAAACGGTCGCCCGATGCCGATCGAGGCGGATACGATGGAGCGGAGAAAATCGTACTGCCGACTGCCGTTCTCCGCTTCCATCGCGCGGTAGACAGGGTGGTCCTCCCGTCCACCGGCCAGCTCATGCAGGATCATGGCGTGGGGCCGTTAGCCGCGCTGCTGCCCCTTCTGCCGGTCCAGTAGCTCGCGCACATCCTCTCGCGTGACATCACTGCTCATGGGCAACGAGCCCATTACGAAGGACAGACGCTGACGCTCGATCTGGTCGGCGGGCGGAGTCATCGTGGCCGACTGCTGCAACGCTGCCAGCAGCCGCTCATCGGTGCGAAGGTCGGTCATTGCACGCTCCTGATGCCGAGATGTGGTGTCGACTCACTCTCTCGGATCGAAAAAATATGCCCACGCCGAGATCGGTTGTCACGACGTGAGAGGCTGGGGAATCCGCCGCAGGGCGTTTCCGTTCCTGAGTGATGCCAGTTGTCCACGATAATCGTTCGACCGCTGCTTACTATCTGCTTACCGATCGTCGTTTCCGGTAAGCAAGCAGAGGGCTAAGTGATGGTGCCGCAAGAGGGATTCGAACCCCCGACCCCCTCATTACGAATGAGGTGCTCTACCAGCTGAGCTATTGCGGCCCGGGCCACGACGTGGACCCCGCGCGGCGCAAGTCGGCGCCGGGCGTGGCAGGCTCTTAGCGGCCCGACCTGCGTTAGGCAAGGCCGCCAGGGACGCGGACCCGGCGTCAGGCGCCGGTGCCGGAGGCGAGCTCGTCCTGCAGGAAGGCCGCCACCTCGGCGCGGTCCACGCCCGGCGCGATGAAGCTCTGGCCGATCCCGCGGGCGAGGATGAAGGTCAGCGCGCCGTCGCGGACCTTCTTGTCCTGCGCCATCGCATCGAGGATCGCCGCCGCATCGCCGCTGCCGCCCGGGATCGCCTGAAGGCGGGTCGGGAGGCCGGCGAGCGCCAGGTGGTTGGCGACGCGCCCGGCATCCTGACCGGCGCAGAGGCCCAGCCGGGCCGAGAACCGGAAGGCGAGCGCCAACCCGATCGCCACGGCCTCGCCGTGGACCAGCCGGTCCGGATCGTACCCCGCGAGGCGCTCGAGGGCATGGCCGAAGGTGTGGCCGAGGTTCAGGAGCGCCCGCTCGCCGTCCTCCCGCTCGTCGCGGGTCACGACCGCGGCCTTGGCCCGGCAACAGGATGCCACGGCGGCCTCGCGTTCGGGACCGCCGGCGAAGATCCCGCGCCAGTTGGCCTCGCACCAGTCGAAGAAGCCGGAATCGGCGATCAGGCCGTACTTGGCGACCTCGGCGTAGCCGGCACGCATCTCGCGCTCGGAGAGCGTGTCGAGGGCGGCGGTGTCCGCCAGGACCAGGCGGGGCTGGTGGAAGGCGCCGATCAGATTCTTTCCGAGCGGTGCGTTGATCCCGGTCTTGCCGCCGACGGAGGAATCGACCTGCGCGAGCAGGCTGGTCGGGACCTGAACGAAGCGTACGCCCCGCCGCAGGGTCGCGGCGGCGAAGCCGGCGAGGTCGCCGACCACGCCGCCGCCCAGGGCCACCACGAGGTCGCCCCGCTCGACCTTCAGCGCCAGCAGGCCGTCGCAGACCTGAGCGTAGCCCGCGTAGGATTTCGAACCCTCCCCCGGCGCCACCGTCACCACCCCGGCGTCGAGGCCGGCGCGCATCAGACTTTCCCGCAGCCGGTCGGCATAGAGCGCCCCGACCGTCCGGTCCGTGACGATCGCGGCCCGGCGGCCGCCGAGCGCCGCCACCTGCGCCCCCGCGGCGTCGATCAGGCCGCGCCCGATCCGGATGTCGTAGGCGCGGTCGCCGTCGAGGGGCACGTGGACCGTCAGGGGATCGCGTGGGGTCTGGGGCTCGGTCACGGTCGGGCTCGCTGGAATCCTACTGGGCGGCGACGGGAATGGACGACGCGCCGCTGAGATGGGCATCGAGCGCCTCCAGCACGTCCTGGACGACGCGGTCGTGCGAGACCTCCCGGGAGATCACCACGACGTCGGCCGCCGCGTAGACCGGATGGCGCACCGCCATCAGGTCGCGCATCGTCGCCTCGGGGTCCTCCGTGTGGAGCAGCGGCCGGTTCCCGCGCTTGCGCACCCGCCGCATCAGCACATCGAGATCCGCCTTGAGCCAGACCGACACCGCCGACTCGGCGATGCGCCTGCGCGTGGATTCGCGCAGGTAGGCACCGCCGCCGGTCGCCAGCACCAGCGGCCCGGCCCGGAGCAGGCGCGAGATGACGCGCTCCTCCCCGTCCCGGAAGCTCGGCTCGCCGTAGATCGCGAAGATGTCGGGGATCGTCAGGCCGGCCGCCGCCTCGATCTCGCTGTCGGCGTCCTTGAAGATCAGCCCGAGCCGGCTGGCGAGGCGACGGCCGACGGTGCTCTTGCCCGCCCCCATCAGGCCGACGAGCACGATCGAGCGCAGGCCGAGCGCCCGGCGCAGCCGCGCCTCGATCGGCTCCTCCGCCGCCTCCCCTTCGCTCATCGCCCGCTGCACCGCATCGAAATGCGTCCCTGCCTCCCTGGCGCCTCGGGCGCAGGGCGCCGGCGCGTGTATCATCCTGCGGCAGGCTCTTAGCGCGATTCAAGCGGCCAGCGAAACGCATCGCTGTGTCGTTGTGGGCCTTGTCAGCGCCTCGATCGCGTGATGGAAACCGGGCGCCCGCGGCAAGACGGGGCAAGCCCCCGCTCGCTCCGGGTCCTGCGACCGCGCCCGTCCGCCCGAGGTTCGACCGACGTGCCGACCCTATTCCGTTTCTTTGCCATCCTCGCGATCCTGGCGGGCCTGGTCTTCGCCGCCATGTTCGCGCTGGCCAACTTCGTCCAGCCGACGCCGCGGGAGATGATCGTGACCATCCCGGCCTCGAAGCTTCAGCCGGGCGCTCGTTGAACGCCCCCGGGGCCGGCGGCGAAGCCGCTCGGCCGTCCTCTCCGGACGTCGCCGAGTATCTCGACATGCTGGCCGCGGAGCGCGGGGCCGGTCTGAACACCCTGGCCGCCTACCGCCGCGATCTCGACGACTATCTCGGTTTCCTCGCCCGGTCGGGACTCGCCGTTTCGGAGGTGGAGGCCGGGACGCTCCGGGCCTTCCTGATCGACCTCGAGACCCGCGGGCTGAAGGCGTCCTCGGCGGCGCGGCGCCTGTCGTGCGTGCGCGGTTTCCACAAGTTCCTGTACGCCGAGGGCGTCGCAGAGGCCGACCCCAGCGTCGCCGTCTCGGGCCCCCGCCGGGGGCGGACCTTGCCGAAGGTCCTGTCCATCGCGGAGGTCGACCGCCTGCTGGCCGTCGCACAGGCGGCAACGTCGGCCGCCGACGGGACGCCCGGCGCGGTCCGGCGGGCGCGCCGGATGGTCTGCCTGCTCGAACTGCTCTACGCCACCGGCCTGCGCGTGTCCGAACTCGTCGCCCTGCCGCGCACCGCCGGCGCGACCCGCGAGCGCTTTCTGTTCATCAAGGGCAAGGGCGGCCGCGAACGGCTCGTGCCCCTGACGGAGGCGGCCCGCGCCGCCATGGCGGCGCACCTCACGGCGGTGCCGGAGGACACGCCGTGGCTGTTCCCCGCCGACAGCGACAGCGGCCACCTTACCCGGCAGGCCTTCGCCCGGGACCTCAAGGCTGCCGCCCTGGAGGCGGGATTGCGTCCCGACCGCGTGAGCCCGCACGTCCTGCGCCACGCCTTCGCCAGCCACCTGCTCCAGAACGGGGCCGATCTCCGCATCGTGCAGGAATTGCTGGGCCACGCCGACATCTCGACGACGCAGATCTACACGCACGTCCTCGATGAGCGCCTGAAGGCGATGGTACGCGATCTGCACCCGCTGATGGATGGTTGAAGCCCAGGCCGGAGCGATATGCACCGGACGCCGCAGACCCGGGCAATTGTATAGGTTTCGCGAACTGCCTAAGAGTGACCTGTCGCCATACCGGTATGCGAGCCCGTCTTTACCAGAGAGAGATCCTTCCTATGCCGAGTTCCACTGCTTCGCAGAGCGGCGCTAAGCCGGACCGGGCGGGGCAGGCGATCGTCGAGCAGCCGACGCGGCGGGAGCGGCAGCGCCTCGACAACCAGCTGTGCTTCGCCGTCTACGCCGCGGCTCACGCGTTCGGCCGCACCTACCGCAATCTCCTCGGTCGCTACGAGCTGACATACCCGCAATATCTCGTCCTGCTCGTGCTGTGGGAGCAGGACGGGCTGTCGGTGAAGGAGATCGGCAACCGGCTCTTCCTCGACTCCGGGACGCTGACGCCGCTGCTGAAGCGACTCGAAGCGTCGGGGCGCGTGCGGCGGGCCCGGGACAGGGTCGACGAGCGGCAGGTCAGCATCTTCCTGACCCCGGCCGGCGAGACCCTGCGCGAGGTTCTCGCCTGCGTTCCCGACGAGGCCGGCGGCCTTACCGGACTGGACCTGGAGGGCCGCAAGCGGCTGCTCGACGACCTCGTGACCCTCAGGCACGAACTCCACGCCGGTCCCGTCGCGGATTGAGACCGGGGCGGCTCGGCGGCCGCCCCGGAATGGACCGCGATGCCGTCGCGGTCAGGACTGCGTCTTGAGGTAGGCGATCACGTCGTTGATCTTCTTGTCGTCGGGGTAGCCCTGGAAGATCATCTTGGTGCCCGGCACCTTCGCCTTCGGGTTCTTCAGCCACTCGTGGAGGTTGGCCTCGTCCCAGGTGATTCCGGAATTCTTCATCGCGGCGGAGTAGCTGTAGCCCTCATAGGTGCCGGCCTTGCGTCCGACGACGCCCTTCAGGTCCGGACCGACGCCGTTCTTCTGGAAATTGTGGCACGCCTTGCAAGGGGCGAAAGCCTTCTCGCCCGCGGCCGGATCTCCGGCCTCCTGAGCCTGAACCGAAAACGGGATCAGGACGGCAAGGACGGCGCCGAGTACGACTGAACGCATGGATTTCCTCCGTTTGGCCGCCGCCGCGGCAGCGTTTGCAGCAGGACTAGCCTGCCTGGAACAGCTCTAAATGAATCCACATGCGGGGTGCAACGGCCGAGTTTCCTGAAGCCGAAATCCCGCTGTGTGGACGCAATGGCCGAGTCCGGTCACCGCTTGCCTCAACCCCATGCGTCCGCATTGGCTCCCTGCGGCACTTGGAAGCTGTGCGAAGGGGTGCTCGCGGAGTGGCCGACCGGCAGGGTGCGTGCCGTTTGCCGGCGTCTCCGAAGGTCTGTAGGCTCCTAGCCGCCGTGCGATCGAGCGAACCACCCCTTCCGGAGTGCCTGACCCGCCTGCTCGCGGCGTCGCCGACCGATGCCGCCGCGATGCCGGGACAGCGGCCGGCGCGGGCCGACGACCGGCCGTCGATGCATGCCGCCCTGGAAGCCGTCCTGCTCCGCGGCTGCGTGTACGGCGTCTCGGGCCTCGTCTGGCTCTTCGTGACGGTCCTCGTCATCCGCCATCTCGCCCGCTAGGGGCCGCATCGGCACGGCGCCCGAGCCGCCGCAGCGGATACCGCCGACCGATCCGCGTTCACGCCATCGCCCGCAACTTCTTAAGTCAGATCCGGTATCGAGGCGGCCGAAACCGTGCGGGAACAGCCCGAACGAGCGTTTTCGACTGTCTTATCGTGAGGATCGGGCAATGAGTCTGACCGGGCGTTTCTGGTTCCGGAAATCCTGGACGGGCCGCCTCGTGCTGCTGGTCGAGGAGGAACGGCCCCGCTGGTTCCGCCGCGGATCCGGCAAGCCGCGCTGGCGCAACGCCAGGCTGCTCGATTTCGCCGAACCCGAATTGCGGCCGCTGATGGCGATGGAGAAGCATCACCGCGCGGGCGGAGCTTCCGCTCAGGTCCGGACCCTCCGCCCCGTGCCGGCTGCCCCGGAGGCGCGGTCGGCCAACGGCTGAGTCCGGTCGCGGCCCCGCGATGCGCGCCGCGATCGAGGGCTGGTCCGGCGGTCCGTGATCCCCACCTGTCCGACAGGGCACCCGATCCGGGGACCCGTCATGGGTAACCGCCATGCCGCGCTACTTCTTCCACACGCAGATCGGCGCGGACACCATCGCCGATCCGGCCGGGGTCGAGCTCCGCGATCCGGACGCGGCCTGGGAGAAGGCCCGGGAGACGATCCGCGCGGCCCTGCGCGGTCCGCGCGATCAAGCCAAGCTGATGACCGCGTGCCTCGTGGTCACCGACGAGGCGGGCGACGTCGTGCTGGAATTCCCGTTCGCCGAGGCCGTGGAGTTGCCCCCGTCGGAGGATCTCACCCGTCACTGACGGCGGCGACGCCCGCGATCCGCGCCCTACATCGCGGCAAAGGCCGTTGACCAGGAGCCGCGCCGGAATGGATTCACCGCAGAACGATCTCGATGCCCGCGCCCTCGGCCGGGCTGCGCCAGGCAAGGGCCTGGCCCGCGAGGCATGCCCGTATGCGGCGGGCACCGAGGCGCGCACGCTCTGGCTCTCCGGCTACGACGACGCCGTGTCGGACGGGATCGAGCCCGTGACCGGCGGGATCGCCAAGCACCCGGTCGACGGATCGGCGCGCTGATGGACGCCCGGACCGCGCCGCGTCTCGGCGCCACCCATCCGGCCCTCGACCGCAAGGCGGTCGGCGCCGTCGTCCTCGGCAATGCCCTCGAGTTCTACGATTTCACCGTCTACGCCTTCTTCGCCAAGCCGATCGGCGAGGCCTTCTTTCCGGCCGACGACCCGACCCACAGCCTGCTGGCGTCGCTGGCCCTGTTCGGCATCGGCTACGTCATGCGGCCGATCGGCGGGGTCGTGATCGGCGCCTTCGCCGACCGGGCCGGGCGCAAGCCGGCGATGCTGATCACCATCGCGCTGATGGCGCTCGGGATGCTGATGCTGGCGGCCTGCCCGTCCTATGCGGCGATCGGTGGCTGGGCGCAGGCGATCGTGATCGCGGGGCGCCTCGTCCAGGGACTCGCCCTCGGCGGCGAAGTCGGTCCGTCGACGGCCTACCTGCTGGAGGCGGCGCCCCCGGACCGACGCGGCTTCGTGACGAGCTGGCAGATCGCCAGCCAGGGCTGCGCCGCCCTGTTCGCCGGGATCGTCGCGACCGCCCTGGCGCTCGCCGTCGGCGACCAGGCCATGGCCCGCTGGGGCTGGCGGCTGATGTTCGCCCTCGGCCTGTGCGTCGTGCCGATCGGCCTCGTCATCCGCAGCCACCTGCCGGAGACGGCGGGTGCCGAGGCGGATCCGCACGCGGCCTCCTCGACCCTGGCGGTGGTTGGGCGGCTCCTGCGCGGGCACGGCCGCCTGCTGGGCCTGACCTTCCTGGTCATCGCCGCCTCGACCGTGTCCAACGCGGTCGGCACCAACATGCCGGTCTTCGCCGGCGCGACCCTGGGCCTGAGCGAGACGGCCGCCACCGCGGTGCCGATCGCCCTGGGTCTCGCCTCCGTGGTGTTCCCGTTGCTCGGCGGCTGGCTGGCGGACCGCGTCGGCCGGCGCCCGGTGATGATCTGGCCGCGCGCGCTGATCCTGATCCTGGTGGTCCCGGCCTTCGCCTGGGTGGTGAAGGCGCCGAGCGCGGCGAGCGTCTACGCGGTCACGTTCCTCCTCTCGGCCCTGTCCTCCATCAACGCCGCCGCGGTGATCGTCGGGATACCGGAGGCGCTGCCGCGGGCGGTCCGCAGCGCCGGCCTGTCGATCGTCTACGCGCTGTCCGTCTCGGTCTTCGGCGGCAGCACCAACTACGTGGTGAATTGGCTGATCGCCGCGACCGGAGACCGCCTCGCGCCGGCCTACTACCTCGCCGCCTTCAGCCTGATCGGGACCGTCGCGGCCTTCCTGCTCCCGGAGACCCGCGGACGCGATCTCGACGCCCAGTCGGAGGCCTGAGCGCGGCACCGGATACGTGCGCTCCGCACATCGGGACGCGCACACCATGCGTGTGCGGCAGGGCGCGGCGACTCCCGATGTGCGTTCCCGCACGCCCCCCGACAGGGAAGGCGCGCGGGGCCGGGCTGAAGGCTAGGTCGGCGCGCGCGGCGGGCCTAGACCGGCGCAATGCCCACCCCTCCGGAAACGCGCCGTCCCCTGGTCCTCGCCGCGGTGATGGCGGCGATGTTCATGATCGCCATCGAGGCGACGATCGTCTCGACGGCGATGCCGCAGATCGCCGGGCAACTCGGCGATCTCCACCTCTACGCCTGGGTGTTCGCGTCCTTCCTGCTGACCCAGACGGCGACCACGGTCGTCTTCGGCAAGCTGTCGGATCTCTACGGCCGTCGGCCGGTGCTGCTGTTCGGGATCGCGGTGTTCCTGCTGGGCTCCCTGCTCTGCGGCTTCGCTTGGTCGATGCCGTCGCTGATCCTGTTCCGCCTGGTGCAGGGCGTCGGCGCGGGGGCGATCCAGCCGGTCAGCCTCACCGTCGTCGGCGACCTCTACCCGGCGCGGGAACGGGGCCGGGTCCAGGGCTACCTGGCGAGCGTCTGGGGCATCTCGTCGGTGGCCGGGCCGCTGGTCGGCGGCCTGATCATCGGTCACGTGAGCTGGCCCTGGATCTTCTGGATCAACCTGCCCATCGGCGTCTTCGCGGCCGGCCTGTTTTTCCGCTTCCTCCACGAGGGCGTGGAGCGCCGCAGCCGGCAGATCGACGTCCTCGGCGCGGCGCTCTTCACCGCGGCCATCGCGGCTCTGATGATCGCGCTGACCGAAGCGGGCGACTCGGCCGAGGCGGCCTTGTGGCCGGCCGTCGGCTTCGTGGTCGCGGCGATCCTGTTCGTGCTGCAGGAGCGGCGCGCCGCGGATCCGATGCTCGACATCCGCCTGTGGATGCAGCGCCCGATCGCCACGGCCAACACCGCGACCCTGCTGTCCGGCATGACGGTGATCGGGCTCACCGCGTTCCTGCCGATGTACGTGCAGGGCGTCCTGCGGCAATCGCCGCTGATCGCCGGCCTGACGCTCACCCTGATGGTGCTCGGCTGGCCGGTCGGCGCCACCACGGCGGCGCGCAGCTTCGTGCGCTTCGGGCTGCGCCCGGTCCTGCTGGTCGGCGCGATCCTGCTGCCGCTGGGGGCAACGGCCTTCGTCGCGCTCGGTCCAGACACCTCGCCCATCGTGGCGGCCTGCGGCTCGGTGGTGATGGGCCTCGGCATGGGCTTCCTGTCGACCGCCGCCATCGTGATCATCCAGGACAGCGTGACCTGGGCTCAGCGCGGGGCAGCGACGGCCTCGAACATCTTCGCGCGCAATCTCGGCTCGACGCTCGGCGCCACCGCGCTGGGCGCCGTTCTGAACTACCGGCTCGCCCATCCCTCCGACGGGCCCGCGGTCAGCTCCGACGCGTTGAGACGCCTGCTCGACGATCCGGCGAGCCTGGGGGCCGGCGGCGACGCGATCCGGGACGGGCTCCAGCACGCGCTGCATGGCACGTTCCTGACGGTCTTCGCCGTGGCGTCGCTGACGCTGGTGCTGTCGCTCCTGGTCCCGCGGGTGGCGATCTCGGATGCGCCGCGCGAACTCGCCGTAGAGTAGACGGCGTGGCCGGCGTGCCGCTTCCGTGCGGGCGCATCATGTTCTAGCGTCGGACCATGCCCCTCGTGCCGCCCCCGCGCCCCGCAGCACCGCCCGCGGCGGACATCCCACCGTCCAGCGTGCTCAACGCCAACCAGCCCGAATGGTCGGTGGGCGAGCTGGCGGGCGCGCTGAAGCGCACCCTCGAGGACGCGTTCGGCCACGTGCGGCTGCGCGGCGAGATCTCGGGCTACCGCGGCCAGCACGGCTCCGGCCACGCGTATTTCTCCCTGAAGGACGGGCAGGCGCGCATCGACGCGGTGGTCTGGAAGGGTGTGTTCGGACGCCTGCGCCAGAAGCCCCAGGAAGGGCTTGAGGTCGTCGCCACCGGGCGCATCACCACCTTCGCGGGGAAATCCTCGTACCAGATCGTGGTCGAGAGCCTGGAGCCGGCGGGGCTCGGCGCCTGGATGGCCCTGCTGGAGGAGCGCAAGAAGCAGCTCGCCGCCGAGGGCCTGTTCGCCCCCGAGCACAAGCGGGCGATCCCCTATCTGCCGCGCGTGGTCGGCGTCGTCACCTCGCCCACCGGGGCGGTGATCCGCGACATCCTCCACCGGCTGGAGGATCGCTTTCCCCGTCCGGTCCTGGTCTGGCCGGTGCGGGTCCAGGGCGACGGCGCGGCCGAGGAGGTCGCGGCCGCGATCCGCGGCTTCAACGCGCTCCCGGCCGGGGGCCCGATCCCGCGCCCGGACGTGCTGATCGTCGCCCGCGGCGGCGGCTCCATCGAGGACCTGTGGGCGTTCAACGAGGAATGCGTCGTCCGCGCCGCGTTCGCGAGCGCGATCCCGCTGATCTCGGCGGTCGGGCACGAGACCGACACCACCCTGATCGACCACGTCTCCGACCGCCGCGCACCGACGCCGACGGGGGCCGCCGAGATGGCCGTGCCGGTCCGGGCCGACCTGATCGCCGCCGTGGCGGATTTCGCCGCCCGCGGCATCGGCGCCGTCGGACGCCGCATCGAGCGCGACCGGTCGGACCTGCGGGCCCTCGCGCGCGCTTTGCCGAGTGCCGACACCGTGCTGGCGGCCAAGCGCCAGCGGCTCGATCTCGCCGAGGCGCGCCTCGCCCCGGCTCTGGCGGCGGGCGCGAGCCGGCACCGCGCCCGGCTCCAGCTCCTGCTCGACCGGCTGGCCCGGCGCTCGCCCGACGTTGCGCTCGCCAACGCCCGCGCCCGGCTGGCCCGGATCGACCATCGGCCGCTCCAGGCCCTGCGCAACGACGTCCAGCGCCGGGGCGAGGCCCTGGTGCAGCTCGGGCGCCGCCTCGTCGTCGCCCGCGACGCGAGCCTGGAGCGGGCGCGGGCCTTGCAGGGCCGCCGGACCGATCGTCTGATCGCGCTGTCGGACCGTCTGGCGCAGGCCGGCGCGCGCGGCGTCGAGCGGCGGCGCGATCGGCTGGAGGGGCTCGCCGGCTTGCTGGGCTCGCTCAGCTACCGCGCCGTGCTGGAGCGCGGCTACGTGCTGGTGCGCGATGCCGCCGGGATGCCGGTCCGCCGCGCCGCGGATGCGGCCGCCGCCCTCCGCCTCAGCCTGCAATTCGCCGATGGGACCGTGGCGGCGGTGCCGGAGGGTGGATCGGAGCCGGCCGCGCCCGCCAGGACCGGGCGTCAGGTCGGTCCGGCCTCGGCCTCCGGCCGCGCCGCGGACAAGCGGGCGGCGGCGAAGCCGGCGCCCCCGGCCCGGCAGCGGTCGCTGTTCGACGCCTGAGGCCGGACCCGCGGCGTCAGGCCGGCTCGGACGCCGCCCGGTAGTGATACCGGTACAATTCCCGCGTGAAGCCGAGCGCGCGATAGAGCGCCCGGGCCGGCGTGTTCGCCGCCACGACCTGCAGGCAGGCGGCCCCGGCACCCTGCGCCCGGCCCCAGTGGAGCAGCGCCCCGACGGCGCGGCGGCCATGGCCGCGGCCCCGCAGGGGTGCGGGCACCGCCACCGATTCGATGACCAGCCACTCGCGATCGAGCACCCCGAAGGCGATGGCGCCGATCCCGCCCTCCGCCTCCGCCGCCGCGAAGGCCCGGGGCACCGCCAGGGCGGCGACCGTCTCGCGGAACGCCAGGACGGCCGCGGGGTCGGCGCGGTTGATCCCGTCGCGGAGCGCCAGCCAGGCGTCGCCGGGGGCCGCCGCCACCGCGACGGCGGGGTCGGGCTCCGCAGGCAGGTCGTCGAGGTCGCGGACGAGGGTGCAGGTCTCGTCCAGGACGGTATAACCGCGGCGCGCGAGGAGCGGCTCCATCTGGGGCGCGATGGTGGGTACCCGGAAGATCGCGCGCTGCCCGAGGCGGGCATAGATCGCTCCGGCCGCCTCGATCGCCGGCTCCGGCGCGCCGCTGCCGCGCAGGGGGTTCACCGAGTTCTGCCGTTTGGAAGGCCCACCCGCGGCCCGCAGCAGGTAGCCGTCGACCAGAAGCTGGCGCGAGCTCGGCCAGGCGTTGAGACAGGCCTCCTCCACGCGCCAGGCGCACGCGAGATCCGACATGGCGGTCACCTCCCGGGCGCTGCTTACACGGTGCCGGGACTTGGCCGAAGACCGCCCGCCAAGACTTCGGCCATGCGGCGTCTCGTACGCTTGAAGCGTCCTGCAGGCGCGCGATGTCTCCGCGATGTCTGAACCCGAAGTCCTGTTCTGCCTGCACTTCCTGGGCGGCAGCGCCCGAAGCTGGGGCCCGCTCGCGCGCGCCCTCGACGGAACGCCGACGTGCCACCCGGTGGATCTGCCCGGCTTCGGCGAAGCCGCCGGCAGGACGGCGTTCTCGGTCGACGCGATGGCCGACCACGTCGACGCCGTGATCAGCGCCCATAAGACCGCGCGCTTCGGAATCGCCGGCCACAGCATGGGGGCCAAGGTGGCGCTGGCCCTCGCGCGCCGGTCCGAGGATGGCGCGCCGGGCCTGGCCGGCCTCACGGACCTGATCCTGGTCTCGGGCTCGCCGCCGAGCCCCGAACCCATTCCCGAGGACCGCCGTGCCCGGATGCGCGCCTGGATCGACGCGGATGCGGAGACGCGGCGGCGGGAGGCGCAGGCTTTCGTGCGCGAGAATGTCGGATCGGCCCTGGATCCCGACACGGAGGCCCTCTGCGTCGCAGACGTGCTCCGGGCGTCGCCGGACGCCTGGAAGGCATGGCTCGACGCCGGATCCCGCGAGGATTGGTGCCGCCGCATCGGGGTTCTGCGCACGCCTGCGCTGATCCTCGCGGGCTCCGAGGATGCCGACCTCGGGCCCGACGCGCAGCGCGCCCTGATGGCGCCGCATCTCGCGCGTCATCGCCTCGTCACGGTGGAGGGCGTCGGGCACCTCCTGCCGCTGGAACGTCCCGAGATCCTGGCCGCCCGGCTGCGCGATCACATCGGCGCCCGGCCGCGCGATCCCGCGCCCCTCGCCCCGGCGATACCGGTCGCCTATCAAGCCCTGATCGCCTCCGAGCGGGTGAACAGCCGGCTGCGCGCGGCCCTCGACACCCGCGCGGAGGCCGACGACCCCGCCTACCGGCCGGAGGCCCTCGATCCGGTGGAACTCGCGATCCTGCGCGCCGTCCTCGCCCGCGTCCTGCCGGTCGAGGACATCGACCTCGCGGCCCGGCTCGATCGGCGGCTCGCCGCCGTGGACGGGGACGGCTGGCGCTTCGTGGCGCTGCCCCTGGACGCGGAGGCCTACGCGGCCGCCTTGCGCACCCTCGATGCCGCGGCCCGCGCGGTGCGCGGTCGCCCCTTCGTGACGCTGGACGAGCCGTATCAGGACGGGTTGCTGAGCCTCGCCCAGCGCGGCGAGCTGACGGTGCCGGAGCGTCTCGGCGGCCGGCTCGATGCGGATCGGATGCGGTTCTGGTTCGAGGATCTGCGTGCCGACGCGACCCGGCTCTGGCTCGCCCATCCGGCCGCCCTGGCGCGGATCGGCTTCTCGGGCATCGGCGCGGGCGGCGACAGGCCGGGCGAGATCGCCGACGGGCTTCCGGGCTTCGGCGAGGTCGGGCTCGACGCCCCCGAGCCCTGGGAGCCACGATCCGCAAACGCCGAGGTGACGCCATGAACTTCGACGGCATGCGCGCCCACCGCGACGAGGATGTCGTCGATGCTGTCGTCGTGGGCACCGGAGCCGGCGGTGCCCCCCTGCTGGCGCGCCTCGCCGCGGCCGGCCTGAAGGTCGTGGCCCTGGAGGCGGGACCGAATTTCACGCCGGAGCGCTTCGCCTTCGACGAGACGCTCGCCGACGAGATCTACTGGACCGAGGAACGCCTGAGCGGCGGCCCGACGCCCGAGGCCTTCGGCGCCAACAACAGCGGCACCGGAGTCGGCGGCTCGACCCTCCACTGGGGCGCCTTCGTGCCCCGCGCCGACGCCCGCGACCTGCGGCTCCGGACGGAGACCGGCGAGGGCGTCGACTGGCCGCTGACCTACGAGGAGCTTGTCCCGTTCTACGAGCGGGTCGAAGGCTTCCTCGGCGTCTCGGGGGCGCAGGCCTATCCCTGGGATCCCGACCGGCGCTACCCGCTCCCGCCGGTGCCGCGCAACGGCCCGGCGCAGATCATGGCCGGCGCCTGCGACGCACTCGGGATCCGCTGGGCCGATGCCCCGGCGGCCGTGGTGTCGCGGGATTTCGACTCCGCGGGCGGACCGCGGCGCAACGCCTGCATCAACTGCGGCTTCTGCCACCAGGGCTGCCGCACCGGCGCCAAGGCGAGCATGGACGTGACCTACCTGCCGCTGGCCCTGACCCACGGTGCGGAGATCCGGGCCGAGGCGTTCGTGCACGGCCTGGAACGCGGCGCCGACGGCCGCGTCACCGCGGTGGTCTACCGGCAGGGCGGCGTGGACCGGCGCCAGCGCTGCGCGGCCGTGTTCCTCTGCGCCGGCGCCGTCGAGACGCCGCGGCTGCTCCTGCATCTCGGGCTCGGCAATTCCAGCGATCAGGTCGGACGCAACTACATGGGCCACGTGGCCACGCAGGTCTGGGGCACCTTCCCCCACGAGGTGCGGATGAACCGTGGCTATCCGTCGTCGCTGATCACCGAGGACTTCCTGCGGTCGGATGCGGATTTTGCCGGCGGCTACCTGATCCAGAGCCTCGGGGTCGTGCCGGTGACGTTCGGCAACGCGGTGGCGCGCGGGCGCGGCCTGTGGGGGAAGCCGCTCCTCGACTACCTCGACCGCTACAACCGGCTGGCGGGGATCGGCATCAACGGCGAGACCCTGCCCTGCGACACGAACGTGCTGACCCTGTCGGACGAGACCGACCGGCACGGCATGCCCAAGGCCCGGATCAGCTTCGGCTACGGCACCAACGAGAACCGCCTCAACGCGCACGCCACGAAGGTGATGCGCAAGCTGTGGGAAGCCGCCGGCGCCGAGGACATCTGGGTGATGGAACGCGTCGCCCACACGATCGGCACCTGCCGGATGGGGCGCGACGGCGCCAGCGCCGTGGTCGATCCCTACGGCCGCAGCTTCGACATCGACAACCTGTGGATCTGCGACGGCTCGACCTTCCCGAGTTCCCTCGCGGCGAACCCGGCCCTGACCATCATGGCGCTGAGCCTGCGCAGCGCCGAGGCCTTCCTGGTCGGCCGTCCCTGAACCGCCCTCACCCGGCCCCGGCACGGAGTTCCGCGAGCCCGCGCCGCTGCCGCCCGTCGGCGTCGAAATTGACCGGGTCGAGCCACGCCGCGAAGCCGGCGCGCAGGAGCGGCCATTCCGCATCGGTGACCGAGAACCACGCGGTGTCGCGCGATCGCCCCTTCACCACGACGGCGTTGCGGAAGATGCCCTCGAAGGTGAAGCCCAGGCGGAGCGCCGCCGCCCGGGACGGGGCGTTGAGGCTGTCGCATTTCCACTCGTAGCGGCGGTATCCGAGTTCGTCGAAGGCGCGGCTCATCATCAGCGCCATCGCCTCCGTGGCGGCGGCGGCGCGCTGCAGCTTCGGCCCGAAATGGAGATGTCCGACCTCGATCACGCCGTTGTTCGGATCGATCCGCAGGTACGACGCGAGGCCCAGGGGCTCGCCGCTCCCGGCATCGAGGATCGTGTGGAACAGTGGGTCCGCGCTTGCCGCCCGCGCCTCCAGCCGCGTCCGGAAGTCGGCCTCGCTCTCGGGCATCTCGTCCGGAAGATAGGTCCAGCCGCGCCGGTCGGGCGCCCCGCTATAGGCGGCGAACAGGCCCGCCGCATGGGCGGCGGCGTCGAGCGGCACGACCCGGCAGGTGCGGCCCGTCATGGGCGTCCGCGGCGGGAACGGGCGCGGGCTCCAGTCCGGAAGGGCCGGGCCGATCGGCTGGCCGAAGGCGTCGACGCGCATGCTCATGATCCGCTCCGCGCCGCGACGAGGTCGGCGAGCGTTGTCTCGCCGTCCGCCCGGAACCCCGCGACGACACCGTCCCGGTCCTCGACCGGCCTGTTCTGGCTCATCTTCCACTTCCCCTCGATGCGGGTGATCGGTATCTCTACCCCGATCAGCGCCCGGACCTGCGCGGCCACGAACGGGGCCGGCGCATCCGAGACCGCCCAGGGCTCGGCGCGGGGCGCCTCGCGCAGGGCGGTGAGATCGGCGATCTGGCCTGCCAGCCAGGTCGCATCCTGGATCACGCGCGGGCGTCCCCACGCGTGGACCGTCGCGTAGTTCCAGGTCGGCACCACCCGCCCGTGCGCGCGCTTGCTCGCGTACCAGCCCGGCGTGACGTAGCCCTGGGGTCCCTGGAACACGATCAGGCATTCCGACACCGCGGCGAGGTCCTGTCCCTGCGGGTTCGCCCGGGCGAGATGGGCCCGGAGCGTCCCGTGCGGGCCCGCCTCGTCGAGCAGGAACGGGATCGGGTTTGCCAGGAGCCCGGCCGGGCCGGCCGTGATCAGGAGGCCGAGGGGATGGGTGCGGATCAGCGCGTGCTGCGCGGCCCGCGAATCCTCCCGGAAGTGCGGCGGCTGGTACATGAGGTCCGATCCGAGCGACATCGTCAGACCGGCTGATTGACCCGCCGGCGGACCAAGGGAAAGGTCCAGTTTCCGAAACCCGACTGGACCAGTTCGTGCCGTGACCCGGGCCATTCCCCCCCTGTCCGTCAGCCTCGACGCCGCCTCGCCTTCGCCGCTGCACGCCCAGCTGCGCGAGGCCCTGCGCGCCGCGATCCTGGACCGGCGCCTGCCCCGGGGCGCCCGGCTCCCGCCGTCGCGGATGCTGGCGGCGGATCTCGGCTGCGCCCGGGGCACGGTGGTTCTCGCCCTGGAGCAGCTCACCGCGGAGGGTTACCTGACGGCGCGGATCGGTTCGGCCACGCGCGTGGCCGCGACGATTCCCGACGATGCCGTCCCGCGCGCCGTGACGGCCGACCCGCCGGCAGCGGCGTTGCCGCCGAGCCTGTCGCGGCGCGGCGCCCGCCTGGTCGGCGCCGCGCCGCGGCGCTTCATGGCCGGACCGGACGTGCCGGATGCCTTCGCGCTCGGGCGCCCGGCGGTCGACGCCTTCCCGTACCCCGTGTGGGCGCGCCTGCTCCAGGCCGAGTGGCGCCACGGCCCGATCGAGCGGCCAGACCCCCGCGGCTCGCCTGCGCTCAGGGGGGCGATCGCCGCCCATCTCGGGCAGGCCCGGGGCGTCGTCTGCGAGGCGGACGAGGTGATCGTCACGGCCGGCATCCGCCAGAGCCTCCGGCTGATCGCGGAGCTGCTCCTTGACCCGGGCGAGACCGCCCTGGTCGAGGAGCCGGGCTTCCCCGGCATCGCGCAGGCGCTCGCGGCCGCGGGCCTGCGACCCGTCCCCGTGCCGATCGGATCGGGCGGACTGGCGGCTGCGCGGGCGGCCTCTCTGGCGCCCGCGGCGAGGCTCGCCGTGGTGACGCCGGCCCACCATTATCCCCTCGGGCAGGCCATGAGCCTGGAGAACAGGCTCGACCTGCTCTCCTGGGCGGAGACCGGCTCGGGCTGGATCGTGGAGGACGATTACGACGGCGCCTACCGGTACGCCGGACGCCCGCTCGCGCCGCTGCGCACCCTCGATCGCTCCGGCCGCGTGATCTACGTCGGCAGCTTCTCGAAGCTGCTGCTGCCCGCCATGGGGCTCAGCTATCTCGTCCTGCCGCGCGGGCTCGTCGCGCCGGTGCACCACGCCCTGACCGAGACCGGTCCGGCGCCGCCGGTGATCGGCCAATGGGCGCTGGCCCGCTTCATCGAGGACGGACACTTGGCGAGCCACCTGCGCCGGACGCGTCGTCTCTACGCCCTGCGTCAGGCGGCGCTCGTCGAGGCCGCCGGCCGCATCGCCGACGGCCTCGTCGCGATCACCCCGATGGAGGGCGGGATGCATCTCATCGCCCGGCCGGGGCCCGCCTGGCCCGCGGGGCTCACCGATACGGCGGCCACGGACGCGCTCGGACGCGCCGGGATCTCCGCCGTGGCCCTCTCGGCCTACTACGCCGGACGACCGGCGGAGGGCCTGCTGCTCGGCTACGCGGCGGTGCCGGAACGCGCCATGGATCCGGCAATGCGGCTTTTGGCCGAGACTCTGCGGCTCGCCGCGTAACGCGGCTTCCGACGCGGCCTACGGCTCCGGAACGGGTGTCAGCGTGACGACGGTTCGGGGTCTCGCGCGCAATTCGAGGCTCCGCAGAAGCCGGGTGCCGAGCGTGATGCTCTCGCCCGGCCCGACGCGCACGACGCGCTCCCCGTCGATCCGCAGGCCGAAGGCGCCCTCGCCGGCCAAGAGCAGCAGCGGCGTCCTCCGGAACGGCGCGAGCGTCACGCGCATCCAGTCGGATCCGATCGCCAGCCGCGTCGCCGCGGGCGGATCCTCCCGCAGGGCCGGAGCCCGACAGGTCAGGCCGCCGACGAAGACCGCCATTGCGATGACGCGACGGAACCGCGAGCCCCCGCGCCGAGGCGCCCGATCGGCCATGGTCCGACGCGAAGGCGCACGCGGCGCTGCCGGACGCGGCCGATGCGGCTCGGCGTCGGCGACCGCCCACGTCCCGGGGGAAGCGGGTGACGCCGGAATCGGATTGCGGCGGACGCCCTGCGGCGCGGGCCGGGATGTGTCAGCGCCGAGGGACGCGCGCGATGCCTGGCCGGCGCCGCAGAACGGGCAGAACGGCACCGCAAGGTAATGCCCACGGCCGCAGGCCGCGCAGGACCGATCCGGTGGGGGCAGAGGTCCGGTCACGGCGACGCGGCGGTCAGTGCTCGATGGTGCCCGTCTCCGCGAAGCGCGCCAGGCGCGCGACCAGAGGCATCACCATCACCCGGTCGAGCTGCGCCAGGAGGCCGCGTCGCGCATGGGCGACGTTGGCCTCGGCCTGCTCCCGCGCCCGGCCGTGCCAGCCGGCGGGGTCGCCCTTGCAGGCGGCCCAGGCCCGTTCGATGGCGCGGAACACCTGCGGCAGGCGCTCGCACGGGTCGGCGATCACGTCGTAGTGATGGTCGATCAGGGCGCCGAAGGTGTGAAAGCCCAACTCGGAGAGCCGCGCAACCGCGCGCGGGGCACCGACCGTCACGAAGGGCAGCCCGGTGGCGGCGGCCTTCAGCGACTTCTCGGTGATGCGCTCGACGCCGCGCTCGAAGAAGTCGGTCTCCGAGATCACGGTGAGGTCGCAGCCCGCGTAGGCCTGGGTGTCCAGGGTCATGACCATGTCGGTGCCGTTGTCGGGGTCGATCCGCCGCGCCTGCCGCGGGATCCAGGTGCCGACATCGGCGAGGAGCGGGCCGAAGGCGGCCTCGATCTCCGGCGGCGCGTGGAAGACGTCGATGCCCCCCGCCTTCGGGTTGTCCGCCCCGATCCCGTGGAACGAGATCAGGCCGTCCCGGTCGAGCCCGTTGAGCTGGAACCAGCGGTAGAGCAGGACCCGGTGCCAGCGCAGGGCCGCGTTCTGGCAGAGGAACCGGGGCGGATCGGCCCTGCGCGCGAACGGCGCGTAGCCGGCGCGGTCCAGCGCGTGCTGCGGGAACAGCCGCGGGCCCGCCTCCGCGTCGAGCCACAGGGCGACCTGGAGCGGGAAGAACTCGAAGGTCCAGAAGCGCAGCCCCTCGCCGTAGAGCCGCTCGTAGTCCAGCCGCAGCCATCGGTTCTGGGAGACCAGGATGACCCGGTCGCGCGGGATGGCGCGCGCGTCGAGATTGCGGTGCAGCGCCTCGAAGGTCGGGGCATGGAGGCCCGGTCCCTCGTTCGACAGGTCGAGGAGCAGCGCCGCGCGCCCGGACCGGAGGTTCTCGGCATCCCCGGGTTCCAGCAGGTCGAGGCGTCCGCCCGTCTCGGCAAAGCCCAGGCGGACGAAGTCCAGCACCGGCAGGCAGAGCACGTGATTCGCCGCGCCCGGACGGTCCGTCACGGTGATCGCCTTGCCCATCCAGCCGAGCGCAGCCGGAAGGAAATGGCCGGCCGCGCCACGGGGGACGAGCAGGATCTCGGTGGGAACTTGACTCATCGTGACGCCCGGGCGGCCGATCCGGTCGCGGCTCGCCGCCGCGGGACCGCGCCAAGCCCGATAACGGCTCGACGCCGACCCGTCGAGGTCAGGCCGGGACCGCCTCGACGGCGCGCACCGGGGTCGGGCCGGCCCGGTAGGCCGCCGACGCCTCCTCGGTGCGCCAGCAGGCCACGCGGTGTCCGGGGCCGATCTCGGCCACCGGCGGCATCTCCCGGCGGCAACGCTCCTCCGCCAGGAAGCAGCGCGGCGCGAACGGGCAGCCCGGGGGGCGGTTCGCGAGGTCGGGCGGGCTGCCCGGGATGGTCTGGAGCCGGGAGCCCTTGGCCAGCGCCCCCTCCGCCCGGCTGCGCAGGAGGCCGATCGTGTAGGGGTGGTGCGGATTCAGCACGACCTGATGGGCGGTCCCGGTCTCGACGATCTTGCCCGCGTACATCACGGCGATCCGGTCGGCGACCTCGACGGCGGCGCCCAGATCGTGCGTGACGATGACGATCGACAGGCCGAGGTCGCGCTGCAATTCGCGCAGGAGCAGCAGCACCTGGATCTGCACCGTCGCGTCGAGCGCGGTGGTCGGCTCGTCGGCCAGCAGGACCTGCGGCCGGCAGGCGAGCGCCAGGGCGATCATGGCGCGCTGGCGCATGCCGCCCGACATCTCGTGCGGGTAGTTGTCGAGCCGCCGATCCGGGCTCGGGATGCGGACCCGTTCGAACAGCGCGAGGGCGCGCTTGCGGGCCTCGTCCCGGGAGATCGTCTCGTGGCGGTGGATCGCCTCGGTGATCTGCTGACCCACCGTGTAGACCGGGTCGAAGGCGAGCAGCGGTTCCTGGAAGATCATCGAGACGTCGCCGCCGCGGAAGTCCGCGAGCTGGCGCCGGCTGAGCGCCCGCACGTCCCGGCCGGCCGCCCGGATCTCGCCTTCGATCCGGCTGCGGCCCTCGGCGAACAGGCGCAGGATCGCCCGCAGGGTCACGCTCTTGCCGGAGCCGGATTCGCCGATCAGCGCCAGCGCCTGCCCGCGCTCGACCGTCAGATCGACGCCGTCGACGACCTGGACCTTGCCGAAGGCGACGCGCAGGTCCCTCAGGACGACGGCGGGTTCGGACGGGGAGATCGCGTCGCTCATGCCGCGAGCGCCCGGGCCGGAGCCTTGGAATGGCCGGAGCCGGGCTGCCGCGCCAGGCAGGCGACCCGGTGCAGCGGCCGGACCGGGTCGAGCGGCGGCTCGGTCTCGCCGCAGATCCCCTCCGCGAGGGCGCAGCGGGGATGAAACCGGCAGCCGGAGGGGGGATCGATCGGGTTCGGCGGATCGCCGGCCAGGAGCGCCACCTCGGTGCGGTTGTCGGGATCGAGCGAGGGCATCGAGGCCAGGAGAGCCTCGGTGTAGGGGTGGGCCGGAGCGTCCAGCACGGTATCGGAGGGTCCGATCTCGGAGACCCGGCCGAGATACATCACCATGACCCGGTCGGAGATGAAGCGCACGACGTTCAGGTCGTGGCTGATGAAGATGTAGGTCAGGCCGAACTCGGCCTTCAGGTCGAGGAGCAGGTTCAGCACCTGCGCCTCCACGGATTTGTCCAGGGCGGAGACGGCCTCGTCGAGGAGCACCAGCCGCGGCTCCAGGGCGAGCGAGCGGGCGATGTTGACCCGCTGGCGCTGCCCCCCCGAGATCTCGTGGGGGTAGCGGCCGGCGAAGCGCTTCGGCTCCAGGCCGACCCGGGCGAGCAGCGCGCGGGCGCGCTCGACCGACTCGCGGCCCGGAACGCCGTTGACCTTCGGGCCGAAGGCGATCGACTGCTCCACGGTCATGCGCGGGTTGAGCGACGCGTAGCTGTCCTGGAACACCATCTGGACCTGACGGCGGTAGGACCGCCACGGCATGGCGCGCTCGCCGACCGGCTGCCCGTCGTACAGCATCGTGCCGGAATCGCGCTCGATCAGGCCCATCAGCAGCTTGGCGGTGGTCGACTTCCCGCAGCCGGACTCGCCGACGATGCCCAGCGTCTCGCCCTTCAGGACATCGAAATCGACGCCGTCGACGGCGCGGACCACCTGCTTCCGGCCGCCGGCCTTCCGGACCGGGAAGTGCTTGACCAGGCCCGAGACCGACAGGAGCGGCTGGGCGGGGCCGCCGCGGTCGAGGGCGAACGGGTCGGGGGCGTCCAGGATGACGCTCACTGGCGAATCTCCATGGCGGCGCGAAGGCCGTCCGAAAACAGGTTGAAGGCGATCGAGACGGCGAAGATGCACACGCCCGGCAGGGCGGCGACGACCGGGTTGACGTAGATCGCGGTGCGCAGGGTGTTGAGCATCAGGCCCCATTCCGGCTCCGGCGGGCGCACGCCCAGGCCGAGGAACGAGAGGCCCGAGGCCAGGATCATCGAGACCGAGATCAGGCTGGTGGCGTAGACGAAGATCGGCCCCACGACGTTGCCGAGCACCTGCACGCGCATGATCGTCAGGGCCGAGGCGCCGGACAGTTTGGCGGCGTCGATGTAGTCGCGCTTGCGAATGCCCGTGGTGACGCTCTCGGCCACCCGGGCGATCTGGGGCACGAACACGCAGGTCAGCGACACGATCGAGTTGAAGATGCCGGCGCCGAGCGCCCCGGACAGAGCGATCGCCAGCAGGACGGACGGAAACGCGAAGAAGACGTCGATCGTGCGCATCAGGATCGTGTTGGTCCAGCCGCCGACGTAGCCGGCGAGGATGCCGATGCCGGAGCCGATCACGAAGGCGATGAGCACCGGCGTGACGCCGATGAACAGCGACAGCCGGGAGCCCAGCATCAGCCGGCTGATCATGTCGCGTCCGAGTTCGTCGGAGCCGAGCCAGTAGGTGGCATCGCCCACATGCCGGAGGCGCCGCAGCATCGAACCCTTGTAGGGGTCCATCGGGGTTATCCACGGCGCCAGGAGCGCGATGACCACCACCAGCAGGATCACCGCGCCGGCGCCCATCGCGACGGGGTCGCGGACCAGCCGGTGGCCGACATGGCCCCAGAAGCCGCGTGACGGGGCGAAGACGGCGTCGGGCGTGCGGGCGGCGTCTTCGGCGGCGAGGACCCCGCCGTCGAGGGCGACGGAGGCCGCCGTGATGGGAGCTGTCATCATCGTCCTCCGGCTCAGGCGCGCTCGATGCGCGGATCGAGGGCGGTCTGCATCACGTCGACCAGCAGGTTGAGGACCACGAAGAACATCGCCAGCACCAGGATCGAGCCCTGGAGCAAGGGCAGGTCGCGCTGGAAGATCGCGGCGTTGAGGAGGAAGCCGGTGCCCGGCCACGCGAACACGGTTTCCACCAGGATCGAGCCGCCGAGCAGGTAGCCGAGCTGGAGGCCCATGATCGCCAGCGCCGTGGGGGCGGCATTGCGCACCACGTGCTTGAAGACGCCGCGTTCGTCCATGCCCTTGGCGCGGAGCGCCTCGACGAAGTCCTGCGCCAGGATGTCGGCGACGAGCGCCCGGACGGTGCGGGCGATGATGCCGGTCGGGATCACCGACATCGTGACCGCCGGCAGGATCAGGTAGCGCAGGTGGTCGAAATCGGGCCGCCAGTTGCCGGACCCGTCGGGCCCGGCTCCGGTGGGCGGCAGCCAGCCGAGCGTGGCCGAGAACACGATCACCAGCACCATGCCGAGCCAGTAATGCGGCACGCTGACCCCGAAGACCGAGAGCGCGGAGGCCGCCCGGTCGGCGATCGAGTTGCGGTGATAGCCGGCCACGAAGCCGAACAGGGTGCCGAAGGTGAAGCCGATCACGGTCGCCACCGAGGCGAGGATCAGCGAGTTGACCACGGCGCGGCTCACTTCGCCCAGAACCGGCCGGCCGGTGGCGATCGAGACGCCGAGGTCGCCGTGCAGCACGTGCCACAGCCAGATCAGGTACTGGACCGGCAACGGCTTATCGAACCCGTAGGCCGCCCGCATCTCGTCGATGGTGGCCTGGGTCGCGTCGGCGGGCAGGACTGCGCTCAGCGGATCGCCCGGCGCGAGATGGACCAGGAGGAAGCAGACCACGCTGACCCCGAACGCCACGGGCGTCACGTAGACCAGGCGCTTGAGGATGTAGAGCAGCATTGAGGGCCCTGTCGTCGCGCATAGCGGAGGCTATTCCCCTCCCCCCTGTGGGGAGGGGTTAGGGGTGGGGGTGGTTCAGACGGCACCGCTGTGCTCAATCCTGCACGACCCCCACCTCCGGCTCCTCCCCACAAGGGGGAGGAGAGATGTGTTTCCCCCAGTTACCGCCCCGCGGTCGCGATGGTGATGTTCGAAAAATCCTGGAACCAGTTCTGTGCCTGGACGAAGCCCTTGACCTTCGGGCTCATCGCCCGCGGATTGACGTCGTGCGTGATCATCACGAACAGCGCGTCATCCACGTACTTCTCGTGGATCTTCTCAAGGACCTTGGTCTGTTCGGCCGTGTCGAACGTGTTGCGGACTTGATCGAACAACTTATCCATCGACGGATCGCAGTAGTATCCCCAGTTCGTTCCGTTCGGCGGGGCGAAGTTACACTGAAGGTGCCGGATGAAGCCGGTGAACGGGTCCTGGATGAAGTAGGAATAGTTGATCGCCGAGACGCCGCGGGAGATGTCGGCCTTGGCGCCGGCGCGCCAGATGTTGATCAGGGTGTTCCACTCGACCACCTCGTAATCGACCTGGATGCCCACGTCGGCGAGGTTCTGCTGGACGAACTCGTTCATCGGCAGCGGCTGCATCTGGCCGGAGCCCGAGGCCGAGATCGCGACCTTCAGCTTGAGGGGCTTGGCCGGGCTGTAGCCCGCCTCGGCGAGCAGCTTCTTGGCCGCCTCCGGATCGTATGTCACGTCGAAGGTGGGGTGGCCGAACCATTGATGGCCGGGCGGCATGAAGCCCTTGGCGGGGATCGCGAGGCCTCCCAGCAGCTCCTTCAGGCCGTCCCGGTCGATGGCGAGATTGGCCGCCTTGCGCACGCGGATGTCGTTCCAGGGCGAGCCCTCGACCCGCGACAGGTGCCACGTCCAGTTATGCGGGTACGCGTTCGTGACGATGGTGAACCCGGCGCCCTTCAGGGAGGCGACGGCGTCCGGGGCCGGCGCCTCGATCCAGTCGACCTGGCCGGAGCGCAGGGCCGCGACCCGGGCATTGGCCTCCGGCAGCGGCACGAGCACGAGCTTGTCGAGCTTCGGGACCCGCTTCGCGTCCCAGTACTCCTTGAACGGCACCATCTCGGCGCGCTCGCGCGGGGCGAACAGGGTCAGCTTCCACGGGCCGGTGCCGGAGGGCTGCTTGGCGAAGGCGTCCCAGGACTTGCCGAGTTTTTCCCACTGGGCCGGGGAGGACATCATGATCCAGGCGATCTGGTAGGGCAGCGTGGCGTCGGGCGCCTTGGTGGTGATCTCGACGGTGAGCGGGTCGACGACCCGGTAGCTGGCCACGGCCGGGATGCGGGTCTTGCCCTGCGCGGACTGGCGCGGATCGTATTGCGGGGCGTCGGCCTTCAGGAGCTTGTCGAGGTTCCACACGACGGCGTCGGCGGTGAAGTCGGAGCCGTCGTGGAATTTCACGCCCGGCCGCAGCTTGAAGGTCCACTTGGTCTTGTCGGCCGCGTCGACGGCCCAGCTGGTGGCGAGCCCCGGGACCAGATCCGAAGCCCGGTCGGCGCTCGAAAGATCCCAATTTATGAGGCCGTCATAGACCGTATAGCCGAGGAACCGCATGCCCTCGCCGCCATTGTCGGTCTGGCCGGTGGTCAGCGGGATGTCGGAGGCCGTCATGCCGATCCGCAGGGTCCCCTGCGCCGAGGCCACCGTGGCGGCGGAGAGCATGAGGCTGCCGGCAAGCGCCGCACGGGCGCCGAAACGTGTCAGGCGGAACAACATCGGGAGGCGTACACTCGCGTTCGTCCGGTCCTGCGGGGCCGGAATACGCTCGACAACATGCAAGCCTGCGGCCAGTCGCCTTCCGCGGCGCCGGCTAGGCGTCGATGACGCTGACATGGGCGGCCACGACCTGCCATCCCTCCGGGAAGCGGACCCAGGTCTGGCTCTGGCGACCGATCTTGCCCGGGGCGGTCTCCCGGGTGAACAGGGTCATGGCGGTGGCGAAGTCCCGGCCGTAGGTGGTGATGACCGTCTGATCCAGGGCGCGATCCAGGCCCGCCGGCGACCGAGCCCGCCGGAAGGCGCGGATCGCCTCCATGCCGTAGAGGTTCTCGCCGATGCCGTAGCGGATGGTCAGGGGATCGTCTCGGAACAGGGCCTCCAGGGTCGGGACGTCGTTGCTGGTGAGCGCAGCCTCGTAGGCCTGGAAGGCGGCCCGCATCTCGGCCACCACGGCGGGATCGTCGATCTCCATCAGGCAAGCTCCGCTACGGGCGCGGCGCACACGTCGCTCCGTTCGAGATGGTGCGCCACGCGCAGGGCCAGATCCTCGCGCCAGGGCGCGGCGATCACCTGGACCCCCAGCGGCAGCCCGGCGTCGAGCCGGACCGGCACCGCGACGACCGGAAGCCCGATGAAGGAGATCGGCTGCGTGAAGACGCCGATATTGGCCCGCACCGGCAGGGTCACGCCGTCCAGCACGAAATGGGTCTGACCCCCTTTCGGCGCGCGGCAGGGCGTGGCCGGCGCCAGGATCACGTCCACGTGCTCGAACAGGTCGAGCACCGCGTTTCGATACCAGCGGCGGAACCGTTGCGCCCGCTCCACGTGCGGCGCCGGGATCATCGCGCCGGCGATCAGGCGGTCCCGCACGGCGGGGTCGAAATCCTGTGGCCGGGCGCGGAGACGCTCCAGATGGAGCGTCGCACCCTCCGCCGCGGTGATCAGGTAGGCCGCGGCCCGCGCCCGATGCGCCTCGGGCAGTTCGACGGCGCGGCGTGCTCCGAGTGCATCCGCCACGCGGGCCACGGCCGCGAAGGCGTCCGGATCGCCGCCGCGGGCGAAGTAGCCGCCGGCCACCGCGACGCGCAGGTCGCCGACACCGGATTCGAGGAGCGGCAGGGTCGGATCCGGAGGTCGCGTCGTCGCCACGGGGTCGTCCGGATCCGGGCCCTGCATCGCGTCGTAGGCAAGGGCGAGGTCGGTCACGCTCCGGGCCATGGGTCCGAGATGGTCCAGGCTGCCGACGAAGGGGAAGCTGCCGGCTCGGGTCAGCCGGCCGTAGGTGGGCTTGAGGCCGAAACAGCCGCAGAAGGCCGACGGCACGCGGATCGAGCCGTTCGTGTCGGATCCGAGGGTGAGCGGCACCATCCCGGCGGCGAGGGCCGCCCCCGAGCCGCTGGAGGATCCGCCGGTCATGCGGTCGAGGCCGTGCGGATTGTGCGCGTCGCCGTCGTGGACGTTCTCGCCGGTGAAGTCGTAGGCGTACTCGCCCATGTTGAGGGCGCCCACCAGGATCGCCCCGGCCGCCTCCAGGCGGCGGACGAGCGCGCCGTCGCGGGCGGCCGGCGGGCGATCCCGGTTGATGGCCGAGCCGGCCCGGGTGGGCAGGCCGGCGACGTCGATCAGGTTCTTCACCGCGAACGGCACGCCGGCGAGCGGCCCCGCGCCGGCGCCGCCAGCGATCTCGGCATCGAGCCGGTCGGCCCGCTCCAAAGCCCGCGCGGCGAGCACATCCGTAAAGGCGTTGACCCGGCCGTCGAGTCGCCCGATCCGGTCGAGCGTTTCGGTCACGATGGCCCGGGCGCTGCGGCGTCCGCGCGCGACCGCATCGGCGAGCGCCGCCGCACCGGCTGGGACCGGCGCGCTCATGCCTCGAACCTCGGCGCCGCTTCGAGATCGTCCGGAAGCGGAAAGCCGCTCACCAATTCGGCTGCGGCCGCCAGGACCCGGAGATTCGCCGTGATCGCGGGCATCCATGTCGGATCGAGATGCAGATCGAGGAGCGCCGATGCGGCGGCGGCGTACAACTCCGGATCGAACGGTGATCTCTCGTCGGGCATCGCAATCCTCGGTGCGGCCGCCTCGACGACCTGGTGGCGTTCGACGAAGCAGGCCTCGTGCCGCACTTGGCGATCCGGCGCGGCACCCTGCCGCCGGAATGCCTAAAAATGCGCCAGTCGCCGGTGCGCTTCGGGTGTCTGGCAGCATCACGTCGGTCGAAGCCTGTTGCAAGGCCAGGCGCCGCGGCCGCCCGTGATGAGTCACGCGGGGCGACAGGACGCTATCCGATGCGTCTCCGCGCGGCAGGGCGGTCCGGACGGGATGGGGGGAGCCCCAAGGATGCGGTCCGACGATCCATCGAGGAGCGGATCCGCACCGCGTCGGCCGGTGATCGGCACGATCCGCTCGGCCGAGCGGGCGAACGGGCGAACGGCGGGGGATCGAGCGGAGACAGCAAAGATCGTCGATTTGTTCGAGGTGCAAGTCTGGGTTGTTGTCGTCGCAAGCATCGGAGCCGAATGCAACAGGTCGGCGCCAGGCGTGCGTCCGCCGGCGTGGGCCGGACGTCATCGATTGTAGTCGTGCCGCCACGTCCGGATGGTGATGCACCTACGCCGAAACCTTGCGGTGTCCGCTTGGGCGCCCCATTTCTGCCTGGCATCAGGACAGGGTGTCCGCCATCCCGCACCGCGCTTCGGCGGCTTGCATGTCCGCCCGGTTGAGGTTTTTCGGCATCGCCGGGTGAAACTCTTACAGAGATGACTTGGTTTGTCGCTCGCCGCTGTGCCTTCGCGTGCCGCGGCGATTGCATGTAGGCCGGAGCTGCGGGTATGGGCTTCCCGAAATTCTGAACTTGGTCCGACCCGAGCGCTCCGGCGTGGTCCGAGCGCTCGGGTCGGACCATCGGTTTCATCGATGGATTCGTTTGGTTCCGAAGCCCGGGGACGGAACCAGGAGACGCCGACGGTGCTCGGATGTCTCCGCGAGATGCTCACCCACGCAACTGAGAAAGGTCAGATGAGCGCATTCGACTACAGGAATTTCGACGATCGCCGTCAGAACTCCCAGAGTGCCAAGGCCGCTTTGCTGGCCAAGTTCAAGGCCAGACCGCCGGCCGATGATCCGGAGGTGATCGCCAAAGCGAAGGCGCGCGCCGAAATCGCCAAGGCGCGCGAGGAGCGCACGCGCGAGCGCGAAGCGTCCCGGGTGGCCGCCGAGCGGAAGGCCGCGGAGGAGAAGCGTCAGCGCGAGGAGGCCGAGCTCGCGGCTCAGCTCGCCCGCGAAGCCGCCGAACTCGCCGCCGCCCAGGAACGCAAGTCCGCCGAACTGGAAGCCAAGAAGGCGCAGCGCGATGCGCGCTACGCCGCGCGGAAGGCTAAGGTCAAAACCAAGCGCTGAGCGCTGGACCGGACGCCACGCAGGTTCGAGGAGTGAACGACGCCCGCCGGTCCGGCGGGCGTCTTCGTTTGTGGACACCTGAGACGCGCCGCGGAGTCGGCAACCGGGAGGCGCGACGCGGCGTTGAGAGCCGCCGTCGCGCGTCAACCCTGTCCGCGCGGTCCGCCCCTGAGGACGCGATGCTCCCCCGAACGATTCTGGCGCTGTTGCCCGCGGCGCTGTGGGCCGGTTCCGCCCTGGCCGAGGACGCCACCACCGTGACGGCCTGCGAGACCCTGCTCGCCGCCCGCCGGCTCGACGCAGCCGCCGGATCGGACCGGCCGGCCGAGCCCGAGGCCGGCTGCCGCCGGCTTCCGCGGAGTCAGGTCGGATCCGTGGAGCAGCGGGCGATGATCGGGGGCGCGCCCTACGAATGCATGACCGTCACCGGATCGGGCCGGTGTCTCTGGATCGTTCCCTGACGGGGGTTCCGTGCGTGGTCCCGATTATCAACCAGCAGTTTGACGAAGCTTCGCGGCCGATCGCGATGTATTATGTCCACATCCCGATCAGTGAAGGCCGCGCTTCCGAATGCCGAATTGCCGAGCGAGGATGCGGTTTACCGCTTTGGTGTCGTGGGGGGCATTGACCGGGTTGATGCTCGCCTGCGGTCCGGCGCGGGCCGAGCCGCCGATCCTCAGCCCGGAGGACGCGGCCTGCCGCCTGGAGGCACGCGCCAAGGTCTTCACCACCCCGAACCCCCGCGGGCTGGAACTCGAGCAGATCGGCCGCCAGATCTACTACGCCTGCATGAGCAGGCTCGGTCAGGCGGACAACCGCAGAACAAAACACCGGCGGCGGCATAAGCGACGGCACTGACGGGACGTCAGGTGACCGTTAGGCGTCGAGCGGTGCGCCGATCCGGGCCCGGAGCTGAAGGCGAAGGACCGCGTCGCCCCCCTCGGCCTCCAGGGCCGCCATCAGTCGCAGCAGCTGGCTGAGCGGGGTCGACCGGCTCCCGATGGCCTCGGCGATCTGCTCCGGGAGCGGCTTCGCATCGGGAACGAAGCGCGGCGCCGGGGCGGCGGAGTGAGTCTGGGGCATACGAGGCACCGCGTCCTTCGAAAGGATCCAGATTGGCGGCCGGGTCGCTACGCCTTTCATCCAGTTCGCACCAGTCCCTTCGGCCAAATTGCGTAGCCGGCATCGCGCTCCGTCACCGTCCTGCAACAATCGACCGGAAATCTGTGGACGAAGACCGCCGCTTTCCGGACGTTGTCCACGATCCCCCCGGGTCACCCGTCCGCCAGGGGCGAGCGCTCGAAACCGTCGAGCAGATCCTGCGGATCGCGGTAGATCGCGATGCATCCAGCAGCGGATAGGTCGGCTTCCGGAAAGCCGCCGCAGAGCAGCCCGATGGTGCGCAGGCCCGCTTTGCTGGCCGCCTCCGCATCGTAGGGTGTATCGCCGATCACATGGACGGTATCGTCCGGTCCGCGCGCCAGCTTCTTCAGCGCCGCCTCGAAGATGTCGGGATGCGGCTTTGAGCGGTCCGCATCGTCCGAACTGGTGGCCACGTCGACGAGATCGCCGATGTCCAGGATTTCCGTGTAGCGCTCGACCTCGGCGCGCTTGCCCGACGAGGCGAGCGCGATCTTCAGACCCGCCGCCCGGAGATGCTCGAACAGCGGCCGGACACCCGGAAACGGCCGCACCTCCGGCAGGTATCTCCGCTTGAACAGGTCCGAACGATAGGACTCGATCGCCTTGCCTTCGCGCTCGATCCGCTCTTGCGGCAGGAAGACCGGCATCAACTCGTCGCCGCCCTTGCCGATCTGAGCGCGCACGTCGGCCTCCTTCGTCTCCACGCCGAAATGCGCGAAGGCTTCCACCCAGGCCCGGGCATGCAGGTCGACGCTGTCGAGCAGCGTTCCGTCGATATCGAAGATCGCGGCGCGCATCGCAGCCCCATCGCGGTGCCCTGCGCCCGCTTCCACGGCAGTCAACCGGGCGATGACCGGCCTGTTCCGTCGTATCCCCCGGACGGAACGGCAGAAGCCCGCCCCTGGGGAGGGAGCGGGCTTCTGGATAGCCTCCAGAGGCGCGTGAGCGCCGTCGGGTCAGTGCATCGAAGCGGGCGACCGGGCCGGCTTCGTGGCGGCCTTGGCGGCGAGACCGGCGGTCACTGCGGTCTTGGAGGCCCGCACCGTCTTCGGCGCGGCCGGCTTTGCGGGGACCTTGGCAGCGCTCTTGGCACCGCCCTTGGCGGCAACCTTGGCGGCGACCTCGGCCGGCTTGGCCGCGGCCGCGGCGACCGGGGCCTTCTGAGCCGCAGCCTTGGAGACGGCCTTCACGGCCGATTTCGGAGCCGGTGCCTTCACGGTCTCGCCGGCCACCAGCGCGGCGTTGGCGCGGAGCTCGGACTCGGCGCGGAGCCAATGCGCGGCGGCCCGTCCGTGGATCCGTCCCTCGTTCTCCCAGATGTAATAGGCGCACTCGCGCACATTCTGCTCGCTGATCTGCATGCCATCGATCTCCTGTCCGTCCCGCCCTGGACGATCGGGGGACAGGGTTAAGAGCCAGTTAACCGCGCCGCGGGGGCCTCGGACCCATCGGACCGCCGGTGCTTCCGCCCTACTCGGAGATGCCCAGGACGCGACGCGCCTCGGTGAGCAGCACCGCGTGCCGTGCCGCTCCCGGACCCGCATCCGGCGCCTCGCGGCCGGCTCTGGCGATGAGTTCCTGAAAGCGTCGCCGGTCCAGGGCACGGGCACCGATGCTCGCCAGGACGGCGCTCAATACGATCCGGACCGCCTCGGTGCGCTCGTCGGCCATCGCCACGGCGTCCGCGTCGCGATCGGGGAGTGGCGAAGACGCCTCGGCCCGCACGGTATCCAGTTCCGCCGCGAGGCGCCGCTCGGCCTGCCAAGCCTGGTCGTGCTGGTGCGTGCGCAGGGCGAGCAACACCTTCAGGGATGCGGCCTCCTCCCGCGCCGCTTCGAGCCTGGCCTGGGTCTCGCGCAGGTCATTCAGCAACCCTTGCGCGAGAGTCTGATCCCCCGTCACATCCACCGCCGGCTCCTCTGGCATCGCGATCGCGTCCGTCCTGTCGCGCCGTCCGGCGAATGTCCACTCCGCCGAAGCGGCGCCCAGGTTGAGAAAATCCGGTGGGCGGTCCACATGGGATACGGCGCTCCAGGGCGCCTGTCCCGGCCGGCCTTGAACCGGCGCAGCGGAGTTTGCCCAACATGTTCATCCAGACAGAAGCCACGCCGAACCCGGCGACCCTGAAGTTCCTGCCCGGACGGGTCGTCCTCCCCGAGACGACCTTCGAGGCCCGGGACGCCGAGGCGGCCGCCCGCTCGCCCCTGGCCTCGGCGCTGTTCGCCGTTCCGGGCGTGGCCGGCGTCTACTTCGGGCACGACTTCATCTCGGTCACGAAAGCTGAGGACGGGTCCGAGTGGCCGCAGGTCAAGCCCGCCGTCCTCGGCGCGATCATGGAGCATTTCCAGTCCGGCGCGCCCGTGATGGCCGAAGGCGACCACGACGCGGTCGAGCCCGGCGACGAGTTCTACGACGAGGCCGACCACGATACGGTGGTGACGATCAAGGATCTGCTCGAGACACGCGTCCGTCCCGCCGTCGCGGGCGACGGCGGCGACATCACCTTCCGCGGATACAAGGAAGGGGTGGTCTATCTGGAGATGAAGGGCGCGTGCTCGGGCTGCCCGTCCTCCACCGCCACCCTCCGGCACGGCGTGCAGAACCTGTTCAAGCACTTCCTGCCCGAGATCCGCGAAGTCCAGGCGATCTGACGGTTCCCGACCGCCGGCATTCCGGATCGGTTCGATGAAGGGCGGCACGGCCCGTCGGCCCCGTGCCGCCCGTGAGACCGGCTGAGAGGCCGCGCCGGTGGGATCAACGCGCCGACGCGGTCCGCCGCTTTCGCAACGCGGTCCGCGCCGCCTGAGCCTCGCCGCAAGCCGCGCTTGCGAATCGGCGCAAGCCGGCAACACTTCCCGATCGATGGTCGCGTCGGCGCGCCTGCGGCACTGACGGAGCGGCTCTTTTGCTCTATCGGTCGAGACTCTTCGCGTCCTCCGAGGATGCAGGGAGGCGATGGCCGGTCCTGACCGGCAACGGGAGTGGGCGTGCGTATCCTTGCCATCGACACAGCGCTGGACACCTGCGCCGCCTGCGTCATGGCGGAAGGGTCCGAGGCGCCGCTCTCCGCCGAGGCGCTCCCGATGGCGCGCGGGCATGCCGAATCCCTGCTGCCGCTGATCGAGCGGGTCATGGCCCGGGTCGAGGGCGGCTTCGCGGCGCTCGATCGCGTCGCCGTCACCGTTGGGCCGGGCAGCTACACGGGACTGCGCGTCGGCCTGTCGGCCGCCCGGGCCATCGGGCTCTGCACCGGCACGCCCGTGGTCGGCGTCGGCACCCTTTCGGCGCTGCTGGCACCCCTCCTCGCCGAGACCGTCGAAGGCTCGATCGCCGCGGCGATCGATGCACGGCACGGCGCGATCTATGTCCACGCACTCAACCCGGGCGGCGACGGCATCCCGCCGGCTCATCTCCCCATCGAGGAGGCGGCCGAACGCTTGGCGGGGAGCGGTCCCATGCTGCTCGCCGGCTCGGGGGCGCCCGCGCTGGCGGCCGCGCTGGCCGAGCGCGGCGTGAGCGCCCGCGTCACCGGCGTGACCGGACCGGACATCGCGTCCGTCGCGTCCCTCGGGCTGCTGGCCGATCCGGAGCAGGCGCTGCCGCGGCCCCTCTACCTGCGCGGCCCCGATGCGCGGCCGCAGGACCATGCGCGGATCGCCCGGCGATGACGCGACCGATCCCCTTCTGGCCGTTCGACTGGTGGGTCGCCTGGTGGGAGGCGCTGACCCCCGCCCCCTACGTGGCGCCGCTGACCGACGCGTCGCAGGCCCCGGCCCTCGCGCGCCTGCACGCCACCGCCTTTGCGCGGCCCTGGGAGACGCATGAATTCGAGCGGCTGCTGTGCGAGCGCTCGACGCAGGCCCACGGATTGTGGCGGGCCGGCGCGCTCCAGGGCTTCGTGCTCTCGCGGCGGGCCGCCGACGAGGCCGAGATCCTGACGGTCGTCCTGTCCCCGACCCTCCGCGGCGGCGGCCACAGCCGGAATCTGCTCCGCGAGCACCTGTCGAACCTGGCGTTCGCCGGCGTCGCCCGGGTGCATCTGGAGGTCGACGAGGGCAATGCCCCGGCCCTTCGGCTCTACGCGCGTCACGGCTTCCGGCAGGTGGGCGCGCGCACCGGCTACTACCTCAAGGCCGACGGCAGCCGGGCGACCGCGCTGACGATGAGCGCCGACCTCTAGCGCCGTGAGCCGCTTCGGCATCGCCTGGCGCGTCGCGGCCCTGGCCCTCGCCTTCGCGGTCCTCGGGCCGCCGCAATGGCTCGCCCTGCGGCTCCGCGGGCTCCCTGCGGGTCGCGCGCCGGTCCTGTTCCACCGCGTGTTCCTGCGCCTGTTCGCGGTGCGGGTGACGCAGAGCGGGACGCCGCCCGGGCCCGGCGAGGGCGCCCTGGTCCTCGCCAACCACGTGTCCTGGCTCGACATCGTGGCGATCGGCTCGCTGTGCCCGCTCTCCTTCGTGGCGAAGTCCGAGATCGCCGGCTGGCCGGTGATCAGTCTGCTCGCGGGGCTGCAGCGCACGATCTACATCGACCGGCAGCGGCGCCGGGCCACCGCCACGGTCAGCACCGCCATGGGCCATCGCCTCGCCGAGGGCGAGCTCGTGGTGCTGTTCGCCGAGGGCACCACCGGCGACGGCACGCGCCTCCTGCCGTTCCGCTCCTCCCTGGTCGGCGCCGCCCGCGCCGCCCTGCAGGCCGAGGCCGGGCGAGGCCGGGTGCGTCTGCAGCCGCTGGCGATCGCCTATCCCCGGCGCAACGGCCTGCCGGTCACGCGCGCCGAGCGCGCCGAGATCGCCTGGTACGGCGACATGGACCTGGCCCCGCACCTCGCGGGCTTCGTTCAGGGCGGACCGATCGACGTTCACGTGGCCTGGGGGACGCCGATCGCCTTCGAGGCGACCACAGACCGCAAGGTCGCGACGGCCGCCGCGGAGGCCGAGGTGCGCAGGGCCCTGCGCGACATCCGCGCCGGCCGCGGGGCGAACCGGCCCGCGGCCGATGCGCGACCCGAGGCGGCCGATCTCGGCCTGCACGGCCCCGAGATCGCGACCGTCTGACCCGCAAGTCCGACGCGTCCGGCCGGCAGGTTCGCCGGGCCGCCCTCCGGGGTCCCGTTGGCGCGCCCCCGACACAAGATCAACCGCAGAAATGAGGCCTGGAATACATGATGCAATGCATTGAGCGGGCCGAATCTCTCTGCTAGCTAGGCCACAACCCGTATCAGGCGGGACTTGTGGAGGACGTCCGTTGCAAACCTGGAATCAGGTTTACGATCCGTTCGGGAGCCCCTGGCTCTCGACGATCGCCGCCTCAGTGCCGGTCATCGCACTGCTCGCCATGATCGCCAGCGGGCGCGTGAAGGCCCATATCGCGGCCGTCATCGCCCTCGGCCTCGCCATGCTGGTCGCCATCGTGGGCTTCGGCATGCCGACGGGTCTCGCCACCCGGGCGGCGATCCTCGGCATGGTAACGGGCTTCTTCCCGATCGGCTGGATCATCCTCAACGTCATCTTCCTCTACCGGCTCACGGTGGAGAAGGGCTGGTTCGCCATCCTTCAGCAATCGGTGGCCGGCATCACGTCCGACCGGCGCCTGCAGCTGCTGCTGGTCGCCTTCGCGTTCGGCGCGTTCTTCGAGGGCGCCGGCGGGTTCGGCACGCCGGTGGCCGTCACGGGCGCGATCCTGATCGGCCTCGGCTTCTCGCCGCTGGCGGCGTCCGGCCTGTCGCTGATCGCCAACACCGCGCCCGTGGCCTTCGGGGCCCTCGGCGCACCGATCCAGGGCCTCGCCTCGGTGACCGGCTACCCGCCCGAGATCCTGGGCGCCATGATCGGCCGGCAGCTGCCGCTGTTCTCGCTGATCGTGCCGTTCTGGCTGATCTGGGTGTTCGCGGGCTTCCGCGGGATGATCCGGGTGTGGCCGCCGATCCTGGTCTGCGGTGCCTCCTTCGCGGTGGCGCAGTTCCTGATCTCGAACTACGTCAACCCGTGGATCGTCGATATCGGCGCCTCGCTCGCGTCGATGCTGGCCCTCGTCCTGTTCCTGAAGGTCTGGCAGCCCAGCGAGATCTGGACCTCCCCGGCCCTGCGCGGGCACGATCCGTCGCTGGCCGTAGCGGGTCCGCGGCCGGTGGCGCTCGGCGCCGGCATCCCCGGCGCCCCCCCGGTCCACACCGGTGCGCGCACGGCCTCGCAGGGCGAGATTCTGATGGCCTGGCTGCCGTGGATCGTCCTGTCGGTGATCGTGGCGATCTGGGGGACCGGCTGGTTCAAGGGCATCGTCAACCCGCTCTTCACCTGGAAGTACGAGGTGCCGGGCCTGCACAACGTGATCATGAAGGTGCCGCCGGTGGTGCCGAAGCCGGCGCCCGAGGGCGCGGTCTTCCTGTTCACCTACATGTCGTTCACCGGGACGGGCGTGCTGATCGCCGCGATCATCTCGGGCCTGATCATGCGCTTCTCGCCGGTGCGCCTCGTGACGGCCTACTTCGAGACGATCTGGGCGCTGCGCTACTCGCTCGTGACCATCGCGGCGATGCTCGCGCTGGGCGTGCTCACCCGCTACGCGGGCGTCGACGCCACGCTCGGCCTCGCCTTCGCGGGGACCGGCATCCTCTACCCGTTCTTCGGGACGCTGCTCGGCTGGCTCGGGGTCGCGTTGACCGGGTCGGACACGGCCTCGAACGTGCTGTTCGGCGGCCTGCAGCGGATCACCTCGGAGCAGCTCGGCCTTCCGGGCGTGCTGATGGCGGCGGCGAACTCGTCGGGCGGCGTGATGGGCAAGATGATCGACGCCCAGTCGATCGTCGTCGCCTCGACGGCCACCGGCTATTTCGGCCAGGAAGGCAAGATCCTGCGCTTCGTCTTCTGGCACTCGATCGCGCTCGCCTGCCTGGTCGGGCTGTTCGTCATGCTGCAGGCCTACGTGCCGTTCTTCCACCAGATGATCATCGACGTCCCCGCGGCCGCACCGGCCGCCCACTGAGAGCCGGCGGCCGCGGCCGCATCGGAGCAGCCCGCCGGGGCGGAGGTCGGTTCCGGCCCCCGCCCCGGCGGCCATCACGTTCGCACCGGCGGTGCCGGGCTGGCGGGCGCCGCGACGGACCGCGCGATCCGTGCTACAGCGACCGGGCCGCCTGCCCCCCGGGGCGGAGGCGAGTTCGAGCGGGCGGGTTCGGGACGGCGTGTGTTGAAGAAGGCCTTCGTCAAATCCTACGGCTGCCAGATGAACGCCTACGACGCGGCCCGGATGGCCGACGTCCTGGGCGCCGAGGGCTACGCGGCCACCGATTCGCCCGAGGACGCCGACATCGTCGTCCTCAACACCTGCCACATCCGCGAGAAGGCCGCCGAGAAGGTCTATTCCGAACTCGGCCGCCTACGCGTCCTCAAGGGCGCGCGGCAGGCGCAGGGGCTCGATACGCGGATCGTCGTGGCGGGCTGCGTCGCCCAGGCCGAGGGCGCAGAGATCCAGGCCCGCCAGCCCGCGGTCGACGTGGTCGTCGGCCCGCAGAGCTATCACCGCCTGCCCGACCTCCTCGCCCGGTCCCGCGAGCGGCGCGTCGTCGACACCGAATTCCCGGTCGAGGACAAGTTCGACCATCTGCCCCGGCGGCGGACGCCCGGGTCCGCCGCCTTCCTCACCGTGCAGGAGGGGTGCGACAAGTTCTGCGCCTTCTGCGTCGTGCCGTATACCCGCGGGGCCGAGGTCTCGCGGCCCGTGGCCGCCGTGCTGGCCGAAGCTCAGGCGCTCGCCGACGCGGGGGTGCGCGAGATCACGCTCATCGGCCAGAACGTCAACGCCTATCACGGGGCGGGCGACGACGGCGCGCCGGTCGGCCTCGCGGAGCTGGTGCGCCTCGTGGCGCGGATCCCCGGGATCGCGCGGATCCGCTACACGACCAGCCACCCGAACGACTTCGACGACGCGCTGATCCGGGCCCATGCCGAGATCCCGGCGCTGATGCCGTACCTGCATCTGCCGGTGCAGTCGGGCTCGGACCGCATCCTGGGTGCCATGAACCGGAAGCACACCGGCGACCAGTACCGGCGCCTGATCGAGCGCGTCCGCCGGGCGCGGCCGGACATCGCCCTCTCCTCCGATTTCATCGTAGGATTCCCCGGTGAGACCGACGCGGATTTCGCCGACACCCTGCGGCTCGTGCGCGAGATCGGCTTCCAGAGCGCCTTCTCGTTCAAGTACAGCCCCCGACCCGGCACCCCGGCGGCGGACCGTGCGGACCCCGTGCCGGAAACCGTGATGGCGGCCCGGCTCGCCGAGCTCCAGGCGCTCCTCGACAGCCAGCGCTACGCCTATCAGCGGGCAGCCGAGGGCCGGGTCTTCGACGTGCTCGTCGAGAAGCCCGGGCGGCATCCGGGTCAGGTGGCGGGCAAGACGCCGCACCTGCTCGCCGTCCAGTTCGACGCCGCACCACACCATATCGGTTCCGTGGTCTCCGTGCGGATCCAGCGGGCGGGCACCAACAGCCTGTTCGGGCAGCTCGTGTCGGAGGCCGCGGCGGCGTGAGAGGATGACGAGGATGACGGCTTGAGCGCATCGGACGGGGTGGGCGCGCGCGGCGCCCTGAAGGGTCGCGGACCGGTGCGGCCGACCGGATCGGACGCGGCGGTCGAGGTGCCGCTGACCTTCGACGACAACCGCCTCGCCAGCCTCGTCTTCGGCCAGTACGATCAGAACGTCGCCCATATCGAGCGGCGGCTGGACGTCACCGCCACCGCACTGGGCAACCACCTCGTCATCAAGGGGCCGCCCGATGCGGCCGAGAAGGCGCGGCGGGTGTTTCAGAAGCTCTACGCCCGGGTCCATACCGGCGGCAGCACGTTGACGCTGGGCGACGTGGACGGCGCCATCCGCGAGGCCTCGGCCCAGGCGACCCTGTTCCCGGCGGAGGCGATCACCGCCGAGGCCGACAAGCCCCATTTCGAGCAGATCGCCACGCGCCGCCGCGGTGCCGTGCGGGCCCGCAACCCGGCACAGGACGCCTACATCAAGCTCCTGCGCACCAACGAGCTGGTCTTCGCCGAGGGTCCGGCCGGGACCGGCAAGACCTGGCTCGCCGTCGGCCACGCCGTGTCGCTTCTGGAACAGGGCCATGCCGAGCGGCTGATCCTGTCGCGCCCGGCCGTCGAGGCCGGGGAGCGCCTGGGCTTCCTGCCGGGCGACATGCGCGACAAGGTCGATCCGTACCTGCGCCCGATCTACGACGCGCTCTACGATTTCATGGAGGCGCGCCACGTCGACCGCGGCCTGCAGACCGGCACGATCGAGATCGCGCCCCTGGCCTTCATGCGCGGGCGGACCCTGACCAACGCCGTAGTGCTCCTCGACGAGGCGCAGAACACGACCTCCATGCAGATGAAGATGTTCCTCACCCGCCTGGGCGAGGGCTCGCGCATGATCATCACGGGCGATCCGAGCCAGATCGACCTGCCGCCGGGACAGAAATCCGGTCTCGTCGAGGCCGTGAAGGTGCTGGACGGGGTCGAGGGGATCGGCCACGTCCGGTTCAAGGATGTCGACGTGGTGCGCCACGACCTCGTGCGCCGGATCGTCACCGCCTACGAGCACGCCGCCCACGGCGACAGCGAGGCCGACCGCAATCCGAATCCCCGGCGCCGGCCGCTGGCTTGAGCATGCCGCACGAGATCGACCTCGCCGTCGAGGACGCGCGCTGGGAAACGGCGATCCCGGATCTCGAAGCGCGCGTCGCGCGGGCCGTCGAGGCCGGCCTCGCCGTCGCCCCCGAGATGCCGGACGGCCCCGTCGAGGTCAGCGTCCTGCTGACGGACGACGCCGCCGTCCACGCCCTCAACCGGACCTGGCGCGGCAAGGACAAGCCCACGAACGTCTTGTCCTTCCCGGCCGCCCCGCAGCCGCGCCATGCGAATGTCGCGACGCCGCTCGGCGACGTGGTCCTTGCTTACGAGACCTTGGTGCGCGAGAGTGCGGAGCAGTCGAAGCCGCTCCAGAATCACCTCGCGCACCTCCTCGTCCATGGCATCCTGCATTGTCTCGGTCAGGACCACGAGATCGGCGAGACCGAGGCCGACGCCATGGAAGCCCTCGAGGTCGCGGCTCTCGCGACACTCGGCATTCCAGATCCCTACGCCTGAGCGCGCGACGCCCGATCGACCCCAGACCCGAGAGACATGAGCAACGATCGAAGTCGCGGCGCGGCCCTGGCCGCGCCCAGTTCCAACGAGGGTGAGTCCCAGAATCGGGAGCCCTGGTACGACCGCCTCCTCCAGGCGCTCCACCTCAAGCCGCGCGATTCCCTGCGCGAAGGTCTGGAGGAGGCGCTCGCAGAGCCGGATGCCGGCGAGAGCGGCCTCACCCCGCTCGAGCGCGTCATGCTCAAGAATGTCCTCGGCCTGCACAAGGTGCGCGTCGACGACGTGATGGTCCCCCGGGCCGACATCGTCGCCGTGTCCAACGAGACCAGCCTCGGCGACCTGCTCAAGCTGTTCCGCACCGCGGGCCATTCGCGCCTGCCGGTCTACGGCGAGACGCTCGACGATCCCCGCGGCATGGTCCACATCCGCGATCTCGTGGATCACATCGCCGCCAAGGCCGAGCCGGCCCGGCGCAGCGCGCCCGCGCCCGTAAAGGCCGCCGAACCGGCCATCGACGGGGCAGCCGACACAGTCGTCCCCGCGCGGGTGCGCCGCCCGGCGACGCGCCTGCCCCGCGGGCTGGACCTCGGCAAGGTCGACCTGACCACCACCCTGGCGGCCACGCGCATCCAGCGCCCGGTGCTCTTCGTCCCGCCCTCCATGCCGGCGATCGACCTGCTCGTGCGGATGCAGGCGACGCGGACCCACATGGCCCTGGTGATCGACGAGTATGGCGGCACCGACGGGCTGATCTCCATCGAGGATCTCATCGAGGTGGTGGTCGGCGATATCGAGGACGAGCACGACGTCACCGAGGACAAGCACGTCCAGCGCGTCGACGGCGAGGGCGAGGTCTTCGTGGCCGATGCGCGCACGCCCCTCGCCGAGGTCTCCGAGGCGACCGGCGTCGACCTGGTTGCCGCGGTGGGCGAGATGGCCGAGGAGATCGACACCCTGGGCGGGATGATCGTGACGCTGGCCGGCCGCGTGCCCTCGCGGGGCGAATTGATCGCCGGTCCGGGCAACCTGGAATTCGAAGTGCTCGACGCCGATCCGCGGCGGCTGAAGCGGCTGCGCTTCCACAAGGGCGCGGCGCGGATCGGCAACGTGGTGCCGCTGGCCCTGCCCCCGCCCTCAAGCCCACCGGTCGCCGAGACACCGCACCCGTGACGGGGCCGGTGTGACGTTCCCATCAGGCGCCCACGCCCGGTCGTCCGCGGTATCGGACGCGCCCATGAGCCACCCGTCGGGCGACGCGCGCCGGGATCGCGCGCCCGCGCCGCGCGCCGTCCGGGCGATCATGCGCCAGACCGGCTGGCGACGGCTCGGACTGGCGTGGCTCGCCGGGGCGCTCGGCGCTCTGGCGATGCCGCCCTACGGGCTGCTGCCCGCTCTGGCCGTGTCCCTGACCGTGGCGGTCTGGCTTCAGGACGGGGCCGTCGCGGATCGGCCCCCGATGCGGCGGGCCTGGCTCGGCTTCCTGATCGGCTGGGCCTGGGGCTTCGGCTATCTCACCGCCGGCCTCTGGTGGCTCGGGCAGGCCTTCCTGGTGGAGGCCGACGAGTTTCTCTGGGCCCTGCCCCTGGGCGTCGTCGGCCTGCCCTTCGCGCTGGGTCTGTTCTACGGGGCGGGCTTCGGCGTCGCCGGCGCGCTCTGGAGCCGCGGGCCGGCACGGATCGCCGCCCTGGCCTTGGGGCTCGGCGCCGCGGAGTGGCTGCGCGGGCACCTGTTCACGGGCTTCCCCTGGGACACCCTCGGGATGGCGCTCGCCCAGAACCTCTGGCTGATGCAGGGCGGCGCGATCGTCGGCCTCTACGGACTCACCGTCCTGGCCGTGCTGATCTGCGCCGCTCCGGCGACGCTCGCCGCGGGAGGCCATTCCGGCAGCCGCCTCGGGCCGAGCGTGGCCGCCGGCCTCCTGCTCGTGGGCATGGCCCTGTACGGCGCCGCCCGCCTCGGACCGCCCGATCCGGTGGTCCCGGGCGTGCGGCTGCGCCTCGTCCAGCCGAACCTGCCGCAGGACGCCAAGTTCCGGCCCGAGAACCGGGCCGACATCGTCGACCGTTACATCGAGCTGAGCCAGCGTCCGGTGGCGGCCGGGGAGCCCGAGCCGACCCATATCGTCTGGCCGGAATCCGCCTTCCCGTTCCTGATCCAGCGGGACCCCGACGCCCTGTCCAAGGTGGCGGCCGGCCTGAAGCCCGGGCAGCACCTCATCACCGGAGCGGCCCGCGCCGAGGAGCCCCTGCCCGGGGAGCGCCTGCGCTACTTCAACGCCGTGATGGTGATCGGGCCGGACGGCACGATCTCCGACAGCTACGACAAGGTCCACCTCGTCCCGTTCGGCGAATACCTGCCGGCGCCCCTCGACGCCGCCCTGCGGGCCCTGGGCCTGCGCCAGTTCGTGGCGATCCCGGGCGGCTTCTCGGCCGGGACGCTGGCGACGCAGCGGATCCTGACGGTGCCGGGTCTGCCTCCGGTGGCGGCGACGATCTGCTACGAGGCGATCTTCCCGCACGCGATCCTGCCGGCGGCCGCCGTCTCGGTCCCGCGGCCGGCCGGGCTGATCCTGAACGTCACCAACGACGCCTGGTTCGGCGACACCCCCGGCCCGCGCCAGCATCTGGCCCAGGCCCGCCTGCGCGCCGTCGAGGAGGGGCTGCCCCTGGTCCGCGACGCCAATACCGGGATCTCCGCGGTGATCGACCCGCACGGCCGCATCGTCGCCCGGACCGCCCTCGACCAGGAGACCTGGCTCGACGCCGACCTGCCCGCGCGCCTCGTCGGCGGCACGCTCTACGGCCAGCTCGGCGACGCGGCCTTCGCGCTGATGCTCGCCGCATGCCTCGGCGGCGTCGCGATCGCCCGGCGGCACGGGTGAACCCGGACCGCACCGTCCCGAGCCGGATGCTGCTCGGTCTCGCGCTGATGCTGGTCGCGTTCAACCTGCGCCCGGCGCTCAGCACGGTCGGGCCCCTGCTGGCGACCATCCGGGATTCGACCGGCCTCGGGGCGGGCGGGGCCGCGATCCTCACGACCCTGCCGGTCCTGTGCCTCGGGATCGCCTGCGCGCTGGCCGCGCCGCTGATCCGGCGGATCGGGCCCGATCTCGCGGTCCTCGCCGGCTCCACGATCCTGGCGGCCGGCCTGGCGCTGCGCGGCCTGGGCGGTCTCGTCCCGCTCTTTGCCGGGACGGCGCTGGCCGCCATCGGGATCGGACTCGACAACGTCCTCCTCCCGGCCCTGGTCAAGCGCGACTTTTCCGGACGCGGCGGCCTGATGACCGGGCTCTACACCATGACCCTGTGCCTGGGGGCAGCCGCCGGCGCCGGCGCGGCCGTCCCGGTGGAGCACGCGCTCGGGGGCGGCTGGCCCACGGCCCTGGCGATCTGGGCCCTGCCGGCGCTCACCGCGGCCTTCGTGTGGATCCCGTTCGCCCGCAGGACCGTGACGACGGCGGCCCCCTCCGCCGGGCGGCTGCTCCGCAATCCGCTGGCCTGGTGGGTCACCGGGTTCATGGGGCTGCAATCGTCGCTCGCCTACATCCTGTTCGGCTGGCTGCCGCTGCTGCTGCAGGGGCGCGGTCTCACGCCGCTGGATGCGGGCCTCTACGCCTCGCTCACGACCTTGGTTCAGGCGCCCGGCGCCTTGCTGATCGCCATGCTGGCTGCCCGCGCCCGCGACCAGCGGGCCTGGATCGTCGCGATCCCGGGGCTGACCGCCGCCGCCTTCCTGGTCGTCGCCTTCGGGGCGGATTGGCTGCGCGTCCCGGCAGCCTGTGCGCTCGGCTTCGGGGTCGGCGGCTGCTTCGGGCTCGGCCTGACGCTCATCGTGCTCCGCGCGGCCGATGCGGCGAGTGCCGCCGGGCTCTCGGCCATGGCGCAGGGCATCGGCTACACCGGAGCCTGCCTGGGTCCGCTGGTCTTCGGCCTCGCCCACGAGGCGACGGGGGGCTGGGGTTTGGCCGGCGCGCTGTTCGTCGGCATCGCGCTGACCGCCATCCTGATCGGGCAGGCCGCCGGCCGCGACTGCAAGGTCGATGCGGCGGAGGCCGCCCCTCGGAGCCGAACCTGACGCGACCGAGGACGCCGATCCGGATCCGGTCTTCCTGACGACGGCCCGAGTCTGCGGTCACCGGGCAGCTCTCCGGCGAGACCGAGTTTTGCGACCGGCGCGCTTCCGGGCGGTCGCCGGCACGCCGCCGCAGGTGCAAAGACGGTGACGGCAATCGAGGCGGCAATGCGCCTCGATGAGGGACGGACCGCAGCGGCTTCGCCGGTGGAGCCGGAGGCCCGGGCCGATTCTCCGTGCCCCGCGCGGGCCGCACGGCCGCCGGTGCCTGGAGGGCCGCAGCCGCGCGAAGCCGCATGTTGCCGAAACGCTCTTGACCGGCCCGGAAACCGGCGCACGATTACTCGGAGTATTGCGCCGTGCCCGCCGTCAGTCGGGACCGGCGCTGGCGTCGGGTCGAGGATATGGCACGCAACGAATGGTCGAGGCTCCGGCTGGCGTCAGCCGCGCTGCTCGCCCTCGCTCTGACAGTTCCGGACGCGGAGGCCCGGGGGTTCGGGGGCGGCTTCCACGGTGGCCCGGGCGGGCGCGTCGGTGCCTGGGGGAGGCCGCTGGGGCCGGTCCGGCCGGGTGGCGTCACCGGTGGGAGCGCTCGCCGTCCCGGTCTCGCCGTCGGGCCTCCCGGTTTCGGTCGCCCTTGGCATGGCCACCGCTGGGGCTACGGCTACAACTACGCCTACGGGCTCGGCGGCCTCTGGCTTGGGCTCGGCCTCGGAAGCCTGTTCGGCGATCCCTGGTATGGCGATCCCTGGTATGGCGACGAGATCTACGCACCGCCGATCCCCGTTCCGCCGGCCGAGGTTGTGGTCGAGACCGACGGAGGCGCCGTCGAACGATCCACCGTCGTCGCGGCCTGCGCGCGACGGTTCAAGACCTACGATCCGACTACGCAGACCTATGTCGGCAAAGGCCACGTCCGGCGGCACTGTCCCTGAGCACGCTTGGCGCATTTTGCCGGAAGCCGGCGGCCCCGTTCGGGCATACTGAAACGAAAAGGCCCCGCGGGTTTCCACCCGCGGGGCCTGTCGTCGATACGGTCCGGTCCCTGCGTGGGGAGTAGCCTACTCCGCGGCGACCCGGTGGGCCTGCGAACCATCCGTGTAGGTCTCGGAATGGAGTCGCTTGCCCGGGGCCGCCCGGCCCGGCAGCGGCGGCAGGGCCTTGGCCTTCTCCAGATCGATCCCGGCGCCCTCGGCGACGCGGCGGCCGTAATCCTCGTCCGCATGCCAGAAATGCCAGACCATCCGCAGCTGGATCGGCTCCGGACACTGCTTCATGTCGGCCACGAGGTTGGCGATCAAATCCTCGCGCTCCCAATCCTGGAACGAGCGGTACCGGACGCCGGCCTGCGTGTAGTCGTCCTCGGTGCGCGAGGTCTGGTAGCGGCCGAGATTGCCCTGGACCGGCTGGTGGTAGTCCTTGGCGGGCTTAGGCGCCTCCTGCAGGCCCTCGGCCAGGGTCGAGGGCTCGTAGTTGATGTGCTTGTTCGGCCCGGTCCCGTCGACCCCGTAGGTCATCTGGCCGTCCCGCTGGTTCGAGTAGACCTTCACGCCGGGCTGCGGCGCGTTGATCGGCAACTGCAGGTAATTGGCGCCGACGCGGTAGCGCTGCGTATCCGAGTAGGACAGCGTCCGGCCCTGGAGCATCTTGTCGTCCGAGAAGTCGATCCCGTCGACCAGCACGCCGGTCCCGAAGGCCGACTGCTCGACCTCGGCGAAGAAGTTGTCAGGCACGCGGTCCAGCACCATGCGGCCACAGGGCCGCAGCGGGAACTGGTCCACCGGCCACAGCTTCGTGTCGTCCAGCGGGTCGAACGACAGGTGGTCGTTCGGGCCGTCCGGCATGATCTGCACGGCGAATTCCCACTCGGGGAAGTTTCCGGCCTTGATGTTGTCGTACAGGTCGCGGGTGGCGTGGCCCACGTCCTTGCCCTGGATCTCCGAGGCCTGCTGCGAGGTCAGGTTCCGGACGCCCTGCTTGGGAATCCAGTGGAACTTGCAGAGCACCGCCTCGCCCTGGTCGTTGACCAGCTTGTAGGTGTTGACGCCCGAACCCTCCATCTCGCGATAGTTCGCCGGGATGCCCCAGGGCGACTTCAGGTGCGTCACCATGTGGATCGACTCGGGGTGCTGGGCCACGAAGTCGAAGAAGCGCCACGCCTCCTGCCGGTTGGTCACCGGATCGGGCTTGAACGCGTGGATCATGTCGGGGAACTTGATCGCGTCGCGGATGAAGAAGACCTTGAGGTTGTTGCCCACGAGGTCCCAGTTGCCGTCGACGGTCTTGAACTTCACCGCGAAGCCGCGCGGGTCGCGCTCGGTCTCCGGGCTCTCCTTGGCGCCGGCCACGGTGGAGAAACGGACGAACATCGGGGTCTTGACCCCGGTCTCGTTCAGCACCCGGGCGCGGGTGTACTTGGAAGCCGGCTCGTCGCCGATCCTGCCGTAGGCCTCGAACCAGCCGTGCGCCCCGGCGCCGCGGGCGTGGACGACGCGCTCCGGGATCCGCTCCCGGTCGAAGTGGGTGATCTTCTCGATGAACTGATAGTTCTCGAGCGTCGCCGGCCCCCGCTCACCGACCGTGCGGGTGCTCTGGTTGTCGCGGACCGGATGGCCCTGGCGTGTGGTCAGGATCGGGCGTTGATCGCTCATGCGTATCGTCTCTCCGTTCTGCGAAAGCGCCGGGTGGGACAAGGAGGCCGACCTGGAACCGTTCTGGTGAAGGGTTATGACCCCGGCATGCCCCTTAAGCAAATGCATCGTCGCAAAGGATGTGATAGACGGGGCCTATGAATCTCGCCGGGCTGTCGCTGCGCGACCTCGAATACGTCGTCGCGATCGCCGACGAGGGCCATTTCGGGCGGGCCGCCGAACGCTGCAACGTCAGCCAGCCGACGCTGAGCGTGCAGACCCGCAAGCTGGAGACCGCCCTCGGCCTGACCTTGTTCGAGCGCTCCAAACGCCGGGTGCTGCTCACCGAGGCGGGCCAGGCGATCGTGCGGCAGGCCCGGGTCGTTCTGGCCGAGGCGCACCGCCTGCTGGCGCTCGCCAGCGAGGGGCGCGGCTCGCCGCTCGCCGGGCGCCTGGTCCTGGCGGCGATCCAGACGCTGGGCCCCTACTTCTTCCCGCTGGTGCTGCGGCCGCTGCGCGAGGAATACCCCCTTCTGACGCTCTCCCTGTCGGAAACCCGGACCGCCGAGATCGTGCAGGGCCTGCGCGACGGGCGCATCGATGCGGCGCTGGTTTCGCTGCCGGTGCCGCAGTTCGGGCTCACCGTGTCGCCGCTCTTCATCGAACCCTTCTGGCTCGCCTGCCCGGCCGAGCATGTCCTGGCCCGCGGCGGCGCGCTGTCGGCGACCGAGATCGCCGGGCCGGACCTCCTGCTCCTCGACGAGGGCAACTGCCTGCGCGACCAGGCCATCGCCGCCTGCGGCGCGGGCGCCTCGGTCGGGCGCCACGCCACGAGCCTGGAGACGCTGCGCTCGATGGTGGCGGCGGGGGCCGGCTACACCCTGCTCCCGGCCCTCGCCGTGCCCTCCGGCCCCGATCCCAGCGGTCTCATCGTGACCCGGGCCTTCGACGTCGATGGCCCGGGCCGGACCATCGCGCTGGTCTGGCGGGCGAGCGATCCCCGGGCGAACGGGCTGGCGAAGCTCGCCGCCTTCTTCCGGGCGCATGCCCCGCCGGGCACGGCGGCCTGCCGGGACGCGTATGCGCCGGTCTAGAGCCGGTACCGAGCGAGTTGGAACGGTCTGGACGATTGGCGTCCCCGGCCGAGACAAACACGGCGTATCCCCGCTCCCGTGCAGGAGCGGAAATACGCGCCGCGTTCAGCACGGCCATGGACCCTGTTCCAGCCTTCGCGGGACCGCTCCGAATCGCCGGCGCGCCCGCTCCACGGCCTACCGGCCGAGCTCCCGCGTCCCGCTGGGCGGCGGCTGATGGACCGCGCTCAAGCCTTGTTGAACCGGACATGCGCGTACCGGCATCGCCCGGGTGCGGCCGGTCCGGCCGAACCGAGCCGCGCAGCGAGGCAGGCGAGGCTGAGGGGCGCCGATCCGCAAGCCCTGACTGGCGCGCGGGTCCACCGTGCCGAAACTCTGCCGTGACAGAGCCAATATTGCAGTGTAGCGCGCGACTGTCGCCCGGCGGTTCCCGCGGGCACCCGCTCTCCCGGTCGCCTTGCCCCCTCCCCGCATCCTCGGCCTCTGGGCCGCCCTCATCGCCGCGTCCGCAGTCGTCTCGTACGGACTGACCCGCGCGCAGTTTCCGGCCGCGCTGCTGCTCGGGCCGATGATCGCCGCCATCGCCTTCGGGGTCGGCGGCTCGCGCCTCCGCGTCCCGCGCGCCGCCTTCCAGGCCTCGCAGGCGGCGATCGGCTGCCTGGTGGCGCACGCCGTCACCGGGCAGATCGCCCAGACGCTGCTTGAGGACGGACCGCTCATCGTGGCGGTGGTGATGGTCACCGTGGCGGTGAGCGGCCTCGTCGGCTGGATCCTGACCCGGCTCCGGGTGCTCCCCGGGACCACCGCGGCCTGGGGCTCCTCCCCCGGGGGGGCCTCCGCGATGGTCGCCATGGCGGAGGATTTCGGTGCGGATCCGCGCCTCGTCGCATTCATGCAGTACGTGCGCGTCGCCGCCGTCGTGTTCTCGGCGTCCCTCGCCGCGCGATTCCTCATGGAGGCGCCGGTTCCGGGCGCCGCGGCGGGCGCCGGAGAGGTGAGCGGCCCGTTCGCGCTGCTGGCGACGCTGGCGGTCGCCGTCGTCGGCGCCGGCGCGGCCCTGGCACTGCGGGTGCCGGCCGGTGCGCAGATCGGACCGATGGTGCTCGGCAGCCTGCTCCACGCCACCGGGCTCGTGCGCATGGCGCTGCCGGTGCCGCTCCTCGAACTCGCCTATGCCTGCATCGGGGTCTACGTGGGCCTGCGTTTCACCCGCGAGACCCTGCGCATGACGGTCACGGCGCTCCCCGGCATCCTGGTGGCGACCTTCTCGGTGATCGGGCTCTGCGCCGCCTGGGGCTGGGGCCTGACCCTGCTGCTGCCGATCGACCTCCTGACGGCGGTCCTCGCGACCAGTCCCGGCGGCCTCGACTCGGTGGCGATCATCGCGGTCGGCTCGAAAGCGGACGTCTCCTTCGTGCTGGCGGTCCAGACGCTGCGCCTGTTCGTGGTGCTGCTCACCGGCCCGCTGCTCGCCAAGTGGATCAGCCGGTCCGTGCCGGAGGCGGCCCGGTGAACGCCCTGGTCCTCGCCTTCCTCAATTCCTGGCGCGGCCTGCGCCACGGGGCGCGCACCGAGCGGGCCGTGCGGCAGGAGCTGGCGCTCCTGATCCTCGGCGTGCCGGTCGCCCTCATCCTGGGCGCGACCCTGTGGGTGCGGATCGCCCTGATGGTGAGCCTGCTGCTGATGCTGGCCGCCGAGTTCCTGAACACCGCCGTCGAGAAGCTCTGCGACCACGTCCATCCGGACCACAACCCGATGATCGGCACCGTGAAGGACCTCGCCTCCGCGGGCACGTTCATGGCGCAGATGGCAGCGCTGCTCGTGTGGGCTGCGGCGTTGGTCGAGCGGCTTGGCTGACGAACGGTCGGCGCTCAGCGCGATCCGGCATGACGGATCCGGCCTGCTGGATCGATCCGAATGACGCTGCCCGGTGCGCGAAGCGCTTCGTCGGCAGCCAGAACGGCTCGGCGAAAAAGACTTGCGGTCGCCGTCGGCGGCACCGACGGCAACAGGATCAAGCCGGGATGCTCGGGAACGCGCTTGGCGAGCCGGAGAAAATCGCCGGCGTTCACCGTCACGATGATTCCGCCGACCTGACAGGCGAAGGCGAAGATCGCGTCATCGCTCGCCTGTCGGCCCAGACCGGCAATCTCAAGGGTGCGCTGTGCGGTATGCCCGCGCGCTTCCGCGACGGCGAGGAGCGATTTCGGGCAGCATTCATCGAGGAGCAGGTACAACGCGACGCGCCTTCCGGGGCGGCCGTCCCGAACGCGGGCTGACCTGATCGTACAGGATCGCGGCTTCCACCTGTTGGGGCGAGAGGTCGAATTCCTGGCCCAATTCAGCGGTCGACGCACCTTGCCGAGCCATCTCGGCCACGTGGCGCGCCGGGATGCGCGTGCCCCTCAGGACGGGTTCGCCCCCGAGGATGTCCAAACGCTCCTCGATGGCCTCGCCACGAAGGCGGTCGAGCATCCGCAGCCTGTCGGCTATGTCGGCCTCGACGGCATCCAGCCCGATCGTCAGATGGCCGATCCGCGCCGTCCGCTGCTTCGCGGCGTGAGCGGCCGCAATGGTATCGCGCAGGCGCTGGCGGAGCACGCGTCCGAGATGCGTGCGCAGGTCGCGTATGGCGGCGAGATATAGCAGGTCCGTCCTGCCGATCCTGCGCGTCGGCCGTCCGCGCGATGCCACGATCCCCGAGTCGATCTCGTCGTTCACGCCACGGACGCTGTGTCCGGTGACGAAGGCCGCTTCCGGTACCGTGAGCGTATGGTCTGCCATAAATGGCCAAAAAGGATCCGCGGACGCGGATGAATTTAAGCGGCCCGCGGGGCCCGCGCAATCCTGCCCTGCTCTCGAGCCAGGGCCGGCGCTTCCGAGACGATCCTTCCGTAGCCGATCGCTCTGTCGCCGCCTCATTCTGCCGACCGGAATGCCGCGCGGCGCCCGCCTCGTCACACGCCCATCGCCGCTCGCATCTCGCGGCGCGAGCGGCTATCTCCCGGGTCCCTACGCCCCGCGCCCACGTCCCGAACAGATGACCGACTACATCCGCAAGATCCTCACCGCCCGCGTCTACGACGTGGCGATCGAGAGCCCCCTCGATCCGATGCCGCGGATGACGCAGCGACTCGGCCGCCCCGTGCTGCTGAAGCGTGAGGATCTGCAGCCGGTCTTCTCGTTCAAATTGCGCGGCGCCTACAACAAGATGTCGGGCCTCAGCGCCGAACAGATCGCCCGCGGCGTGGTCTGCGCCTCGGCGGGCAACCACGCGCAGGGCGTCGCGCTGGCCGCCGCCAGGCTCGGCGCCCGGGCGGTGATCGTGATGCCGCGCACCACCCCGTCCATCAAGGTCGATGCCTGCCGGGCGCGCGGCGCGGAGGTCATCCTGCACGGCGACGCCTTCGACGAGGCGCTCGCCCAGGCGAAGGCCCTCGAGGCCGAGCAGGGCCTGACCTTCCTGCATCCCTTCGACGACCCGGACGTGATCGCCGGCCAGGGGACGATCGGCAAGGAGATCCTGGAGCAGCATACCGGGCCGATCGAGGCGATCTTCGTGCCGGTGGGCGGCGGCGGGCTGGCCGCCGGCATCGCCACCTTCGTGAAGTACCTGCGGCCCGGCACCAAGGTGATCGGCGTTGAGCCCGAGGACGCCGCCTGCATGGCCGCGGCGCTGGCCGCCGGGACCCGGGTGAGCCTGCCGTCGGTCGGCCTGTTCGCCGACGGCGTCGCCGTGCGTCAGGCCGGCGAGGAGACCTTCCGGCTCTGCCGCGAACACCTCGACGAGGTCATCACCGTCGACACCGACGCCATGTGCGCCGCCGTCAAGGACATCTTCGACGACACGCGGGCCGTGTCGGAACCCTCCGGCGCCCTGAGCCTTGCGGGTGCCAAGCTCTATGCCGAGCGCGAGGGCGGCGACGGGACGCTCGTCGCGATCTCGTCGGGGGCGAACCTGAACTTCGACCGCCTGCGCCATATCGCCGAGCGGGCGGAGATCGGCGAGCAGCGGGAGGTCCTGATCGGCGTGACGATCCCGGAGCGCCCCGGCGCCTACCGGGCCTTCATCAACGCCCTCGGGCCGCGGGCCATCACCGAGTTCAACTACCGCCATGCGCCCGGCGCCGAGGCGCAGATCTTCGTCGGCATCAACCTCACCGACGGCAAGCGCGAGAAGCAGGCGCTGATCGGCGCCCTGCGCGAGGCCGGCTACCGTGTCCTCGACATGAGCGACAACGAGATGGCCAAGGTCCATGTCCGCTACATGGTCGGCGGCCGGGCCGTCGGGGTGGCGCACGAACGGCTGTTCCGCTTCCAGTTCCCGGAGCGGCCCGGTGCGCTGATGAAGTTCCTCGACGCCCTCGGCCCGGACTTCGACATCACGCTGTTCCACTACCGCAACCACGGTGCCGATTACGGCCGCGTGCTCGCCGGCATCGCGGTGCCCCCGGGCGAGCGCGCCCGGTTCGACGCCGTCATCGAGGCGCTCGGCTACCCGGTCACGGACGAGACCGAGAACCCGGCCTACCGCCTGTTCCTCGACGGCGAGGGTCGCGGGGCGGCTTGAGCCGACCGCCGCTCAATCGTCGACCTCCTCCACCGCGACGATGTCGGGCTGCGCCCGAAGCTTGGCGGCGATCGCCGTGACGCTCGCCTGCGAGAGGCGCACGAAGGTGACGGTGACCTCGTCGAGGTCCGGATCCGCGCTCGGGCGGACCGTGAAGGTCCGGACCCGCGAGGCGTGCCCGCCGATGGCGGCCTGCAGGGTGTCGATCGACAGCGCGTCCCGGCGCACCGTGAGTTGCAGGGTCCGGGCCTGCATCCGCGCGCGCCACCGCTCCTCGAACGGCTTCACCCCGGCCAGGATGCCGATGATGAGCGCCGTCGTGGCGAGCGCCGGCACGTAGAGCCCGCTCCCGATCGCGAGCCCGATCGCCGCCACGCCCCAGAGGCTCGCCGCCGTGGTGAGGCCCTTCACCACCTCGCCGCGCAGCAGGATCGTGCCCGCACCCAGGAAGCCGATGCCGGAGACCACCTGAGCGGCGATCCGCGAGGGGTCGAGCACCACGTGGTCCGTGCCGAGCACGTCGGCGAAGCCGTAGGCCGAGACCAGCATGATCAGGCACGAGCCGACGCAGACCAGCATGTGCGTCCGCAGGCCCGCCGCCCAGAGCAGGCGCTCGCGCTCGAGCCCGATCACGCTGCCGAAGAGGGCCGCCAGCGCCAAGCGGGCCACCATCTCGCCGTTTCCGATCAGGAGTACCTCCCTGCATCCGCGCCGTGGGGTCGGTCGCGGTCCTCGCGGGTTCCGAGCCGGTCGATCACGCGATCCCGAGGGCCGCCTTCTCGACCTCGTAGGCGGCCCGCACCGCCGCGGCGCCGTAGGTCCGTTCGAGGCGCCGCACGGTGAAGTGGGCCCGGGCGGTGCCCTGAAAATGGTTCATGAAGGCGGTGTTGACCGCCGCCCCCCCGAAGGCGCCGAGGATCGGCACGGCCTGCGCGGCGACCTTCTGCGAGACGACGACGCCGAAGCGCGCCGCGATCTGCGCGGTGAAACGGATGAGCGCCGGAGCGGACTGGTCGAGGAGCGTCTTGCTGCCGGCGTAGCGCGCCGCCTCCGCCAGCGTCTTGGCCAGGGCGGCACGGACCGCGAAGTAGCCGCTCTCGGTCAGGACGGACCCGGTCTCCGCCGCAGTGGCACGGCCACCGAGGGCGAAGACCTGGACGCAAGCCAGCGCCCCTTCGGGCGTCTCCAGATCCTCACCCTCCTCCCGGGCGATCTCGGCGATCGAGCGCAGCATCAGCGTCGTGGAGACCGGGAGCTCGACCGCCAGCGTCGCGAGGCCGAAGGCGCCCCCGACCGCGCCCGAGAGCGCCGCAAGGGCCTTGTGCTTGGTGTCGCCGGAGCCGAGCAGGCGGGCGAGCCGGCCCTCGGCCTTCGCCGGCCCGAGCCCGTCGCCCTCGACCGGAGCCACGTCCGTGCGCGGCAGCGTCGCCAGGGCGACGCGCATCGCGCCCCGCATGGCGGCCTCCGTGCTGCGGCCGACCGCCTCGGTGACCGGCGCCGGCAGCGAGCGGCCGATGAGATCGAGGGGGGCGCCGGCCGCCGCGGAGAGGCGCGCCGCGAGGCTCGGCCGCTCGAGGACCTGGACGGCCCGTCGCAGGGCGGCCAGATCGGCGTCGCTCAGGACCGTCTCCGGACTGGTCGCCGGCAGCGTCTCGTCGGCGCGGGTGAGGTCGCTCGTGCTCATCCGATGATCCCTGGTTCTGTCCCGCTCACGCGGCCCCGGGGGCTCGCGCCGTGGAAGGAAGCTCGTGCCCCGGGATGCGGTTCCCCGCCTCGCCGGCCTCGCGCGACGGCGCCGCGACCGCGGGCTGGCCGCTCCGGCGCCCGACGGCGAGGCAGAGCGCGAGCACCGGGAGACCCACCAGCGAGGTCATCACGAAGAAGGCCGGGTATCCGATCGCCGCGACCACGAAGCCGGATGAGCCCGCGACGAGCTTGCCCGGCAGCGCGTAGAGGGAGGAGAACAGCGCATATTGCGTGGCCGCGTAGGCGATGCTGGTCAGGCTCGACATGTAGGCGATCAGCACGATCCCCGCGAAGGAGCCGCAGAAGTTCTCGACCGAGATGGCCACCGTCAGGCGCCAGATCTCCGGCGGCCCGGCGGACAGCCACGCGAAGGCGAGGTGCGAGGATGCGGCCAGGAAGGCGCCGAGCAGCAGCGTCGGAAACAGCCCGAGCCGCGCCAGGGCCCAGCCTCCGGCGAAGCCGCCCGCGATGCCGACCCAGATGCCGTAAAGCTTGGTGACGGTGGCGATCTGCGTCAGGTCGAAGCCGAGGGTCCGGTAGAGCGGGCTCGCCATCACCCCCGACAGGAAGTCGGGCAGGCGGTACAGGGCCACGAGCAGCAGGATGCCCCATATCGCGCTGCCGAAGCGTCCATGCAGCTCGGTCAGGGGTTCGAGCACGGCGCGGCGCATCGACCAGAACCGCGAGCGGCCGGGGCTCTCCGTCTGGACCGTCCGCGGCCTGTCGAAGGCCGGGGCCAGCAGCGCGGCGATCATCCCGACCAGCATCAGCGCGGCCATGATCAGGTAGGCCAGCGTCCACCCGCCCGCCGAGGCGATGAAGAGCGCGCCGGCGCCCGCGGAGATCAGGCCCAGGCGGTAGCCGAGGTTGGAGGTCGCCGCCAGGATGCCCTGGAAATCGCTGCCGGCCGCATCGATCCGCCAGCCGTCGATCACAACGTCCTGGCTGGCCGCGCAGAACGCCACAAGGAACGCCCCGAGGCCCAGGAGCGCCAGATGGGACTTGGGATCGGAGAACGCCATCAGGACGAGGCACAGGGCGACCGCGGCCTGCGTAGTCACCATCCAGGCCCGGCGGCGACCGAGCCGGGCGCTCAGGACCGGCACGTTCAGGCGGTCGATGGCCGGAGCCCAGAGGAATTTCAGCGAGTAGGGCAGCGCCACGTAGCTGAACAGCCCGATGGCGCGCACGTCGATGTCCGAGAAGGCCAGCCGCAGCGTGAAGGTCCCGAGGACCAGGAGCAGCGGCAGGCCCGAGGAGAACCCGAGGGCGAGCATCAGCACGATCCGCCGGTCCTCCACGATATCGCGGAGGCGGAAGCGGTGCACAGCCTGTGGCGGGTTGCCCATGGCATGGAACTCCTGAGCCTTCGTGGCCTTGATCCCGCGAAATCGTGGCAGCCTTACGCCGCGCGGCTTTCCGCTGGATTGTGATGCTTTTTGCCCCAATTTTGATCGATCCTCGCTTAACGCCGGGTCCGCCGCGGGCGGATCGCGGCGCGGCGACGGTGCCGCCGAGGCGGCGCAAATCGCCTTCCGTAGATGGACGAATGCGTTGAGTGTCCGATCCGAGCCGAGCCCGCCACCCGTGGCATTGGTCGAGGCTTTCGCGAACAGCCTTTCGCCGATGGTCATCACCGACGCGCGCGCGCCCGACAACCCGATCGCCTGGGCCAACGAGGCGTTCCTGAAGGTGACGGGCTACAGCACCGAAGAGATCGTCGGACGCAATTGCCGCATGCTGCAGGGGCCCGCCACGGATCAGGCGACGGTCGAGCGGATCCGCGGCGCCGTCCGGGCGGCCGAGCCGATCTCGGTGGAATTGCTGAACTATCGGAAGGATGGCACGCCCTTCTGGAACGCGATGACCATCACGCCGGTGCGCGATTCGGACGGTCTGGCGTTCTTCTACGCCGCCCAGGCGGACATGACCCATATCCACCAGCTCGAAGTCTCCATGCGGGGGACCAACGACGAGCTGGAGCGCCTCGTCGACGCCCGGACGCAGGACCTGTCCGCCGCGCTGGAGCAGAAGACCGCTCTGCTCCACGAGGTCGATCACCGGGTAAAGAACAACCTGCAGGTGATCTCCTCGCTGATGCTGCTCAAGGCGCGCCGGACCCCCGAGGGCGAGGCGCGTGACGCGCTGCAGAGCATGGCGGAGCGCATCGGCGCGCTGTCGACGGCGCATCGGATGCTCTACTCCGAAGGCGACTGCACGCATTTCAACCTCGGCGAGTTCGCCGCCGAGTTCCTGGCGGACATGAACGCCGGTCTCGACCCCGACCGGCGCCGGATCGAGGCCGATGTCGAGCCGATCGCGGTGGCCGCCGCGATGGCGGCCCCGCTGGCCCTGCTCATCCACGAACTGACCGCCAACGCCCTGCAGCACGCCTTCCCGGGTGAGCGGGAGGGGCGCGTCTCGATCGCCGCCCGGCGGACCGACGATGGCATGCACCTGATCATCCGGGACGACGGCGTCGGCCTCGCGGCGACCCCGGTCAATCCCGCGGGCTTCGGACGCAACCTGGTCGAGATGGTGGTCCGTCAGATGCGTGGGACGATCGTGTGGGCGGATGCCGGGCCGGGCACGACCGTGACGATCGACATCCCGCTCAGGCCGTTGCCTTGAGAATCGGGTTCTGACCCTTCAAGCTCGGCGCCGGTCGGGCCGACGAAGGGCTCGGACGTTGGATCCAAAGCGGGCATGGCGTCCGGCGTCGACACGGGGTCCGGAGTGGACATGGGGATCGGGAACGCCGGTACGGAAACCGCCCTCCGCATCCTCGTGGTCGAGGATGAGGCGCTCATCGCGCTCGAACTCGAGAGCCTTCTGGAAGATCTCGGTCACGTCATGGTGGGCGTCGCCGGCACTGCGGCGGAGGCCATCGCCCTAGGCCGGTCGACGACGCCGGATGTCGCCCTCGTGGACATCCACTTGGTCGACGGCCCGACCGGCATCGAGGTCGCCCGGGCCCTGTCGGCCGACCGGCGCACGACGGTGGTGTTCATGACCGCCAACGCGAAGCGGATTCCGGAGGATTTCGCCGGGGCGATCGGGGTGATCGCCAAGCCCTATTCCGAGCGTGTCGTGGCCAGCACCCTCGACTACGTGGCCGACCGGCGCGCCGGCCGGGCCGATCCGGCCTGTCCGGACGGATTCTCACCCGCGCCGGCCTGACCGACGGGGCCCGGGCCTTCACGGGACGCGGGCGGCGGCCCAAGCGAGTCCGCGCGGCGGGGTCGGTCTGGCTGCCTTGGCTGGACGGATTGCGGGCCTTTCCGACCGCGCCGGAACGCCGGGATCGCCGTCTCGACTCGAAGCCGCTGACGCGTAACCGGAACCCACCGCCGTCCGGTTCAAAAACCGGTCGCCTGCGGCTTGAGGTTTCCTCAACCGTCCAGCGATTGCCTCCGGCGGGACGGCATGCGAGGCAATCGGAAGACAGCGGTGCGCGAGACGCCGCGGCCTGGGACGATCCGATGGAAGACAGACCGCTCGCCGACCTGTTCGAGCCCGCCGACCGGGCGCGCTGGCTCGGCCTCGTCGAAGGCGTCCTGAAGGGCGCCGATTTCGAGAAGCGGCTGGTCTCCCGGACGGCCGACGGCCTGCGGATCGAACCGCTCTACGGCCCCGCGGATCCGACCCCGCAGCCGGTGCGCGAGCCGGGACCCTGGCGGATCGCCCAGCGGGTCGACCACCCGGAGTTCGCCGTCGCGAACGCCCAGGCGATGGCCGACCTCGAAGGCGGTGCCGACGCCCTCGTCCTCGCCTTCGCGGGGGCACCCGGCGCCCGGGGCTACGGCCTGACCGCCATGACCGTCGACGACCTCGATGCGGTGCTGAAGGGGGTGATGCTGCCGCTGATCGCCCTGCGGCTCGACGCCGGCGGCCGGGGGCTCGAGGCCGCCGGTCTGGTCCGCGCGCTGGCCGAGCGCCGGGGCGAGGACCTGTCGTCCTACGATCTCGATCTCGGCATCGATCCGGTCGGGGTCCTGGCGGCGACGGGCAGCCTGGGCGCCGTCTGGAGCGAGATCGCCCCGCGCCTAGCCGAGACCGTCTCGGAGCTGGAGGCGGCGGGGTTCACCGGGCGGGCCTTCCTGGCCGATGGCCGCCCCTACCACGAGGCGGGCGCCGGGGAGGCGGCCGAGCTCGGCGCCGTGCTGGCCACGGGCGTGGCCTATCTGCGCGCCCTCGAGGCGGCCGGCGGGGACCTCGGCACCGCCCGCGACCGCGTCGGGGTGCTGCTGGCGGCCGATGCCGACGAGTTCGTGACGGTGGCGAAGTTCCGCGCGATGCGGCGCCTCTGGGCCCGGGTCGAGCAGGCCTGCGGCCTGGATCCGAAACCCCTGCGCCTGCACGCCGAGACCGCGTGGCGCATGATGACCCGCCGCGACCCGTTCGTGAACATCCTCCGGACCGGTATGGCGGCGGCCGCGGCCGGAATGGGCGGGGCCGACAGCGTCGCGGTCCTCCCCTACACGCAGGCTCTCGGGCTGCCGGACGCCTTCGCCCGCCGCGTCGCCCGCAACAGCCAGATCGTCCTGATCGAGGAGGCGCATCTGGCCCGGGTCGCCGATCCGGCCGCGGGAGCGGGCGGATTCGAGGCGCTGACGGGCGAGATCGCGGAGGCGGCCTGGGAGGCGTTCCAGGCGATCGAGGCGGAGGGGGGCATCGTCGCCTCCCTCAGCGTCGGCAAGCTGCAGCGCCGGATCGAGCTGACCCGGGAGACGCGGATGAAGGCCGTCGCCAGCCGCCGCGAGCCGCTGACGGGTGCGAGCGAGTTCCCGAACCTCGCCGAGAAGGCGGTCGCCGTGCTCGACGCGGCCCCCGTGGTCCCGCCGCCCGCCTCGAATTTCGGATCCGGCTCGGCCGTCGCCAGCGACGCCCTGCCGTCCCAGCGCCTGGCCGAGCCCTACGAAGCCCTGCGCGACGCCTCCGACGCCGTCCTCGCCAAGACCGGACGACGGCCGACGGTGTTCCTGGCCAACCTCGGTCCGGTCGCGGCTTTCAATGCGCGGGCGACCTTCGCGGCCAATGCCTTCGCGGCGGGCGGCATCGAGGCCCTGTCCAACGAGGGCTACGCCGACGCGGACGTGCTCGCCGAGGCGTTCACGGCCTCCGGGGCCCCGCTCGCCTGCATCTGCTCAACCGATGCGATCTACGCCAAGCGCGCCGTCGCGGCAGCGGAGGCGCTGTCGCGGGCCGGCGCCGCCACGATCTACCTCGCGGGCAAGCCGGGGGACCTGATCGAGCCGCTGCAGCGGGCCGGGGTCGGCGCATTCCTTCACGCCGGATGCGACCTCGTCGCCCTGCTGAACGAGGCGCTCCGCGCGGCCATGCGGGCGCCGGCGCGGGCTGCGGCGGACCAGGGCGCGCCATGACGGACCGCCCTCCCCGGCGCGACCGTCTGCGCCTGGCGGCGCACAGCCGCGCATTGCGCGTCGCCGCCGCCCTGGGCCTCGCCTGCACGGTCCCGGCCTCGGCCGCGCCCCACCGGGCAGCGAACGCGGCCCGGTTCGACGGCACGTGGAGCGTGGAGATCATCACCGAATCGGGCTCCTGCGATCGGGCCTACCGCTACCCGGTGAAGATCGAGGGCGGGCGGCCGCGCTTCGTCGGAATAGGCTTCACGATCGACGGTGGGGTCGCGGGCAGCGGTGCGATCCGGGGGTCCATCTCGAACGGCACCTCCTCGGCCGACGTGCGCGGACGCCTCGGCCTCGATGGATTCGGCGCCGGGACTTGGGTCTCGTCGGGCCTTCTGCAATGCCGGGGGCGATGGAACGCCGAGCGCCGCGGCTGAGGCGCCGCGAAACGGTCCGGATCTTGCCCAAGATCGGGCACGCCGACTGCGCCGTCAGCCCCGTTCCCGACGCAATCATGAGGGAATGCTGAACGCGGTTCGGAACCCGACGAGGCCGCCCGCATGAAGACTTCAATTCTCGCCACGCTCGCCGTCCTCGTTCTGGTCCCGACGGCACAGGCGCGCCCTCAGCGGCATCCGGCCAAGCCGGCGGTGGACGCCGCGGCGGCCGAGAAGGTTCTGGGTCCGCTCCGCCAGGCCGCGACCGAATGCTTCGCCGACACGGTGCTGACCAACCCGAAGGCGACCGCCGAGGCGCGGGCCGGCCGCTGGTACCAGGCGGCGGGCATCACCGGTTTCCTCTGCCGGCCAGAAGTCGCCGCGATGATCCAGGCGCACGACCGGATCTACGGCTCCAAGACCGGCGAGCGCTACTTCAAGACCGCCTACGCCAAGCACCTCGACCAGCAGCTCGCCCAGCGGCTCGAGCCGATGCTGGCGCGCAAGGCCGTCGCCAGCGCCGAACCGCCGGTCGACAAGGCCGCCGAGGAAGCCGCGCCGGGCAACTGAGCGGAGCCGGGGCTCCAGCGCCGGGGATGCCCTACGAACTGCACTACTGGCCGATGATCCAGGGGCGGGGCGAGTTCGTCCGGTTGGCCCTGGAGGAGTCCGGGGTCCCCTATGTCGACGTCGCCCGCCGCGACGACGAAGCCGGCGGCATCGCGCCGATGCTCGACCGCCTCTCCGATCCCGAGAACCCGCGGCCCCCGCTGGCGCCGCCCTTCCTGCGCGACGGCGCCGTCGTCATCGGGCAGACCGCCGCGATCCTCCTGTACCTGGGTCCGCGTCTCGGCCTCGTCGGCGATTCGGAGGCGGACCGGATCTGGACCCATCAGCTCCAGCTCACCATCGCGGATGCGGTGAACGAGGCGCACGAGACCCACCATCCTCTGGGTGTCGGCCTATACTATGCGGATCAGAAGCCGGAGGCCGCACGCCGCGCCGAATCATTCCGGGCCGAGCGCCTCCCGAAATTTTTCGGGTATTTCGAGCGCGTGCTGGCAGGCAACGGCGGCGAGACCCTGGTCGGCTGCAGCCTGTCCTACGCCGACCTGTCGCTGTTTCAGCTGATCGCCGGGCTCGACTACGCGTTCCCGAAGGCGACACGGGCCGCGTTGCGCGACGCGCCGCGGCTCGTTCGGCTGCACGCGGCCGTGGCGGCCCGTCCCCGGATCGCCGCCTACCTGGCGAGCGACCGTCGGGTGCGGTTCAGCGAGGACGGCATCTTCCGGCACTATCCCGAGCTCGATCCCTGACACGGCCCCGCTCGCCCGATCCGGCGCCGCACCCGCATAGGCGACGCGCCGTCACCGGGGCGTGCGCGCGATCAGGACGGCCGCCAGCGTCAAAACCGCGATCAGCAGGACGAGCGAGAGCAGCCGCCAGAACAGCAGCGGATCGCGCTCCAGCAACGGGGAGCGCCTCGCACCGGTGAACGCCGGATTGGGATGCCGGAGGTCGTGGACGAATTCCGAGAGGGCCTGGTAGCGGCGCTGGGGGTTCGGGTGGACCGCCTTGCGCAGGGCGCCGTCGATCCAGACCGGCAGGAGCGGACGCACGGTGAGGGCCGACGCGTAGCGCAGCTTGCGCTGGGCCGACGCCGTCTGCGCCCGGGGCACGGCATCGCCGTAGGGCAGCCGGCCGGTCAGCATCTGGTAGGCGATCACGCCCACCGAGAACACGTCGGACGCCGCCGTCGAGCGTTCGCCGAGGAAGCATTCCGGCGCCGTATACTGGACCGTTCCCAGGATGTCGGCCGTGTCGATCCGCGGATCGCCCTCGATGACGCCTGCGACCTTGGTGGCGCCGAAGTCGATCACCTGGACCGTCCCGGCCGCGTCGATCAGCACGTTATCGGGACGGAGATCCTGGTGGACCATCTCCCGGCGATGGAACGCCTGCACGCCCCTGGCGAGTTGCTCCACGAGGCCGCGCACCACCTCCAACTCGGGCGCGGCGTGGTCGCGCATCCACTGCGTCAGGGTCTGGCCCTCGACGTAGCGCATCACCGTATAGAGGTGGCTACGGCGCCGGGTCTGCGGATGGGCCTTGAGCACGTGCGGGCTGTCGATCCGGCGGGCGATCCACTCCTCCATCACGAACCGGCGCCGCTGCGCAGGGTCGTCGCGGAGGTCGTGGGACAGGACCTTCAGGGCCACGCGCGCCCCGGCGGCCGGATCCTCCGCGAGGTAGACGCGGCTCCGCGGACCGGAATGCAGGGTTCGCAGGAGCCGGTAGCCGTCGAACTCCGCCGGCGGGTCGAGCAGCGGCGCCGGGTCGAGCCCGTCGATCCCGCCGAGCAGGTCGGCCGGCTCCCCTTCCGGCACGGACTCGACCCGCAGGATCTGGATCGTGAGGTTGTCGGGGCTGCCGGCCGCCAGGGCCGCCTCGACGATGGCGCGCGCCGCCGCATCGAGATCGCCCGCCGCCGCGATCGCCGCCGCCATATCCCGCGGACGCACGTGCTCGTGGATCCCGTCGGTGGTGAGCACGAAGACGTCGCCGCGCTCGATCCCGAGCATCAGGTAGTCGATGTCGACCCGCCCGTTCGCCCCGAGGGCGCGACCGAGATAGGATTCCGCCGCTGAGACGACGACCCGGTGATCCTCCGTGAGCTGTTCGAGCGAGCGCCCGGCCACGCGCCAGATCCGGCCGTCGCCGACGTGGAACAGGTGCGCGGTGGCCGCCTTCAGCACCAGGGCATCGAAGGTGGTGACGTAGCCTCGGTCGGCATCGTTCGGGTCGCGGCCGCGCCGCGTCTGGGCGTAGAGCCAGGAATTCGCCGCCGCGATCACCTGCAGCGCCGAGCTCTTCACCGACCACGTGTCCGGGGTGGCGTAATAGTCGCCCAGGAAGCTCTTGACCGCGGTCTCGCTGGCGGCCGCTCCGGCCGCGCTGGTGCTGATGCCGTCGGCGAGCGCCGCGGCGATGCCCTTCCGGCCGAGGCCCGGCTGGGGCGGCACGAGGATGCCGTGGAAGTCCTGGTTGGCGGTCTTGCGGCCGGCGGCGCTGTGCTGGCCGATCGAGACCGTCAGGTCCTGGGCCGGCCGGGTCGGTGCGGCGGCGCTCAAGCGGCCGCCGCCGTGCCGTCGCCCCGGCCCCGGTACGACAGGGCCTCGGCCAGGTGCAGCCGGCGCACCTGCGGCTCGCCGTCGAGATCGGCGAGGGTCCGGGCCACGCGGAGGGTCCGGTGGAAGCCGCGGGCGGAGAGCCGCATGGTCTCGGCCGCCTGCCGGATCAGCGCCGTCCCGTCGGCATCGGGGCTCGCGACCTCCTCGATCAGGTTCGCCGGGCAGGTCGCGTTGGTGGTGGCGGCCGGCAATCCCCGCCCGGCGTAGCGCGTCGATTGCAGGGCGCGTGCCGTCGCCACCCGCCCGGCCGCCTCCCGCGAGCCCTCCGCGGGCGACGGGAGGATCAGGTCCGCCGCCGTCACCGCCGGGACCTCGATGCGCAGGTCGATCCGGTCGAGCAGCGGGCCGGAGATCCGGGCCTGGTACTGCGCCATGCAGCGCTCGTTCGGGCCGCGCCGGCAGGCATAGCCCGGCTCCAGCCCCTGACCGCAGCGGCAGGGATTCATGGCCGCCACGAGCTGGAAACGGGCCGGGTAGGTGACGCGATGGTTGGCCCGGGCGATCATCACCGCGCCGGTCTCCATGGGCTGGCGCAGGCCGTCGAGAACCTGCGGGGCGAATTCCGGCAGCTCGTCCAGGAACAGGACGCCGCCATGGGCGAGGGAGACCTCGCCCGGGCGCGCGCCCAGGCCGCCGCCGACCAGCGCCGCCATCGAGGCGGAGTGGTGCGGTTGCCGGAACGGCCGGCGGTTCGACAGCGCGCCGCCCCTGAGCTCGCCCGCCACCGACTGGACCATCGAGATGTCGAGCAGCTCCCGCGGGTCCAGGGGCGGCAGGATCGAGGGCAGCCGCGCGGCCAGCATCGACTTGCCGGAGCCGGGCGGCCCGTTCATCAGGAGGTTGTGGCTGCCGGCCGCGGCGATCTCCAGCGCGCGCTTGGAGCCCTCCTGGCCCTTGATGTCGGCGAGGTCCGGCAGCGGTCCGGCGGGGCCCGCGATGGACGGCTCCGGCCGGGCCATGACCTGACTGCCCTTGAAGTGATTGGCGAGCTGGATCAGCGAGCGCGGGGCCAGCACGTCGAGGTCGCCGCCGGCCCAGGCCGCCTCCGGGCCGGTGGAGGCCGGACAGATCAGGCCGAGACCCCGGGCAGCCGCCGCGATGGCGGCCGGCAGCACGCCGTTGACCCCCGTGATGCTGCCGTCGAGGGCGAGTTCGCCGAGCACGCAGTAGCCGCCGAGCGCGTCGACCGGGATCGCGCCGATCGCCGCCATGACGCCGAGCGCGATCGGGAGGTCGTAGTGCGAGCCCTCCTTCGGCAGATCCGCCGGGGCGAGGTTGACCGTGATGCGCTTGGCCGGCAGCGCGAGCCCCGAGGCGATGAGGGCGCCGCGCACCCGCTCGCGGGACTCGGCCACCGCCTTGTCGGGCAGGCCGACCACCGTGAACACCACCGAGCCCGGGATGATCTGGACCTGGACGTCGACCGCCCGCGCCTCGATGCCCTCGAAGGCCACGGTGGCGACGCGGGTGACCATGGGACGCCATTCCTCGACGCGGGGCCGGGCTGGTCCCGCGAGCACCTAAGCTGTGGGGGAGAATCGGAGCGGGCTCAAGAGGATCGCCGCCCATCGGGCACCGGGCAATGAAACCTGTTCGCCGCGGGCGATCCGCCACGCGCCGGTGCGGCTCGGACGTCCGGGCGGCTCGGCCCCGCCGCTGGACCGGCGACGGGGCGCCGGGCGGCGCTTGCGTTCGGCGGACGCCCCGGCCATATAGCCGGCGGGGGGTTGGCGAGGGACGTTTCACTCGCCAACCGGGTCAGGTCCGGAAGGAAGCAGCCCTAACGAGACCGAGCGGGTCTTCGTCCAGCCTCCCACCTCATTTCTTGCCTCGTTTCCTGGCGCTCGGCAGCCCGACCCGATACGGCATGGACGCTTCGACCGGCACGCCTGACGACGAGCCGGGCCTGCCCGGGTTCGCGAGCCCCGCCAGCGCGGCGACGCCCTACCGGGTGCTCGCGCGGAAATACCGCCCGACCAATTTCGGCGATCTGATCGGCCAGGAGCCGATGGTCCGGACGCTGGCCAACGGATTCTCGGCCAACCGCATCCCGCAGGCCTGGATGCTCACCGGCGTCCGCGGGGTCGGCAAGACCACCACCGCTCGCATCCTGGCCCGCGGCCTGAACTACGCGCGGGCCGGCGTGCCCGATACCGGGCCGACCGTGTCGATGCCCGAACTCGGCCTGCACTGCGCGGCGATCATGGAATCCCGGCACATGGACGTGCTGGAGATGGACGCCGCCTCGCATACCGGCATCGACGACGTCCGGGCGATCATCGACGGCATCCGCTACGGGCCGGTCTCGGCGCGCTACAAGGTCTACATCGTCGACGAGGTCCACATGCTCTCCGAGAAGGCGTTCAACGCCTTCCTGAAGACGCTGGAGGAGCCGCCCCCCCACGCCAAGTTCGTGTTCGCCACCACGGAGATCCGCAAGGTCCCGGTGACGATCCTGTCGCGCTGCCAGCGGTTCGACCTGCGCCGGGTCGAGGCGCCGGTGCTGCACGCACACCTCGCCAAGGTCTGCGCCGCCGAGAAGGTCGAGGCCGAGGACGAGGCCCTGGGCGCCATCGTGCGCGCCGCCGAGGGTTCGGTGCGCGACGCGCTCTCGCTCCTCGATCAGGCGATCGCCCATGGCGCCGGCACCGTCTCCGCCCGGAGCGTGCGCGACATGCTGGGGCTGGCCGATCGGGCCCGGATCCTCGACCTGTTCGAGGCGGTGATGCGCGGATCCGTGCCGGCGGCCTTCGCCGAGCTGCGCGCCCAGTACGATTCGGGCGCCGACCCGTCGGTGGTGCTGTCGGACCTCGCCGCCTTCACGCATCTGGTGACCCGGCTCAAGATCGTGCCGGAGGCCGCGTCAGATCCGACGCTCAGCGAGACCGAGCGCGTCCGCGGCGGCGCGTTCGCGGAGAAGCTGTCGATCCGCGCGCTGTCCCGGGCGTGGCAGATCCTGCTGAAGGCGATCCCCGAGGTCCAGGCCGCCCCGCGCCCGCTCGCGGCCGCCGAGATGGCGATCGTGCGCCTCGCCTACGCCGCCGACCTGCCCACCCCCGACGAGGCGCTGCATCAGCTCCGGGCCGATGCGGCCGCCGCGCCGGCGGGCGATCCCGCCACCGAGCCGGGCCGGCCGCCGCTGCCGCCGATCCCCGACCTGCGGGGCGGCGGCTCCGCGGCGCTCGCCGCGGCACCGCGGACGATGCCGGCCGAGCCGAGCCCCGCTGCCGCCCCGGCCGGCATGCGGGCGCCGGCGCCCGTCGCACCGCCGACCCCGACCCTCGGCCGGTTCGAGGACCTGATCGCCCTGGCGGACGCCAACCGGGACATCCTGCTCCGGACCGCGCTGGAGCGCGACGTCCACCTCGTGCGCTTCGAGGAGGGCCGGATCGAGATCCGGCTCGCCCCCGGAGGCCGCCCGAGCCTTGCCACCGACATCGCCGCCGCGATCGAGCGCTGGACCGGGCGGCGCTGGGCCGTCGTCCTGTCGAAGGAGGCGGGGGCCCCGACCCTCGACGCCGCCGCCCGCGCCGCCACCGAGACCCGCCACGAGAACGCCGCCGCCGACCCGTTCGTGCGCGAGGTGCTGACCCGTTTCCCCGGCGCCGAGATCGTCGACGTGCGCGAGACCGCATCCGAGGCGCTGGCCTCCGCCGAGCAGGAGATCCTCGGGGAAGGCGATGCCGCGCGGGTGGACGAGGTCGACGCCGACGATCCCTGACGCGGTCGGCGGGGACCCGCATGGCGCGCCGGCCGCGCCGTACCCAGATCAGACGAGAACGAACCGGGAGAGATCCGCATGCGCGACCTGATGGGCATCATGAAGCAGGCTCAGGCCATGCAGGAGAAGATGGGCTCCCTGCAGGCGGAGCTGGACGAGATCGAGGTGACGGGGGCCTCCGGGGGCGGCTCGGTGCGGGTCACCATGTCGGCCAAGGGGCAGATGAAGGGCGTCGCGATCGACCCGTCCCTGATGGTCGCCGACGAGCGCGAGATTCTGGAGGACTTGATCGTCGCCGCCTGCAACGACGCCCGCGGCAAGGCCGAGGCCACCATGCAGGAGCGCATGGCCGAGCTGACCAAGGGCCTGCCCCTGCCGCCCGGCATGAAGCTGCCGTTCTAGACCGCTTTCTATCCGAGGCGGATCACGAAGCGCGACGCTCTCTCCTCCCCCTCGCGGGGATGAGGTGGGGGTGGGGCAGACGGCACCGCCGGGCCACATCCGGCACCACGCCCACCCCGCAAGGGCGAGGGGAGTCGCGCCTAGACCGTCAGGCGCGCGATCCAACTCAAGCCGAACATGCACTATCCGGCGGCTCGGCGCCCTTCCGGATCGGCGGGACGCGTGCCCCGGTTCTGGAAGCGGAGCGAAGCAACCCGAGAGCGCTACGGCGAGCGCGCTCGCGCCGCCCGGGGGGCGCTCGCGATGACTGCGGGGAACGGGCGGCCGTCCGGGCCGCCCGCCCGCGTTATCAGGCCGCGATCGCCTGCGCGGTCGGCCCGGCGGCGCGCACGTCGGCGTCGACATGGGTCTCGAACCGCTTGAAGTTGTCGTCGAACATCTTCACGAGGCGCGCCGCCGTCTCGACGAACGCCCCCTTGTTGGCCCAGGTCTTCACCGGGGTCAGGATGTGCGGCTCGACGCCCGGGACCGAGACCGGCACCGCGAAGCCGAAATACGGGTCGCGGCGGAACTCGGCCTGGGCGAGGGAGCCGTCGAGCGCCGCGCCCAGCAGGCGCCGCGTCACGCGGATCGGCATGCGCCGGCCGGTGCCGACGCCGCCGCCGGTCCAGCCGGTGTTGACCAGCCAGCAATCGACGCTGTGCTTGGCGATCAGGTCGCGCAGCAGGTTGCCGTAGGTGCTCGGGTGCCGGGGCATGAACGGCGCGCCGAAGCAGGTCGAGAAGGTCGCCTCGGGCCCGGTCAGGCCGCGCTCGGTGCCGGCGACCTTGGCGGTGTAGCCCGAGAGGAAGTGGTACATCGCCTCGGCGCCGGTGAGCTTGGCGATCGGCGGCATGACGCCGAAGGCGTCGCAGGTGAGCATCACGATGTTCTTGGGATGCCCGGCCCGGCCGGTGGCGCTGGCGTTGGCGATGAAGTCCAGGGGATAGGCGCAGCGGGTGTTCTCGGTCAGCGACGCGTCGTCGAAGTCCGGCGCCCGGGTGACGGGATCGATGATCACGTTCTCCATCACCGTGCCGAACCGCTCGGTGGTGGCGTAGATCTCCGGCTCGGCGTTGCGCGAGAGGCGGATGGTCTTGGCGTAGCAGCCGCCCTCGAAGTTGAAGATGCCCGCGTTCGACCAGCCGTGCTCGTCGTCGCCGAGCAGCTGGCGGGACGAGTCGTTCGACAGGGTGGTCTTGCCGGTGCCCGAGAGGCCGAAGAAGATCGCCGAGCCGCCCTCGGCGTCGAGCGCCGCGTTGGCCGAGCAGTGCATCGGCATCACGCCGCGGCCCGGCAGGATGTAGTTGAGATAGGTGAAGACCGACTTCTTCATCTCGCCCGCGTAGGCCGAGCCGCCGATCAGCACGAGCTTCTTGGTGAAATCGATGGCGATCACGGTCTTGGACCGGCAGCCGTGCCGGGCGGGATCCGCCTGGAAGCTCGGCAGGTCGATGATGGTCATGTCCGGCACGTAGGACGCGATCTCGGAGCGGTCCGGACGGATCAGCAGGTTGCGGATGAACAGCGAGTGCCACGCGAACTCGGTGAACACCCGCGCCTTGACCCGGTAGGCCGGGTCGGCGCCGCCGTAGAGGTCCTGGGCGAACAGCTCCCGGCCCTCGGCATGCGTCAGGAAGTCCTGGCGCAGCGTCTCGAACTGCTCGGGCGTGATGGCGCCGTTGTTGTCCCACCAGACCTCGTTCTCGGTGCCGGCATCCCGGACCACGAACTTGTCCTTGGGCGAACGGCCGGTATGGCTGCCGGTGGTGGCGACGATCGCGCCGCCGCGGGCGAGCTGCGCCTCCCGGCGGGCCAGCGATTCCTCGTAGAGACGCGGGGCCTCGAAATTCCAATGGACGGCCTTGAGACCGCGGAAGCCGGCCGCCTCGGCGCCGTGGGCCCCGTTGTGATCACCGATATTCGTCAAGAGCGTATCTCCCGGGACCCTGTTCGACCGTCGACGCGACTGTGCCGGACGAGACCATCGTCCGGGATTGACCGGGGGACGTCCGTGCGATCGTACAGGTCCGCCGCACGCTGGATCACCGTTCCCCAGCCGCTTCCCGTCTCCCGCTGAGTAGGCGGCGAAGCTTCGCTGTCATTATGGGCTTCGTCCGAGGCCCGCAATGTGGACGACCAAGTTAGATCACAGTTGTGGAGGCAGGAACCCCGGTCTGTAAGCAGTCACCCGCACCGGCCGGCTCGCCGGCACGGGCGTCATCGCTCCGCAATACCCACATGCCAGATGGGCGCGCGCGCGCCCTTGCATGCTGACCGGCGACGGCTATGCCCGTACCGGACTCCTCACCCTCCCCGCGCCCGCACGCTTTGAGCGGCACACAGAGGCACGATGCCCCAAGCCGTCGCCGGCCCCGAGATTGAACGTCTGATCCAGCTCCTGGCTCGTATGCCGGGGCTCGGGCCGCGCTCGGCGCGGCGCGCCGCCCTCCAACTCATCAAGAAGCGCGACACGCTCCTCGGTCCGCTCGCCGACGCGATGCGCGTCGCCGCCGAGCGCATCGTCGTGTGCACGGCCTGCGGCAACGTCGATACCTCCGATCCCTGCACGATCTGCCGGGACGCCGAGCGCGATCCGGCGACCCTGGTGGTGGTCGAGGACGTGTCGGACCTGTGGGCGCTGGAACGCTCGGGGGCCGTCAAGGCGCGCTACCACGTGCTGGGCGGCGTGCTCTCCGCCCTCGACGGCGTGCGGCCTGAGCACCTGAACCTCGCGACCCTCGTGGACCGCGTGGCGCGTCCGGAAATGACCGAGGTGATCCTCGCCCTCAACGCCACGGTGGATGGGCAGACGACCGCCCACTACGTCACCGAGTCGATCCGGCACTGCGACGTGAAGGTGACGCGCCTCGCCCATGGGGTGCCGGTGGGCGGCGAACTCGACTACCTCGACGAGGGTACGCTGACGGCGGCCATTCGCAGCCGCACGGCGTTCTGACCGGCCCGGGATCTGCGGCGGGACGATTATTTGACCGGCTCCCGGCCGCATCCTATTCGACCACGAGCCCGGACCCGTCCCGGCTCCGTTCCCGCCGGTTTCCGCCATGACCATCCGCCCGCTCGTCATCCTGCCCGATCCCGTCCTGCGCCGCGCCTCCGATCCGGTCGGGCCGATCACCGCCGAGATCCGCACCCTCGTCGCCGACATGTTCGAGACGATGTACGATGCCCCCGGCGTCGGGCTCGCGGCGATCCAGGTCGGCGTGCCGAAACGCATCGTGACCATCGACACGTCGAAGGAAGAGGGTGTTCGCGATCCGCGGGTCTTCATCAACCCCGAGATCGTCTGGTCCTCGGAGGAGAAGCGGGTCTACGACGAGGGCTGCCTGTCGATCCCGGAATATTACGGCGAGGTCGAGCGGCCGGACCGGGTCCGCGTGACGTTCCGCGACCTCGACGGCACCGAGCGGGAGATCGAGGCCGACGGGCTGCTCTCGACCTGCATCCAGCACGAGATCGACCACCTGAACGGCGTGCTGTTCATCGATCACCTGTCGAAGCTGAAGCGTGACCGGGTGATCAAGAAGTTCGCCAAGGCGGCCAAGCGTGACGCGGCCTGACCCGCCATGCGCGTCGTCTTCATGGGCACTCCGGATTTCGCGGTGCCGACGCTGGCGCGGCTCGCAAAGGACGGTCACGACATCGTCGCCGTCTACACCCGCGCCCCCGCGCGGGCCGGCCGCGGCATGAGCCTGCGCCCCTCCCCGGTCCATGCCCAGGCCGATGCCCTCGGCGTGCCGGTGCTCACGCCGTCGACGCTCCGCACGCCGGAGGCGGCCGGCACCTTCTCGGCTCACCGGGCCGACGTCGCCGTGGTGGTCGCCTACGGGATGCTCCTGCCGCAGACCGTCCTCGATGCGCCGAAACACGGCTGCCTCAACCTCCACGGGTCCCTGCTGCCGCGCTGGCGCGGGGCCGCTCCGATCCAGCGCGCCGTGATGGCGGGCGACGCCGAGAGCGGCGTCGGCGTGATGCGGATGGAGGCCGGGCTCGACACGGGTCCGGTCGCCCTGGAGGGGCGGCTGCCGATCACGCCGGGCATGACCGCCGGCGCGTTGCACGACGCCCTGATGCCGCTCGGGGCCGAGTTGATGGCCCGCGCCCTGGCCAGGCTCGAGCAGGGGGCGCTGACCTTCACGCCTCAAGCCCAGGAGGGCGTCGTCTACGCGCACAAGATCGCCAACGACGAGGCGCGGATCGACTGGTCGCTCGCCGCCGGAGAGGTCGCGAACCGGATCAACGGGCTCTCGCCCTTCCCGGGCGCGTTCTTCGAGGTCGATCTCGGCAAGGGCCCGGAGCGGGTGAAGGTCCTGCGGGCCGCAGCCGCCGACGCAGCCGGCGAGGCCGGAACGCTGCTCGACGCCGACGGCACCGTGGCATGCCGCGACGGCGCGGTTCGGCTGATCGAGTTGCGTCGCGCCGGGAAGGGCGGCAGCGCCAGCGGGCCGGACTTCGTCCGCGGCGCCCGGCTGACGCCCGGCGCCCGCCTCGGCTGATGCCCCGCTACAAGCTCGTCATCGAATATGACGGCGGTCCGTTCTGCGGCTGGCAACGGCAGGTCGGAAATCCGTCGGTCCAGGCGGCCATCGAGGCCGCGGTGACGCGCTTCTCCGGCGAGGACGTGCGGCTCACCTGCGCCGGACGTACCGATGCCGGCGTGCACGCCATCCATCAGGTAGCGCATCTCGACCTCGCCAAGACGTGGCGGACCGACACGGTGCGCGACGCCCTGAACGCGCATCTGCGGCCGCAGCCGGTGGCGATCCTCTCCGCCGGGATCGTTCCGGCGACCTTCGACGCCCGCCGCTCGGCGATCCGCCGGCACTACCGCTACCGGATCCTCAACCGGCGCAGCCCGGCCGCGCTGACGCGGGCCCAGGTCTGGCACGTGCCGTGGCCGCTGGATCCGGAGCGGATGCACGAAGCGGCGCAGCGCCTCGTCGGCCTGCACGATTTCTCGGCCTTCCGGGCCGCCGAATGCCAGGCGAACAGCCCGATCCGCACCCTGGAGCAGCTCGACGTCGCGCCGGCGCCGATGGCGCTCCACGAGGAGATCGTGGTGGCGGCCTCGGCGCGCTCCTTCCTGCATCATCAGGTGCGGGCCATGGTGGGCACGCTGATGCTGGCGGGGTGCGGGCGGTTGTCGGCGGACGACGTGGCCGACATCCTGGCCTCCGGCGAGAAGCGCCGCTGCGGGCCGCTCGCGCCGGCCGCGGGCCTGACCTTCGTGGGTGTGGACTACGAGTCCGGGAAGTAGGCCTCCAGCACCCGTCCGTAGATCGCCGTCAGCCGCTCCAGATCGGCGACGGCCACGTGCTCGTCGACCTGATGCATGGTCTCGCCCACGAGCCCGAACTCGATCACCGCGCAGGCATCCTTGATGAAGCGGGCATCCGAGGTGCCGCCGGTGGTCGAGAGGGTCGGCGTCAGGCCGGTCTCGGCCCGGATCGCCTCCACGACCAGATCCACGAAGGCGTCGGGCCGCGTCAGGAAGGCCGGGGCGTTCGACGGCTGCAGGTCCAGGGTGAAGCGCACGGCGTTCCCGGCCGCACGCTCAAGCCGCGCGCGGATCTCGGCGCCCAGGCTCTCCGCCGTCCAGTCGTCGTTGAACCGGACGTTGAAGGTCGCCCGCGCGGTCGCGGGAATCACGTTGGTGGCGGGGTTGCCGACGTCGATCGTGGTGAATTCGAGGTTCGAGGCGTCGAAATGCGCCGTGCCACTGTCCAGGGGCTGGACGATGAGCGCCGAGGCGAGGCGCAACAGGCCGGGGATCGGGTTGTCCGCCTTGTGCGGATAGGCGACGTGGCCCTGCCGGCCGAGCACCATCAGCTTGCCGGTGAGCGAGCCCCGCCGGCCGATCTTGATCATCTCTCCGAGGCGGCCCGGATTGGTCGGCTCGCCGAGCAGGCAATGGTCGAAGCGTTCGCCCCGCGCCCGCGCCCAGTCGAGCAGCTTCACCGTGCCGTTGACCGCCGGCCCCTCCTCGTCGCCGGTGATCAGGAAGGCGATGGACCCCGGACGGTTCGCGCCCCGGCGCGCCAGGAACGTCAGGGTCGCCGCCAGCATGCAGGCGATGCCGCCCTTCATGTCGGCCGCCCCCCGCCCGTACAGCATCCCGTCGGCCACAGTGCCGTCGAAGGGACCGTGACGCCAAGCGGCCTCGCCGGTCGGCACCACGTCCGTATGGCCGGCGAAGAGGAGACACGGCGCCTCCCGGCCGATCCGCGCGTAGAGGTTCGGGGTGTCGGGATAGCCCGGCTCCGAGAAGACCGGCCGCGCGATCGCGAACCCCGCCGGGCGGAGCGCCTCGGCGACCACGTCGAGGGCGCCGCGATCCTCGGGGGTCACGGACGGGCATCGGATCAGGTCCTGCGCGAGGCGCAGGGCAAGATCGGGAGCGTCGTGATCAGCCGGCATGAACCCGTCCTCGGCGGCGGGACGCGCCGCACGGCCCGCTTAACCCGAACCGGGCCGCGGCGCGTAGCCCCAACCCGGGCCCTACTTGGTGATCACCACCTGCACGTCGCCGTGGCGCCGCTGGACCGAGACGGTCACGTCGTGGTCGTAGCGCTGGAAGCGGATGTCCACGTGGGACGAGCCGAGCCTGACATTGTAGAGGGTCACGCCGTCGAGGAAGGCCGGCAGGATCGGGTTCTTGAGCCGGACGCGGTTGCGGGCGTGGTCGAGTTCGAGGCCGAGGCAGGCGGCCAGGAACGCGAAGGGCGCGGCGGCCGCCCAGGCCTGCGGGCTGCACGCCACAGGGTACGAGACGGGCCCCCGCTGGTGGCGGCGCATGAAGCCGCAAAACAGTTCCGGCAGCCGCTTCTGGTCCTGGTAGAGCGAGGTCTCGAACATCCCCTGGAAGATGCGCGCGGCCTCGTGCTTCCGGTCGTAGCGGGCGAGGCCCATGGCGATCAGCGCATTGTCGTGCGGCCAGATCGAGCCGTTGTGGTAGGACATCGGGTTGTAGCGCGCCTCGCCCCGGGCGATGGTGCGCACGCCCCAGCCGTTGAACCCGTCCTTGCACAGAAGGGTCTCGGCGACCCGGGCCGCGCGCTCGGGCTTGGCGATGCCGGTGAACAGGGCGTGTCCGGCATTGGACGAGCGCACCGCACATTGCTGCTTCGACCCGTCGAGGGCGAGGGCGTAGGTACCAATCTCCTCGTTCCAGAACGCCGCGTCGAAGCGCTCGCGCAACGAAGCCGCCGCCTGGGTCAGGCGCTCGGCCAGGGGATCGTGCCCGAGCAGCGCGGCGAGCTTCGCCATGCCGTGCTTGGCCGCGTAGACGTAGCCCTGCACCTCGCACAGGGCGATCGGGCCCTTGGCCAGATGACCGTCCGCGTGGAAGATCGAATCGTGGCTGTCCTTCCAGCCCTGATTCTCCAGGCCCTTGTCGGTGTCGCGGGCGTACTCGACGAAGCCGTCGCCGTCCCGGTCGCCGTAGCGGTCCATCCATTCGAGGGCGAGTTCGAGCGCCGGCCAGATCGCCCGTATCGTCTCCAGGTCGCCGGTGACCGCGTAATACTCCCAGGCGAGCATCACGAAGAGCGGCGTGCCGTCGATGGTGCCGTAATAGTGGCGGAACGGAACCTCGCCGAGCATCGCCATCTCGCCCCGGCGGGTCTCGTGCAGGACCTTGCCGGGCTGCGCGTCGGCCGCCGGGTCGACCGCCTTCGCCTGCGTCGCCGCGAGGTAGCGCAGGACGCCGCGGGCGAATTTCGGGTCGATCCAGAGCGCCATCATCGCCGTGATGATGCCGTCGCGGCCGAAGACCGTGGAGTACCAGGGGATGCCGGCGAACGGATAGATGCCCTCCGGCGTGCGGCTGGCCAGCATGTAGAGGTCGGCCGTGGCGCGGCACAGGCCTTCGTTGAACTGGTCGTTCGACGAGATGATCGTGGTGATCCCCGCGGTGAGCGCGCGCAGGTCGCGGCGCGCGTCGCGGTAGGCGCGGGCGAAGATCGTGCCCTCGCCGAGATCCTTGGCCTCGCGCCGGGCGCCGCCGGCATTGGCCGCCAGCGTCAGCTTGGCGGCGGAATCCTCGCCGACCATCATGTCGGTCGGCGGCTTGGTGAAGGCGCGGTGCGCCTCGAAGGCGACGCGGATGAACAGCGAGGTGCGCCCGCCGGGCGGCAGCGACATGTCGAAGGCCACGCGGCCGGGCTCGATCACGTCCGGCCGCGGGCCGAAATGCAGCGCCGTCGTGCGCACGATCTCGTCGAGGCCGACGTAGCGGAACTGCACCTCCCGGTCGCTCGCGACGAGCACGCCGCGCTTGCCGCGCTGCGCGCGATCGGTGCCCCGCACCTCGAACAGGTCGCGGAAATCCGCATCGAACGACACGGCGATGCGCAGGCGGCGGTGCTTCGAGTCGAACGACCGCAGCCCGATCCGGTCGTAACAGGTGCCGCGGAAGAGGAATTTGGTGCGCTCGATGGCGATCGTCTCGCGGGGGATCGAGGTCTCGTCGTGCGCGTCGAGGCGGATGTCGGGGGTGGTCATGTCGACGCTGAGCGCGCCGTTGTCGTCCTGCATGACCGAGGAGAGCATCAGCGGGCGCTGGCCCTCGACGGACAGCTCCAGGCGGGACAGATAGCGCGTGTCCTGGAAGTACAGGCCCTCGGGGCCGGGCTGGACCCCGATGTCGCCGTAGGAATCCAGGACGCCGAAGGCCTCGCCGAACTTCAGCGACCGCAGGGGCCGCTCGACCAGGGAGGTCTGGGCCTCGATGTGATAGGGCGGCAGCACGTCGTCCGCGTCCTGGAAGCCGAGCGCCACCTTTCCGGCACTCGCCGCGGTCCGGGCCGTCGCATCGTGGGCCGCTGCCGTGTTCTCCGCCGCCATGCAGGGCTTCTCCGGGTCGTATGAGGGGTGCGAATCGAGAGGGCCGCCGCATCTGCTGTGATGCGGCGGCCCTGTTCCACGCTACGGATGAGTCGCCTTTAAGACGCTAGGCCGGTCGGGGCCCGTCTCGCAAGCCCGGTGCCGCCCTTCAGGCCGGCATGGCGGCGACGGAGATCGCCGGGCGCGCAGAGCCGTTCACCTCACCGTATTGCGGCTTGAAGCCCGACTTCGGCAGCTGGATCACGTCCGCGCCGCGGGCGAGCAGCTCCTCGTAGGCGGCGACGTACTTCGTCACCATGCACTCGGCGGTGAACTGGCTCTCGAAGTGACGGCGGACGCCCGCGCGGCTCATGGCCTTGACCTGCGCGACGGCGGCCACCGCGTCGTCCATGGTGTTGCACAGAACGCCGCCGACGCCGTCCTTGATGACCTCCGGGACGGACCCGTTGCGGAAGGCGATCACCGGCGTGCCGGCCGACATCGCCTCGATCATCACCAGGCCGAAGGGCTCCGGCCAGTCGATCGGGAAGGCCAGCGCCAGGGCGTTGCCGAGGAAGTCCTTCTTCTGCTCCTCGTTGATCTCGCCGATATACTCGATCAGCGGATGATGGATCATCGGCTCGATGACCTCATTCCAGTAATCCTGGTCGGCCTTGTCGACCTTGGCGGCGATCTTCAGCGGCGTGCCGGATCGGATCGCCATCTCGATCGCACGGTCGGGCCGCTTCTCGGGCGAGATCCGGCCGAGGAAGGCGAGGTAGCCGCCCTTGGCCTCCGGGTAGTACGGGCAATTCTCGGCCGGCAGGCCGTGGTGGATCGTCGCCAGCCAGTTCGAGGTCGGCGGCATGGGCAGGCGCTGGTTGTCGGAGATCGACACCAGGGGCATGCCCGTGAAGGTCCGGTAGACCGGCATGAAATCCGGCACATCGAGGCGGCCGTGCATCGTCGTGAGGCACTTGTGGTTCAAGTCCTCGAACATCGGATACTGAAGCAGATCGATGTGGAAATGCAGGATGTCGAATTCGTGGGCACGCCGATGCACCTGATGCAGCATCGCGAGGTGGCTGGCGGTGTGATCGCGGTACCCGAGCAGGCGCAGACCCTCGGGCGTGCAGGCCGCGAGTTTCGCGGAGGTCTGGGAGTCACCGCTGGCGAACAGCGTGACGTCGTGGCCCTGGCGGACCAATTCCTCTGTAATCCAGCTGACGACGCGCTCGGTGCCGCCGTAGAACTTCGGAGGGACAGCCTCCGACAACGGAGCGATCTGGGCAATGCGCACGAAGTGTCTCCTGGTTGGCCATCTTTGACGGGGGGTCTAACCCTGCCGGCCTGAGCGGGACATGAATGAAACAGACGGCCAAGGTTATGGTTCCTGGCACCCCGCCTGTCGCGCGCTGTTTTGTGCAGCGCGGGAGCTGTCCCCGCATTCCCCGAATCACCGCGGCGGACGGGGCCGGCCCGCCCTCGTCCGCAGAGGCGGCCGCATCCCCGCAGCCTGCGCCGCAACACGGCCGCGGAATCGGTCGCAGGTCCCGTCCCCCGGCGGCACAGGATGAGGGTCGAAACCCTTCCGGAGAGACCGCAGTCCATACCCGGACCGCCTCCCGCATTGGGGGACGAGGACGGGAACGGCTCGCGGAAGCCTGAGCGTGGGCATCGCAGCCGACACAGACGGGGGAAGGCGCGCCTTCGATCTCCGGGGCTCCCATCCTGCCCCGTGCACGGCCGTTGCCGCCGCGTCGGCTTTCTGTCATAAGCCGCACCGCGTCGAACCGCCCGGCCGATAGGGCTGCCGTGGCGGCTCGTGCTGCTCCATCAGAAGCATCAGCGCGCGAACCTCCTCCGACCCTCGCGGGTCGGCCTGACGGAGTTTCGCGCAACGGAGAGCCAAATGCCCAAGTTGAAGACGAAGTCGGGCGCCAAGAAGCGCTTCAAGATCACCGGCACCGGCAAGGTGATGTACGCCCAGGCCGGCAAGCGCCACGGGATGATCAAGCGGACGACCAAGCAGATCCGCAACCTGCGCGGCACCACGACCCTGTTCGAGGGCGATGCCGTCAACGTGAAGAAGTACTTCCTGCCGAACTCGCGGTAGGCCTTCGACACCCGTTGCCACTGTCTTTCGTCGAATCCAGGAGATAACCGATGGCCCGCGTCAAGCGCGGCGTGACCAGTCACGCGAAGCACAAGAAAGTTCTGAAGGCCGCCAAGGGCTATTACGGCCGGCGCAAGAATACGATCCGCATCGCCAAGCAGGCGGTCGAGAAGGGCATGCAGTATGCCTACCGCGACCGCAAGAACAAGAAGCGCACGTTCCGCGCGCTCTGGATCCAGCGCCTCAACGCGGCGGTCCGCGAGCACGGCCTGACCTACTCGCGCTTCATCGACGGCCTGGCCAAGTCGGGCATCGTCGTCGACCGCAAGGCGTTGTCGGAGCTGGCGATCCACGAGCCGGCGAGCTTCGCCGCCGTCGTCGAGGAGGCGAAGGCCGCGCTGCCGCAGACCACCGCCAAGGCCGCCTGATCCAGGCACGCGGCGGGACGTACGGAAGGCGCGGCTCTCCCAGGGAGCCGCGCCTTCGTCGTTCCGGGGGCCCGGCTTGCGTCCCGGCGCCCGACGCGCGACAGCACGCCGCCACGACCGACTCCGCCCACCCTGCTCGAAGACAGCGATGACCGATCTCGACACCCTCGAACGCGACCTCCTGGCCCAGGTGAGCGCGGCGTCCGACGAGGCGGCCCTCGACGCGGTCCGCGTCGCGGCGCTCGGCAAGAAGGGCAGCGTCTCGGATCTGCTGAAGACCCTGGGCGCCATGACGCCCGACGAGCGCAAGGAGCGCGGCCCGCTGATCAACGGCCTGCGCGACCGGGTGCAGGGTGCCGTCTCGGCGCGCAAGGCCGCCCTGACCGAGGCCGCCCTGGAGGCGCGTCTCGCCTCCGAGCGGGTCGACGTGACCCTGCCGGTCCGCGAGGCGCCCGAGGTGCGCGGCCGGATCCATCCGATCTCGCAGGTGATCGACGAGATCACGGCGATCTTCGCCGACATGGGGTTCGCGGTGGCCGAGGGTCCGGACATCGAGACGGACGAGCTGAACTTCACCGCCCTCAACTTCCCGCCCGGCCACCCGGCCCGGGAGATGCACGACACGTTTTTCCTCGCGCCGGACCGGGACGGGAAGCGCAAGGTCCTGCGGACCCACACGTCGCCCGTCCAGGTGCGGACCATGCGGTCGCAGACGCCGCCGATCCGGGTGATCATCCCGGGCCGGACCTACCGGCACGATTCCGACCAGACCCACACGCCGATGTTCCATCAGGTCGAGGGCCTGGTGATCGACAAGGCGGCCAACATCGCCAACCTGAAATGGGTGCTGGAGGAGTTCTGCAAGACGTTCTTCGAGGTCGAGGGCGTGACGATGCGCTTCCGCCCGTCCTTCTTCCCGTTCACCGAGCCCTCCGCGGAGGTGGACATCCAGTGCTCCCGCAAGGGCGGCGAGATCCGCTTCGGCGAGGGCGACGACTGGCTGGAGATCCTGGGCTGCGGGATGGTGCACCCCAACGTGCTGCGCAATTGCGGGCTCGATCCGGACGCCGTGCAGGGCTTCGCCTTCGGGGTCGGCCTCGACCGCATCGCCATGCTCAAATACGGCATGCCGGACCTGCGGCCATTCTTCGAGGCGGATGTCCGCTGGCTCGACCATTACGGCTTCCGGCCGCTCGACGTGCCGAGTCTCGTGGGCGGCCTGACGGGTTAGGCCGCACGCCGCGCTCCAGCACAGGAGACAAACGATGCTGAAGGACGCCGAAGTCCGGTCCGTCGCCAACGAGATCTTCGCCCGCGCCCTCGGGCCGGACCGTTTCGATCACCTCGATGTCGAAGTCGGCCCCGACCATTACGGTGATCCCTCGTTCTTCGTGGCGCTGTACTTCCGTCCGGGTGTGGATCCGCGCGACGTGACCGACATATCGAACGCGCATGCCGATCTGCTACGGCGCCTTCTCGATCTCGTTGAGGAGCGCTCCCCCTACCAGCGCAAACATTTTGCCGACGACGAGGTTCTCGGAGATGACGGGCTGGAGACGGCCTGATGGCGCGTTCGCGGAACACGCTGGTGGCGGATCTGCTCGAAGCCGCCGATACGCGGGCCGCTCAGACGGGTCGGCAGAACCTGCGCGAGACTGCGATGCGCCGGGCGCTGAGCAGCGCCTATCATGCGGCGTTCCACGAGCTTTGCTATGTCTGCGCGGACCAGTTCGGCGTGTGGACCAAGGGGGAGGATCTGCGCGAACCGGTCTATCGCCTGGTTGACCATGGGATCGCGCGCTCGCGCCGGACCGGCAAGGAAGCGGCTGGGATTGCGCCCGACATCCTGCGGATCGGCACGCTCTTCAAGGATCTTCAGGAAGCGCGACACAGCGCCGACTACACGTCTTCCGCCATGCCGGTGAGCCAGGGCTGGGCCCTCAGCCAGATTGCGGAGGCCCGGCGGATCGTCGAGCGCATCGAAGCGCCTACGCCGGAAGACCGACTGAAACCTGCGATCCTTCTCGTCACGAAGGCGCGCTGACGCATGCAACAAGAACAGATCCCATGAAATTCACCCTCTCCTGGCTCAAGGACTACCTCGACACCGAGGCCTCCCTCGACACCATCGCCGACACGCTGACGCGGATCGGCCTGGAGGTGGAGGGCGTCGAGGACAAGGCCGCCGCGCTCAAGCCCTACGTGATCGCCCGGATCCTGACGGCCGAGCAGCACCCCAACGCCGACCGGCTCCGGGTCTGCACGGTGGATACGGGCGCGGCCGAACCGGTGCAGGTGGTCTGCGGCGCGCCGAATGCCCGGGCCGACCTCGTGTCGGTCTTCGCGCCGCCCGGCACCTACGTCCCGGGGAAGAACATCACCCTGTCGGTCGGCACGATCCGGGGCGTCGAGAGCCACGGCATGCTGTGCTCGGGCGCCGAACTCGGCCTCGGCGACGATCATGACGGCATCCTGGAGCTTCCGGCGGACGCGCCGGTCGGCCAGCCTTACGCCCTCTATGTCGGGCTCGACGATCCGGTCATCGAGATCAACCTGACGCCGAACCGGCCGGACTGCACCTCGGTCCACGGCATCGCCCGCGACCTCGCCGCCGCCGGGATCGGCACCCTGAAGCGCGAGACCCTGCCGGGCCTGCGCGGCGAAGGCCCCTGCCCGGTCGAGGTCGAGCTGGCCTTCGAACCGGCCGACCGGAACCTCTGCCCGCTCTTCGCCCTGCGCCTGGTGCGCGGCGTGACAAACGGTCCGTCGCCGGCCTGGATGCAGGCCCGGCTGCGGGCCATCGGCCTGCGCCCGATCAACGCGCTCGTCGACATCACCAACTACGTCACCTTCGACCGCGGCCGTCCGCTGCATGTCTTCGACGCCGCGAAGGTCTCGGGGCCGCTCACCGTGCGGCGGGCGCGCGACGGCGAGAGCCTGCTGGCCCTCGACGGCCGCACCTACGCGCTCACCGGCGACACCGTGGTGATCGCCGACCGGTCCGGCGTCGAATCCATCGCCGGCATCATGGGCGGACAGGAATCCGGCTGCGACGCGGGCACCACGGACGTGCTGATCGAGTCCGCCCTGTGGGATCCGGCCAACATCGCACAGTCGGGCCGACGCCTCGGCATCATCACCGACGCGCGCTATCGCTTCGAGCGCGGGGTCGATCCGGCCTTCACCCTGCCCGGCCTCGATCTGGCGACGCGCCTGGTGGTGGATCTCTGCGGCGGCACGCCGACCCAGGCGCGGATCGCCGGGGAGCCCCCCGAGGCCGAGCGGATCATCGACTTCCCCTGGACCGAGGTTCGCCGCCTCGCCGGGATCGAGGTGCCGCGCATCGAGATGAAGCTGATCCTGGAGACGCTGGGCTTCCACGTCTCGGGAACGGGCGACCGGGTGAAGGTGCTCACGCCGTCCTGGCGGCCCGACGTGGAGGGCAAGGCCGATCTCGTCGAGGAGATCGTGCGCATCGCCGGGCTCGATCGCATCGAGGCCAAGCCGCTGCCGCGGATGGCAGGCCTCGGGCGGCCGCTGCTCACGGTGATGCAGCGGCGCACCCGCACGGCCAAGCGGGCCCTGGCGAGCCGGGGCCTGATGGAGGCCGTCACCTGGTCGTTCGTCCCGCATGCCGACGCCGTTCTGTTCGGCGGCGGCGGCGCCGACCTCGTCCTGGCCAACCCGATCGCCTCGGAACTGTCCGACATGCGGCCGAGCCTCCTGCCGGGGCTCCTGCGGGCCGCGCAGCGCAACGCCGACCACGGCTTTCCGGACGTGGCCCTGTTCGAGGTCGGCCAGTGCTTCGCCTCCGACGAGCCCGAGGGCCAGACCGTGCGGGCGGCCGCGGTTCGCCGCGGCAGCGCCACCCTGTCCGGCGCCGGGCGGCACTGGGACGGGGCCAGCGAGACCGTGGACGCCTTCGACGCCAAGGCCGACGCCCTCGCCCTGCTCGGCAGCCTCGGGGTCCCGACGGGCGGCCTCCAGGTGACGGCGGGCGGCCCGTCCTGGCTGCATCCCGGCCGCTCCGGAACCCTGCGCTTCGGGCCGAAGACCGAGATCGGCTGGTTCGGCGAGGTGCATCCGCGGACGCTTCAGGCGCTCGACCTGAAGGGCAGCCTCGTGGCCTTCGAGATCGTCCTCGACGCGCTGCCGTTGCCCAAGCACAAGCCCACCAAGGCGAAGCCCGCGCTGGTGCTGTCGGAGTTCCAGCCCCTGTCCCGGGACTTCGCCTTCGTGGTCGGCCGCGACGTGCCGGCGGGCGACATCGTGAAGGCCGCCCAGGGCGCCGAGCGCAAGCTCGTGACCGGCGTCGATGTGTTCGATCTGTATGAGGGCCCCGGCATCCCCGAGGGCTCGAAGTCGGTGGCGGTCGCCGTGCGGCTCCAGCCGGTGGAGCGGACCCTCACCGACGCGGAGATCGAGGCCGTGAGCGCGAAGATCGTCGCCGAGGTGTCCCGGCGGACGGGCGCGACCCTCCGAGGCTGAGGCTCTGAGACATGGACCGGATCGCCCTGCTCATCGAGGATCTCGCGGCGGCCGAGCACCGGCCGGCCGCGGCCCTGAAGGAAGCCCTGAAGCATCCGGCTGCCATCGCCGAGGCGACCCTGCCGCTGCTGGCGGCGGCCGCGGACGGTCGCGAGCTGACCCCGGAGGAGACGAACCTCCTGTTCTGGGGCCTGCACGTCGTGGCCCATGCCCGCGACACGCGTGCCCTGGCGCCGCTGCTCCAGCTGCTCCGGCAGGACGAGGAGACCCTCGACGCCGTGCTCGGTGACGCCGTCACGGCGACCCTCGCCCGGGTCGTGGCGAGCCTGTTCGACGGCGACCCGACGCCGCTGTTCCGCCTGATCCTCGACAGCACGGTGGACGATTTCGTCCGCATGGCGCTGCTGTCGGCCTGCACCTTCCTCGCCCTGGAGGGTCGGATCGAGCCCGCGGCGCTGCACGGTCTGCTGATCCGCTTCGACGACGCCAAGGCGGCCGTGGAGGAGGCGCCGGTCTGGGCCGGCTGGGAAGAGACCATCGCCCATCTCGGCTTCCGGGACCTCGCGCCGAGGGCGGCGGCGGCCCGCGCCGACGGACGCCTCACCGACGAGATCAGCGACGCCGAATGGTTCAAGGAGGCCCTACGGAAGGCCGAGACCAAACCCCACGACCGGGACCGGCTCGGCCCCTACCAGTACGGCTACCTGGACGACCCGGTGGAAGCCCTCGACTGGGCCGCCGAGGGCGCAGGCGAGCCGCAGCGCAACCCGTTCAAGGATGTCGGCCGGAACGACCCCTGCCCCTGCGGCTCGGGCAAGAAGTTCAAGAAATGCTGCCTCGGCCGGGAAGCCGTCGAAGGACCCTGGATGCCGCCGGGGGCATCAGGGGGCTGAGGCGCCGGTGCCGCTGAGCGGATTCTCGGGATCCCAGCCGTAGTTCAGGGTCTCGAACCGCATGGCCCTGGCATCGACCATCAGCAGGCGCCCGACCAGGGGATCGCCGAAACCCGCCACCGCGCGGATCACCTCCATCGCCATGAGCGAGCCCATCACGCCCGCCAGGGCGCCGAGGACCCCGGCCTCGGCGCAGGCGGGGACGCTGCCGGGCGGCGGCGGGCTCGGGAACAGGCAGCGATAGGTCGGGTTCGGCGTCCCGTCCGGGCCGGTCTCGTGCGCCCGGATCGTGGTCAGCGTGCCGTCGAACCGGCCCAGAGCCGCCGTGACCAGGGGCCGCCGGGCGCGGAAGCAGGCGTCGGAGACGGCGTAGCGCGTGGCGAAGTTGTCCGAGCCGTCGGCGACGAGGTCGTAGCCCGCGATCAGGTCGACCGCGTTGTCCGCGTCGATCCGGAACGGATGCCGGGTCACCGCGACGTGCGGGTTGAGGCGCGCCACCGCGTCGGCCGCGCTCTCGACCTTCGGCCGGCCCAGATCCGGCGTCCCGTGGATGATCTGCCGCTGGAGGTTCGACAGCGAGACCGTGTCGTCGTCGACGATGCCGATCGTCCCGATCCCGGCGGCCGCCAGATACTGGATCAGCGGGGCGCCGAGCCCCCCTGCCCCGACCACCAGGATCCGGGCCGCCTTGATCCGGGCCTGCCCGGGTCCGCCGACCTCGGCGAGGACGAGGTGGCGGGCGTAGCGTTCGATCTCGTCGGGGGCGAGGGCCATGGCTGCCCGTGTCATCCGCGGCGGCGGCGCTCGCGGGCGCCGAGAAAGGAACGCCGCCCCGGTGAGGAGGCGGCGCGGGTGTCGGGTCGGTGGGCCGCGCCGCTCAGCGCGGCGCGAGGATCATGATCATCTGGCGGCCTTCGAGCATCGGCTCGCTCTCGACCTTGGCGATCTCCGCCGTCTCGCTCTTCACGCGCTCGAGGAGCCGAAGGCCGATGTCCTGGTGAGCCATCTCACGACCGCGGAAGCGCAGGGTCACCTTGACCTTGTCGCCCTCCTCGAAGAAGCGGTGCACCGACTTCATCTTCGTGTCGTAATCGTGCTTGTCGATGCCGGGGCGGAGCTTGATCTCCTTGACCTCGACCGTCTTCTGTCGCTTCCGAGCCTCGTTCTGCTTCTTCTGCTCGTTGAAGCGGAAGCGCCCGTAATCGAGCAGCTTGCAGACGGGCGGGACGGAGTTCGGCGCGATCTCCACGAGATCCAGGCCGGCCTCCTCGGCGAGCGTCAGGGCGTCGAAGAAGGGGACGACGCCGCGGTTCTGGCCGGTGTCGTCGATCAGCTGCACTTCCCGCACCCCGCGAATATCGCGGTTGGCGCGCGGCCCGTCCTTCTGCGGGGCCGGCATGGCTCTCATCGGTCTACGAATGGCTTCAGTCTCCTGCTGCAACGACGAATGGCGGATCGGACGATCCCGAGAGGATCTCCTGACCGCCGGTCGCTCCGGTCTCATCCGGACATACTACGTTGGGGGAAGCGCGGCCAGTGTCAACGGCCTACCGCTGTGCCGGGTGAAATAACGGCCCGGCGCCCGGCGTGCCGGGCCGCCTTGACTGAGAGCGCGCTCGAAGCGGTACCTGTCCCCTCGTCGTGACGCGAATCAGGACGCCATGAGGATCGGTGATCTCGCCCGGCGAACCGGCCTGTCGGCCCATACGCTCCGCTACTACGAACGCATCGGCCTGTTGCCCTATGCCGACCGGGACCGGTCGGGACGGCGCGACTACGACGACTCGATCCTGGCCTGGATCGCGTTCCTCGGGCGGCTGAAGGCGACCGGGATGCCGATCCGCGAGATGCTGCGGTACGCGTCGCTGCGCGCGCAAGGTGAGGCCACCGGCGCGACACGCCGGCGGATGCTCGAGCAGCATCGCCGGCAGGTTCGTCTCCGGATCGCCGAATTCAGCGCCTGCCTTCTCGTCCTCGACGCCAAGATCGCCGGCTATCACGGCACCGACACGGAGACGGTTGATGACGCACGATCGAACGACATCGGAGGACAGCCGGTACGAACGCGGGCGGGCGGCGCTCGCCCGGATTGACGGACGGGGCGGCGAGAAGGTCGTCGCGGCGCTGGCCGACATCGCCCCCGACTTCGCCCGATACCTGATCGAGTTCCCGTTCGGCGACATCTACTGCCGCCCGGGCCTGGACCTGCGCAGCCGCGAGATCGCCACGATCGCGGCGCTGGCGGCGCTCGGGAATGCCGCGCCGCAGCTCAAGGTGCACATCGCGGCGGGCCTGAATGTCGGCCTGACCCGCACCGAGATCGTCGAGATCCTGATGCAGATGGCCGTCTATGCCGGCTTTCCCGCCGCCCTCAACGGCCTGTTCGCCGCCAAGGAGGTTTTCGCCGCCGCTCCGGACACGTCGGACGGCGCCTGAACCGGACGCCTCAGCGCGGGCGACGCAGCAGCTCCGCGTAGACCGCCAGCGTGTCGCCGGCCATCCGCTCGAGGGAGAAGTTGGCCTCGACATGCGCCCGCCCCCTGCGGGCGAGGGCGTCCCGGGCGCTGGCGCCCAGCGACAGGGCTTCGGTCAGCGCCGCGGCCAACGCGCCTGCGTCGCCGGCGGGGACGCGCCATCCGGTGCGCCGGCCGGCGGGGAGATCCGGCGGGGCCAGAACCGTCTCCGGGACGGCGCCGAGATCGGAGACCACCACCGGCGTGCCGAGGGCCTGCGCCTCCACGGCGGAACGCCCGAACGCCTCGGGCTCCACCGACGGCACGGCCACCACAGAGGCCGCCCGGAAGGCGGCCGGCATGTCGGTGCAATGGCCGACCCGGCGCACGACGTCGCCGAGCCCCCGGGCCGCGATCAGGGCGTCGAGCTCGCGCTCGTAGGAGGCCCGCCCCTGCGGGTCCCCCGCCAGGACGACGGCGATGTCCGGGACGCCGCGGTCGCGCATCCGTGCGGCGGCCTCGATCAGCACGCGGTGGCCCTTCCAGGCTGTCAGCCGTGCCGCCAGCAGGATCACGCGCTCGTGCGGCGCCACGTTCCAGGCCCGGCGCAGGGCCTCGACCCGGGCCGCCCCGACGGCGACGGGGTTGAAGACGGTGAGATCGGTGCCGCGGTGGATCACCCGGATCCGGTCGCCGGCCTGCTCGGCATGCAGGCGCCCGATCAGGTCCGCGGTGTAGCGCGAATTGGCGATCACCACGTCGCCGCGGGCCATCACGGAATTGTACAGCACCTTCACGCCGGTTCGCCCGGAATAGCTGCCGTGATAGGTCGTCACGAACGGCAGGCCGAGGCGGCGCGCGGCGCCCAGCGCCACCCAGGCGGGGGCGCGCGACCGGGCGTGGATCACCTGCACGCCCTCGCGGCGGCAGAGCGCCATCAGCCGCAGGACGTTCACCGCCATGCGCGCCGGGTTCTTCGAGGCGGCGGGAAACCGGAGCCAGTGGCCGCCCTTCGCCTGCAATTCACCCACGAGCCGGCCGCCTTCGGTCGCCACCAGGGCGCGGGCGCCGGCGGCGGCCAGCGCACCGGCGACGTCGACCGTCGTGCGCTCGGCGCCCCCGGCCTCGAGCTCCGGGATGATCTGAAGGATCCGGGCGCCCGCCAGCGCCCCGATCTCGGCCGGAAAGGCCGAGAGGCCATGGGTCACATCGCTCACCCGCGGTCCGCCGGCCAGGGGACGCGGAGTCCCGGCCGGTGTCTGCCAAATGCTTGCTGCCATTGCTCCAGCATCGCTGCCGGGCTTTACGGTCTGGTAAACGGAATTTGAAGCCGACCCGGTCAGGGCTGGACGTCTTCAACGCGCGGACAGGGATATCGGAGACGACGATGACCGAAACAGGGCCCGAATTCCTGGACGTCGGCACGGGCGCGGCGGCCCGGCGCGTCGCGGTCCGGGTGCGCGACGGTTCGGGACCGCCGGTGGTGTGGCTCGGCGGCTTCCGCTCGGACATGACCGCCACGAAGGCGACGGCGCTCGATGCCTGGGCGGCCGAAGCCGGGCGCAGGCTGGTCCGCTTCGATTATGCCGCCCACGGCGCGTCGAGCGGCACCTTCACGGATTGCACCATCGCGACATGGCTCGAGGATGCGTGCGCGGTGCTGGATGCCTACGTCCACGAGGCCCCGATCCTGGTCGGCTCATCGATGGGCGGCTGGATCGCGTGTCTTGCCGCCCGCGCCCGCGCGCGGCAGGGCGGGCGGACCGCGAGCCTCGTGCTCATCGCGCCGGCGCTGGACTTCACGGAAGAGCTGATCTGGAATCGCCTGAGCGAGGCGGCGCGCGCCATGCTGGTCCGGGACGGGGTGCTCAAGAAGCCGAGCGCCTACGCGCCCGAACCCGATCCGATCACCCTGAGCCTCATCGAGGACGGCCGACGGCATTGCCTGCTCGACGGTCCGCTGGATCCGGGCTGTCCCGTCCACATGCTCCAGGGCATGCGCGACACCGATGTGCCCTACACGCACGCCCTGAAGATCCTCGGCCATCTTCCGGCGGAGGGAACGGTCCTGACCTTGATCGCCGACGGCGACCACCGGCTGTCGCGGCCGCAGGACATCGCCCGGCTGGTCGCCGCCGTGGCCGGGTTCGCCTGACTCAGTGCAGGCTGACGGGCTGCAGATCGTGCGCGAATGCGTTGGCGAGCACGACATCGCGCGAATCGGCGAGCATGATCGGCGCGCCGCTCGCCGAGAGCAGGGCGAACAGGTCGAGCCCGGGGGTCAGTTCGGGGGCCTGCGGGAAGAAACGGCGCACCTCGTCGGACCGGATCGGCCGGACGTAGGCGATATGGCCCTCTCCCAACGCGGCCAGGTCGGCCGGATTGAAATCGGCCGGGTCGAGATCGGCGGGGGTCAGGGGCGACGGGTTCGGATCGGTCATCAAAGCCCTCCTGGGTGGCAGAGCGTCCGCCGCCGGTCCCGAAGGCACCGGCAGGCTATCTGCTATGTGGGGTCTCTCGCCGCGGGATCAATCGCGCTCAGCCGCGGGCGCCGATGTCGATCTTGCGCACGATCCGATCCGGCTCCGGCCGGACCAGATCGATCGACAGGAGACCGTTCGCGAGGTCGGCGCCCAGCACCTCCATCCCGTCCGCGAGGAGGAAGGTCCGCTGGAACTGCCGCGCCGCGATGCCGCGGTGAAGGAAGTGGCGCTCGCGCTCCTCGACCTGCCGTCCGCGCACCACGAGCTGGCTCTCCTCCAGCATCACGTCCAGCTGATCCCGGGTGAAGCCGGCCACGGCCAGGGTGATCCGCAGGCGCTCGGGTTCGCTCTCGGTCCGGCTCAGGCGCTCGATGTTGTAGGGCGGATAACCGTCGTTGGCGGCCTTGGAGACACGGTCGAGGGCCTGCTCGATCTCGTCGAAGCCGAGCAGGAAAGGGTGCCCGAAGGGCGAGGGTCGTGTCATCGCGGCCGTCATCCAGAAGGCGAGGCCTCAGACTCCGGGACATGCCGCACCCGGAGAACTTCGAGCACCTCGGCGATAGGGAGCCCGCACAAGGCAGCACTCCACCGGGCGGGACGCCACGGCAACTTCGAGATATGGCCAAGCGCGCCGCAGCCATCAAGGGATGCCGGCCGCCGGCCGTATCGCGATCCCGACGCCGCCGTCTCGGACGAAGTGGCAATCGCCGACAGGATCTTTGCGCAATCCGTGAAACCGCCACGCTTCGGCGTAACAGTTTGGAACTGCTCTGATTTTCTCGCTGGGCCTTGATCCGGGCGCCACTCCTGGCTACTGCCGCGGCGGACACCCTGCGCCCGGCGCAGACCTTCGGCAACCTTCGCGCAGCGAGACATTCGAGCCCATGAGCGCTCCTTCGAGTCCGGCGGAGCATGCGGCGATGCGGCGCGTGGCCGACGTCTGCGCCGACGAGGCCGACGTCCTGGCTCTGTCGGTGGCCCGGTTCGTGGCGGCCGGCTACATGACCAGCGATGTGGCATGCTGGAACGCCGCCTTCGACGGTGCGGAGCAGTTGCTGGGCCCGGCGGACGGCTGCCGCTTCGTCGCCTGCGTGGTGGCGATCGTCCGGGCATTGCGGGTGGAGCGCGACGACGACTGGTCGTTCATGCCGGCGAGCTGCTGCCGCGTGACCGGCCACGAATGCGCCTTGGTGAACCTGATCAATCGGGGCCGGCGGAGGCTCTGGACCGATCTGGAAGAGGCCGCGGCGGAGATCACCGGGCGGGCGACCGCGCCCCGCCTCGTGGCCGCGGTCCGTGCGGCGGTCGATCCGCTGGATGCGGCGGCCGAGCGCCTCGCGCCGGCGGCCCGGCCAGGGGGCATCGTGCTGCACTGATCCATGGCCCAGAGGATCCAACCGGCGGCAGCGGCACGGGTCGCGACGCCGGTCTGAAAAGGAAGAGGAATACCGTTCGGTGCTTGCCCTGCGCATACCCCTTTACCGCCGGCGCGTCGGGCGGATCGCCCTCGATACGGCGGCCTGCTTCGTGCTCTCGGCGCTGCTCGTCGCCTCGGCGCTGGCCCAGGACGCCACCGAGAAGGCCGCCCCGCTCAAACTGCAGCTCAACAAGCTCGAGGCCGCCGGCGAGGCCTGCCGGGTCACGCTGGTGATCGACAACAGCAAGGGCGCCGGTCTGAAATCCTACAAGACGGATCTGTTCGCCTTCGACACGGAGGGCGTCGCGCAGAAGCGCGTGGCCGTCGAGCTCGGCCCGCTCCCGCCGCGCAAGACCACGGTGAAGATCTTCGACTTCCCGGGCATCGCCTGCAACAAGGTCGGCCGGGTCCTGCTGAACGACGTCCTGGCCTGCGACGGCGGCGATGCCGCCCGCGAGGCCTGCCTCGAACGGACCGAGACGGAGACCAAGGCCGGCGTCCCGTTCGACCGCTGAAGCGGCTGGACCGAGGCTCATCGAGATCGGACCGCCCGGCGGCGCGACTGCCGGGCGGTCAGCGGCTTTCGCCGCACCTAGAACCGTAGGCGGCGCACGGCCGCCCGACACCACGACTGCAGGAGCCCGCGATGGACCCGACACAAGCCCCGATCGAAGCGGTGCACGACTTCTCCTTCCTCGGCCTGTTCCTGCAGGCCGATCCGATCGTGAAGGGCGTCATGGTCCTCCTGGTGATCGCCTCGATCGCCTGCTGGACGGTGGTCTTCGAGAAGGTGATCCGGCTCACGGCGGCGCGGCGTCAGGCCAAGGCCTTCGCCACGCTCGTGCGCTCCGGCGGAGGCCTCGACGGCGACCACCGTGGTATCGCCGGCCACGTGGTCAAGGCCGCCATCGACGCGTGGCGCGATCAGGACACCACCGAGACGCGGGCGGAGCGCCGCGAGCGGATCGAGCGGGCGATGAAGGGCGCTCTCACCCTGGAGATGAAGCGCCTGCGCACCGGCCTGTCGCTGCTGGCGACCTCGGGCTCCACCGCCCCGTTCGTGGGCCTGTTCGGGACCGTCTGGGGCATCATGAACTCGTTCTCGTCCATCGCGCGCAGCCAGGATACGTCGCTCGCGGTCGTGGCCCCGGGCATCGCGGAAGCGCTCTTCGCCACCGCCATCGGCCTCGTCGTCGCGATCCCGGCCGTGATGGCCTACAACAAGCTGTCGAGCGACGTGAGCGCCGTCCAGGGCACGTTCGCCTCCTACATCTCCGTGCTCGGCAACCGCCTGGCCCGCGACCGCGCGGACGCGGCCCACCGCCGCGCCGCGGCCGAGTAGCTCCGCCCCGACACGCCGAACGCAACGGAACCGGAGACGCCCGATGGCGATGGCCTCCCCTCGCGCAACCGACGAGGACGATCTCGACGACATGCCGATGTCCGAGATCAACGTGACCCCGATGGTCGACGTGATGCTGGTCCTGCTGATCATCTTCATGGTCGCCGCGCCGCTGATGACCACCGGCGTCCCGGTTCAGCTGCCGAAGACCGCGGCGGCCAAGGTGGCCCAATCGAAGAAGCCGCAGGAGGTGACCGTCGACAAGGACGGCAATCCCTCCATCGCCAAGGAGGTCTTCACGATGGCGAGCATCGTGCCGCGTCTCCGGGACATGGCGAGCGCCGACAAGGACCAGGTCATCCTGGTCCGCGGCGACCGCGACGTGCCCTACGGCAAGATCATGGAGGTGATGGGCTTGGTGGGTCAGGCCGGCTTCACGAAGGTATCGCTGATCGCGCAATCGCCCGGCGGGGCGGCCGCGGTCCCGCCCGCCGCCCCTGCAGGGACCGCACGTTGAACCGATGAGCACCCTCACGTCGACGGATAGGCCGGCGGGTCTCGACGAGCGCCGTCCGAACGGGCTTGTCGCTGCCTTCCTGGTCGCGCTGATCCTGCACGCCCTTGTGCTGGCCGCGGCGATGTTCCTGCAGCTCGCGCCGCCCGCGCCTCCCGGCGAGCAGCAGGTCACCGTCGATCTCGCGCCGCTCATGACGGATGCGGCAACCGAGGCCCCTGCGGAGCAGCAGATGAGCCAGGCGGCTCCGCCGGAGACGAAGCCGGTGGATCTGCCCCCCGACGACGCCGCTCAGCCCCCGCCGCCGGCCGAGATGGCCGAGGTGAAGCCGGAGGACGTTCAGGCGATCGAACCGCCGCCGGCCCAGCCGGTGGAGGCGCAGAGCCAGGTGATCACCTCGTCCTCGGACGCCGCCGAGCCGCTGGCGCCGCCGCCCACGGAGGTGGCCAAGACCGAGGAGCCGCCCAAGCCGACGCCGGATCCCGCCAAGCTCAAGGCCGAGCGGGAGGCCAAGCTCCGGAAGATCCGGGAGGAGAAGCTCCGCGAGCAGAAGCGCGAGGAGGCGCGGCAGGAGCGTCTTGACGAGATCCGCGAGGCGAAAGCCAAGGCCGCCCGTGAAGCCAAGGCGCGCCAGGCCAAGGCTCAGCAGGGTGCCGAGACGCGGGACTCCGCCGCGTCGTCGCGGCAGAGCGCCGCCGGGCGTGCCGCCGCCGGCAACGATCCGAGCGCCCTGCGTCAATGGACCGGAGCCATCCGGGCGGCGATCCATGGACGGATGAACGCGAGCGCCGCGAACGGCACGAGCGGCGGAACCGCGGTCGTGCGTTTCACGGTCCTGCGATCCGGGCAGGTCACGGGCGCGGGACTCGCCCGGTCGAGCGGCGTCGGCCAGATCGACAGCGCTGCCCTGTCGGCCGTCCGCGGCAGCCTTCCGCCGGCGCCGCCCGGCATCACGCAGTCGACCCTCCCGGTCACGATCCCACTCAACTTCGGCGTGCGCTAAGCTCATCTGCACAACGTCCGGGGCATCACACCCGAGGCGCGCCCGAACAACTCTTCGGCGCGATCTTCGAATAGTGTGCGTTCGCGGACCGAGTAGGCATCGCGGATTCGCCATCGGGCCGGCCAGCATGCTAAAGCCTTGATGAACTCGCCGCTGTGCGCGTCCGACGACGGTGCAGAGGGGCGGTTCAACCGGCCTTTCTCCCTCCCCCTCCGAACAGGCCGGACTCGCCCAGTCACCGTCCACGCAGCCTGCGAAGGACCGGAAATGCTGAGCCGGGGCGAAAGGGACAGGATGAGCGACGAAACTGAGTACGACCTCGACGAGGAGAATGCCACGCGCGATGCGGAGGCGGAAGCCAAGACGCGGGCGGAGAACCGAGCCGAGCGTGCCGAGCGTGCCGAGCGCATGGCCCGTGAAGGCGCCCAGGCGATGGCCGAGCATCACGCGGCACTGAAGGCGGTCGACGAGCGGACCGTCCGCCTGCGGTCGCTCCGCCTCGCCAAGGAGGCGGCTGACGCCCAGACGCAGGCGGCCGAGAAGGCGGCCAAGGCGGCCGCGAAGGGTGCCGGCAAGGGTGCGGGCAAGAGCACCGGCAAAGCCGCGCCCAAGAAGGCTGCGGCGAAGAAGACTGCGGTGAAGGATTAGAGGCCGATGGCCGAAGACCGCAATCGCCGCCGTTTCACTGATCCGCGGGCGGCAGCCGAGGCGGCCTTCAGGGCCGCCACCACGCCGAAGCCGGCCGAGGCGCCTGCCGCACAGCCGGCCCCGCGACCGGCGGCCGTGCCCGGCACCCGGGAGATCGTCAGCCTGCGCCTCGACAGTGCGGTGCTGGCCCATTTCCAGAAGGATGGGCCGGGCTGGCAGGACCGCATCAACGAGGCGCTCAAGGCACTGGTGCCCAACACCGAGGATTGAGGCCGCTGGCCCCCGAAGGGCCATCAGCCGGTTTTCGGGCGCTCCCGAAGGATCCGGTTCACCGACCGATCGAGGGACGACAGGAAGGCCGACCGGTCCGTCCGCGAGAACGGCCTCGGACCGCCGGTGATCGTCCCGGCCTCCCGAAGGGATTGCATCAGGTCGCGGGTGGCGAGCGCCATGCCGATCGATGCCTCGCTGAAGGGCTTGCCGGTGAAGGCCAGCACCGTGGCGCCGGCCTTCACGCAGCGCGCGGCCAGGGGCACGTCCGCCGTGAGCACGATGCTTCCGGATCCGGCCCGCGCGGCGATCCAGTCGTCGGCGGCGTCGAGGGCCGAGCCCACCACCACGCGCACGATCCAGGGCTCGCGCGGCAGGTTCAGCACACTGTTGGCCACGACGTAGACCGTGAGGCCGTAGCGCGCGGCCACCCGGTAGGTCTCATCCTTGACCGGGCAGGCATCGGCGTCGAGGTAGATCGGGGGCCCCGCCCCTTCGCCGCTCACGAGCGCGGCACCAGCTTCGACGTGAAGCCCGCCAGCATCAGGAGCACCCCGAGGGCGAACCGCCCGTGCTCGATGTCACCGCCGACCGAACGCACGATGGCGTCACCGAAGATCGCCAACCCGATCACCGGCATCCCGAAGCGCAGCGCCATCTTCGCGGTCGTTCGCAGGGTCGCGCGCGACGGCCCGCCGCGTTCCATCACCGGGCCGCCGCGACGCGGAGCGGCGCCACGTCTTCGGCCGGTGCCGCCACCCCGGCGGGAACCCGCTCCAGCGTGGCCACGGCCAGCGGCGCGCCGCGGCCGCGCAGCGCATGCGCGCCGAGGGAGCGCGCGCGCACGCCGACCGGCAGGCGCGGCAATCGGTCGAGCAGATCCTGCGAGATCAGGATGCCGACACCCAGCGGGCGGCACAGGGCCTCGATCCGCGACGTCACGTTCACGGCGTCGCCGAAATACGCGATCTTGTGCCGGTCGACGCCCACCTCGGCCGTGACCACGGAACCGCCGTGCAAGGCTGCCCGGAGGCGCGGCACGGTCCCGAACCGCGCCGTCCAGGCCGCGGAATCCGCCTCGATCCGGTCGAGCACGTCGAACAGGCAGGTGACGCAGCGCGCCTCCTTGAGCCCGCGGCTCATCGGCCACGTCACCATGGCGAGGTCCCCGACATAATCATCCACGGATCCGCCGTTGCGCCGCACCGGTTCGGCCAGGGTCGCGAAGACGGCCCCGAGATATTCCTGGGCCCGCAGATCCCCGTGCGCCTCCGCGAAGGCGGTGGATCCGACCACGTCGAGGAACAGGAAGATCCGCTCCTCGGCCACGGGCTTGTGGTACCGGCCGATCATGAAGTTCACGAAGACCTCGCCGCCGATGAGATCGCGCATCCGGATCACGAACACCAGCAGGCCCGACACGGCCAGCGCGTAGGCGAGCACCCGCGCGGTCATGCGGGTCGCCGTGAAGAGGTCGTCCGGCGTCAGGGCGAAGGCCCACACGACCAACCCGCCGAGCGCGTTCCCCGCCATGATCATCAGGACGTAGGCGAGTTCGGCGGCCACCACGTACAGCCAGGCCGGGAACCGGCGGATCCGGGCCTGAAGCCCCGCCAGGATCAGCCCGCGATCGAAGGCAAGGACCGTCGAGCCCATGCAGAGCCCGTAGATGAACCCGGCGAGCGGGGATGCGCCCGCCGCGAAGATGATGTTGTAGAGCAGTCCGGCACCGGCGGCGGCCAGCAGGATCAGAGCCCAGAACATCCGATGGGCCGGCAGCATCGGCGCATCTCCAGCATCGCCCACGGACTGCCCGCGCCCCGAGCCGGGTTCCGCGCGGCCGGCGCGCGCGGGCGCGGCACGCGGAGGCTCCGATCTGAAGGCGCAGACTTGGCGAGATCGCGCCGCCCACTTCCGCCTTCGGCCTGAAGTCGAGCGCCGCGGATGCCCGCCGACCATTGCTCATCCCCCCAAGATGGCGCGAGTAAGGCGTGGGGGAGGATCGAGTCGCGCAGTCACGCCGGACCAGCGGGATTCGCGGCTCGTCGGATCTGCGGGCGCCCGGAGGCGCCGCGACAGGGAAGGATGCGCCACCATGTATAGACGGAGCTTCGGCGCGACGCGTGTCCCGGTGCCGGTGATCGGCCAGGGGACCTGGCATATCGACGGCGCGGATCGCACCGACGCGGTCCGCGCGCTGCGGGCCGGCATCGACGCCGGCATGACCCATATCGACACCGCGGAGATGTACGGCGATGCCGAGGCGATCGTGGGGGTCGCCATCGCCGATTGCCGCGAGGAGGTGTTCCTCGTCTCGAAGGTGGTGCCGGGCAACGCCACCCGTCGGGGCGTGGGACGCGCCTGCGAGGCCTCCCTCCGGCGTCTGGGAACCGACCGGCTCGACTGCTACCTTCTGCACTGGCCGGGCCAGCACCCCCTCGAGGAGACTTTCGCGGGCTTCGAGGACCTGCGCCGAGCCGGGAAGATCCTGTCCTGGGGCGTCAGCAACTTCGACGTCGGCGATCTCGACCGGGCGCTCGCCATCGCCGGACCGGACCGCATCGCCTGCAATCAGGTGCTCTACCATCTCAACGAGCGGGCGATCGAGCACGCCGTGCTGCCCTGGTGCGAGCGGCAGGGCGTCGCGATGGTCGGTTATTCGCCGTTCGGAAGCGGGGATTTTCCCGATCCGGCGAGTCCCGGCGGCCGGGTGCTGCGGCAGGTCGCCGACGCCCACGGGACCACACCCTATGCGGTGGCCCTCGCCTTCCTGACGCGCCTGCCCGGGACGTTCACGATCCCCAAATCGGTCCGTCCGGCACGGACGCTGGAGAATGCCAAAGCCGCCGACCTGCAGCTGAGCCCGGCCGAGATCGCCCTGATCGACGCGCATTTCCCGCGCGGGCCGCGTCCCCGCATGCTGCCGATGCTGTGAGGATCCGGGTGCGTCAGGCGCGCCGCTCGCTCGGGAGCGCCGGCGCCCGGGGCGCTGTCCGAATCCGGTTGCGCCCGGCCTTCTTGGCGGCGTAGAGCGCCGCATCCGCCGCCACGAACAGGGTGTCGGGCGAAACGCCGGCGGCGGGCTCGGCGCTCGCAATCCCGATGCTGACGGTGGCGACGCCGCCGATCTCCGGCGCGTGTGCGATCTGCAGATTGACCACGCGCCTGCGGACGCGCTCGGCCACGGCGCCCGCGGCCGTCGCGTCGAGACCGGGCAGAAGCACCACGAACTCCTCGCCGCCGATCCGGAAGCTGAGGCCGCCGGACGGATGGGTCCGGCGGAGACAATCGGCGACCGCCTTGAGCACACCGTCGCCACGCTGGTGGCCGAACCAGTCGTTGAACTGCTTGAAGCGATCGGCATCGACGATCATCAGTGCCAGCGGCGTTCCGAGCTGCGCAGCCCGCTTCCATTCCACCGCCACGCGCTCGTCGTAGCTGCGGCGGTTCGGCATGCCGGTCAGACCATCCGTCCGCGCCAGAACCGCGAGCGCGGCATTGCTCTCCCGCGTGCAGGCCTCGGCGGCGGCGCGCCGCCCGACCTCCCGGTGCAGCAGGATGGTCAGCCCGAAGGTCAGCGCATTCAGGCAGAGGATCAACGCGACGATGATCGCCGCCTTGTAGAACCAGAGGTTCCGGATGCTGTCGACGCTCGTGGCGACGGTCACGATCAGCGGCAGGTCGGAGAGGCTGGCGAATGTGTAGAGCCGGATCTCGCCATCGAGGATCGAGCGGCTCAGGAACTCTCCCCGGGGGCGGTTCCGGTAGTTCTGGTATCCGACGCCGGCGGCGATGCTTCGTCCCAGCGTCTCCGGGCTCGCCGGCGCGCGCATCAGGAGCGTGCCATCCTGATGGAACACGTTGATGGTGAGACCGTCCTCGAACCGCACATGCTCCAGCAGCGCCTGGAGCGGTTCGAGGAGAATCGATCCGGTCACGATCCCCGCAAACGAACCATCCGGCGTCTCGATCCTCCGGGTCATGCGGATGATCGACCGTCCCGTCAGGCGGGAGCGGGTCGGCCCGGACACGATCAGGCCCGTCCTCGGCTCGGCTTGGAGAGTCCGGAACTCGGGCAGATCGCTCAGTTCCGGCTGGCCCGATAGGTTGGGATTGCTGGTCATGACGACGCGACCGGCCGCATCCGTGACGGCGAGCGCCCCCAGGCTCGAACCCGCCGCAGCCGCATCGAACAGGGTCAGGCGCTTGAGCCCGGGCTCGAGGGCCGCCACGTCGGGCCGCGCCGCCAGACGCGCCGCCTCGCGCAGGCACAGGTCGTAGCCGCGAATGCTGTGACCCACGCCCTCCTCGATCACCGACACGAGATTCCCGGCGTTGCGGCGGGCATTCAGCCACGCGGTCTCGCGCAGATCGACGCAGAGATAGGCGCCGAGCAAGGTCATGCCGACGAGCAGGCTCGCGCCCGCGACGGCGATCAGACGCGTGGCGCGATCTGCAAGATGCGTGCGGATCGTGCTGACGATCGATCGCAGGGCCATGGACATCGCGTCAATACCGCTGCGGTCGAACGCGGATGCGCGGTCGCCGGATCGATGATCGGCGCGCAGTCTGGACGGCGAATATTGAATAAGCCGTTATTGGCTAAGCTACAAAGTCTCGACTTCGCTGCGACCGCCGTCGTCGCTGGAGAGCGGCGGGCCCCGGACCGATGCCGTGGGGAATGGGCGGGGCACCCGGAGGATCGTTCCGCGACCGGCCGGGCGCGGCCCGATCCGGGCCGGAACCCTTCGGACGGCGCTTCGCTCAGTCTCCGAGACCGAACAACTTCTCAATGAAGTTGCGGTCGTCCTTCTGCGCCCGGCGGACCGGGGCGGCCGGCCGGGGCGCCGGAGCGTCCGGTTCGCCGAAGATCTGGCCGAGGATCCCGGGGGGCGCGCCGGGAGCGGCGCTCGCCACCGAGGCGGTCGTCTCCGGCGCCCGGCGCCAGCGGTTCAGGCCCGGAAGCGGCACGGGAGTCTGCCCCTTGAGCGCCTGGGTCATGTAGGTCTTCCAGACCTCCGCGGGCAGGTTGCCGCCCGTCACCTTCTTGGTCAGCTCGCCGTCGTCGTTGCCGAGCCAGACCCCGGTCACGAGGCTGCCCGAGAACCCGAGGAACCAGGCATCGCGGTAATCCTGGGTGGTGCCGCTCTTGCCCGCCAGATCCCAGCCCGGGATGTCGGCCTTCTTGCCGGTGCCGGATACGAAGGTCTCGTGCAGCATCGCGTTCATCATGCCGTCCGCATCGGCGCTGATGACACGGCCGAGGCCGCTGTCGGCCCGCTTGTAGAGCACCTTGCCGTCCTGTCCCTTCACCGCGGTCACCACGTAGGGGATCACACCGGTGCCGCCGTTGGCAAAGGCCCCGTAGGCGCCGACCATCTCCAGCAGGGTCACCTCGGAGGTGCCGAGCGCGATCGAGCCGTTGGCCTGGAGCGGCGAGGTGATGCCGAGCCGCTGGGCGGTCTGCACCACCGCCTTCGGGCCGACCTCCTGGCCGAGCCGCACCGCCACGGTGTTGAGGGACTGCGCCAGCGCCGTGCGCAGGGTGACCGGGCCCTCGTAGCGGTGGGAGTAGTTCTCGGGGGCCCAGGTGCCGATGCGGATCGGCGCGTCCTCCCGGACCGTGTCGGGGGTCGCCCCATGCTCCACGGCGGCGAGGTAGACGAAGGGCTTGAACGAGGAGCCGGGCTGGCGCCTGGCGGTTGTCGCACGGTTGAACTGGCTCTGCGCGTAGTCGCGGCCGCCGATCAGCGCGCGGATCGCCCCGTCGGGCCGCATCGACACCAGGGCGCCCTGGCCGACGTTGAAGCGGGCCCCCTTGGCGTTGAGTTCCTCGGTGAGCGACCGTTCGGCGGCGGCCTGGAGCCCCGTATCGACCGTGGTCTGGACGGTGATGTCGGTGTCGAACTTGCCGACATAGTCGTCGAGCACGTCCATCACGAGGTCGGCCACGTAGTTGGCCGAGCCGCCGCCGCGGGCATTGGCGGGCTTGGCCGGCTGCGCCAGCGCCACCTTCACGTCCTGCCCGGGGACGAAGCCGAGCTCCTGCATGGCGGCGAGCACCTGCGCGGCGCGGGCCTGGGCGGCCGGCAGGTTGCGGTTCGGCGCGAGCCGCGACGGCGCCTGGACGAGGCCGCCGAGCATCGCGGCCTGCGCGAGGCTCACCTCCTTGGCGGGCTTGCCGAAATAGCGCTGCGCCGCGGCCTCGACGCCGTAGGCGCCGGCGCCGAAATAGACGCGGTTGAGGTAGAGTTCGAGGATCTCGTCCTTGGTGTACTTGTGCTCCAGCCAGAGCGCGAGGATCGCCTCCTGGATCTTCCGCGAGGCCGAGCGTTCGGGCGTCAGGAACAGGTTCTTGGCGAGCTGCTGGGTCAGGGTGGAGCCGCCCTGCGCGACGCCGCGGCGGGTCAGGTTCTGGCCGATGGCGCGCAGGATCCCGACCGGATCGACCCCGAAATGCTGATAGAAGCGGCGATCCTCGATCGCCACGAAGGCCCGCGGCAGATAGGGCGGAAGCTCCTTGATCGAGACCACGCGGCCGCCCGTCTCGCCGCGGTTGGCCAGGAGCGAGCCGTTGCTGGCCAGGATGGCGATGTTGGGCGGTCGCTTCGGCACCGCGAGCTGATCGATGGGCGGCAGTTGCGAGGCATGATAGGCGATGAGCCCGGCGAGCCCGATCACCGCCCACAGGCCGAGCACCACGGTGGCGTAGGTCAGCCGGCCGAGCCAGGAGCGGCGGCGCCGGCCGGAGCCCGAGGCCTTCGACCGGCCCGCCCCGCCGCCTTTCGTGCGGCCCGTCGCCTTGGCCGGCCGCTGCGCCGCACCGCCCCCTCGCTTCGCCACGCGGTCTCCTGTTCCCGGACGGTCCTCCCGGGACAGGTGCAGATCGAGTTCGCCGCGATCCCTCACGCGCCCTTCGGGCACGTCGAAATTCGGCTCCATCCTGCCCCGACCCTTGGCCATGTACCCCGTCTTTGAATGATCCGGACCGGCGTGCTCGCGCTGCGACGCCTCGCGGTTTCCGCACGCTAAATGCGGCGGTTTCGCGCCCCGGGCCGAAATGACATCGGGTCGGCACCGCCGTCCCGCCTTCTCGAATCCGTTTGTGACCGGTTCGCGGTACGGTGCGGGAGAAGGGTGGCCAATCGGTTAAGGTTGCTGGCACCCGAACCGGCTCGCCGTCGGGTGTCTCCCATTCCGAGCCGATGCTCCGCGACGGGTCGCGATCCGGATCGGCCTCTCGTCCGCGAGCGGGCGTTCCGCTCCCGCCCCGAGTGCCCCGTGCCGACGATGCGGGCGTGGGCCCGCAACCGACAGCACCGGCAAGGCTCGGTGCTTCGCGAGAACGTGACTGCTCCGCCAGGGCTTTCCCTAAGGTTTTGACGTTGTCCCCCGCCAACGAAATGCATCCGGTGGGGGAAACTCGATCATGAGATCAGGTACAGGTGTTGCTGCCGCGCTCGCGATGGGGCTTCTCGGCTGCGGATCCGCGTTGGCGGCTGGGCCCGAGGCGCCCCCATCCCCTCCGACGGAACCAGCGGCGGCCGCACCGGCCGATCTCAAGAGCGACGGACCAACGCAGCCGTCCAAGGTCCAAGACGGGCAGTACACCGACAAGAACGGCGATCCGACCTACCATGTCACGGAGGGTGGCAAGAAGGTCGATTGGTATACGATGTCGGGATATCTGCGGTACAACGCCAACTGCATCGTCTGCCATGGGCCGGACGGCATGGGATCGACCTACGCACCCTCTCTGGTCGATGCTCTGAAGGGTATGGATTACGCGCATTTCGCCGGCATCATCGTCGGCGGCAAGAAGGACGTGAATGCCTCGCAGGAACTGGTCATGCCAGCCTTCGGGGATAACCGGAACGTCATGTGCTACATGCCGGACATCTACACGTACCTGAGGGCACGCGCCGACGGCGCTGTCGGCCGTAACCGTCCCTCCGATCACGAACCGAAACCCGCCGCCTTCTCGAAGGCGGAAGACGCCTGCATGAAGTGATCGAAGAGGTCGGGAAGTCGGAACTCCCCGCCGAAGCTATGGATCCGACGCCGACCGAGACGGATGCCGGCCGCCGTTCGAAGTTCCCAAAGCCCGCGACGGGTCGGACGCGAACGGATCGTGCCATGCGGCACGGTCGGCGGGGCCATCGGCGCGCCGCGTGACCCATCTCCGCCATCGCGGAGCGTCACCGACCGGGTGCGGCATCCGGCGACGGCGGCGCGCCGAGCACGCGGCGGGCTTCGGCGAGCAGCACCGTGTGGCGCACCGATTGCGGTCCGGAGTCGGGGGTCTCGCGACCGAGGCGGGCGATGCGCGACAGGAACAGCCGCCGCCGCAATCCGAATCGCCCGATGCTCGCCGCGAGGGCGTACAGCACCAGCCGGACGGCCTCCGCGCGTTCCCGCTCCTGCACGACCTCGGCCCGGAGCGCCTCCTCGCGCCGAAGCGACGCCTCCAGGTCGCGCTGCAGCGCGACGCCGCGCGACGCGTCCCCGTGCAGCGCGTCGAGCTGCAATCGACAGTCCTGCAGCGCACTGAGCAGCATGAGCTCGTGCGCGGATGCGTCCCTCATCAAGTCCTCCCGAGACGCAGTCCTGGTCCCACAGCGGGCGGGGTGCCGCTCATCGTCAGATCCCGGCACCTCGACCGGACCGGCCGCCGCCCGAGGGGACGCATAGCGAGCTTGGCCACTGGCCGGAAGCCGCCATTCGGCCTATGCGGCGCGGTGACCGCGAACTGGTGGGAATCGGGGATGCACAATCGGATCGTCCTGGCCTTGGAAATCGTCGCGCTCGGGTCGGGCCTGCTCGCCTCCGCGCCGGCGCAGGCCTACCAGCTCGACACGGTGAACTTGGTCGGCTGCGCGCAGGATGGCGGCGTCTGCCGGATGCCCTACCCGACCAACGTCTATTACGGCGTCCCCGGCCGAACCAACGGCCGGCCGTTCCCGCAGGGCGGCGTGGTTCCCTGCAACAGCCAGACCTTCGGCGATCCCGCGCCGGGGCAGCCCAAGAGCTGCTGGTATGCGCCGCGGATCATCGCCGGCGGGGGCGGCGATCGCTATCGGGACGACGATGACGGTCCCCGCCGCGGCTACGACGACCGTCCCCGCCGGGACGATTACCGGGACCGCCGCGATTACGACCGCCCGCCGGTGCGACGCCCCTACGACGAGGATTACGGACCTGTTCGGCGTCGCTACAACGAAGATCGGGACGAAGATTGAATTCACGACATCAACAGCGGTCGGTCTGACGTATCAAGCCTGTTAACCGCCGTCGGGCACGGTCGGACGTCGCCGGGTCCCGCTCTGCGGGTCTAGGCCGGCGAGGGAGAGCCCGATGACGGAGAATCGCCGCGGCGCTTTCCGCAGCAACGCCTTCACGTTCGGCGCCCTCCTGCTCGCTGGCGGTGAGGTCGGCTGCCTGGTCTGGGATGCGACCGAAGCGGGCGCCCAGATCGAGGTGCCGGACGATCAGCCGGTGCCCGATCGCTTTCCGCTGCGGCTCACGGAGGGCGGCGTCCCGCGGCCAGCCACGGTGGCGTGGCGCCTTCACCGGCGGATCGGGATCGCGTTCGAGAGCTGACGGCGCAGACCCTCTGCCATCGCGACGGGCCCGGCGAACGATCCGGTTCGCGCCTCGGCGCGTGACGCCCCGCCGACCCGGGCCCGGCGCCGCGCGCTCGGTGACGGGGCGGGCTGCGTCGACCGAAGGCTTCAGCCGGACAGTCCGGTCGCCCGCAGCGCCGGGCTCGTGGGTACGTTGGTCGCGGCGAGCCGGAAGCGGGCCGGCCGCACGAACAGGAATTTCAGCGGCGTCCCGCGCACCAGCCGCTCGAGCAGCAGCGGCAGCAGGACGGCCGAAATCATGACGGTCAGGCTCGCCAGTCCGATATCCGCGATGACGCCCGTTCGGACCAGGATCTCGCGCGTCGCGGCCATCGGCAGCGAGAAGGCCAGATAGATCACGATGGAGCGCTGCCCGCAGAATCGGATCGATTCGGCGATGGGCCCGCCGGTCCGGGTGATGAGTGCCGCCGCCACGACGATCGCCAGGGCGCCGAGGCCGCCCAGGGCGAGGCCGACCAGCGGCAGGCTGGCCAGGGTCGGATAGGTCGGTTCGGTCGACGGCGTCAGGGCGAGCCACCCCTCCGCCACCGCCCAGGCGGCGAGGCCGCACAGCGCCAGGCCCACGCGCCGCCGCGCGGTATCGGCCAGGGCGAAGATCCGCTCCGCGAACAGGTAGCCGGCGACGAAGTAGACGTATCTTGCGCAGAACTCCTCGATCAGCGTCGAGCCGCTGCGGATATCGGCGATCTGCAGCAGGGCGGCGCCGCCCAGGAGCAGCGCGGCGGGCATCCGGCGCAGCAGCTTGGTCACCACGGAGAACACCGCCAGCAGGTAGATGAACCACAGGCTGGAATAGGGCTCGACCAGGGCGTGCGCGAGGTGGGCGGCGAAGGCCGCGGAGCCGTCGTCACCGACGATCTTCCCGTACCGCGCCGCGGATTGGATGACGAGCCAGAGCAGGTAGAAGTAGGCGAAATGGACCACCCGCCGGTCCGAGAACAGGCACCAGTCGCGATCGATGACCCGGCCCATGAACAGGCCGGACAGCAGGAAGAAATCCGGGATCCGGAACGGTTTCGCGAAGGCGACGACCGCGTGCAGGAAGCCCTCCCCGCCCATGGCCTCGCCCGTGCCGGTGACGGAATGCATCATCACCACCAGCAGGATGCAGATGCCCTTCGCGACATCGACCCAGGCCAGCCGACCCGTCGTGTCCCCCGCCTGATCCATCGCCCCGGTCCCCGCAACCGGACGACCCTGCCTCGACAGGGTTGACGGGCCTGTACCATCGGCCGCCGACCTGCGAATTTGCACAACGCGCGGTAAACGCCGGCGCGATTTGGTGCGGGCTGGCGCGGATCGGGGGTCAGGTCCGGCGCTTCGCCGCGCGCCGGCCGCGGGTCATCCGGGTGGCGGCGTGGAAATCGTCGGGCTTGCCCCGCACCCAGGCGAGGAACCGGGCGATCTCCGGATCGGCGCGCAACGCCTCCACCTCGGCCAGCCGCTTCGCGATCTCGGCCTCGCTGTAACGGGCATGGATCGCGGAATGGCAGATCTGATGAAGCCGCACCGTCCCCTGGTGAACCCCGCCCTTCAGCTTCGGCGTCAGGTGATGGAGGCTTGAGCGGGCGCGGGGCGGGATCGGCCGCTGGCACAGGGGGCAGACCGGATCGGTCCGGTGGGCCAATCCAGGCCCCTCGGGATCATCGGCACACCAGCGCCGGGAGCGCCGTCCAACCATACGCCGTGTCCTCGCATCGCTACCGTTACCGCACCTTCTCCCCCGCCTGTGTGCAGGCCGGGACGAGGCCGCGTCCGAAGAGCGCCACGGCCTCGCGATCCCGGACGCCCAGGATGGAGACGTGGTCGCCGGGGACGAGCTCGACCAGCGCCCGCGGACCGGCCGCCCGGGCGAGCAGAAGGGCGAGCTTGGCCGGCACCACCATGTCGTCGCGACCCTGTACGATCAGGACGGGCGTGGTCCCGGCACGGATGCGCAGGTCGGAACGGTACGTGTCGCGCAGGAGCCAGGACGGAGCCAGCGGGACATGCAGCCGCACCGTGTGCGTCATCGAGTCGAAAGGCGCCTCCAGGTAGAGGCCGATCGCAGGCATGCGTTCGGCGACCGCCACCGCGACGGCGGCGCCCAGGGAATGGCCGTGCAGCAGGATCGGCGCGCCCGGCGCGCGCTCGGCGACGGCCGCGACCGCCGCCAATCCGTCGCGGATCAAGCCGTCCTCGCTGGGCTCCCCGGTCGAGCCCGGATAGCCCCGGTAGGCCGGCGCCAGCAGGCCCCAGCCTGCGGCATCCCAGGGGTCGGCGGCGAACCGTTCGGCATGCGGCTCGGGCCGGGACCCGTTGCCATGGAAGCTGACCACCACGCCGCAGCCGGGGGCGGGCGAACGCCAGAGCGCATGGAGCCGCTCGCCATCCGCGGTCGTCAATAGGATCCGCCCGGTCCCCGGCGGAACGGCAAGGACGGCCGTCGGCTCGATGCCGCGGAAAGCGCCCGGATAGATCAACCGCCTTTGAAGAATAAAGAGTGCCGCCATGGCCGAAGCCGTCAGCAGCATCGATGCGGATAAAACCACGAGAACGAGACGCATCGCTGCCTTTTCATTCTAGGTAAGTGTCGCGACGAGCGCGCGCTATTCGGGACGACGGCGTTTCTGCTTTTCCCCTATGGCGCCTCCGCTTGCCAACGCAGGCCGACTGCGTTTTCTCGACGGCGCCATCGGTAAAGCCGACTCGGGGCCCATGCCAGGTTCGATCAACGTCCGTGCGGCGGTCAGTCCGGTCGCCTGCGTTTCAACGTCCTGATGCTCTTCCTGACCTTCGCGGTGCTGGGGCTGAGCCTCGACCGCGACTGGATCGGCGGCTCGGGTGTCACCTTCGCGTCGAACCTGACCGTCTGGATGCCGAGCCTGTGCCTGCATGAGTTCGGCCGTGCCGGGGTGGCGTGGAGAGGCGGCGACGACACGATTCCTGCCACCGGGTATCTGCTCTTGGACCCGCGCCGCTACATCGATCCGTTGTTCCCCGTGGTGATGCCGATCGTCTTCCTGGCGCGCGACGGCTTGGGCTTCCCGGCGGCGGCGGGGCCGGCGATGCAAATCTGGTGACCGAGACGCCGCTGTCAGGGGGCCGGTTCGCCACAGCATTGACAAAGCCCGTCCCCGGCCCGAGTCTTGAACCGTTCCGAGGGGGGCCCCTGAAGGGGGCTGAGATTGGGCACGCTGCCCTGACCCTTGAACCTGATCCGGCTCATACCGGCGGAGGGACGGGAACCTGCGGGCGCATCTTCAGCGACCGACTCTCATCTCGCCCATCGCGTGGATCGGATTGCTCCGGAGCGAGGAGAGGCCCACGATGAACGCACCCGTTCTCCCCAAGGACGTGAAAGGCAGCCCCGAGGCCGTGACCACCGGTCCGGTCACCGGATCGCGCAAGGTCTACGCGAGCCCGGTCGGCAGGCCGGACATCCGCGTGCCCTATCGCGAGATCGCCCTCTCCGATCCCAAGGAGGCGCCGGTGCGGGTCTACGATCCGTCGGGCCCCTATACCGAGACCGAAGCGCGCATCGACCTGAGCGCCGGTCTCTCCGGCGTGCGCGAGCCGTGGATCGCGGCGCGCGGCTACGCCGCCGTCGAGCCCCGCGCGGTCAAGCCGGAGGACAACGGCTTCGCGGGCGACAAGCTCGTGGCCCCCTGCCCGGCCACCCGGACGATCCGCAAGGCCGCCCCCGGCCAGATGGTCACGCAGTACGAGTTCGCCCGCGCCGGGATCATCACCGAGGAGATGATCTACGTCGCCCACCGGGAGAACGCGTGCCGCGACGCGATGCTGGAAAACGCGGAGGCGATTCTGGCCGACGGCCAGAGCTTCGGCGCCTCGGTGCCGCCGTTCATCACCCCGGAATTCGTGCGGGACGAGATCGCCCGCGGCCGGGCGATCATCCCGGCCAACATCAACCACACCGAACTGGAGCCGATGGCGATCGGCCGGAACTTTCTGGTCAAGATCAACGCCAATATCGGCAACTCCGCGGTGACGTCGTCCGCGGCCGAAGAGGTCGAAAAGCTGGTCTGGTCGATCCGCTGGGGCGCCGACACGGTCATGGACCTGTCGACCGGCCGCAACATCCACAACATCCGCTCGTGGATCATCCGCAACAGCCCGGTGCCGATCGGGACCGTGCCGATCTACCAGGCCCTGGAGAAGGTCGGCGGCGACCCGCTCAAGCTCGACTGGGAGGTGTTCAAGGACACGCTGATCGAGCAGGCCGAGCAGGGGATCGACTACTTCACCATCCATGCCGGCGTTCGGCTGGCCCACGTGCCGCTCACCGCCCGGCGCGTCACCGGCATCGTCTCGCGCGGCGGTTCGATCATGGCGCGCTGGTGCCTCGCCGGGCACCGGGAGTCGTTCCTGTACGAGCATTTCGACGAGATCTGCGACATCATGCGGGCCTACGACGTGTCGTTCTCGCTGGGCGACGGCCTGCGCCCGGGCTCCATCGCGGATGCCAACGACGCCGCGCAGTTCGGCGAGCTGGAGACGCTGGGCGAACTCACCAAGGTGGCCTGGGACAAGGGCTGCCAGGTGATGATCGAGGGCCCCGGCCACGTGCCGATGCACAAGATCAAGGTCAACATGGAGAAGCAGCTGCGGGAATGCGGCGAGGCGCCGTTCTACACGCTGGGCCCGCTGACCACCGACATCGCCCCCGGCTACGACCACATCACCTCGGGCATCGGCGCCGCCATGATCGGCTGGTTCGGGACCGCGATGCTCTGCTACGTGACCCCGAAGGAGCATCTCGGCCTGCCCGACCGGGACGATGTGAAGACCGGCGTCATCACCTACAAGATCGCCGCCCACGCCGCCGATCTGGCCAAGGGCCACCCGGCCGCGCAGCTGCGCGACGACGCGCTCAGCCGCGCGCGGTTCGACTTCCGCTGGGAGGACCAGTTCAATCTGGGCCTCGATCCGGATACCGCCCGCCGCTACCACGACGAGACTCTGCCCAAGGACGCCCACAAGGTCGCGCATTTCTGCTCCATGTGCGGACCGAAATTCTGCTCGATGAAAATCACGCAGGATCTCCGCGCCGAGGTGCTGGCGATGGAGGAGGCCGGCGCGGTCGTGGGCGCGGCGCCCGCCATGTCGCAGGCCGAGGCCGAGGCCGGCATGCGGGCGAAGTCGCAGGAGTTCCTGGCCGAGGGCGGGAAGCTCTACGTCGACGCCGCCGAGTGAAGCGACGGCACGCCCGGTCCGGTCAGGAGACGGGCGTGCCGCAATCGGCGACCGGATCGTCGCCGTAAGGCGCCGAGATCTCGATCACCGATCCCGGTCGCGCGCCGTAGCCGTCGTGCCGAGCCGCGAGCATCAGGTCCGCCGCGACGGTGACGTCCGGCGGATCGCCGAGGTCGACGTCGCGGACGAAGTTCTTCCCGGGATCGGCCTGGACGAAGCCGAGGGCGCGCAGGGCCGCCCGGGCCGGCGCGTCGAGGCGGAACCGGCCCGGGCCGGCCGGCCCGTAGGCGCCGGAGGACGCCTCGCAGAACATCCGGCTGTCATGGTCGTGGAAGACGCACTGGACGTAGCGCTGCGGCTGGTCCTTCAGCGCGACGATGACGAAGCGGTCGCGCGACTTCCAGACCGGGCCGCGCCGATGCATGACGTCCAGGCGCCCGACGATCGGGCATCAGTACTGCGCGATGAACCGCGCCCGCGTCCGGATCGGGCTGCCGGGCTTTGCCGCGGCGCGGGGCGACGCCGCCCCGATGAGCATCGCCGCGCAGACCGTACGCATCGGAAAGCCTCCGGCGGGGAGCGCCGCACACCCGCCCGGAACGCGAGAACAGCATGGATTTGTGTCATCGCGGTAACGGGATGTTCATCGCGCCCTGGATCGGCGCCCGACATCCGGTGGATGACCAACCTGCGTTAAGGGACGCTTAGGCAGGCGAGCGCCTGAATCCTCCGATCACAGGATCGCAGGAGATCAACCATGGAGATCCGCCCGCTGACGAACACGACGCCGGGGCCCCAGGGTCTGGACGCGCTCGGGGCGACCGCCGCTTCCGCCGCGACCCAGGCCCCCCCGGAGACCCCGGCAGCCGCGCCGACGCTCGAACCGGCGGTCAAGCTCGATATCGGTACAAACGGCAACAAGGCACGCTACATCCAGGACCCCGATACGAGCTCGATCGTGTTCCAGGTCGTCGATCCCAATTCCGGCAACGTCATCGAGCAATTGCCGAGCGAGACGGCCCTGCGCAACCGGGCCTACGATTCCACGCACGCACCGCGCGGTTCGCAGGCCGGCGGCCTCTCGCGGGTCGCCTGACGCGGCGCCCTCAGGCCCGCAGCCGCCGGGCATCGGCGCCCGGAGCGGCCGTCCCGAGGCCGAACCGGGCCAGCGACAGGACCTCCACGGGCTCGTTCCGCCGGGCGACCACGACGCTGTTCTCCGACACGGGCGTCCAGGTCGCCGGGTCGCGGTCGAGGGGTTCCGAGGCGATGACCACGCCCCCCTCCGAGGCGCGGTAGTAGAGCGTGTTGGCCTTGTCGTTGGCTGCGTATCGGAAGGCGTACAGGTCCCGGCCGTCGGCGAGCGCGGCGGTGAACCGGAACGGATGCGTGCCCGCCAGTGCCGTCAGCTGCGCCAGGGCGAGCGCGGTGGCCTCGACCGGATCGCGGCGGGGTCCATCGCCCATCAGGCCGTAGCCCAGCAGCCCGAGGAACAGCGCCTCGGAATCCGTGGTCCCGGCCCGCGACGGATAGAGTGCGTCGGGGATGATCGCCTCGACCGGCCGACGCAGGCGGCTCCAGTCGCCGATATAGCCGTTGTGCATGAACAGCCACGGCCCGCACGCGAACGGATGACAGTTCGGCCTCGTGATCGGCGTGCCGGTCGCGGCCCGCACATGCGCGAAGAACAGGTGCGAGTGGAGGTGGCGGCACAGGTAGCGGAGGTTGTCGTCGGACCAGGCGGGCTGGACCTCGCGGTAGCGGCCCGGCTCGGGGTGATCGCCGTACCAGCCGAGGCCGAACCCGTCCCCGTTCGTGGCTGCGGTCGATTCGAGCGCCTGTATGCTCTGAGAAACGAGGCTGTGGGACGGCTCGGTGACGTAGTGCTCGAGCGGGATGGTGCGTCCCGCGTAGGCGATCCAGCGGCACATCGAGGGTCTCCTCCGGGTGTGGGGCGCGGCTCTGATCTCGGACGATCGTGGACAAAGCGCGGCACCTTGAGCGCCGTGCCGATCACGATCCCTCGCGAGGGCCGTGCCGCGGCGGCCGCCTCAAACGCCCTGCGTCTGGAGCCAGCTCTCCAGGAGGGCGACCTGCCAGAGCTTCGAATTGCCCTTCGGCGTCAGCGTGCCGTCCGGGTCGGCGAGCAGGTGATCAACGTAGGCGCGGTCGAAGATCCCGCGGGCCCGCGCCTCGGGCCGGTCGAGCACGTCGCGGACGAAGTCCAGGAACGGGCCGCGGATATGCTTCAGCGCCGGGACCGGAAAATACCCCTTCTTCCGATCGATCACCTCGGACGGCACCACGGCCCGCGCGGCTTCCTTCAGGATGTACTTGCCGCCGTCGCGGACCTTCAGCGCGGCCGGGATGCGGGCCGCCAGCTCGACGAGGTCGTGGTCGAGGAACGGCACGCGCGCCTCGAGGCCGCAGGCCATGGTCATGTTGTCGACGCGCTTGACCGGGTCATCGACCATCATGATCTGCTGGTCGAGCTGAAGGGTCTTGTCGATCGCACTGCTGCTGTCCGAGGCGGCGAAGAAATCGGCGATGTACGCGGTGCTGTAGTCGCCGTTCACCATGTCGGGCGCCAGGGCGCGGCGCATCTCGGCGTGGTCGCGGTCGAAATACGCCGCGGCGTAATCGGCGACCGGATCGGCCGAGCCCATCAGCTTCGGATACCAGTGATAACCGCCGAACACCTCGTCGGCGCCCTGACCGCTCTGGATCACCGTCACGTGCTTGGCGACCTCCTGCGACAGGAGCAGGAACGCCACCGCGTCGTGGCTCATCTGCGGCTCGGACATCGCCGCGATCGCCGCCGGCAGCGCCTCGAGGGTGCGCGAGCCGTCGACGGCCAGCTTGGTATGGTCGGTGTCGAAGGTTTTGGCGATGATGTCCGAGTACTTGAACTCGTCCCCCTCGACGCCGTTGACCGCGTCGAAGCCGACGGAGAACGTCTTCAAGCCCGTCTGGCCCCTGCGGGCCAGCAGTGCCACCAGGATCGAACTGTCGAGACCGCCCGACAGGAGGACGCCGGTGGGGACGTCGGAGACCTGCCGGCGCTCCACCGCGGTTCCGAGGGTTTCGAGCACGGCCTCCCGCCAGTCGGCCTCGGTCATCCCGCGATCGGCGTCGCGGGGTCCGATCGTCACCGTCCAGTAGGTCGTCTCGCGGCGCGCGCCGTCCGCCTCGATGGTCAGGATCGTGGCCGGCGCGAGCTTGCGCACGCCCTTCAGGATGGTGAGCGGCGCCGGCACGCCCGCGTGCCAGCTCATGTAGTGGTGGAGCGCGGCCGGATCGATCGCCGTATCGACGTCGCCGGCGGCGAGAAGGGCCGGCAGCGACGAGGCGAAGCGGAATCGCTTCCTCGCCTCGCTGTAGTAGAGCGGCTTCACGCCGAGCCGGTCCCGGGCCAGCGTGACGCGGCCTGAATCGCGCTCCAGCACCGCGAAGGCGAACATGCCGTAGAAGCGCTCGACGCAGGCGCTGCCCCAGGCGTGGAAGGCCTTCAGGACCACCTCGGTGTCGCTCGTCGAGAAGAAGCGGTAGCCCTTGGCCTCCAACTCCGCGCGCAGCGCACGGAAGTTGTAGATGCAGCCGTTGAAGACGATGGCGAGGCCGAGGCCCGGATCGACCATCGGTTGCTGACCGGCCTCGGACAGGTCGATGATCTTCAGCCGGCGGTGCCCGAAGACGACGCGGCCCGAGCCGAACAGGCCCTCCCCGTCCGGCCCGCGGGGCCGGAGACACCCCATCATGGCATGGACGGCGGCCGGATCGGCCGGACCGTCGAAGCTGATCTCACCGCAGATCCCGCACATCCTGGCGATCCGTCCCTGACCCGGCCGATGCGACGCTCCAAGGGGGCGCAACGGTCGGGCAGCCGCTGCGTTCCGTTGCGGCGACGCCGTCGCGGCGCGCCCCTCCGCGGATCGTCCGTCCGGATACCTGTGGGGATGTCGCCGTCGGGTCGCCAGGGGCGGCCGGCGCGCGCGGATCACGGGTGGATTGCCGGCCCGGATCGGCGACAATGGGCCTTGGGCTCGCGAGCAGATGGACCCGCAATGATCGATCTCTATGCCTGGGACACCCCCAACGGACGCAAGATCAGCGTGGCGTTGGAGGAGATGGAGCTGCCCTACCGGGTCAGGCCGGTGGACATCACCAAGGGGCGGCAGCACGAGCCGGACTTCCTCGCCATCAGCCCGAACAACCGGATCCCGGCCATCGTCGATCCGGACGGGCCCGATCAGGCCCCGATCTCGGTCTTCGAATCCGGCGCGATCCTCCTCTATTTGGGCGAGAAGTCGGGCCGCTTCCTCCCCGAGGACCGGCGGCTGCGCACGGCCGTGCTGGAATGGCTCATGTGGCAGATGGGCGGCTTCGGACCGATGCCCGGGCAGGTCCACCATTTTCTCGGGGTCGACGAGAAGGACCGGGCCTACGGGCTCGCGCGCTATCTCGGCGAGACGCGGCGCCTCTACGGCGTCCTGGACCGGCGCCTGGCTCAGGTCGCGTACTTGGTGGATGCGCTCTCGGTGGCGGATTTCGCGATCCTGGGTTGGGTTTGGCGGCACGAGCGCCATCGGGTCGACCTGGCCGAATACCCGCATGTGCAGCGCTGGTATCGCGCGCTGATGGACCGGCCGGCCGTGCAACGCGGCTTCGCGGTCGCCCTCAGCTGACGGGCGGCACGCGTTCGCATCGCCTCGTCGCCCGCCCGGGGGGCACGCGAGGCGCGGCGGGAACGGGGCGTTGCGCCTCGCGCGACCGCCTCCTTGCGAAGGATCCCGCCGGTGAGGGCGCGCAGTGAGGCGCCTGCCGTCGTACCGGGCGGGCGGACGGGATGGTCGGCCTGCCGACGCGGGCTGGCCGAACTCGGCCGGCTCCGTGCCGCTATCCGACGGAGGCCGGCAGGGTGACGGTCCAGGCCTCGTCGAACAGGTATTCCTCCAGGTTCGCCCCTGGGCCGCCGCGGTCCACGACGACGAAATCCTGAGGTTGTCCGAAGGGCGTGAGCACGCCGTGCCAGGTCCCGGGTGCGTAGCACACGCCCTGCCAGGGCTCTGTGACGAAGGCCTGGGGATCCCCCGGGCGATCCCCGGCGTCGGGGCATGTCACCACGAGAAACGGGGCCGCGCTGAGGGGGATGAACGCCTGGCTGCCGAGGGGGTGGCGTTCCACGAGCCGGAACGTCAGCGGGAGGTCGTAGGGTTCCGCCTCGACCAGTCCGACGACGGCATCGGCCGCCGCGCCGGACACCTGCACCGTCGCGAGATCGTGGAAGCGGCGTGCCTTGCCCGCATTCATCGGGCGCGGCAGGGCGCCGGCCTTGTCGATCACGGTCCCGAAGGGCGCGAAGGCCTCGGCCGTCAGCTGTCGGGCCGTGAGCGTGCGCCGGGTCATTGGGATCCTGACCGGAGACGCAGGCCGGCGTGCCGGTTGACGTCCTTGTAGAGCAGATAGCGGAACGGGCCCGGGCCGCCGGTGTAGCAGGCCTGCGGGCAGAACGCGCGCAGCCACATGAAGTCCCCCGCCTCGACCTCGACCCAGTCGCGGTTGAGCCGGTAGACTGCCTTGCCCGCGAGCACGAACAGGCCGTGCTCCATCACGTGCGTCTCCTCGAAGGGGATCGACGCACCCGGACGCAGCGTCACGATGTTCACGTGCATGTCGTGGCGCACGTCGTCGGACGCGACGAACCGCGTCGTGGCCCAGGCTCCGTCCGTGCCCGGCATGGCCGCGGGCGTGATCTCGGACTCGTGGGCGAGGAAGGATTCGGGCGCGTCCAGGCCCGGCACGCGCTCGTAGGCCTTGCGGATCCAGTGGAAGCGCGCCGGGGCGTCGCCGACGGTCCGCAGGCTCCAGGCGGCTCCGGGCGTCAGGTAGGCGTAGCTCCCCGGCCGCAGGTCGTGCGCGTGACCGTCGAGGACGAGCCGCAGGTCGCCGTCGACCACGAAGAGGACGCCCTCGGCCTCCGGATCCGGCTCGGGCTGTTCGCTGCCGCCGCCGGGGGCGACCTCCATCAGGTACTGTGCGAAGGTCTCGGAGAAGCCCGATTGCGGGCGGGCCAGGATCCACGCCCGCGTGCCTGTCCAGAAGGGCAGCACGCTGTTGACGATGTCGCTCATCACGCCCTTCGGGATGACCGCGTAGGCCTCGGTGAACACCGCCCGACCGGTCATCAGCGCCGTCTGCGGGGGCAGGCCGCCGCAGGGGGGATTGTAGGGCGACTGCGACATGGGGGTCTCTCTCGGGCTCCGAGGCTGCGGACGGCGCGGGGCGACGCGGACGCCCGCCTCGACGCGGCGCGGACAGCCGGCTCGCTGACCATCGTCAGCAACGGTCTAGACGTCAAATACCTTCTGTGTTGTGATTTATTCGAAATCCATATGGTTCTGCGCATGGAGCTGCGACACCTCCGTTATTTCGTCGCGGTCGCCGAGCACCTCAGCTTCACCGCGGCGGCCAACGTCCTGGGCGTGTCTCAGCCGCCGCTGAGCCAGCAGATCCGCGACCTCGAGGTGGAGATCGGCGTCACCCTGTTCGAACGGTCGAGCCGACGCGTCGCCTTGACGGCCGCCGGTGCGGATTTCCTGCGGAACGCCCGGGCGATCCTGCGCCAGAGCGTCGATGCGGCCGACCGGGCGCGGACCATCGGCACGGGGGCCGCAGGCATCCTGAACATCGGGATGACGAGTTCCGTCCTCACCGGGCCGCTCGGAAGCCTGATCCGCGCCTTCGAGCAGCGGTTCCGGGCGGTGGACGTGCGCATCCACGAGATGGCGCCGGACGATCAGATCGCGGCGCTCAAGGCGCACCGGACGGATCTGAGCGTCCTGCGCTGTCCGCCCGAAGACCCCGACCTCGTCGCCCACCTGGCGTGGCGAGAACGGCTGTGTGTGGCCCTTCCGGCCGACCATGACCTCGCCGCCGGCAGCAGCGTTCCCGTCGATGTCTTTCGAACCGAGCGGCTGATCTCGCTGCGCCTCGAAAGCTCCCGCTTCGCCGACGAGATCTTCCGCGCCTGCGTCGTCCGGGGCTTCACCCCGCGCATCTCGCAGCAGGTCCGGGAGGCGTCGTCTCTGGTCAGTCTCGTCGCCGCCGGCTTCGGCCTCGCGATCATACCGGAATTCGTCGGTCGCCTGCGCCATCCGGACGTCGTCGTTCTGCCGATCGATCCGCCCTTCCTCTCGGCCGACGTCTATGCGTTGCACCACCGGCGGAAGAGCCCGGTGGTCGACAACTTCCTGACCCTGATCGGCGAGGACGCCGCGGGACTCGCCGAGGCGTACCGGAACCGGTAGGGGCAGCCTCGGTCGCCCGGTCGACGTGAGCGCGATCCAGACGCGCGGCGTATCAATCGAGCCGAACAGGATATTGGACCGCGGAGCGACGCGCCCGCTATCACGCGTCGGGACGAGGCCTCGCACGATGTTCGATCTCGACCAGGACTATCCCCGCGACATGGTGGGTTATGGCCGGCACCGGCCGGACCCGCGCTGGCCCGAGAACAAGCGTGTCGCCGTTCAGTTCGTCGTCAACTACGAGGAGGGCGGCGAAAATTGCGTCCTCCATGGTGACGCGGCGTCGGAAGCCTTCCTGTCCGAGATCGTCGGCGCTCTGCCCTGGCCGGGTCGGCGCCACGCCAACATGGAATCGCTCTACGAGTACGGCGCGCGGGCCGGCTTCTGGCGTCTCTGGCGGGCGTTCACCCGCCGGAACCTGCCCGTCACGGTCTTCGGCGTTGCCTCAGCGATGCAGCGCAACACCGAGGCCGTTTCGGCCATGGTCGAGGCCGGCTGGGAGATCGCCAGCCACGGCCTGCGCTGGATCGACTACCGCGACCACAGCCCGGAAGCCGAGCGGGCCGACCTCGACGCGGCCGTCGCGCTCCAGACGGCGCTGACCGGCAACAGGCCGCTCGGCCTCTACCAGGGACGGACCTCCGCGAATACCGTGGCCCTGGCCGCCGCCGAGGGCGGCTTCCTCTATCTTGCCGATTCCTATGCGGACGATCTGCCGTACTGGATCCTGACCGGCGGCCGCCAGCAGCTCGTCGTCCCCTATACCCTCGACGCCAACGACATGCGGTTCGCGACACCGCAGGGCTTCAACAGCGGCGACCAGTTCTTCGCCTACCTCAAGGACACGTTCGATGTCCTGTACCGCGAGGGCGGGATGCGGCACGGCGGGATCATGTCGGTGGGGCTTCACTGCCGCCTGGTCGGCCGCCCCGGCCGGACGGCCGCCCTGGAACGGTTCCTCGACTATGTCGGCGACCATCCCGATGCCTGGGTGACGACCCGGCTGGACATCGCCCGCCACTGGATCGCCGCGCATCCGCCGCACGGCGGCTATCGCCCGAGCCGCATGGGCCGCGCGCTGTTCCGCGAGGTCTTCGGCGCCCTCTGCGCCGACCTGTCCGGCCGCTCGATCGACGAGGGGGCCGCGATGGCCGAGCGGGTCTACGCGGACGGACTCGGGCCCCAGGCCGATACGCATCCGGACCTGGCCCGGCGCTTCGCGGAGGCCACGCGCACCTCAGCCGACAATCCCCGGCTGCGGGACAGGCTGGATGCCCGCCTCGGCCGATCGCCCCGACCCGCCGTGTGAGCGCCACCGCGGGCCCGGGGCGCTCCGGGATCCCGCCGTCCCCGCATCGGCCGACCGCGGGCGGCGAACCAAGCCTACGTTTTGCGTTCCGGACCGGCACGGGCCGGCACGATCGCGAGAAGGCCCGGCAACAGGGCTGCATCGGACAGGGAGAAACGCGATGTCCGCACAGGTCGACGCCGGGCTCGGCACGTCCGCAGGCGACGAACACCAGACGGTGGTGATCAAGCCGAGTTACGATCCGGATCTCGTCAACGAGGATCTCGCCCCCCTCCGGAAGCAGAGCTGGGGCACCTACAACATCTTCGCCTTCTGGATGTCGGACGTACACAGCGTCGGCGGCTACGTGACCGCCGGCAGCCTGTTCTCGCTGGGGCTCGTGAGCTGGCAGGTGCTGATCGCCCTGCTCGTCGGCATCGCGATCGTCCAGGTTTTCTGCAACCTGGTCGCCAAGCCGAGCCAGCAGACCGGTACGCCGTATCCGGTGATCTGCCGCGCCTCCTTCGGGGTCAAGGGCGCGAACATCCCGGCGATTATCCGGGGGCTGATCGCGGTCGCGTGGTACGGGATCCAGACCTACCTCGCCTCGGCCGCCCTCACGGTGGTGGCGCTGCGCTTCGTGCCGGACCTCGCCGTCTATGCTGACCGCGCGCAATACGGCTTCGCAGGCCTGTCGGGGCTCGGCTGGGCAGCCTTCATGACGCTCTGGGTGCTGCAGGCGCTGGTCTTCTGGCGCGGCATGGAGGCGATCCGCGCGTTCATCGACTGGGCGGGGCCGGCGGTCTACGTCGTGATGATCGCGCTCGCCGCCTTTCTCGTGGCCAAGGCCGGCATCGGCGAGATCGGCCTGACCCTCGGCACCGTGAAATACACCGGCTGGGACGCGCTCCCGGTGATGATCAATGCCGTCGCCCTGGTGGTCTCCTACTTCTCCGGCCCGATGCTGAACTTCGGTGATTTCGCGCGCTACGGATCGAGCTTCGAGGCGGTGAAGCGGGGCAACTTCTGGGGGCTTCCGGTGAACTTCCTCGGGTTCTCGCTGCTCACGGTCATCACCGCCTCGGCGACGGTGCCGGTCTTCGGCCACCTGATCACCGATCCGGTGGAGACGGTGAGCCGCATCGACAGCACCTTCGCGGTCGTGCTCGGGGCCCTGACCTTCATGACGGCCACCATCGGGATCAACATCGTGGCGAACTTCGTCTCGCCCGCGTTCGACTTCTCGAACGTGTCCCCGCGGCGGATCTCCTGGCGGATGGGCGGGATGATCGCGGCCGTCGGCTCGATCTTCATCACGCCCTGGAACCTCTACAACAACCCGGCCGTGATCCACTACACGCTCGATATCCTCGGCGCGTTCATCGGCCCGCTGTTCGGGATCCTGATCGCCGACTTCTACCGCGTGAAGAACGAGACGATCATCGTCGACGATCTCTACACGATGAGCCCCGCCGGGACGTATTGGTACACCGACGGCTACAACCGCGCCGCCGTGGGAGCCATCATCCCCTCCGCGCTGATCCCGGTCCTGTGCGTGCTCCTCCCGGGCCTCGAGGGCGTGGCGAACTTCACGTGGTTCATCGGCTGCGGCCTGGGCTTCACCATCTACGCGCTGATCATGCGGCGGCGGCCCGTCCTCGGCGCGCAGCCGGCCTGAAGCGCGAGGATCCGATATCGCCCCGTCCCGGATCGGTGACGGAACCGTCGCGGCGGCGCGGCATCACCCGCGCCGCCGAACCCTTCCCATCCCCACCGTCGGACCCGGGCGCGCCATGCGGATCCTCCTGCTCAACCCGAACACCAGCGACGCGGTGACCGCCCTGGTGACCGACCGCGTCGCCGCCATGGCCGGCGGGACCGCGACTTTCGTTCCGGCCACGGCGCGCTTCGGCGCCGCCTACATCGCGAGCCGGGCGGCTCTGGCCATCGCCGGCCATGCCGCCCTCGACGCCTTCGCGGAACACGGGCACGGCTGCGACGCGGTGCTCCTCGCCTGCTTCGGCGATCCCGGCCTGCTGGCCCTGCGCGAGATCGCGCCGGTCCCGGTCGTCGGGATGCTCGAAGCCGCGTGCCGCGCAGCGCAGCCGGTGGCGTCCCGCTACGCCATCGTGACCGGCGGCGCCCTGTGGAAACCGATGCTCGCGGAGGCCGTCGCCGGCCTGGGCCTCGGCGACGGCCTCGCGAGCATCCGGACGATCGAGCGCACCGGCGGCGAGATCGCCAAGGATCCGGAGGCGGCGCTGCCGGACCTCGCCGCCGCGTGCCGGGCCTGCGTCGACCATGATCAGGCCGAGGCGATCATCCTCGGAGGCGCCGCCCTGGTGGGCTTGGCCTCACTCTTGCAGCCGCAGGTGTCGGTGCCGATCCTCTGCTCCGTCGAAACGGGCGTGCATGCCGTCGTCGCGGCGGCCCGGGCGCCCTATCGGCGGCCGCCGGCCGTCGCCCTGGAGACGGTCGGCCTCGGAAACGCGCTCGCCGCTTTGCTGATGCCGCGCGGAGCCGCCGGCGGAGAGATCGAATAGACCGCGCCCCGGCCGTGGGACTGGCGTAGAGATCCCTTGTCGAACACTGTCCAATCCAGTCCCATCACGCTTCCGGTGCAGGACAAGCCATGACGACAGAGGCGCGGCGAGCTGCAGACAACCCGGGCGCAATTGCGCACCCCGCCCTCGACGCCACCTACCGGCGGATCACGTGGCGGCTTCTGCCGTTCCTGATGTTCCTCTGGGTGCTGTCCTGGATCGACCGGGTGAACATCGGCTTCGCCAAGCTTCAGATGCTTTCCGAGCTCCGCTTCAGCGAGACGGTCTACGGTGTCGGCGCGGGGATCTTCTTCATCGGCTACTTCCTCTGCGAGGTGCCGAGCAATCTGCTGCTGGAGCATGTCGGCGCACGCAAGACCATCGCGCGGATCACCCTCCTGTGGGGCCTCTGCTGCGTGGCGATGATGACCGTGACCACGCCGATGTTCTTCTACGGCCTGCGTTTCCTGCTCGGCGTCTTCGAGGCCGGGTTCTACCCCGGCGTGATCCTGTTCCTGACCTACTGGTATCCGAGCGAGCGCCGCGCCAAGGTGTTCGGGCTGTTCATGTCGGCCTCGGCGCTGGCCGGCGTCGTCGGGGGGCCGCTGGCCGGGGCGATCATGGCGGGGTTGCACGGCGTCAACGGCTGGTCCGGCTGGCAGTGGGTATTTCTTCTCGAAGGCATCCCGTCGATCCTCGCGGGCCTGGTCACGCTCGTCTACCTCACCGACCGACCGGCGAAGGCCGGGTGGCTGACGCCGGAGCAGAGGGCGCTGGTCGAGGCCGACCTCGCCCGCGACGCGGCCGCCCTCGGCCCCCGCGAGTACCGCATCCTCGCCTCGCTGAAGGATGTCCGCGTCTGGCACTGCATCGCGATCTTCTTCTGCATCGTCACGGCCAACTCGGCCCTGACGTTCTTCGGGCCGAGCGTGGTGCGCGACGCCGGCGTCACCGATCCGCTCGACGTCGGCTGGATCATGTCGGCGGCCTACCTGTGCGGCGGCGCGGGGATGATCCTCAACGGGCGTCATTCGGACCGGACCGGCGAGGCGCGGCTGCATTGCGGCGTGCCGGCCTTCGTCGGCGCCCTGGCGATCGCCCTGACCGGCCTCCTCGTGACGGCTGCCCCCATCCTGGCGTTGGTCACGCTCGGCCTAGCGATCGTCGGCACGATGAGCGCGATCCCGGTCTTCTGGCAGATCCCGAGCCGATTCCTGGCCGGCTCGGCGGCCGCGGCCGGCATCGCGCTGATCAATTCCGTGGCCAATCTGGCGGGGTTCGGTGCGCCGGCGGTCATGGGCTACCTGCGCGAGCATACCGGCGCGGCCTCGACCGGGCTGTGGCTGGTGGCGGCCGTCGAGGCCGCGGCCCTGATGTTGATCCTCGCCTTCGTCCCGCCGGCGACGCCCGGGATGGAGCGCCGCGCCCAGGCCCGTGCCGCCCACGAGCCGGCTTGAGACCCAACCGACAGGAGGAGCGCGTTTTGGATCACGCAGCAGACCGATACGTCCTGACGCGGCGGAGCCTCGTCGCCACCGGCCTCGGCGCCGCGGCGTCCGCCGGTACGGCGCTGGCCCAGGGCGTCCCCGCCCCGACCGGAAGTCCGGCCAAGCCCGGGACGTTGACGACCGCCCCCGTCTCGCAATCCGGTCTGTCGCCGCGGCTGACCATGCACGCCATCGACAACTTCCACGGCACCCCCGGCGCCGGCATGGTCTGCGACCTCGCGATGCTTGACGGCGACGGCTACAGGCCGATCAAGACGGTCACCACCGCGCCGAACGGCCGGACCGCCGAGCCGCTCCTCGTCGACGACGCCTTCAAGACGGGCCGTTACGAGCTGGTGATGCATGTCGAGGACTACTTCGCCACCTTCGGCGTGAAGCTTCCGAGCCCGAACTTCCTCGGCCGCGTGCCGATCCGCTTCCGGATCCGCGACGCGGGGCAGCGCTACCACCTGCCGGTGCTGTTCACCCCCTGGGGCTACTCGTACTATCGCGGCAGCTAGCGCGGCGTCCGGAACATCGGGACCGACCCCCCGGGACGCGGCTGCAGGGCGCCGGTCCCCCCAATGCGATCAGGAGACCCGCCATGGCCGGCATCACCACCCACGTCCTCGACACCGACCGCGGACGCCCCGCGGCGGGCGTGCGCGTCGACTTCTCCGTCCTGGAAGACGGCCGGTGGCGGCTGATCAAGAGCGTCGTCACCAATGCCGATGGCCGGACCGACGCGCCGCTCCTCCCCGCGGACCAGGCCCGGACCGGGCAATACCAGCTGGAATTCCACGTCGACGCCTATTTCAAGGCGCGCTCCGGCACGGACGAGGCCGACATCTTCATCGACGACCCGGTGGTGCGCTTCGCGGTCTTCGACGCCAAGCAGCACTACCACGTGCCGATGCTGTGCGCGCCGTCGAGCTTCACCACCTATCGCGGAAGCTGAGGGCGATGATCGACCTCGCGCGCATCAACGGCCTGACCGCCGATGCCTTCGTCGATCATCTCGGCGGGGTGTTCGAGCATGCGGCCTGGGTGGCACGGGCGGCCTACGCCAGCAGGCCGTTCACGCAGGTGCAGGACCTCCACGACGCGATGATGGCGGCGGTGCGCGCGGCGCCGGCGGACGAGCGTCTCGCGTTCCTCAACGGCCATCCCGAACTCGCCGGGCCCGAGGCCCGGGCGCGGGCGATGACGGCCGAGTCGGCCCAGGAGCAGGGCAGCGCCGCCCTCGACCGGCTCTCCGCGGCGGACGCGGCGACCTTCGACCGTCTGAACGCCGCCTACCGGCGACGGTTCGGGTTCCCCTTCATCGTCGCGGTGCGCGGCCGGGACCTGCGCGAGATCCTGGTGCTGTTCGAGCAACGCCTGGCGCGCGAACCCGGCGAGGAGGAGGCCGCAGCCCTGGACGAGATCGGCGCGATCACCCGGATGCGTCTCGATCGGCTGGTGCACGAACCGTAGGGCGGCGCCGGGCGGCGGCCCTGAGCCGCTGCGGCGTCGTCTCGCTCCGGCCCGGCCGGCGGCACTGGCCGTTGACTCGGACCCCCGAAGCCGTCCAAAAGGCTTGGCGTTGCGGGCGTAGTTCAGTGGTAGAACGTCAGCTTCCCAAGCTGAATGTCGTCGGTTCGATCCCGATCGCCCGCTCCAATCTTTTCAGGCACTTAGCCGGTCCCCGTGGTACGCTGAAATCCGAGTGTACCACCAACGTACCACGCTCAGCCCTGGATCAGGGTCTTAGGAATGGTGGTGCACCGTCTCGCTCCAGAGCTCGGAGACCATCACGAGACCGCCGGCCGCGGTACGCATCGGTCGGCTCACCTGGGCTTGCCGCGGCGTCTTAATCGAGACCTTTACCGTGAGCACGCCATCGCTCCACCGCCATCCCTCGTTACGCACGCGCGGGAGGTAGATGTGGCAATTGTCGCGTGACGCCCGGCACACGTGCGTCCCGTCACCGTTCGGCGTGAGGACTTGCGCCAGAACCGTGTCCAGATCGCCCGTCCCTTCGACGCGGATCTCCATGCTCTCGATGACGTGGGCCTGCCATTCATCCACGGTCCTTTCGTGGTTGCTGATCAAACCCGCCTGCTTCGCGAGCCGGATGCACTCCGCATCGTTCGGGACGAGGACTGCTGTTGTCGGGACGGGTTCAAACTCGACCGGCTCGCCGGGCGCCGGATCTGGCATTGTCCGCAGTCCGGGTTCGGTGCTGCGGACAATGCGAAGACGGAGGACCGGCGGACTGCCGAGGCTCTCCAACTCGACGTACAGGGCGCGCAGGCGGGTCGACAACGTTTCGAGCGATATGCCTCGACCTCCCGAGGCGAACGCATCCTCGACCTGGGCGATCTCGGCTTCGACCGTGGCCCTGTCTCTGACGACTGTCCTGAGCCGGAGTGACCCAGACTGCGCCGACCTGAGCGTGATCTGACTGTAGGGGATGCTGTACATGGCGTCGGTCTCATCCGCTTCGGTCTTCTGACGCGCCGCGATGGCGTCCCGGACCTCCTGGGGCGCCTTGTCCGGTCGCCAGGTCATCCCGTCCGCGTCGGTCACGGCAATGTGCTCGGGGACGCGCATGGTCGATCCCGCCGCCCCCCTTCGCTGTCGGCCCCGCACAGTCCTCCAGCACAGGGTACGCACGATCCAGGATTCGTACAGGGCGCCCGCCGGAGCGGGCCTTGACGAAGCGTTAATGTCCCATTAGATTGACATTAACGGCTGCGGGTTGTCCGCGGTCGCTACAGACCAGAGAGATCGGACACCATGGCCACCAAGCCTCTCAACGCCCTCGTCATCTCCGCCGAGAACGAGGCCGCCATCAACGAGGCCCTCGCCGCCCTCAGGGGCCGCGCCAAGGTCTTCCCGGACGCCACCGAGATCCTCTACCGCGCCAAAACCCTTGAGGACCGGCTCGCCGACGCCGGCGTCGCCGCCTCGAACCGCGTCGGGTGCCTGTACAGCTACCGCGAGGCCGGCCCGACGGCGAACGCCTACAAGTACTGTAAGACCGTCATCGAGTTCGCGCTCAAGCGCAGCGCCAAGGGCTGGACCGTGACCCACGCCGGCAACACGGACGTCTATTCGAAGCAGGGCAAGGTCGACCGCATCGACCTGACCCCGAAGGCCAAGGAGGCCGTGCTCCGCGCCGCGATGGAGGGCTTCGGCAAGGTCCGGAGCCCCGCCCCCAAGGCCACCTGAGGCGGCGCTCCCTTCTCCCCCGCCAGGCTATCGGCGGGGGAGCGGGGAGCGCCGGCAAGGCCTCCGCCGCTGCGGGACGTCCGCGGCGGTCACCAAGGGAAGATCGTCATGGAATCCCAACTCGAAGCCGCCCTACTGACCGAAGGCCAGGCCCACTCCACCTGGTGCCCCGAGACCCGCTCCGTCACCGTGTACAACGACGCCGGCGTCACCACGAACGAGGACGCCATGTGCGCCGCGAGCGACTGCATGTTCTGGCGCTGGCACGACCGCGGCGAGCGGCACCAGAGCCCGACCCAGACCCGCACCGGCAACCTGTCGGAGGGCATCCCCGCGCCCACCCTGGCCGGTCATTGGGAGGTCAACGTCGGGACCCTGGACTGCGGGGATCCCGAGTGGTTCACCGACGCCGAGCAGGCCAAGATCGCCTACTTCGTCCAGGCTGCAGGCGAGGCGGGCGAGTGGTCGGACGACGTGCCCTGCACGTTCCGCTTCCGGCCCGTCTCGCTGGAGCCCCGGGGCTACTGCGGCAAGGCCGGCCACCCGCTGCAGGCGGAGCTCCTGAAGGCGCAGCTCGAACTCCTCCACTACCAGATCTACGACCATAGCCACGCCTGAGCCGGCAACCATCGCACCGAATTCCTGGGCGGTCCCGCGGGGCCGCCCTTCCTCATGTCAGGAGCACGCCATGAAGATCGACCTGAAGCCCATGCCCCAGCCCGCCGATGGCGTCTGCGTCGGCGTCGCGGACGGGGAGCCGCTGACCTACCGCGGCCGCGACCTGTACGCCGGCGACCGCCTGGTGACGATGGAAGAGGTCGGCGTGGACCTGATGCGCGCCGTCGACCGGGCGGCGACGGAGGTACTCGGCCACGAGTGGGTCAATCCGCTCTCCCGCCTCCTGCAGATCAACCGGCGCAGCACTGCCAAGGACAGAATTGTGCGCTTCGGCTTGCCCGAGTACGCGCTCCGGTTCCTGGCCGAGGCGAGCCATCACCCCCATCCCCGGGCGCTCGGGCATGCCCTCCTGTGCGTCGAGGCGATCCAGGACGCTCACGGCGTCACGGTCGACCGGGCTTCCACGGGCCGTCCGATGGCCGTGGATTACGTCGAGCGGAATCGGTTCGTGCACGACGCCATGACGAAGGCCTTGGCCGCGGTCGACACAATCCTTGAGGAGCGAGCCGCGTTCCGGCAGCGCAAGCCGGTAACGGACGAGTAAGACTTCCCCTATAGCCTGCGTTTCAAGTGCCTTGGTCTGTCCGAGGCGCCGTCAGACCTTGGAGATCGACGATGACCAACTCCCCCGAGAGGGCGGAGGACCTGCTGTACGCGCAACTGCGCGGCGACCGGCCGGATCCTCGCCCCGACGACCGTCCCTTCAGCCTCACCTTTGGCACGGCCACCGGCCGCTGCCGCACGGACCGCGGCGTGCTGCTGCCGGATCCCGCGTACCCCGGCACGCACTGGCACTGCAGTGAGCGCCTCGCCGGGCTGTACCGGGCTGCGTACATCACGGTGCACGAGGCCCTGTCGGCGTCCGCGTCGAACCGGGTGATGATGCACGCCGCGACCGTCGCCCGCCTGCGCACGATCCTGCAGGACGCCGGCGAGCAGGCCATCCGGGCCGATGGCGAGATCTACGTCCCTGACGACACGCCCGGCCAGGCATCCCTCGTCGAGGATTTCCTGCGCCTAGAGCGGGCATGCCTCGGCGACCTGGCCGACCTCGGCCATCGCGACGCCCTTGTCCAGGTCGCGGAGATCGCGGAGGGCTGCGTCGGGTCCGGCCTGCCGCACTTCTCCGTGATGGCACACGGGATCCGGCTGTTCCTGTGCGGCAGCGGCTTTCATCCGGTCCACCGCCCCGGGGCCCTGGCGAGGGCGCGCGCACTCGGCCTGGCCGCGCACCGGGACGCCGCGCGCCTCGTGGCGGTCAGCGACGAGGCCGAGGAGGCCGACGCGCAGGTCATCGCCGAGGACCGCGGGGGCATCGTGCGCCTTCCGGTCTCGGCGCCGGCGCCCAAGGCGCCCGGCCGGGGCGGGCGCACGCTCGTCGTGTTCCCACGGCTCGATCACCTCCCCCAGCCCAACAAGCTCGCACGCGAACGGGCCGACAGCCCGCGGGCGCTGTGCGAGGATCTCGTCGAGGTCCCTCTGCCGCTCGCTCCGACGCCGGATCCGGCGGTGTTCGCGGCCGCCCTTCGCGAGGCCTTCCCGTGGGCCGACGAGGTGACCGAGCAGTACGCCCTCGACCTCGTGGGAGCGCCGTTCGCGATGGTGTTGATGCCGGAGTGAAACTCCCCAGAACCGCCGTTTGAAATCTCCTCAGTTGGACGTCTGCCGCCGGGCTCCCGGGGCGCGCCCTGGGAGCCCGGCGGCCGTGATTTGCCGATCCTCTCCCGATGGGCGGGGGAGTGA
>NZ_JAKSXX010000195.1 GCF_022829385.1 Methylobacterium sp. J-070 | reverse complement strand
CGCACGCCGGTCCACTACGTGACCAAACACCTGCAGCAAGGCATTGAAAGCGACCACTTCCGGGTGAAACGAGCGATGCCAAGAGTGGGCGGCTTCCGCTCGTTCAACACGGCCCGGCGCACGATCCGCGGCTTCGAGGCGATGTTGTGGCTGCGCAAAGGCTTCGGGTTTGCGGGGATCTGGACCGTGCGCGAGCAGAACCAGCTGCTCGCCTGCTGCTTCGGCCTTCCCGTCACGAACAAAGCATGAAAGCGAGACGGTAGACGCCCTTCCGCGGCTCACAGCCGGGTTTGCGACACGCCCCTTTTCCGCAGCCTTGCGGCTGACCGGTATCAGCTGTGCGTCCGGGTGCTTCTGAAAACCCGATGAGCACACCCGGTTTCGGTCTTGGTATCTTATAGGGGCTGGCTGGGTGAGATCACGGGGTGAGCAGACGCGGAGAGCTTCCTCGGCCTCAACGGATCGTTGACCACCGTCCGGTAGGGTTCTCGCAGCGACCGGGCTCGATGCCCGAACGCCGGCAGAGCAGCATGGCCCCTTCCCCCGGCGCCTTGCAGCCTCGTCAGCGTTGTCGCGTGATGGGCCGTCCCTGACGAGGTGTCGGGGGCGGCCCTTCTGCGTTCAAGGGGCGCCGGCTGACTGCGGCAGCCTGTCGATCTGGTGCTGCTGAGCTTGCCGGCGTATCAGCCCCGACATGTCCAAGCGTGCACGACAACTCCCACAGGAGCGGGGCTTCGTCCTGTTCGACGTCGTCTTCGAGGACGGCAGTCGAGCCTCGAACCGACGCGTGCCGATGGAGATCCTGGGCGGCCTCGACGGCGATCAGCCGGCCCGCGAACTCATCGAGCAGCATGAGGCCGAGATCGCCCAGAAGGTAGGTCGGCCGCTGCGAACGATCCAGAACCTGACGCGCGCTGCCAAACCGGAGCCGAAGCCTGTGCGGGACTAGGCGATCTTTCGTTCGGCGCACTTCTGCAGCGTTACCCGCACCTGCGCGACATGCGGGACTTCAAGATCCCCAGCAGAGCTGGCGCTGCCAAGTAGCGAGCTAAGGGTGAGCGAGGCTCAGCATGTGTGCGAAGATCGGCAGTCGATATTTCATTGCATCACCGAAACCGCGGCTTGAAATGCAGTTTTAGCCAATCATCAATCACAATGGAGACATCGTTCAGCGCGTTAGATATCCTCGGGCGAGTTAATTTGGCCTTTAACAATCTCTGGTAGAAAAGTGCACGCGACCGAGTGTGTCGAGCTCCGCCATGCCACCTCCTGCCTTTGCGCCCGTCTCCGACGAGCGCGATGTCCATCTCGACGCCATCTGCCGAACCAGTGTGGCGCTGTTCAGCACGCGGTATGCCTTCGTCACGCAACTCGATGTGGACCACCAATGGTTCCTCGGACGTGAGGGCTTAAACACGGTCTCGACGCCTCGGGCCGCCAGCATTTGCGCATCCACTATCCAGGGCGGTCGATACGAGCCGCTCATCGTGCTTGACGCGCATCGCGATCCCCGTTTCGCCAGCAACCCCTCCGTTACCGGCGAGCCGTTCCTGCGCTTTTACGCCGGCGTACCGATCTCCTTCGCGGACGGCATCAACGTCGCGACCGTCTGCATCGCTGATCCGTCCCCGCGCGCGAGCTTCGGCGAGGAAGAGCAACGACGCCTGCGCGACCTTGCCCTATTTGTCGAAGCCACATTGCGCGGGCGCATCGCCCAGGCCGAGGCTGAGCGGGCGCGCGCGCAAGCCGATGAAGCCTACGCCACGCTGCATGCGGAGACGGCGCAGCGAACCGCGGCGGAGGTGCTCGCCGCCGGCCGGCAGACGCAGTTGCAGGACGCGCGCGACGCCGAACGCTGGGTCGAAGAGGCGGCCGGCTTCGGCCGCTGGACGATCGATGTCACGGCGGGCAGCGTCATCTGGTCGAAGGGTATGGCGCGCCTGCTCGGGCGCGAGGAGTGGGCTGAGCAGACGATCAGCCTCCGGCAGCACATCGCATGCTGCCATCCCAGCGAGCGCGCTCTGCTGCGCGCAGTAACCCGTCGAAGCGCGTCCATCCCCGCCAGCCGTGCGGACAGCACCTTTATCCGGCGCGGGCAGATGCTGCGCGCAGACGGCGCGGTGCGCGAGATTGTCGTGCATGGGCGGACGGTGCGCGATGCGGCGGGAGCTATCACCTCTATGTCCGGCATCACCCTTGATGTTACGGATCTTACTCGCTCCGAGCGGGAATTGCAGGCCTCGGAGATGCGACTGCGCACAATCCTGGACCACATTGACCAGGGTCTCGTCATGACCGACGCGGACGACCGCGTCCGCGTCTACAACCGGCGTGTTGCCGGCATGATGGGCGTGTCGGAGGATCTGCTGCGCGACGGTGTTCACTTCGCTGACGTGCGAGACTACCAGGCGGCACAGGGCGAGTTCGCGCGCTTGCCCGAGCACCTGAAGCGCTGGCTGGAGCGGGGCGATCCAGAGGCGTGCGTAAACGATTATGAGCGCGTGCGCCCGGACGGCACTGTGCTCCACGTTCGCACCTTGCCGCTTCCGGGCGGCGGACTGGTGCGCACCTTCACCGACGTCACGCAGCGCCGCACCGCGGAAGCTGCCGTGCGTGAGAGCGAGCGCCGTTTCCGTTTGCTCGCCGAGAACTCCAACGACGTCTTCGTGCTCGGCGATCTCGACATGCGTCGCCTCTATGTATCGCCTGCGGCCCGTAGCATGCTTGGGTACGAACCAGAGGAACTCATCGGCAGCACGCCGCTCGACTTCGCCCATCCTGACGACGCGCACATCTTCTCCGACCTTTGGGCGAAGGTGCAAAGCGAGCGGGACGGGCGGTTCATCGCCTGCATGCGCTATCGCCACAAGGCTGGCCATTACATCTGGATCGAGGCTTCGGTGAGCCTCGCTCGCGAGTCCGAGAGCGACCGAGTGATCGGCTACGTCGCGGCCCTGCGCGATGTCACCAAGCGCCGTGAGGCGGAGGAGCAGGTCCGGCACATGGCGCTGCACGATGCGCTCACCGGTCTGCCGAACCGCACGCTGTTCCGCGATCGGCTCGACCAGGCGATCGCTCATGCCGCCCGATCCGGCAATGCCTTTGCCGTGCTGGCCTGCGACCTCGACCGCTTCAAGGCCGTCAATGATAGCCTCGGCCACCCGGCCGGTGATGCTTTGCTGCGCATCGTGGCCGAGCGCATGCAGGCGGTTCTGCGTCCCTACGATACCGTCGCCCGGCTTGGCGGTGATGAATTTGCGATCGTGCTCACCTACCTAGACGCGCCGTGCTCGGCCGTCGGCATCGCCGAGCTGCTGATTGCGGCGGTGAGCGAGCCGATCGACCTCGATGGACAGACGGTCGAGGTCGGGGTCAGCATCGGGCTAACGCTCGCCACTGACCCAGACTCGAGCGTAGATGAGTTGTTCAAGCGGGCCGATATTGCCCTGTACGAGGCCAAGGCCGCCGGCCGGAACACCTACCGCGAGTTTGAGCTAGCCGCGGGCGCCCGCGTCGCCACGCGCAGCCAGCTCGGCCTGGACATGAAAGAGGCGATCCGGCGCGGTGAATTCCGGCTGGTCTACCAGCCAGTGGTCGATGCCGCGACCGGCGCGGTCGTCAGCTTCGAGGCGCTAATGCGCTGGCGCCATCCTATGCAGGGTGAGATCTCGCCAAGCACATTCATCCCTCTGGCAGAGGAGACCGGGCTGATCGTGCCGCTCGGTGTCTGGGCGCTGCAGGAGGCCTGTCGCGAGGCGATGAACTGGCCCACTCACATCCGCGTGGCGGTCAACGTCTCGGCGGTGCAGTTGAGGCGCGAGGGTCTGGAGGCGGTGGTGCTCTCCACGCTGGCGGCTAGCGGTCTGCCGGCGACGCGGCTGAAGCTGGAGGTGACCGAGAGCGTGCTGATGCAGGACGCGGACACGGTGCTGGCCTGCCTGCACCGGTTGCGTGGCCTCGGCGTACTCATCGCCCTGGACGACTTCGGCACGGGCTACTCGTCCCTGAGTTATTTGCGGCGCTTCCCCTTCGACAAGATCAAGATCGACCGGGCGTTTGTGCGAGACATCGCCGACCCGGACGCGGCGGCGATCGTGCGTGCGGTGGTCGGTATCGGCGAGCGGCTGGGCATGGGCATCGTTGCCGAAGGGGTCGAGACCGCTGAGCAGCTCGATCTCGTGCGCCGAGAGGGCTGCACGCTGGTTCAGGGTTTCCTGTTCAGCCGGCCCCTCCCGTCCCACGAGGCGCGCCTATATATCGAGGCGGCTCAGGCGAGTGCGGCTTAACGACCGCTTCTGGACGAGGCAGTCCTATCTCTTCCGCCGACGGCATCAACGCACCTTAGCTAGGTTGAGGAGCGCTACGCCCATCGCGGCGACGATGTTCCCGCGCCCGCGCCAGGGCAGGATCTGCGCCTCGGGCAACGGATCGGCCGCCACCTCTGGCATCACGGTCTCGGGCGCCTCGGCCTCGCGGTCCTGGTCGTTGCCGCGCATGTAGACGACTTGGCTGCCAGTGGCGTTCTCGGGCGCCGCCAGGGACGGCTCGTCGTCCGCGCCGTCCTCCAGGTCCGGCTCACCGTCCATGCGGTCGAGCACGGCGATGATGCGGTCCGCCGCGTCGAGGGCGGTCTGTGCCGCCTCCTCCAGGCTGGCGCGGAGTGCGGGCCCGGCTAGCGGCTCCAGCGCTGCCGGGGCGGCCGGTTTCGGACGCGGGGTGAAGGTGAGCACGTCGCCCATGGTGGTGTCTCGGGTGTGATGGAATAGCCCGGCTGGATCCGGCCGGGGCGGTACGCACGACACGCGAAGGGGTAGGAGCCGCTGTCAGCGGCCCCGGCGCTCGGCTGCGGCATGGGCCAGCAGCTCGTCGGCGAAAGCTTCGATCTGATCTGGGTCGCCGTTCTGGATCACTGGCGGCGCAATCATCTCCAGCCGGGTCTCGCGGTCGTGGCGGCCCGTGGGCACGCGCCGCCGGACCTCCTTGTCGACCACGCTCTCCACGTCGGTCAGCGCGTCGCCGAGCCACTGCACCAACTTGCCGGCGTCGTTGTAATCGGAGGCGCCCAAGGCGTTGACGCTTCGCTGGCACCGGGGCCACCACGCTGCGACCCAGCCGCGGCCTTACAGCTCCAGATCCGAGTTATCCCGTACGAACTTTCGGCCTGGGAAACCCACCTCAAAGTGTTTAGTTGAGTGTGTAGCGCGACCTGCATAGGAGGGTGACATGGCCAACCTCCCGAACGCACCGCTCGTCTACACGCTCGGCGTGGCTCACTTCCCCGCGATCCCCAATCCCCACCACTTCGCCTCGCTCTTCCATGAGGCCATTCGGGCCGAGTATCCGCACTACCAGCACATCACGTTGCCGCAGGTCAGCGTAACCGCCGGCCCTGAAGGCCTGAAGCTTGAACAGCACCTCTCCCCGATCTGGCAATTCTCCGCCCCGGATCGATCCTGGGCATTCATCCTCACGCCTGCCCTGCTCGCGATCCACACGGTGGCTTACAGCACTCATGGGGACTTCATTGACCGGCTGCGCCATGGCCTGTCGCGCCTCTTGGCTGTCGACGGCATTGGCATCTCGTACGTTGGAGCCGTGGGCGTACGATATGTCGACCGGGTCATCCCGCGCGAAGGGGAGGTTCTTTCGGACTATCTGAAGGAGTTCGTGTTGCCGCCTGAGTTTAGCGGGTTGGCCGACCTGAAGCTGGAAGAAGGGGTCTATGTGTCCCGCTACTCCACGCCCGATGGCGACCTTCGCTTCCAGGTTTTACGGAACCCCCCTGCGGTGCTGCCCCCTGAACTGGAGACCGCTCTTACCCAGCAGAACGGATGGAAATTCGACCGTCCGAGCGGTAGCTTTGCCGTTGTGGATATCGATTATGGGGCGCGCTTTGAGCCTCCCAAGCCGATGGACGTCGATTTCGTCTGTGATCGAGTGTTGCGCCTTCGCGGCCGAGCCAAGGCTGTCTTTGAGAACATCGGGACATCGCATGCTATGAGCGTCTGGAACGAGAAGCGGTCATGACAGTCGCCCTCACACCAATCGCGCCCGGTCCAAGCGGCCTTCTATTCGCCTTAGGCATTCAGGCGCTTTCAAGCTTTGCCTGGGCACAGACCAACCGGATCGAGCCGACTGGCTCGTACGTTCATGCCGCCCCTCAGGAGGCCCCGCAGGCCGTAGTGCTTGATGCCCAGGAAATGGCTCAGTCGCTAAGGAGCGCCGGCATGCCGGTCGCGGCGATTGCCGAGATGGCGCGCGTCGAGCGCAAGACGATTTATGCTTGGCTCGACGGCACTGACGCGCGCGCTGAACGGGCCAGTCGGCTCGCCACTGTTCACGGCCTTCTAATGGCGGCAGGCATGGACCTACGTGCGCTCTGGCGGGTCGGCGAGCGGCCGCTCTCGACTGGACTGACCCTGCGCCAGATCCTCAGAGCGGAAACACTCGATATGCCATCCGTGATTGCGGCACTCGAAGAGTTGCGACCCGCTGTTGATCGGCATGCCCGGCGCGAGGCTAAGCGCGGGTCAGTCCGGCCGGGTGCCTCCAACCCCATTATCGATGAAGTGGCTGTGGCCGACCTGGGCTGAGGGACTGTCGTCGGCACATGGCCACAGAGACAGGAGAAAGCGGGTTCGGCGGCCCCGAAGCAGACAAGCTGCTGGCAGATGGCTGGACCCAGGGCAGTCTCTTCCTGCCCAACGAGCACGTCGGAATACCTGAGGGTTTGGAGCGACCAAGCGCACACCTCATCGTCTGCACGCAGGCTTGCAGCCTCGTCTCGGACAGCCTCAGGAAGGATCCTTGGGTCGAGCTCGCTGTAGTGGTCCCGGTCGCGACCTACTCGGGGAAGTCGGGGGAAGCCACAGGCAAGAACGCGCGCCGGTACCACTTACCCGTGTCGGGAGCGGCCTTTCAGGCGGTAGATATCGACATCAACGCCCGCTTCGCGGTTCGCCGCGAAAGCCTTCTGCATTTCGCCCCAGGCCAAGCCAAGGCCACTGAAGAGGCGTGTCGCGCCTTCGCTGGGTGGATCGGGCGGTACTACACCCGCATCGCGCTTCCGAACGCGCTCGTGGCTCGGTTGCGCGGCTCTGTCTTCGAGCCGCTGGAGAAATTCTTCAAAGGGTCTCCCAAAGGAGGTGGCCCTAAGCAGTACGAAGGCGTGCACAGCATCTATGTTCGCTGGAAGCCATCGACGGAACTCCAGCCCAACGAGAGCTATGACGTCGACTTCCTGATCCTCCACGATGAGGGGGCGGCTGCAGATGCTCTTGAACGGCACCTCAGCGAGATTGGGCTCGACCCGGGAGGCCGCGTCGAGAAGCCGGGCCTAACGGTTAGTTGTAGCGCCCAAGCTCGAAGCGAGACCGTACTGACGGATCTCGACGGCTACACCAGACTTTCAGAGTGGGACCACCTTACCGGCCTTGATGAAGTCGCCGGGATGCCAGCGTCTTGAGATTGGCTGCGCCGAGGCAACGGTAGAACCGTCACCCCTCCCCGCATGCCAACCTGATGTTGGAGGCTCTGGACACCTGGCGCCCGGTCTCCCGGCCCGCATAGTCGATGTCGGGGTTGAACGACTGCTCGCGGAAGGGTTGGGCCGACGTCCGGTTGACCTCGGCCTTGGCTAGTTTGAGCGCTTCGGCGGCCGGGATCGCGAGGCGGAGAAGGATGGCGAAGCCCTCCACGACAAGATCCTCGGCATACTGGTGGCCGCGGGCAAGGTCGCGAAGCTCCGCCAGGTATCGCTCTGGGTTCTTCCGAACCCGCTTTCGGTAGTTCCAGCGCCACCAGATCGCGGGGCCGCGTTCAGATCGAAGCTCGGCTTTCTTCTGAGCTATTTTCTTGGCCATCTGCTCCGGAGACCGGATGCGCCGGCCACGCAGGCTTGGGTCCCGCGGGATGCCAAGCTGCTCGCACTTCCACCATTGAGCAGCCAGGCTCCGGTCAGGCAGGACGCATCGTGGACTGGCCCAAAGGGCCGCAAGCTCCTGAGCTGTGTAGGGATCATGCCTGCCGTGGCAGCGCTCGGGCTGCAGCGTGCCGTTGGCCGCGCGCTTTACCATCCCACGGGATCGAGAGATGATTTTGGTCATTCGGCTTCTGCACTGGGTTGAGCAGTAAATTCCGTTCGCTGTTCGAGGCTCGAACGACTGCTGGCAATTGGCACAAGCTACCATCGGCGGCTCTCCGTAACCGACTCGATGGCATAACCGTGTCGGGTACCTCGACCGCGCTCAATCGGGGTAGGCGGGATCCTCTTGGCCCGGCCATGAAGCTTGGCGAATCAGTCTAGCGATTGGCTATGAAGGGCCCTGCCCTACCCCGCGCGACCCGCCCGCGTGCAGGACGGCTAAAATCTCACTGCGCAAAGCGAGCCAGATGATGGCAAGGCGTGTTGGAGGCCGGGGTCCGGAGTCGAACCGGACGTGCGAAGCGTTGCGGGCTCCTGGCTGGACACTCACCCACCTGGCCGCTCTCTTTGCACCATGCGGTGACGGCAGGCTCAAGGTCATGCAACGAAGGATCCCCGGATGTTCGCCGATAACCTTAGCGGCTCCCTACCAGTGCGGACTGTCGGCCTCTCGTTCATCCCCGAGAACGGCGGCGGGGCCGGGATCCGGTCCCGGGAGCAGAAGGGTTAGGATCCAAGAGCGTCTAACTGGCTTCATCTCAGCCACATCGCATGCCACCTGATGGATGCCCTCGATGCGCGTCGCAAAGCTGGCCGGTTCACTTTTCCTGATCGCCCTGCCGACATCCGGACACGCTCAGGACGCTGCAGTTCGGACCGGATTGGCACCGACAGGGACGCTGCGCGTCGGCGTGGCCGAAGCTCCGACCCCGGGCGTGCTGTTCGTTAGGCGCGGCGCCGATGGTATCCCGCAAGGTGTCACGGTAGATCTCGCGCGGGATCTGGCTCAATCCGCCGGCTTGCCGGTGGCCTTCACGGTGTTCCCAAATACCGGTGAGATCACGGAGGCGACCAACGCCGGCCTGATCGACGTCACTTTCATGCCCATCGACGAGGCGCGTCGGCAGAAGGTCGATTTCGGTCCAGGCTACTACAATCTGGAGAGCACCTACCTCGTCACGGAGGCAGCCGGCGTCTCGGATGTGGTAGGCGTGGATCGCCCCGGCATGCGCGTGGTCGGGATTGCCGGCTCGACCACGTTGCGGGCCTCGGCGCGAACGCTGAAGACGACTAAGCCGGTGCCAGTCGGCTCCGTGGCGGAGGCGATTGACCGGCTGCGCTCAGGCCAAGCCGACGCCCTGGCTCTCGCGCGCGATCAACTGCGCCCGGTCCAGCCGCTGGTGCCGGGGTCACGGGTCGTAACCGGCAGCTTCCAGCAGACCCTGATCGCCGTCGCTGTTCCGAAGGAGCGAGCGGCCGCATTGGCCTATGTTGACACTTGGTTGAACGAGGCGAAGCGATCAGGCCTTGTGCGTCGGATCTTCGATGAGCAAGGTCTGCGTGAGGATGTCGTTGCTCCCTGACAGGCCGATCGGCCGGACGAGCAGCGAGCACCTGAAGGCGAAGGGCTATCTGAAATGACGGAGCCCGGCGGCCAGCCCAACAAAATGGCTGAGGTTGCCGGACTTGCGGCGTCGATAGCCGACCGCATCCTTGAACAGCACGGGGCAGGCACGTCGATCCCGCCGGAGCAATTCAGGATGCTCGTTCAAGCTGCCAAGATGCTCCTCGACAACGGTGTGCAGTGGCCGCCATCGGTGGCGTACCTCGTGATGGAAGTCGAGAAGCGGGTTCAGGAAGCCGAAGCGGCTGCATCCGAGCCTTCTAGCGGTCGCAAGGGCGACAACGTGGTGGAGTTGCCGGCACAGGGGCTCAGCACAAAGAAGCGGGTATGAACCAGGCACCGATGGACGAGGACTGTGACTTCGAACACTCCCGCCTCTCGGGTGTCTTCATTCGCGACGGCATCGTGGTCGATGTGGAGATCTATCGGGCCGCTGGAACGCAAGATCCGTGGCAGTTGGAGGTGGTTCATCTGACCGGTGGCTGCACCGCTTGGCCCGCGCGCTTCGCAACAGAACTAGCCGCCTTCCGAGCCTTCTGTGAAGCGATCGTCGATTATGGGATCAGCTCCTTCACTAGGCCGCAGCTGAAGCGACTGCACTGACCCCATCCCCCGCCTCGTGGAAGAGGCGCTGAAAACGAAGCGGTCGAAGCCGAGTCCGAACGCTCTACATGGCCCGTATGCCCACGCTCGGCCTTAAGCTCCCGCTCCGCATCTGCATCCTCGAAGACGCGGCCTGCGTCGAGGACGCCAACGGCCGACGGACCGGTTTCGTCGCTTGGTCAGATGGCAGTGGCGGCACAGACGATGAACCGTTCACGCGTGCCGAGGCCATCGAGCAGGTCCGTCTGATCGCAAGCGCGTGGGCTGCGGCTTTGGTCAGCGGGGGCACGCTCGATACCGGCCCTGCCCCCGAACCAGGTGCCGCAGCTGCCGAGCCCTCGCCAGAAGGATGAAGCCGCCTTCGAAGCCGCCAGCGTCATCTTCATCGAAGAGAATGGCGAGGCGCCGGGGCTGCGGCTGCGGAACGGTCCGAACCCGACCCTCCTCCTGGTCAGACAACCTCGACACCGTCATCCCGGCGGCTATCCTGCCGGGATGCGCACAGCCCTCGCCGCCCTCGCTGTCGCTATCGGTGGGGCGCAGAAGGCCTGACGCGCCAGCCGCCGCTCGGTACACTGGCGAGCGATGCACAAGCTGCCACCTGCCAGCCTCTACCGCCTCCAAATCCTCGCCCAGACCGGGGCGCGCTTCTATCAGGTCTCCGTCTACATGCGGCGCTTGGAGGTGCTGGGTCTGGTCGCAGCCACTGGGCGGACGGTTCCAGAGCGAGACAGCGCCGAGTACGAGATCACCGATGCGGGCCGAGCCGAGCTGGAAGAGCGCTATGGACCGGCATCGATAAAGCCTGTCACCACTTGAGCCTACTGCGCTCACACCTTCACGCCTGCCCGCTGTTGGACGCCATCGCGTAGGCCCGGCTGGACTTCGCTGTTCATACACCTGTGCTCAATAACAGTTTTCAGAAACAAAATCGCAATAAAATGGAGACTTAGAATTCAATAACCATCCGCGAAGTCAGTTTGAACCGATCGAAGCCGAGCCCTTTTAGAGAATGGTAGCGGATCATCGAATTGGGGAAAACATTATGGCGGATGAGCCATTGCCGAAAATTTATGACCTTCTGCGGTTAGCCGGCGAACTTGCAGAATATGTTTTGAAAAAACGCGCTTCTGGTCAGTCTATCACCGCGACCGAGGCCGCGGCACTGCAGGATGCCGCAGCAGTCCTCCAGAATTATGAAGTGTCGCCGTCTAACATCGTCACAGAGGCGTTGCGAGCCTATGACGAAGATCGCATGCGGGACAGCGGGAGCTATGAACAACCTCCGAACATTGAGGCGGAAATCATCCCGCTTCCAAACGCCGACGCGCTTTCACAGCGGGTCTTCAGCATGCTGGGCTTCAAGTAGGGGGCCACCACGACTGCCCGCTGTTGGACGCCATCGCGTAGGGCCGGGGGTAGCCGCAACTTCCGGTTCGGATCTCAGTTGTAGCGCGGTCAGGAGGCTTCGATGCTCCCAGTGCTCGCTGCTGCCGCTATCATGCTGATCGCGCTTCCTCTGAGCGCCTATGCGATCCAGCACGCCAGTGATCACGGCCACGACGTGCGGGATGCCGTTCTCCTCCTGCTCGTGCTCGGCGGGTTGGCGGCAGCGCTCGGTATGGCGACCTTCTATCCCGATTGGATGATGGGGCGAGCTGCGCAACCGGAACTGCAAGGCATCCGCGTCTGACCAGCCAGTTGACTATTCCTCCTTCGCGATCTGCCGCTCGTGGTTTTGCACGATGTCGCGGCCGAGACAGACCTTCACGGTCCGTAAACACGCCGACGCTATCACAGCCTCGTGATGACGTAATCGGCGCAGGACCGCGTGATGTCTCAGCTGCTACAGCGGTTCGCCCGAGACGAGACCGGCGCTACCGCCATCGAGTACGGCATGATCGCTGCCCTGATCGCCGTCGCCATCATCGTCTCGCTCAGGCTAGTGGGATCAAGACTCAGCGCGAAGTTCAGCGCGATCTCTGGCAATCTGAACTAGGTCAGCGTCGGCAAAAAGTAGCCAGCGCCGGCGAACCGGGCGGGCAAAGGTCGTGAGGACGCCCGGATCGTAGCTCATCCCTCGACCGGGGAGCCCATGATGACCGCGGTCGCCACCATCGTCCGAAGCAGGTCCGACGCGGTAGCCTTGTCTGCCAGCAGCGCCTAAGCCTCTGGGTGCATCTCGATGGCCCTGGCGACGTCGATGCGGTGGCCGGACCTGAAGACGAAGGGCGGTGCGCCCTCGTCCTTCAGGAAGGCCGCGGTTGCCGCCGCGATCTCGTCGTCCGTGATCTCAGCCTTGCGGCGCAGGTCGCCGACGCTTGGGATTTCTTTCGCCATGGCGGAGAGCTATCGCGGCTCCCCTGCCCCGTCCATCGTCCTGGATAACAGCACCGAGCCCTATCAGCCTGCGATCAGGTCAGGCGGGGGGGGGCGAGCTTGCTCAACACACGCACGCCGACAGATCAAAACAGTGCTGGCGTTGTGAACGAGTAGTCGATCTTGACGCCGAACTGAAACTGGTCCGGACTGCCGAAGGGACGGCGCACCAACGGGCTGTCGCCGGAGGCACCCAAAATCCGAGTGTAGCCGGCAAAAGCGGTGTATGCCCAGGTTTCGTTCTGCGTGTAGGTCACTGCGCCGAGTACACCAGCCGAATAAAAGCTTCGCGGGTCATAGGGGGTGATCCGTCCGTTCAAGGCGGCTTCGGCCGGTGAGACGCCGAAATACTTTCTGGCGAAGCTGGCATCGCCGATGTTGAAGCGCGGCCCGATGGAGAACAGGAGCTTCTCGGTTGGGATCAGGTAGTCGGCCGCTACCGAGCCGACCGTGCCGTGGTGCCCATAGATACCCTGCCGAGCCTCCACGCGGGTGCGAATGAAGGAGACGGGATAGAACTCCGCGAACACGCCTGGCTCAACCGCGAAGCGCGCGTCGCGAAAGCCGAACAGGTGGCGCCGGTCGTCGCCGTAGTAGCGGCCGGGCACGATGCGAACGGTCGGGCCAATCCGGAACACCGGATCATCGTAGAGGGACAGGCTGAAGCCGTCGTCCGGCGCCGAGAAGCGACGCGGCTCGCCCAGGCGTCGGATGTCGATGGATGGATAGCCCACCGCCGTGTAGTTGCTGGCCCCGGGATAGCGCGGCACGACTTGGAGCGAGCCGCTGACCGTCACCACCCAAACGCTTGGATCGATCTGGGCGAAAGTCGGCACCGGACGTGGCAGGACCGCGCCCAGATCCGCAGCGTTCGAGGCCGTCATGCCGAAGGCGGCAAGGAGTGTGCCTGCGCCGAAAAGCGCGCAGAACCGCTGAGCACGGTGAGATAATTGCGTCATGGCCACGCTTTATGACGCCATTTGATCCAGCCCGCATACGCATGAACGGCAACTC
>NZ_JAKSXX010000185.1 GCF_022829385.1 Methylobacterium sp. J-070 | reverse complement strand
ATAGCGAAGGCCCGCGCGGCTATGCTGCCGCCGGGTGGTCGGGGTCCACATGGCAGGTCCAGGTCAGGCTTCAGCACCCCCCTGGAATCATCGCCATCCCGGCCACTCAACCCCGCCTCAGACCCTTATCGGACGGGCTCTTAGGGACGATCATCGATCTGCGCCCCTGCCGGCCGCGATCGCGTCGAAGTCGAGGAGGATCAGGCGTAGCTGGCGCCAGGGCGACTCATCGCGCGCAAACTCGCCGGGCTCCTCCAAGCTCAACAGCACCCCGAGCTTCAGCACGATGCCGGTGAGGGTCGTCGCGGGCACGATGTACAGGCTGTCAGCCGCGGCCCGGACAGCGCGAAACAAGACCTCCTCTCGCTCCTGGGCTTTCATAAGCTCACACGCCTGCGCAGCCTCGGCCCAGCGCGCCTGTCGTTGCTGGAGAACCCTCAGGCACCGCTCACGTCGGCGACCGGGCGGCACATAGCGTGCGATGGTCTCTGCGTCGGCCGCGAACCGACCGGGAGGGTTATCCATCTCAGCCAACCGTACACGTGGGTACCCGAACTCGGCCACAAGCGCCGCTTCGAGCCGGTCGCAGGTCTGCAGGGCTCGTTCGTGCTCGGCCAGCCGGGCCTGGACCTCAGCAAACAGGCGCGGCGTAGGGTCGAGAGCCGTGCGGTCACGCGACCGCTGCGGGTCAGCCCCGGAGGCAAATGGCGGCTGGGCACTCAGCAACGACGCGATCAGGGTGAGTAGGCGCCGCCGGGTCGGTGAGGGCGCCGCCGCGGCGAGTTGGCTATCGGCGGCATCAGCACCAGTGCCGAAGTGCGGCGTCTTGGGATCGGAATGGCAGCCCATGCTCAGCCCTCCTCCCGGTCGCCGTCGTTGCCGCAGCCTGACCAATCGCCATCGTTATCGGCCGGCCAGTCCTCGTCCCACTCGGTGTCGGCGTCGAGCTCGGCCTCGCCGCGCGGCTGCGATCGCATGACCTCGTCGCCGTGGGGCGGATCAATCCGGGGCAGCCGCGGTGCTTTGAGCGGGGAGGCCACCTCAGTACTCGTCGGCGCGCATGATCGTGAGCACGCGGGTGGTCACCGCGGGGTCGGCCGGGTCCGGCGAACCGCCGAGCAGCGCGCGATCATAGGCGTCGATTTTCCAGAAGAAGCGCTCGCCGCCGACTTCGACCGCGCCGAAGTCGTGCTCGCCGTGAGGATCGTTATCGGCGTCGAAGCTGCTGAAGCGGCGCACGGCCAGCAGTAGGGCGATACGGTCGGCCTCGGGCAGTTCGACCACGCCGGGTGTCTCAACCACCTGCCCACCGGCGAAGCTGCGGCGGAAGGCGTCGTTTAGGGCGCGCACGCGGGCGGCAATGCCGGTAGCGGCAATCGACGGCTGATGCGGCTTCTGCCCTGTGCCGAACGCGGCGGAGTGGTCGGCTGATGTCGAAGTTTCAACGTTGCTCATGGTGGATCTCGCAAAGAAGAAGGGGTCCCGTGTGGGACCCCTTGCTGGTGGTGCTCGTATTGGAGCGGCTTCGTCGCCTCGCCGGCAGTACCAAGGCACCCTGCGCTCGTCGGCGTGATGATCGCGTCATGGCGTGCCTCAACAAGTAGGGGCGATAAAAGCAATTATATAGGATTTAATTCATAGTATCAATGATGCCGAGCTGCTCGAGCGAGCGGGCACATGTGCGACTGGTTCTGGGCGTCCATCGCCACGGACTCGGAGAAGCACCAATCACGGCTATGACCGGATCTGGCCGAAAGCGCCTGGTCTGCTTTCCGTTGCACGATGCAGTAATCCGGACACCGCAGCATTCTCACCCCCGGCGTCGGAGAGACACGTTTTGCCGACGTTTGAATAGCCGACGCTGTTTTCCAACAGGTTTGACGCCGACTTCCCTGATCTGACGTCGATGTGCGGCGAATGCCGACAAAACGGTCGTTTTTCGTACACGGCGGGCCGCCCTACTTGCCGTTGAGTTTCAATGGAACGGCGTAGCTGGAACTCAACCACGCTATTCGCATAAGGGCGACTTACGGAACCTGTTACCTACGGCTGCGAAGCGCGGCTCTTCTTACCGGAAGTAAGCTGACGGCAAGGTGACTGAGCTGACGGGCGCGGCGTAGAACCTATATGGGCAAGCCAAAAATGCGCTCCGCGGCGCAGCTGGACAGATGCCATTTACGAATGCCGGGCACACCCGCCGCTATGGAGCCACTAGAGTTCATCGGTATTGCCGCCCAGGCGACAGCCTCCGCTTTGGGTGCGTTCGGCCTTTGGCTGGTCGTCGCCGCGGTTGTGAGCGTGCCGGCTGGTCCGAGCGGTCTACTCATCCAGAACATCGCGACGGTCCTACACCCTGGCGTCTGGTATGTGCTCGCCGCCCTCGTCGCCCGGTGGATCGGACAGCTCGTCTCCAAATGAACCGCGCGCTCGGCCTCGTCGAAATTGGGGGAAGGGCCCCAGGTGTCGGCGGTGGGGATCATTGGCCGAACTCCCACCAGGGCACGCCCTGCGACTGGCCGGGCTTCTCGCCGTGCGTCACGTGGTCGAACCGGATCTCCATAGCCGTGATCGCGCAGACCGGGCCGCCGATCGGCAGGACGACGCATGCCTCGACGCGTGCGATGCCGCCGTGGGGTGGACGTCGAACAACCACGCTGCTGTCCAGCCCAGAGCCTCGGCCTGCTCGCCGAACTGATCGAAAGGCGAGGGCGCGAGTGTAGACGCCACTCCATTGGCCGGAACGATAGCCACAGCTACTAGCCAGACGAAGAGAACGCCGCGCGTCTCGTTACGATCCAGACTTAGGCCAACAACCTCGCGGGCGGCCAAGCTCTACCGGCGACGTCCGTGTCCCGTGGCACTTCGATGGGCTCGACGGTGCAGCGTGGCGAGTTCGGGCTTGGCGGCGTCCAGGCATAAGGTGTGGCTGTAACCGGGGCAGGCTTCCTCGACGTCCGATGCCGCGACCCTGACTGCTCAGCCAACGGCGTCGGACGAGTCTCGCAGGCGCAGCAGAGTCCGGTCA
>NZ_JAKSXX010000183.1 GCF_022829385.1 Methylobacterium sp. J-070 | reverse complement strand
TGATTGGTGGAAGCTCCCAGTTGCTACCCGTGAGGTTGGTACTAGTGGCTGGACCGCACTGCGTTGATCACGCGCGGGAGCCAAGGCAGCGGCGTGACCGGATCGCAGTCGTTCGCTTGCCTCTGCTACAGAGCCGGCTGGCACCGGCTTCGTCAGCTTCAGCGTTCGCGCCGAGGCCCGCAACGTGGTCGAGCCGGCAATCCCGACGACGCGCATGCCGGGGCGATCCACTCCTTCCACATCCGAGACGCCGGCTGCCTCCGTGACGAGGTAGGTGCTCTCCAGATTGTAGTAGCCTGGACCGAAATCGACCTTCTGCCGACGCGC
>NZ_JAKSXX010000182.1 GCF_022829385.1 Methylobacterium sp. J-070 | reverse complement strand
ACCCGGGCCGCTCAGGGTGTCGACCAGGCCCGCGGCCTTCACGGCGGCGACCAGGGTGGTGTGGTCCTTCGAATTGACCGCGTTCTCGACGATGGTCTTGTTGGCGTACATCGGCGCGCCGCCGACCATCGGGTTCTTGGCATAGGCCGCGCTGCTGGCTCCGAGCCCGAGCGCGAGAGCCAGGGCCAGGGCCTTGACCGTGCGGCCGCCGCTGTTGGTGATGAGCATTGTCTGTCCTTCCGTCCGACCCCGATGAGCGGGCCAGTCCGCGCCCTTACGGGGCTGCCGGGGAAAAAGTTTCGGCAGGCGGTCGGACCGGCGCTGCCCCCCCGGCCGCGCCACCTGTGAACAGGAATCTGCGCGCGACAAACGGCTGCAATTGCCAGGCGCGGATGCGAAGCTAGCTTGGCCGCAGGGGTGCGGGGATTCTGTAAGGAGGCAGCCGCGTTGCTTCAGTCTGGGAATGGGTTGCGGGCGCTGACCGGACGCCGGGTGGCCGTGGTCGGTGCCGGTCCGGGGGGACTCGCCTCCGCCCTGCTGCTGGCGCGCGCCGGGATCCACGTCACGCTGTTCGAGAAGGACGCGCAGGTCGGCGGCCGCACCAAGACCGTGCAGGCGCCGGGCGGCTACCGCTTCGATATCGGCCCGACCTTCTTCCTCTATCCCCAGATCCTCGCCGACATCTTCGCGAGCTGCGGCGAGCGGCTCGAGGACCACATCAAGCTGGAACGCCTCGACCCCCAGTATCACCTGGTGTTCGAGGGCCAGGACGGGATCTCGGGGACGATCCGCGCCACCGGCGACATCGCGCGCATGGAACAGGAGATCGCCCGGCTCGCCCCCGACGACGCCAGGAACGTCACCAAGTTCTTCACCGAGAACCGGACGAAGCTGCACTATTTCAAGCCGATCCTGCAGCAGGCCTTCCACACCCTGCGGAGCATGGCGAGCCCGGCGATGCTGGCCGCCCTCCCCTACCTGCATCCCGGCCGCAGCGTCGACCGCGACCTCAAGCGCTACTTCGCCGACCCGCGGGTGCGCCTCGCCTTCTCGTTCCAGACCAAGTACCTCGGCATGTCGCCGTTCCGGTGCCCGAGCCTGTTCACGATCCTGTCGTTCCTCGAATACGAGCACGGGGTCTACCACCCGGTGGGCGGCTGCGGCGCCGTCTCCGACGCCATGGCGGGCCTGGCCGGGCGCATGGGCGTCGACGTGCGGCTGAATTCCAACGTCGAGCGGGTCCTGTTCGACGGCAAGCGCGCCAGCGGCGTCGTGGCCGACGGCGAGACCTTCAAGGCCGACGCGGTGCTGATCAACGGCGATTTCGCCAAGGTGGTCCGTGCCCTGGTGCCGGAGCGGCACCGCCCCCGCTGGCGTGACGCCAAGATCGAGAAGGCCCGGCTCTCCTGCTCGACCTTCATGCTCTACCTCGGCATCGAGGGAAAAATGCCCGCGAGCCTCGGGCACCACACGATCCTCCTGGCCGAGGGCTACGAACGCAACATCCGGGAGATCACCGAGGGCACGCTGCCGATGCAGCCCTCGCTCTACGTCCAGCATGCCGGCTACACGGATGGCGGCATGGCGCCCCCCGGCCACACCGCCCTCTACGTGCTGGTGCCGGTGCCGAACCTGAAGGCCGGGATCGACTGGCCGGCCCTGCGTGCGACCTACCGCGCCCTGATCCTGGATCGCCTGAAGCTGCTCGGGATCGGCGATATCGAGTCCCGCATCCGCTACGAGCGGATCATCGATCCGACCCAGTGGGAGGAGGATTTCGCCGTCCACGAGGGCGCCACCTTCAACCTCGCCCACGACCTCATGCAGATGCTCTACTTCCGGCCGCACAACCGCTTCGGGCCGGGCCTCTACATCGTCGGCGGCGGCACCCATCCGGGCTCCGGACTCCCGGTGATCTACGAGGGTGCGCGCATCTCGGCCCGGCTGCTGATCGAGGAACTGGCCGGCGCCCGCGCGGTCGCGGCGGCCGGCATCCCCGAGACGGCGCCCCTCGCCGCCTCCGGCAAGGCCTCGTGAGCGGGGTCCCGGGCCGGACACGGGGCCGCGCCCCGGAAGGCTGCGCCGGGATCCTCCTGGCCGTCCTGGCGGCCGCGCCCGGCGCCCTCGCCCTGCCCGCCGCGGCCGCGACCCTGCAGGTCGAGGTCGACGGGATCGAGCCCGGCGGCGGCTACGTGCGCGTCGCCCTGTGCCAGGGCGGTCTCTCGGGGGCGTCATGCGTCCGGGGCGACGAGGCCCCGGCCTCCGACAACCGGGCGCTGTTCACCTTCCAGGGCGTGGCGCCGGGGACCTACGCGGTGGCGGCCTACCAGGACTCCAACGGCGACGGCCGCCTCGACCGCACGGGGCTCGGCCTGCCGCTGGAGCCCTACGGCTTCTCGGGGTCCGTCGGGCGCCGGGGCCGGCCGGACTTCGCGGACGCCGCCTTCACCCTGCGGGAGCCGGGCGCCTCCGTGCGGGTGCGCCTCGGTCGCGCCGTGCCGAGGCGATGAGCGACCCCCTCGTCCGGCTCGCGGGCGTCGGTCTCGACCTCGGCGGACGGCGGGTGCTGGAGCGGGTCGACCTCGACCTCGCCGGCGGCGAGACCCTGGCGCTGCTCGGGCCGAACGGGGCCGGCAAGTCGTCGCTGATGCGCCTCGTGGCGGGCCGCCTCGGTCCGACCGCGGGTTCGGTGCGCGTCGCCGGCGCGGACCCCTACCGGGAGGGCGGCGCGCGTCGCGCCATCGGCTGGGTGCCGCAGGAGATCGCCCTCTACCCCCGGCTCACCGTCTCGGAGAATCTCGGCATCTTCGGTCAGCTCGCCGGCGTGCCCCGGCGTGACCGGACGGCGGCCGTGGAGGCGGCCCTGGCGATGGCCGACATCGCCGACGTGGCGCGTCGACCCGTCGGCCACCTCTCCGGCGGCTACCGGCGCCGGGTCAACATCGCCGCGAGCCTGATGAACCGGCCGCGCCTCGTGCTCCTCGACGAGCCGACGAGCGGCGTCGATCTCGCGGCGCGGACGGCGATCCACCGGGTCCTGGACCGGCTCAAGGCTGCGGGAACGGCGATCCTCATCGCGACTCACGATTTCGCCGAGGCGGAGCGTCTGGCGTCCCGGGTCGCCTTCCTGGCGCAGGGGCGGATCGTGCGCGAGGGGCCGCTCACGGACCTTCTGACGCAGCTGCGCGCGGGCGCGCCGGAGCGCGAGCTGAGCCTCGCGGTGCCGGCGGACAGTGCCGGCGAGGCGGTCCTGCGCCGCGCCGGCTTCGCGCCGGCGGAAGCGGACGGCCTGACCTGGCGCTCGGTGGAGCGGTCCGGTCTCGATGGCGCGGCGCTGCTCGGCGCCCTGCGGGCCCAGGGCGTGCCGGTGGCCGAAGTGCGGGTGCGCGCCCCGCGGCTGGAGGCGCTCTATCTCGACGCGCTCCGGCCCCGGGAGGTCGCGGAATCCGACGCGTCGGCGCCGCGGCGCCTCGGAGGCGTCCGGTGATCGGCGCCGCCTTCCGGGTCATGGCACTGACCCTCCTGCGCGACCGGGCCGCGCTGGTGATGGCCTTCGTTCTGCCGACCGTGATCTTCTCGATCTTCGCGGCGATCTTCTCCGGGGCGACCGGCGACCGGATCCGCATCCATCTGGGGCTCGCCGATCTCGCCCACACGGCGGCGACCGGCCGCCTCTCCGACGCGCTCACGGCCGACCCGTCCCTTCGGGTCACGCGGCTGCCGGCGCGCGACCTTGCGGATGTCGCCCGCGCGGTGCGCTCCGGCGAGGTCGACGTGGCGCTCGCCCTGCGCGGCGACCTGATCGCCGCCCCGGGGGATGCGGCCCCCGGCCCCGCGGACCAGCCGGTGGTGCTGGTGGAGAACCCCGCCAAGGCGCTGGCGACGCCGATCGCGCTGGGCCAGCTCCAGCGCGTGCTGAACGAGGCGCTGCCCGATGTGGTCCTGTCGCGCATCGTCGCGGACGTGGAGCGGACCGGGAAGATCGGCCCCGACGAGCGCCGGTTCCTCGACGAGGCCTTCGCCGAGCAGCGCGCCCGGAAGGAGCCGTTCAGCTTCGCGTCCCTTGTGGAGCGTCAGAGCACCGCCGCGGGCACCGGCAACGCCCGGGTGAGCTACTACGCCGGGGCGATCACGGCCGTTTTCCTGCTGTTCGCCGCCATGCAGGGCGCGATGACCCTGGTGGAGGAGCGCGAGACCGGCCTCAGCGAGCGGTTGATGGCGGGTCCCGGCGGCCTGCCGGTGGTGGTGCTCGGCAAATTCGGTTTCCTGACCGTGCAGGGCCTCGTCCAGGCCGGCCTGATCTTCCTGGCGGCCGGGCTGCTGTACGGGGTCGAGATCGGGCCGCATTGGCCGGCCTTCCTGGCGGCCTGCCTGCTGGTCTCCGCGATGGCCGCCGGCCTGGCGCTCGCCGCCTGCGCACTCGCCGCCTCGCGCCAGCAGGCGCACCTCGCCTCGACCTTCGGGGTGCTGCTGCTCTCGGCGGTGGGCGGCTCGATGGTGCCCCGCTTCCTCATGCCCCCCTGGCTGCAGCAGGCCGGCTGGCTGACCCCCAACGCCTGGGCGATCGAGGCCTATCAGACCGCGCTGGGCGAGGGGTTTGGCGCTTCGGCTCCGGCGCTCGGGGTGCTGGGCGCGCTGACGCTCGCCGGGCTGGGGCTCGCGCTCGTAATGGTGACGCGGCGGACGGCGTGATTCAGCTCGTGGCCGGGGCATCGGACCGCCGCGACGATCCGCACCGGTCCTGCGACCAGCCGTCCGCGGACAAAGCCCTGTCGGTGGGGCAGGGTCCGCGCCCCTCTCTTGCGAGACGTCCATGCTCCGCCTGCTCATCGCCGACGGCAACGACCGCGCGGCCCGGGACCGGCACGTCGCCGCCACGGGCCGAACCTCGGCCGAATCCTACGCCGCGGTGGTGCAGGACCTCGCCGCCGAGGCCACCTGCCGGTTCATCAACCCGGCCGATGCCGACGCGGCCCTGCCGCACGCCCTCGGGGAATTCGACGGGCTGATCTTCACCGGATCGACCCTCAAGGTCTCGGAAGGCACCCCCGAGGTGACCCGGCAGCTCGACCTGATGCGGTCGGCCCTGGAGGCGGGTCTGGCGGTGTTCGGCTCGTGCTGGGGCGTGCAGGTCGCCGCCACCGTGGCCGGCGGCCACGCCGCCGAGAACCCGCGCGGGCCCGAATACGGCTTCGCCCGGTCGATCACCCCGACCCAGGACGGTCGCGGCCACCCGCTCCTCGCCGGCCGGCCGGCGGTGTGGGACGCGCCCGCGATCCACTCCGACGCGGTGCTGGAGCCGCCCCCGGGCGCCCGGGTCCTTGCGGGCAACCGGGTGCTGGGGGTGCAGGCGCTGGAGATCCGCCACGGCGCCGGCTGGTTCTGGGGCACCCAGTACCATCCCGAACTCGACCTCGACGAGCTCGCCGCCATGCTGCGCCTCTGCGACACCGCGATCGTCGAGGCCGGCTTTGCCGAGGATGCCCGGACGGTGGCGGCCTACGCCGACGACGTCGCGGCCTTGCAGGACGGCGCGTCCGAGGCGACGCGGCGCCTCGCCTGGCGCCACGGCATCGGGCCGGAGGTGCTGGTGCCGGAGCTGCGCCGACGGGAAATCGGCAACTTCCTGGGCCATCTGTCCACAGGCGCCGCCTGATCGGCCCCTGCCGCGACCGGGTGGCGCGTTGACCGGGCGGGCCCCGGGTCTAGCTTCGCACCCGCGGGCCGCGTGCTTCAGGGCCCGGGGAGCGATCCATCAGGATGAGCCAGGATTCGACGGTCGCCGTCATCGGCAGCGGGCTCGGCGGACTTGCGGCCGCGTGCGTCGCCGCCGCCCGGGGCCACCGCGTCACGGTCTACGACAAGAACGGCTGGCTCGGCGGCAAGGCGGCGGTCCTGCACGAGGGCGGCTTCCGCTTCGACATGGGCCCGACCATCCTGACCGTGCCGCGGGTGCTGGAGCGGATCTTCGCGGAGGCCGGCCGCTCCGTCCACGACTACATGGACCTGCGCCGCCTCGACCCGCAATGGCGCTGCTTCTTCGACGACGGCTCCCACATCGACCTGATGCAGGACGTCGAGCGGATGGCCGGCGACATGGAGCGCTTCGCTCCCGGCTCCGGCGAGGGCTACAAGAAGTTTTTGTCCATCTCCGAGCACCTGCACGGTGTCTCGGAAAAATTCTTCTTCTGGAAGCCGGTCGAGGACCTGTTCGACACGATCAACATCCGCGCCAACATGAACCCCGGGACGCTGCGGGACGTGCTGTCGCTGCGGATGCACGCCTCCGTGGCCTCGACGATCCGCGGCAAGGTCAAGGACGCGCGGCTCGCGCAGATGCTCGACCACTTCGTGCAATATGTCGGCTCCTCGCCCTACGGCGCGCCGGCGGTGCTCTGCGCCATCGCCCACATGCAGACCGCCGACGGGGTCTGGTATCCGATGGGCGGCACCCGCGCGGTGGCGGAGGGGCTGGCGAAGCTCGCCCAGGAGCTCGGCGCGACCTGCAAGACCGACACCGAGGTCACCGGGATCGAGACCGCGGGCGGCGCCGTCCGGGGCGTGCGCACCTCCGAGGGCGTGACGCCGTTCGACGCCGTGATCTCCAACATGGATTCGGTGCGCACCTACCGGGAACTCGTCGGCGGCGCGGCGGCCAAGGCCTACGCCAAGAAGAACCCCGAGCCGGCCTGCTCGGGCGTGGTGCTCTATCTCGGCCTGAACAGGCGCTACGAGCACCTGAACCACCACGACTTCGTCTTCTCCCGCGACCCCGAGGAGGAGTTCGACTACATCTACAACAGGGGCGAGCCGGCCCCGGACCCGACCGCCTACCTGGCGGCGCCCTCCTCCACCGACCCGAGCGTGGCCCCCGAGGGCGGCGAGGCGCTCTACGTCCTGGTGCACACGCCCTATCTCCGGCCGCACCACGACTGGCGCCCGGACGGGCCGCTGTTCCAGAACTACCGCCGGACGATCCTCGACAAGCTCAAGCGCACGGGCGGCATGCCCGACCTGGAGGAGCGGATCGTGGTCGAGCGGCACCTGACGCCGCAGGACATCCACGAGCGCTACCGGGTGCTGAACGGCGCGATCTACGGGCTCGCGTCGCACGGGCGGGTGATGGGTGCGTTCAAGCCCGGCAACCGCTCGCGGCAGGTGCGCGGACTCTACCTCGCGGGCGGCGCCGCCCATCCCGGACCCGGCATGCCGATGGTGATGATGTCGGGCTGGATCGCCGCCGACGCGCACGATCAGGACGCGCGCGGCACCCTGCGCGCCTCGGCGTGACGGCCACGCGCCCTTCCCCTCCCCCCTTTGCGGGGGAGGGTTGGCCTCGCGTCAGCGAGGGTCGGGAGAGGGGCGGCGCGACGGTGGTGGATATGGCTGCCGTCGCACCCTCTCCGGACACGGCGCTCCCCTCTCCCGACCCGCTTCGCGGGCCACCCTCCCCCGCAGAGGGGGGAGGAAAACGGCGGCGGCCCTCAGCTGCCGCTCCCCTCCCCCCGGTCTCGCCCCCGATCCGGCGCTTCATGGAGGCGTGGTTCGCGCGCTACCTGTGCCGCCACTTCGACGCGCTGCGCCTGCCGCACTGGAGCGTGCCGCCCGCCCAGGACCATCCCGGCCCGCTGGTGATCTACTGCAACCATCCCGCCTGGTGGGATGCCGCGGTGATCATCGTGCTGTCGGGCCGGCTCTACCCGAAGCGGGAGAACCGGGCGCCGTTCGACGCCGCGATGCTCGCGCGCTACCGGGTGTTCGAGCGGATCGGCGCCTTCGGGGTCGACCTCGACACGCCGCGGGGTGGCGCCCAATTCCTCGCTGCCGCCCGGGAGATCCTGACGGGGGCGGGCCGCGTGATGTGGATCACCGCGCAGGGCCGCTTCGTCGACGCCCGCGTCCGGCCCCTCGGCCTGCGTCCGGGGGTGGCGCGTCTCGCCGAGATCGCCCCCGACGCGCTGTTCGTTCCTTTGGCCCTCGAATACGCGTTCTGGGACGAGCGCGGCGCCGAGGCGTTTGCGGCATTCGGGCCCGGGACCCCCGGCGCCGAGCTGGCGGCCCTGCCGCGGGCGGCGCGGCTCGCGCGGCTCGAGGCCGACCTGACCGCGACGCTGGACCGCCTGAGCGCCGACGTCATCAGCCGGGAGCCGGAGCGCTTCCGGGCCCTGGTCGCGGGACGCAAGGGCGTCGGCGGCGTGTACGACCTCTGGCGGCGCCTCGCCTCCCGGCTGGCCGGCCGCCGCTTCGACCCGGCCCACCACGCCCGCGACGAGCAGGATCGCGCCGCCCGATGACGCCCCGTCCCTCGCACGCCCGCCCGCTGCCTGTGTCGGCCGCCGCATCGCCGCGGCGCGGCGGATGACCGACGCGGTGCTCACGGCCCTGGCCCTCCTGTGCCTGCTCGCCGCCCTCCTCCCGGCCGTGCTGGCGGCGGTGAACCTGTTCGCCCTACGCCGTCCGGCCCCGGAGGCGGATCCCGGCCTGGTCTCGATCCTGATCCCGGCGCGCAACGAGGCGGCCAACATCGCCGGCACCGTGCGGGCCGCGCTGGCCAGCAGCGCCGTGCCCGTGGAGGTGATCGTCGGCGACGACCATTCCACGGACGAGACCGCCGCGATCGTGCGCGGCCTCGGCGACCCGCGGCTGCGCGTCGTGCCGGTGCCGCCGCTCCCGGAGGGCTGGACCGGCAAGAACCACGCCTGCGCCCACATCGCCGGGCTCGCGCGCGGCCGCCACCTCCTGTTCATCGACGCGGATGTCCGTCTGGAGCCGGAGGCCGCCGCGGCGCTGGCCGCCCGGGCGCGACGGGGCGGCGCGGCCCTGGTCAGCGGCGTGCCCCGGCAGCGCACCGAGACGCTGGGTGAGCTGCTGACCGTGCCGATGATCGATTTCCTGCTGGTCGGCTACCTGCCGGTGCCGCTGATGCGCCGCCGATCAGACCCGTCCCTCGGCGCGGCCTGCGGCCAGATGATCCTGATCGAGCGCGCGGCCTACGAGGCGATCGGCGGCCACGCGGCGATCCGCGCCTTCCTGCACGACGGCGTGCGGCTGCCCCGGATCCTGCGCGCGGCCGGCCATCGCACCGACCTGGTGGCGGGCGCGGCCCTGGCGACCTGCCGGATGTACCGGGGCTTCTCGGAAGCCTGGGCCGGGTTCTCCAAGAACGCCCACGAGGGCATGGCCACGCCGCGCGCCCTGCCGGTCTGGACCCTGCTCCTGGGCTGCGGCCAGCTGGCGCCGCCGCTGCTGGTCCTGGTCGGCCTGCTCGGCCTGGTGCCGCCCGCGGCCCTGATCCTGGCGGCGGTCGCGACCGCGCTCTCGCTCGCGACCCGGGCGGCGATCACCCTGGCGGTCCGGGCGCCGCTGGCGACGATCCCGCTCCACCCGGCCACGGTCCTGGTCGCCCTGGCGATCCAGTGGAACGTGCTGCTGCGCCGGGAGCGTGCCGGCGCGGCAACCTGGAAGGGCCGCAGCTACCCGTTGGGCGGCGCCTGAGCCGAACCGTAGAGACCGGAGCGGGCGGTACCGGGCCTGCATGAGATCCGTCAGGCGGCCCCGTCGATCACCGCCGGGCGGGCTGGCACGGGTCGGTGGAACGAGCCTTTCCCGTGCCCCGCTTCAGCGAGACGATGAGCTGCACGTTCGGCACGTCCCCGACCTGGCGGGTGAGGTGCCCGACATGGCCCTCCGGTCCCTGCGGCGTGGACCCCGTGTCGGCGTTGAATTCCACCTCGCCCGGGCCCTGCTCCAGCACGGCCCCGTCCGTCGCCTCCACCGACCAGCGGCCCGACAGGGTGATCACCCATTGCGGGCCCGGCGCCGTGTGCCACGTGCCGACATAGCCGACCGGCAGAACCGCGTATTTGATCGACGCCACTTCACCCGGCGGGAAGCCGACGTATTGCGGTGCCGCCGGCGGCGCGTAGCTCTTGAAGATGAAGTTCTTCAGGTCGCAATACTGGACGTGGCTGCGGCCCTCCCGGTCGGCATAGAGGACGCCGTACCGCAGCGCCGGCGGGTCGGCGCTGGCGAGACCAGCCGGACCGGAGGGCGCCGGCTCGATGGTCATCAGCGGCTCGCTCGCCTTGCCGCCGGCCGCCAGGACATCCCCGACACCCGCGCTGCACGCCAGCAGGGCCGCTACCGCGCGGACTGCATCCCGGAATTGCCTCATCACGTCAACGTCCCCACGATCAGGGTGCGGCAAGAGTACCGGGCTGGGTCTAATCTATTTTCCGCATACGTCCAAGTATTATTCTGCATATATCCCTCAATACGACTACAATAACTTGAGAAATGATCATTTTTATTTGGCGCTTTGGAATACTATTCGCAACAAAACCCTTCTCCCGGTACCGAAGAGAAGCCGATCTTCGACCGACCGACCCGTGACCCGCTCCGGCTGCCGACAGAATCTGTCCACAGGCATCGGCTTCTTGTGCGGCCGGCCAGACAGGACCGGTCGGCCCGGTGAGCACGGGCCACCGCGGGGATCCAGCGTCGGGTTGCGGAGCGCCGGATCCTGACCGGAGCGGTGACGAACCGGACATCCGCCGAACGTGTCGGCGGTGCCTGCTCGGTGCGGGCGTGAATCTGGAGGCCGGCCCAGCGGATCAGTCCGTCCGAGGTTCCGGCCCGGCTGCGCCGGCGGGCTGCGTCTCGGCGACGATCCAAGCCGCCGTGTCGGCATCGGCGCCGGCGACCTGCAGGTGCAGGATGATCGGCGTCTCGTAGGGATGGCGCGCCTTCAGGGCGGTCGCCAGGGCGTCGGCGAGGCCCTCACGGCTCTTCAGGATCGCCGCGACCTCCTCGCCCCGTTCCACGGCGCCCTTCCAGCTGTAGACCGACTGCATCCCCGGCAGCACGTTGATGCAGGCGATCAGCCGCGCGCGGACCAGGGCCTCGCCGATGTTCAGGGCCGAGGCGAGGTCGGGAAAGGTGGTGTAGACGAGGAGCGGACGCTCCATGCTATGCCTCCGGATGCGCAGGTGTCCCGGCAGTGAGGCGCAGGCCGGGCCTCGACGTCAACCGGGCGGTTCGCTCGTCAGCACTGGAGCCGTGACGTGACCTCCGACGCGACCTCGACGCGCCCGCTTGGCATTGCCTGAGCCATGCCGACATCCAAGAAGATCGCCTTCGTGGCGAGCCCGACCGGCCATGCCCGCGAGGCCGCCGCCGCCCTGATGCGGCGCTACGACCACGTCCCGCCCGAGGACGCGGACGTGGTCGTCGCCCTCGGCGGCGACGGGTTGATGCTTCAGGTGCTGCACCGGTTCATGGACGACCCGAAGCCGATCTACGGGATGAACCGCGGCACGGTCGGCTTCCTGATGAACGAGTTCCGGGACGACGACCTCTTGGAGCACGTGGAGGCCGCCCAGCGCAGCGTCATCCACCCCCTGCTGATGGACGTGCTCGATACCGAAGGGCGTTCCCACAGGTCGCGGGCGATCAACGAGGTCTATCTGCTGCGCCAGACGCACCAGACCGCCAAGCTCAAGATCGCCGTGGACGGGAACGTGCGGCTGGACCTGCTGATCGCCGACGGCGTCCTGGTCGCGACCGCGGCCGGCTCGACGGCCTACAACCTCTCGGTGGGAGGACCCATCCTGCCGCTGGACGCGAAGTTGCTGGCCCTCACGCCGATCTCAGCCTTCCGGCCCCGGCGCTGGCGCGGCGCGCTGCTGCCGGACTATGCCCGGATCCGGATCGACGTGCTCGACGCGCCCCACCGTCCCGTGGCCGCCGTAGCCGACCACACCGAGTTCCGCCGGGTCTGCACGGTGGAGACCTGCCTCGACCGCGCCACCGAGCTCGTGCTGCTCCACGATCCCGGCCACAGCCTCGACGAGCGCATCCTGCGCGAGCAGTTCGGATGATGGCCGGGTTCGGGTGCCGCCCGGCTGGCGCGCGATCTGCAGCGGCCGGTCACCGCGTTGCCGCGTCCCGGGTCGGTCCGGCGCCGTCGAAGACGGCCCGGATCTCGCGGGCGGTGTTCGGGCGTTCGGAATGGACGATGTGACCCGCGTCTCCGCAGAAACCGAGATCGAGATCGGCCAAGAACCGCCGCGACAGGCGATCCGGTCCGGCTGATATCGGGATCGCGGCGTCCCCGGCAGACCTGTGTCGGCGCGGTGACCGTTGGAAGCGCCGGTGCTGGCGCTTCGAACATCGCACGATGCACCGGTCTCTCGGAGATGACCGGTCGAAGCCTCCGTCAGGACCGTCGTCGAGAGGACCGGATCATCCGACATTCAGGGATGCTTCGCCTTCGACGCTCCGGTCATCTTAAGGCGTCTCAGGCCTGATTTGCGGCGACCAGTTCGCTCTCGCGGATCGCGCGCTCGCCGCCCTGCGTGCGGATCCGGTAGGACAGCTCGCCGGTCTGGTCCGCCGGCATCAGCCGCAGGACCTCGAACACCTCGCCGTCGCCCTTGTCGCCGGGAAGGCCCAACCGGGGCCGGCAGACGCGCTGGCCGATCTTGAACTTGTGCGACATGCCGGACTCCTGGGACGGGATGGCGGTGCGGCCGGAGCCTCAGCGCCGCTTCTGGGCCTTCGCCTTGCGGGCGAGATAGCGCGCGTCGCGCTGGGCCTTCTGCTCCTCCTGGAGAGCCTTGGCGCGCTCCTGGGCGGCCAGCTGCTCGGCGTGCTTGCGCTCGATTTCGGCGAGGCGGTCGGCCTCGGCCTGCGCGGCGGCGCGCTCGATCTCGGCCTGGCGCTGGGCGGCACGCTGGGCCTCGCGGGCCTCGCGGGCATCGACCACCGCACGGCGGGCGGATTGACGGGCAAGGACGGCCGGATCGTCGGCCGTCGGGCGCGCCCGGAACCGGGCCAGCATCTCGGACCGCGCCTTGGCGGCCGCCTCAAGGCGATCAACGACGCCCTGCTTGTTCGGAAAGCTCACAGACACTCCTGGATCGGGCGCGGCGAAGGCCGCCGCCCATAGAGGGATTGCAGACACGAAGAAGCCGCTCCCGACGGAGCGGCTTCGGGAAAAACCCTTCGACCGGCGATCAGGCCGTCTGGAGCTGGCCGGCGGACTGCTTGCCGCTGCGGCGGTCGGTCTCCAGCTCGTAGGTGACCTTCTGGCCCTCGTTCAGGCTGCGGAGACCGGCGCGCTCGACGGCCGAGATGTGGACGAACACGTCCTTCCCGCCGTCATCCGGCTGGATGAAGCCGTAGCCCTTGGTCTCGTTGAACCACTTGACGGTTCCGGTGCTCATGGAAGTCCTTGATCTTCGCAGGCGTAGTGAGAGAGCGCACCTGCTCCGCGGAGGAGGCGCCGGTATCGACCGCTAGCGATAGGAAAGTCAGAACCGCCCTGCGAAGGCGTAACGGTCCAAGAAATCCGGACACGTGCCGATGCCGATGAAATAGCCCGATCCCGGTTTTTTGGCAAGCGCAGGGCAATACTGCCTTCGGCAACTGGCCCTTGGCACGAAAATTCCTTGGCGGATTATCGCGCGCGACGGTAACGGACGTGTTGCGGAGCGGGATCTAGGGCGCGCGCGTTCCGAACTCTGTGGCCGCAACCTGTGCTGCCAGAAGGCCGCGGGACGCGGGCCGACCCGTTCAGGCCGAAACCACCCGGAGCACGCCCTCGCCCCGCCGATGCCCCACCACCGTCACGGCGACCTCGCGGGCGCGACCGGCGGCGGTGAGGGCGACCGCGAGTGCCGCCCCGAACGGCGCCGCCACCTCGAGCCCGTGCCCGACCACGTCGCCGAGGGCGCGGACCGGCGTGCCGGGGGCGAGCCGCGCCAGGGTGTCCTGCTCCTCCGCGGTGATCTGCGGGACGCCCGTGGCGGCGGACAGGACCCGGTCGGGGGCCGCGATCCCCGCCTGCCGCCAGAGGCCGTCCAGACTGCCGGCGACGCTGCCGGGCGCCCGCCGGGTGCGGTCGCTGGCCACGCCCTCCAGCCGGGCGAGCGCGCGGGCGCCGCGGGCCGCGGCGTGCTCCTCGGATTCGAGCATCAGGAAGGCGGCGCAGCTGCCCAGGATGAAGCCGCCCGTCGCCCCGCGCCGGAAGACCGGTCGGTAGGCGTCGCGGGCCAGGAAGCCGCCCATCTCGTGGATCACCAGCACGTCCGGGCGCTCGGCGCTGTAGGAGCCCCCCACCAGGATCGCGTCGATCTGGCCCGACGCGACCCGCGCCCGGGCGATCCGCAGGGCGTCGATGCCGGCGGATTCCTCGCCCATGAAGGTCCGCGAGGCGGCCGTGACCCCGTGCACGATGGCGATGTTGCCGGCGAGCAGGTTCGAGAGCTGGGCGAGGAACAGCGTCGGGCGCAGGTCGTTCTGGAGCCGCTCGTTCAGGTAGGCGCCGGGGTCGGCGGCGTCGCGCAGCCCCGTCAGGATCGCCCCGTCGACCGCGTAATCGCGCTCGCCGCCGCCCGCCGCCACCACGAGGTGCAGCGCCTGCCTGAAGGCCGCATCCGCCTTCACCCCCGCGGCGTCGAGGGCGAGGCCGGCGGCGTAGACGCCGAGGCGCTGCCACGCCTCCATCTGGCGCTGGTCGCTGCGCTTGGGGATCTGGCCGTCCCAGACGATCGGCGGCGCGGGATGCACCGGATAGGGCGCGAACGTGTCGGTATCGGTGCGGGGTGCGGCGGCGCCGTCGAGGGCCGACAGGTGGGCCTCGACGCCCTCGCCCGCGCAGGAGACGAGGCCGAGGCCGGTGACGACGACCGCGCGGCTCACGGCCGGCCCGCGGGCTGCGCCGGATCCGGGACCAGGCCGATGGCCCGCGCCCGCGCCCGCATCGGCGCGTCGAGTCCGTCCGGGAACGGCATCGTGCGGAAGCGCAGCTCCGCGTCGCAGAGGGCCTTGCCGTCGTGGCGGATCGCCGCCCGGGTCACCGCGTAGCCCGATCCGTCGTGCTCCAGGCTCGCCGTGACCACGAGCTCGGCCCCCGGCCCGACGAACGCGCGGAAGCGCGCCTTGTCGACGCCCGTGAGGAACGGCATCCGGGCGAAGTCGAGATGGGCGAGCACGAGGTAGCCGGAGGCCTGCGCCATGGTCTCGGTCAGGAGCACCCCGGGCACGAGGGGATGGCCGGGGAAGTGTCCCTCGAAGACAGGGCTCTCCAGCGGCACCCGGGCGAGCGCCTCGATCCGCCCGGCCGTCCGGTCGAGATGCCGCACGGAATCGATCATCTCGAAGTATTCGAGGCGCATGACGGAACCGGCCGGCCTTCTGGCGTCAGACCTTGGCGGCCTTCTCGGCCACGAGGCCGTCGATGCGCGCACACAGGTTCTTGAGGACGAAATACGCTTCCGCCGGGACCTTGCCCTCGTTGACCTCCTGGGTCCACCGCTCCAGCGGCAGCTTGATCCCGAACGCCTTGTCGACCGCGAAGGCGATGTCGAGGAAGGCGAGGCTGTCGATGCCGAGGTCGTCGATGGCGTGGCTCTCGGGCGTGATCTTGTCCCGCGGGATGTCGGCGGTCTCGGCTATGATGTCGGCCACGCGCTCGAAGGTGGCGCTGCCGTGGGCGGGCTCGTCGGACATGTCTACTCGCGGGCTGTTCGAATTCCGGGTCGGACGTGCGGATGCCCCCTCGGCGCCGGGCGGCCCGGCGCCCCCCCGCGGCCACCTCACGCGTCCACGGGCCCTCACGCGCGGCCCCGTCGAATGGCGGCGACCTCTACACGAGGGGGTCAGAGGCGGCAACCGCCGCGGTTCCCCGGCGTTTCAGCGCGTGTCAACAGGCGCGCCGCACCGTGTGCGGATGCGCGATCCCCGATTTGCCGGCCCTCGCTTCGGGGCGGGACCGACCGCGCCTTCCCAGGAGTTCAGACGGATGCCACCGATCACCAAACCCGTCGCCCCGCCGGCGCGGCTCGAGTCGACCCCCGTGGAGCGCCCGAGCCCCCCCGGCGAGCGCGGCCGCTCGCAGGGCGCGGCCCGCGTCCTGCTGGTGCTCACGCTCGCCGCCCTGGGCCTCTGGATCCTGCACGGGTTCCTGCCCGCCCTCGCCTGGGCGCTTGTGCTCGCCATCGCCCTGTGGCCGCTCTACGCCCGCCTGGAGCGCCGCTTCCCGCCGGGCCGGCACAACATCCTGCTGCCCACGGTGATGACCGCCGCCGTGGCGCTGGTCTTCCTGGCGCCGCTCGCCATCCTGGGGATCCAGGCCGCCCGGGAGGCGCACGACGTGGCCGAGTTCGTGCGCAATGCGGAGGCGAACGGCATCCCGGCGCCCGAATTCCTCCAGCACCTGCCCTATGGCGCCGCGCAGGCGACCGCGTGGTGGAACGACAATTTGGGCCACGCCCAGGCGGGCTCGGAGCTGCTTCACCGGTTCGAGAACAACTCGGTGATCGGGGCCTCGCGCAACGTCGGGCGCGAGGTGGTTCACCGGATCGTGCTGTTCGGGTTCAGCCTTGTGGCGCTGTTCTTCCTGTTCCGCGACTGGCGCACCGTGCGGGACCAGTCGCTCACCGCCTGCCACCGGCTGTTCGGGCCCCGCGGCGAGCGCGTCGCCCGGCAGATGGTGGCCTCCGTGCACGGCACCGTCGACGGCCTCGTGCTGGTGGGCATCGGCGAGGGCTTCCTCCTGGGGATCGTCTATTACTTCGCCGGCGTGCCCCACCCGGTCCTGCTCGGCGCCTTCACCGCGGTGGCGGCGATGATCCCGTTCGGCGCCGCCGTCGCCATCGCCATCGCGGCGGCGCTCCTGCTGGCGACGGGCTCGGCGACGGCGGCCGCGGTGGTGGCGGCGGCGGGCCTCGTGGTCACCTTCGTGGCCGACCACTTCATCCGGCCGGCGCTGATCGGCGGCACCACGAAGCTGCCCTTCCTGTGGGTGCTGCTCGGGATCCTCGGGGGCGTCGAGACCTTCGGATTGCTCGGCCTGTTCGTCGGGCCGGCGGTCATGGCCGCCCTGGTCCTGCTGTGGCGGGACTTCACCGAGGGCCACGACGAGGCGGCCTGAGCCGCCCGGCGCCCTATTCGGCCGCGCCCGCCCCGGCGGCGGACTCGACCCGGCGCCGGTCTTGGCGCCAGTCGGCCGGCTTCTCGAAGGTGCCGGCCCAGAGGCCGCGGCGGGTCGCCCAGGCGTGGCCCTCCTGGCGGAGATAGGCCGCAGTCCCGTGGCGGCTGGCCAGGGCCAGGCCCGCGCCGGCCATCCAGGCCGACAGGTCCTCGCCGTGGACGTGGCAGATTCCGGTGACGCGGCCGGCGACGGGGCTCTCCCGCCGCTCGCAGGTGACGAGGCCGGCGCCGATCCGCGCGCGCAGGGCCTGCGCGGCCTCGCGGCCGCACCGGTATTCCAGCCCCTTGGCGGTCTCGCAGCTCTGCCCGGTGTCGGGGGCGTCGATGCCGTAGAGATGGATGCGGGTGCCCTGAACCTCGACCGTGTCACCGTCGATCACGGTCGCCGGGCCGCTGATCGTCCCGGCCGCGGCCGCGGGGCCGCAGAGGAGCAACAGGGCGAGCATCGGTCTGATCATCGGGGAGCTGTCCACGCGCAGGCGGTCGGTCGAGCGGAAGGTTTGGCGGAGCCGCGACGCTGGGCCCGTACCGTGGCGATTTTGCCGGACGGTGGGACAGGCGCGGGTCGCAGGACGCGGACGCTATCGCGTCGGGCTTGCGAAAGCGTTCCGCGCCGCGCCGGGGCCCCGGTGATCGTCGGTCGGGATCATCCGCGCGTCGGGGCCGAGCCGCCCCGGAATGATGACGGCGTCCGCGCATCGTGCGCGACGCGCAGCCAGGGCGCCGCCGCCGCGACCGAGCGGTCGGCGTCTCAGACCCGGTACTTGCCGTTGCGCTTGACCAGGACGCGGGTCCCCACCGGGACGCGCTCGAAGAGGTCGGCGATGTCCTCGTTGAGCATCCGGACGCAGCCCGACGACAATTGCTCGCCGATGCTCCAGGGCTCGTTGGTGCCGTGGATCCGGAACAGGATGTCCCGATTGCCCTGGTAGAGGTAGAGCGCGCGGGCGCCGAGCGGGTTGTCGAGGCCGCCCTTGCGGGTCCGCGGGAGGTCGGGATTGAGCGAGACCATCGTGGTGGTCGGGCTCCAGTCGGGCCAGACGCCCTTGCGGCCGACACGCGCCTCGCCCTTCCAGGAGAACCCGGCCTTGCCGACGCCGACGCCGTACTGCATCGCGGTCCCATCCGCCTGCACCAGGACGAGCTGACGCTTGTCGATGTCGACCACGATCGTGCCGGGCTGCTCGGGGCCGTTGTAGGTCACCTGCTGGCGGCGGTACTTGGGATCGAGCCGCTGAGTATCGACCAGCGGGATGTCGAAGGGCTTGTCGGCCTTGGACCCGATGTACCAAGCCGAATCGTCATCCTGCGCGAGCTGTCCGGGGCGGGTCTGGCAGGCCGCCAGGGGCGCGATCGCCACGACGGCGAGAAGGATCCGCGAGGGACGGATCCGGCGCACGCGGTTCCAGGCCGAGGTGAGTGTTGCGATCATAGGTCCTGTTCGGGCGGAATGCGGTTCTCGGCCTCATGCCTACCGTCTTGCGTCCCGCGACGATGTAGCTTTTCCGCCGCATCGCACAGCAGGCGCCGGCTGCCGCGGTCACGGTTGCGCCCTATTTCACCCGTGAGGCGGACCTTCGGTACGGTCTTGCGCGGAGGTGATCGATGCCCGAGACCGAGACACTGCCCGTCGAGGCCCTGATTGCGCCGACCGCCAGCCTGAGCCCGGCGATCCACCTCGACCATTGCGTCATCCACGTCAGCGACTGGGCGCGGTCCAACGCCTTCTACCGCGACGTCGTCGGGGCCGAGGTGATCGCGCGCGGCCCGGGCTTCGCCTATCGGTTCGGCGGCGTTCAGCTGAACTGCCACGGTCCGGGCGTCGAGGCCACGCCGGTGGCGCGGGAGCCGGTGATGCCCGGCAACAGCGACCTGTGCTTCCGCTGGTCGGGGGCGATCGAGGACGCGGTCGCGCATCTCGAAGCGTCAGGCGTCCCGGTGGAACTCGGCCCCGTCGAGCGGCACGGTGCCGCGGGCGCCGGCATCAGCGTCTATTTCCGGGATCCGGACGGGTCGCTCCTAGAGTTCATCACCTACCCGCCGGGTTGATCCGGCTCAGCCGCGGCTTTCGGCCAGGGCCTGGTTGGTCTGTTCCAGGCGCAGCGCCAGCACCCGCATGAGGGCGATGCTGATCTGTGGAAACTGAGCCAGCAATTCGAGGAACACGCCGCGGTCGATGCGCAGGGCGGTCACCGCCGACTCCGCCGTCACGGTGGCGGATCTGGGCTGCTCAGCCAGGATGCCCATCTCCCCCACCAGGGCATCCTGGCCGAGCACCGCCAGCCGCACCGGGCCGGCGGGACCGTCGATGCTGACCTCCGCGGTGCCCTGGAGGATCACGTAGGCCGCATCCGCGACATCGCCTCGGGCGAAGAATCGCTGCCCGGGCTCGAAATGCACCCGCTCGCTGGTGAAGGCCAGGAGCTTCAGGCGCGCCGGCTCCACTTCGCGGAACAGCGGCACCTGCTTCAGGGAGGAAACCTCGGTGTCGAGGGTCATACGGGGGCTCCGCGACGGGTCTCACGCCCAGGACGGCGGGGCCGGACGGGCCCGCGTATCCATGCGGTTCGTCAAGCACTTGTCCAGTCCCGCGCCCGACACCGGCCGCGCCCGGTCGCGCCGGGGCCTCGCAGCGGGGCTGGTTCTGAGCCTGAGCCTGAGCCTGTGCGCCGCGCCGGCCTGCGCACGCCTCGCCCAGGCCGACCTCGCCCGGGTCGCCGTGGCCCCGCCGCCCGGAGCCCGGGCGCCCCTCGACCTCGCGGTCACGGACGCGCGCACCGGGCAGGCCACGACGCTCGGGCAGGCACTGAACGGATTGCCGACGCTGCTGCTTCCGGTGGATTACACCTGCGGCAACGTCTGCGACCCGATGGTGTCGATGTCCGCCGATGCCCTGGCGGCCACCGGGCTCGCCCGGACCGACTACGCCTTCGTGCTTTTGGGGATCGACCCGCGCGACGATGCCGCGTCCGCGCGCCGCATGCTCGCCGATACGCTCGGGACCCGCGCAGGGGCGGTCGACCCCCGGGCGCTCGTCGCCGGCCAGTCGGCGCTCGGCCGGCTCACCGCCGCCCTGGGCTACACGGCGATCTACGATGCCGGTACCGACAGCTTCGCCCATCCGGCCGCCGCCCTGCTGCTCGCCGGCGACGGGCGGGTCGCCCGGGTGCTCTCCCCCCTGGCGCTCACCGGGCGCGATCTCCGCCTGGCCCTCACCGAGGCGGGTGAAGGCCGGATCGGCGGCCTGTCGGACCGCCTCGCCCTCCTCTGCTACGGTTACGACGCCGCCCGCGGCGTCTACACCCCGCTCGTCCGGCGCATCCTCACGGTGGCCGGGATCGCCACGATCCTGGCCATCGGTCTGCTCATCCTCGGGCTCAGCCGACGGGTGCCGGCGGGGGCCGGCTGAGCCGGCCCGGGCTCAGCGCTTCGTCGACAGACCCTGCGCGCCGGGCGCGGGCGCCTCGCGCTTGAGGCTGGCGTTCAGGTGGGGCGAATCCACCGGCTCCTCCCGGGTCGTCGGCCGGGGGGCATCCTCCGGCGCCGGCATCAGCGGCAGGGGCGGCGTGTTCGGCGTCACCGCCGGCGCCGCGCCGCCGGTATCCTTGACCATGTTGCGGTTCGTCATGCCGTGGAAATCCTTCTCCATCCGGCGCCGCGGGCGACGGCGCTCCGGTCCGCCTCGGGCCGGTCCGCCGCACCCGCGGTCCAGGCCCGGGATCCGACGCGCGCAGCAACCGAGGTGGTTCCATGACCAACGCCGCGCAGAAGACCGAGGTTGCCGCCAAGCTGAGCTATAAGAAGCTTGACCAGGTCTCGGGACAGGAACCTTGGTTATTGCTGAAGGTTGTTGCGGGGTGAAGCGAAGCCTGAGGAGGAACTGATGGCATCCGGAAACTCGACCTCGAAGCGGGGCTTTGCCTCGATGGACTTGGAGCGGCAGCGCGAGATCGCCAGCAAGGGCGGCCGCAGCGTGCCCGCCGAGAAGCGGTCGTTCTCCCAGGACCGCGAACTTGCCTCGACCGCAGGCCGCAAGGGCGGCCAGTCCACGGGCACCGGCCGCGCCGAGTGAGGCAGGACGTTCGTCGTAATGCGTAGCGGCGCCGCGTCCTCCCGGACCGGCGCCGCCCTTGTTTCCGGCAGCCGCCGCCTGCGACACGCGCATCGAACGCGTGGTGCGGCCAATGATTATCCGGTGCCCTGGTCGGCCGCGTGATGGGAGACAGTGGTCTTCGCAGCGAGCCGGGGCATGACGAAAGGCCCCGCCGACGCAGCGGGACCTTTTGTCATGCCAGCGGGGGTCGCTCCCGGATCAGGAAATGCAGCGGCCCGGGGTCATCCGCCGCGCTTCCGGACCGACCAGGGAGCTGAGGGCGGTCTCGCAGCCTTCGCGGACCATGCGTCGCACGGGCGCCTTCAGAACCGGTCGGATGCCCAACTCCTGTGCCTCGCCGGCCACCGGTGTGACGCCGCCCTCGCTCTTCTGAACGCCGGCGATCCGGGTCGGGCTGATGGCCAGCGAGACCGGCCGCATGCCCGGCAACGGCGCATAGACGACCTGAGCCGTCGGGACCGGCGCCGTCCAGCGGTCCGCCGTGTCGCGCACGACCGGCTGCACCAGGACAGTGAGAAGAGCGGCGGGAGCACTCACGCCCAGAATGAAACCAGACCGCAGCATAACCCCGACCTCGTCGCGTGAGCTTGACAGGATGTTGTTATAACGCGGCCTGCAATCACAGGTTCCTAGACTATCGCGCGTCGCCCGCCCCTCAGTATTCGGCCGTGCTCCGGGCGTTGGTGCGGCGGCGCACCCGCGTCATCCACAACCGTCCTCTGTGCCTTCGCGGCCACATTCGTCGAAAAAGCGATTTTCTGGAACCGCACGGGCCGGCGGCCGTTTCTCCAGCACCCGGCCACCTGGTCCTCCCCGCATTCCCCTTGTGCATCGGCCGGAACCTCTTCGACGGGCTGGAGCTTTCTCCGGCCCGTTTTTTTGCGCGCCGCGCCCGGCACGCGGGCAACAAAAAAACCCCGGCTCGCGCCGGGGCTTTTTTTTCACGTTCAGGATCGGTGGGGGCAGCCGGCCTACGCCGTCTTGGCCTCGCGGCGCCGGGCCGTCTGCTGGAAGAACAGCGCCTGGCTGATCACCGCGGACACATTGGCGGGCTGGAACGGCTTGGCGATGAGGAAGGCCGGCTCGGGCCGCTCGCCGGTGAGGAAGCGCTCCGGGTAGGCGGTGATGAAGATCACCGGGACCTCGAAGGTCTTGAGCAGGTCGTTGACGGCGTCGAGGCCGGAAGAGCCATCGGCGAGCTGGATATCGGCCAGGATCAGCCCCGGGCGCTTGCCCTCGCCGGCGATCTTGATCGCCTCGGTGCGGGTGCGGGCCACACCGATGACGTTGTGGCCGAGCCCTTCGACCAGCGCCTCGAGATCCATGGCGATCAGAGGCTCGTCCTCGATGATCAGGATCTCGGTGGCCATGTCGGCGGCGAGTTCACGGCCGGCCTCGTCCACGAGGTCGCGGACCTCGGAAACGTCGACACCCAGGATGATCGCCGCATCCTCCTCGGAGAAGCCTTCGAGGCACGAGAGCAGGAAGGCCTGCCGCGGCAGCGGGGTGATCTGCCCGAGGCGGACTTCCGCCGGAAGATCGTGCTGGACCTGCTCGCTGCGTCCGTTGACCGAGAGCGAGTTCCAGATCCGCGTGAAAACCCGGAACAGGTCGGCCTTGATGTTGGTGCTCCGGCCCAGCGTGTCCGGCTCGTTGACCAGGGTCTCCAGGGTGGCGGCGACGTACGCGTCACCCGCCACTTGGCTCCCCGTAAGCGCGCGCGCGTAGCGGCGCAGGTACGGCAGGTGCTGTACCACGAGTTGCGATGTCGACATTCGATCCCCTGTGCCTCGCCGTGCTGCCCGACCGCGTCACTCCGATCTCAGACCGAAGTCGTGCCGGGGCCGGCTTATATCCTGCGCAGCCTACCGCCCAACGCGGAGGCCCGCACTCCGTTCCACCCCCCGGCGGAACCGATCCCGGCGGGCAGGCGTTGCCGCCGCAGCCATGGCGTATGTCGAGCCGCAGCACAATGCGGCCCAGCCGACATCGGCAATAAGGGGCGTGTCGATGGTGGATCAGGGGAAGGAGGCGGGCCGCCGTGCGCGGTATCCGCATCCGGGAGTCGCTTCGCGTCGCACATCGGACGCGAATGACAGCGCCGGCGCCGAACCCCAGAAGCCGACAGCCAGCCCTCCCTCCCGGACGGGCCTCAGCGATCAGACCCGCAACCGCATCGCCGCGCAGTTGCGGACGATGTACGACACGATCACGCAGCAGCCGGTCCCCGACCGCTTCGCCGACCTGATCGCGAAGCTCGACAGCGCCGACCGCAAGTAGATTCGATCCGGCGCGTCGCGACCCGCGGAGGCGAATGCCGACCTGATCGTGTGCCGCAGTGCCTTCGACCTGACGCGCGTGAGCATCGACGGTCCGATCGGAGTTCGGGCGCGTCTCCGCAGATCGGGATGACGGAACGCCGCCTCACCGCCGGCACGATGGCCCCGGAGCGGACTAACGCGCCGGGTCGCTGCCGGCGACGGAGGCCGCCTCCGGGCATCGTCCCCGCTCCATAAGAAAAGCCGCCGCGTGCCGCGGCGGCTCGTTGCAGCGTCACGCCAGCCCGAGCACAGGGCTGGCGCGTATCGATACGCGTCAGAGCGTCGGCGAACGGCCGCGCATCAGGCCGACGACGGCCGAGATCGCGAACAGGACGATCGCCACGAAGAACACCAGCTTGGCGGCTTCCATCGCCGTACCGGCGATACCACCGAAACCAAGCAGAGCGGCCACGAGGGCAACGACAAGGAAAGTTACGGCCCAACCGAGCATTGTACGTATCCTTCGACTGTATCAACGCGGGCGGGCCGCGTCGTTCTGACCACGAAAACGCCAAGGTTTCGCTCCGGTTCCGCCCACTTGACAAAGTCCTGTGTGTGGAGGCGGCCGCCAGATCCGGCCGCGGCAATCGGGGACGGAACGGGACGCACACGCTAGCGTTCGAAGATAGGCCTTCTGGTTCGAGCCGAGATCCGTGATGCTGCAATCCGCCAAGACCACCGTCCGATCGAAGGCCGCCGCGGCGACGGCCCGCCTCGCCGATGTCATCGGCAGAACCGGGGAGGCCCTGCGCGAGGCGGCCCTCGGCCTCGTCGCGGCTCCCGTGCTCGTGCCGGTGCGTGTCCGGACCCGCCCCCCGGGTCGCACCGACTGACCGGTTCGATCGGGCTGCACACGCGGACCGCGCGCATCCGCCGATGCCGGAGCGGCGCCGATTGCAACGCGGTCCGGATACGCTTTAGGAACCGTCCACCAGGTCGCGCGAGGCAGCGATGGCGGACGCGGACGAGAGCACCCTGACCTTCGATCGAGCGAGACCTCCGGCCGGGCGCCTGGAGGCGGTGGCGCCGCTGATCCGCCGCCGCATCGCGCCGAACGGCGGACCGTTCACCGCGACGGGAACCTGCACCTACGTGATCGGCCGGGGCCGCGTCGCGATCCTCGACCCCGGTCCGGACCAGCCCGATCACATCGACGCGCTCCTGGAAGGTCTTCCCGGCGAGACGGTCGACGCGATCGTGGTCACCCACACCCACCGGGATCATTCCCCCGGGGCGCGGCTCCTCGCGGCCCGGACGGGTGCGCCGATCCTCGGCTGCGGCCCGCACCGGGCGGCGCGGCCGTTGGCGGACGCCGAAGTGCCGCGCCTCGATGCCAGCACCGATACGGCCCACGCCCCCGATCGGGTCATGGCGGAGGGCGATTCCGTCTGCGGGCCCGGATGGACCCTCGTGGCGGTGGAGACGCCGGGGCACACGATGAACCATCTCGCCTTCGCCCTGCCGGAGGCGGAGGCCCTGTTCTCGGGCGATCACGTCATGGCCTGGTCCACCACGATCGTGGCGCCTCCGGATGGCGAGATGCGGGCCTACATGGCCTCCCTCGACAAACTGCGGGCACGCTCCGAGCAGACCTACTGGCCCGGCCATGGCGGCCCGGTCCGCGAGCCGGCGCGGTTCCTGCGCGGCCTCGCCGGCCATCGGCGCCAGCGCGAGGCGGCGATCCGGGCCCGGCTGGCCGCCGGCGACACGCGGATCGCCGACATCGTCGCGGCGATCTATCAGGGGCTCGATCCGCGTCTGAAGGGCGCGGCGGCTCTGTCGGTCCTCGCCCACCTGGAGGATCTGGTCGGGCGCGGTCTCGCGACCGCGCAGGGTCTGCCGAGCCTGGACGGCACCTACGCCCCCGCCTGAGGCGCCTACTTCACCGCGAGGGCGAGGTTGGCGACATCGTCGAGATAGGCGCGGATCCGGTCGGCGCTGCTGCCGAAGTCGCGGCCACCCAGCCGCGAGGCGGACCGCACGTCGATCCGTGCCCCATCGGCCCGGGGGCGGATCCGGACGGTCACGTCGTCGGGCAGGTTGAGGATCAGGCCGCGCGCCACGGCCTCGATCCGGCCGTTGCCGGTCCGTCCGCCCGGGCGGATCGCCTCGACGATCTGCCAGTGCCGGTTGAGGGCCGCTTTGCGGGCCAGCTCGAACGCCGCGTCGGCGCCGATATCGAGCGTCAGCGGCGCGATCTGCGGGTAGGCGCCGCGCTGGCGTTCGCGGAGCGCCGGCCCCGGATCGGCCGGATAGCGGCCGCCGCGGGCCGCGAAGGCCGCGCGCGAGCGCGAGAAGGCGGGCGGATTGTCGATGTCGGTGCTGATGTCCGACAGGGCGGGCAGCCGCAATCCGCGCAGGGCCAGGAAGGCGGGATAGCCGAGGACGACGAGCGCCAGGACCAGACCGGCGACGGCGGCCCCGAGCCCCCGCGCGCCCTCGCGCCAGACCCGCACGAAGGCGAAGATCGCCGCCAGGGTCGCGGCGAGCGCGACGCCGAGCCCGGCCGCCAGGGCGGCGAGCGCCGCGTCGGTGTCGGCGCGCGGATCCCGGACCAGCACCAGCGCGATCCCGGTGGCGACGAGGGAGAACACGGCGAGCCGCCGGGCCAGGGGCCCCGCGCGGGTGACCGGTTCCTCGATGAGCAGGCGGCGCATGGGGATCATGGAGGCGTTGAGGGCCCGATCTTAGAGCTTGACCGAAGACGGCGCCACGGGGGCGTCACGCGGACATCAAGGCACGTAGGCGCGCGCCGTGCCGGGAAGCCCGACCGCGGCGGGCTCCTTGAGGGACAGGGGCAGCAACGCCTCGCCCGACCGGCCGGCCGGCTCGGCGCCCTCGCCGGGGGCGAGGGTCTGGGCGGTGAGCGCGCTCCAGGGCCCGGAGATCTCGAACAGGAGTCCGCGGAGCGGGTCGGTGGCGGGCCGCAGCACGAGGCTCCCCTTGGCATCGAGACGTCGCTCCGGCAGCGACACCTGCCCGTGCAGGGTCGCCCCGACCCCCGGGCCGAGCAGCCCCGCCTCGGTGATCTCGCCGATCCCGTCGACGAAGCGCAGGGTCACCGCGGCCCGCTCGAAGGCCGTCCGGCCGTTCCGGCGTGCGAGCGCCCCGGGGGCGACGGCCCCGTTCCGGTGGATCACGTCGGCCAGGTCGAGCCCGGTGATGGTCCCGCCCTCCACGGCGAGCGTCGCCCGGCCGCCGAGATGGGTCAGCAGGCCGGCACTGTCGCGGGCGCTGGCCTCCAGGACGAACTGGCCGTTCGCCGGCCCGGCCAGCCAGCGCGACGCGCCGACCTCGCTCAGCAGGCTGCCGAGGGCGACCCGGTCGAGGCTCCCCTGCATGCGGATCTCGGTCACGGCCGGGTCGGCCCCGCTCGACAGGGTCATGCGGCCCTTGAGCGTGCCGTTCTCGATCCGGGCGCGGTTCACCGCGACCTCCACGGCCGCCTCGCGCACCAGGACGCTTGCCGCCAGGTCCTGGACCTGAACCGGCCCGACCTGCCCCTGAGCGGCTGACAAGCGCAGGTCGAGGTCGCCCCGGGTGAACGGCGCCAGCGCCATGTCCTGGGGCTCGGACCCGAGGACCCGCGCGAGGTCGTCCACCAGGGGGGCGAGGTCGAGCCTCTCGGCCGCCAGCGTCGCCTGGACCGAGAGGCGGGGCGCGTCGCCGGGCCCCAGGGCGACGGCGCCCGCGCCTTCCAGCACGTTCGGGCCGATGCCGATCCGGAGGCTCGGCCAGGACAGGGACCCGGCCGCCGTCTCGAACCGCCCGGAGACCGAGAAGGCGCCGGCGAGCGGCGAGAGCGGCACGTCCCGCCCGATCCAGGACAGGCACTCGGGCAGCGCGCGCGTCTCGAACCGGACCTGACCGGCGAGACCGGGCAGCCCGGTGCCGGCCGCGGCGTCCGCCACGCGCCCGTCGGCCGCGAGGCTCCCGCCCGGCCATGTCACCTCCGCGGTGAACGGGCTGCTCCGGCCCTGGGCGATGTCGGCCGGCCGCAGGTGGGTGAGCACGATCCGCGTCGGGACGCCGCGCCACGTCAGGCTGGCGCGGCCCTCGGCCGACGCGCTCCAGAACGGCCACGCGATGTCCAGATCGATATCCCTTGCCTCGCCGCCGTCGGCGAGGCGGGCGCCGCTGACGGCGATACGCCGCAGCGGCGGCGTATCGCCGGACCGGGCCGGGCCGGCGAGGCGCGCGAGGAGCGCGCGCCAATCCGCGTCGCGCGACAGGCGCGCGCCTTCGAGGCGCAGCCCCCCCGCGGCGGCGCGCCCGGCGAGCAGGCTGACGGGATCGAGGTCCAGACTCAGGCGGCCGTCCTCCGCCAGCGCCGGCCCGGCCGGCGCGGACGCGACGCGGACGCGACCGAGGGTGAGGCGCGGCACGGGCAGCAGCGTCAGGCTCGCCGGCCCCTCGACGCTCAGGACGAGGCCGTAGGCGTCGAAGGCCTCCCCCGCGAAGGCCGCCGCCCTGGGCCCGTCCACCGGCCAGTCGCGCAGGCCGAGACCGGCGACGACCAAGCTGCCGAAGGCGAGGATGAGGATCGGGCGGCGCAGCGGCATCATGCTCCGGAGGGCCGCGGTTGCGGCCGGGAAGCCGGGCGCCGCGTCAGGCCCCCTCAAGCCGGCGCGGGCCCCGGCAGGGTCTGCTCGTCGGAAGGCCTTGTAGCGCCCCCCGCGGGATTTGTCTGCCGCCCACCGCGGGGGGCCGAAACGCCCGCCCGCGCCGGCGCGGGTTACGGATCGCCGCGGGCCGCGCGGACTGGCGGCGCCGACCACTGGATTTCGCGTGTGGAATCGCCGACAGGAAGCGCGAGGAAACGCGCTTCCCCGGGGTTTCGGCCGGTCGGGACCGGCGGGAAAAGGACGATTCGATGAAGAAGGTCTATACGGATGCCGCCGCGGCGCTGGCCGGGCTCCTGCGCGACGACATGATGGTGATGTGCGGCGGCTTCGGCCTGTGCGGCATCCCGGACGAGCTGATCGAGGCGGTGCGCCTCTCGGGCGTCAAGGGCCTGACCATCGTGTCGAACAATGCCGGCATCGACGGCGTCGGCCTCGGCAAGCTTCTGGACACACGGCAGGTCGCCAAGATGATCTCGTCCTATGTCGGCGAGAACAAGGAGTTCGCCCGTCAGTACCTCGGTGGCGAGCTCGAGATCGAGTTCAACCCGCAGGGGACTCTGGCCGAGCGCATCCGCGCCGGCGGCGCCGGCATCCCGGCCTTCTTCACCAAGACCGGCGTCGGCACCAAGGTCGCCGAGGGCAAGGAGGTGCGTGAGTTCGACGGCGAGCAGTTCGTCATGGAGCGCGGCCTGTTCGCCGACCTCGCCCTGGTCCATGCCCATACCGGCGACACCGAGGGCAACCTGCGCTACCGGATGACCGCCCGCAACTTCAACCCGATGATGGCCACCGCCGCCAGGATGACGGTGGCGCAGGTGGAGCACCTCGTGAAGCCCGGCGAGATCGACCCGGACACGATCCACACGCCTGGGATCTTCGTGAAGCGCATCATCGCGGTGGGGGTGCGCGACAAGCGCATCGAGCAGCGCACCACGCGCAAGCGCGGCGACAGCACGCCGGCCGCGGCGGCCGGCGGCGGCACGCACTGATCGGACGGGAAGGGAGCGAACATCATGGCCTGGACCCGCGAGCAGATGGCGGCGCGCGCCGCGAATGAGCTGGAGGACGGCTTCTACGTGAACCTCGGCATCGGCATCCCGACGCTGGTGTCGAACTACATCCCCGACGGCATGTCGGTGCAGCTGCAATCCGAGAACGGCATGCTCGGCATGGGCCCCTTCCCGTACGAGGGCGAGGAGGACCCCGACCTGATCAACGCCGGCAAGCAGACGATCACCGCCCTGCCGACGACGAGCTACTTCTCGTCGGCGGATTCCTTCGGGATGATCCGCGGCGGGCACATCAACCTGTCGATCCTCGGCGCCATGCAGGTTGCGGGCAACGGCGACCTCGCCAATTGGATGATCCCCGGCAAGATGGTGAAGGGGATGGGCGGCGCCATGGACCTCGTGGCGGGCGTCAAGCGCGTCGTGGTCGTGATGGAGCACGTCGCCCGGAACAAGGACGGGACCGAGAGCCCCAAGCTGCTCAAGGCCTGCGACCTGCCGCTGACCGGGACCCAGGTGGTCGACCTCGTGATCACCGATCTCGGCGTCTTCGCCATCGACAAGAAGGGCGACGGCGGCATGCGGCTGATCGAGATCGCCGACGGGGTCACCGAGGACGAGATCCGCACGAAGACCGAGGCGGACTACACGGTGGCGCTCACGCGCTGAGCCCCGCCCTCCGGGCGCCGCGCGCGGCTCAGGCGGCGCGCACGCCGTCGAGGAACCGGACCACCTCGGTCTGCAGCCGCGCGGATTGATCCGAGAGGGCAGACGCCGCGCTCAGGACCTGCGTGGCGGCGACGCCGGTCCGCTCCGACGCCGCCGCGACGCCGACGATGTTGCGCGTCACCGTATCGGTGCCGGTGGCGGCCCGGGCGACGTTGCGGACGATCTCCTGCGTGGCGGCGCTCTGCTGCTCGACGATGGCCGCGAGGCTGGCGGTCAGGCCGTTGATCTCCTCGATCCGCGTCGCGATTCCGCCGATCGCCGTCACCGTCTGGCCGGTCGCCGACTGGATCTCACCGATCTGCCCGGTGATCGCATCCGTCACCTTGGCGGTCTGGCCGGCCAGCTCCTTGACCTCGGCGGCCACCACCGCGAAGCCGCGCCCCGCCTCCCCGGCCCGCGCCGCCTCGATGGTGGCGTTCAGGGCCAGGAGATTGGTCTGGCTGGCGATGCTGGCGATCATGCCGACCATTTCGCCGATCCGGGTCGAGGTCCGGCTCAGGGCCGCGACGAACTGGGTCGTCTGACCCGCCTCGTCGGAGGCGGTTTGCGCGAGATCGGCCGAGCCCGAGATCTGCCGCCCGATCTCACAGATGGCGGTGCCGAGTTCCTCGGCGGCAGCCGCGACGGTCTGCACGGTGCTCCCGGCCTCCTCCGCAGAGGAGGCCACTGTGGCGGCCTGCACGGCCGCTTCGCCGGCGGTATCGGTCATGCTCTCCGCCGCGGCGCGCAGGTCTGTGGCGGAGGACGACACCGTCCCGACGATCCCGCCCATCGCCTGCTCGAAACGCTCCGCCAGGGCCAACATGGTCCGCCTGCGCTCGACCGCGGCCGCCTCGTCGGCCCTGCGCACGGCCTCGGTCTGCTCGACCGTCCTCTGGGCGACCATGGCCTTGATGGCCTCGACGGCGCGCCCGACAGCACCGATCTCGTCGCCGCGGGCCGCCTCCCGGATCCCGGCGTCGATCTCGCCCCGGGCCATGCGATCCAGGGTCCGAACCAGCGCCACCAGGGGGCGTATGACGCCGAGGACCACGATGGAGACGCCGATCCCCAGGGCAGCGCCGAGCCCGACCACCGCGGCGATCGCCAGCGCGAGGACGGTCCGGTCGGCCGACCGTTCGGAGGCGTCCCGAGCCTGCCCGAGCTCGGCCCGCAGAAGCTCGACCTGCCCCTCGACCACGTCGGCGAGCTTCGCGCGGAGCGGATTGCCCTCGCCCAGCAGGATGTCCCGGGCGGCCTCGGGATCGCCCTGGTTGGCGCTGACGATCACCCGATCGACGACCGCTCCGAGCGCCGTCAGCGTGTCCCGCAGCGCGTCCTGGGCGGCGTGCTGCTCGGGTGCGTCTGCGAGCGCCGCCAGTTCGGAGATCTGCTGGAACGCGGTTGCCTTGGCCTGCTTGATGCGGGTCTCGTAGCCGGCCATCTGGGATTCCCGGGTCTCGAGGGCGAGGTTGCGCGCCTGCAGGGACACCTCGCCGACGGAGATCTGGACGCCCAGGATAAGTTCGAGACGCTTGGCCTGCACATCGACGATCCGGCGCGTCTGGGATGTCAGCGAGACCAGATTCGATCGGGCGAAGACGACCAGTCCGCCGGCAACCAAAGCTACGATCGCGAATGGGATCGCGAATTTCACAAGTATCTTTGCGTCGATCAGAACCTTCATTGCGTCGTCTCTCGGATCCTGCAAGCGCGATCCGTGATCATCCGACACTTCTCAGGTCACATCAACGTCGTCTCCAACGCAAACAGTGCCACGTTTTCTCGCAGCCTCGCCTATCGAGACGGCAGTTCGCGATCCGAACGATTGTGAGATGCGAGACCGAGCGGGAAGTTATAGCCTCAGCAACACGAATCCTGCGGCTGCGGACGCGTCGGTTCGACGGACCCGATCGGACACATCCGGCACATCGTGATGGTCCGGCGCGCCTCCGACCGGATGGGGCGCCCGGAGGATCGCCCCCGGGCGCCGTGATCGAAAGGCCGTGAACGCGCCGACGCGCGCTGTCGGATCACATCGGCGGGGTGAGGCCGTCCTTGCCCACCGCCACGAGCTTGCCCTCGGCCTTGGCGCCGTCCTTGGCGACCACGGCGAAGACCTTTGAGCCCGACATCAGGATCGCCTTGTCGGCGGGCTCGAAGGCGACGATCGGCGCCCCGGACGGCACGACGATCTCCTTCGAGCCGTCCTTGCCGTAGCTGACCGTCAGGGTGCGCTCGCCACCCGAAGCCGCCTTGTCGGCCTTCACGGTGCCGTTGGTCATGGCGCTCTTGACCTTGGGGGCGTTGGACGTCTCGGCCTTGACGGTGCCGTTGGTCATGGCGCTCTTCACCTTGGCGCCGGCGCCCGCCGTCTGGTCGGTGATCGAATCCCAGCCGTAATGGCCCTCGCCGGTGCCGCGCATCGACTCGGGGAAGAGGACCACCTCCAGGGCGGTCATCGGGTTCTCGCCCTTGGTGGCGGTGCCGATGAAGACGCCGTCCTTGATCTGGTCGAGGCTCGACGGGACCACCCAGGCGAACTTGGCGCCACTCACGTCGACGGTCTCGGACTTGCCGTCGTCGGTCTTGATCGTGACCGTGCTGCCCTCGGCCTTGTCGATCGTGCCGCGGACGCGCTCGACCTGCGCCGCGAAGGCCGCACTCGACAGGAGGGCCGTCAGGCCGGCGGCGGCGAGGGTCTTGCTGAGGTGCTTCATCGGGGTCCCATGCTGACTTCGGGAGCCAGGTTATGGGGCTCCGTGGGCGCAAAACAAGGTTGTGCGCAAGGCAAGGCTTCGGGTGTGACCCATGAAAAAGGCGGCGCCGGTTGGGCGCCGCCTTGGTGGAGCGGGCGGCCGCGGGGCCGCCCGCCGCGATGCTCAGGCCGCCAGCGAGCGCAGCACGTAGGCGAGGATGCCGCCGTTGCGGAAGTACTCCAGCTCGTCGAGCGTATCGATCCGGCAGGTCAGGGGAACCTGCTTCACCGAGCCGTCGGCGGACTTGATCTCCGCGGTCAGCGTCTGACGGGGCTTCAGCTCGCCCGCCAGCCCCTTGATGGTGACGGTCTCGTCCCCCTTCAGGCCCAGCGACTGCCAGCTCGTGTCGCCCTGGAAGACCAGGGGCACCACGCCCATCCCGACGAGGTTCGAGCGGTGGATGCGCTCGAAGCTCTCGGCCACCACGGCGCGGACGCCGAGCAGCTTCGTGCCCTTCGCCGCCCAGTCGCGCGAGGAGCCGGTGCCGTACTCCTTGCCGGCGAAGATGACGAGCGGGGTGCCCTGCTCGGCGTACTTCATCGCCGCGTCGTAGATGAACATCTTCTCGCCCGACGGCTGGAAGTGGGTCCATCCGCCCTCGACGACGTTGCCGGACTCGTCCCGCACCATCTGGTTCTTGATGCGGATGTTGGCGAAGGTGCCCCGCATCATCACCTCGTGGTTGCCGCGCCGGGTGCCGTACTGGTTGAAGTCCTGCACGCGCACCTGGTGCGACTGCAGGTACGCGCCGGCCGGCGAAGCCGCGCGGATGTTGCCCGCCGGCGAGATGTGGTCGGTGGTGATCGAGTCGAGGAACAGGCCGAGGATGCGGGCATCCGCGATGTCCTCCACCGGCTTCGGGGTCTTCTCCATGCCGACGAAGTACGGCGGGTTCTGCACGTAGGTGGAGCCCGGGTTCCACGCGAAGGTCTCGGCCTCGGTGACCTCGACGTCCTTCCAGTTCTGGTCGCCGCCGAACACGTCGGCGTAGCGCGACTTGAACAGCGCCGAGGTGATGTTCTCCTCGATGAACTGCTGCACCTCGGCCGAGGACGGCCAGATGTCCTTGAGGTAGACCGGCTTGCCGTCGGAACCCTGGCCCAGCGGCTCGGTGGTGATGTCGATCTGCATCGAGCCGGCCAGCGCGTAGGCCACCACCAGCGGCGGCGAGGCGAGGTAGTTCGCCCGCACGTCGGGGTTCACCCGGCCCTCGAAGTTGCGGTTGCCCGACAGCACCGCCGCGGCGACGACGTCGTTGTCGTTGATCGCCTTCGAGATCGGCTCCGGCAGCGGGCCGGAATTGCCGATGCAGGTGGTGCAGCCGAAGCCCACGAGGTTGAAGCCGAGCGCGTCCAGGGGCTCCTGCAGGCCGGACTTCTCGAGATATTCGCCCACCACCTGCGATCCGGGGGCCAGCGAGGTCTTCACCCACGGCTTGGAGCGCAGGCCCTTGGCGACGGCGTTGCGGGCGAGCAGGCCCGCGCCGATCATCACCGAGGGGTTCGACGTGTTGGTGCAGCTGGTGATCGCCGCGATCACCACGTCGCCGTGACCGATGTCGAAGTTCGTGCCCTCGACGGGATAGCGGCGGGCGATGTCGGCGGCCTTCTTGAACTCGGTCTCCATCGAGGCGGCGAAGCCCGGCTTGGCGCCGTCGAGGAGCACCCGGTCCTGCGGGCGCTTCGGGCCGGCGAGCGAGGGCCGGACCTCGCCCATGTCGAGCTCCAGCGTGTCGGTGAAGGCCGGGTCGGGGGTGTTGGCGTCGCGCCACATGCCCTGCGCCTTGGCGTAGGCCTCCACCAGGGCGATCCGGTCGTCGGCGCGGCCGGTGACCTTCAGGAAGTCGATCGTCTTCTGGTCGACCGGGAAGAAGCCGCAGGTGGCGCCGTACTCGGGGGCCATGTTGGAGATCGTCGCCCGGTCGGCCACCGCCATGTCGTCGAGGCCGGGGCCGTAGAACTCCACGAACTTGCCGACCACGCCCTTCTTGCGCAGCATCTGGGTGACGGTGAGCACGAGGTCGGTGGCGGTGGTGCCCTCGGGCAGCTTGCCCGACAGCTTGAAGCCCACGACCTCGGGGATCAGCATCGACAGCGGCTGGCCGAGCATGGCCGCCTCGGCCTCGATGCCGCCGACGCCCCAGCCGAGCACCGCCATGCCGTTGACCATGGTGGTGTGCGAATCGGTGCCGACCAGCGAATCGGGATAGGCCACGTCGGAGCCGTCCTCGGACTTCGTCCAGACGGTCTGGGACAGGTATTCCAGGTTCACCTGGTGGCAGATGCCGGTGCCGGGCGGGACCACCGAGAAGTTGTCGAAGGCCGATTGGCCCCACTTCAGGAAGGTGTAGCGCTCGCCGTTGCGCTCGTATTCCAGCGCGACGTTGTCGGCCAGAGCCTTCGGGGTGCCGAACTCGTCGACGATCACCGAATGGTCGATGACGAGATCCACCGGCACCAGCGGGTTGATCTTCTGCGGGTCGCCGCCGAGCGCCACCATGGCGTCGCGCATGGCCGCGAGATCGACCACCGCCGGGACGCCGGTGAAGTCCTGCATCAGCACCCGCGCGGGGCGGAACGCGATCTCGACCTCGGCCTTGCCCTTCTGGTCGAGCCAGCCGACGGTCGCCTCGATGTCGGCCTTCCGGACCGAGCGGTCGTCCTCGTAGCGCAGCAGGTTCTCCAGGATCACCTTCATGGAGAAGGGCAGCGCGGTGGCGGAGGCGAGGCCGTTCTTCTCGGCCGCGGGGATGGAATAGTAGGTGTAGGTCTTGCCGCCGGCTTCGAGCGTCTGGCGGGCCTTGAAGCTGTCGATTGAGGGCACGGCTGGTTCAATCCTCGCTGCGGGTTGTCGAACACGCACAGGCAAGACCTGCGCTACGAAGTCTGTGTTCGGCCTGTGTAGCGCCCAACGGGCGCGCGCCGCCCCGGGAGTGCCCGGGCAGGACGATGCGCGGGGGCGATTTGGACGCCCGTAGAGCCGCGCGGCGCAGCCAGGTGTCGATATAGAACTTTTCGAATCTGGCCGCTACCGGTCACGATGACAGGTGCGTTTTCCTGTCGGGACTGCGGCCACGGCGCGCGCATGCGCACCCGCCCCCCTCTGGCGGGGGCGTGTGTGGGGAAGGTTCGGAACGCACCACGCGGCTCGATCCTGCGCCCGGCAGGATGGCGGAGCGTGCGCGTCGGCCCAGGATGTGCGCGATCCGTGGCCGCTCAGCCCTGGCCCGGCATCCCAGCCCCCGACAGAGTCTTGAGCCGATTCGGCTGGGCGGCGAGCTTGCGCAGGGAGGCCACGTTGTTCGCGGCCTCCTCCGGGCTCATGTCCCGGCGCAGGACCGCCTCGGCATCGGCGAAGTGGCCCTTGAGCCCGAGGACCAGGGCGAGGTTCGCCCGCACCCGGGCATCGGCACCGGGCTGGTCGGCGGCCAGCCGCAGGGTCTGCTCGGCCTGGTCGAGGTTGCGCGAGAGCGCGTAGGACAGCCCGAGGTTCGACAGGAGCGAGGGCTCGTTCGGCCGGATCTTGAGGGCGGCCTCGTAGAAGCCCTGGGCGCGCGTCTGCTCGCCGAGCTGGGCGGAGGCCGAGCCCTGCGCCGACAGGATCCGCCAGTCGGGCGCCGCCGGGGAATGGGCGTTGGCGAGCACGTCGATCGCCTCGCGGTAGCGACCGACCTCGACCAGGGACTTGCCGTAGGCGCCGAGGATCACGGTGTCGCGCGGGTTGCGCAGGGCGGCCTGCTGGAGAACGGCGCTCGCCTGGCTGATCTGATCGGTGGTCCGGAGCGCGCGGGCATACGCCATCGCGGTCCGCGCGTCGCCCGGATTGGCGTTGTAGCGCTCGGCCAGGGCCTCGACCTCCTTGCGGGAGCCGGAGGTCCGTGCGCCGAGATCGCCGATCGAGCCGGTGGTCTCGGGGGAGCGGGTGTTGCAGCCGGCGAGGCCGAGCGCCACCACCAGCGCGACGGCGAGACCGGCGCGGCGTCCCGCGGAAGCCTGGATCGTGGCGACACGGGTCAGGGCCGACATCATGGTACGCTCCGCGGGGCAGGACCGGTGGGGTGCTGGCTCGCGCTTCACGCCCCCGGCCGCCCGGTGGTAAGGCGTTAACCCTAACCAGCGGTTAAGCGGCCGGAGCAGGCCGCGCACGAGAGGCTCATGACCCAGGCTGACACCACGCCGGCGGACGCGACGCAGGCGGATTCCCCGGCGCGGACGCTCACGCTTCTGCCCGGCGACACCGCGGCCGTGCCGGTGACCCTGGTGACGACGGCCTCCTGGACCGACACCGAGGCCGGCCTGGACCCGCTCCAGCGCGGCTTCGCGCGGGCCGTCGGTTTCAAGCCGAAGGCCGGCAGCCTCGCGCTGCTGCCCGGCCCGGACGGCACCCTCGCCCGGGTGCTGTTCGGCCTCGGTGATCCCGAGGCGGCCTCCTACGACCGGCTGCTCGCCGGCAAGCTGCCGGGGGCGCTGCCGGAGGGCACCTTCCGCCTCGAGGCCGCCCCCGACCCCGCCGAGGCCGCCCTGGCGTGGCTGATGGGAAGCTACCGCTTCGGCCGCTACCGCTCGGGCGGCGCCCCCCTGGCGCGCCTCGTGGCGCCATCGGGCGTCGACGGCGCCGATGTGGAGCGGATCGCCGCCGCCGTGGCGATGGGCCGCGACCTCGTCAACACCCCGGCCAACGACCTCGGGCCGGCCGAGATCGAGGCCGCCGCCCGGGCGCTCGCCGAGTGCCACGGGGCGTCCGTCGAGGTCACGCAGGGCGACGCGCTGGCGAAGGACTTCCCGCTGATCCACGCGGTCGGCGCCGCCTCGCCGCGGGCGCCGCGGCTGATCGACCTGACCTGGGGCCCCGCGGATGCGCCGCGCGTGACCCTGGTCGGCAAGGGCGTCGCCTTCGACACCGGCGGCCTGGATCTCAAGCCGTCGGCCGCCATGCTGCTGATGAAGAAGGACATGGGCGGCGCCGCCGCGGCGCTGGCGGCCGCCGACATGGTCATGGGCGGCGGGCTCCGCGTGCGGTTGCGGGTGCTGATCCCCGCGGTGGAGAACGCCGTCTCGGGCAACGCCTTCCGCCCCGGCGACGTCCTGTCGAGCCGGGCCGGCCTCCGCGTCGAGATCGGCAACACCGACGCGGAAGGCCGGCTGATCCTCGCCGACGCGCTGACCCTCGCGGACGCGGACGGCCCGGAGCTGCTCCTCGACTACTCGACGCTGACCGGCGCGGCCCGGGTCGCCCTCGGGCCGGACCTGCCGGCGTTCTTCACCGAGGACGAGGCCCTGGCGGGGGCCGTGGCGGAGGCCGGGCGGGCGGCGGTCGATCCGGTCTGGCGGATGCCGCTGCACGCGCCCTACGCGAGACTGCTCGACTCCAAGGTGGCCGACCTCAACAACGTCTCGAACGGGCCGTTCGCCGGGGCGATCACCGCGGCCCTGTTCCTGCGTCGCTTCGCGCCGAAGACGCGGGCGCACGGCCATTTCGACCTGTATGGCTGGAACCCGTCGGCCAAGCCCGGCCGGCCCGAGGGCGGCGAGGTCCAGACCGCGCGGCTCACCTATGCGCTGCTGAAGGCGCGCTACGGGGGCTGAACCGCCCCCATCTTGGCGAGCGGATCAGGCCAGCCCCGCCTGCCGCAGCAGCACCCCCGCCCCGGCGCAGAGCGCCAGGGTCGGCAGCGTGCCCAGCCCGAACCGGAAGACCGCCAGGATCGCCGCCAGCGTCAGCGCGAGGGCGGCGGGGTCGAGGCTGCCCGGTACCGGCAGGTCGAGCCGCAGCGGCCCGAGCGGCACCGTCGCCACCTGGGCGAACAAGGTCCGCAAGCCGAACCAGACCGCCAGGTTGAGGATCACCCCGGCCACCGCGGCGGTGATCGCCGAGAGGGCGCCCGCCAGCCGCCGGCTGCCGCGCAGGCGCCCGATCAGCGGGGCGCCCGCGAAGATCCACAGGAAGCAGGGCACGAAGGTGACCCAGGTGGTGAGGAGGCCGGCCAGCGTCCCCGCGAGCAGCGCCGGCAGGGCGCCGGGCGCGCGAAACCCCGCCAGGAAGCCCACGAACTGGAGCACCATGATCAGCGGCCCAGGGGTGGTCTCGGCGAGCCCGAGCCCGTCGAGCATCTCTCCGGGCTTCAACCAGCCGTACTGATCCACCGCCTGCTGCGCCACGTAGGCGAGGGCCGCGTAGGCGCCCCCGAAGGTGACCAGCGCCATCTTGGAGAAGAACAGCGCCACCTGCCCGAAGACCGGCGGCACGCCGGGCAGGACGTACAACGCCGCCACCGGCAGCAGCCAGATCGCGAGCCACAGGGCGGCCGTCCGCAGGGAGGCCGCGATCCCGGACCGCTCCCGCGGCAGGGCCGCCTCGCCGATGAGGACATGCGCCGCGTCGGTGGCGTCCTCCGAGGTCTCGTGGGCCGGGGGCCGGCCGCGGGCGAGACCCAGGACGCCGGATGCCGCCACGACCAGCGGGAACGGCACCCCGAAGGCGAAGATCGCCACGAAGGCGGCGAGGGCGATGAGCCGGTCGGTCCGATCGCGCAGGGCCCGGCCGGCGAGGCGCCAGAGCGCGTGCAGCACGATCGCGAGCACCGCCGCCTTGAGGCCGAAGAACAGGCCGGCGACCGCATCGACATGGCCGTACAGCACGTAGAGCCAGCTCAGCGCCATCAGGGCGAGCAGACCCGGCAGCACGAACAGACCGCCCGCCACGAGCCCGCCGGCGGGGCCGTGCATCAGCCAGCCGATATAGGTCGCCAGCTGCTGCGCCTCGGGCCCGGGCAGGAGCGTGCAGAACCCGAGGCCGTGCAGGAAGCGCCGCTCCGAGATCCAGCGCCGCTCCTCCACGAGGATGCGGTGCATTACGGCGATCTGGCCGGCGGGGCCGCCGAACGACAGGGCCGCGACCCGCAGCCAGACCGGAACCGCCTCCGCGAGGGTCGGCGCCGCGACCGCGCTCAGGCGGTCAGCGGCAGCCCCGTCTCGATCAGGCGCGCCCATAACGACGCCCCGTACGGCGCGGCGGCATCGTTGAAGTCGTAATGCGGGTGGTGGAGGGAGGCACTGTCGCCATTGCCGATGAACATGTAGGCGCCGGGGCGGCGGCCGAGCATGTAGGAGAAGTCCTCGGCGGTCATCATCGGCGCCACGGCCCGATCGACGTTCTCCCCACCGACCAGGGCCTCGGCGACATCGGCCATGAACGCCGTCTCGGCCGGGTGGTTCTCGGTGACCGGATAGCTGTTGCCGAACTCGGTGACGCCCCGCGCTCCGAAGGCCGCCGCGATCTCGGCCACCAGGGTCTCGATCCGCCCGCGGACCTGCGCGCGCACCGCCGGGGACAGGGCGCGCGTGGTGCCCCGCAGGGTCACGGTCTGGGGCAGCACGTTGAAGGCCTCGCCGGCCTCGAGGGCGCAGACCGAGACCACCGCCGACTGCACCGGATCGAGGTTGCGCGCCACGATGCTCTGGAGCGCGATGATCACGTGGCTCGCCACCAGCACGCTGTCGACGGCGTTCTGCGGCAGGGCCGCGTGGCCGCCGCGGCCCTCGATGGTGAGGGTGAAGCGGTCGGTCGAGGCCATGATCGGTCCCGGCCGGATCGCGAAGGTGCCGACGGCCATGCCGGGGATGTTGTGCATGCCGTAGACCGATTCGATGCCGAACCGCTCCATCAGCCCGTCGTCGACCATGGCCTCGCCGCCGCCGCCGCCCTCCTCGGCCGGCTGGAAAATCAGCACCGCCGCGCCGTCGAAATCGCGTGTCTCGGCGAGATACCGGGCGGCCCCGAGGAGCATGGTCGTGTGCCCGTCGTGGCCGCAGGCGTGCATCGTCCCCGGCACGGTGGATCGGTATGGCAGGTCGCGCACCTCTTGGATCGGCAGCGCGTCCATGTCGGCGCGCAGGCCGATGGCGCGGTTGGAGGCGCGGCCGCGGCCCCGGATGACCCCCACCACTCCGGCGCGCCCGATGCCGGTGACGACCTCATCGCAGCCGAAGGCCCGGAGCCTTTCGGCCACGAACCCCGCGGTGCGGTCGACGTCGTAGAGCAGCTCGGGATGGGCGTGGAGGTCGTGGCGCCACGCCTGCATCGTGTCGGCGAAGTCGCGGATCCGTTCGAGGACGGGCATCGTAAAGGGGCTCTCGTGGCCAGAAGGTTCGGACGGCCCAGCAAAGCCGGGGCCAGAGCCGCCGTCAACGGCCGCGCTTGGGGCGGAGGGCCGGGTGGAGTCGGTGAGAGGCCTTCGAGACGCCTTCGGACCGCCACAGCAGGTCGCGTCCGCGGGCTGAACGGCACACCAACGGGATCAGCCCACTCACGTACCCCCGCGCACCAGACCGCGCCTGGCGAAACCGCCGGCCAAACGCCTCCGCGCCGGTCCCCGATCCGCCGCCGCGAGGTCGTCCAGGATCGGGCATTCGGGACGGTCGTCGCCGCAGCAGGCGTCCGCGAGGTGCTCAAGGGTCCGGGCCATGCCCTCCAGTTCGGCGATGCGGCGGCGCAGATCCGTGATCTGCTCCTGGGCGATCGCCTTCACGCCGGCGCTCGGCCGGGCCCGGTCGCGCCACAGCGCCAGCAGATCGGTGATCGCCCCGACGCTGAAGCCGAGATCCCGGGCGCGGCGGATGAAGCGCAGGGTATGCAGGTCCGCCTCGCCGTAGTGGCGGTAACCGGCCTCGGAACGGGCGGCCGGCGGCAGCAATCCGGTCGCCTCGTACCAGCGGATCATCTTGGCCGAGACGCCGGTGCGCCGGGCGGCCTCGCCGATCGTCAGGACATCCGCGCTCATGCCGCCCTCGGCGCGAGCACGGGCGCGGCCGCGCGGGTGGTCCGCCCGCCCGCCCGGCGCAACCGCAGGGCGTTGCCGAGGACGAAGACGCTCGAGAACGCCATGGCGCCCGCCGCCAGGACCGGCGACAGGGCCGGGCCGCCGAACGGCACCAGCACGCCCGCCGCTACCGGGATCAGCGCGGCGTTGTAGGCGAAGGCCCAGAACAGGTTCTGGCGGATGTTGGCCATCACGGCCCGCGACAGCGCCAGCGCCTCCACCAGAGCGTCCAGGTCGCCCGACATGAGCACCACGTCGGCGCTCTCGACCGCGATGTCGGTGCCGGTCCCGATCGCAAGCCCGACATCGGCCTCGGCAAGCGCCGGCGCGTCGTTGATGCCGTCGCCCACGAACGCCACCGGACCGTGCGTCGCCCTGATCCGCTGGACCGCCTCGACCTTGCCGCCGGGCAGCACCCCGGCGGCCACGTCGTCGATCCCAAGGCTCCGGGCCACGCGGGCGGCGGCGCGGGGATCGTCGCCCGTGACCATCGCCACCGCAAGGCCCCGCGCCTTCAGGGCCGCAACCGCCGCGCCGGCCCCCGCCTTGACGGGATCGGCCACCGCCAGCACGGCGGCGTGGCGCCCGTCGAGGACGAGGTGGATGGGGCTGTAGCCCTCCCCGGCGAGCCCCACGGCGCGGGCGGCGAGGTCCGGGTCCAGGGCGACGCCGAGGCGCTCCAGGTAGCGCGGCGCGCCGAGCGCCACGGCCCGCCCCGCCACCCGGCCGGCCACGCCGAACCCCGCCACGGCCTCGAACCCGTCCGGCTCCGGCACCGCCAGGCCCCGGTCGCGGGCGGCCGCCACCACGGCCCCCGCGAGCGGATGCTCGGAGCGGGTCTCCAGGCCGGCCGCCAGGGCGAGCGCCTCGGCCTCGGCGACGCCCGCGGCCGGGACGATCCCGGTGAGCCGGGGGCGGCCCTCGGTGAGCGTGCCGGTCTTGTCGAGGGCCACGACGCGCACGTCGCGCAGCCGCTGCAGCGCGGCGCCGTCGCGGAACAGCACCCCCCGCGCCGCCGCCCGGCCGGCACCCACCATGATCGCGGTCGGCGTCGCCAGCCCCATGGCGCAGGGGCAGGCGATGATCAGCACCGCGACGGCGTTGACCAGCGCGGTGCTCAGGGCGGGCGCCGGCGCGAGGAGCAGCCAGGTCAGGAAGGTCGTCAGCGCGATGCCGATCACCGCCGGCACGAACCAGCCGGTGACGCGGTCGACCAGCGCCTGGATCGGCAGCTTGCCGCCCTGGGCGCGCTCCACGAGGGCGGCGATCTGCGCGACCACCGTGGCGGCCCCCACCGCCCCCACCCGGAGGTCGAGGCTGCCGCGGCCGTTGAGGGTGCCGCCGACCAGGGCGTCGCCCGGCCCCTTGCGCACCGGCGCCGGCTCCCCCGTGACCATGCTCTCGTCGACGTGGCTGGTGCCGGAAACCACCGCGCCGTCGGCGGCGATGCGCTCGCCCGGACGCACCCGGACCACGTCGCCGAGGCGCAGGGCGGCGAGCGGGACCTCGGCCTCGGCGCCGTCGCGGACGACCCGGGCGGTCTTGGGCGTGAGGTCCATCAGCCGGGCGATGGCCCGGCCGGTGCGACCCTTGGCGCGGGCCTCCAGGGTCCGGCCGAGCAGGATCAGCGTGACGATCAGCACGCTCGCCTCGAAGTAGAGGTGCGCGGCGCCAACGGGCAGGAGCTCCGGCGCGACGGTCGAGACCAGCGAGTAGAGGTAGGCAGCCCCGGCGCCGAGGGCGACGAGGGCGTTCATGTCCGGATGGCCGCGCAGCAGGCCCGGCACGCCGCGGAGGAAAAACCGCCGCCCGGGCCAGGCGAGGACCAGGGTCGCCAGGACGGCCTGGACGAGGGCCGTCCCGGGGGCGCCATGCAGCCCGGGCAGGAGGTGGCCCCCCATGTCGAGCACCACGACGGGCGCGGAGAGCAGGGCGGCGGCGATCAGGTCGCCGCGCAGGACACGGTTCTCTTCGGCCTGACGGACCGACGGATCCACCGGGTGAGCCCCGTCGACCGGGCGCGCCTCGTAGCCCGCCGCCGCCGCGGCCGCGACCAGATCGCCGATCGCGACGAGACCCTCGGGATGGCGGATCGCGGCCCGCCCCAGGGCGAAGTTGACGCCGGCGGCGGTCACGCCCGGCACGGCCGCCAGCGCCCGCTCGACGCGCCCGACGCAGCTTGCGCAGGACATCCCCTCGATGGCGAGCAGGCTTTCCGTCTCCGGGACCGGGTAGCCGGCATCCGCCAGCGCGGCCGCGACGGCACCCGGGTCGGCACCCCCGTCGAGGACGAGGCTGGCGCGGTTCGTCGCGAGATTCACCGCCACGTCCCGGGCGCCGGGCAGCGCCTTCAGGACACGCTCCACGCGGCCGACGCAGGAGGCGCAGGACATCCCCTCGACGGGGAGGGTGAGGGCGGCGGATTTCGACATGGTGGCGGATCCGATCGAAGCATCCATGATCGGAGAGATGGGGGTTCCCATCATGGGAAGGTCAAGGGCCGGCCTCGATACAGCTCGGCCGCGCCGTTGCCGAATCGCGCCTGCCCGGCCAAGGTCTCGGCGCGCCGGAGGACGAGGAACGGATGACCGCACCCCTGACGATCTACGGCGATCCCGGCTCGGGGAACTGCCTCAAGGTCAAATGGGTGGCCGCCCATCTCGGCATCCCGACGGTCTGGCGCGACGTCGATGTCCCGGGCGGCGGGACGCGCACGCCCGAATTCCTGGCGCTGAACCCCGCCGGGCGCGTGCCGATCGTGGTCCGCCCGGATGGCGCCGTCCTGTCGGAGTCGAACGCCATCATCCTCTACCTGGCGGAGGGCTCCTCCCTCGTGCCGGAGGCGCCGTTCGACCGCGCGCGCATGCTGCAGTGGATGTTCTGGGAGCAGTACAGCCACGAGCCCTACATCGCGGTCCGCCGGTATCAGCTCCACTATCTCAAGCGCGCGCCGGAGGATCTGGATCCCAGGCTCGCCGAGCGCGGCGGCGACGCGCTGCGGCTGATGGCGGCGACCCTCGCGCGCTCCGCCTTCATGGCGGGCGACGCGCTGACCCTGGCCGACGTGGCCCTCGTCGCCTACACCCGCATGGCCCACGAGGGCGGCTTCGACCTCGCCGCCTATCCGGCCGTCGGCGCGTGGGTGGGACGCGTCGAGTCCGGGCTCGGGATCGGAGCCTATGCCGGGCCGGCCTGATCGGCCAACGGCTGCATCGGGGCGACGGCCCCGTATTCCGGCAGGCTGACCCGCACGATCGTGCCCTGCCCCACCACGCTCTCGATGGTGAGGCGGCCGCGGTGGCGGTTGAGGCTGTGCTTGACGATCGCGAGTCCGAGCCCCGTGCCCCCGCGGGCGCGGCTCGAGGCGACGTCGACCCGGTAGAAGCGCTCCGTCAGCCGCGGGATGTGCTCGGGCGGAATGCCGGGCCCGTCATCGGTCACCGACAGCACGATCCGGCGGCCGTGCCGGGGATCGTCCTCGCGCGCCAGGCCGACGCCGATCCGGCCGCCGCCGTACTTCACGGCGTTCTCGATCAGGTTCTCGATCACCCGGACGAGTTCGTCGGCATCCCCGGGGACCCGATAGGGACCGTGCCCGTCCTCGAACCGGATCGTGGCGCCCCTGGCCTCTGCGGGCGGCCCCTGCGCGTCGACCATCTGGCGGGCGAGCGCCCCGAGATCGACCACCGCGGTGGGCGCCACGTGCTCGCGCAGCTCGATACGCGAGAGCGAGAGCAGGTCGTCGATCAGCCGCGTCATGCGCAGGGCCTGGACCCGCATGATCTCCAGGAAGCGCTCCCGCGCCGCGGCATCCTCGCGGGCGGGGCCCTGCAGGGTCTCGATGAAGCCGATCAGGGTGGCGAGGGGCGTGCGCAACTCGTGGCTGGCGTTGGCGACGAAATCGACCCGCATCGCCTCCAGGCGCCGGGCCGAGGTCAGATCGCGCAGGAACAGCAGGGCGCTGACGCCGGACCCGTCGGGCATCGGCAGGGCGCCGATCTGCACCTCGAAGGTCCGCTCCAGCGGGATCCGGGTCGACAGGGCGACGCGGCGGGGCATGCCGGAACTCAGGACCGCCTCGATGCCGTCGAGGACCTCCGGGTCGCGCAGCGCGAAGGACAGGGGCCGGGCGTAGTGCAGGGCGGGCAGCAGGGCCCGGGCGGCCGGGTTGGCCTCCACCACCAGGGTGCGCCGGTCCACCAGGATGACCGGGTCGGGCACGTGGGCGAGCAGCGCCTCGGCCACGGCGTGGCGGGGCGCCGCCGCGGCCGGCCGCGGCGCCGGCGCGTCGCGGTCGCGCCCCCCGAGCCAGCCGCCGAGAAGGACCGCCGCGAGCCCTATGAGGATCAGCGGGAGATCGAGGCGTCCGGCCAGCGCGGTGGCGCTTGCCAGCACGCCCGCCGCGATCGCGGCGCCGGTCCAGGCTGGGGAACTGCGCAGGCGGCCGGACATGGCAGGCGCCGCGGCCGGATTACCGGGGCTCGGATTCGTCGCGCCACGCCTGGGCGGACGGACCGGCGGTGCCCTCCGGCGGCGGCGAATCGCGCGTGCCGCCCGCGCGCTTGACGATCTCGTAGAGGCCGAGCATCGCGAGCGCGGTGACGAAGGGCACGACGTAATAGCAGCCCCGGAACAGGAGCAGCGAGGTCAGCACCTCGTTGCGGGGCAGGCTCGACAGGGCGAGCAGCACCGTCGCCTCGAACACGCCGATGCCGCCGGGGGCGTTCGACGCGATGCCCAGCATGGCGGCGAGCACGTAAATCGCCAGGAAGGTGGTGAAGCCGAGCGTGGTCTCCTGCGGCAGCAGGACGTAGAGCACGGCCGCCGCCGCGCAGACATCGCCGATCCCCACGATCATCTGCCCGATGGACACCGAGGCGCCGGGCAGCTCCAGCCGCCACTGCTTCACCGTGATGCTGCGCTTCTTCGCCGAGACCCAGGCGAGGTAGCCCAGCACCAGGGCGAGCGCCGCGAGGCCCACGGTCTGGTTGATGCGGATCGACGTGAAGGCGAGGCCGGCGAGCTGGCCCGCCTCGATGATCAGGCTGAGGCCCAGGACCACCCCCATGCCGAGCCAGAAGGTGAAGCCGGCGATCACCGTGAGCGCCGCGATCTTGGCGGTCGACAGGCCCTGCCGGGCGTAGATCCAGTAGCGGATCGTGCCGGCGGTGAGCAGGGGAAAGCCCAGGGTGAAGCTCACCGCGTAGCTGGTGAACGAGGCGAGCGCCGTGATCCGGTAGGGTACCTTGATCTTGAGCTGGCGCAGGGCCAGCGCGTCGTAGCCCGTGAGGAACAGGTAGCTGATGCCGACGAACAGGAAGGCGAGACCGAGCTGCCCGGCCGTCGCCGCCGCGATGGCCGTGCGCACCTCGGCCCAGCTCACGCTCTGGACGAGCTTCCACAGCACCCCGAGGGAGACCGCGACCAGCACGATGCTGGCGCCCGTGCCGATCCAGGCATAGCGGCTGCGCCGGCTCTTCCGCTTCGCGCCCGCGGCGGCGTCGTGCTGAACCGGCTCGGCCTTCTCGGCCGCGTTCCGGTGCTGTCCCTGAAAGTTCATGCCGCTCGGCGTCCGCCCTTCCGGCTGCGCGGTCCGGCCGAAGGCCTACAGCCCGTGCCGGAGTCTCCCGGACCGCGGCCCGTTGCCCCGCATGTAGGCCGAACCGGCGCGCAAGGCCAGGGAAGGCGCCGCCGCCATGGACCCGCCATCCTCAGCCGGATGCGGCCCGGCCTCCGACAGGCCGCGCCGGATCCGGGCGGCCACCTCCGGCGCCGTGCAGACATAGGTCGGGCTCGGGTGCGGGATCAGGATCAGCGGCAGACCGGGGCGGTGCGCCGCGAGCGCCGGCGCCGCCCCGGCGGCGAAGCGGCCGGCCAGCACCGCGACGGTCAGCCGGGGCAGCAGGTCGAGGAGCGGCCCGAGATACGGCGCGGCCGCCGCGACCTCGGCCCTGCGGGGCGCCCGGTTGCGCGCGCCCTCCTGGTGGATCAGCCAGGGCACCGCGTTCCAGATCAGCGTGTCGGTGCGGGCGATCCCGGCCTCTGCGAGGAACCGGAACAGGTTGGCGGCCGTGCCGTTCGCGCTGTCGCGGGTGACGAAGCCGGTGCGCAGGACGGCCGGTCCCGGCGTCTCCAGGAGCAGCAGCATCCGCGCGCCGACGCCGCCGTCGATCGGGTCGGGGACCGGCACCGGCGCGCCCCGCTCGGCGCCGATTCGCGCGGCCAGAGCCCGGATCGGCGCGATGTGCGCGGCCCCGACCAGGGCGCGGCGCGCCGCCAGCGCAACCGGGTCGGCCAGGGATTTCGGCGCCTGCGGCTCAGCCGGCATCGAGGCCCGGGATCGCCGCGTCGAGCGCGCCCGAAAGGCGGAACCGCTCGATCCCGCCCTCCCGGGCCAGCCGCGCATCGAGGCCCGCCTCGCCGCCGAACTGGAATCCGATCTGGCTGGCATAGGCGGCGCAGGCCGCGCGTTTCCGGCCCTGCGCTGCGGCGTCGAGGGTGACGGTCGGCTCGGCGAGGGCGGCGAACAGGTCGGCGAGCGGCGCCCTCGGGACGACGTCGCGGACCGTGTAGGGGAAGTCGCGCCACCACAGGATCGGGCCCTCGACCGCGAGGCTGCGCAGGGCACGGACCGCCTGGACATGGTCGACATGGCCGCCGATCGCCTGAGGGGCGAGGATGAGATCGGGGCTCTCGGCGGCGATCAGCCCGGCCAGCACCGGTGCGAGGTCGGTGGCGATGCCGTCGTCGGCGCGGGTGTCGGAGAACAGCGCCGCTGGAGACCCGTAGCCCCGGTGGGGCGCCTCCCGGAACGGCAGATGGAGGGGCGGAGCGATGCCGAGCTCCGCGGCGGCGGCCCCGTCCTCGGCCCGGCGCAGCGCCATGTAGTCGACCTCCGCCGGCAGCCCCTTGTCGAGCTGGCAGGCCAGCGCGAAGCCCTCCGGGTCGGCGACGCTGCCGGTGAACAGGGTCGCCATCACCACGCGCCAGCCGGCCTGCGCGAGGCGCGCCAGCAGGCCGCCGCAGGAGAAGGCGGCGTCGTCGAGATGCGGCGAGAGGGCGAGTGCGGTCGGCACGGGGCGGAGGACCCTCCTCAGAGCAGATGCGGCTCGGCGCGAAACCGGCAGGTGGGATCGTGGGGCAGGTCCGGGGAGAAGTCGGTGGCCGGCCGCGCGTCGCGCACGCGTCCGTAGACCTCCATGATCTGCCGCCCGACCGCGTGCCAGGAATAGATCCGCCGGCACTCCTCCAGGCCCGCCGTCGCGAGGCGCCGGCGCAACCCTGCATCGGTGATGATCCGGGTGAGCGCGGCGGCGAGCGCCGGCACGTCGCCCGGATCGACCAGCAGCCCGTTCTCGCCGTCGCGCAGGCAATCCGAGACGCCGACCGCGTGGCAGGACACCGTGGCGAGCCCGGCCGCCAGCGCCTCCAGGATCGTGTTGGAGAAGCCCTCCGCGTAGGTCGGCGAGACGAACACGTCGGCGCGGCGATAGAGGTCGGGCACGTGGCCGTACTCGGCGTAGCCCGTGAAGGCGATGGCGCGCTCCGAGAAGTCCCGCGCCGCGGCGAGCGCCTTGGCCGGCTCGACGTCCGGCCCGATGCCCGAGATGGTGGCGGCGAACGGCGTGCCCCGCGCGCGCAGGATCGCCAGGGCCTCGATGAAGTCGAGCACGCCTTTCCGGCGGTCGACCCGCCCGTGATAGAACAGCCGCACCGGGCCGCCATGGGGCGCGGGCAGCCCGTCGGCCGTGCCCTGGGCGAACCTCTCCGTGTCGACCGCGCCGGGGACGATGGTGAAGCGGGCGGGGTCCGCGCCGAGCCGCCCGCAGACCTCGTCCACGAAGGAGGCGCCGCCGATCAGCAGGGCGTTGGCGTGGGCCAGGACCTCGCACATGGCGACCCGGTGGGTCTCGCAGCAGGAGCCGACCCAGTGGCCGTCGCCGCCCTGGATCGACACGACGCTCGGGACCCCCAGCGCCCGGGCGGCGAGGAGCACCGCCCAGCCGGTGGGATAGCCGTACTGCGCGTGCAGCACGTCGAACGGCGTCCGCGCGTGCTCCCGGCGGATCGCCTCGACCATGGCGGCGATGTCGCGCTCGAAGTCGCCGGAGGTCTGCTCGCCGAGCTGCTCCAGGCCGATCACGCGCACCCCCGGCACCGGCGGCGGCGGTCCGCCCCCGTAGACGCGGGTCCCGAAGGCGTCGCCCCGGTACTGCGAGATCATCGTCACGTCGTGGCCGGCGCCGACGAGCTCGCGCAGCAGGTTCTGCGCGTAGACGCTCATGCCGGATATCGCCGGAAAGTAGCGGCGGCTGAGGAAGAGGATTCTCATGCTTGCACACGGTCCGAAGTGCGGGCCGGTCGGGATCCCATCTCCCTTGCGGGGAGGGGAAGGGATGGGTGTGGTGTGGAAGGCACCAGATCGCTCGATCCTGCACCACCCCCACCTCCGGCTCCTCCCCGCAAGGGGGAGGAGAGACGAGCCGCTCCCCTCACTGCCATTGCCGCCGGGTCTCCTGCGCGCCGGCCAGCACCGGGCCGGCGCGGCGGCAGCCGCGGAGATAGTCCAGCGCCTGCGGGATCATCACGTCGGCCCGGTGGCTCTCCCGGGAGAGCTCGACGCAGACGAGCTTGCCGAACCCGACCGCCTCCAGCGCCTCCAGCACGCCCGGGACGTCCATGTCGCCCTCGCCGAAGGGCAAGTGGACGTGGCTGCCGCGCTTCATGTCCTCGATCGCCACCGTGCCGATCCGGTCGGCGAATTCCCGCACGGCCGCCGCCGGCTCGCGCTCGCCGGTCACGAGGCAATGGCCGGTATCGAGGGCGAGCTTCAGTCCCGGGACGGTCAGGGCGGCGAAGTCGTCCAGCGTCTCGATCAGCATGCCCGGCTCCGGCTCCAGGCAGGGCACGATGCCCGCCTCGGCGGCGAAGGCCGCGACCGCGTGCAGCCCGTCCGCCAGCCAGTGCCGGGCCTCCCCGTGGTCGATCCCGGGCTTGGGCACGCCCGCCCAGAACGAGACCGCCTCGGCCGAGAGCATCGCGCCGATCTCCACGGCCCGCTTGAGGAAGCCGATCCGGCGGGCGCGGCCCGCGGCATCGGCGCTCACCAGGGTCGGCTCGTGCTTGGCGCGGGGATCGAGCAGGAAGCGGGCCCCCGTCTCGATGACGCAGCTCAGCTCCAGCTTCTCGAGCAGGCTCGCCACCCGGCCGGCCTCGGCCGCCCAGGTCTCGGAGAACGGGTCGAGATGGTGGATGTCGAGGGTCAGCGCCACGCCGTCGTAGCCGGCGGCCTTGATCAGGTGGATCGCGTCGTCGAGGCGGTGGTTGGCCGCGCCGTTGGTGTTGTAGGCGAAGCGAAGCGTCACGCCGCCCTCCCCTGTCTCTCTGCGAGGCGGAACGGCGCATGGTGCGATTCCGGCTCGCGGTACAGCGGATAGTGCCGCCCGACGATCCGTTCGGCCAGGGCGATGTCGAACAGCGGCTGGCCGCCGAACCGCTCCAGGGCCTCCGGCGTCAGACGCACCGGGCACAGGGTCTCGGTCTCGGCACCGAAGCGGATCAGCGGGTGGTCGCGCTCCAGGAGCTTGCGCGTGTTGCGCTCGCCGATCCGGTAGTAGCTCATGGTCTCGACCTCGAGCCCCGGCACGATCGCCTTGACCACGCCGACCCCGCCGCCGGGGGGCGTGCAGTCGACGTAGAGCACGTCGAACCCGGCCTCGGTGAGCCGATCGCAGGCGATCTTCCCCCGCGCATGGCCGTCGGCGGCCGGGGTCGAGGGCAGCTCCGCGAAGCGCTTGGTGCTGCGCTCGGAATAGACGGTGTCGGCGAGCACCCCGCGCAGATCGGCCGCCGGCATCTCGATCCAGGCGAGCATCGCCTTGAGCGCCCGGCTCTCCTCCAGATCGAGGCTCGGCAGGGCCTTCTGGATGAACGCGTCCACATAGCCCGGCGGCGTCACCGTGGCCGCCATGTCGAGGGGGCCGTGCCCGAAGGTCTTGCGCACCCGGGCGGCCTGGAACTCCAGCAGCGCCTTGCGGAGCGCCCGCTCCCGGTCGGGGTCACAGGCCTCGCCGCAGGCCGACAGGGCGATCGGCGCCGGCGTGCGCGCCGGGTCTTCGTCGTAGCCGACGACGTAGAGATTGGTGAGGCCGAACTGATCGGTGGCGAATTTCGGCAGGGCGCGGATGCCGAGGTCCCGCAGCCGGGCCAGCATCGCGGCGTTCTCCGGGCCGATGCCGTCGAGATCGAGCATCACGCCCTGATCGAGGGCCCGGAACAGCAGGCCGTTGCCGTCCCGCTGCAGCAGTTCCAGCACGCCGTGGCCGAGGGCGAAGGGCACGTCGGGCCCGGCGCCGAGGCCGTTGGTGATCAGGTTGGTGAAGGGCCGGTAGCCCTCCGACAGCTCGAAATAGTCGGTGGCCGCGATGTCGAGGGGCATCAGCACGACCTCGCCCGTGGCGTGCCGGACGGCTTGCGTCCATTCGAGCACCGTGTCGCGGCCGACCGGGGAGCCGGCGGGGAGGCAGAGGGTCAGCGGGTCGGCGACGGACGTGGCGCCGTAGACGCGGGCGAGGTCGTTGTAGCTCGCCCGCTTCTTGGCCCGCGGCAGGACCGCCAGCGACGGCATCAGGTTCTCGGCGATCTCCGCCACGGCGCCGATCAGCGCCTCCTCGTCGGTGGCGCCGTAGCCGATGCCCGACGGCATGGCGCCGACGAAGAACGGGTCGTCGAGGAACAGGGCCACGAACCAGACCGGGATGCCGGTGCGGTCGAGGGGCGCCAGGGGGAAGCCGACGACGCGGCCCTCGGGCAGGACGTCGAGATAGGCTCGCACCGGCTCGGGCAGCGCCTCGGGCAGCCCCTCGATCGGCCGCTTGGACCCGAAACGGTAGGGGCGCGGCGCCTTGATCCGCTCGTGGCGGGCGCGGTCGTCCTGGTCGTGGAAGGCGTCTGCGTTGCTCAAGTCGTGTTCCCGTCTGCCTCGAACCCTGCGCCGCACACCATCCCATCAAGCCGCCTCCGCCTGAGGTGACCGCGCCAGCGGGTCTCGGCGGAGGCATCATCCGGAAAGCGCCGCGATCCCTGGAGCCCTCCTTCGAGGCCTCCGCTACGCTCCGGCGCCTCGGGATGAGGGTGCGGGTGGAGATACCGGGGTCTGGTTCCGTGAATGGTGTCCTGTCCTGTCGGCTATCCCTGCCCGTAGGCACGGGCGACGAGCCGCATGGTGTGAAGGTCGCGGGATGCCGACCACGCCGGCCGCTCCTCGGGCCGGCGCAGGGCCGAGCCGAAGGCGCGCACCTGCTCGGTGAAAGGCGAGCCGTCGGCGTCGAAGGCGAGCGGCTCCGCGCGGCCGCCGGCGCCGTCGATGAACAGCAGGGAGCCGCCCGCCGTCTGGCCCATCGTGTTCTCGGCCACCAGCATGCCCTTCGTGCCGGTGACTTCGAGGCGGCGGCGGGGCAGCGCGTCGGGGCAATTGTAGGCGACGTGCAGGCTCGCCAGCGCACCGCCGCCGGTGCGGCCGATCAGCAGCGCGCCGTCGTCGACCGCGTAGTCCTGCGCGCGGCTCTGGGTCAGGGCCGCGATGGTGGTGATCGGCTCGCCCACCAGGAAATCCACGAGGTCGAGCCCGTGCGGGGCGAGGTCCATCAGCGCGCCGCCACCCGCCTGGGCGGCGTCGATCCGCCAGTTCGGCTGGCCGGCCTCCGACCAGTCGCGCCCGAGCCAGCAGGCGTAGACGATGCGCACGGCCGTCACGGTCCCGAGCCGTCCGGCCTCGACCTGGGCGCGGATCGCCCGGTGCGCCGGGTGGTGCCGCTGATCGAAGGCCGTCCCGTAGAAGATGCGACCGGCCTCCACCGCCCGCGCCATCGCCTCGGCGTCCCTGAGCGTCGCCGCCATGGGCTTCTCGCAGAGCACCGCCTTGCCGGCGGCGGCCAGCGCCTCGACGGCGCCGCGGTGGAGATGGTTCGGCGTCGCGACGTAGACCGCCTCGACCTCGGGCTCCGCAAGGAGGCCGGCGAGGTCGGCATGGCCGCGGGCGCCGGCGCGCTCGGCCGCTTCGCGGCTGTCCGGATCGGGATCGCAGACCGCCACCAGCCGGTGGCCGGCGGCGCGGATGCCGGGCTCCATGTAGTCGCGGGCGACCCAGCCGTAGCCGACGATGCCCCAGCCGACCGCGTCCATCACCAACGCTCCGGGAGATCGACGAACTCGCGCACGCGGACGCGCTGTGTCTCGGGCGCGTCGAGGCTTCCGTCGAAGGTCAGGTGCTCGGGGCCCGGGGAGTGCAGCGGGTAGGTTGCGCGGAGGGCGTATTCCGCCTCGTAGCGCTCCGAGGGCCAGCGGACGACGTAGCCGTCGCCCGTAGGTGCATAAAGCGGGTTGAGCCGCAGGACGGTCCCGGGCTTCGGCAGGGTCAGGCCGTCGACCAGGGCACGGGGCGCCGGGCGCATGCCGGGGCCGCACACAACCGAGAAGGCCTCGCAGCTCCGCAGGGCGGCGGGCTCCTGGGGGCTCGGCGCCCGCACCGCGACGAGCGCCCGGGTCAGCTCCGCGTCGTCGTAGACCAGGGCGTCGGGAAACAGCTCGGCGATCTCCTCGGCCGTCACCGCCCGCCCGGCGGAGAAGCCGGGGCAGTCGCGGTTGTGGATGTGGCTCAGCGCCAGCCAGCCGTCGTCTCCGGCGTTCTGGCGGAGGGCTTCCAGCAGGGCCGCCTTGTCGTCGAGGAAGTAGAAGGCGTCGTTGCAGACGACGAGGTCGACCGGCGCCCCCGGGATCGGCCAATGCGGCGAGCCGGCGTCGAAACAGACCAGCTGCGCCGTCTCGGCCACGACCCAGTGGCGGGCGACCCAGAGCTTGGCGAAGACCACGTCGGCCCCCGCGACCTTGCAGCCGCGGCGCTGCAGCTCCCGCAGGTAGTGGCCGATGCCGCAGGCGAACTCGAAGACGCAGATCGGCTCGTTCCAGTGCGCCTCCAGCAGCGACAGGCCGGCGAGGAAGGTCGGGTCGCTCCACCGGTGCAGGAAATAGTCGCCGACGCGGCCCCACCCCAGGAGCGCCACGGCATCGCGCAGGGTCGCGGTGCGGCGCTCCTTGATCAGCCGGATAATCCCGGCGGGATCGGCGGGCGGCCCGTTCCACCAATCGTCCTGATCGACCAGCAGGGCGGCCAGCGCCTCGTCGGGCTCGCCGGCGTCGAGATGGGCCAGCACCCGCTCGACCAGGGCCTCGCGGTGGACCCGCAGGTACGGGATTCCGTCGATCACGGGCCAGCGCGCGCCGGTGCCGGCGTCGCGCAGGGCGTGCTGGCCGTCGGCCTTCAGCGGGTTGCCGGTGTCCGGCGATCTGAGTTCGAACGGGATCATGGCTCTCGGGACCGCCCCGGCAGATGGGCGACCGGCTTCGGCGATCAAGGGATGCGCATGTCGGCGAGGACACGATCGTGGAAACCCTTGACCGGGCCGGCATGGACCAGTTCCCACTCGTCGAGCACCACGCCCATCGTGGTCGAGGCCCCGCGCAGGTGCTGGGCGATCTGCAGGACCCGGTCGATGCAATCCGCCGCGTGGAAGGCGCGGCCCTCCGCGGTGGCGTCGTCGGGCAGGATCGCGCGGGCGCGCTCGACCTGGCCGCGCAGGGGCTCGGCGAGTTCGGCCAGCGCCCAGGCGGTGGTCGCAGCCATGATCGGGCCCAGATGGTCGCCCAGCAGCATCTCGCCGGTGAAGCCGGCATCCGGCATCGCGGCGTTGTGGAGGTGATGCGCCATCGCCGCCAGGAACACGGTGCCGGGATCCGCCCGGTAGAACGGGCTGAGGCAGACGCCGTAGGCCGCCACGATCAGGCAATGCTCGGCGTGGTTCTCCGGCGGCTCCAGCAGGATGCGGGCGCGGCCGGGACAGGTCACTCCGGCCCGCGGCTGTTGGGCGAGGGCGCCGACGAAGCCCGGGAGGGAACCAGGCCGACCCGCCGGGCGTGGGGCGAGGCGGGCGCGGAGGCGGCTGCGGAGATCCGGGTCGAGGTCCCCGGTCACGGCGTCGAAGCCGGCGATCAGCACGGCGGACGCCGCTTCGTCCGAGAGGCCGGCCGCGGTCAAAAAGGCGGCGTCGAGGTCGCAGAGCCGCGTCGCCGCCAGCGTCGTCGCGGTGACGTCGAGGGCGACATCCTCTGGTGGGGTCCCGCCGGTGAGGAGCCCCCACCCTTGCGCGAACAGCCGCTCGGCGATCGACCCGGCACGGCCGGCCGAGCGGACGCGCTTGAGGTCGTTCATCTCGACCATGAGGTCGCGCAACGCCTCCGGCGCCGCGGCGCCGGATTGAGATGGGGGGGTCTCGCTTGGCATCGTCTCTTTCGGGATGAGGCGTGTACGCCCTCGCAGGCAGCTTGGACGGACTCGCCCATCGACGCGAGGTGCGCGAGTCCCCTCTCCCGCCCGGGAGAGGGGGCCTGTCGCACCCCGTCGTCAGGGCATCAATGAACGCCCAGCCAATCGCGCAGCATCTGCTCCTGCTTGCCGAAGGCGTGCTCCGGCCCATGGCCGTTCTTGACCATCGGGGCCTTGAAGAAGGTGGAGAGCTGCTCCTGCACGCCGCCGTCGCCGCGCTTGCTGGCGAGGTCGAGCACCCGGGCGATCTCGATGACCAGCGGCGCGGCCAGGATCGAGTCCTTGCAGAGGAAGTTCACCTTCACCTGCATGCGCTGGCCCATGAAGCCGGTGACGTCGATGTTGTCCCAGGCTTCCTTGTCGTCGCCGCGCGGGCGGTAATAGTGGATGTGCACGAGGTGGTCCTCGACCGGGTAGCCGAGGATCGAATCCAGCACCGTGCCCTTGGTGTTGAGCTTCGACTGAAGCGAGTTCGGGTCGTTCAGGGCCAGGCCGTCGCGGTTACCCAGGATGTTGGTCGAGAACCAGCCATCGACGTGCAGCGCCCGCGCCTTGAAGGCCGGAGCCAGCACGGTCTTCATCATGGTCTGGCCGGTCTTGCCGTCCTTGCCGGCGACCGGGACGTTCAGCTCCTTGGCGAGGTCGAGGAGCGCGGGCACGTCGGCTGCCACGCTGGGCGTGAAGTTGGCGTACGGGATGCCGCTCTTGATCGCCGCGTAGGCGTAGAGCATCGCGGGCGAGATCGCCTCGTCGCTCGAATCCAGGCCCTTCTCGAAGGCGGCCGTGGAGTTCAGGGTCGGGTCGTTGAGGTCGGGCCAGCGCTCGGTCGAGGCGACGTTCACCACCACGACATCGTCGAGGTTGCTCTCCTTCTGGAAGCGCCGCAGATCGTTGGCGATCACCGAGACCGCCTCGCGGTGGTCCTTGGCGACGATGCGGTTCTGGCCGTCGATGTTCTTGCAGAACTTGGCGCTGCCCACCGCCGGCCAGGGGGTGATGCCCTTCAGGGCCCGGGCGCCGCTCTCGATGTCGTCCTTCGAGAGCACGCCGTGGCCGCCCGCGGCCGCCGCCAGGTCGTCGCCGTTCAGATCCCAGCCGCCGAACACGAGATCCTTGTAGTCCGCCATGCCGGCCACGGAGAGGCCGGCGAGGGGCAGCCCGTCGAGTCGGTTCGATCCGGATTTGATCATCTCGATGCCGGCGATGGCGGTGGTGGCGACGGCGCCACCCATGCCAACGAACGCGACGCCGACGCGGCGACCGGTCTGCATGCTCATCGGAAAATTCTGTCCTTATGGGGACGCGGATCGCGTCGCGGGCTGGAAAGGTCTGCCCCCCGGGCCGTACCTAACTGGCTCGGCGGTGCGGCGTTCCAAGCCAAATGCGACATCATTGCGCCTCCGCGTCCCGGAGCGCGGCCGCTTCGCGGCGTCAACGCGGCCCTGCGCGGCAGGGTTAACCTTTCCTTGACCGTGCCACGCTTGAATCACGGGGTCGTCCCATTCTGGTCACGGCCGGCGCCGATAGGGCCGCCGCTTCAAGGAACCCGGCCGCCAGACGCCGGGCCGGTACAAGGGACACTCTGAAAAGGACCAATGATGGGGGTTTTCCCGGAGCCGGCGCGTTGCGCCGACGACGTGAGCCGACTCGCGCCGAACGCGGGCCATATCGAGGATGAGGCCGTGGCATGGCTGCCGCGGCAGGGAGACAGGACCCGACGCGCGACAGGGCGCCGGTCACGGCGCCGCACGGACCGGAGCGGGATCCGGCGCCTCGCCGGAACGCTGGCGCTGGGCCTCGTCGCAGGCTTCGGCCTGCCCCAGGCGGCCTTCGCGCCCGCCTATTTCGCGCCCGCCGCGCAGGCCCACGACCGGGTCGATACCAGCCCGCGCGCCGCCCAGGGGCTCGCCGCCGGGGCGCCCGCCGTCGAGACGTCCGCCCAGGACCTGTCGCTGCGCACGACGCTCGACCCGGATCCGTCGCAGGACATGCCGGCCGAGACCCTGTCCGACTGGAACGGCCTACCGGTGCCGGAGCAGGAGCCGGCCACGACCGCGCTGATCCAGGACGACCTCGCGGCCCTGCCGCGGGTGACGGAAGCGCAGGGCGAAGCCGCGATCCGGTTCGGCGAGCGCAGCGTGCCGCGCAAGGTGGTGGATACGATCGTGAAGGCCTCCGACGAGGCCGGCGTCGACCCCGTCTACATGATGGCGCTGGCCGACAAGGAATCGAGCTTCGACACGGACGCCAAGGCCGCGACCTCCTCGGCGCAGGGCCTGTTCCAGTTCGTCGCCCGCACGTGGCTGGAGATGATCCGCGACTACGGCGCCCGCTACGGGCTCGCCGAGGAGGCCGCCGCCGTGAAGGGCCGGGGTGCCGCGATCTCCGTCGCCGCCGGGATGCGGGCCCGGGTTCTCGGCCTGCGCAACGACCCGCGCGTGGCGGCGCTCATGGCGGCCGAACTGATCAAGCGGGACCGCGAGCGGATCGAGGCCCGGGTCGGCCGCGCGCTCACCACGACCGAGCTCTACCTCGCGCATTTCCTCGGCACCGCCAGCGCCGGGCGGTTCCTGTCGCTCTCCTCCGAGAAGCCCGACGAGGCGGCGGTCCGCGAGTTCCGCAGCGCCGCCCGGGCCAACCGGAGCCTGTTCACCGAGAAGGCCGGCGGCAAGCGCCGCAGCCTGACGGTCGCGGAGCTGCACGGGCGGCTCGACGGCATGATCGACCGGCGCCTGACCCGCTACCAGGGGGTCGCGGCCGTGGCCGAAGCCCTCGACAAGGCGCCGGCCCAGACCGAAATCGCCACCGGGGAGACGGCGCCGGCGGGCGGCGGGCGCCGCATCGAGGTGACCGAGGCGCTGCCGCCGGACGGGGTCTGATCGCCCGGACGCGGGCGCGGCCGGCTCAATGGCCGCCCGCCGGCGCCCCGCCGCCGAGCTTGACGCTCTTCAGGCTGAGGGCGATCGGCACTGCGCAGGCGGCGACGAGTCCGAGGACCCAGAACACGTCGATATAGGCCCAGTAGGCCACCTGCGTGCTCAGCACGCTGCCGAGCCACGCGGTTGCCTGGTTCTGGGCCTCGACGCCGGCGTAGCCGTGCTCGGAGAAGTACTGCGTCGCCTGCCGCATGGTCTCCTGATAGGCGGGCGCGGCCGGGTTGACGCTCTCGACGAGCCGGCTCTGGTGGAACTGGCTGCGGTACGCCAGCATGTTCTGGGCGAGCGACACGCCCATCGATCCGCCGACATTGCGGGCGACGTTGATCAGCGCCGAGGCCTGATCGGTCTGGTCCTTGCGGATCCCCTCGTAGGAGGCCGAGGTGATCGACAGGAACACCATCGGCAGGCCGATGCCGATATAGACCCGCGACCACGCGAAGAACGAGAACGTCGTGGTGCCGTCGAGCCGGGTCAGGTCGTACATGCCGAGCGCCACGATGGTCATCCCGGTGGCGATCAGCCATTTCGGCTGGATGTAGGCCGAGGCGCGCCCGGTGAGGAACATCATCACCACCGTGACGATGCCGCCCGGCCCCAGCACGAGACCCGACAGCGTGGCGGTGTAGCCGTAATATTCCTGCGTGATCTGCGGGATGAACTGCGTGGTCGAGATCAGGATCGCGCCGGTGAACATCATCACCACGAAGCAGGAGCCGAACTGGCGGTTGCCGATGAGCCGCAGATCGACGGCCGGGTTCTCCTTGTTCAGGAGCCACGGGATCATGGCGATGAACGAGACGATCATCAGCACCCCCGAGACGTTCATCAGCGTCGAGGTTCCGAACCAGTCCTTCCGCTGGCCCTCGTCGAGGATCACCTCCAGGGAGCCGAGGAACAGGGCGACCAGCAGGAAGCCGACGATGTCGAAGCGGATGCCCTTGCGCACGAGGGCGCGCCGCTCCTTCTTGGCCGCCTCGCTGTCCTCGATCAGCCAGGACATCAGACCGAGCGCGATGAGGCCGACCGGGCCGTTGATCAGGAAGCACCAGTGCCAGGAGGCGTTGTCGGAGAGCCAGCCGCCGAGCGTCGGGCCGATCACGGGCGCGACCACGATGGCGACCCCGTAGAGCGCGAAGGCCTGGCCGCGCTTCGCCGGCGGGAACGAATCCGCCAGGATCGACTGCGCGAGCGGCGCCATGCCGCCGCCGCCGAGCCCCTGCAGCACGCGGAAGAACAGCAGGGATTCCAGGCTCCAGGCGAAGCCGCACAGGATTGACGAGAGGGTGAACAGCCCCACCGACCACATGAAGAAGGCCTTGCGGCCGTAACGCTTGGCCAGGAAGCTCGACGCCGTCAGCGTGATCGCGTTGGCGACGAGGTAGCTGGTGACGACCCAGGCCGCCTCGTCGGGCCCGACCGCGAGGCCGCCCGAGATGTAGCGCAGCGCCACGTTGGCGATGGTGGTGTCGAGCACCTCCATGAAGGTCGCCAGCGCCACCACGCCGGCAATCAGCCAAGGGTTGTGGCCACCGGGCGCCGTCCCGGACGCGGCCACGCCCGCGCGACCCGCCATCGCGCTCACCGCACCGTGACGGTGGGCACGACCGACATGCCGGGGCCGATCGCGACGTCCGTCGGCCAATCCTTGACCAGGATCTTCACCGGGATGCGCTGCGTCACCTTCACGTAGTTGCCGGTGGCGTTCTGGGCCGGCAGCAGGCTGAAGGCCGTGCCCGAGCCCGGCTGGACGGAGGCGACCGTGCCGCGGATCTTGCGGTCCGGATAGGCGTCGATCGCGATGGCGACCGGCTGGCCCGGGCGCATGTCGCTGATCTGCGTCTCCTTGAAGTTCGCCGTGACCCAGATGTCGTCGGGCACGAACATCGACAGGCTCTGGCCCGCCTGGGCGAGCTGGCCGATCCCGCCGCTGAGCCGGACGATGCGGCCGGCCTGCACGGACCGGACCGTCGTGTAGCCGAGGTTCAGCTCGGCCTGCTCGACCTGCGCCTTGTCGCGGGCGAGCTGCGCCTCGGTCGAGGCCCTCTGCGCCTGGAGCGAGCCGATCTGCTTCTGGGCGGCGACCACGCTGGCATTGGCGCTCTGGAGGGCCGCCTGCCGCTGCTGCAGCGTGGAGGTGGCGGATTGCGACTGCTGGATCGAGCCCGAGCCGCGATCGGCGAGGTCCTTGTAGCGGGCCGCGTCCTCCTGGGCGAATTTCAGAGCCGCCTCGGCGGTGGCGACCTGCGCCTTGGACACGTCGATATTGGCGTTCTGGGCCTGGATCTGCGCGTCGATGTTCTTGATCGCGGCCTCGTCGGCCTGGACCTGCGCCTGCGCCTGCTCGCGGGCGATCTCGTAGTCGCGCCGGTCGATCTGGAACAGCACCTGTCCGCCCTCGACGTGCTGGTTGTCGGTGACCGGCACCGCGACGAGGTAGCCGCCGACCTTCGGCTGGATCGAGATGCTGCGCGCGTCCACGAAGGCGTCGTCGGTGCCTTCGTAGGGATGCATGTACAGGAGCCAGTAGAAGAAGATGCCGACGCAGAGGGCGGCCACCGCCAGGGCGCCGAACAGGAAGGCGAACGGATGGCGCCGGAGGATGCCGGGGCGGCGCGCGTCGCCCGCCTCCTCGGTCCCGTCACCCTGCTTGGCCTGATCCTGGTCCGGATCCGCCGCCGCGGCGTCCGGCTTCCGGGCGGTCTCGTCGTCCCGGCCCGGTGCGGCCCGGCCGAGATCCAGCACGTCACGATCGAGCGCGCCGCCGCTCGCGCCATCGGCCGGCCGCGCGCGCGCCTCCGTCACGGAGACCTGCCGTTGATCGTCAAGCATGGGAAGTCGTCGCCCGATGGGCCGGCCATCTCGCGATGGCCGGGCGCTGCACATCGCCCGCCTCGAGCTTCAAAAGCCGGGCCGCGCCGCAAGGTTCCCTGTTGCCGGAATCCGGCCAGGAACAGATGCCGCACTGCGGCGTTCAGCGGCGGGAACCTCCGCCGTCCACAGGCAAGATGCCTCGGAGTTCAGCCATGACCCACAGCCCGAACCCGAACCACGGGCCGACCGGGACCTCACCCTCCGGCATCCCGCTGACGGGGGCCGCGCGGCTCGATGCCATGAGCGCGGCGCTCGCCCGCAACTGGTGGCTCGTCGCGCTGCGCGGCGTCGTCGCCATCCTGTTCGGCGCCATCGCGTTCGTCGCGCCCGACGTGTTCGTCCTGTCGCTGGTGCTGTTCTTCGCGGCCTACATGGCCGCCGACGGCGCATTCGCGATCGTGGGCGCGGTCCGGGCCGCGCAGCGGCACGAGCGCTGGGGTTTCCTGCTCCTCGAAGGGATCGTCAATCTCGTCGTGGGTGTCGGCGCCGTGCTGGTGCCGGCCGCAGCCGTCTGGGCATTCGTGCTGCTGCTCGCCGCCTGGGCGCTGGTGACCGGAGGCCTGATGATCGCCGCCGCGTTCCGCCTGCACCTGCATTACGGGCGCTGGTGGCTCGTCCTCGGCGGCCTCGTGTCGATCCTGTTCGCGGCCGCCCTCCTGATCGACCCGGGCATGTCGGCCCTGGTGCTGACCTGGTGGATCGGTGCCTACACGGTCGCGTTCGGCGTGCTCCTGCTGATCCTCGCGTTCCGATTGCGGAGCCGGCACGGGGCGGCCGGGCCGTCGATCCGCGGCGGCCTGTGATCGGGCGCGGCGCCTTGATTTCACCGGCGCCGGCGCGCGACAGGGAGTCGGATGAGCCTTAAGACACACCGACGACCGGAACGGCCGGTCCGGGAACCCGCGCTGTGATGAAGCCCGACGCGCCGGAACGCGCCCCGGCCGACGGGCCGACCGCGTCGGACCCTGCCTCCGCGCGCGGGACCGACGCCGCGCCCCCGGACCCGGGCTTCGCGGCACGGGAGGCGCGGCGCGCTGCCCAAGATCTCTTTCGGCACCTGCGGGTGCTGATCGCCGCGGCCGCCCTCGGCCTCGCCCGCCGGGGACGGGCCGCGTTCGCGCGGTCGGGCGCCCTGCTGGCCCGGGTGAGCGCCCGCCCGCGGCCGGTCCCGGGACCGGTCCCGCCCCCCGCGCCCGATCCCGGTGTTGGTCCCGGTGTCCCTGCGCCTCGGCGCCCGCGCCGGATTCCGATCCTGCGCATCGCCGCTGCCGCGATCCTGCTCCCGGTCCTGGCCCTTGCGATCTACCTGCTCGCCGCCCTGCTGACGTTGCCGCCCCTCGGCGGGGCCGTGGTCGAGACCGGTCAGAGGGCGATCACGGTGGAGTCCGACGACGGGCGGGTCTTCGCCACGCGGGGCAGCTTCCGCGGCCAGAAGCTCACCGCGGCCGACCTGCCGCCGCATCTCGCGCAGGCGATCGTGGCGATCGAGGACCGGCGCTTCTACAGCCACTGGGGCATCGACCTGCGCGGGCTCGTCCGGGCCGCGTGGCGCAACCTCGCGGGCGGCGGCGTGCGCGAGGGCGGTTCGACCATCACGCAGCAATACGCGCGCCTCACCTCGCTGAACCAGGAGAAGACGCTCTGGCGGAAGGTGCAGGAGGCGATCCTGGCGCTGCGGGTCGAGGCGACGATGAGCAAGGACGAGATCCTGCTCGGCTACCTCGACACTGCGTATTTCGGCGCCGGCGCCTACGGGGCGGACGCGGCGGCCCGGCGCTACTTCGGCAAGCCCGCCAAGGCGCTGAACCTCCCGGAATCGGCGATGCTGGCCGGACTGGTGCGCGCACCCTCTCAGCTCGCCCCGACGCGCAACCTCGGCGGCGCCAAGGAGCGGGCCGACGTGGTGCTCCAGGCCATGGTGGAGACCGGCGCGATCAAGCAGGCCGAGGCCGATGCCGCCCGCCGGCAAAGCGTCACCCTGAAGTCCCCGCCCGAGGCGCCGCCGGGCACCAACTACTTCCTCGACATGATCGCGGGCGACGTGAAGCGCTTGGCCGGCAAGGACGGCGACATCACGGTCCGCTCGACCCTCAACCTCGACCTCCAGAGTCTCGCCGAGGGCGTCGTCGCCCGCCGCCTCGACAAGGACGGAGCGCGCCGCAAGGTCGGGCAGGCGGCCATGGTGGTGCTGTCGAAGGAGGGTGCGATCCTCGCCCTGGTGGGCGGGCGGGACTACGAGGACAGCCAGTTCAACCGGGCCGTCCAGGCCAAACGCCAGCCGGGCTCGCTGTTCAAGCTCCTCGTGTACCTGACGGCCTACGAGCAGGGCTTCACGCCCGAATCGGTCGTGTCGGACCGTCCGGTGAGCATCGGCGACTGGGAGCCCGAGAACGACGACGGGCGCTACCGCGGGCCGGTGCCGCTCCGGACCGCCTTCGCGCTGTCGATCAACACGGTGGCGGCCCAGCTCGGCCAGGAGGTCGGCATCCCGGCGGTGATCGCCACCGCGCGCAAGCTCGGGATCCAGTCCGATCTCCCGAACGTGCCAAGCCTCGTCCTGGGCTCGGGTACCGTGAGCCTCCTGGAGATGACCCGGGCCTACGGCTCGGTCCTGTCCGGCCTGACCCCGCTGCAGAGCTTCGCCATCCACGCGATCCGCGGCGGGGCGCCTCAGCCGCTCTACGTGCATGCCGACCCGGCGGCCGAGGCGCGCCTCGCCCAGGAGCCGCGCACCATGATGCTCGACTCGCTGCAAGCGGTGGTGGAGTCGGGCACGGGCCGGGCGGCGCGGGTGCCGGGCCAGATCATCGGCGGCAAGACCGGCACGAGCCAGGATTTCCGGGACGCGTGGTTCGTCGGGATGACCCCCGACATCGTGGTCGGGGTCTGGATCGGCAACGACGACGACAGCCCGATGAACCGGATGTTCGGCGGCGAGATCCCCGCCGGGATCTTCCACGACTTCGTCCAGCGGGCCTCGGAGAAGCTCGCCAAGGGGAAACCGCGCCCCTCGGCGGAGCGGGCCGAGCCGGCCAGGGCGGTCGCGGTCCCGGCTTCCCCGGCGCCGGTCGCCGAGGTGCGGGGCGTACCGGAGGTGATCGACACCGGGACTTTGAGTCTGCGCGGTCGTCCCGTCCGCCTGCTCGGCGTCGAGGGCGAGCGGGGCCATCTGGCCCGTCAGCTCGCGAGCTACCTGCGACGGCGCGAGGTGGTCTGTACCGGCGTCTCGGACACGCCCACGGCGCGCTGCCGCATCGAGGGCGACGACCTCGCCGCGCTGATCCTGGCCGCGGGCGGCGCCCGCGCTTCGGAGGACGCCCCCGCGGACCTTCTCGGCGCGGAGGAGCAGGCGCGGGCCGAGCGGGTCGGCCTGTGGGGGCGGTAGGGCGGCCGCCCCCGGATCGGCGGGCGAGCGGGGTTCCGGTCTGTCAGGCCGACGCGAGCTTCTCCAGGGTCAGCGGGTCTGGCGAGCCGGCAAAATACTTTGCCAGCGCTTCGGTGAAGCAGGATTCGTCCGGCGCCGCGGCGGCGAACAGCGTCATGCTGGAGCGGAATTTCACGTCGTCGGGCGACCCGAAGATCGCGTGGGCCGAGCGCCCGGACACGGCGTTGACGGCCTGCGTGCAGGTGCGCAGCCGCGCGCCGAGCAGGGGGTGATCCAGATAGGCGCGCGCCTCGCCGCGGGAGCCGATCGCGTAGCGCTGCGCCATCGGGCTGAACCCCAGGCCGGCGATCTGCGGGAAGATGAACCACATCCAGTGGCTGAGCTTCTCGCCCGCGCGCAGTTCAGCGAGGGCCCGCGGATAGACGCCCTCCTGTGCCGCCACGAAGCGGCCGAGATCGTACGCGTCCGCCATCCCGTCGCCCCTCCCGTCCCGGCGCGACGGCCGGGACGCAGTTTGCCGCTGACCCGCCCGCCGGCTTCGTATAAGCGCGGTGGCCATGTTCGGAACGCTCGTCGCCTTCATGGTCGCAAACCCGGCGGCGAGCCATGCCATCACGGCGACCCTCGAGACCGCCGGCATGGCGGCCGCCATGATCGCCCTGCGCGGCCCGCGCCCGGAGGCCACCGCCGCGCTCCTCGTCTCGACCTATTATTACGGCCGCGAGGCCGGCCAGCGCGAGCACGATATCAAGCATGCCGGCTGGGACGCGGTCCAGGCCCATCTCGGCGCCGAGTTCCTGTACGGATGGTCGCTGCCGAACCTGGAGCAATGGGTGGCGCCGACCTGCGCCGCCTGGGCGGCGGCGGCCCTCATCGCCCTGATCCGGTCTCGGACGATGAGCCGGGTTGCGGCAACGCCGAAACGGGGGCGGTCCTAGCAGCCCCTTTGCCGGCCGGCGCGGCCGCCCGGGAAGCCGAAGCCGCTCGATCGCCAAGGCGGTGGGCTGGCGCATCGTCGGCACCCTCGACACGCCGGTGCTGTCTTACCTGTTCACCGGAAGCGCCGTGGTCGCGGGACCCGTCGCCTCCACCGAGACCTTGACCAAGACGGTGTTGTACGACCTGCAGGAGCGCGGCTGGGCGTTTGTACCGCTGGGCCGGGCCTGACGGGACGAAGCAGGATCAGGTCGAGACCGTCCCCTCGGTGCCCCGGATCGGACGGCGAACGCGCCCGCGTCGCGACGCAACCAGTCCCGGGTCGGCGTGATGCGCCGCGCCCCGCAACCGTCGCAGGAGGAAATCGTATGGCGCAGATCGAAATCGGCGGGACCGCGTTCCGCTACGTGCTCGCGGGGCCCGAGGACGCCCCGGTGGTCGCCTTCTCGAACTCGCTGGGGGCCACCCTGGAGATGTGGGACGCGCTGCTGCCGGCGCTGGGCAACCGCTTCCGGACGCTGCGCTACGACACCCGCGGGCATGGCGGTTCCGGGACCCGCGACGAACCCGCGGAGATCGCCGATCTGGCCGGCGACCTCGCGGGCCTGCTGGACGCCCTCGGCATCGGACGTGCCCATCTGGTCGGGCTGTCCCTCGGCGGCATGACCGTGCAGGCGCTCGCGAGCGCCGATCCCGGGCGGCCGCTCAGCGCCACCCTGATGGCGACGGCCGCCCACATGCCGACCGCGGAGAGCTGGAACGCGCGCGCCGAGACGGTCCGGACGGAGGGAACCGGGGCCGTGGTCGAGGCCACGCTGGGGCGCTGGTTCACGCCCGGCTATGCCGAGCGCGCCCCCGAGATTGTCCAGGCGGTCCGCGCCCGCTTCCTGGCCTGCGATCCGGCCGGCTACGCGGTCTGCTGCGGAGCGATCGGGCGCATGGACCTGCGTCCTGCCCTCTCGGCCGTCACCGCGCCGACCCTCGTCATCGCCGGACGCGACGACCCGTCCACGCCGCCCGCGATGGCGGAGGAGATCTGCGGGGGGATCGCCCAGGCCGAACTCGTGGTTCTGCCCCGCGCCGCGCATCTCCTCGCCGTGGAGCGCGCCGAGGCCGCCGGCGGCTACCTGCGGGCCTTCCTCGAACGGCACGGGGCTGCCGGCGCCTGAGGCCCGGGCCGGCCGCCGCATCCGCGATCGGCGGGGCGTCGCTCCAGACGAAGAGGCCCCCGCGGATGCATCCGCGGGGGCCTCGACCGACCGCGCGCCATCAGGCGCACGCGAGGAGCCTCACTTGATGAGGGCGAGGAGCGCCTTGCCGGCCTTCGAGTTGAGCTCCTTGGCATCCAGGGTGCCGTCGCCGTCCGGGTCGGCCATCTTGAAGCGCTCGCCCACGGCCGCGAGGTATTCCTTCTTGTCGAGGGTGCCGTCGCTGTCCGGATCGGCCTGCTTCACGCCGACCTTGCTCAGACGGCCCTTGAGTTCGCGGGCGTCGAGGGTGCCGTCCGAGTCCTTCTCGAGGCGGTCGAAGGTCGCCGAGGCGATCGCCTCGACTTCCTTCATGTCGACGGTGCCGTCGTTGTCGGTGTCGATCATCTTGATGGCGCTCGCCCCGCTGGCCGGCTTCGCCAGGGCGGCAGGAACCGAGAAGGCCGACACCGCGAGGGCCAGGGCCGCGAAACCGTTGAGACGACGAAGGGTCATTGCCGAATGCTCCCGAAATTTGATGCGGGATCTTCCTAGTCGCTGACCCGGCATGCTGCAAGTGCGAAATCGTGCATCGGGCGTCATCCGTCGGCTCCGCCGATGTCGAACCATAGAAAAAGGGGCCGGCGGATGCCGACCCCTCTGAGTAGGGTTAATCGTCGAACCGCTGTCCGCGAATCGAATCAGTATCCGGTGCCGCGGCGGGCGACCGGACGATCGTCCTCGAAGCGCTCGCGCCGGTAGTAACGGTCCTCGTCGCGGGCGCGGTCGTGGCGGTAGTCCTCGCGGCGGAAGTCACGCTCGCGCTGGCCGCGGGAGCGCAGATCGACGCTCGGGCCGTCCGGTCCGATGTCGATGCGCTGAGCCGCGGCGGGAACGACGGTCGCGAGGGAGGCGGCCAGAACGGCGCCGGCGAGCAGGGTCTTCATGGGACACTCCTTCGTGCGTTGGGGGGCCAACACAAGTGCGTGAGGAACGTTCCCGGCCCGTTCTGTGCGCCCGCCCCGGCCGGCGGGCTCAGGCCAGCGTCGCCAGGTCCTGGAACCAGTGCTGGGCCTGGACATAGGCCTTCACCCGCGGCGACAGGGCGTGCGGATTGGTATCGTGCACCACCCAGACCTGGACGGCATCGTCGACCACGATCTCGTGGATGCGCGCCAGCAGCCGATTCTGCTCGTCGGTATCGAGGCTCGCCTTCACCTTGTCGCAGAGGGCGTCGACCTCCGGATTGCGGTAGTGGCTCCAGTTCACGCCGTTCGGGGCGATCTGCTTCGAATCGTAGAAGCGCAGGATCGCGTAGAACGGATCCGAGGTGACGTAGGCGATGTTGCCGGCCGTGACCCCCTTGAGGCTCGGATCCGCCGCGCCCTGGCGCCACGCCGTGTAGGCCACCTCCAGCTCGACCGTCTTGAACTCGACCTGGATGCCGACTTCGGCCCAGCTCTGCTGGATGTACTCGTTGATCGGCAGGGACAGCATCTGGCCGGTTCCCCCGGTCGGTATGAGGACCGTGGCCTTCACGGGGTTCTTCACCGAGAAGCCGGCCTCTTCCACCAGCTTGCGGGCCTGCTCGACGTCGGTCTTGATCTGGAAGCTCGGCTTGCCGAACCACGGACTGGAGGTTTGAACCTGCCCGACCGCCGGCTGGGCGAGCCCGCCCATCAGTTCGACGACGCCGGCGCGGTCGATGGCGAGGTTGGCGGCCCGACGCAGGCGCAGGTCGCGCCAGGGCGAGCCCTCCAGCATCGACAGATGGTAGTTCCAGACATGCGGCGTGTCGTTGCCGACGACGCGCATGCCGGCGGCCTTCAGGCGCGGCACCGCGTCGGGGGCCGGCGCCTCGATCAGGTCGACATTGCCCGACAGGAGCGCGTTCACCCGCGCCAGGTCCTCGGGCACGCAGGTGAGCGTCAGCTTCGCGAGCTTGGGGACCCGCTTCGGGTTCCAGTAGGCGGCG
>NZ_JAKSXX010000168.1 GCF_022829385.1 Methylobacterium sp. J-070 | reverse complement strand
CCGGCGCCTCCGTGTGGATCGTGAACGCCTACCAGCTCGCGGTCGTGGCGACGCTACTGCCGATCGCGGCCCTTGGTGAGATCGTCGGGCAGCAGCGGATCTACGTTGCCGGCCTCATCCTGTTCATCGGCGCCTCGCTCGTCTGCGCCCTGGCCTGGTCCCTGCCGACGCTGGTCGCCGCGCGGGTACTCCAGGGGATTGGAGCCAGCGCCGTGATGTCCGTCAACATCGCGCTGATCCGCTTCATCTACCCCGCGCATCAGCTTGGCCGCGGCGTCGGGCTCAACGCCTTCGTCGTCGGCGTCGGCTTCGCGGTCGGCCCAACCGTGGCATCGCTGATCCTGCTAGCCGCGCCCTGGCCCTGGCTGTTCGCCGTCAACGTGCCGATCGGGCTCGGCGCCCTCGCCCTGGCCTGGGCTGCGCTGCCGGAGACCGGACGCTCCGGGCACAGCTTCGATGTTGCCGGCGCGCTGCTCAACGCCGCCGCGTTCGCGCTCCTCGTGCTCGGGTTGGGCGAGGCCGCACATGAAGGGCCGGTCTGGCGCATCCTTCCCGAGATCGCCGGGGCGCTCGCCTGCTTTACCCTGCTCCTACGTCGCCAGGCCGGGCACCCTGCCCCGATGCTGGCCGCTGATCTCCTGGCGCGCCCACTGTTCGCCTTATCAGCCCTGACCGCGGTGTGCTCCTTCGCGGCGCAGGGGCTGGCCTTCGTCTCGCTGCCGTTCCTGTTCCAGCATACGCTCGGCCGCTCGCAGGTTGAGACCGGCTTCCTGATGACGCCCTGGCCTGTGGTGGTCGCGCTGATGGCGCCGGTGGCCGGGCGCCTCTCGGATCGCTACGCCCCGGGCCTGCTCGGCGGCATCGGGCTCGCCGGCCTCGCGCTCGGCATGGGGCTGCTCGCGCTGCTGCCTGCTAATCCGAGCATTTCCGACATCATCTGGCGAATGGCGATCTGCGGGGCGGGTTTCGGCTTCTTCCAGGCTCCGAACCTGCGCGCCATCATGACGAGCGCGCCGCCGACGCGCTCAGGCGGAGCGAGCGGCATCGTGGCTACGGCGCGGCTTCTCGGCCAGACCCTGGGCGCTGCCCTGGTCGCGGCCTGCTTTGCGATCGCGGAGGCCCACGGGCCAGCCGTGGCAATGGGGCTCGGGGCGGCCTTTGCCGGATTTGCGAGCGCGGTGAGCTTCGTGCGCCTCGCCGTGGTGTCCTGAGGCCGCTCCTATGGCGTCAAATTCAGCCGGTCGCTTCAGGCGCGCCGTCGCGCAGTTGCCTGCCTCGGCGCCGGCACCGCCCTACCCCGCCGCTTTCCGCGTGTGGCAGGCTCTTCAGCTTTGGTTGCACCAGAACTTGACGCTCCCGATCCACGCAGCGACTGAGAGGCGTGTGCGTCGAGGAAGCGCCGACAGGCGTCGAAGTCCCTCCAGGTTGATCGTCGGCGCAATCGAGATATTGGCGACCAGCTCATCGAGGCGCGCGTGCGCTGCCGGAAGGCGTTCGCGCGCTCGACGGCCTCGGCACGCGTGGCCGCACGCCCGATCTTGGCCGGCTCGGCCTCGAACATGGCTCGGCCTTCCGACTTGCATCCGGGCCGCGTGCGTCGGTGAACGACCCCGTCGGATCGCCACCGGGCAAGATCAGGTCCTGACGGGTCTTATCTCGGCCCGACGGGTCCGTAGCCAGACTCGTAAAAGCTTAGGGGATGCACAACCGCACCCCAAAGCAGCGAGCAATAAAATGACCAAGAACAACGACCGTCGCACTCGCAGGTCGATATCCAAATGCGGCCGTAACCCTCACCTTCTGCTGGGCAAAATCCTACGGTTCATACAATTACGCGCCGAGGCAATAGGTCCGCTGCAGGCGGCGGCCGAGATGGCGGCCGAGATGGCGGCCATGAGCAGCGTCACGTTGGAGGGCTACACTGACAGAGGGCAACTGAGGGCGAGAGCAAAGGTCGACTACGATACCTTCGTCGCGCGCGCCGACAGCCTGCTGTCGCGCGAGGCTGACCGCGCCACCGATATTCTCCGGCGTTCGACCTGGGCACGGGTCCTGCAGCTCGCCGACGCGCTCGGCCCGTTCGTGACCATGGCCGAGTTGGCGATGCAGTGCGGCCTTATGATCTCCGTCTGCCGGGAAGCGGGATGGCTGAAACCGGGACCGGAGGTCAGTCCCTTCGATTTCGCCAAACGCGCCGACGCACCAGCCTGCTGTAGCCCCTAGCGAATTTGAAGCCGCACGCGTCCTTCGATGCGTGCGGCCGGACCACCGCGGATCTGACTGGGGCGTGTCATCGCTTGAGCCAGTCGAGGGCTGCAGCGAGGGAAAGGACGCCTATGAAGCTGGAGGCGGTTTTCTCGTAGCGGGTTGCGATGGCCCGCCATTCCTTGAGCCTGGCCCAGAGGCCCTCGACCTGATTGCGGTTGTTGTCGATCCAGTCCGGGCAGGCGACGGGGGCCTCGTGGCGCTGGGGCGGGATCTTGAACCGCCCCGGGTTTCCCGGAGGCCGTTTTGGTTTGGGTCAGGCTGCCAAGGACTGAGCCTCGGCCTGGGCATAATAGCGCGCTTCGGCCTCGGCGGGAGGGATGTTGCCGATGGGTTCGAGTAGCCGGCGGTGATTGAACCAATCGACCCATTCGAGGGTGGCGAACTCGACGGCCTCGAAGGAGCGCCACGGGCTACGCCGATGGATCACCTCAGCCTTGAACAGGCTGATCACCGCCTCGGCGAGGGCGTTATCGTAGCTGTCGCCAACACTGCCGACAGACGGTTCGATGCCCGCCTCGCCGAGGCGCTCGGTGTAGCGAATGCTCACGTATTGCGACCCGCGGTCGGAGTGACAGACGAGGCCGCCGCCAGCGAAGGGGCGGCGCTCGTGCAGCGACTGTTCAAGGGCATCGAGCACGAAGTCCGCCCGGGCCGAACGTGACACGCGCCAGCCCACGATCCGGCGGGCGAAGACGTCGATCACGAAGGCCACGTAGACGAAGCCGCCCCAGGTCGCGACGTACGTAAAATCCGCGACCCAGAGCTTGTTCGGGCACGCGGCCTTGAACTGCCGGTTGACCCGGTCGCGTGGGCAGGCCGCAGCCGGATCGGGGATCGTCGTCCGGACCGTCTTGCCCCGCACGACGCCCTTCAGGCCCATCGCTCGCATCAGCCGAGCGACGGTGCAGCGAGCGGCCACGATCCCCTCGCGGCCGAGCTGACGCCAGACCTTGCGCACACTGTCGACGCGGAAGTTCGCCTCGTACACGCGCTGGATCTCGACCATCAGTGCCGCATCCGAGCGAGCCCGGGCCGGCAGCGTCTCGGGGGCAGCCCGTCGCGCGACATGGGCATGGTACGTCGACGGGGCGATCGGCAGCACCCTGCAGATCGGCTCGACCCCATAGAGCGCACGATGATCGTCGATGAAGGCGATCATGACCGGGACCGGCGGTCGAGCTCCGCCATCGCAAAATACGCGGACGCCTTACGCAGGATCTCGTTCGCCTGCCGCAGTTCGCGAACCTCCCGCACCAGCGCCTTGATCCGCTCGCGCTCGTCCGTGCTCGGCCCGGCCCGTACGCCCCGGTCACGCTCGGCTTGGCGAACCCAGTTCCGCAGCGTCTCGCCCGAGCAGCCGATCTTGGCCGCGATCGACTGCATCGCGGCCCAGGGTGAGCTGTGCTCGCCCTGATGCTCCCGGACCATCCGGACAGCCCGCTCGCGGACCTCGGGGGAAAACGGTGGGGTATGCTTCGTCATGGCTCCAGTCTCTCAAGAGTTGGAGCCTCCGGGAAACCCGGGGCGGTTCATCTCGGGGCGCGCACCCATGTTCCAGATGTGCTCGCGGAAGGCGTGACTGGTGTAGCCGCGGCCTCCGACGACCCACTTGGGCACGCCTGGCAGCTGGTCGAGGAGCGGGACGGGCAGTTCATGGGCCTGCCCCGGTGCCAGCCGGAAGGCGATGGCACGGCCCTGCCCGTCGGCGATCACGCAAGCCTTGGTGCCATAGCCACCACGCGAGCGGCCAAGAGCCTCTTGAGGACAGCGCTATCACCGTTACCGCCCTTCAGCTCCGATACCGAGGCTACCGCTTCTCCGAAGCCCGAAACGGCTTCAGCGCCTCATCCCGGATCGCCCTCGCGAGCGCGGTCCCCTCGCGGTTACCGAACAGCAGCCTATCGAGGGTGCGCCCGGCCATGATGTCGAGCAGGCGAACTCGGTCACCGGTGCGCAGCCAATCCTTCTTGATCCGCCAAGCCCGGGTGTCGAAATCGGTCAATGCCTGCTCGCGTGAGACCGTCCGCAAGTAGGCCGTGCGGTAGACCTTCTGCGGTGCCTTCAAAGCGTAAACGAACTGGCGCACGATATCATCGTCAGGCACCTCCTGAATGTGCACCGAGGTCACGCCTTCTTTGATGCTGGCATGCCGGTCACGAAGCGGCTGGAGGATCCCATCGAGCTCCTCACGCGTGGCCCCCCAGGCGAGCAGGTGGCAATGCCAGGACACCGAGTCGAACACGGCCCAGCCCGATGAGGACCAACGGGGAAAAAGCGCGACCTCGACCATGCCGATGAAGGGCAGGTCGCCGAAAGCCTGCCGGGCCAGTTGCTGCAGGTGATGGATCTTGAAGTGCGCGGCCTCGCTCAGACGCCGCATCATGGAACGGCTTTGCCGATCGGGCATACCGCGGTCCCCTAGAGAGAAGGCGTAACGTGCTGGGGTGATGGTCACGAAGCAGCGCGGGCCGTAAACGATGCCCGGCTCAGCGGCGACATGCTTCAAGGCGATTTCGGCAAAGGCGATCCGGGAGTAGGCGTTGTTGGCGTAGAGCGCGTGCGCCTTGGCCCGCTGAAGCTCGTCGATCGCATCGCGGCAGGCGACCTGCTTGTAGTTCCTACGCGGGTATTCGAGGTAGTTCTTGATCCGATCATCAGTCCGAAGGTGAACCTCGGCGAAGGTGGCCATATCCACGATGGTGGGCAGGGGTGATCGCGGGTCATAAGGAAAGGGGGGTCGAATTTCGAAAAGCTGTCTTACGGACCTGTGAGCGCGGTAAGGCGATAGGAAATGAGCATATTCGGGCATGAGTTGCCTGCATTGATGAGGTGATGCGCGCTATAACGAATGATGTGTGCTATAACTGAAGCTCAGAACTGATTTTGGGAAGGGCTCAGGATTTGTTTGACCTGAGCCCTTCGTTGCTAGTTCACTCGCTCTCTAAACGAATGCGCTTGAATTTTTTACAGGCGAATTCTTTGTAATCTGAGGTGCCATCAACACGTTGGATTTTAAGATTTGCTTGCTGCCCTTTTTCGATCTTCATCGCTCTATCGAGGTGCTTCTGATTTACCCAGATCTTTAATGCTACAAGGTCACCCCAGATCTCGTCTTCAAAGATTGCTGCCTTCAATGCATTCGCCTTGGTAGCGAGCTTTGCAATCTCCTTTATGCCTCCGTCTTCGTGAATTCGCCCAGCTATCTCGTCGGGTGAAATGCCATTGTCGCAGTAATACCGAGCGACATTTGCATACACATTGACAGTTTGCTCTTTCTCCCTCGTGTTAGCGTCTAGAATGTATCGGGCTAGAGTGTTGAATTTGTTCGATGTGTCGCGTTTACGACCGGTATTTTTCTGCGTTTCTACAAAGAACTCCTCCTTCAGAAGTGACTCGTACCCGGGGACATCGCAGTCAAACAGCTGGACGCTACGGGCGATATCGGCGATAGCGAGGTGTAATTGATCCCGATAGGATCCCTCGACCGACTCATGTTTCTTTCGAGCTTCTCGAGCGACATCGAGGGCGGACTTCTGCGTATCTTTCGGTTCCATTTTTCTACCTTCCGGCCGAGCTTGTTGGCGCGCATTTGTCGGCATTGACGACAAACAAGCTCGATGCTTCGTGACGATTGAGGTTGGTTGGTTTCACTCGCCCGGAGGAAGTTCGGACGGCGCGACTTTGCGCCTACAGAGACTTGCCCCCGGGTGATTTCGGCGGTTAGCTGATACCTGTGCGTCTCACCTAACTGCCCTTGGTAAGGCTCCTGATTACTTCAGCCACTTCTGCCCGACGCCAAAAACTTAATCTACCGAACTTACAAGGAGCGGGAAAACGTTCCGCTTTAATGTCGGCGTAAAGCTTAGATCGAGACATTGGGATGATCTGAAGTACTTGCCTCAAGCGAATCAGCTCGTCGTTTGTTTCGCTGTTCCTATTTTTCATTAAGACCTCTCGTTCAGTTGCGGACGAGAGATGTCTTGCGCCAACGAAATCGGAAAAAACTCGTGTTGACGAGAATTTTCAGATCAATGGTGATTATCCGCGCGTTTGATGGCAGGGTTCAGGGGCCAATGGTCTTGAGGATGGCGCCGAAGGGCCTGCTGCCTGTCAGGCGCGCGGTGTCGACGACGGTGCGGATGGCTGCCTCGCCCTCAGCCGCCCACATGGCGCGATTACCGTTGGTCACCTTCCGCTGCACGACGGCCGGACGAAGCAGCCGCTCGGAGCCGTTGTTGGTCGGCTCGACCTGGCCTGGATAGGCGAGGAACACCAGGAGCTGATCGCGCGCACGGCTGATCTTGGCCTGCAGCTCGCGGGTCAGGTCTCAGCGGCTCGGCGTGGCCAGGATGGCACCGAGTTGCCGATCCAGGCTCCGGCGCTTGGCCGAGAGCGTGTTGATGCCGGAGTGAAACTCCCCAGAACCGCCGTTTGAAATCTCCTCAGTTGGACGTCTGCCGCCGGGCTCCCGGGGCGCGCCCTGGGAGCCCGGCGGCCGTGATTTGCCGATCCTCTCCCGATGGGCGGGGGAGTGA
>NZ_JAKSXX010000163.1 GCF_022829385.1 Methylobacterium sp. J-070 | reverse complement strand
TACTCGGTCGCCAGCTTCTCGACCTCGTCGCTGGCCTTCATGGCCTTGCGATGCAGATCCTTGCGGCGCTTCTGCTCGGCTTCGTGTACGGCCTGGGCCGCAGCCTCGGCAGACACCGCGGCGGCGTGCTGGGCTGTGGCCGACGCAGGCGACGCTCGATAGCCGGGGCGTAGGCCAGCACCCAGCGATTGATCGTGGAGTGGTCGACCTCCAGGCCTCTCTCGAGGAGCATCTCCTCGATGTCGCGATAGCTCAGCGCGTAGCGCAGATACCAGGACACCGCCTGCACGATGAGGCTGGCCTCGAAGTGCCGGCCCCGGAAGTCGCCTTTGGCTTCTCGCTTCAGCTTGAGCGCGAGGACGTTGAGGATCATGGGCCGGCTCCGGATCGGAGCGGCAGGCTCGGCGGCTATGACTAACGAGCCGTGAACCTCAGCGCATTCGCGTTTGCGACAGACCCGGCATTCGTACGGGGCGACGACGCGCCCTTGAGCTTCCATTGGCACGCCGACGAGTGCGCGGGCGGCCTCGGCGCGGTCACGGTCAGAGCGAAACATGACGGTTCTCCAGCGGTGCGACGTGGGGGACGGAGAGGGCGGCCGCCTCGGCGGCGAGGGCGATCCGGAGGGCGTCCTCCGGGTCGGCGGCAGAGGCTTCCGCGAGGCGCTGGACGAGCAGCGCCGCGGCGGCGAGGAACAGGCGGGAGGCGGACCCGGCGCGCAGGTGCGCGTGGAGGCGCCCCCGGACGGCGTCCAGGGTGTCGGCAGGCGTGGACACCTCAGTTCGGCTGCAGGCGCGCGTAGGACTCGCGGCTCGCCAGGACGGCCTGGACCATCCGGCGGAGCGGGCGCAGGGAGCCGCCGCGCCAGGCCGACAGGGCGTCGAGCTCGTTGCCGTCGAGCGGCGGGCACCAGGCCTCGTCGAGGCCGCGTTCCTGGCGGATCTCCGCGAGGATGGCGGCCGCAGCGACGGGCATGTGCTCGCGACGCGGCATCGGCCACTGCACCGGCGGGGCGCGGTCCAGCAGGGGCTGCGACAGGCCGGTCCGCTCGTTCGCCGTCAGGATGTAGCTCGGGCCGCTGAGATCCAGGGGCACCTCCAGCGCCGGATCCTGAATGGCGCGGGCGGTCGTCGAGCGCTCCAGGAACGGCAGGATCGTCTCGTCAAGTCGTCCCCAGCGGCGGCTCGGACCCTGCTTCTCGGCCTCATCGACCAGGACACCCACCGAGGCCGTCCGGAAGCGCTGGATGGCCTGGGCGACGACGCTGAGACGCCAGGTGCCCCACATCCGGTTCGTGCCGGCGAACGCGCCGCCGTCGATCTGCCCGGCCGCCGAGTGGATGACCTCGGGCAGGCCCAGGCCACGGAACAGCGCCCGGGCGTAGCTCGTCTTCCCGCCGCCGGCGCCGCCGACCAGCGTTCTGGGTGGCACCATCTGTCAACGCCGCTCTAAACATCCCCAAAAGCGCCGGAGTAAAACTCCTCAGTTCCGCCGTTCAGGCCACCTGGGCGGCGTAGCCGTTTTTCGGCGGCCGTCCGCGCCGACGAGGCGGCGGCTGCAGTGGGGCGGCGATG
>NZ_JAKSXX010000160.1 GCF_022829385.1 Methylobacterium sp. J-070 | reverse complement strand
AGTCCGCGCGATCACGGCCACGGAGATCTCGTTCGGCCACCTAACCCACCGCGAGAAGCCCGGCCAGCCTGAAGGGGTGCCGTGGTGGGAGTTCGGCCAGTGATCCCCGCCCGCGACGCCTGGGGGCCGTTCCGCCCAGACCTGGACGAGGCAGAGCGTCGAGCCCGGCTCCGCTGCCACGCGCCGTCGTCCACCTCTCGACCGGCCCTCGGGGTGCTGACCTCGCCGAGCTGCTGCGCCGCGCCGAGAGCGACCCCGCCGCGCTCCCCGCTGCGATCGATGCTCTCGACCGCCTCGCCGGTCTCGATCGCCGCCACGTCCTAGCGAGCTACGCCGCCCTAAACCGCCCCGCAGCCTGAGGAGCCATCATGCCCTGCAAATCCGATCCTGATCGCCTGCCCCATC
>NZ_JAKSXX010000159.1 GCF_022829385.1 Methylobacterium sp. J-070 | reverse complement strand
AAGACGTCGCTGACGGCGGCGATCACGAAGGTGCTGGCGGAGACGGGGGGCGCGACGTTCACGGCCTACGACCAGATCGACAAGGCACCGGAGGAGAAGGCGCGCGGGATCACGATCTCGACGGCGCACGTGGAGTACGAGACGGCTAACCGGCACTACGCGCACGTGGATTGCCCGGGCCACGCCGACTACGTGAAGAACATGATCACCGGCGCGGCGCAGATGGACGGCGCGATCCTGGTGGTGTCGGCGGCCGACGGCCCGATGCCGCAGACGCGCGAGCACATCCTGCTGGCCCGTCAGGTCGGCGTTCCGGCGCTGGTGGTGTTCCTCAACAAGGTCGACATGGTCGACGACGAGGAGCTGCTGGAGCTGGTCGAGCTTGAGGTGCGCGAGCTGCTGTCGAAGTACGACTTCCCGGGCGACGACATCCCGATCACCAAGGGCTCGGCGCTGATGGCGCTCGAGGACAAGGAGCCGAAGATCGGCAAGGAGGCGGTGCTGGCGCTGATGGCGACGGTGGACGCCTACATCCCGCAGCCGGAGCGCCCGATCGACCTGCCGTTCCTGATGCCGATCGAGGACGTGTTCTCGATCTCGGGGCGCGGCACGGTGGTGACGGGCCGGGTCGAGCGCGGGATCGTGAAGGTCGGCGAGACGGTGGAGATCGTCGGGATCCGGGACACGCAGACCACGACGGTGACGGGCGTGGAGATGTTCCGCAAGCTGCTCGACCAGGGTCAGGCGGGCGACAACGTCGGCGTGCTTCTGCGCGGCACGAAGCGCGAGGACGTGGAGCGGGGCCAGGTGGTGTGCAAGCCGGGTTCGGTGAAGCCGCACTCGAAGTTCAAGGCCGAGGCCTACATCCTGACCAAGGAGGAGGGCGGGCGCCACACGCCGTTCTTCACCAACTACCGGCCGCAGTTCTACTTCCGCACGACGGACGTGACCGGGATCTGCACGCTGCCGGAGGGCACCGAGATGGTGATGCCGGGCGACAACGTGACCATGGACGTGGCGCTGATCGTGCCGGTGGCCATGGAGGAGAAGCTGCGCTTCGCCATCCGCGAGGGCGGCCGCACCGTCGGCGCCGGCGTCGTCGCCGCCATCAACGATTGAGTTCGC
>NZ_JAKSXX010000156.1 GCF_022829385.1 Methylobacterium sp. J-070 | reverse complement strand
CCGAGGTTGAACAGATGGCCGGAACCGAGGCGCACGACCACGTCGGTTCCGCCCAACCGGGCGGTGGCGGCAGGCGTCTCGTAGCCGCCGGCCGCGAGGGTCAGCCGGTTCTTGGCGATGATGTCGCCGCTGGAGGACACGATGCCACCGGCGGCGAGGGTGAGATCGCCGCCCTGAGCCAGGAGGCTGCCGCTGTTGTCGACCCGGCCGCCGACCGCGACGCTGAGCGCGGTGAGCGAGCCGATCAGGCCGGAATTGGCAAGGTCGCCCCCGGCCCTGACGGCGAGGCTTTGCGCCACCACGCGCCCGCTGCTGGTAAGGGCGCCGGCGGTTTGGAGGGAGGCCGCGCCGTTGGCGAGGATGGAGTGGGTGTTGGCGAGACTGCGGGCGGAGAAGGCGAGGTCGCCGGTGGACTCGATGCGGCCCTGGTTGGCGGCCGCGCCGGTAAGAGCAAGGCGGACCGTGGCGCCGGAGACGCGCCCATCAGGCCCGTTGCCGAAGTCGCCGCCTTCGGCGTCGAGGCTGTTGGCGGCGACGAGCAGACCGAGGTTGAACAGATGGCCGGAACCGAGGCGCACGACCACGTCGGTTCCGCCCAACCGGGCGGTGGCGGCAGG
>NZ_JAKSXX010000155.1 GCF_022829385.1 Methylobacterium sp. J-070 | reverse complement strand
TTGTCGCACAACGCGTCAGCGCTCTTCGCGGAGGCGGATGCGGCGCTGTTTTCGGCCAAGAGCGCAGGCAGTATCCTATTGCGGCCCGCCGAACCGAGCAAGACGGCCCTGTGCTTGGTGAGCTTATCAACCCATGCGCGCGGCGAGGTAACGCCGTTCTCGTTCAGCGGCGAACACCTGACCTCCGTACTCTCCCGTTACTCCGTATCAGCGGCGGACGCGAGCTTGCGGACAACGGCCAATTACGATCTGGGTGACTAGGTCTTCTTCCTGTCCGTGTGCGCCCAATTCGGGCCGACGTCGTGCGCAGAGAGGCTGACGTCGGCCCGTTGATCCTTGGGGGCGGCCTCTTATTGGCTGCTTGAACAATATCGACTGCGGCGGCGTTCAGACCCAGACCGATCGAACCGATCCGTTTGGAGGAAAACGCCATGTCGATAAAGATGCTTGCCCTCGCGGCCGCACTGTCGTTCGCAGTCAGCGGCTCAGCTCTTGCGCAGATGTCAGGCGGCGGCAGCGCCCAAAGCAACATGAATAATCCGGGCAGCGTGAAGAGCCCGTCGCAGAAGCGGATGGGTGGGCAGCGGGGTATGATGCGTATGAAGCATCACCGACGCCACCATATGCGTCGTTCGCGCATGTGACCGAGACCTGCCCCGCGGGTTCGATACCGCGGGGCTCCTTTATGGCTCAGCCTTCTATCAGTTTCGGCCGATGCCTCTGACCCTTAAGTGGCCTAGCGGCTCTTCTTGTAGAGCTTGCTCGCGATTTCGAAGATCTCCTCCGGCGCATAGTCGGGTGCAAAGGCACCGTAGTTGCCGTCGAGTTCCGGGATCTTGCCACCCTCGGGATAGCCGTCGACTACCTCCAGGTTACCCGGCGGATCACCCGGCAGGGCGACCTCATCGTTCGACCAGACGCCGGCCGCTTCCCGGTAATCCTCCTCGCTGAAGGTGTAGAGCCGCCGGTGCTTGCCCTCGTCGAGGTACTTCTGACATTCCGGGATACGCGACAGGTCGATGTTGGGCGTCGGTAGCATCTGCTCGATGGCTACACCGGTGAGCTTCTTCAGGGCCAGGGCGTAGGCGTGGGCATGAAGCGAACCGCGCACGAGTAGGTAGGCGCAGGTCTCGCGGCCAGTCGGCTCGATCATGGTCTCGTAGACCCGCAGCTTGTGAATGCGTGCGCCGCACTCCAGGTGGAAGTTGTGCAGCAAGTCGATGATCAAGTTGCCGGTCGTGGTGACCATGTCGACGTTCCACGACTGGGCGTTAGAGTTGACCGGCGTCGCGCCGCCGCCGTTGGCCAGGAAGGCGCCAGCGAGCCGGATATCCTGCATCTCGGCGAACGGCGCCTTGGAGATATCGACGTCCGTCTTCGGGTTGCCCGGGCCGTTGTTGAGCAGGGCGATACCGGTCGAAACCAGCTCGACGTGTCCGATCTCCTCGGCGAAGATGCTCGACACCAGGCTGTAGAACGGCCGGAGCTTCTCCTTGTTGCGGAAGTTGAAACTCTGGAACATGTAGTTCCCGAGCGTCGACATCTCGCCGTACTTACCACCGAGCAGCTCCTGTAGAGCGGCGGCCGCGTTAGGCTCAGGCTTCTTCGGCTCGGGCAGCTCCGTGAGGAGGCGGTCGATCTTCATGAACATGAGGGCAGCTCCGTCC